>DASCQM010000011.1:0-70179 GCA_036013055.1 Dehalococcoidia bacterium | reverse complement strand
CTGTTCGACGCTTCTCGAACCGAGAGACGCGATGAAGATTGGGATCTCTTCGCGCTGCAGGTCGATTGGCAGGCTGAAGCCGCGTTCGAGCTTGAAGATCTCTCCGTCGTGATTGAGGCGTTCACCAGCCAGGAGTTGGCGGATGATCTCGACGTACTCGCGAGTGCGCTTCAGTGGTGACTTGAACTCGACGCCGTGGAAATGCTCAATCACCGCGGGTGCGCTGATGCCGAGACCGATGATCATGCGGCCGCCGGAAATCGCATCGAGAGTCGCGAACGTCTGAGCGATCAGGCCGGGCGAGCGACCGAAGACATTCATGATGCCTGCCGCGATCTGGATCGAATTCGTGCGCTCGGCGATCTGCGTCATGAACGGAACCGTGTCTCGCCCCCAGGTCTCGGCGACCCAGACGGAGTGAACGCCAGCCTCATCGGCAGCGCGCAGATAGTCGAAGCGTTGCTCCTGATCCGGGAATCCGGCCCAGTTCTCGTCGGCGTCGATGTTGATTGCTAGCTGATGACCCATAGCTGACCTACCGTTCGTTACTCGTGCTCGCCGTCGAGCAGCGTCCGCGCCCTACCGGCCAGGATCGACTGGACGTCCGCCGGGTCGAGCGCAGCCTGTTCCAGGGCGTCGAGGTGGACCTGAGGCGCCCCAGCTACATGCGGGTAGTCGCTGCCGAAGACGAGCCGGTCAGCACCCATGGTCTCTGCGGTGAAACGAATCGCAGCGGGCTGAACCGAGGCGGTGTCGTAGTACAGCTCGCGAAGGAACTCGGATGGCGGGCGGCTGATGTGCTCCTGCGCTTCGGGGAAGCGTCGGTAGGAGCTATCGATGCGGGCGAGGGTGAGCGGTATCGAGCCGCCGAGGTGTGAGAATACCCAGCGGATCTTCGGGTATCGCTCCATCACACCGGAGACCACGAGGCGCGCAATCGTGATACCTGTCTCGCCGAGCGCTGAGACGGCTAGCGTGAGAGCAAGATCGGTCTCGAATCCCGTTTCCACGGGAACCGTCGGATGAACGTGCAGGAGGAGAGACCGCTCATTCGCGAACGCGTAGAACTCCTCGAATCGCTCATCGTCCAGCGGAACGCCAGCAATGTTGGTCATGATCATCGCGCCAGATACGCCCAGCACATCGAGGCACCGGGCTAGTTCGTCGTTCACGAGTTCGGGGTCAGTCAGCGGCAACGTGGCCATCGTGCGGAATCGCGTCGGAGCCTCGCTCGCCAGACTGGCGAGGTCATCGTTCACCTGACGGGCTAGCTCAAGAGCAGGCTGACCGGAGGTGAAGTAGAGCGCCGGTGCCGAAACGGACAGCACCTGGATGTCCACGTCAGCGGCCTCCATCGCCCGGAGGCGCTCAGTGGCATCCGGGACGATCGGTGGTGCGATCAAGGACACCCCGCCGCGGAAGCGCACGATGAGCCTGCCCTCGGCGTCGCGCTCCGCGCGGTGGAGCGGTCCGGGCGCGGAGACCGCCTCCAGATAGCTGGCGGGGTAGTGGTGGACGTGGAAGTCGATGACGGACATCTAGCGGTACCTTCCGGCGCTGCGGGTGAGCGGTCGCAGCTTCATTCGCTCTTCCCGTGGTGAAGCAGGTCGAGAACTCGTGCCGGTGTCAGAGGCAACGCGCGGACGGTTTCGCCGACACCGGATAGCGCGTCGGCCACAGCGTTGCCGATCGCAGCGCCGGCTGCAGCGATGCCCGCCTCCCCAACACCCTTCACGCCGAGCGGATTCAGCGGGCTCGGAAAGTCCTCGGTGATGATGCACTCGATGCGGGGCACTTCTGTTGTCTGCGGGAGCATGTAGTCCATGAAGCTCGCCGACAGCGGCTGCCCATCCTCCGAGTACTCCAGCGATTCAAGCAACGCGCCGCCGATCCCCTGGGCTGCCCCGCCGACGATCTGACCCTCGCAGAGCGATGGATTGATGATCCGCCCGACGTCGTAGTGAACGACGAAGCGCTTCACCTCAACCTTTCCGGTTTCGGGGTCGATTTCGACAGTCGCTCCCTTGGTGCCGTAGCCCCAGAACCCGGGCTCGGCGCGGTACCGAACGTTGATTAGGAGGCCTTCGGCTTCGTCCTCGTCTCCGATCTCAGGACGATCGACGAATGGGAAGAGCTCGGAGAACGTGAGCGCTCGATCCTCGTCTCCGCTTGGGAATACCGTGCCGCCGGCGACCTCCAGATCCTCGGGAGGGCATGAGAGCGTGTGGCTTGCCACACGGATGATCCGCTCACGCAGCTTCTGCGCTGCGAGATAAGCGGCGTTGCCACCCATCACCGCACCGCGGCTGGCATACGTACCTGCCCCCGTGGGGCTGGCGTCGGTGTCGCCATGGATCACGGTGATCTCCGCCGGGCTGACCTTCAGCACCGAGGCGCATATCTGGGACAGCATCGTCTCCTGCTTCTGGCCCATCTCGGCGAGGCCGGTCGCCAGCACCACCTTGCCGGTGCTGTCGATACGGATGGTGGCAGTTTCGAACGTGCCGGAACCACTGTGCTCGACAAACGGTGCGAGGCCGATACCCAGGAGTCGACCCGACTCCAGAGCAGCGACCTTTTGCTGCTCGGCCGCGCTGTACTTCAGGCTCTCCGCGACTCGCTGAAGCGAGGCGGGGTAGTCGCCGCTGTCGTAGACGATGCGTTCGCCGTCGAGCACCATTCCCGTGTCGAATGGCATCTGGTCAGCGCGTATCAGATTGCGATTCCTCAGGTCGACGCGATCCATGTTCAGTCGTTCGGCAAGCAGATCGATCATGCGTTCGCGGACGAAATTGGCTTCGTAGCGACCCGGGGAACGATAGGTCCCCATCGGTGTCTTGTTCGTCAGGACCGCACGGAACAAGCAGTAGTAGCTGGGGATGTCGTAGGGTCCGCGCAGCATGCCGCCGCTAATTGAAGGGACGCGTACGCCATGCGTGCGCACATACGCACCAATGTCGGTGTCCATCGTGGCGTGAATCGCCTTGATCACGCCGTCGCTAGTGGCGCCGATCGTGATCTCCCACTCCTGCTGACGAGAGTGGTTTGCCGCCGTCAGGTGCTCTCGCCGGTCCTCGATCCACTTGACCGGGCGGCGCAGTTCCTTCGAAGCAAACGCCACGAGATAGTCCTCGGGGTACAGTTCGCCGCGACTGCCGAAGCCGCCTCCGACATGTGTCTCGACGAGTCGAACGCGATGCTCGGGCAGTTCGAGCGCCCGAGCCAGCACGCGCCTGTTGTAGTACGGGGCCTTGGTCGCACCCCAGAGCGTGAAGAAGCCGCGGCTGTGGTCGTAGTCGGCGAGCAGCCCGCGCGTCTCCATCGGCGACGCGGTGCCGCGTTGGCTCGTGAGGCGTTCGGTGAAGACGACATCGCACGACTTGAGCACGTCCGACGGATCATCACCCACGTCGAATTCCCGGACGCTTGCTACGTTACCGGTCGTTCCATCATGGATTGTGGATGCGCCCTCGCTCAGCGAGGCCTCGATGCCTGCCAGCGGCGGCAGTGGGTCGTAGTCGATCTCGACGGCGTCTGCGGCGTCCTCCGCGAGGTAACGACTTTCTGCGACGATCACCGCCACCGGCTCACCCACATAGCGCGCGCGGTCGGTCGCCAGCGGATACTGCAGGAACGGTTCCAGACCTGGCGGGGACTTGGATCTGACCGTGATCTTCGAAAGCGGTGAAGGGCAGTCCGCAGCCGAGAACGCGAGCAGGACTCCGGGCATCTGGCGGGCCCTTGTCAGGTCGATCGACTCGATGCGGGCGTGCGGGAGCAGGCTCCTCACCACACACATCTGCGCCTCCTTGTACAGATGAATATCTCCGACGAAGTGCGCGTCGCCGGTCACCAGCTGACGGTCGCCGGGGCGCGCGATGTCGGCGCCGATCGCGTCCTGAGTCATCTCACTCGCACCCATCTCCTCAGGCACCGGTCAGCCGCCTGGCTGGTTCGGCGACATCTTCCGCCAGCCGCTGCACGTACTCAAGGCGCCCTTCCGGGTCAGCGGGCAAGTTGTAGATGGTCAGCGTTACGTGGTTCAGGCCGTAGTCGTCGTAGAGGCGATGCAGGGTCTCGACACAATCAGCGGGAGTCCCGGCCACGGCCCACTCGCGCGAATCATCGCCGGAGAGCAGGTTGATCATCCCGTCTTCCTGCATGTCCCAACCGCCGTACATGCTGACCGACTTCTGCACCGACTCGCGCGCGAGCTGGATTGCTTCGTCCCTACTCGCACCGACGAACACAGCTCGCCCCGCGCCGATGATCCCGGGCTGTCGCCCTTCGTCGACGAGAGTGTCGCGGTACGTCCCGACCAGCTGGGAGAGGTCATCGAACGTGGCGTGCGGGCCAAAGAAGACGCCATCAGCGATACGGGCGGCACGTCGGGTGGCCGCTTCGCTCTGGGCCGCGAGAAGGATCGGAGGATGAGGCTTCCGGTACGGGGTGAAGCCCATTTCGCCATCGATGTTCCACCAGCGCCCGTGGCTCGATACACGCTCGCCGGTCCAGAGCTGCTCGATGACGGTCAGGCTCTCGCGCAGACGTGAGACGCGGTCGGTGCGCGTGAACCCGGCCGCGTCGATCTCGGCCTCGCGGTAGCCGATCGCGGCACCGAACAGCAGACGCCCTCTGCTGATCTGGTCCAGGGTGGCGAGCTGCTCCGCAACGTGCACCGGATTGTGCAGCGGGAGCAGCAGCATCTGCGTCATCAGTTCCATGTGCGGGACTTCTGGCGCCAGGCGGCTGAGCAACGGGATCTGGGAGCCCCACACCGTTGGCGCTGACATCCAGTGTTCAGAGGCCGAGAGCCAGCTGAGCCCGAGTGCGTCCGCGGCCCGCGCTACCGGAATGAACTCGTCGATCTGATCGGCGTATGGACGCTCTCGGTCGTTCAGGAATTGCAGCGTCTGCAGTCCGAGTTTGATCATCGCGGCGCTGGTGGCGACCAGTCGGTGGCCGCCGCGCCGCGAGGCTGGTAGCGGCCCCGGCTCGGCTCGCTGACGGTCTCGTAGTCCTCCATCTGCACGTGTCCACGAACGATGGTGGTGCGTGCCATCCCTCGCAGCTGGTGGCCGGCGTAGATGCTCACCTCGCACAGGCCGTGGTAGAAGTCGTCGTCGACAACCGCCTCCCGATCGGGGTCGACGATCACGATATCTGCGTCCGCGCCCGGAGCGAGGATGCCCTTGCGCGGGTAGAGGCCGAAGACGCGGGCCGTCGTCGCTGACCCGGTCCGGACGAGGTCTTCGATCGAGATGCGTCCGGTGTGGACGCCGTAGGTCATCATCACGGGGAGCATGTGCTCGCTGCCCCCCTTGATACCGGGTCGAGCGGCCCAGATGTTGTCGTGCTTGCCGCCGCCCTTCTCCTTGGTCTCGTGCGTCCTCCCACCCGTGCCGTGGTCCGTACCGAGGCAGGTGACGGAGTCCGAATGGAAGCCTCTCCACAGCGCCTCGTTGTCGGCCGGTGAACGGAGCGGCGCGTTCACCTTGCCCCAGCAGCCGATTTCCGCCTCCATGTCGCCGTGATGGGTTAGCCAGTGCGGTCCGACCTCTGACCAGATCGGCAGCCCGTCGCGCCTGGCCGCTCCTACCATGGCGCAGGCTTCCTGCGTCGACATGTGGACGATGTACAGCGGACAGCCAGTGAACTTGCTGAGTTCGATCGCCTGCCCGACGCGGAGAAACTCGGCCATGTTCGGCCGGCTGTCACTCCACGCCTTGAGGTCGCGCCGCCCGGTCGCCGACACCTCTGCCTCGGCGACACTGATGATGTCGATGTCCTCGGCATGAACCATCGCCACGCCCGGCTGTCCGAGCGACTGGATCAGCTTCATCGAGCGCAGCAGGACATCGTTCTCGACCGGGCGATAGAGCGAGGCAAGGCCCGGATCTTCGTGCCCTCGTCGGCGATAGGCGTTGTAGAAGTGCTTGAACGACGTGACACCGAGACTCCAGGCGTCGGGGATCACTGCGAGGGTCTCTTCATCCCGGACCACTGCGTGACAGAAGGAATCGACGTGGGACCATCGGTCGAGACCGGAGATTGAATCGCTGACGGCGGCGATCAACTCGTCGCTCGCTGCTGCGACGAACGTGCCGAACGTGGTGACGCCACCGTGCAACATCCCGTCCGTCTCAACCGGGAGGTTGGCTTCCAGCGCCTCCGCGATCGTCGGGTCCTCCTCGCTGCTCATGTGGACATGCGCGTCGATCAGTCCGGGAATGATGAACTGCCCTTCGGCGTCGATCACACGATCTGCGGGCGGCAGGCTGTCGTCGGGACCCACAGCCACGATCGTCTCGCCGCGTACCGCGACACCTCCTCGGAAACGTCCGGATTCGCTGACGACCCATCCGTTGCGTACTACGAGGTCGGCGGCGTCAGCGGGCATGTGCGCGATTCGACCGAGGCCGACGCATCGGTCGACCTCTCATATGCCTCTTCGAGCGCTCGTCGCGCGAGAACACCGGCGACGCGTGATCGATATTCAGCTGAGGCATGACTGTCCGAGTCGGGTGTCAACGTCTCCGAGATCGATTGTGCGACCTCGCTGAAGTTGCCCCCGGCCCCTCCCACCAGCGCCTCGACTGCAGGTGCCAGCACTGGCCGGTCGCTCACCCCGAACAGCGAGACGGCAGCGTCGGAGATCACGCCTTCAGCGTCGGTCGTGAGCCTGCAGGCGACGCCAACGAGCGCAAAGTCGCCGTGACGCTCGGTCAGTTCGAGCACCGAACAGCCTTCGCGCACGTCGGCCCGAGGGATCGCGATCTCGCTGAGAATCTCGTCGGGAGCAAGTGACGTAGTGAGGTACCCGTGGAAGAAGTTGGTGGCGGTCTCGGTCCGTTCGCCGCCGGGGCCTTGAATCAGCAGCGTTGCGTCCAGCGCCAATAGCACTGCCGGGAGTTCTGCCGCTGGATCCGCGTGAGCCAGACTGCCGCCGATTGTGCCCCTGTTTCGAATCTGAAAGTGTCCGATATGTGGGATAGCCTCCGCGAGCAGTGGCGCGAACTCGCGGGTGACCGCGTCCATCTCAATCTCGCGCTGCCGCGTCATGGCGCCAATCCGCAGGACATCCCCGTCGGTACGAATGTACGAGAGGGACTCGATGCGGTTGAGATCGACGACGATGCCTGGCTGCGCCAGACGGAAATTCATGAGGGGAGCGAGGCTCTGCCCACCAGCGATCAACTTCGCCTCGTCGCCGTGCTCCGATAGCAGAGCGAGGCACTCCGACACGGTCTCTGGGTCAAAGTACTCGAACGCGGCTGGCTTCAATCCCGATTCCACCCCTGCGGTTCCACGGCGAGCGCCGCGTTGGATTGCGACCTAGCCCGGATGAGCACGCAATATAGCAGATTCTATCGCGCCAACCGGGGCTGGTCCGTCGCTAGACACAAGCGAGCGCATGCAGTGTCTCCACCTTGACTCGTCGCCCACATAGAGCGTCCATGCACCAGATGAATCACCTCACCGACCTGGTCGACCTCTACCTGCTGCGCTGCGACGTCGAAGGCAAGTCACCGAACACCGTTCGCGCGTATCGCTGGACGCTGGAACGCTTCGTCGCACTGCTCGGTGAAGAAGGTGTACCTGACCGCGCTGACGCCATCGAGCGTGACCACATCTATGTTTACCTCGGTCGATTCACTGACCTCTCAGCAGACACGAGGCATCGATACTTCCGTGAGGTGAGGTGCTTCTTCAGTTGGCTCGTCGAGTCGGGATACCTAGAGGAATCGCCGTTCCGCGGCGTGAAGAACATTCGTTTGCCGCAGCGCGTCGTGCAGCCATTCTCCGCCGAGGAGGTGGGACAGCTTCTGGCGGAGTGCGGGGACGGACCTGTTGGCGTGCGCAACCGAGCTCTCTTGTTCACGCTCGTCGACACGGGCCTGCGCTGCTCCGAAGTCGTTCATCTCGATCTGAGTGATCTCGACGTCGAGGTACAGCGACTACTTGTGCGTCTTGGCAAGGGGAGCAAACAGCGCGTCGTCCCGTTCGCCGAGCGATGTCGAGACGCAATCGAGAGCTACCTCATCGCCCGCGGCACTGTCGAGGGGCCGCTCTTCCTCGCGTCGACTTCTCAGGGGCAGCTGAAGGATGGCGTCGCGCTTCGTCCCAACGGCCTGAAGCAGATGCTGCGGCGACTCGGCCGCGAGACCGGCATCGCGAAGGTGCATGCACACCGCTTCCGTCACACGTTCGCTACCTGGGCGATCGAGCACGATGCTCGCGAACTCGACGTCCAATACTTGCTCGGACACTCATCCCCGGACATGGTGCGGCGGTATTCTTCGAGCTACCGCTCAGAGCAGGCCGCGATGCGGCATCATCGCTTCTCGCCAGCCGACCAGATGCTCTCCAGGCAGCCGATTTCACCGCAGATCTACCGCAGCCCTGCCGCAGAATCTGAGTCTAGCGCCTGATCAACTGGCACGTGGGCAACGGGGGCCGCCAGGCGGCGTTTCTCCTGAAGCTTCCCTGAAGTGCTGAAACTGGTCACCGACATCTCACCGACGCTAGAAATCGTTGAAACCCCTGCCATCCCCCCTGCCATTTCCAGATTCGCCGAGGGTAGTCAGAGGTCGTCGCAGAATTCGCAAAATGAGTCTGACCAGCGTGCTTCCCAAGCAGAGGGTCGAGGGTTCGAATCCCTTCTCCCGCTCCAACTAGAATAGATGGAGGTAAGGCCCGCCAATCGGCGGGCCTTCTTCGCGTCCGAGACGTGGGCCATCTGCCTTCTGAGCACGCTTCGTCACGGCGAGATCCCAAGGACGCAGACGGCACCGCACGGGTCAAATCGCGCGTGGATCGAATCGCGGCTCTGCCTCCATCCAAGCCCAACCTCAGATGCACCTAGACGTGAGGCGGTGGCTCGACGATGATTCGGTCGGTTTCGAGTCAGTCCGGTAGCAGCCGGCTTGGGAGGAATGAAATGAAGGTAACGACGGGTTACGGGGAAACGTGGCTTGGCAACGTTAAGGATCAGGTACAGGCCGCTGAGGCCGCCGGTTTCGACGGAATCAGCACGGGCGAGCTGAAGCACAACTCGATCCTCGCGCTGACACTCGCCGCTGAGCACACCGAAAGCATCGAGTTGGCCACCAGCGTCACCATCGCGTTCCCGCGCTCGCCGATGGTGATGGCGCAGTCGGCCTGGGATCTGCAGGAGTTCAGCAAGGGGCGTATCAACCTCGGACTCGGTAGTCAGGTAAAGGGCCACAATCTGCGCCGCTTCGGCGGGACCTGGACGCCACCGGCAAAACGCATGGAGAGTTACATCGGCATGATGCGCGCGATCTGGCGCTCCTGGCAGGAGGGCGAGAAGCCTCAATACGCCACCGAAGACTACAACTACACGCTGATGACGCCAGCCTTCAGTCCTGGCCCGATCGACTACCCGCACCCAAAGATCTCACTGGCAAGTGTGGGGCCACGAATGGCCGAAGCCGCTGGCTACAGCGCGGACGGCCTTCGACCGCACGGCTTCATGACCGAGAAGTACCTTCGCGAAACGGTGCTCCCCGCAGTTGCGAAGGGTGCAAAGCGTGCTGGGCGTTCGGTCGACGACATCAGTATCTCCGTGGGTGGCTTCAACGCGTTCGGGGAGACTGACACTGAGGTCGAGCAGTCGATCGAAGCGCTGCGCCGTCCGATCTCGTTCTATGGCTCTACGCGGTCCTATCACGGTGTGTTCCGGGCGCACGGTCTCGAGTCGTTGGGGATGCAGCTTCACGAGCTCTCGCAGAAGGGCCAGTGGGACAAGATGTTCGACGCGGTCAATTTTGAAGTCGCCCTTGAGATGGCGAATGCGACGACCTACGACAACCTCCCACAGTTTGCTCGAGAGCACTTCGAGTATGCGGACCGGATCAGCTTCCGGATGCCGAGCGGTCGCGAGCGCGCCGGCACCTACGGGGGCGACGCCAGCAAGGAGGCGAAGGCGGCGGTTCCGACCGAGGAACGGCTCCAGTGGCTGATCAAGGAGCTGCATGACGTCTAGCCGCGACGATCGTGTGTCTCTCACGGGGCGGCTGGTGTTCAGACGGAAGAGCCGCCCTTCGACGCCAGCCTGAGGTCCCAGTACTCCGGGGATCTCCAACGTGAGATGTTCAGGCCTCGGTTGGCCGTGTCCTCACAATGCCGTGTTCATTGCCACAACCATGTGACGGAGGGACTCGATTGAAGTCCGCTATCATCCTCTGACTCCCCGGCAGAGGGTCGAGGGTTCGAATCCCTTCTCCCGCTCCAACTAGAATAGATAGAGGTAGGGCCCGCCAATCGGTGGGCCTTACCTCGTGGCCCTGCGTTCGGTCCTGACTACGGGACTTCCAGGGCGATCCGACAGTTGATCGCCGACGACGAATCGATACGTTCATCAACCGAGGCGTGCGCCGTGGGAGGTGTAGATGCGATGGTGAGTCAGCGGCGCCGCGCCATCTTGTGGGACAACGACGGCGTGCTGGTGGACACCGAGCCGTTGTTCTTTGAGGCCAACCGGCGGGAGCTAGCGACGCTGGGCGTGACGGCGAGCTGGGAGCAGTTCGAGAAGATCAACTTGAAGCAGGGCGTGAGCTTGTTGTCGCTATCGGGGCTTCAAGGCGAGGCGCTGGAGGATCTGTATGCGCGGCGGGATGCGCTCTACGGCGAGCTGCTGCGGATCGAGAACGTCGTGATGCCGGGGATGGCGGCCTTGCTGGGCCGTTTGAAGGAGGGGTTCTCGATGGGAATCGTGACTTCGTCGCTCCGCGAGCACTTCGAGATCATCCATGAGCGGTCGGGGCTGCTGGAGCACATGGAGTTTGCGGTCGTGCGCGAGGACTACGAGCGCGCGAAGCCGCATCCGGATGGGTATCTTGCGGGGATCGAGCGGACAGCCCTGGGCGCCGGGGAGTGCATTGCCGTCGAGGACTCGCCCCGCGGCGTCGACGCGGCGCGCGCGGCGGGATTGCACTGCGTGTTCTTCGCTCCGGGAGGGGTTGGACAGGAGCGCGAGGTGGGCGATGTGTATGCCCGGGTGGGGTCGGTCGAGGAGTTGGAGGCTGCGCTCCGCGAGTGGGCCGGGAGCTGAGCCGTCGACCGGGTGAATTGAACTGACCGGCTTTCGGCCACGTGCCGCCCGGCAAACCACCATGCTTCGCGAGCAGAGGGTCGAGGGTTCGAATTCCTTCTCCCGCTCCAAGCACTGCAGATAGAGGAAGGGCCCGTCATCCGACGGGCGCAGGCCGGGGGCGATAGCTGGCGCCTATTCGCCGCCGACTTCCGGTAACTCGATCAACCCCGCCGGCCCTGAGTAGCGGACGAAGATGACGTCCAGGCGTCCGATCGACGTCAGCGAGTTCGCGAATGTGGGAGCTCCGGGCACGTACGTGAGCCACCGCTGCGTGGCCGTCTCGAACCGAGAGACTGACTCGATTCCTGCGTCGAGCGACGCGATTTCAGCGACGTCGGTACCATCACGGCCCGTGAAGCCAACGGCGTTCAGGCCCTGCACCACGGCAACCGTACGGCTTCCTGTCGCACTGGGGATGATGTCGGTCTCGGTCCAGGCCACCGGCCCGCGGGTCACGCGTACGAACAACGCTTCACGCTGGCTGAGCGCTTCCAGCGTGTTGAACGTGGCAGAAGCCCCCGGCGCGTAGCTGAGGAACGACTGGGTTGGCACATCGAAGGTCAGCAGGTTCTCAAGCGAGTTGCCGATCTGGGCTGCGACGGCACCCGGTAGCGTCCCGGACGGTCCGGTGAACGTCACTGAGTTCAGGCCAGCGCTCAGCGTGTGCGTCACCTCAACCATTCTCAGCAGGGCGAAGAGCGTGAGGTGATTGACCGAGAACTCGACGACACCGTTCGACGAGACGGTCGCCGCGATCGGTGTCCAGCTGGCGCTCCTGTCATTGAAGGAGGCGACGACGAGCGAGTCGAGATTCTTCGTTGCCGGATCGACCTGCAGCGTGATCGTCAGGTCCTCGTCGAACGCGGTCAGCGGTGTACCGTTCTCGTCGGTCAATTCCACGTCAATCGCCGTCACGATTGGCGTCCCGGAGTCATCTGTCGTGTCCACGGTGGTGCTCGGCAGCGGGATACTCGCCGAGAACGTCGTGAGATCCTCGATCGGCTCAACGTCAACCGCGACGAACTGGCCGGACTTCTCGATCGCCTGCACCGGCACGCGGACCGTCACTTCGTTGGACGCCGACGAGACGATCACGACGCGGCGATCCTTGCCTGTGGCCTTATCGACCTCGGTAGTGACGTCCTCGTCGCTCTCGAGGTCCACGGTGCGATCGATGAGGGCTTCGCCCTTGACTGCGGCCTTGAGCGCGTCGGTAACTTCCTTCACCTGGTCCTTGCCGCGCAGGTCGCGGAAGAGGTCGCCGATCGTTCCCGCAGCGACAAGTTCCTGCCTGTCAGGGTCATCCGGATAGAGCTCCAGCACGATCTCGTCGAGCCGGCTGGTGGCCCCATTGATGCCGCGCCCGCGGTCATCGCTGATCTCCTCGCCGTCGCCGCCGCCTCCTGCGCCGTCGCCCGCACCATCGTCTACGTCGTCGGGCGTCTGCGTGTCCGCGAGCGGTTCGTCACCACCGCCGTCTTCCTGAGAGCCGAAGTGGACCAGAGTCCCGCCCGACAGATCGACGTTCTGAATCGCCTGACCTCGTGTGGTCGCCAGCTCGAGCGCGACCGGCTCTCCCCATTCCCCTTCCGTGAGGTCAGGTGGTCGGGAGAAGTCGGCCGACCAATGCCAGAGCCCCGTCGAGTCCTGCGACATCTCAGCAGCGCGCCACGCAGCCGCCGGAGCCCAGAGGTCGACGGCGACGAGGTGCGTAACCCCGAGATCATGAAGTGGTACTTCTACAACTTCGTGCGGCACGTGATCGTCGCCCGCGACGACGTCTACTTGATCCGAACCGGCGAGGGTCAGGATGCGATCGTGCGCTTCGACTCCTACTACTGCGAGGACGAATCGCCCGGCTGCATCACGTTTACCTACCGCCTCGTTCCCTCCGTCAGTAGCGCCGGCTCGGTCGCGAGGTAACCCGCGCGCGCCGCCGCCGAGCTACTGGATGAGCGTCGACTTGTAGTGCGACTCCATCGAGTTGTTCGCTTCCATGATTGCCTGCAGCGCTTCGGTTACGCCGGTCCAGCTTGCTCCGGGAATCGCCACGTAGAGCTCACCGTCTGGGAGTCCCGTGTAGGTGCGATTGCCGATGCAGCCAAACGACATCGCTGCAATCCCATCGCCGACGGCTTGTGGGATGACCGCGCATCCGGGTCGGGCAATCAGCGATGACACGGCTTCACCCGCGCCAGCTCGTACGGCCGCCTCCGAGAACAGCATCGCCTGAGCCGGCTGCGCTGCGACGACGACGACTGCAGGGTCAAACGCCTCCGCAAGTGCGGGGCCGTACGCGACCACCGACGGTGAGTCGGCGAGCGTGGGAATGCCCGCCACCTCGTCGGGCTTGATGTAGTTCTGAGCCACCATCAACTCGATAGTGCCGGGTAGGTCGGCGTCCGGCGCTGGCGCCATGCTGTGCGTGTACGACCCAACCGCGCAATGGTGATCATCCGGCTCCGTGTAGAAGACGTGCCCTTGTTGCGCTATCTGCCAGAACGTACAACCCGAGGCAGTCGCTTCTTGGTCGTAGCGGTCAACCCCAGCCGGGGGTTCATCGAAGAGCCCAACCGCGACCGGCGGCACTCGGAGCTGAAGGAGGTTCTTTACGTCGATTGTTGAGGCCATAGGTCTCTGTTCCTCTATCTGTACAGGCAGCATCGTTGTGTTATTTCGCGTATGCCGTCAACTCTGCGACTCTGGTGACGACACGATTTGGCATGCTGGCGGTTGCGGCATGACCCGTCGCGACAGCGCTGCGAATCTCCGACGCTGTCCCTGCCCACAAGTGGCGGCCTTGGAACCCGAGCGAATTTCGGTCAACGTTCGAGAGCACGCGACGATCGGCATATGATCGAGCGCCTACGGCGTCCGTTTGCTTCGCGGTAGGATGCAGGAAGCGAATGTGCGATCACGGTCGACGAGCACGCTGGGACGGACGGCATCATCGCACTCAAGAACACCCCTGATGCCGTCGTCAGCGTGGGCGGTTTCGGCAACGTGCACGTCGCCTCACGTCGATCGCCACGCGCCGTCTTCAGATCGCCGTCCGCCGGTGCGCCGCCGCCGATGACGAATACACCGCACCAGTGGAGCGACGAGCAGTAGTGCCTAGCGACGAATCTGGCATCGCCGGCGATCGACATCGGCCGGTACCTCATCGGCGGTTTGTTTCGCCGGTCCAGGACGTCATCAACACGGAAGGCGCCGGAGGGATCGTCCTGGTTGCGGCGGCCGTGGTCGCGATCGTCTGGGCTAACTCACCCTGGTCCGACGTCTATCACGACCTGCTCGAGTCTCCGCTTGTCGTTGATCTCGGCATCATCCGAGTCGATGAGCCGTTCCACTTCTGGGTGAACGACGTCGCAATGGTCGTCTTCTTCTTCCTGGTCGGCATGGAGATCAAGCGGGAAATGGTGGTTGGCGAACTCCGAACGTTTCGCCGGGTTGTCGCTCCGCTCCTTGCCGCGCTCGGTGGAATGTTGGTGCCGATAGGACTCTTTCTCCTGCTTGCGCAGGGCGACGAGGCCAGCGCGGGCTGGGGCGTGCCGATGGCGACCGATATCGCATTCGCCCTTGGCGTCGTAGCGTTGCTCGGGCCCCGTGTTCCAGTTCAATTGAAGGTGCTGCTGCTGGCGGCTGCGATCTTTGACGACCTCGGTGCGGTCCTAGTGATCACCGTGTTCTACACCGAAGTCGTAGAGATAGTCCCTCTCCTGATTGGTGTCGGTCTCCTCGGCCTGGTCCCGGTGCTGACCCGGATCGGGGTGCGCCCGAATACGATCTACATGCTTCTTGGCATCGCGGCATGGGCGGCTGTTCTGGAATCGGGTGTTCACCCGACGGTCGTTGGGGTCGCGCTGGGCCTGATGACACCATGGCGATCCTGGTACAGCTCAGCGGACTTCGAAGAGAACGCGGAACGCACGCTGACCGAACTGCGTGAGGGGATCGGTTCCGCGCCGGACGTGAGCGGGCGTGAGCAGCGAACTGAAGCGCTTCTGCAGATGAGCGAGATCACCCGAGAGACTGTGGCACCGCTTGACCGCATCGAACACGAACTACTCCCGTGGGTGGCCTTCGTCATTGTTCCCCTGTTCGCGTGGGCAAACGCCGGGGTTTCGCTCCAGGGGGGTGCCTTAGGCAACGCACTCGGTTCCTCGCTGACCTGGGCGATCCTGGCTGGCCTCGTACTGGGAAAGCCGATCGGACTGACCGTCGGGTATGCCATCGCTCTGCGCCTGGGCGGCGAGCGGCCCGACGGCGTGACGTGGGCCGGCGTGCTCGGTGTCGGCATGCTTGCCGGTATCGGCTTCACGATCTCCTTGTTCGTGACTGAGCTGGCCTACACCAGCCCGATCCTGCAAGACGAGGCCAAGGTAGGCATCCTGGCGGCCTCGGTGGTGTCCGGAGTGGCTGGCTACCTCACTCTTCGTTCCATGGGCCGAGCCGCACCGGACATCGATTGATATGTGGATCGCTTTCGCGGCAGCCTGACGACGCGTCGGGCTTCATGCGCCCGGCGTGCTCGCACTTCCGGAAGGCGCAGGCAGTCAGTCCCGTTGATCCTCAATAGTGGCCAAACATCTCGATCACCTATAGTGGCGGAACAACTCTGGACTCCGCAGTCGCGACGACCGGATCGCTCTGCGGGCGGTGAGATACGCGTGCAGACTCCGTCGCTTGAGACAAGCCAACGATGTTTCGCGCTGTCGTCCCTGGCCGGAGGACGGCACATCTTGCTCGACCACCAGCGACTGCGCGCGTGGACACGCAGGGCCACCGAGGTACCCGCGTGCCCCTGAGCAAGTACAAGGTCGTCGACGTGATGCAGCGGAGTGTCGCGACGATCGATCCGGCTACCCCGGCGCGTCAGATGTTTGTTGAGATCGCGACCGCCGACCATGGCTGCTTCGTGGTCGTCGACGATCAGGCCCAGCCGATCGGCATCGTCACCGATGGCGATGTCGTCCGCATGGTGCTCAGTGAGCAGGTACCGGGAGGCCACCACCTGCGCGAGATCACCTCTTCCATCGAGGCGGCGCTCGGACATCTTGAGCTACAGAGACGAGCCAGCGAGGATGTCGTCGCCAACAGCATGACGTCCCCGGTTGTCACCATCGACGAGACAGAGACGCTTCAGCGGGTCGCCGAGATCTTCGCTGATGAGCCGTACCACTCGTTGCCGGTCGTCCGCGATGGCAAGCTCGTCGGCCTCGTCCGTCGCGTCGACCTGCTCGAACCGATCATGCAGGTGCACGATGAGGCACGGCGCGCGCGAGAGCAGCGTGAAGTGACGGAGGATCAGTCTTGATTAGCGTGCAGATTGGATGCCGGCCCCGTTTCCAATCGGTTCCCCGGTGCGTGATCGTCGATATCGCGTGATGCGTCCGGGCGCTGCGGAAGCCAGTCGTAGTCGAACACGCGCGTGCCACCCCACGCGGGCACAGTCATGAGCAGAACGCCCGTCGTTGTCGGTCTAACCCTCGTGGCCGCGCTGCCCGGCCCGATTCTACGAATCACCGAAACGCACCTCGGGACGGTCTCCGATACGGCCCTCTACGGTCTCACCATCGTCGCGGCCGCCTTCCTTCTCAGCTGGGCGGCGGAAGCGGCCGAGGTGGACATCTCGCAGGGTCTCGCTGTCGCATTCATCGCGTTGATCGCGGTGCTCCCCGAGTACGCCGTGGACATGACCTTCGCCTGGAAAGCCGGAGAGGACCCCGAATTCGCGCCCTACGCCGTCGCGAACATGACCGGCGCCAACCGACTGCTGATCGGCCTCGGCTGGCCGGTGATCGTCGCGGTCTTCTGGTTCCGAACGAGGCTGCGCGAAATCGTGCTTGAGGGTGACCACGCGGTGGCGATCGTCGCGTTGAGCGTTGCCACGCTCTACTCATTCACAATCCCGTTGACAGGCTCGGTGGGGTTGTATGACACGTTCTTTCTGACCGCGATCTTCATCGGCTACGTCTACATAATCGCGCGAGCACCCGCCGAAGAACCCGAGCTGGTCGGGCCGGCGCGCAGCATCGGCTCGTTGCCACTGCGTCAGCGACGATCCTCGATCGGTGCGCTGTTCGTGTACTCCGCGATAGCCATCCTGGCCTCGGCGGAGCCGTTCGCCGAGGGTCTGGTCGAGAGCGGCCACGTCCTCGGTGTCGACGAGTTCTTGCTGGTGCAGTGGGTCGCGCCACTGGCGTCAGAGGCTCCGGAGTTCCTGATCGCCGGAATCCTCGCATTCCGCGGCCGTGGCGCCGTTGCGATCGGGGTGCTGCTCTCCTCGAAGGTCAACCAGTGGACGCTACTGATTGGTGGGCTTCCGGTCGCCTTTGGCCTCTCCGGCGACACCTTGGGCGGACTTCCGCTCGACGACCGTCAGACGCTCGAGGTTCTGCTTACCGCCGCGCAGTCGGCCTTCGCGGTGGCACTCCTGGTCGGCCTGTCGTTGAGTACGCGCCAGGCGGCGCTGATTTTCGCCCTCTTCGCGGTGCAATTCGCGATCCCGACGACGGCGGTCCGAATCGTGATCACGGCGGCCTACTTGGTGCTCACTGTCGGCATCTTGTTCGTGAAGCGAGCGGATCTCCCTGCCCTCTGGGGCAGCGCGCGCGACGAATACCTCCAGACCGGGGGTGCAGCCGAGCAGCATGATGGCAACGCGGCATCAGGCAGCGGGTAGCGAGACGCATGAATCAGAGTGCCGCGAGCATGCAGGCGCGATCGTGAGAGGCCGAAGCGAAGCCATGCTTCTGATCACGAGGGCTCGAATCGGCTCGCTCCCGGCGCGAAGTCCCGAACTTCGCGACGGGATCCGCTTGAGTCTCGGTCGGTACGCTGACCAGGGGCGGCCGTCGCCCGCGAACGAGTAGGAAGAGGCTCAATGAAGTTACTTGCCGCGTACGACGGCTCCGAGAACTCCGCGGTGGCCCTGGGCAGGGCGATCGCGCTGGCGGGCGAAGCCGACGCAGAACTCACCGTCCTCCACGTTCTGAATCCCCACACCGACGCGATCGACACAGATGCGTCATCAGCATCAGAGGGCCTGAGCAAGGTTGCGACGCGTGAGCAGGCTGACGCGGAGGAATTGCTGAAGAAGCTCGGCAATCCGCCAGCGACCCTCCGCATCGAGGCGTTCGAGCACGGAGACGACGTTGCCGGCCACATCGCGCACGTCGCTCGCGAATCTGGGGCCGACATCGTGGTGGTTGCCAGCAAGCATGCGTCGGGCGTGCAGGGTCTGCTGCTCGGAAGCGTCGCCCAGAGTCTCCTCCGGCTGAGCCCCTGTCCGGTGCTCGTAGTGCGGCCCGGCGATTAGACCCACTCCGGCAGCCTTGAGTACGACCAGCCGCCTCTGAAGCATCGAAGTTCGGGATCGAGTTCGAGGCGCGGGAGGCGGCGAGCGACTAGCCCGGGCTAGGATCGTTCTCGCGACGCCTGCCGAAACAGCCAGGCCGACGTGAGCCACAGCCCCGCAAAGAACCCGCTCAGCATCAGGGTGTCCCGAGGCCAGTCCGGCACGGTGGATCCGAACCCGAAGATCAGCACGATCACGGCCACCAATGCCTGAGCGAGCGCGGTCGCGAACAGCGCGCGTGCCATCCCGTCTGGCTGAAAGCGCACGACGATCGCGCCGATCATGCCGACGGCGAGCACCCCGCCAAACATCAGGTTCGCGGGGTCGTCGTCACTCCCGATGACGCCCACGGCGCCGTTCACCCAGGCGAGAGTGAGTCCAGCCACGAGCGCCACGCCGACGGCGGCTCTGTACGCCATGTCGCCCCTGACCCTCGTTGCCAGTTCGTAGGCGACTCCAGTGCCGAAGAGGAGGGCACCGGCGAGGGCGAAATCGAACGCAGTCCAAACCACCTCGTCCGTGACCCGCATCGCGAGCAGGGGTAGCGACAGAATGAGCGCCACGAATGCCGCCCAGCCCCCGATCCTTCGACGGCTCCCGCGTCGTCCACGAACGTCTTCCATGGTTCCTGTCATTGCCTCATCGCCGACCGATCTTCGCATGAGCCGGAGCGTGCCGTCGCAGCCATCTCGGCGAGCCTCACGTGCCGCGCTCTCGGACCATCGGTTCTCGGAGCATCGACTGCCGTTCACGGCGCATGCGCACAACCGCTAGGCTTCGCTTGTCCGGTTCCGGGCGCGAGAGCGACTGACGTAGCTCGCTGCTGACGCGAAAGGTCTGTCCGCGATGAAGGCTGCAGTTCACACAAGGTATGGCCCGCCGCAAGTGATTCGCGTCATCGACGTGCCGAAGCCGACCCCTCAGGCCGACGAGCTGCTCGTGCGGGTTCGGGCGTCGACGGTGAATCGGACGGATTGCCACACGCGTGCGGGCACGCCGTTCTTCGCGAAAGTCGTCACGGGGCTGCGCAAGCCGAAAGCGACAGTCCTCGGGAACGAGTTCGCTGGCGAGGTGGAGGCGATTGGTAGCGACGTCTCGTCGTTCGACGTAGGGGACCGGGTGTTCGGCTACAACGAGGGACCGTTCGGCGCGCACGCGGAGTACATGACGATTGCCGAGGATCGTTCGATCGCCATGATGCCCACGAACCTGAGCTTCGAGGACACCGCACCGGGGACTGAAGGCTCGCACTACGCCCTCGCGATGATCCGGGCGGCGAAGGTCGACCGCGGGCACGACGTCATCGTTAACGGCGCGACGGGAGCGATTGGCTCGGCGGCGGTACAGATCTTGGTCAGCCTTGGAGCAAACGTGACCGCCGTTTGCGGGACCGAGAGCGTGGCACTCGTCGAGGCGCAGGGCGCCGATCGCGTCATCGACTACCGGCGCGAGGACTTTACTGCGGACGGGCAGACCTTCGACGTCGTCTTCGATGCCGTCGGCAAGAGCACGTTCGGTCAATGCAAGCGGCTGCTCAGGCCCAGTGGAATCTACTTCTCCTCGGAGATGGGTCCGTGGGCGCAGAATCCCATCCTCGCCCTGGTCTCACCGCTGTCCCGAGGCCGCAAGGTGATGATGCCGATCCCGAAGCACAATCAGCAGATGATCAACTACTTCAAGGAGCTCATGGAGTCCGGTCAGTTCAGGCCGGTGATCGACCGCCGCTACTCCCTCGATCAGATCGTCGAGGCGCACACCTACGTCGAGACTGGCCAGAAGATTGGCAACGTCGTCATTACGATCGGGGACTGAGGGTCGACTGCACTGTGGGCGATGGCTCGAATCCCTTTCGCGCTCCAATTGCGGTCGATCAGGCGTAGGCCAGCCACACTGCGGGCCATCCTCATGCTGTGAACTGAGGGCGGCCGCTGGGAACATTCGGGCGTCGTGCGACGTCCAGTGAGCAGAGGCTTGCAGTTGATGCGATGAGGATGGGCGGAACCGATGCGGAGAAGGTGGATCGTGGCCCTGCTCGCGATGGCGATTGTGGGCGCCGACGCCTGTGACGGCTCCCCCGCGCCTGACTCGGTGAGCCCGCCAGCCGTCGTGGCGTCCGGCAGCGACGGCAGCGAGGTGCAACTGGGGCTTGGCAGTTACTGCTGGCGGAGCGCCGAAGAGCAGTTCGCGTTATGTGCGGATTCGATCGGACGGATCACCAACGTCGACCCGCTTGTCGTCGCCGTTCGCGAGACTGTGGCGCTGGACTCGCCGTTGCTGACCGATGTCGAGATCGCGCTGCACGCGTGGTCGGTGGAGAGCGATCAACCGATCGAGAGCGCGCCCGACTGGCTGGCATGGAGCCCGTCGGGGGATCCGATGTCGCTCGCAGCGTCGATCGGTGGCGGAAGCGTCGCGTTCGACGCGGATCTCACGCCGGGGCTGTACGTGGTGAGCGCCATGGTGATCGCGCCGCCGGGCGATGTCTTGTACGGCCTGTTGTTGCGCGTCGAGGGCGACTAGCTCACGAGACGATCGCCTCGTCGGGCCCGGCGATCAGAGGTCGGCGATGATCTCAGACTTCTTCTGTTCAAACTCCTCGGCCGTGATGTGCCCGGCATCGAAGATCGTCTGCAGCTCGCTCAGGCGTTCGAGCGCGCCTCCCGACGTCGGTTTCGCATCGCCCGTCGACGGCTGATCAGGCGGTGCCGCTGTTGCGTCGGCGGAACCGTCAGGGGACGGCGGTGCGATTGCCGGTGTCTCTCCGGCCGGCACGTCGAGGGCGGGCGTGGGATCCGCGGCTCCACCGCGCGCAAGCTCGTCCGGGTCGGCAGCGCCGCGGCCGATCGCTGCGCTGGCCTCAAGTATGGCCAGGTTGCTGTCGACAACGCGTTGCGTCCCCGCCGCGTCCAGATCGACCGCTACCGGCGCGACGCCCGCGTCGATGTCGCCGCTGAGTGCGGTCACGAGTTCGGCAACAGCTCGTCGGTGGATTGCGTTGACTCGAGGGCGATCAGGTGGCGTGCCGCGTTCACATCGACTGACTCGCTCGCCACCTCCGCGACGAAGTACCTCAGCACGAGGTTGGAGCGGACGACGAGGTTGCGCGACTCGACGCTGTCCGAACGCGCCTTGCCGACGTTCACCTCGCTGCGGGTGAACGAACCGACGATCTCCACATAGACCACCGTGGATCGGTAGTGGTAGACGCCGGCCATCAGGCGCGCGGTCTGCACGAGCAGCGGGCCGACGCCAGCAAGCAGCACCACCGCCAGCGTCCAAAGCGCCGTCGGCAGCAGCGGCCCGTTCAATACGTCAGCGCGGTCAAGTGGGACGAAGTCCGCGGCCTGCGGGAGCGCCGAGTAGTAGATGCCGAACGCGAGCATCGTGATCGCCGCTCCGGCGATCGCCGGCACCAGCCAGTAGGACGAGACGGCATCCTCTTCGAGCGAGACCGGGCTCTCGACGATCGTCTTCAGTCGCACCGTTCCGGTGTCCATCACGCTCGCCTCGGTGGTGGCGTCGTCGCGTTCCCAGTACGTACTCGCGCGTTCGCCGTCCCACGCCATCTGCTCAAGCTGGTCGCGCAGTCGCACCGGGATGTCCTGCGCGAACACCGCGCCATCGAGGCGTTGCGAATCCTGGCTGAGGGAGAGTGGGGCGAGCGCGAGCGGGGAGTAGGCCCAGACGGCTGCCATCGCGCCAAGCCCGATCATGAGCAGGACCAGCCCCGGCGTAGCCGTCAGATTGTTGCGAACGTTCGCGAGCGCGACGGTCAGTTCAAGGTTCGCACCGTTACCCGTGAGGAGATCCATGACCGCCTGGCTGTCGAGCGCTCGCTCCAACAGCGGGACGCCGATCGCCAGCACGAGCCCCCAGACGACGAGACGCGCCCCATGACTGAGCAGCGCCTCCCCACCGGCTCGGAACCACGGCGGCGCGATGATGAAGAAGCGCGAGACCCCGGCGAGGATCCTCGCCTCCCACGAGTTCGCGGTCGTCCGCGCCAGTTCCTCGCGCGACATCGCGAGCGCGACGGCGTCATTCGACCAGAACGCGGGGCCCCTCGGACGGGCGACACGCAGCGAGAGTGCCTGCGCCATTCCCTTTGCTGCCGAGCGAGACCGCCGCGCGTATTGCGACCAGCATCGCCAGCGCCATCAGGCCGAACGACCCGTATGCGCGCACCTCGTGCCACGTGCCACCGTCGACGACCTCCGGCAGACGCTGGAGCAGCGTCACCGCCGTCAGTCCAGCCAGCGCGACGGCGAGCGCGGCACCGATCAGCCCCATCGTGACCGTGCGGCGGTGACGGTGCGGTGTCGACGTGGTGTAGAACGACGCGGAATCCGTAGTCATGGAGCGGGCCTTTCAGGCTCGTCGATCGAGCACACGACGCGACGGGATCGTGAGTGATCGGGCGAACGGCCAGTGTTGCCGCATGTTCCTGGAGATCCCCTACGACCCAGTACGGCTCCACTCTCTCACGTAATTCAGCAACGGATCATCTCCCGACAGCGAATCGGCGGGTGTCGGCTGGCGCGTTATCGCTCAGGCGTCTCCGCTGTCGCTACCGTCGACGTCAGCGACTGCGGTCGGCGCTCTCGGCACTACGACGGGGACGCCGGTGACCGGATCCGCGAGCACGTCGACGGTGGCGTCGAACAGCGAGGAGATGCGCTCCGCCGTCACGACCTCGGCCGGCGTCCCGTCGTGCATCACGCGACCGTCGTGCAGCGCGATGACCCGCCGCGCGTACTGCGCCGCCTGCGTGACGTCGTGCAGCACCATCACCACCGTCAGCCCGCGCTCGCGGTTCAGCGTGCCCAGCAGTCCCAGTAGCTCCGCCTGGTGGCCGATGTCGAGGAAGGTCGTCGGCTCATCGAGCAGCAGCAGGTCCGGCTCGCGCGAGAGTGACATCGCGATCCACGCGCGCTGACGCTCGCCGCCGGAGAGCGTCGCTAATGCGCGATGCCGCAGCTCGTCGACGCCGGCCTGCAGCAGCGCACGCTCGACGGCGGCGCGATCCTCGGCGCTGGCGGAGGCGAAGAGGCCACGGTGCGGGTAGCGGCCGCGCCAGACGAGGTCCTCGATCGTTAGGTCGGCCGGCCCTTCGGGAGCCTGCGGGAGGAACGCGAGGCGTTGAGCGAGATCGCGGGGCGTCGTGTCCTCGATATCGCGCCCGTCGAAGGCGATTCGCCCCTGCTGCGGACGGATCAGTCGGGCGAGCGTGCGCAGTAGCGTCGACTTGCCGGAGCCGTTTGGGCCGATGATCGCCGCGAACTCGCCTTCGTCGAAGCTCAGCGAGAGCCCGCGAAGCACTTCGCGTGCGCCGTAGCTGACGACGAGATCGCTGGCTTCGAGCACGGGTGCGCCGCCCGCCTCGCTGCGTGGTATCTGCGGCCCTCGTGCGGACTCTGGCGCGGTCATGTGCGGGTCCGGATCAGCAGCAGGAACACGGGCGCGCCGATTACGGCGGTGACGATGCCGACGGGAATCTCGGCTGGTGCGATCACCAGCCGCGCGAATGTGTCGGCGAATACCAGCAGGCTGGCGCCGAGCAGCGCGGCTAGCGGCGCGATCACCCGGTTGTCGTTACCGACGATCAGGCGGGCGACATGCGGCATCACGAGCCCGACGAAGGCGAGCATGCCGCTCACCGCGACCGCGGATCCAGCGAGGCCGGCGGCCAGCACCACGAGAAATAGCCGCGTTCGCTCGACACGCATGCCGAGGCTGCGCGCGATGTCGTCGCCGAGCGCCAGCACGTTCAGCGTTCCGCCGACGACGACCGCAGCACCGCCGATGACTAGCGTATAGGGGAAGATCTGGCGCACATCGTCCCAGTCGCGACTGAACAGTCCTCCGGCGAGGAAGCTGAGCACCGATTGCGTGAACAGGTCTGAACTGGCGAGCACGGCAGTACTGAGCGCGGCGAATAGCGCGGCGGTTGCGACGCCGGAGAGGGCGAAGCGCACGGGCGAGATGCCACCTCGCCACGCCAGCCCGTAGACGACGAGGGCGGCGGCGATCGCGCCGGCAAAGGCGGCCGGCGCGGCCAGTTCCACCGGTGCACCGGGCGCGATCACGACCACGGTGATTGCTGCGAAGCCGGCCCCGGCCGAGAGGCCGAGCACGTGCGGCCCCGCCAGCGGGTTACGCGTCACGCCCTGCAGCAGCACGCCAGCGAGCGAGAGGTTCGCACCAACGAGCGCGGCAACGAGGACGCGCGGCAGGCGCAGGTGCCAGACGATCTGTCGCGCTGCGGCATCGCCGGTATCGAACAGCCCGCCGATCAGCCGGTCCGGCGAGAGGCGAACGGCACCGAGCGAGACGGCGATCCCGATCGCGACGATCAGCAGCAGCGACGCCGCAGCGATCGCGCCCGCTGGGGCTAGCTGCCGACCGCCTGCCGAGCTGTCCACCGGTGGCTAACGGGTCAGCTACTCAGCCGCATAGAGCAGAGTCGTGAGCTCGCGCACGCCGTCAGCAGCACGCGGTCCCGGCGCCTGGAGGTAGATCTCGAGATCGAGGTCGTGGACGCGGCCGTTGACTACGGCGGCGAGCCCGGCAAACGTCGGATCGTCCATTACGAGGTCGGCGAGCGACGGTCCACCGGGAGGGCCCGCCGTGATCGTGAGGATCACCTGCGGGTCGGTGTCGATGATCGCCTCGAGTGAGAGCTGCGTGTAGCCGGGGTAGCGGCCGATCTGCGGCTGTCCCTCAGAGACGTTCACGCCGCCGAGCTCGTCAACGAGGTTGCCGACGAACGAACCTGGCATCGCAACGAAGAAGTCGTTGATCGCGCCGTTCATGATCAGGACGCGCGGTGCAGTCTTGCCCGTGGACGACGCGAGCATCTCATTCAGTGCCAGCTCCATGGAGTTAGCGGATGCCTCGGCTGTCGTGTTGCTGTCGATCACCTGCCCGATCAGCCGGATCGAGGTCGCGACGTCCTCATAGCCGACGGCGCCGATGAAGATCACGGCGCTCCCGCGCAGCGCGCCGCCGAAGGCTTCGGCGAGGTGGGCCTGTGCTGAGGCGTCGGCAATTACGAGGTCGGGACCGAGTTCGATGATGGCCTCGAACGCTGGCGCGTAGGACGGGCCGATCGATGGCAGGTCACTGACGCCATCCGGATGCACCGACGTCTGCGACCGTGCGATCGCCTCGCCGCCAGCGGCGTAGAGCATCTCGATCGCGGACGGGCTGGTGGTGACGATGCGCTGGGGTGCGGCCGCGATGGTCACTTCGCGCCCGAGCAGGTCGCGAACGGTCAGCGGGTACTCCGTCGGCACCTCTGTCGGTGCGGCAGTCGGTGCGGTGGTCGGCGCCGCAGTCGGTGCTTCGGTCGCGACAGGCGCTGGAGCCTGAGTCGGAGCGGTCGTGGCCGCAGCTGCCGTGGTTGGCTGCGATGTCGCGGCGGAACCCGCGTCGTCATCGCTGTCCGAGCAGGCGGCGAACATCAGAGCCGCGCCGACACCAACGGCGAATACGCCTCTGAGCCATCGATCGTTCATTTCTCGTCCTACCTGAAGATTCGCGTGTCACTTGACCGTCCGCCATGCTGCGCGAGGCCCGACGGACGATCAATGGACTTTTGGGAATCTGCGCGGACTTACTCGGTGATCGCGATAGATTTGACGAGGTTTTTGCAGGCATCGCGTCACGATCGCGCCGATCCCGGCGTGAGATCCGAGGACCGCTGGCGGTGTCAGTCGCGTCGCTCGCTTACTTCGCTGCCTCTAGGAAGCGGTAGTACGCGCTGACCCTGGAGAGCGCCGTCGCGGCCCGCTCGTAGGTCGGGAACGACGGGACACCGATCGCGCGCAGGCGCTCATCGATGGCGGCGATCGCGGGGCCCTCGTCCACCGGCGCGGACGAGTAGACAATCGCGGCGACCGGCTTCTGGGCGCGTTCCTTCGCCTGCTCGATCGCATCGAATTGCGCGTTCAGCCGCTGCACGTCGTCGGGGTCGCCGGAGGCCGGCCGCAGCTGCACGACGAGGCAGTCGACGTTCGCGTCGGAGATCAGCACCTCCATGATCGTGTCGATCTCGCTGCGATTCGACCCCATGTCGATCGGGTTGCCGAAGCTGGCACCGACGACCCGGAACCAGGAGGCGAGCCGCTCGTAGGAGTCGCCGGTCAGCGTTGGCACGCGCAGCCCGGCACGCGAGAACGTATCGGCCATTGCGACCGACTGGCCGCCCGAACCGCCGGTGATGCCGATGCCCGTGCCCGTGAACGGCTGCAGCTCGCGCAATGCCTTCAGCACATCGACCATCTCAGCGACGGAACTGACCGGGATCGCGCCCGTCTGCCGGTACATCGCGTCCCAGACCTCGGCTGATCCGGCCAGCGAGGCCGTGTGCGAGGCAGTGGCGCGCTGTCCGGGGTCGCTCAGGCCGCCCTTCCACAGCACCACGGGCTTGCGCAGCGTCGTCTGGCGCAACGACTGGAAGAAGCGCGGACCTTCGCGCAGGCCTTCGAGGTACATCGAGATGTAGCTGGTGTCGTCATCCTCGGCGAAGTATTCGAGGTAGTCCGCGATGCCCAGCACCACGCCGTTGCCGAAACTGACGACCTTGCGAATCGGGACGCCGCTGGCGTGGGCGGCGGTCGCGAAGTCGCCGCCATGTCCGCCGCTCTGCGAGAGGAAGGTGACATCGCCCTCGAACCCGGTGGCCTGGTTCTCGCCGAAGCGCACGCCGAGCGCGGGGTTGTAGAGCCCCATGCAGTTGGGGCCGATCAGCACCATGCCGGCGTCGCGCGCCATGCCGGTGATCTGCGTCTGCAGCTCCTGCCCTTCGTCGCTCTCGGTCTCCGCGAATCCGGAGGTGAACATGCCAACGCCGCCGACCTGCTTGGCGATCGCGTCTCGCAGCACGATCGGCGCGACGTTTCGCGGCACGGCGCAAACGACGTAGTCAACCTCGTCGGGGATATCGGTCAGGCTCGTGTAATTCGCGATGCCGAGCGCCTCGATGCCCGGGATCTCTTCCGGATCGACCTGCACGGAGTAGACCTTGCCCTGGAACGTGCTCATGGAGCGGAGCCAGCGGTAGTTGCGGGCCTTCGCGTCGCCGACGACCGCCACGGTACGCGGGTTCAACGCGCGGTCTAACTGTTCTGCACCGATCATTCGTTGCCCCTCGGTCCGTCTCTCACGTGCTCGCCAGTCGGCCGGGGCATGATACGCGAGAGCGCCGATAGAGACGCGAGCGGGTGGGGGACGAGCCGGCTAGCTGCGGGCGAGCCACTCCGTCCCCGCGTCACGGAGCGCGACGGTGAGCGCCCGATCGCGCCGAAATCGCTCAGGGTCCGCCTCGGATTCTTCAGCCAGGTGCTCGGTCCACCCGGTGCCTTCGGCACCCTCGGCGGCGAGGGTCTCTTCCCAGACCTCGCGATCCTGCAGCGCGTGGAACCACTCCGACGGTGGGGGCGGTGCCTCGCCATCCCATCGCTGGCCCGGCGCGTAGAACAGGTACGCATCCCACGGGACGTGTCGCTGCCAGTCCAGCGACCTCGCCAGCGCTCGACCGGCGTGGTGCGTGGGGTCGTGGAAGTACGAGGCACGACCGTCCCCAAGCTCGACGGACGCCGACAGCGCGGTCGCTGGCGTGTCGCTGTCCATGATGTCGATCCACACGATCGCTACGCGGAACTCCGCTTCCGGGAACGCATCGAAAATCGACTCCTGCACCGAACCGGCGCCTTTCAGACACTGCGGTCAGGTAGGGGACATGATCGCCACGAACCTCGGGCGGTCGAGGTCGGCATTGAACCAGGTGCGCAGGGGCGCGAAGCCTTCGGTCAGTGACTCCACGGGCGGACGAGCCATCGCACAACCTTCCGTCCACACGGCGCAGCCATCGACGCGCGCTCCGGAACCTCGTCTGAATCCTAGTCCGGAGCGTCGTATAGTGCGCCCGAAGCATCGAGACCGTTGGAGGCTGCTGATGAAGCTTGGGCGCGTATACACCGGCGACGATGGCGAATCCCACGTCGAATCGCTCGATTCGAGCGAGTTCGATTACGTCGAGCGCAACGGCACTCGCACGGAGATGCTGCCGACGACCTCGGCGAACTTCTTGAAGCGGGAGGCGGGACCGGTCGGCGAGTTCCACAACGCGCCGCGACTGCAGTACGTCGTCTACCTCACCGCGTCGGTCGAGATCGGCTGCGGCGACGGTTCGAGCATGGTGATGGAGCCTGGTGACGTGCTGCGCGCGGAGGACACGACCGGGAACGGCCACACTTCGCACGTGCTGCAGTCCGGGATGTGCATGTTCATCCCGCTCGCCGGGTAACGCCGCGGGCGCGCTGCCAGCGACGGTTACGACTTGCCCTCTGAGCCAGCTCGGAAGCCCTGCGCCGCGTTTGCGAGGAACGACGAGCGGAACTGCACGCCCCAGCGACCATCGATCTGCGTAAAGATCCAGAGCGTGTCGAAGCCGTTGTACTCGGTGCCGTCCGCGTGCTGCCGCGACTGGTGCATCGCCAGGTGCACCTTCTGATCACCGACCTGCACCACCTCGATCGATGGCGAAGCGGTGTGATCCCAGCCCTCGGCACGTAGCCGCTCGGTGAGGCGGTCGTGCTGCGCGCGGAAGTCGTCCGCGCTCTCCCAGCGCTGCAGCTCGTTCGTCGCGGAGATGCGGACGTGCGGAAAGTGCATCGTGGCGACCTGCGCCTCGACGTCGCGAGCGTTGAAACCGTCGCTCCACCGTTGGAACGCGGCGATTGCCTCGCCGGCAGGGTCGCTCATCGTCTGTCCTCCGTCGGTCGTGGCGCGTACGGCGCTACTGCAGGCGATCCTGCGCCGCCGCGAGTAGTTCGCGCCACGCGGCTGCGATGCCGTCCTCGCGCTCGTAGTCGATGCGCCCGTGCCCGCCGGGCCGCAGGTCGTCTTCGTCCGGCGGGTGGTCGATGAGCCAGCGTGCGGTCTGCCGCGTCGCGACCTCGACCTCGACAACGTCGCTGTAGCCAAGCAGCTCGCGCCGCTTCGACATGTCGAGGACGATGCTCGACTTCTCCGCGAGCGGGTAGACGCCGCGGCAGAGTTCGGCGGGGACGCCAAGGAACTCGATCGCGGAGCCCAGCTCATCGGCGATCACCTCTGCGACGTGGAGGCTACTCATCACGCGGTCGTCGCCGGCGTTGAACGCCTCGCCGGCGGCCCGCGGGTGGGTGGCGGCAAGATAGACGAGCCGCCCGACGTTCTCCGCCGCGCCGCGCTGGAAGTACGAGGCGCCGTCGTGGGGCATCAGCATGAACGGGCGCTCGTCGATGATGCGGCGCACGACCGCCCACTCGTGGTTGATCGGCGCTCGCGGACCAAAGATGCCGGGATAGCGCACGATCACGGTCTCGAAGTCGCCGTTCGCGTGCTGCTCGAAGAGCTGGTCCTCACCGACGGCGACGCGGCCGGTGTAGCCCTCCTTGTCGGACTGACGTTCTGCGTCCTCCGGAACGGGGAGCGGTAGCTTGCCGGTCGGCGTCGGCAGGTTCGAACCTGCGTAGACGGGCTGTCCGGTGATGCCGACGAGGCGGCCGGTCTTGCCGCTGAGATGCTCGGCGAGCGCGCGCAGCCGACCCGACGTGCAGACCGCGACGTCCCAGCGCTCGTCTCCGAGGGCGGCGGCGATGCTCTCGGCATCGCGTGCGTCGCCGTGGCGATGCTCGACCTTGCCATCGAGTTCGGCCTCGTGCGCGCCGGTGTGGAAGATCACGACCTCGTAGCCGTCGGCGAGCAGCGCGTTGACGATGTGTGGCCCCGTCGGTCCGGTGCCGCCGACAACCAGCGCGCGGCTCATCGCGCCCACCTCACCAGCGCGTGGCTCACGCGGACGGCTCCCGCGCCGCGCCCGCCTCGATCAGCGCGTTGATGGCGGCGTTGTCGAGCCCGGCCTCGCCCAGCAGTTCCCGCGTGTGCTTGCCGAGCACGGGCGACCCGTTCTCCGCCGAGAGCGCGGTCTCGCTGAACTGCACCGGCGGTGCAGTCACGGTGTAGCCGCCCAACAGCTCGTGTTCGAGCCGCACGACGTACCCGTTCGCCAACACCTGCTCGTCTTCGATCACCTGCTCCGTCATCTGCACCGGCGCCACCGGCACGCCAATGCCGCGGAATGCTGCGAGCCAATGCTCCGTCGTGTGTGCCGCGAGAGTCGTCGACATCTGCTCCACCATCGCCGTGGCATGCGCTCGCGCGTCGTCTGGCATCCAGCCGGGCTCGGTGACCCAGCGGTCCTCGATCTCCAGCAACTTCACGATCTGCCGCCGGATCGCGACGCTACCGCCGCCGAGCGCGATCGTGCCGTCCGACGTGCGATGGAAGCCATAGTACGCGTTCATCGGCACGGCTGCCTGCGCTTCCGCGCGGGCCTCAAGCACGTCGGACCAGCTCGCGCCGTCCGCGAAAGCCGTCTTCAAGTACTCGGCGAACTCGCTGCGGCCGCTGTCGATCGCATCGATGTGGTTGAGATGGTTGTTCTGCAGCACGAGCGCGGCCTGCAGCAGCGATGTGTCCAACTTCTGGCCGCGGCCAGAGCGCTCGCGATGATAGAGCGCGGTCGAGACGCCCCACGCCATTATCAGCGCCGTGCCGTAGTCCGTGAGCGGGTTCGGCTGCCTGATCGGCCCGTCGTCCGGATGGAACTGCGCGATCCCGGAGTACGCCTGCAGCGTGATGTCGATGCCGGGCGCATCGGCGAGCGGACCCGCGTGTCCGTAGCCGGTGTTCTCCGCGTAGATCACGCGCGGGTTCACCGCCGCGACGGAGTCGTAGTCAAGTCCGAACCCCTCGGCGAGGCCGGGGCGGAAGTTCGCCAGCACGATGTCGGCGCGATGCACCAGCGCCTTCACCGCGTCGCGCGCCGCCTCGTCGTTGAGATCGACCGCGAGCGAGCGTTTGCCGCGGTTCTTGTTCAGGTACTGGCGGCCTTCGCCCTCGATGATCTGCCCGTTGCGGCGGGTCTCGTCACCGATGATCGGCTCGACCTTGATCACGTCCGCGCCGCCGTCCGCGAAGAGCTGCGCGCAGTAGGGGACGGCGATGAAGCGGCCGAATTCGACGATTGTCAGCCCCTCGAACGGTCCTGCCACCGCGCTAGCCTCGCGGCAGACCGAGACCGCGCGTGGCGATCACGTTGCGCTGAATCTCGTTCGAACCTTGTGCGATCGTCGCGGGGATGCCGCCGACGACGCTCGCGCCCCAGCTCTGGCCCGGCGCTCCGGTGTCCGATCGCCCGTCCGCGGCACCACCGTCGGCGGGCAGCGTCCACGCGATCGGGCCGTGGTAGCCGACCATCTCGTGCGAGAGCTTCTGTCCGGCCTCGGTTGCCAGCACTTTGGTGATCGAGACCTCGTAGTTCGGCACGCGCGCGGAGGCCTGCATCCACGTCACGCGGTAGGCGAGCCATTGCGAGACCTCGATCGCGATCGCGAGGTCGGCGATGCGTACTCGCCGCGGTTCGTGACCGATGCGGTCGCGCGCCTCTGGCATCGATCGCATCTCCTCGATGGCGCGACTGCGCGAGCGTCGGAGGCCGGCGATGCGGGCGATGCCGGAGCGCTCGAAGTCCATCGTCGTCGCGTTCACGTACCAGCCGCGGTTCTCCTCGCCGACGAGGTTTGCGGCGGGCACGCGCACGTCCTCCATAAACACCTCGTTGATGTGGTGCTCGCCGAGCATGTCGAGCAGCGGGCGCACGCTGACGCCCGTCTCATGCAGCGGCACGATCAGCATCGAGATGCCGCGATGCTTTGGCGCGTCCGGGTCGGTGCGGGTGACCGCCCAGAGGTAGTCGGAGTAGTGCGCGCCGCTGGTGAAGAGCTTGTGCCCGTTGAGCACGAACTCATCGCCGTCGCGCACAGCAGCAGTCGAGACGGCAGCCAGGTCGGAGCCGGCACCGGGCTCGGACAGCCCCATCGCAAACGAGATCTCACCACTGGCGATGCGGGGCAGGTACTCGCGCTTCTGCTCGTCAGAGCCGGAGAGGATGATCGACGGGCCGACCTGCTGCACGGCCCGGCGGTGGTGCTCCTGCGGGGCGCCGGCTTCCGCCATCTCCTCCATATAGATCATCTGCTCGAAGAAGCTGAAGCCCCCGCCACCGAACTGCTCCGGCCAGGCGACGGCGAGCCAGCCGCGCTCACCGGCCTCGCGGCTGTACTCGGGCACGGAGGCCTGCCCGCGATGCTGCTCACGGAACTCGTCGGTGAGCGTCTCGGCGATGAACTGCTTCACGTCGGCGCGAAACGCCTGCTGGTCGGAGTTGAATGCGAAGTCGATGGCGCCCTCCTCGAACGTGCCTTCGAGCCTGCGCAGTCTACGCCTGCGAGCGGATCGGCTGCGACGTGCGCGCGCGGATCGATCAGTCGATCGGGCCCCTGAGGACAAGCCCGTTCACGTTGGCTTCGGCCGCGTGCCAGATCGCCTCTGCCGCGGTCGGCTGCAGGTTGAGCTCGAAGCGCAGAACCGCGCCGTCCTCCGGCGCGCAGGCGTCGGTGGACTCGATCTGCAGGAACCAGCGCCCGTCGTCATCGGCGACCGTCGCGCGGCAGAACTCGCTGCCGATGTAGGCGGTGACGATGTCCCGCCCGCAGACGTTCTCACCCCAGGCCGTGAACGGCAGGATCAGCGATGCCTGCTGTGTGGGCTGATTGACGCCCGGCGCACGCAGGTCGATGGGCGGACAGGGCCCCGTCACGGTCACCACGACGATCGGCGTCGCGGTTGGCGTGGGTGTCGCTGTCGGTGGTGGCGTTGGCGTCGCCGTCGGGGTCGGTGGTGGCGGAGGAGTCGGGGTCGGGGTCGGCGTGAGGAACGGTAGCAACGGAGCTGGCGTTGGCGTTGGCGGTACCGGCGTCGCCGTGCTGGTTGTGGCGGGCTCCGCGTCGGGATCGACGGCGTCCCTGACTACATCGAGGATGATGCCGAGGGGGCCTCCCTCGCCGTCGTCGTTGCTGCCGTCGGACGGTGGCTGGCTGTCGGTCTCTCCGGCTGTGAGGACACCGGTTCCTCCGGCGCCTGTCGCGAGGTTCGTCGTGGCACTGCCGGTCTCGCTCGTGTCGCCGCCGCCCGCGAGCAGCGCCACCACAGAGGCGAGTGCGGCAACGACGACGACGCCACCGACAGCAACGAGCGCCGCGCGCTCGCGCAGCCGGTCGATGAGCGTCGGTTCTGGCTCCTCCCGCTCGACGTGGGAGATCGGCTCGGGCGGCGGCGTGCCGGCAGAGCGGAGCAACACGTCGCGGATCTCGATCGCCTCGGGTCGCTGCCCCGGATCTTCGTCCAGCATCCGCTGCAGGAGCTCCCAGAGCTCGGGGTCGGTCTCTTCGACCATCGGCAGCGCCGCTGCGTCGGCGCCGAACATCTCGAGCGCAATCTTGCCCAGCGCGTAGAGATCGGAGGCGCGTGCGGCGTCGCCGGAGCCCTGCTCAGGTGGCTGGTAGCGCGTGGGGTCGCTGGACGTGTCGACACCGACCTCGGCGGCGAGCGTGGCGGTGATCCCGAAGTCTGAGAGCTTGGCTCCGCCCGCGTCGGCGAGAGTGCACCGAGCGGCATCAACTCGCTGGCGAACCACACCTGCCCGTCTGCCTGGCCGGAGTCGTAGACCTGCACCGCGTACTGGGGGCTGATTTCCCTCGCCTCTACGGCGGCGCGCTGGACGGCTTCGCCGACCGACGCCGCGTCTGTGTAGCGGGCATCGAGCAACTTCACGGCGCGGTCGATGCCGAAGGTCTCATGCGTCGCGCGATGGACAGTGCCGAATCTGCCTGAACCGATCGCCTCGTGAAGGATGTATGTCTCCACGTGTCGTCAGCCTTACCGCCGCTGGCGGAACTTCGCGCCTACTGGTTCTTCCTTGCTACTGCGTCCGCAAATGCGTGCAGTGCCGCCCGTGAGCGCCCCTCGTCGAGCAGCATTCGTGCGGCGTCCCGCACCTCGGTGATCGATACCGGCTTCGAGAGGTAGGCGTCGCAGCCGGCACGCAGGATGCGAGCGGCGTCGCTAGGATGGGCGAGTGCGGTGACGGCGAGGATCGGGAGGTCGCGGAAACGAGGGTTCTGTCGCACCTTGATCGCGACGTCGATGCCGTTCATCACCGGCATCTGGATGTCGAGCACCATCAGGTCGAAGTTCGTGTCCTCTTCCTCGAGCGCCGCGATGCCGCTGGCACCGTCCTCCGTCCCTACGACGGTGTGACCGAACTCAAGAAAGACCTCGGACATCAACTCTCGACTGCCTTCGTCGTCCTCCACCACGAGAACGTGCAGCACGCCGCTTTCTTCGGTCATTCGTGCCCTCTGTCATGCCCCCAGATTCGGGGCGATCCGGCGTCTGTTAGCCGATAAATGTCGTCACAAAGAGTGTAACCGCCGCGTCGTGATGTGAAGCGATAACGTTGGTGTTGGCGGGTCGCACGTCAGGTGTGAATCTGAATACGGCAGATTCGACGACAGAGTCGCAGTCCGCGCGGGAGCGCGGAGGGAGCGAGGCTTACGCTCGCTCATCCTCGGCCCAGCCCGGCGTTGCCGCCCACGCGTCGAGTGAGACCACCTCCGGCAATGGCTTGCGGTCGAGGTCGCCGAACCCGCCCTTCGGGTAGCCGAGCGGGACGCAGTAGACGACCTGCACCTCGTCCGGGATGGCGAACAGCTCGTGGACGCGCTCGTCGACAACCGCATGGAGCGTCGTGATCGTGCCGCCGATGCCGATTGCGCGGGCGGCGAGCAACAGGTTCTGCGCGGCCGGGATCACCGATGCCATCGGCCCCGGTCCACGCGAGTTCGCGCAGACGAGCACCACGACCGGCGCCGTGCCGATCTCGTCCGCCAGCCCCATTGCAGACTGAGCGGTGGGGCGCACGATGCCCTCCGGCCCCTCGATGCCTTCATCGGCGCGTTTCGCCCACCACGCCTCGCGGTAGAGATCCGCGAAGCGCTGGCGCTGGGCCGGGCCCTGCACGACGAGGAAGTGCCACGGCTGGCTGTTGCCACCGGACGGCGCCCGCGTGGCGGCCGTCAGGATGTCGCGCAGGTCAAGATCGTCGATCGGGTCGGGCTTCAGGCGCCGGATCGCGCGCATCGTGAACATCGCTTCGCCGAGCGTCATCGCGAATCGCTCACCAGCTTCGATTGCGTCCATCTTCTGCCTCTCGCTGATCGTGATCGCCTGGTTCCGTCGCCGGGCGCGATGGTACACGCCGTAGATTCGCGCGAGGAGGCGTCGGATCGCCCTCGGCTCGCTATTTGCGGCCCTGTGCCTTAGTGTTTCGATTCCATTCCGACTCAGCACGAGCCGCCCAACTGCGCGACGCCTGTCCGCTGCGGTGAACCTGAATTGCTCGTTCGCGACGCGGCAGCCGCCGCGCATCGTGGGTGCTGACCACCCGAGGAGACACTGAGTGCCACGCACGATCAGAGACTTGATGCCGAACGATCTGGAGTTCCAGATGTTCGTGCTTGATGAACTGGCTGACGAACTGATCGAGGAGGGTGCCGACGTTCTCAAGCTGACGATCGGCGTCTCCGAGATGCCGATGCCGGATACCGTCCTCGACCGTATGATCGACAAGCTGCGCGACCCCGATTTCGTGCGCCGCGTCTATCCGGAAGGGCTCCCCGAGCTACGCGAGGCGATCGCGGACTTCTACAACCGCAACCACAAAACGGACGTCGCCGCCGACTCGGTGATCGTCAACACCGGCAGCTCGCCGATCTTCCGCAACATCTTCCAGCTCGTCTCCGGGCCCGAATATGAAATCATGATTCCGCGCCCGTACTACTCGCTCTACCTCTACTGCGCCACGCTGGCCGGCGCGACGGTCAAGTTCTACGACATCGACATCGACACGAAGCGGGTCGACATGGACTCGTTCCGTCGCAACTTCTCGCCGGAGCGCACGTCGCTCGTCGTGATCAACTCGCCCGGCAACCCGATCGGCAACATCGTGACGCCCGACGAGATGCGCGAGATCTACGAGATCGTCGATCGACAGGCCTACATCCTGAACGACGAGATCTACAACAACGTGATGTTCTACGACGAGTTCCACTCGCCGCTCGCGCTGCTGCCCGAGTACAAGGACATGACGATCGTCACGAACAGCTTCTCCAAGGGCTACCGCATGTACACGAAGCGCATCGGCTTCGCGATCCTGCCCGAGGAACTGCAGATGAACCTGCGCGTGATCCAGCAGCACACGCTGCTCTGCACCGATCCCGCCTACCAGGACGGCATGATCGCGGCGCTCGAGGACGAGGAGAGCCCCGAGGAGCTGAACAGCACCTATCGATCCCGCGCGGAATACACCACGGAACGGCTGACCGGCACGGGCTGCGAGCCGATCCCGGCCGACGGCGGCTTCTACGCCATCCTGCGATGCGAGCAGTGGAACAACGACCACGGCTTCGCCTCATCGAAGGAATTGGCGCGCGACATTCTCAAGCGCGTCCACGTCGCCGTGGTGCCGGGAACCGACTTCGGCGTCCCGCACGACCTGCGCCTCGCGTTCTGCAACGACCGCTACAACGAGGGCATCGACCGCCTGCGCGAGTACTTCACGTCGACAAGCGTCGACGAGCCGGTCTCGGCAGCGTCTGGCAGCACCGCGTAGCAGTCGAACTGCGAGCGGAGCAACTCAGGATGACGAACGCGTCGAGCAACGCCGCACCGCCGGTTCGCCGTGCTGTGATCCTCGCTGCCGGCAAGGGCAACCGTCTGCTGCCGCTGACCGCGGAGATTCCGAAGTGCATGGTCGAGGTCGGCGGCGAACCGCTGCTGGAGCGCGCGTTGCGGGCGCTCGGTGCGCAGGGCACCAGCGAGGCTGTGATCGTGATCGGCTACAAGGGCGAGGTGATCCGGGAGCGCATCGGAACCTGTTTTGCCGATGTCGACATCAAGTACGTCGAGGCGCCCGACTACGAGACGACGAACAACATCCGCTCACTCTGGGATGCCTGCGACTACCTCGATCAGGACGTTCTGCTGCTGGAGGCCGACGTCGTATTCGACCCGGAGGTGATCACGGCCCTGCTCGCGGATCCGCGCAGCAGCGCCGCCGTCGCGCCCGATCACCCCGCGCTCTCCGGCACCGTCGTGCGACGTGACGGCGAGCATCGCGTCACCGACTTCATCCTCGGTGCCGACCAGGGGCCGGACTTCGATTCGAGCGATGCATTCAAGACCGTCAACGTCTACCTGCTGCGCGAGCAATTGCTGCGAGAGCAGCTCGTTCCGCGCCTGCGCAGCGCGATCGATGCGGGGCACGTCAACCGCTACTACGAGAGTCTCTTTCACGACTTTGTCGCGGACGGATCGGTCACCGAGCTCGCCGCCATCGATGTCTCGGCGAGCCGCTGGTACGAGATCGACGATCATCGCGATCAGGACGCCGCTGAGTTCCTCTTCCTCGATGGCGACGCGCAGTTCGACCGCATCCAGCAGCTCCACGGGGCGTACTGGCGCTACGGCTTCACCGACCACTCCTATCTCTACAACATGCACTTCCCGCCGCCCGCGATGCTCAAGGCGTTCGGAGCCGACCTGCGCGAGATCGTCACCAACTACCCGGTCGCCCAGAAAGATCTCGCCCGCCTCGTCTCCGACTGGACCGGCGCGAACCCCGACCACCTCGCCGTCGCCAACGGCGCCGCTGAGCTGATCAAGATCCTCGGTAGCGAGTTCGTTGAGCGGCTGACGATCCCCACACCCTCGTTCAACGAGTACGAGGAAGTGATCGACCCCGCCGGACTGAACCGCTTCACGCTTGACCCCGTGACCTTCGAGCTGGACATCGACGCCTTCGCCGAGTCCGCGATCGAGTGGAATTCCGACACGGCGGTCGTCGTCACGCCGAACAACCCGACCGCAGTCTCCGTCACGCGCGACGACGTGCTGCGATTGGCGCGTCGCCTCGAACCCGCAGGCTGCCGCTTGATCGTCGACGAATCGTTCATCGAGTTCTCACGAGTCGGTGTTCCGGGAAGCGTCGAGGAGATGGTCGAGGAGGTTCCGAACCTCGTGATCATCAAGAGCATGAGCAAGGTCTTCGGCATCGCCGGCCTGCGCATCGGCTACCTGCTGAGCGCGGATCGCGAGTTCATCAACGCCGTTCGCGGCACGTTGCCGATCTGGAACATCAACGGCCTCGCGGAGGAGTTCCTGCGCACCGTTGGACGCTACCGTAGCGAGTTCGCCGCGAGTTGCGACCTGACGCGCGAGGCATGCAGTGAGTTGTACGCGGACCTGCTGGCGCTGCCGGGCGTCGACCCGATCGAGCCGGACGCGAACTTCATCCTCTGCAAGCTGACCGGTTCACCACTTTCCGGCCCGGAGTTCGCACGCCGCCTCTACGTCGAGCACAACATCCTGATTAAGGATTGCGCGGCGAAGAGCATGCCGGAGGCCGACCGCTACCTGCGCATCGCGTCACGCACGTCGGCGGAGAATCGCCAGCTCGTGCAGGCGCTCGCGGCCCTGCTCTAGCCGCCCGCAGCCGCTCGATGACCGACAAGACCCTGCCGCCTCCCGAGCACCCCAACGACGACGGCATCGAGGCGACCGACGCCGAGAACTCCGCGCTGATGCTGCACCTCGAACGCACGATCCCGCCGATGGACTTGAGCAACGCCGCGAAGCTGCTCCACGAGGTAAAGGAGATCTTCGACGCGCTCGGCGTGGTCTTCTTCCTGCGGCAGGGGACGTGTCTCGGCGCGTACCGCGACCACGCGCTGATCGAGTGGGACGACGACCTCGACCTCGGTTCGATCATCGACATGCACGGCTTCACCCTCGACGACATCGACCCCGCGGTAGAGGCGCTGCGCGCCGGTGGCTGCTACGTCGAGGTCGAGCACGACGGGCTCTATTCGTCGGTGCGGATCATGAAGTACCGCATCAAGATCGACTGGCAGTGCTACCGCGTCGTGGAGGGCACGATCGCCCACTACCCGGGCGTGCCGTTCCCGATTCACCTCTTCACCGACTTCGCCGAGGTTGAGTTCAACGGCGGTTCCTATCGCATCCCGAACCCGCCCGAGGAGTACCTCGAGTACAAGTACGGCCCGGACTGGGTCACGCCGAAGCGGGTGGGCTACGAGAAGGACGTGCTCGACAACATGCCGCCGGGGTCCGTTCCCGGTCGTGCCGGGCCGCTGAAACAGTTCTTCCTCGTCCACTTCGTCCCGTCACGCACCGCACGGCTGCTGGTGCTTGATGAGAACGACCAACCGGTCGCGGGCGCCGAGGTACTGGTGGCGGGTCTGAACACCTCGCGAACCAATCGCAAGGGCATCGCGAAGTTCTACCTGCCGGTCACGGAGAACTACGCGCTGTCGATCACGTTCGATGGCCGCGAGGAAGTGCTGTACGAGGAGGCGCTGACGCCCGGTGGCAGCTACGTCTACCGACCGGATCCGGACCAGCCCGCCGGGCGATACTTCGCTCTCATCGACGAGTAGCCCACCGCACCGGCTGTGACGGACGCTGCCCGCTAGACCGCGATCTGGTGGAGATCCGGGCTGATCGCCAGCGGTGCTCCCGTCGCCGCCTGGATCTCCTCGACGCTGAAGCCGGGCGCGTGTTCAAGCAGCTCGAAGCTGCCGTCGCGCACCGCGACCACCGCGCGGTCGGTGACGACGAGCGTGGCCCCCGATGGTGCCGTGACCGGAAGCTGGCACTGCTCCAGCAGCCGTGGCTGCCCATCGCGCGTCGTGTGGTCCATCGTCACCCAGACCTGCTGCGCACTAGCAGCGAGGTCCATCGCGCCGCCGATGCCGCCGAGGTTGCTGAATTCGTCGTTGTTCGTCTTCCAGTTGGCGAATGAGCCGTCGAGCGCCACCTCGTATGCACCGAGCACGGTGACATCGATCAGCCCGCGGCGGATCATCGCGAACGAGTCGGCGTGGTGCACGGCGGTTGCGCCGGGGACGATCGTCATCGGCCGCCCGCCCGCGTTGACGGTGTCCCAGTCCTCCTCGCCCTGGGGCGCCGCACCGCTGTAGCCGATCAGCCCGTTCTCGGAGCTGAACATGATGTCCTGCTCAGGGAAGACGAAGTTGGAGACCATCATCGGCATGCCGACGCCGAGGTTCACCATCCAGCCGGGTTCGAGGTACCGCGCGATCACGGCGGCAATCTGTTCGCGTGTCAGTGGTTGCTGATCGGCCATCGCTCTACCCTCTCGCGACTGCGGCGGATGCCTGTTCGGCCGCCGCTGCCGCCGGCGACTGCGTCGCCTGCCGCTGAACTCGGATGATGCCGTCTTCCGGGATCTGGACGAGGCGTTCGACGTAGACGCCCGGCAGGTGGATGTGGTCCGGGTCGATCTCGCCGGCCGGAACGATCGGATGCTCGACCTCGACGATCACGTGCTCGGCAGCCATCGCCATCGGGTCGTTGAAGTTCTGTGCCGAGCGTCGGAAGACGAGATTCCCGGCTGTATCTGCTCTCGACGCGCGAATGAAGGCGTAATCGGCGAAGAGCGCCGTCTCCATCACATAGTCGCGGCCGTCAAACGTCCGCACTTCCTTGCCCTCGGCGACGCGGGTACCGACCGCTGCGGGCGTGTAGAAGGCGGGAATGCCTGCGCCGCCGGAGCGAATGCGCTCGGCGAGCGTGCCCTGAGGTGAGAGGTCCGCTTCCATCTCGCCGGAGCGGATCGCGACCTCGGCGGTACCGGGGCGCGAGGGTCGCGTGGCAGCGGTGAAGGAGGCGATCACCTTCTTCACGCGCCCATCGACGACGAAGTCACCGAGCCCTCGTGCGTCCTCGCGGTCGGACGGGAAGCCGACGCCGTTCGAGACGGTGGTGAGGTCCTTCGCGCCCTGGTTGTAGAGCGCCGTCAACAGGTTCCACGGGAAGCCAGCGCCGGCGAATCCGCCGATCATCAGCATGATCCCGTCGGGAATGTCGGCGACGGCCGACGTCATCGATTCGTGGATGGTGGTCTTCTGCATGGTTCCTCGCGTATCTGTCGTCTGAATCGCGCGGAGTGTACGCGATCGGTCGCTCGCTGCACGTCGAGAGCGGGGCAGAGAGCAGTACGCGGGATCGTTCGACGGCTACGTGCAGCCAACCTGCTTAGACGTCCGCGACGATCAGCCGGTAGCCGAGGTCGAGCGCATCAAGGTCGAGCAGGTTGGCGTTGCGATCGGCCCACGCGCCGCTCGCAAGATCGGCTTCCAGTCGCTGTACGCCGGACTCGCGGAGGTCGTCTGGAATCCAGTGGAAGGCCGAGATCGCCGCGCGTGCAGCCTCGTCCAGATAGACCTCCGGACGCTGCCAGTAGGCGGAGAGAAAGCCGTCTGCGCAGTCCGCCGGCACCGGCACGACCTCGGCTGATCCGCCGAGCAGCGCACACAGCTCGTCGATCGGCGGGGCGCCCTTGCTGCCCGCTTCAACCAGGCTCGGCAGGTAGTCGCGGAGCAGCCAGAAGTCGAGGAACGACGTCGCAGCCCAGTCATGCGTGAATACGACGGCACGCCCACGCGCGACGCGCTTCAGTTCCGCCGCGCCCGCCCGCCAGTCGGGCCAGTGGTGGAGTGTCAGCACCGCCAGCGAGGCATCGAACGAATCTGCAGCGAAGGGCAATGCCTCAGCCACCGCTCGCACGGCCGGAGCGACGTCTGCGGGCCGCTGGGCGACCATCACGGGCGATGGCTCGACGGAGGTGACGTCACGGTCCGCCGGCTCGTAGGAGCCGGTGCCGGCACCGACGTTGACGACGGAGCGCGCGTCTCCGAGCGCGGCGTGGATCGCTTCGGCAATTCGCGCGTCGGGGCGTCGCCACTGCGAGTAGTTCAGTCCGAGCGTGTCGTAGAGCGCGGTCATCGCGGGATTATACGGCCGGGCAGGGCGGCGACCTCATCAGTTGTCGCTGATAGAGTTTTCCGATGAATGAATCGCCTGCGGAGGCAGTTCCCGAGGTGCGGACGTCGGACGCGCGCGCCATCGAGGCGATGAGCGACGTGGTCAGCGTTCACGTCACCCAGTCGCACTGGTGGAACAACGCCTCGTTCGTGCTGCCCTTCCTCGTCGGGCTGGTCTCGACGGTGGCGGGGCTCGTGGTGTCGTCGGCTGAGGCGCTGGGCTTCGGGCTCTTCGCCTTCGGCGTGACCGTCGTGCTGCTGCCGGTCGTGGCGGTGACGTGGCGTCGCACGGCCACGGCGGTGGTGCTAACGCGCGAGGCGGCGGTCGCGCTGCACGAGGGGCGGGAGCTGGTCACTGTGCGCTGGGATGCGACGGTCGAGATCGAGGATGCTGACTACGATTCGATTCAATGGCGCATCCGACCGGCGACGGGCGAGCACATGAACATCGAGGCGGAGCTGTTCGACGTCGACGGGCTGATCGAGCACGCTCGAACGCTCGCGGGCCACACGGGGAGTGAGCCCCCGGCAGGCGAGGGCGGCACGAGCTAGCAGTCTGCATCCCCGGTAGCATGGTTGCCCGAGCGATCACCGGAAGAGGTAGGGGGCTGACATGACGACGGACGACACGGATCTTCAGCACAACGCGGAATCGACGCGGCGATTGCGCGAACTTGTCGCGAAGCTGAGCGACGAGGACCTGAGGATCTCGCTGGGCGGTGGCTGGACGGTCGCGGTCGCGCTCGCGCACCTCGGCTTCTGGGACACCCGTCAGGCGGCCGCGCTCCACCACTACACCGAGACCGGTGAACTCCTCGGCGGTGCCAGTGACGACGCCGTGAACGCCGCCCTGGAGCGGCTGGCGGTGCTTGCCGACCCTCGACCGGTCGCACAGCTCGCCGTCAGCGCTGCGACGGCGGTCGATGAGGTGGCCGCCAATCTCGCGCCGGACGCTCGTGCGGCGATTCTCAACTCAGACGATAGCTACATGGTCGGTCGCTGGGGGCACCGCGAGGAGCACCTCGACCAGATCGAGCGTGCGTTGCCATCCTGACGGCTCAGGCGGGCTTGCGCGCGACGACAACCTGAAACGCGGCCTGATTGGCATCCTCGACGCCGGTCAGCGAGGGGAGCAGCCGCACATCCTCGAATCCGGCTGCCGCAAGCAACTCCAAGAGCTGATCGTCGGTGTAGGCCTCACTCGTCAGCGCATGCTGGGCAATGTTGCCGGTCGCGGCATCGATCACGAGGAACCGTTGCGTCGAACTCGTCGTAGCTTCGTCCCAGAAGCGCTCCGTGAGTACGAAATGCGGCTCTGACGAGAAGAGCCCTGCCGAAGCTGAGTACCACGATGTTTCGGCATCCTGCTCGCCTCTCACGACCGCGAAGGTCTGCGGCTCCAACAGCAACTGCCCACCGGCCTCAAGCGCCCGGAATGCCCCCTCGATCAGCCGTATCGCCTCGGTCGACCAGAGCTGGGAGATCTTCCTGCCCGGTGTCCCGTCCGCATTCAGCGACTTCATCACCGTCGACCACCTCGACGCGCTGTTCATGCTCTCCAACGCAGGTACGACGCTGAGCATGCCGGACGGCCGCTAACCGCAGCGCGCCGACACCATCGACGTCCCTGATCGCGCGTCAAGTTTCTGGTGCCCGCCTGCTCCTGTACGGTGAGGCCATGACCCGCTCGCGAGTCCTGACCGCACTGATCCTCGCCGCCGCCTCGCTGCTACTGGCCGCGTGTGACGCCGCCACGGACGAGACCGCATCCGACGCTGCGCCCGCAGACTCCGCGGTCGCCGTAATCATCGCGGGGGGCGTCGTCACCGACGCCGAGGCCGCAGCAGCCGCTCGCACGCAGTTCGGCGCAGCGGGGCTGATCCCGCGCAATTTCCCCAGTAGCGAGGCTGCGGACTGGGTCGCGCTGTATGAGGGGCTCGACGAGAGCGGGCCGCTGCTCGGCGTCTACGGCGGATGGTTCGACGACATTGCGACCCAGGGTGAGATCCCGGAGGTCTTCCAGGCTGGCGCAGCCGCAGCTCGCCAGTACAACTTCTCGGCGGTCGTCGGTCTCGGCACGTTTACCGAGGATGTGCGCACCGGGAAGGTCGACCCCACCATCGATTGGGCGGATCAGGAGGCGGTTAAGCGCTACACCCGCACCGCAGTCGCGATCGCCCGTGAGCAGCAACCGCCGTTCATCGTGATCGGCGCAGAGGTGAACCGCCTGTGGGAGCAATTCCCCGCCGCGTTCAACGCCTTCGCCACCGCCTGGCCAGAACTCTACGCAGCGGTGAACGAGGCCTCTCCCGAGACGGAGGTCGGCACCGGCTTCCAGTTCGAATTCTTGCGCGGAGGCGGCTTCCTCTCCGGCGAGACGCACGAGCCTCGCTGGGAACTGATCGACCGCTTCAATGGCAGCATCGACTTCATCGCTATCTCGTCCCACCCGTACTTCGACTACGGTGCGCCGTCTGACCTGCCGGACGACTACTACGCCGAGCTGGCGGCGCGCGCGGATCTCCCGATCGCGTTCACGGAGCTCGGGTGGCCGTCGCGCCCGCTTTCGACGGCTCCCGACTCCGAGTACGGCGGGTCGGCCGACGAGCAGATCGCGTTCGCGCTGCGCTTCGCACAGCTGATCGGGGGGCTCGACGTACGATTCGCGCTCTGGTCGTTCCAGCACGACCTCGGCGACGTTGGCGGGCCAGCATTCGAGAGCGTCGCGCTGCGGCTGAACGACGGCACCCCCAAGCCTGTCCTCGACATCTGGTCCGGCTTCACGGCCCGCTGACGCAGCCCCGCCCTCGACGGTCCGTCGTAGCCGCTAGACTGCGTGCGCACCCCATACCGCAGCGAAAGATCGCCATGGCCCCCCACGCATCGAGTTCGACTTGCCGGGTTCGCGACGAACCCACGCGTCAGGTGTTCGCCGGGTGACGCGCGTCGCGGTCGTCGCCGATACGCATCAGCAGGATGACGGCTGGGGTTCGCCGCCCGAGCTGATCGAGGCGCTGCAGGGCTCCGACGTGATCCTGCATTGCGGCGACTTCGACGTGCTCGGCGTGCTCGACCACCTTGAGACGATCGCGCCGGTGCATGCGATCCGCGGCTATCCCGACCCGGACGAGGAAGGCGACCGCGTTGGCGGCGCGACGCGTGTTGTCACGATCGATGGCGTGCGCATCGGCATGACGCACGACCCCGCCTGGCCGAGCCCCGGCATCAGGTTCTCGCAGACGCTGGAGTTCCCGGAGATGCCGCTCAAGGAGTTGTGGCGACGCAAGTTCGGCGGGCCGGTCGATGTCGTCTGTTTCGGCGACACCCATGAGGAGTACATCGGCTTCTACGCGGGTGTGCTCTTCATCAACCCGGGCAGCCCGACGCGACCGGGCGTCAGGCACGCGAGCGGCGACCTCGGCACCTTCGCGACGCTCGACATCACCAACGGCGTCGTCTCCGCCGAGATCCACAAGTTGCACCGTGCCTCCTCGGAAGATTCGCCGGCCGCCCCGTGACCGCCGCCGGGAGCGACGCCTCGACGAACCGATCGACGGGCGGCAACGTCGACTCGCAGTACGTCACGCTTGAGCAGGCGCGGGCGATGCAGTGCAACGGCTGCGGCGACTGCTGCGACTCGCGTCGGACGAACGGCTACTGGACGTGGGGCGTGCTCCCGGAGCAGCAGTACCGCGAACTGACGTCGGGCGAAGCGCTGATCATCCCGCTTCAGGAGGTCGGTGAGCAGTGGGTCGAGCGCGACTTCCAGCCGGAGGACGCACACGAACTGACGCCGACACGCTTCCGATGCTCGGCGCTGGAAGAGCAACCGGACGGGCGAGCGCTCTGCGGTCGACATCTCGAAGAGCGGCCGCCGCGGTGCGGCGAGTATCCCGTGTGGGGTCCGGACATCGAACGCGACATCGAGGAGCACGGCGAGCTGTGGCTGCCGACGGATTCGCTGGTCCGCTGCACCTGGTACCGAGTCTGCGTCGTAGCTGACGACGACCCGCGTCTCGGGGCTGCGGCCGGGGTAGGGCAGGGTGAACCACTAGTGCCATAGGTCACAAACGGGTGGATTCGTGCTATCCTGTTTGCAGTTGATTTCGCAGGGCGTAGAGCGTCAGGCGAATGAACCTTCCTCTCATCTCACCTCTTCTTTGCTCGACGTTTACTCGTGGATGCCCGGAAGAGCTCCCGGCGGTGCCAACGCGGGACTTGGTTGGCGATCAGACGCACGGGTGTCCGGGGATTGAGTGGTACGCGAGCAGAGCGTCCGTCGGCTGTCGGGTGTTCACACTGCTTCGAACCGTGAGCCGCGTTAGCGGTATTCCGGTTCGGACTACGTTCGTACAACCAGCACAGCCTTTGGAAACGGACCATCTCACCAGTGACATTACTTTCATCCAGGCCGCGTACCAAGAAGTACGAAGACGAGGCCACCATCCAGATTGATGACGAGAAGACCGCCGGCGACCAGACCGACAGCTACGCTGTAGACCAGACGTTCGCGGAACTCGGCATCGCCGACGACCTTGTGGACGTACTCGCCGAGCAAGGCATCACCGAACCGTTCCCGGTACAGGCGATGACGATCCCCGACGCGCTCGAAGGGCGCGACGTGACCGGCAAGGCGCAGACCGGCTCCGGCAAGACGCTGGCCTTCGGCCTGCCGATGGTCGAGCGCACCGTGACGGCGCGACCGCGACGTCCGCACTCGCTCGTACTCGTACCGACACGCGAGCTCGCCAATCAGGTCGCTGAAGAGCTGACACCGCTGGCCGCGGAGCGCGGCCTCTGGCTCAGCGCAATCTACGGTGGCGTCTCGATGCCCCGTCAGATCTCGGCGCTGAAGGAGGGTCTCGACATCGTGATCGCGACCCCGGGTCGTCTCAACGACCTGATCGAGCGCAAGGAGATCTCCCTGCGCGATGTCGGCTTCGTCGTGATCGATGAGGCAGACCAGATGGCCGACATGGGCTTCTTCCCGCAGGTCGACCGCATCATGCAGCAGACCGGTGCCAAGCCGCAGACGCTGCTCTACTCCGCCACCCTCGACGGCATGGTTGGCACGCTGATCGAGCGCTACCAGAGCGACCCCGTGCATCACGAGGTTGAGTCGCAGAACGCCACCGTCGACACGCTTGAGCAGCGCTTTATCCGCGTCACCGCCGCCGATAAGATCGTCGTTGCCGCGAAGGTCTGTGCCGGCGCAGCGCGGGCGCTCGTCTTCGTGCGCACCACGCATGGCGCCGACCGTCTCGCCAAGCAGCTCGGCCGCGAGGGCCTGAACGCTGTCCCGATCCACGGCCGCCTCTCGCAGAGCAAGCGCGAGCAGACGCTGAAGCAGTTCGCCAGCGGCAAAGCGCCGGTGCTCGTTGCGACCAACGTCGCGGCGCGCGGGCTGCACATCGATGACATCGACCTCGTCGTCCACTTCGACCCGCCGGAAGATCACAAGGTCTACCTGCACCGCTCCGGCCGCACGGCCCGCGCGGGCAAGGAGGGCATGGTCGTCACGCTGGTGCTCCCGGAGCAGCTGCGCGATGTCACCCGGCTCGAGCAGAAGGCCGGCATCGACATCCAGATCGTGAAGATGTCCTCAGACGACCCGCGACTGCTCGACCTCGAGGCATGGGACCCGCCGCGCGGCATCGCCAAGACCGTTGGTGCCGCACAGCGCAGCCGTAAGCGTGGTGAGTGGAGCCTCGGCCAGACGAAGAAGCGCTCCGGCCGTGTCGCCGGCGGTGGCGGTAAGCGCCGCCGGTAGATTAGGGCCGCCGCTAGGTCAAGGCCGCTGCGGGGTCGACGATCCTGAGGCTACTCCGACGAGACCTCGTTCACGAGGTCGATCAGCCGTCCGAGATCTGCCAGTCGCTCGGCGACTGATGAGCCGCGCACAAAAGCGCGTAACGTCGTCACACCGGCATCGCGGTAGATCCGCAGCCGCTGCTTGATCAGGTCGTCCGTGCCGAGCAGGTTCGTGCGCGTCGCCAGTTCGAGCGGCACGCGATCGGCGGCCTCGTCGCGCTTGCCATCGAGCCACAGCGCCTGGATCTCGCGCCCTTCGTCGGCGTAACCCTGCTTCGCGAAGGCGTTCAGGTAGAAGTTGTCGCTGCGCGACCCCATCGCCCCGAAGGTGAAGGCGTAGCCGCGCGCGTGGCGCTTCGTGATCTCATCCACGTCGTCGCCGAACTCGACGGAGACCGACACCTGCAGGTTGAGGTCGGCCAGCGTGCGGCCGTTGCGCTCCGCGCCCACGCGCATCCGGTCGAAGAAGACATCCGCTGTCTCCGGGATGAACGAATTCCCGATCCAGCCGTCACACAGCTCGCCCGTCAGTTCGAGGTTGCGAGGGCCGAGCGAGGCAAGGTAGATCGGCACGTCGAATGGTTCGCCCGCGGGGCGGATCGCGCGGCCCTGCCCACCGGGCAGCGGTAGTTCGAACGTCTCTCCGCTGTACTCAAGTCGCTCCCCGCGACTGGCCATGCGCACGATCTCGATCAGTTCGCGGGTGCGTTGGACCGGCCGGTCGAAGGGGACGCCGTGCCAGCCCTCGATCACCTGCGGCCCGCTCGTCCCCAGTCCGAGGATGAAGCGACCGCCCGAGATGCTGGCCATCCCGCGCGCGGACATCGCGACCATCGCTGGCGTGCGCGCGCCGATCTGCATGATGCCGGTACCGAGCTTGATCGACGTCGTACGGGCCGCGATGAACGCCAGCGGTGTGAGTGCGTCCGTGCCCCACGTCTCGGCCGACCACAGTGAGTGCACGCCGAGCCGCTCGGCTTCGACCGCGTAGGTCGCCGCGCCTTCCCAATCGCCGGGGCCATTGCCCGCGATACCCGTCGAGACCTGCATGCGACGGCTAGGAGCCGGCCACGGGCGTCTCGACGAGAGGCTCCGTGCCCGGATCGGAACTTGGCTTTGGCGCGGCCACCGACGTTGCGAAGAAGATCAGCCCGACGGCCAGCCCGACAGCACCGATCGGCCAGAACGGGCCGCCGACGTCGTTCCCCTGCGTCGTGTCGATCGCCAGCCCGATGGCCGGGGCGAGCAGCATCGTCGCGAAGCGTTGCGCCTGGCTCTCGATCGAAAGCACCGTCGCCGCCTCGCCCTCGTCGCCGTAGCTGTCGAAGCGGGCCATCAGTACCGGACGCCACATGTCCTGCAGCACGTGCATCAGCACGAAGGCGACGATCAGCGCGCCGGTGATCTCCCACCAGCCGGCGGCCAGCGTGACCGCGAAGACGGCCGTGTTCGAGGCCCAGATCCAGCGTGCCGCGCGGTCTTCGCCGCCCGCGAGGTCAGCGACGCGGTGCGCGTTGCGGCTGGCGGCGCTCGAGAGCAGGTGCAGCACGAAGTAGACCGGACCAACGAGCAGGGCCGAGCGCTGTACCTCGGAGAGGTCGCCGCCTACCGCATAGCTGGAGGCCAGCGAGACCGCGAGCACCACGAGCACGGGCTGCAGGTAGCTCTTCACCGCGTGGAAGACGCCCTCGAAGGCCATCGACTCGAGGATCAGGCGTCGCAGTGGCTTCAGGCCGAGGGCGTTGCCGAACGCGCCACGCAGGTGCGAGAGCACCTCGCGTGGGCCGGGATTGCCGTCCTTCTCTCCCTCGAGCTCGGCGGGGTAGCCGAGGAAGTTCACGATGTTCATCGCGTAAGGGACGGCGGCGAAGAAGAAGACGAGCGTGTAGCTGTCCGTCGCGAGCACGAATCCGGCGGCGACGAGAGCGGAGACGGCGGAGCCGATCTTGCTCCACGAGCGCGTGAAGCCGTAGACCTTCGTCCGCTCGTCGCTGCGACCCTGCAGCCGGAGCCACGTGAAGATCATCGCCTTGTGCGTACCGGTACGGAACGCGTCGCCGACGGCAAGGAAGAACATAGCGCCGAAGAGCGGCGTGATGTCTGAGGCGAAGCCAAAGATCAGGAAGCCGACGATGTACGCCGCGAACGAGAGAATCATCGACTTGCGACGGCCGTAGAGGTCGGCGATCGCGCCGGACGGGATCTCCATCACGTTGGTCGCCAGCTCGCGGAAGGCGATCAGCAGCCCGATCTCGAAGAAGCTGAGCCCCATCTGGATCAGCGCGAGCAGCAGGAACGGCTCGAAGTACCGCTGGTTCTTCAGGAAGCCGTAGAGGCTGAAGCGAAAGATCATGCGCGAGCGTCCCTGGCGGCGATTCTACTACTTGCGCTGCGCAAATTCGCGCTTCGCCTCCTCGATCAGCGAGGGGTCGACGTACGCATCGAGCGCCGTCAGCGCCAGCGCCGTTGCGGCACGCAGCGTCAGCTCGTGCGCCTCCTGCGTGCCGGCCGCTTCGGTGAACCCGGCGTTGTGGTTGCCGAATTCCGACGGGATCTTGAAGCTCGGATGCAGCGAGGGCAGCACCTGACTGACGTTGCCCATGTCGGTGCTGGCTGCCGCAGCGACGGTGCGGTCGATCTCACCCGCCATCGCCTCGAAGTGCCCCTCGTAGGACTCGGCGAGCGGTGGCGACTGCTGCAGCTCCGAGTATGGGCGCTCGTCCCAGCGGTACTCCAGCCGAGCGCCGGTCTGCGCGGCCGCGCCCTCGAAGCAGGCGAGAACGCGCTGCTCCAGTTCGGGACGCTCCGAGACGAGCGGTGTGCGCACGAGCATCTTCGCCGACGTGTGCCCCGGGATGATGTTCTCTGCCTCGCCGCCGTTGCTGATGATGCCGTGCACGCGCCACGTCGGCTGGATCTGCTGGCGCAGCAGCCCGATCGCGCTGAACGCCAGCACCATCGCGTCCAGCGCATTCACGCCCTGCCACGGTCGGGCGGCAGCGTGCGCGTTCACGCCGTAGAAGTCGATGTCGAGCCGCCGGTTCGCGAGCGAGCTGGAACGCGCGGTGTCGGTGCGGTTGCCGGGGTGCAGCATCATCGCGAGGTCAATGCCGTCGAACGCTCCCTCATCGATCATCGCGATCTTGCCGCCGCCACCTTCCTCCGCGGGACTGCCCATGACGACGATCGTGCCCTCGCCGGGTTCGATCGCCTCCTGCAGCGCGAGGCCGACAGCGATGCCCGCCGTGGCGATCAGGTTGTGCCCGCAGGCGTGGCCGATGTCCGGCAGCGCGTCGTACTCGCAGATAATCGCCACCGTCGGCTCGCCGCTCCCGGCCACCGCGCGGAACGCCGTCGGCAGCCCGAAGGCGCTGCGCACGACCTCGAAACCATGCTCATCGAGGAACGTCGTCAGCGCCGCGTGCGCGTGCTCCTCCTCGAAGCGGACCTCAGGATGCCCGTGGATGTCGAGGTTGAGCACCCGCAGTTCATCCGACGCGGCGTCGATCGCCCTGCGGATCGTCTCGCGGCGAGCTTCGAGGTCGGCCACCATCGCTCCCTAGTCCTGCGGCGGGGCGGTGCCCCAGTCGATCGCGTTGTCGAGCATCGTCTGGTACGCATCTGTCTCCCACGGCCCGCGCAGGCGCAGCGGGTCTTCGCCCTGCTCCGTCGCACTCGGGTCAAGGTTGGGCTGGCTGTTCGACGCCGGTGAGTGGCAGTGCCCGAGCGCGTAGTACGTGACGCCGCCCTTGCCGATGTCGCGGGTGTAGGCGATGGCCCGCGTCTTGCCGTCTTCCATCAGAGTCGTGTCCTTGTCGTAGTCGAAGCCAAACGTGCCCTTCGACGGGTCCGGCCCCCATGAGGAGGTCAGTAGCACTCGCGTGTCCTCGTGCTGTAGCTCGACCATGTACGGCTCGTCGACGACATCGAACGTCGCGGGCAGCCCCTGCACGAGCGGGTGGCTGTTGTCCGTGACCTCGACATCGAAGCGGCGGATCGGCGGGTGGCTGACGAAGAATCCACCGAGCGTGTCGTGGTGGCTCGTCTTCATCATCCGTCGTCGCTTGCCTTCGCCCTGGCGCGCGGCCTTACCGCCGGTCGAGCCGTGCAGACCGAGCCAGCGCCCGCCGCTGTCGATCCATCGCCGCACGAACGTGTTCTGCTCGTCATCGAGGAAGGGCCCGGCGGTGTAGGTGATCAGGAACTGGCTGTTCGGCAGCCACTTCTCGATGTCGGTGAAGTCGCCAGCCACCGTCGTCAGCAGTTCGCGCTCCTGCAGCCGCTCAAGGATGCGCATCCGTGCGTAGTCCATGTCGTGACCGCCGAGCGCTCCGACGGGGTAGCCCCCGGCGACGACGTGTACTCGCCCGACCTGTGCGTTGCTCACCATCTCGTCCTCCTCGCGACTGCGGGTCCCCACGGAAGTTGCAGGCGGATTGTAGTACGCCCGGACAAGGAACCGACGGAAGGCAGCGATTCAGATTCAGAGCGAGTCTGACGGCACCTCGTGTATAGTCCGCCCACGGATGTAATCCGGCGCTGGGGGGGTGTGGCATGAGCTGGCAAGACGAGTTCAAGCAGAAGCTGATGAGCAAAGAAGAGGCCGCGCAGCTCGTGCAGGCTGGCGACACGTTCTGGTCGAGCATCGGTGGCGATGCCCGCAGCCTGATGTCGGCGTTGCTGCCCCGGGTCGTTGAACTGAACATGAACGTGAAGATCGTCGCCTGCTCGCCAACACCAGCGCAGGAGTGGTTCTTCGACGAGTACGCGGCGCTTGAGTTCGACCTCAGCTCGCAGGTCTACGCCGGCCCCACGGCCCGCATCGCGCTCGAAGGCCACCGCGCCGACTGGTACCCGAGCCTCTTTTCGAACAGCTTCAACGTCTGGGACTTCCGCCAGGAGCACCTGCCGACGATCGATGTCTTCGCTACCAGCGTCACTCCGCCGGATCAGGACGGGTACGTCACTTTCGGCGGCATGCCGTGGCAGAAGGGCGACTTCGCGCGTCGTGCCCGCACCACGATCATGGAGATTGTGCCATGGCTTCCCAACGTGCCCACAACCGAGCGTCTGCATGTATCAGAGGTCACGGCCTTCACGCACACGGAACTGCCCGAAGATCCGATGCTCGCTCAGCTTGCGGCCCGGCGCGGCCCGACCCCCGAAGCGGCTCCCGTGGCCGGTTTCGTTGGCGAGATCATGGAAGACGGGGACACGGTGCAGATCGGCGCCGGTCGCACATCGAGCCTGCTCGGGCAGGAGGGGCTGTTCGACGGTCGCAAGGACATGGGCTGGCATTCGGAGATCACTCCCGGCGTGCTTCCCTACATGATGGATGGCACGATCAACGGCTCCCGCAAGAGCTACGACACTGGTATCCACGTGATGGCGACCGTGAGCGCTCGCAGCCCTGAGGAGTTCGAGTGGCTCGATAACGATCCACCCGTCGAGACCCGCTCCGTCACGTGGGTGAATCACATCATGAACATCGGACGGCACGAGAAGATGCTGTCGATCAACAATGCGTTCCAGATTGACCTCACCGGTCAGGTCGCCGCCGAATCTCGCGCCGCGGAGATCTACAACGGCACCGGCGGACAGCCGGAATTCCACATCGGTGCCGCGATCGCGCCCGGTGGTAAGGCGATCACGGTACTGCCATCGACAGCAGCCGAGGGTTCGATCACCCGCATCGTCCCCCACGTCGATGACGGCTCCTACATCACGGTGCCGCGTCACTTCGCCGACTACGTTGTCAGCGAGTTCGGCATTGCGCGACTCGGCGGCAAGAGCGAGCGGCAGCGCGCTGAAGAGCTGATCTCGATCGCGCACCCCGACTACAGGGGCATGCTCAGGGACGCCGCGCGGACGACGTTCTACCCGTCAGGCGTCAGCGAGTCGGTACTCGGCAAGTAGTGCGTTAGGGCGTCGATGGTGGCGCCCAGTTGACGACACCGATCGCGCCCAGTCCGGCGGGCAGTTGCGCGAGTCCGTCACCGACGCCGTAGCGTTCCTCGACCAGCGCGCACATGCGCTGATCCTTCTCCGTCCCCGGCTGGAGCCAGAGGAAGCGTCGTGCGGTGTCGCAGGCACGATCGAGTGGGACCGGCTCACCCTGGCTCACGGCCAGCGTCTCCAGCTCGGGCTCGACCCCACGGGCCGCCAGCACGGCCATGAACTCCGGCATCGCAGGCAAGGAGGCTCGCGGTTCGCCGTGAACCAGCTCCCACAGCGGGTTCAGGTTCGCGCCGCGTGAGCGATCGCTGAGGATCACGATGCAGCGACGTCGCGTGTGCCGCTCCATCGCGTCGAGGAACGCCGTGATATTCGCCTCGTCGTAGAGCACGTGCGAAGCAAGGCTGACATCGACGTCCTCGCTCCAGCCGTCGACGGGCCAGCGACCCTCGCGGGCGTCGACGTTTAGGACGCCGGTCTCCGCCATCGCGGCGTCCATCGTCGTGCGCATTGCCGCTGACGGGTCGAGCGCGATTACGTGCCGCACCTGCTCGGCGATCGGCACGGCGAAGCGCCCGCCGCCTGCGCCGATGTCCAGCCAGACGTCGTCCGGCCGCGCGTGCTGCTCGACGAGCGGCATCTCGATCGAGGGGCGGCGACCGGGCCGGAAGTCCGCCGCTCGCGACTCGTAGTGGTCGTCCTGTGGCGGATTCTCCCGCAGCCGCGGGATCTGCTCCGCGTCCGCTGCGACGCGGCGCTCCCACTCGTCGATGGCGTCGGGCACGTCGTTCGTCATCGCATCATCGCCCTATCGAGGGGCGGCGAGCCGTCAGGCCAGCAGCTCGGCGGCGTCGAGCTTGAATTCCTCAAGCATGTCGGCCGCGTACGTGATGCGCCCTGACAGCATCTCGGGCTCGCTGTGGGCCAGCCGGAAGCACGCCTCGGCCATGTGCTCGACCGGGGTCACCGTGTCCTTGTTCGCCTCTGTGACCAGCCCGTGGTGCAGCACGCCCGGCGTCGCGACGAGGCCCGGCGAAATCACGTTCACAGCGATCCCGTCGCCGTAGACCTCGGAGGCCAGCCCCGTTGTGAACCGCTCCAGCGCGGCCTTGCACATGCCGTAGACGGTGCCGCCGCCGCGCCCCTCGAGCTGGGGGTGCAGTGCCGCGTGCGAGGAGATGTTCACGATCCAGCCCTCGCCCTTCTCGCGCATGCTCGGCATCACCATCTGCGCGAGGTGGAACGATGCGAACACCTGCACCTCGAACATCAGCTTCTGGCGCTTCTCCGGGAACTGCTGCACCGGGATGAAGTAGGTCACGGCCGCGTTATTGACGAGGATGTCGGCGGGCCCGAAGGCCGCCTCCGTCTCCTTGATCAGGTTCTCGCGGTCGTCGCTGTTGCCCAGGTCGCAGCGCACCGCCACGGCCTCACCGCCGGCGGCGTTGATGCGCTCGACGACGCCGTTGATGCTGCCGGGGAGCGGGTGGTCGCCCTCATCGACGGTGCGCGCGGAGACGACGACCTTCGCGCCGTCCATCGCATAGCGGATCGCGATCGCCTCGCCGATGCCGCGCGACGCGCCGGTGACGATCGCCACCTTGCCCGCCATGAGCCCGTCCTTATTCACTGCTGGTGCCATCTGCTGTTCCTTCTCCTTCATCTGAGGACTGCATCACGCCGATCGGGTGGTGCGCCGTCGCCAGATTCGACTCAAGTCTGCCGCGCGAACGTACGAAGCTGCGCGATCGGCGTCAAGAATCCGTGTCCGACGTCGCGACTGAGTCCGGCTGCGGGTCGTTCACCCGCTCCAGCATGCGCTCGGGGTGTCCGAGCACTACTGCGGCGATCGAGAGCACCGGCAACAGCGCCATCGCCATGATTCCGACGTCGTAGTTGCCGGTGAGATCGTGGAAGAGCGCGAGCGGGAAGGGGCCGATCGCCGCGCCGGTGATCGTCACCATCATCGCCGAGCCCTGCACGCGTCCGAGGCCGAAGCGGCCGTAGTAGTGCGCCCACGTCACCCCCTGCACGATGCGCTGCGAGCCGCCGGCGACGCCCATCGTGGCGACGTAGATCACCGCGATCCACAGCGACGTCACGACCATCGACATCGCCAGCACCACCAGCAGCGCCACCATCGCGAAGATGAAGAGCCGCTTCGGCCCCGTCCGCTCAACGACGAACCCGGCGATCATCGACGTCGATGCCGACGCGATCGCGAAAACGATGAAGACCGCCGCCGCGACCGTCGCGCTCAGCCCTCGCTCTTCGAAGATCGATGTCTGGTGGAAGATCAGCGCCGTCGTCACCAGCCCGGGCGTCGATAGCGGCAGCGCGAGCAGCCAGAACGACGGCGACGAGAGCACGCGACGCTGGTCGTCCCGCGGATCGGTGCTCGTGAGCGTCTTCTCGACCTCCGGCGGCTGCGAGTAACCGTCGGGATAGAGGCCGACGTCCTCCGGCCGGTTGCGCGCGAAGATCAGCGCCGCCGGCACGACGAGCAGCAGCACGATCACGCCGAGCGCACCGTACGCCTCGCGCCACCCGAACTCGTCGATCAGGAAGCGCGAGAGCGGCGGCAGGATCGCGTTCGAGAGCGGGAAACCAAGCCCCATCAGCGCGATCGCGCGCCCGCGACGCATCACGAACCACTGGTTCACCAGCAATGTCGCGTTGATCGTCAGCGCGCCCTGTCCGAGCGCTCGCAGGCCGGCAAACGAGAGGTAGAACGCCACGACCCCCGCCGCGAACGCCATCCCGAAACATGCTCCCGCGAAGCCAATACCGACGATCACGACCATGATGCGCGGCCCCACGCGGTCGGCCATGCGACTGACGATCGCCACCATCGCGGCGCTCAGGCCGGTGCTCAGCATGTAGAGGCTGGAGATCGTCGAACGGGAGAAGCCGGTCTCCTCCATGATCGAGTCGATGAAGATCGAGAAGACGAACGACTGCCCCGGACCGCTGCTGAAGGCGATCAACGCGCCAACGACCACGATCACCCAGCCGTAGAAGAAGCGACCGCTGCCCGCCGGGGCCGATGGCATCGAACGGTTCATGCAGTCCTTTCGACGTTCGCCGCTAGAGCGCCGCCCGCTATCATTCGGCGGCAGCGCGGCGAGCCGAGTCGCAGCATCGCATCGAAGGGAAGTGTGCGCATGGATCTGGGCCTATCCGGGAGGTCAGCGGTCGTCACCGGCGGGAGCCGGGGCATCGGCCTCGCCATCGCGCAGGCGCTCGCAGCCGAGGGTGCCAACGTCACGATCTGCGCACGCAACGAGGACGGTCTCGATGCTGCTGCGACGCTGATCGCCGGGCAGTCCGCCGACGGCAGCGCGGAGGTGCTGACGGTCGTCGCGGACGTCACCGATGCCGATGACTGCGCGCGCCTGATCGACGCTGCTGCTGCGCGCTTCGGTGGCATCGACATCCTCGTCAACAACGCGGGCGCCTCAGTGCGTGCCGACGACATCGAGGAGGCCTGGCGAGCCTCGTTCGAGTTGAACACGCTCGCCGTCGTGCGCCTGATGGAACTTGCGAAGCCGCATCTCGCGAAGGCGGAAGGCGGTGGCTCTGTCGTCAACATCTCGTCGATCTTCGGGCGTGAGTCGGGCGGCTCCGGGCAGTACAACGCCACGAAGTCGGCGCTGATCGCGGCATCGAAGAATTACGCGCTCGCGTGGGCCAGCGACGGCGTCCGCGTGAACACGGTCGCCCCCGGCTCGATCGCGTTTCCCGGTGGTTCGTGGGGTCAGCGGCTGGAGAGCGACCCCGAGGGGATGGCCGCCTTCATCGACGCAAACATCGCGGCCGGGCGCTTCGGCCGCGCCGACGAGGTCGCCGACGTGGTCGCGTTCCTGGCCTCGCCACGCGCGTCATGGCTCGTCGGCGCGACGATCAACGTCGATGGCGGCCAGTCGCGCTCAAACATCTGATCGTACATCCGAGCGGTGCGCCGAGACGTATACTGATCGAGGCCTACGCCGGGCGACAGGGGATCCAGTGGCGATAGCACTCGACAGCGCGTCGCACGCCGCCGCCGATGATACGACTCCGCAGCCGGCGGCACGCTCACGCACTGTAGAGTCACGGGTGGCGCAGCTGCTACGCGCGGCTGGCCGCTGGGCGGTGCGCACCTTCGACCACGTCAACGGCGCGCGCCCCGTGAGCGACATCCCTTACGCGGACTTCGCGATGGTCGGTCGTGCCGGCGAGGCCTGAGACGACATCAAGCTGACCGTGGGTCAGATCTACGAGACGGCAGGCATCCGAGGCGGCGCGGGGTTCAAGCTGCGCGGCTAGTTGATGAGGTAGAGCACCGGGTAGAAGAAGACCCACACCACGTCGACGAAGTGCCAGTACATCACCACCGCGGCGATCGCCCAGTGGTTCTGCGCCGTGAAGCGCCCCTGACTCGCCAGCCGGTAGACGAGGCCGAGCAGCAGGATGCCTGATGCAACGTGCGTCGCGTGCATGCCGGTCATCGAGAAGAACGCCGTGCCGTAACCCTCGTACACATGGAAGTGCGCGATCGACCACTCGTAGACCACGCCGCCCATGAAGATGGTGCCGAGCACGATCGTCAGCAGCAGCATCAACTTGGCGTGCGCGACGTTGCCGTGCGCGATCGCGGTCTCCGCGCGGAACGCGGTGAGGCTGCTCAGCAGCAGGATCGCCGTGATGCCGAGACCGAGCGTCTGGCTCAACTCGTCGGGCGTCTCGGTACCAACGAGGTAGAAGCGAGCGGTCGCCAGCAGCGCGAAGAGCAGGCCGTCCGAGATGAAGAACAGCCATAGCCCGAGCTGGTTCATGCGCAGGCGTGTCGCCGGCGACTCCGTGTGCGCCGGAGCGGCGCTTTCAGCGGCCATCAGGAGTGGTCCTCCGAGTTCCAGAGTCGGGGCATGTGCATGAAGAAGGTGACGATCAGCCACGCCTTCGCGAGCGCGATCGGAGCCAGCATCAGGATCACCGCCGACGTCATGTCGATTGCCGCGAAGACAAGGAATTCGACGAGCGTCAGCAGTGCCAGCAGTGCGATCACCAACAGCCCGTTGTTCTGAGCCGTCGCCTCGGGGTTGTCTCGTTCCACGATCTCCTCCTCGTCCCGGCCTAGTCGCCACCGGCAGGCGCGCCTGCCGGTGCGGATTCCACGTGCTTCGCACCGGGAACACCGTAGTCATACGGGTGACCGACGACGACTGGCGGCGTCGGGAAGTTGTGCTCGGCGGGCGGCGACGGGAGCTCCCACTCGAGTGTGCGTGCCTGCCACGGGTTGGCCTCGGCTCGTTCGCCGCGAATCCATGACATCACCATGTTCACGACGAAGAAGAAGAACGAGATGCCGAGCACCGCTGAGCCCAGGCTGATGATCATGTTCAGGTCCGCGAACTCGGCCGGGTAGTCGGCGACACGACGGTTCATGCCCTTCACGCCGACCTGGAACATCGGAATGAACGTGAGCTGGAAGCCGATGAACATCAGCCAGAAGTGCGTCTTACCCAGCGTCTCGTTGAACTGGCGCCCCGTGATCTTCGGGAACCAGTAGTAGAGGCCCGCAAAGAGCGCGAAGATCTCGCCACCCATGATTGTGTAGTGGAAGTGCGCCACGATGAAGTACGTGTCGTGCAATAGCAGGTCGGTGGGGATGTCGGCGAGATAGATGCCGGTCAGGCCGCCGATCATGAAGTTGAAGATGAACCCCAGCGCGAACAGCATCGGCGTGCGCAGCCAGAGCTTGCCCGCCCAGATCGTGCCCAGCGCCGCCAGGAAGATGATGCCCGTCGGGATCGAGATCATTTCCGTCATGATCAGGAACGGCGCCTGCAGGTAGTCCTCCATGCCACTGGTGAACATGTGGTGCGCCCAGACGATGCCGGAGAGCGCCACGATCCCCAGCAGCCCGCCCACCGCCCAGCGGTACGCGAACAGCGGCTTCCGTGAGAAGTGTGTCATCACCTCGAGCGCGATGCCGAATCCGGGGAGCACCATCACGTAGACCGCCGGGTGCGAGTAGAACCAGAAGAAGTGCTCGTACAGCAGCGCGCTGCCGCCCTCCGAGGCTCGGAAGAACGAGGTGTCGGCGACTCGGTCAAGCAGCACCATCAGAAGCGACGCGGCGAACGCCTGCGTGAAGAAGAACGAAATCAGCGAGGCCGCGAAGACCCCCCACACGAAGATCGGCAGACGCCACCACGTCATGCCCTCAGCACGCATGTAGATGATCGTCACGAGGAAGTTGATGCCGCCGACGATCGAGACCACCCCGAAGGTGATCACGGCGAGGTTGAACAGCACCTGTCCGGAGTCGTTGAGCACGCTCAGCGGGGGATAGGCCGTCCAACCGGTGTCCCAGCCGCCAAGCTGCGGCGAGAACGTGGAAATTAGCAGCATCACTGCCACCGGCGGGACCAGCCAGTAGGAGGCCGCGTTGAGGCGCGGGAACGCCATGTCGGCCGCACCGATCATCAGCGGCACGACGTAGTTGCCGAACCCTCCGACGATGATCGCGACGGCCACGGCGACCATCGTGATGCCGTGCAGGCTCATCGCCCGGTTGTACGTGTCGTTGTTGAAGAGCTGCATGCCGTCGGTGGCCAGTTCGACCCGAATCAGCATCGCCACCAGGCCGGAAATCAGGAACAGCGCCGCGAAGGTGACGATGTACTGCACGCCGATCACCTTGTGGTCGGGGCTGAAGTCGAAGTAGCGCTTCCAACCGGTTGTCGTGAACGGGCGCGGCTCGGCGCCGAACCACTCACGGCCCCAGTACTTCCAGCCCCCGACGCCGAGCAGCCAGCCAATCAGCGCAAGCGGATAGCCGGTGCTCCACGAGAGTTCCGTCTCCCAGAAGCTGAGGTCCATCGACTGCCGGATCAAACCGGTGATGCTGATGCCGAGCCCGAAGCCGATGACTGCCAGGACCAGGCCCAGCACAAGCGGGATTCGCAATACTCGCATCGTCACTTCACCTTCGACGCGGTCGCGCCCTGAGATTCGAGCCAGCGTTCAAACTCGTCCTGCTCCACGACCCGAACGTCCATAGACATCCCGGCATGGAAGAGTCCGCAGAGTTCAGTGCACTGGAGGCGGAACGCCACGTCACTCGCATCACCAAGCCGGTTCGGCGTGACGAACATCTCCGTGATCTGGCCCGGTACCGCATCCATCTTCACGCGGAACGCCGGCACCCAGAAGGCGTGCAAGACGTCACCCTCGATGGCGGTGATGTTGAACTGGATGCGCGTATCGATGGGCAGCACCATCTCGTCGACGGGCGAATTCACGCGCACGCCGCTCTCCGGGTACTCGATCGCCCAGGCCCAGCGGAAGCCGGTCACGTTGACCTCGAGGTCGGCGTGACGGTCGGCTCGCAATTCGAAGAGGCCGGTTAGCCCCGGGTGGATCATGACTGCGACCGCCAGCGTCGAGGTGACGATCAACCACGCGAGCGGAACCGCGCCGCGCCCGAACATCGGAGGGCCATCCTCGGTCGGCTGGCCCGGCGAGCGGAAGCGGATGACGCTGTATGCCACGCCGGCGACGACGAGACCGAAGACCGGCACCGCCATGTACGTCAGCGTCATAAAGGCGTCGTCGATGATCCTCGCCTCTTCTGCGCCGGCGGTTGGGAAGGGGTCCAGGACGTAGTACGTCACTGCTGCGGCGATCGCACTTACGACCACCCAAATCACGGCAAGAACAATCAGATCACGTTTCATAGTCAGGGACTTTCGTGGAATTCGGCCGGGGTCACTAGGGACATTCGTCACGAAGGCGCTATGACTTTAGTCATATGGACATCGGGACTATGTGCGGTGGGTCACAAGCCCGCGATCGGCGACCATTCGTGCCAATAACGCAAGAAGGTGGACGGCAGGTCTAAGGAGAGTCGACGGATGATTTCAATCAAGAGCCGGTGGGTCGCGGGGGTCTCGCTCTCGCTGATCGCGGCGCTGGCGATCGGGTGCAGCAGCGACAGCGACGACGATTCATCATCGTCCGCGTCGTCGGCAGCAACCACGACCGCGGCTGCTCCGGCAGCGACGACCGCACCGGCTGCCGACGCCGCCGGGATCGCCGTCTCACTCACCGAGTGGGGTGTCGCTTCCGATGTTCCAACGGGGCAGTCCGGCGAGGTCACGTTCAGCGTGACGAATGACGGCGCGACGCCGCACGAGCTCGTGGTCGTGAAGAGCGATCTTGGTGCCGACGCGCTGCCGGTCGCCGTTGGCGCAGCCGACGAGACCGTGCTCGACGTGCTCGGGCGCACCGCAACGCTCGATGGCGGCGGTTCCGAGGACCTGACGATTTCGCTGGAGGCGGGCAGCTACGTGCTGATCTGCAACATTCCCGCGCACTACGGTCTCGGGATGCGCGTGGGCTTCACCGTCGAGTAACGGCGCGACCAGAGTGCCCACCTCGGGCACACAACTGGAGAGCCCCCGGCGTCACGCCGGGGGCTCTCTGTATCTCCGGGTGTCATGGTTCGCCCGGCCGTGAGCGGCGCTGCACGCACCACCGCCCGGTAAGCAGGCGCTTCGACGGACGCGCTATCATCCGCGCCTGATGGTCGTACCCTCGCTCTCCCCCGGCGCCCTCGATGGCGTGCGCGCGCTCACGCTGGTCGATGGCCCCGGCGCCTACGGCCCGCGACTGCTGAGGGGGCTCGGCGCTGAAGTGATCCGCCTCGAACGCCCCGGGGGCTCACTCCAGCGCCACCGGCCGCCGCCCTCCGCACAGCACCCTGCACCGAGCGTCCCGACCAGCGAGGAGGGCGCGCCCTCGCTGTACTTCCTCCACTACCACACCGGGATGCAGGGCATCACGCTCGACCCGACCGCGCCCGGCGGCCTCGATCTGCTGCGACGGCTGCTCGATACCGTCGACGTCGTCTTCGACAACGGCGAGCTACAGTCGTGGGGCGTAGACCTCGATGCGTTGGCAGCAGGACCGCGTCCGCTCGTCGTCGTCTCGGTGACGCCGTTCGGGCTCGACGGCCCGCGCGTGTACTGGCAGGGCGGCGACCTGATCGCGCAGGCGATGAGTGGGATGCTCGGCATCTTCGGATACGCCGAGGAGCGCCCGGCTCGCTTCGGCCCGGAGCAGGCCTCGGAGATGAGCGGGCTCGCGGCGGCGCTCGGCGCGCTGATCGCGCTCTACGGGGCGCAGCACGGCGGCGGCGGCGAGGTGATCGACATCGCGATGCAGCGGGTCGCGGCGCTGGTCTCCTTCCAGATGTGGAACGCCTCGATCCACGACCAGTTCGGGTTCGACCGCCGGCGCCTGCCGCGCACCGACGGTCTACCTGTCGGGCTCTACGAAGCCGCGGACGGCTACTTCCTGCTTGCCGCCTGGCGCAAGGTCGACGAGGCGCTCGCGCTGCTCGACTCCGTCGGCGAGAGCGCCGGGCTGCGCGACCTGCGCGCGGAACTCGGCGATGCGCAGTTCATCGCGCACGCCGACGCTGATGCGGCGATGATTCGCTTCGCCGCGACACGAAGCCGCGCCGAGGTCGTCGAGCTGATCCAGCGCTTCGCGATGATCGGGCTGCCGGTGCATGACGCGGCCGACCTGGTGGCCGACCCGTTCCTGCAATCGCGCGGCACCTTCGTCGAGGTCGAAGCGCCGGGCCTGCCGTCACCGCTGCTCGACAGCGGAGCGCCGGTCCGGTTCAGCGAGACGCCCTACGTCGCAGCCGCGCGCCCGCCGCTGCTCGGCGAGCACAACAGCGATGTCTACGGCAGCCTTGGGCTGACCGAGGCGCAGATCGCGGCACTGCGCGGGCAGGGGGCCGTCTGATGGCCGGCATGCTCTCCGGCATCCGCATCGTCGACCTTTCGTGGATCATCGCCGGCCCACTGGCGGGTCGCCTGCTCGCCGACTTCGGCGCGGAGGTAGTCAAGGTCGAGTCGCGCCGTCGCATGGACGTCGGGCGCGGCAACCGCACGCCGCTCTACGGCGAGCTGCCGGGCGACGCGAACAGCAACCCGGACACCGGCGGCTACTTCCAGGACGCGAACGCCGGGAAGTCGTCGGTTACGCTCAACCTGCAGTCAGACGGCGGCCGCGAGCTACTGCTGAAGCTCGTCGTGGCGTCCGACGTCGTGATCTGCAACCTCGCGGGTGACCAGCTTGAGCGCTGGGGCATCGGCTACGACGTCGTGCGCGAGCTGAACCGCGGCATCATTGTCGTGAACATTCCGACGATGGAGAGCAGCGGGCCGCGCCTCGCCTGGCGCGGATTCGGCGACATGTTCGCAGGCATCGCGGGGTTGAAGTCGGTCAGCGGCCACCCCGGCGAGGCGCCGGTGCCGTGGGGGCACAACTACGGCGACTTCGCATCGAATCCCTTCCACGCCGCGATCGCGATCATGGCGGCCCTGATGCACCGCGACCGCACCGGCGAAGGGCAGTTCATCGAGGTCAGCCAGTACGAATCGACGGTCAGCCTGCTCGGCACGACCCTGCTCGAGCACAGCCTCACTGGCGAGGCTCCACAGCCGAAGGGCAACCGCGACGACGTGGCCGCGCCGCACAACTTCTACCACTGCGAGGGCGATGACTCGTGGTGCGCGATCGCGGTCGAGTCAGACGAGCAGTGGGCCGCGCTCGTCGACTTCGCCGGCATCTCCGCGCTCGCGGACGACGACTTCGCCACCGTCGAGGGCCGCCGTAGCAACGAGGAGGCGATCGATGCGCTGCTCGACGCGTGGACCGTCGGCTGGGAGCCGCAGCCGTTGGCGGAAGCGCTCCAGCAGCGCGGTATCCCCGCCGGGCCGTACCAGACCCTCGGCGAACTCGTGCGCGACGACCCGACGTTGAGCGATCGCTACTATCACCGCCTTCCGCACCCCTCGGGCCGCGACTTCCTCGTACACGGCAGCCCGATCCAGGCGCGTCGCAACCCCGCGGACGTGCGCCTCGGACCGCTGATCGGCGAGCACACGTACGAGGTGCTGACTGAGATACTCGGCCTGAGCGCTGACGAGGTCGCGGAATACGCCGCGGCCGGTGCCCTTGAATGACCGTCCCGCGCAGCCGCGCGTGAAGGAGGAGCTATGACCTGGCAACCTGAAGTCGACGAGATCAACCGCAGGCGCGAGATCGCCGCCGCGATGGGCGGCCCTGAGGCCATCGAGCGCAAGCACTCCCGCGACGAACTGACGCTGCGCGAGCGCATCGACGCGATGCTCGACGACGGCACCTTCCGTGAGGTCGGCCCGATCAGCGCCGGTGTCGAACGCGATGACGACGGCAACTTGCTCGAGATCACGCCCTCCAACTCGGTGATCGGCACGGGCCGCATCGATGGTCGCGAGGTCGTGATCGGTGGCGAGGACGCCACGATCCGCGGCGGCGCGTCGGACGGCGGCGGCAGCGCCAAGGGCTACTACATCGAACACCAGGCGCGGCAGTTGAAGGTGCCGCTGGTGCGACTGCACGAGGGTGCCGGCGGCAGCGTGAAGACGAACACCAGCCGCCACGCCGGGCGCGCGCTCGCCGGATCCCCGGTCTCGCCTCACGCTGACCTGCTGGGCACCGTGCCGGTGGTCGCCGGGGCGATGGGTGCCTGCGCCGGCATCGTGGCTGCGAGGGTCGCCGCGAGCCACTTCTCGGTGATGGTGCGAGATGCCTCATTCCTCTTCGCGGGTGGTCCGCCGGTCGTCGAACGCGCGATCGGGCACGCGCCGTCGAAGGAGGAGCTCGGCGGGTGGCGCGTGCACGCCTTCAGCGGGCTCGTCGACAACGTCGCCGAGGACGAGGCGGATTGCCTGCGTCAGATCGCGGCGTTCCTCGGCTACCTGCCGCCGAACGTCTGGGAGTTGCCGCCACGCGCCGAGCCGGCGGACGCACCGGACGGGCGTACGGAGGAACTGCTGTCGATCATCCCCCGCGATCGACGTCGCACGTTCCGCCCCGATCAACTGATCACCGCCATCGTCGACGACGGCTCCTTCTTCCAGATCACGCCCCACTTCGGCCGAGCCCTGATGACCGGGCTGGCGCGCGTCGATGGCTACCCCGTCGGCGTCATGTGCAACGACCCGAACTTCAACGGCGGCGCGATGGACGCCGATACGGCCGACAAGCTGAGCCGCTTCGTCGACCTCTGCGACACGTTCCATCTGCCGATCCTCAGCTTCGAGGACGAACCGGGCTTCATGGTCGGCGTCGACGCAGAACGATCCGGCACCCTGCGCAAGGGCGTGCGCGCTCTCGCTGCCGTCAATCAGGCCGCGGTGCCGTGGGTGAACTTCATCGTGCGCCGCGCTTACGGCGTCGCTCAGGGCGCGCACCACAACGGCAACGGCCCCGTCTACGCGTGGCCATCAGGCGAGTGGGGCTCGATCCCGATCGAGGGCGGCGTCTGGGCGGCCTATCGACGCGAGATCGAAGCCGCGCCCGATCCCGAGCAACGTCGCCTCGAACTCGAAGCGGAGCACGAGAAGGACCGCACTCCGTTCCTGCGTGCCGAGTCATTCGGGCTGCACGACCTGATCGACCCGCGCGAGACCCGTCAGCTCACCGTCGAGTGGGTGCAGCGCGCCCAGATCGAACTGCGCACGCAGGTCGGCATGCGCATGCGACCCATGCGGCCCTGAGGCAGGCAGCCGCTCGTCACTGACGACGCGCGGTCCGTCAGTCGTTGCAGGGTGAGAGCGCGCTGGAGGGTGGCCATGGGACGCCCGGTCGAGTCGCGTCGAAGCACTCTCGCGTCACCGGGATATCGAAGACGTTCCCGTTGATCGTCTCGACGATCAGCACCGGCAGACAAGTCGCGCTCTCGTCGGTCACGCAGCGCGCCCAGAACACCTCATCGAAGGGCCCGGCGGAGCGGACGCTCGTGCCATCGAGTGCGCCACCGACCTCCACGTATCGCGCCATCACCGCGGCGTTGCCGACCTCGATGTCGGCGTCGCTGCTGCAGGCGCTGAAGAGGGCAGCGGTCACGGCGGCGGTCAACGCCACCGCAACGAGCAGAATCGCAGATTTCATGCCGTTTCCTTTCGCAGCCGCGCGCTGCGGCCCCTACTCCACGGACGGCGCCGCGCCGGCCGCACTGTCGGGGCTGTCGGCCAGCAGACCCTGTTCGCCCTGATCCTCATCGCGCAGACCGCGGCGGATCACCGTGACCGCGTGAGGCGGGATGTCTGAGGGCCACTCGTAATGACCCGTCTCGATCGACCGGTCGACCTCCGCCAGCTCGCTGAACGTTGTTCCTGCGAGATGTTGTCGCAGTAGCTCCGTGCCACGTGCCCACGTCTCGTGCAGCGGGCAGACCGTCTCCCAGTCGCACGGCCCTCCCGAGAGGGCGCAGGCACGCGCCTCGATCGGCCCCTCGGCAAGTTCGATCACTCTGAGCAACGTGATCTGGTCGGGCGATTCGCACAGCTCGTAGCCGCCATCCGGTCCGGCGACCGACCTCAGCACTTCGTACTGCACCAGGTTGGCGAGAATCTGGCGCAGATAGGCGAGCGGCACGTCCATCTCGGAAGCGATCTGACGCGCCTTCCGACGCTCACCAACATGGTGGCGGGCGAGAGAAAGCACGGCTCGCACCGTGTAGTCACCCTTGCGCGTCAACGTGTGCTCCATGACGCCTCTCAGAACTCCTGAAGCGTAGTACTCAACATTCATCGCGGCGCTCGACGAACGTCCCTCTGTGTCCGGGACTTAGCGCCCGACCTTGATTCTGGCGGTCCGGACGAATGTCCCGACGTCGGCAGGACCAACGTCAAGAATTACTTGTGACGGTCTGCACGAATGTCCATATGAATCCGGGACTAACGCCAGCGTGCGGTCGTGATGATTTGCACGATGCTGCATTCGTGGAGGAATCACGATGACATCGACTGATCGCTCCGGGCGAAGCGCTCGCCCCTTATGGGCATTACCGAGGGCTGCCTCGCGGTGCGATTTCACGACATCGCCGGGTGGCCGCTTCCTGTACCGAACGGCACTCGGAAGGAGGACTTCGATGCCAATTGATCCCACCAGGTTTGCGCAGGCGGAGCAGGGCGATGGCATGTCCACTGCCGGCTCGTTCATCCTCGGCATCGGCCTCTCGCTCGGCTGCGCGAGTTGCGTCGGCATCGTCGGGCTCACGCTGCTGATGCCGCTGCTCACCGTGCTCGGTGCGGCATCGATGGGCGTCGTCTTTGCGGCCTTCGGTATCCTCGCGTTCGGCTACCTGCTGCCGTTCGTGCTGGTCGTGACAGGCCTCCCCGAGGGCCTCACGCTGCATCGTCGCGTCTCGCTTGAGCGCTGGTTGCGCGCAGGCAGCGGCGTGATGATGCTGGTGCTTGCAGCCGTCTTCATGGCGGGCGCCTCGCACCTGATGACATCGCTCGAATGGGAGCTGATGAGCTGGGGCGAGACCGTCGTCGTGCGCGGGCTAGCGCTATTCGGGGTCTAGCGAACAGGCAGGAACGCCACGATGTCGCAGTTATTCGATCTGATACTCGTGCTACACGTCGTCACCGTGGTGCTGATGGCGGCGCCGTACTACAACCTCGTGGTCGTCAGCGAGCGCGGCAAACTGGGGCCCTCGCACATCGACGCGGACCGGCTGATGGAACGCATCGTCAAAGGCATCCTCTGGCGCTGCTACTTCGTGCAGTGGACTGCGGTGATCCTCGGCGTCGTGCTGGTGATCGAGCATCCCTCACTCGAACTCGGCGACATCCTGTCGAACGAGCAGCTACTGGTGAAGTTCGGCGCGTGGATCGTGATCATGGGCATCCACAACTGGATCTACTTCCTGCTGCAGCCGGACATCGACCGCGTCTTCGGCCCCAACGCGCCAGACGGGACGCCCGATCCCGCGGACGTTGCGAAGGCCGGACGCAGCCGCCTGCTGCGCAAGCGGGGCGCGACGGGCTGCCTGATGCTGGTGCTGACCGCGATCATCATGGCCGCGCAGATTCACTCGCCGTATGACACGGAGATCACCGCCGCCCTCTTTGCACTTGCCGCGCTCTTCGTCTTCGGCGCCTACCGCCGCGGCGCGCCATACGGCTGGATCTAGCCACCAGTGAGGGGTCCGTGACGGCGATGGAGCTAGAACGGCACCCCCTCATTCGACGCCTGCTCGTGGTCGCGATCCTCGGCGTGATCGTGGCGCTCTTCGTGCAGCGCGAGATGCTCAGCAACGACGCGACTGGCGGCACCGATGGCGAGACTGCCCTCGGCATGCTGACGGCGAACACGCCCGAGATCGGCTCGCTGGCACCGGACTTCACCGTCGAGACTCGCGACGGCACGTTGCGGCTCTCCGACTTCCGAGGGCAAAGCGTGGTCCTCAACTTCTGGGCATCGTGGTGTTCCCCGTGCCTCGAAGAGATGCCGGAGTTTCAGCAACTCCATGAGCAGCGCGCCGCCGATGGCGACCTCGCGATCATCGCCATCAACTTCGCAGCGGGCGACAGTCGCTCCGCCGCCCTCGACTTCATCGATGCGGTGGGTATCACCTTCACCGTTGCCTTCGACACCGATGATGGAGCAGTCGCCGACCGCTACGGCGTGATCGGGCTGCCCGCGACCTTCTTCATCGATCGCGACGGCATCCTCAGGCTGCTGCGGTACGGGCCGGTGATCGGCGACGCACTGACCGAGGGCGTGGCCATGGCGGATGCCGGGGCATCCTGAGCGCGGTCTACGTCGCGTATCCCCTCAGCGCGATCGTTGTGACATCGCTCCCCGTCGAAGTGCCACGAACCCGCCGCGTACCGCGCGATAGCTGCGCCTAGTAACCTCTCGGTGGGCCCGTAGCTCAGTGGTAGAGCAGTGGACTTTTAATCCATCGGTCGGAGGTTCGATCCCTCTCGGGCCTACCACGCACACACACCCAGGGACGGCGCTGGACAGCAGTCGTCCCTTTGTATGTTCGCTGTTCCCTCGCTATTCGCCCCAGTACGCCCACGTCCGCTCGATCTCGCCATTCCGAGACGCCTGACGTCGGCCTCCCGGATCCCTGTATTTAGAAAAACCGATCTGAGAGTTGCTTTCGCCGTCCAGCGGAGTGAGTGATGTCCGAATTCCGCTCCCGACTC
>DASCQM010000010.1:0-4659 GCA_036013055.1 Dehalococcoidia bacterium | reverse complement strand
AGCCAGGTCGCGTGGCGCTCGGCTGTTCCGCCGTCGAGCCTCGGTGCCGTGCCGGAGGGCATCGATGTTGAGCCGGAGCAGCTGACGGGGCTGGCCGCGTCCGGCGGGCAGTACCGTGGCGTCGCCCGTGTCGCGAGTTCCGTCGAGGATGCGCAGCGACTTGAGCAGGGCGAAGTGCTGATCTGCGTCGCCAGCTCGCCGGAGTGGACTCCACTCTTCGCGATCGCCGGCGCGGTCGTCACCGACACCGGCGGCATGCTCACCCACTGCGCGATCGTGGCGCGGGGGTACGGCATCCCGGCCGTCGTCGGCACACGGTTCGCCACGCGCGATATCGTCGACGGCGCGATCGTCACCGTCGATGGGTCGGCGGGCACCGTGACGGTCGAGGGCTAGGCTTCGACCGTCGAACCTCGCGCGGGCTCGCGTGCCGTGCGGGCGATTGCGATCGTGAGCAGCAGACCGACGAACGCCGTAGCGCCGAGCGCGATGAATCCGGCGGCGAAGCTTCCCGTCCCGTCCTTCACCGCGCCGAGCGAGAACGCGAACGTGAACGCGCCGGCGTTCGCGAAGAAGTTGCCGAAACCGGTGGCCAGACCCTCGGCACGCACCCGCAAGAGCTCGATCGGGAGCGCGAAGAGCGGGCCGAAGTACACCTGCATGAAACTCGCGTGAACGAGGAAGATCGCCACCACGAGCGCGGTCGTTGGTGCCACCGCCAGCAGCGTCGACGTGACCGTGAGCACAGCGAGGCTGCCGCCGATCACGAGCAACGGACGAGCGAGACGGTCGGAGACGTACGCGCCGCCGAAGTTCGAGACCGCCGTCGCGCCGGCGCCAAGCGCCAGCACCACGCCGGCCGCACTGATACTGAGACCGTGCTCTTCGACGAGGAACGTGGGCATCCAGAATGTGACGCTCATCGCGACCGCGAGCCTCGCGAATTGCACGCCGGCGATCAGCCACATCGTCGGAATGCGCAGCAATTCGCTGAGGCCCTCGCCGATCGGCGAGCGGGAGCGCGCGACGCCGCTGTCGTCAGCGACCGACGCGAACAGCGCGGCAGCGACGACGCCGCTGACCGCAACCGCGACGAAGATCGCGCGCCAACCGATCCACTGCTCCACGGTTGGGGCGATCAGGTTGAGCAGCATCTGGAACCCGAAGTTCGAAGCGACGGTCATGCTGAGCGCGGTCGCGCGGCGATCCGGCGGTAGCCACGCGGCGATCAGCACGAGGCCGGGCGCGAAGGCGAGCGCGCGGAAGAAGCCGAAGACCGACTGGATCACGAGCGCCTGCTGGAAGTCCTGCGCGCCCGCGAGTGCGAGCATCAGCAGGCTCGTGCCACCGAAGCCGACCACGAGCACGCGACGCGGGCCGAAACGGTCCGAGAGGTAGCCCGCGGGGATCTGCATCAACGCGTACACGAGCGTTGAGCCAGCGGAGAGCGCGCCAGCCTCGCTGAACGTTAGATCGAGGTCGTGGCGAAGCAGCGGGAGGAAGAGCGCAATCGACCCGAATGTCATCGCCAGCACGCCGCGCGACAGCAGCAGCGAAGCGACGCGCGTTACGGTTACGCGGCGTCCGGGCCCGTCGCCATCACGCGCAGTGCGATTCGTCAGAGCCATCTCAGTGCCATCGAGAAGAGATACTACAAACCGATCGGGTGTGATAGACATTGACGCGCGTCGGCGGGCATCGTCGCCGTCGAAGGAAGGGCGAGCGTGGCACGCTACGACATCGAACGGCTGCGCAGCGACATCGTCTTCCGCGACGAACTGCGCGAGCAGCAGCTCACCTTCCACACGCGCTGGGGCCTCTTTTCACCGCGCGAGATCGACGCCGGGACGCGCCTGCTGATCGACCGCATCGAGGTGCGACCGGACGACGATTGCCTCGACCTCGGCTGCGGCTACGGACCGATCGGGTTGGTGATGGCGCGGCTCGCACCGAACGGCACGACGCAGTTCGTCGACAAGGACTTCGTCGCCGTCGAATACGCCGCCGCGAACGCGGAGCGCAACGCCATCCACAACGTTGCGGCGCAACTCTCCGACGGTTTCGATCGCCTTCCCGAGGAGCAGCGATTCGACCTGATCGCATCGAACCTGCCTGCGAAGGTGGGGAATGAGGCCTACTACCTGCTCTTCAACGACGCGGTGGCCCATCTCAACGACGGTGGGCGGCTGGTCGTCGTCACGATCTCCGGCCAGCGCCGCTTCATCGAGCGCGCCTTCAAGGAGCTGTTCGGCAACTACACAAAGGTGAAGCAGGGCCGCACGCATACCGTCTCGATGGCCGTGCGCGAGCCGGTCGAGGACTAACCCTTCGCCGCCCGCGCCGCCGCCCGCGAAGCGACCCACTGATCGTGTGATGGCGTCTCTTCGCCGACGACATAGAGGAAGTAGTAGCAGCCCATGTCGCCCATGAAGCTGAACTGCTTGCGGATGTCATCGACGGTGGCGTCGAAGCTCTCGTGGGAGCGCAGGTAGCCGCGGAACGTCCCGTGTTCCGCCTCCAGCTCGATCATCGTCTGCGCGTTGTTCACGACGGCGGCCAGCTTGCGCCGGTTGCGGATCACGCGCGTGTCTTCCTTCAACGCGCCGAGCTGCGGCTCCCCGTACGCCGCGACCTTCTCCGGGTCGAACCCATCGAAGGTCTCGCGGGTCGTCGCCCACTTTCCGTCGACGACCTTCCACGACATGCCGCTCTGGAAGACCGCCTTGCTCATCACGTCGAGGTAGTCGGCGAGCGACTTCACCTCGATGCGCTCCGGTGCGCCCCGTTCGTCTGGCATCGCGGCCCCCTCGCGTGCGTGGCTGCTAGAGGTTGAGCAGCCCTTCCGACGTGAACCCCTCGGATTTCGCGTAGCTAATCGTGATGCGCTCGCGGTCCTCGACCGCCTGCGCGGCGGCAGCGACCTGGTCCGCGATGGCGCCCGGGATGCGCAGCGCTCCGTGCTGGTCAGCGTGCAGCAGGTCGCCGGGATTGACGGTGAGCCCGCCCACCGTGACCGGTCCGCCGACCTCGACGAGATGGATGTACGCGTGCGAGACGAGCAGCTCCTGCGAGAGGAACTGGAACCCGAGTTCGCGAACCTCGTCGAGGTCGCGCACGCCGCCGTCGGTGATCACGCCGATCGCGCCGAGCGCGTGGTGGATGTTGCCATTGACCTCGCCCCAGAACGACCCACGCGGTGGCTGGTCGAGGTCCTGCAGCACGATGATGCGAGGCTCCGGCAAGGATTCGATGTGCGCGTACCACTCCGGCCGTCCCACCGTCTCCGGGTCCTGGTCGGCGGGGATGCTGGCGCGGATCTTGCCCGTCGCCGCGTAGCCGACGATCGGCGGCATTTCGGGGAAGCGGCAGAGGATCTCCGGCCCCATGAAGCCAGAATTGCGCGACTGCACGTCGAATGTCTCGATCGCGTTCGAGATCGCGGGACTGGGCCACTCGCGCAGCGCAGCCAGTTGTTCTTCGCTCAATCCGTCGGGCACATCGCACCTCCAATGCTCGGCGGATGCTACCACCCCGTCCCCCGCTGGCCGCCGGTGCGGTACTCTGCGCGGGCGAACGCACTGGTAAGGCCACTCTCAAGGGGGAAGCAATGATCACGCTCAAGCACTACACGGTTGCCGTACACGACCTGGACGAGTCGGTCCGGTCCTACGAAGCGAAGTTCGGCATGACGACGGTCGGCGAGCGCGCCCACAACCCGATCGGCAATTTCGAATTCGAGCGCGTCGGCTACGGCGGCGAGGTGATGCTGCACTTGATCCAGCCCTCCAGCGAGGAGAGCCCGATTTGGAAGCTGATGCAGGAGCGCATCAACCCCTTCAACCCGCACGGCGAAGGCATCTACCTGCTCGCCTACGACTGCGACGACATCGACGGCTTCGTTGAGAAGATCGAGGCGGACGGCGGCAAGGTGAACCGTGCGCCCGGCGGCGGCAACGTCTGGGTACACCCGACGACATCGAACTTCGTGCTGATGGAGCTCTTCCCAACGAGCTAACGCCCTCCGGGGCGAACGCCGCGAAGACCTCGGACGCTCGGCCTGCGCCGCGAACATGACATCGCGGCGCGGGTGCGTGGCCCTCATCGCGCGTGGACGGGTGAGTCGAAGGCGCGTTCGAGGCGCAGCTTCAGTTCAAGCGCCAGATCCAGCAGCGGCGTCATGCCGAGCTCTCGCGCTAGCGAGATCGTCTCGTCGGTGAGCCGCTCTGCACGGGACCGATGGCTGTCGAGCTTTGCCTCACGGAACTACGGAAGGCTCGGCGTCCGAAACCGGGCCGTTCCTGGAATGAAGACCGAGGTAATGTTCCGGCTGAAGGACGGTGGCCGGTGCTTTGTCTCGACCGATCATCCAGACGAGCTACTGTCAGCCGTGAGAGATAGGTTCCATCTCCGCTCACGATTGTTGCTCGGCGCCTAGAGCCTTCCGGCTGTCGTCCCCGATCCCGTCGAGGCTCATTGGTCAGCCGGCCCACCTCGCGGCGACCGATGTGGGTTCTCCGCGTTCAGACGGTCACCTGATACAGCGCGACGGGCTCGTCGAAGCCCTTCATCGTCGCGTCACCGGCCGACGTGAACGCGAACGTCTTGCCTGCGCAGAGCTCCCGCACGACGTTTGAGACCAGCACCTGCCCCGGCTTCGCG
>DASCQM010000009.1:0-14608 GCA_036013055.1 Dehalococcoidia bacterium | reverse complement strand
GGGCAGATGGTGCGGGGATAGAAATGCACCTTGTTGCACGTGGTGCAACGGGGGAGCATCAGCTTGCCCTCTTTGCCGCCGTCCCAATAAGGCTTGGAGACGAACGGGTCGGGATTCGGAATCGGCTTGTTGTAGTCGGTCAACGGCGCTTCCTCTACTTCGCGCTCCGCGAACTGATCCCCGGAGCACCCTGGGGAGGTAGTGGAGCGATGGCGACCGAGCCGTCGGCAAGCTCCAGAGGAGCGTTCCGACATCGAGGTTGCAGGTTCACAGGCCCGCACAGACTGGGTTCGCACGTCGCTGTCACGACCGGGGCGGACTCTACGCTTGCGCCGACTAGCCGGTCAACATCGGCCGCGTGGTTCGCGAGCGTCAGTGGCTGAGCCAGAAGTCGAAGAAGATGCTCGCATCGAATCCATTGCGGAGGCTGTGTCCGCGACCGGGAAATTCGACGTACTGAGATTCGATGCCAGCTGCGGTCAGTGCCTTGTTGATCGCCTCGACCTCCGGCTGCCAGAAGACATCAAGCTCGCCGACGCCGTTGAAGACCGCTCTGCCCGATAGCGCGTCGACCCATACCTGCGGGTCCACCGTCGAGGGGTCGTCGACGTCGAACGCGCCGGGCGCGCCGAGCAGCGTCGCGAAGCGGTTCGGCTGGGCGAGCATCAGCGCGAAGGCGGCGAGCCCACCATTCGACGAGCCCGCGATGTGCACCCGCGCCGGATCGCCCCCATAGCAGCGGAGCACCTCGTCGAGGATCGCGAACGCGCGACTCGGGTCATCGTGGAAGTCGCTGTCGACGGAGTAGGGGAGCACGACGCGGAAATCGCCGGAGTGCTCCGGGGCAGCGAGCACGTTCTGCCACGTTCGCTGTGCGCCGCCGCGGGTTGTGCTGCCACCGGCGATGAAGACCACGGTGCCGGCTGCGGGGCCGTCGAACGTCGGATGGTGGACGAAGTAGGGGGCAGCGGGCGTCTCGGTCACGTCCTGCAGCACGTCCGGCTCTGCGATATCGCAGCCGGCGGGCACTGCGGTGGGGGGAGCGGAAGGCGGAAGTACGTCACCGGCCGAGCAGGCGAGCAGCAGTAGCGCGGCGGTGCTGACGACGTGCGCGAACTGCGGCCGGAATCTCACGTGTCACCTCGCGTCGTCGGTCGTCGCGGGACCACTAGATTGCGAATCGCCCGGACGAGAGTTCGCGGCGATCGAAGCGTCATGTTCGAGCGTAAGTGCATGAGGTGATGACGCTTGTCGTAGTATCGTCCCGATCCGGCCAGCAGCCGAAGGAGCACCACGATGAACACAGAGGAATTTGACGAACTGATCATCGATGAGCAAGACGGGATCGCCCTCGTCAAGCTGAACCGTCCCGACAAGCTCAATTCGTGGGGCGGCCACATGAACGAGCAGCTCAGCCGCTACCTGCTCTCGCTGAACCAGGGGAGCTACGACGTGCGCGCCATCGTGCTCACCGGCGAGGGTCGGGCGTTCTCGGCGGGTGGGGACGTGCGCGGCTTCCCGGCTGCGAACCCCGGTGCGGAACGTCCGCCGTGGCGTCCGTCGCACCCGCACCTGCAGGTCGTGAACACGATGCGGCATTGCGATGTCCCGATCATCGGCGCGATCAACGGGTATGCCGTCGGTGCGGGCTGGTCGACGGCGCTCGCCTGCGACATTCGTATCGCGGCGGACGACGCGACGTTCCAGGTCTCGCAGACGAAGCGCGGCATCGTGGCGGACGCGGGGCTCAGCTACTTCCTGCCAAGGGTCGTCGGTACGCAGCGGGCGCTCGAATTGATGTTTACCGGCCGTCGCGTGACGGCGGACGAGGCGCTGGAGATGGGCGTGGTGCTTGAGGTTGTGCCAGCCGCGCAGCTCCTCGACCGGGCGATGGAAGTCGCCGCTGCGGTCGCGGCGGGGCCGCCGCTCAGCTCCGCAGCGCACAAGCGTCTCGTCTACATGCTGGAGGACGATGACCTGACGCGGGTGCAGGACCTCACCTCGATGATCGTCGGCAAGCTCTTCTTGACGGAGGACGGCGCCGAGGGCGTTCGCTCCTTCGTTGAGCGGCGCGAGCCGGAGTTCACGGGACGCTAGCCGAACGGCGCGCCGCTGCGGCGCGAGATCAGCGCCCGGTGACCTTGCGCGTGGCGTCGCGGAATCGTGCCGTCTGCGCGTCGCTACCGCGTAGTCGGCTGTTCGCTTCCACCTCGGCTGCCTGCGCCTCGTCGGAGAGGGTCGCGAGGTCGATCACGCGCTTCGCTTCGCGAAGGGAGTCCTCGGAGTGTCCCGCGATCACCTCGGCCATCTCCAGCGCTGCGGGCAGCAGATCCGCAGGCGCGTGCAGCGAGCTGACGAGGCCGGAGGAGAGTGCCTCCGTGGCCTCGACCCGGCGGGCGGTGTAGATCCACTCCTTCGCCTTCGATGTTCCGACGAGGCGCGGCAGCGTCGCCGCTGCGACCACCAGCCCGTACTCGGCGCCCGGCAGCCGGAAGGTCGCGGTCTCCGACGCGAGCCGGATGTCGCAGGCGATCGCCAGCCGCGCGCCCCCGCCGTAGCAGTACCCGTTGATGGCCGCGATCACCGGCAGCGCGGTCTGCGATAGCTCGGTGGTGCCGTTCACGCGCTCATCGGGCGGCGGCAGCGGTCGCGAGTTCTGCTCGACGCCGCTCATCTCCAGCATGTCGCCGCCAGCGCAGAACGCCTTCTCGCCGGCGCCGGTGAGCACGATCACCTTCGCGCCTTCGGGGTCCGCCCGACGTACGGCGTCTCCCAGCCAGTGGTTCAGTTCCGCGTTCAGAGCGTTGTGTCGCTGTGGGCGATTCATCGTTAGCAGCAGCACGTCGCCACGTCGCTCCTCGATCAGTACTTGCTCGTCAGTCACGCGCGCACCTCGCTCCAGCGGTGAATTTGTCGGAACGATAGCAGCTACGCTGGACGCGAGTCGTGACTGTGGAGCGTCGACCGGTGGTGTTCAGAGGTGAGGAGCAGCGGATGCGCGGCGTGGTGGTGCTCGGCGGACTGAACATGGACCTGATCGTCGAGACGCCGCAGGCCGCCGGGCCCGGCGAGACGCGCGAGGGGACGAAGTTCAGCACGACGCCCGGCGGCAAGGGAGGCAATCAGGCGGTCGCCGCCGCGCGCATCCTCGATAGTCGCGCGCCCGTTGGCCTCGTCGCGCGGGTCGGCGACGACGCATTCGGCGACGAGCTGCGCGCGCAACTGGCGGGCGCGGGCGTCGACGTTCGCCACGTGCGTGAGGACGTAGGGGCTGACTCGGGCGTCGCGGTGATCTTCATTGATCCGGTCGGCGAGAACTCGGTGGACGCGGTATACGGCGCAAACGCGCGGTGCGACGACCAGCAGGCGAGCGACGCTCTCACCGCGCTCGCTGACGCGAGCGTACTGCTCGTGCAGCAGGAGATCACACCCGATGTCACGCTCGAGGTGATGCATGCGGCGCGCGACGGTGGCGCGACGGTGATCCTCGACCCCGCTCCGACGCGCGAGGTGCTGCCGGACGGCTTCCTCGCGGCGGCTGACGTGCTGACACCGAACGAGCACGAGGCAGGCGACCTCTGTGGCTTCGCCGTCATCGATGCCGGCTCCGCGCGCGCCGCCGCCCGCCAGCTTCGCGCGGCGGGACCATCGACGGTGATCGTGACGCTGGCGGAGGCGGGCGTGTGGGTCGAAGCAGAGGGCATCTCCGAGCTAGTCGCTGCGCCCGCCGTCGATGCCGTCGCCACCGTCGGCGCGGGCGACGCCTTCAACGGTGGACTGGCCGCAGCGCTGGCGCAGGGGCTCGACCTGCGGGTGGCGGTACGCGTTGGCGTCGCGACCGGCGCGCTCTGCGTGACGAAGCCCGGCGCTCAGGCAGCGATGCCCGAGCGCGCCGACGTCGATGCGCTACTTGCGGAAGACTGGTAGCCGGCGACCTCGTGCGGCGGCCACGGACGCTACGCCCGCTGCGTGTCGTCGCGACGCCGGCTCGCTGGCCGACGTCTCCGGCCTGCCTCGCGTACCGCGTCCGCCAACAGATACTCGATCTGGGCATTGATGCTCCGCAGATCGTCCCCGGCCCAGCGCTCGAGCGCGTCAAAGAGACGGGGATCGAGGCGGAGCAAGAAGCGTTTGCGCTCGGGCACGGGCGATCGCTAGCGGCTCAACGTGCCGACATTGACGATCGGGCTCGTCGGCTGGTCGCTCGACAACACGGTGAGCAAATTCGACACCATCGTCGCCTTTCGCTCCTTATCGAGATCGACAACGCCGCCGCTCTCAAGCTCCGTCAGCGCGAGTCGCACCATGCCGACGGCACCCTCGACGATGCGCGTCCGCGCGGCGATCACCGCACTGGCCTGCTGCCGCCTCAGCATCGCCTCGGCGATCTCGGGTGCGTATGAGAGGTCGGTGAGCCGCGTTTCGATCACGTGGACGCCTGCAACATCGAGTCGATTCTGGAGCTCGTTGCGCAGCGTCACGGAGATCTCTTCGGAGTCACCGGTCAGTGATAGCCCGTCACCGTCGCCATCACCGTAGTCGTCATACGGGTATGACCGCGCGAGGTGGCGCACGGCCGTCTCGCTCTGGACGACGACAAAGTCCTCGTAGTCGTCGACGTCGAAGCGGGCGCGTGCCGCGTCGACTACCTGCCATACGACGACGGCGGCGATGTTGATCGGGTTGCCGTTCGCGTCGTTCACCTTGGATGTGTCGCTGTTGAAGTTTCGCGCCCGGAGCGAGATGCGCTCGCGTTCAGCGACCGCCAGCGGATTGGCCCAGAACCAACCGGGTTGCCTGAGCGTCCCCTGATAGCTGCCCAGCACTACCAGCACGTTTGCCTGGTTCGGCTGCAGCACGACGAATCCAAGCGAGACGAAGCTGGCGAGAGCGACCAGCAGTACGCCTCCGATCACCTGCGGAAGCTGGTCGGTGGAAGCACCGTCATTCGCGGCCATCATCGCATTGCTAATCAGCAGACCGAGCCCGGCGAAACCGGGCACGAGTACAAACGCCAGCCCGATGATTCCGGGCAGCGCCCAGCCTGCGCGCTCTTGAGATACCTGAACTTGCATGACTACCCCCTAGTCGATATCGTGATGATATCACAACGATATCGAATAAGCGAACCCGCCGTGAGCTGGCCGAATCGTCAGGATGCCGCGTGCGCTACCATCGCTCCCGCCGCGATGGGCGGCAGACGGCAGGGAGGCATCATGGAGCAGCGAACAATCGGCGACACGGATCTCGTTACGTCGGCACTCGGTTTCGGCACGTGGGAGATGAGCACCACCTCGTACGGTGAGATCGACGTCGACGATGCGAGTCGGGCGGTGAACGCCGCGATCGACCACGGCATCACGCTCTTCGACACAGCCGAGGTCTACGGGCCGTATCACTCTGAGGAGATTCTCGCGAAGGCGCTGGGGCCTCGTCGCAAGGACGTGATCCTCGTGACGAAGGTCGGCTTCCAGTACAGCGACGAGCCGAAGGTGACGGGGCGCAACTCGCAGTACGACCACGTGATCGAGCGCGCCGAGGGCTGCCTGCAGCGGCTTGATACCGATGTGATCGACCTGCTGCTAATCCATTGGCCTGACCACGACACCCCGTTCGACGAGACGATGCGCGCGCTGGAACAGCTGAAGGCCGACGGGAAGATCCGTCACTACGGCGTCTCCAACTTCACGGTCGAGATGCTTGAGGAGTGCGAGCGCCACGGCCATCTCGCCGCGAATCAGGTGGGCTACCACCTCTTCGACCGGCGCATGGAGGCAGAGGTGCTGCCGTACTGCCTGCAGAGCGGCACCGGGTACATGGCCTACGGGTCGCTCGGATTCGGGTTGCTCTCGGGTGCATTCACGCCGGAGACGACGTTCGTCGACTGGGACTGGCGTAGCAGCGGCAAGGCCTTTGAGCTGCCGCTCTTTGAGCCCGAGCCGTTTGCGAAGGAGCTGCGCGTTGCCGAGCGGCTGAAGGAGATCGCCGCTGGCTACGACAAGACGCTGCCGCAACTCGCGCTGGCGTGGGTGCTCGGCAACCCCGCGGTCTCGGTGGCGCTCGTCGGCATGCGTAACGAGCGCGAGCTGACGGAGAACGTCGCCGCCGCCGACTGGCGCCTCAGCGATGGGGACCGCGCCGCGATCGACCGCGTCTTCGAGGAGGAGGGCGTGCCGACCCACGTCGGGACGCCGCAGGCTGTCTAGCCTTCAGAGGCGCGACCGAGCGCAGCGAATTCGCAGGCCATGTACGCTCCACCGCGCGCCGGAGGGGCAGCCATGACGTGGGAACCAGAGGTCGAAGAGCTTGAGCGACGACGCGCGCTGGCGCGCGAGATGGGTGGCGAGGAGGGCATCGCTCGTCAGCGGCTGCGCGGCAAGCTGACGGTACGCGAGCGCATCGACGCGATCGCCGACCCGGAAACGTTCCAGGAGTTCATGGGGCTGGTCGGCACCGCGACCTACGATGGCCTCGAACTCTCCGACTTCACGCCCAAGGCATCGGTCGAGGGCTACGCCGAGATCGGTGGGCGTCGCGTCGTCCTCAGCGGCGGCGACTTCACGATCCGCGGTGGTTCTGGTGGTACGCGCGACGGCCTCGGTGCCGAGCCACGCTCGACGAGCCGCGCGCTGGAGTCGCGCATGCCGTACGTGCGCCTGCTCGATGCCGCCGGCGGCAGCGTGCGCCACTTCGAGGAAATCGGGCGTACCTACCTGCCGGACGGCAACTCGTGGTCGTACCTCGAGTCGAAGCTGCTGAACGTCTCGCCGGTCGTCTCGGCGGTGCTCGGTTCGGTCGCCGGGCTGCCCGCCGTCAATGCCTGCATGGCGCACTTCAACCTGATGGTGAAGGACATCAGCCAGGTCTTCCCCGGTGGCCCGCCCGTCGTGAAGGCGGCGCTTGGCTACGACATCACGAAGGAGGATCTCGGCGGCGATCAGGTGCACGTCCACCAGAGCGGCGTGATCGACAACCTCGCGGAGACCGAGCAGGAGGCGTTCGAGATGATTCGCAACTTCCTCTCGTACCTGCCGTCGAACGTCTGGGAGTCCGCACCGCGGCAGGAGACCGACGACGACCCTGAGCGACGCGACGAGTCACTGCTCTCGGTCGTGCCGCGCGACCGCAGGCGACCCTACGACGCGCACAAGGTAATTGAGGCGGTGGCCGACCGCGACTCGTTCTTCGAGATCGCGCCGTACTACGGACGCTCGCGGATCACCGGGCTGGCCCGCTTCAACGGCCTTCCGGCCGGCGTAATGGCGAACAACACGATGCACCTCGGCGGCTCGACGGACGTCGCAGGTGGCGAGAAGGTGATGCGCCTGATCCGGCTCTGCGACACGTTCCATCTGCCGCTGATCTCGCTCGCCGATGAGCCGGGCTTTGCCGTCGGCCTCGAGTCCGAGAAGCGCGGTATCGAGCGGGCGGGGGCGCGCTTGATCATCGCTACCTGCGAGAGCCGCATGCCGTGGCTGACGGTTGTCATGGGCCAGCTCTTCGGCGTCGCGGGCCAGTGCCAGCATCGTCCCACCGGCATGTTCCGCCGCGTCGTCTGGCCGTCCGCGCGCTGGGGCTCGATGCACATCGAGGGCGGCGCGGATGCCGCCTACCGACGCGAGATCGAGAGCGCCGACGATCCCGACGCCAAGCGCGCTGAGATCGAGGCGCGGCTGCAGGCGATCGCGTCGCCGTTCCGCACGGCGGAGGCGACGGGGCAGGACGTGATCGACCCACGCGAGACGCGCCCGCTGATCTGCGAATTCGTCGAGGAGGCGCAGGGCGTGCTGAGCACGCAGCTCGGTCCTCCGCTCACGCCCTACCTGCCGTAGGGGCTTGAAGCCCGCCCTGCCATGAAAGCCTTCGCTGACCTGCGCATCGTCGAGGTCGCCGGCTCCGCCGCCGGTGGCTACGCCGCGAAGCTCTTCGCCGACTACGGCGCGAACGTCGTGCGCGTCGAGCCGCCGGGCGGCGACCCCGCGATGTCGGACGGAGAAGAGTGGCAGGGGAGCGGCACGACGTACGCGTACCTGAACACGTCGAAGCGCGTCGTGACGCTCGATCTCGACGGCAGCGCGGGCCGTCAGCGGTTCGATGCGATGCTCGCCGGCGCCGACGTGGTGATCGAGAGCTCGTCGCCTGATCCGCTCGTGACCGTCACCGATGGCGAGCCGCCGTCGCAGCTCGTCCGCACGCGCATCTCGCCCTTCGGCAGCGATGGGCCGTACGCGGACTATCGATCCAACGAGTTCACCGATGACGCGATCGGCGGCCACCTCTACGTGAACGGCGAGCCGTCGAGGGAGCCGATTCGCCGTCCCGGCCTGCACGCGCTCTACCAGGCGGGACTGCATGGCTACATCGCCTCGATCGCCGCGCTCCGCGCGCGCGACCGCACGGGGCGCGGACAGGTCGTGGAGACCTCGCATTTCGAGGGTCTCGCCTCGCTGCACCAGCACACGACGACGATGTGGACGCACGGCGGGCACATCGTGCGGCGCGAGGGCAACCGTCAGCCGGGGCGGTGGCATCCCGTCGGGTGCTACCCGTGCAAGGACGGCAGCGTCCACCTGGCGCTTGCCGGAGCGGTGAAGCTCGCGGACTTCTTGCGCGCGGCCGGGCTCGATGCGCTCGTCGACGATCCGCGCTTCGCGACCGACGAACAGCGCGGGATGCACAAGGACGAGTTCGACGCGGCGCTGCTGCCGTGGCTGATGGAGCACACGGTCGACGAGATCGTGGAGCTCGGCCAATCGGTCTTCGCGCCCGTCGGCCCGGTGCCGGGAATGCTCGAAGTGCTCGCTGACCCGCACCTCGCCGAGCGCGAGTTCTGGCGAACGATCGAGGGCGAACGACCGCTGCTGGTGCCACGCGGGCCGTATCAGATCTCCAGCCACGACGCCCACCCCGAGCCACCTCGGCACGTCGACGAGGCGCCAGCGTGGGACGAGCCCGCCGAGGCTGCCGCGCCGCCTACATCGAGGATCGGCGAGTCGATGGATGACGGACCGCTGACCGGTGTGCGTGTGCTCGACATGACGCGGGTCTGGGCTGGGCCGCTGGCGGGACGGCTGCTTGGCGACCTCGGCGCGGACGTCGTGCTGATCGAGGCGCCGTGGAGCCGGGGACCGGCCGAGGTGCCGCCGGAGGCTGCGGGGGTGCTGCACCTCTACCCGGAAGACGATATCGGCGAGCAGCCGTGGAACCGCGTTGGCGGCTTCAACAAGCTCGCGCGCAACCGTCGCAGCGTGGCGCTGGACATGCGCACGGAGGCCGGCCGCAAGGTCTTCGCCGACCTCGTGCGCGAGGCCGATGTGGTGATGGAGAACTACAGCCCACGCGTGATGCCGCAGTTCGGATTCGATTTCGATGGCCTGCGCGCGATCAATCCGTCGATCGTCTACGTGGCGATGCCCGGATACGGATCGAGCGGCCCGTACCGCGACCGCACCGCGCTCGGGCCGGTGATCGAGGCGGCGTCAGGGCTCTCGGCGTCGATGGGCTACGCGGGCTCGGGGCCGTATCGATCCGGCATCGCATGGCCCGACCCTGTCGCGGGGCTGCATGCGGCGGCGGCCGTGCTGACGGCGCTGGCTGACCGTGAGGCCGACCCGCAGCACGCCGGGCGAGCGGTCGAGGTCGCGATGATCGAAGCGATGATCTGCTTCGTCGGCGAGGCGCTGCTCGCGGCGCAGGTGCGCGGATCGGATCCCGTTCCGGTGGGCAACCGCGACCCACGGCGCGTTCCGCAGGGCTGCTATCCGTGCGCCGGCGACGACCGCTGGATCGCGATCAGCGTGACAAGCGACGTCGAATGGGCCGCGCTCTGCGCGCTGGCTGGCCTCGATCGGCCTGACGATGGGGCAGGCGGGCTCGCCGCGCTCACGCACGAGCAGCGCGTAGAGCGGCACGACGAGATCGACGCTCGCATCGCCGAGTGGACGCGGAGCAGCCCGCCGCACGCGCTGATGGAGCGGCTGCAGCGAGCGGGCGTGAGCGCTGTCGCGGTCGCTGACGCTCGCGACATCGTCGACGACCCACAGCTCGCCGCACGGTCGTTCTGGGCGGAGCTCGACCACCCCGATGTCGGCCTGCGCCGCTACCCCGGAAATGCGATCCGGCTCAGCGAGACGCCGATCACGTATCGACGCTCCGCTCCGCTGCTTGGCGAGCACAACCGCGAGGTGCTGTCGAACTGGCTCGGCTACTCCTCGGACCGCTGCGATGAGCTGGAGCGTGACGGCGTGATCGCGGATCGGCCACCGTCGATAGGCTGACGGGGGCGCCGTGGCACGACGCCGTGGCGCTACACTCGCGGCGGCAAAGGGCAGGGGCGGACAATGGCAGAACGCGTACGTGCGCTCGACGCGCTGGTGAACTCGACGTTCCTCGATCAGGAGCGCGGTGACGGGCTCGCCCACCTCTTCAAGGGCATGGCGGATCGGCCACACTTCGACGACCCCGAGCAACTCCTCGCGTACCTCGATGGCATCGACATCGGCGCGCTGGTGATCAGCATCATGCAGCCAGCGCACGCGGAGTGGGTCGGCGAGGCGCATCGTCGCTTCCCGCGCAAGATCCTGCCGGCGATGATCGTGAACCCGTTGAACGGCATGGATGAGGTGCGCAAGGTCGTCGAGTACCACGAGCGGTACGGCGTTCGCTGCCTGCGCATCCCACCGTTTCGCTACACGCTGCCGCCAACCGACCGCGTCTACTGGCCGTTCTACGTGAAGGCGATCGAACTCGACATGGCGGTCAGCATGAACGCCGGGATGCCGGGGCCGCGCAGGCCCGGCTGGGTGCAGAACCCGACGTATTTCGACGAAGTCGCGTACCACTTCCCGGAGCTGCGGCTGATCATGACGCACTGCGGCCAGCCGTGGACCGAGGAAGCGATCTCCGTGCTGGCGCACTGGGACAACGTCTACATGGCGTGCACGTCGGTTGCTCCACAGTACTGGCCGCCGGCGCTCGTCCAGTTCATCAACACGCGCGGGCGCGAGAAGATGATGTTCGGCACCGAGTTCCCGATCATCCCGTGGGATCGCTCACGCGACGAGGTCGATGGGCTCCAGCTACGCGAGGAAGTGCAACCGCTCTTCTTCAGCGAGAACGCGCGGCAGGCGTACGACTGGGACCCCGACCTGTCCTAGTCCCACACTGGGCGGCGACGGACGGCGCGGCTCGCCTTCTCACGATGGTGGCCCAGCGCTATGATCGTCCCATGATCACTCGACCGATCGCCCCCGCCGACCTCGAAGCCATCCACGCGCTGCTCCGCGCTGAGGAGCTGCCCGTTGAGGGTGTCAACGGCGCACTTGCGGCCGCGTTTGTCGCGGAGGTCGAGGGCGAACTCGTTGGTGTGGCCGCGCTTGAGCACCACGGCGAACACGGCTTGCTGCGCTCCGTTGCGGTTGCCCCGGCGCATCGCGGACGCGGACTCGCTCGCGAGCTCAGCGAGAATGTGGCGGAGGAGGCGGCCGCGCGCGGCATCGAGGCGTTGTACCTGCTCACGGAAGACGCGGCGGGCTACTTCCAGCGTCTCGGCTTTGAGCTGATGCCCCGTGACGATGCGCCCGAAGCGATCCAGTCGAGCGCGGAGTTTGCTGAACTCTGCCCTGACACGGCGGTCCTGATGCGCCGTAGCGCGACTGTCCCGGCGCGGGTCACGCGCTGATCGCGTCGCCGCCGGACTACGCCGACTCGGCGAGCCTCTTCTTCATCGGCTGCTCAGGAAGGCCGCGACCATCGAAGCTGCGGCCGAGCCGCAGCCCGGTCGACTTCTTGTAGCCCATGCGCAGATAGAACGGCAGGCCGTGCAGCGTCGCCGCGACCTTGATCTCGGTGGCACCGGCCCGCGCCGCGTCTCGCTCGAACCGTTCGACGAGCTGCCGGCCGATGCCAGAGCGATGTCGGTCGCCCGTCACGAAGAGGCTGCCAAGGCGCGTCGTCCGTCCGCGCAGGACGCCGACGATCTGGTCGCTATCGACGGCGACATAGACCATCTCCGACCGGATCACGGCGCGGATGTCGGCCTAGTGCTCCGGATCGGCGGATCGGGCGTGAGCGAACGGGCCGAGCAGGGCGGGGAGCTGTTCTGCGCTGGCGAAGCCGAGGTTGTAGCTGGCGAACGTCTCGGCGATCAGCCGACCGACGTCGACCGCATCGCTGGATTCGCGGTACTCGCGGATCGTGGTCATCGAGCGTCGCCGTCGCCGTCTTGCGAGACGCGCGGTCGCATCTCCTGCGGGGACAGCGACACGCCTGACTGCATGCGCGCGAGCAGCCGCTTGTGGTGGCGGGCGCTGCGCAGCAGCAGCAACGCGAACGCGAGCGCCACGAGTAGCCCCAGCGTGCCCGCCGCGGCCATCGCCCAGTTCGCCCACTCGCCGGGCAGGTCGGCGGCGTAATAGCTGCTTCCCGCCCGCAGCACGACGGCGGCCGAGATCGCGACGCCGAAGCCCTCGCTGCGCCATCGGCTCTGCTCGCCGCCGATGCGTTCGCTCGCGAACTGCGGCAGCAGCAACTGCGCCATGCCGATGATCAGCATCAGGGCGACGCCGATCGTGACGATGTGCAGGACGGTGTCTCGCTCCCGCAGCACCGGCGGCCCCGACTGTCCGAGCGCGCTGACCGCAAAGACGATCGTGAGCGCGGCGGCGACGGCGAGCCATAGCATCGCGGGCCAGAGGATCGCGGCGAAGCGCTGAGCGATGCGCGTCATGTGCCATGGCCCGCGCCACCAGCCGGTGATCGCGCCGGCCGAGAGCAGGCCGACGGCGAACACGAGCAGGCCGACGTCTTCGAGCACCCACGTCTCGACATCGGAGCCGTCGGCGATTAGCCGGGCCGCGATCGTGGCGAGGACGCCGATCTCGACGAGCGCCGCTGCACCGAGCACGACCGGCAGCGGCATCCTTCTTGTCGCGAAGAACGTGGGGAAGACGTGCAGCACCACGCCGACGATGAACGCGAGATGGAAGCCGAAGACCTGCATCGCGACGAGCGTGTAGCTCCTCGCTGCGGGCAGCACGGTCACGCCGTCGCCCGCCAGCGCCGTCAGCCAGAGCGCGCCGATCAGCGCCTGCGCGAGGAACCAGCTCGCCCCCGCGATGAACATCACGGCGAAGATCTCTCCCTCGCGGGCGCGGCGGGCTGTGGTGCCGATCACGATCGCGGCGTAGCAGGCTGCTCCGGCCGCCTCCAGCCACGCGCCGGCGGCCATCAGCACCGCCATCGGCGCGTGGTCGGCCATCGGCTGTCCGAGCGTGCGCAGCAGCACGCCGACGCCGAGCAGCCAGAGCGTTGCCGGCGCGAGCTGTACGAGGGCCAGCGGCCTGCGCGAGAAGCCCGGCATCAGGAAATAGCTGACGCCGACGATGAAGAGGGCGACGAAGCCGACCGTCTGCAGGTGACCGTGCACCTGCGCGTGCGAGAACCAGCCGACGGGTACCTGATCCCTCAGTGCGGCGGTGACCGGCAGCGAGATCGCCAGCGCGAAGCCGCCGAGTAGCGAAAAGAGCAGCGCGACCGCAAGGAACGGCAGATACGCTGCCTGACGCCCGCGCAGGTCGGGAACCGCGAACTTCTGTGTCATCGGCTGCGTCCCCTCGACCGGCCCGTCGGGCCCGTCGAGCGTACCGGGGTGGTGAGGTGGCGGGCTAGCCGACTAGTCCGACGGGGCCTGGCCCGCGAAGTTGATGCGGCTGGCTCCCGGCCCAAGGTCAATCCCGAACGCCTCGATCAGCAGGGCGGGAATCTCCTCGTCGGACAGTTCCCGCTCGAGTTCCACGCCGCCCCGCTCGTGGACGTACGTCCTGCGCCGGAGGTCGAATCGCTCATCGAGCGTCTGAATCTGGGCGACCGGCATCTTTCGGAAGGAGCTCTTCGGATGTGTGGACGTGTACCAACTGGCAACGTCGAAATCGACAGGCGTCGGCTCCCCGCTCTCAATCGCGTAAAGGTCTGCCCATCCCTCGGCTGCCGGCGACTGGACCACGGTGACGTCCGCCTGCTCGACAACTCGGAACTGGCGGTCCCCCTCCGCGTGGACGCTGCCATCGAGGGGCAGCGGTTCAACGTGACCAGATGTGCCGAATCCAGCATCGACGTTGTAGGCGCCATCGCTCGTGCGAACTTCGAGTGTCATGTGCGAGCGCGTACGCGAGGGGTCGTCCGTCGATCCGACTCGAGCCTCGCGGGGAGTGACGTCGAAGCCGATTTCGCGGAGGACATGCAGCATGAGCGTGTTCTGCTCGAAGCAGTAGCCACCCCGGCCATTCGTCACGATCTTCTCGGCGAGGTGGTCGATGTCGAGGGAGATCGGTACACCCATGTGAATGTCGAGATTCTCGAACGGGACGGCGCAACGGTGAGCAACATGTATGCCGCGAAGAATCTCGATGGTCGGGTCAGTGATACCGGTGTAGTCGATGCGTCGGAAATAGGCATCGAGATCCAACATGATCAGACGGTCACCTGATACAGCGCGACGGGCTCGTCGAAGCCCTTCATCGTCGCGTCACCGGCCGACGTGAACGCGAACGTCTTGCCTGCGCAGAGCTCCCGCACGACGTTTGAGACCAGCACCTGCCCCGGCTTCGCG
>DASCQM010000008.1:0-32231 GCA_036013055.1 Dehalococcoidia bacterium | reverse complement strand
GCGCTGGCACTGAGCATGAGCGTCTTCGCGCTCGCACTGCTCGCTGGTGCTCGCACCCTCACGCGGACGTCCATCAAGGACTAGTTCACGTGTAGGACCCAACGGCCTCTGACCTTCGGGTCACCGGCAACAGGGCATTTGACTGGTCCTCGCAATTGCGGGGACCAGTTTTTTGTGTGCCGTCGGCTACCAACGTGCTGCGAGGAGACCGTGTGAGCACGCGCACTTCTCCCATTGAGTCAGCTTTGGGATACTGGATTGGACGATGCACGTGGCCCGGGACGTGTGGCCGGGGAGCAAGGCACGAGCGCAGCGTGGGCAATTCTAACTTCGAACGTCTGATCGGGCGCTGGGCAGCGCTGGGCTTGGCTGCACGGGCAGGCGTGCTCGCGGGCGCTGGCGTCGCCGTCGGCGCAATCGTTGGCGCGGCGATCCTGCTTAGCGGCGGCGGGGGCGACGGACCGCTCGTCGTCGTCGCGCAGCCGACATCGACAGCCACGCCGGTGCCGACTGCGACTGCGACGCCCACCGCAACGCCGACGGCCACCCCCACCGCTACGCCGGAGCCGACGGAGACGCCTACGGCGACGCCTGAGCCGGACCTCACCGTCGGCAGCGTTGCGGAGCTCGTCGAGCTCCACGGCGAGCCGCCAGACGCGACGTACGGGCGCTTCCGCATCCCGACGCTCGGCGTCGATGCACCGCTGGGTACCCGCTTTGTGAGTGGCGACGGCGTGATGCCGAACCCGACCGGTCCGGGCGACGTCGTCTGGTACGACTTCGGTGAGTGGACCGGCTGGGGCGGCGACCTCGGTGACGGCCAGAACGCGGTCTTCTCGGGCCACGTCGACTACGCCGCGTACGTCGCCTATGCCGACGCGCAGTTCCGCGGTCGCGGCGTCTTCTACGCGCTGGACCTGCTTTCGCCCGGCGATGTGATCGAGGTCGAGGTGGACGGGGAAGTGCTGCGCTACGCCGTCGAGTGGCGTCGGCTCGTGGCCGCCGACGGCGGTAGCTGGCGCGACATCATGGGCAGCGACGTGGAGCAGGACAGCATCACGCTGATCACCTGCGGCGGTGAGTTCAACTTCGCGACGCGTCAGTACCTCGACCGCACGGTCGTCCGCGCCGTCCGCATCTAGCTGACCTTCCTGCGTGAGTTGAAGTTCCTTCGCTGCTGACCGTCGCGAGGCTGCTGCCGGCGGTCGGGTTCCGTCGCAAGGTTCTGTAACACCTCTATCGCGCGGTGCTGATAGGTTCTCAGCATGAGTCGGATGCTTGCCGTCACACTCGTTCTTGCTGCGCTGCTGGCCGGCTGCGCTGACTCCGATGCGCCGCCGCCCCGCAGTCCGCTCGACGAGGGCGGCGCGAGCAGCGCGGCGGGGGCAGGGTCGGCGAATCTCGCGCAGGAGCCGCGGTCTGCGTTCTTCGCGATGTACCCGCACTACGAGGACGCTGCGACTGGCATCGACGTGGTGCTCGGCAGCCCCGACGTCGGCGTCGGCCGCCACCGCGTGGCGTTCGTGCTCAGCGACGCGCAGGGGCTGATCCGCGAGCCGACGGTGCGTGTTACGTCGTACTTCCGCCCGCAGGGTGCGACTGAGGCCCGCAGCGGCCCGGTCGAGCAGGCGACGGCGACCTTCTTTGAGTTTCCGTTCGGCGTACGTGGCATCTACAGCGCGGCGCTCACGTTCGACCAGGCGGGACTCTGGGAGGTCGAGGCGCAGGTCACGCGCAACGATGGTGTTGCGGTTGCGACCAGGTTCGCGTTCGCGGTTCCTGAGCAGACGGGCGCGCCGGACGTCGATGACCCCGCACCGCGCAGCGAGAGTCGCACGGCCTCTGACGTCGGGTCGCTCGCCGAACTGACGACGGGGCACGAGCCGGTGCCGGCGCTCTACGAGCACAGCATCGCGGAGACGCTCGATGCGGGTCGCGCGCTGGTCGTCGTGTTCGCCAGCCCGGCATTCTGCACGAACGCGCTCTGCGGGCCGCAGGTTGAGCTACTGGGCGAGCTATCGGCGATCTACGGTGAGCTGGCGGACTTCACGCACGTCGATCTCTACGAGAACCCACACGAGATCCAGGGCGATCTCGACCGCGCGCGTCGCACGCCAATCCTTGAGCAGTGGGGCCTTGAGACCGATGAGTGGACGTTCATCGTCGATCGGCAGGGTGACGTCGCCGCCCGATTTGAAGCCTACGTCACGCGCGCCGAGCTTGAGGCCGCGATCGTGGCCATCCTCGGTTCGGACTGAGCGAATTGGCTGTGGCAGCCGGGCACCCTGACTGGGCGCTGTAGCCGGGCTGCGGGTGAGTGGCGGAGAGGGTGGGATTCGAACCCACGAAAGGGTTGCCCCTTTACACGCTTTCCAGGCGAGCCCGATAAACCACTCCGGCACCTCTCCACGTTGACGGGTATCCAGCGGTGGCGGAGGGGGTGGGATTCGAACCCACGAGACTTTCGTCTACCGCTTTTCGAGAGCGGCACCTTAAACCACTCGGACACCCCTCCGCAGAAGAGTATAGGGAGGGTTCCGGGGTCGAAAAAGCGCGGGGACCCTGACGCCGGGTGACGCCGGCGGTGGCCGGGGGCTACGAAGGGTCGCTGAGGCCGTTCTCGCTCGGGTCGCTCTCCGCCGGAGCACGTCCCTGCTGGCGCAGATACTCCTCAGTCAGCTCCGCCTCGGCCGCCGCTTGCGTGCGATCCATCTCGACGAGGATCTCAGTCGCACTCGTGCGGGCGCGGCGCAAATGATCGCTTGCTCGCTGCATCTGCTCCCGAATCGCGGGAGGCACATCCTCTGGCAATTCCGGTGCCTTCATCAGCGCGCGCGCGCCGAAGAAGCCAGCCGATGCGCCGACCGTGAGCTTCACCCACGTCGAGAACTTCATTCGCGCTTGCGACCGAGGCCGGTGACGAGCCCGAGGCCACGTCGGATACCGCGCGTCACGGAGACGGCACGGATCACGGGGTGGACGGCGGAGTCGGACATGAACTCGCTGGCACCGCGCACGTTGCGGGCGCTCTCGCGCAGGTCGTTGAGGGCCGGGCGGACCGGGTCACGGAGCAGTTCGGCAACGGTGCTCGTGAGCAAACGAACAGCGATCCAGAGTCCGGTGACCGTGACGATCAGGGCGATCAGCAGGAGGATGGCGAAGAGGCCGAAGACGACGATCACGACATCGCGCAACTCGGAGAGCGTGACATCGGCGAAAACCAGCCCGGCCACCACCAGCGCGAAGAACGCGGCGAAGCCAAGCACAGCGAAGACGGCGTAGCGCATCAATCAACCTCGGTGATCGTCGTGGGCCCGGCAGTCGATGTGGGCCGCTCCGTCAGCACATCGTACGTGCGCGACCTGACGGTCTCAAACCCTCGCTGAACCGGCTTCGTTCGCCTGAACCTGAGGCGCAGCCGACGCAGCTTCGATCGTGCCGCCGCCGATCACCTCGTCGCCGCGGTAGAGCACCGCCGCCTGACCCGGTGCGACGGCGCGAGCGGGGCTGTCGAAGTCGAGCGTGAAGCCGTCCGAGGAGAGTGCTGAGACCGTCGCAGGCAGCGCGGTGGCGTGGTAGCGGATGCGTGTCTGCACCGTCTCACCGACAGCCGGCGGGTCGCCGACCCAGAACGGGTCGGACGCGCTCAGCGTCTCGCGCACGAGTTCGTGCTCGCCGCCCACGACCACGCGGTTCAAATCAGTGTCGATGGCGGTGACGAACTGCCGCCGGCCGCCGCCGAGGCCGAGCCCGCGCCGCTGTCCGACGGTGTAGTCGGTCACTCCGTCGTGCCGCCCGATCTCGCTGCCGTCGGCGGTCACGATCGCGCCGGCGGCGGTGACCACGCCCCGCTCCCGAAGCAGCTCACGGTAGTCGCCGCCGGGGACGAAGCAGATGTCGGCAGAGTCCGGCTTGGCAGCCACGCCGAGGCCGAGGCGAGTGGCGATCGTGCGCGTCTTCGACTTCTCCAGCGCGCCGAGCGGGAACAGCGTCTGCGCGAGCGCCTGCTGGTCGAGCGTGTAGAGCACGTACGACTGGTCCTTCGTCTCATCGACGGCGGCGCGCAGGCGATGGCGGCCATCGTGCTCGTCGACGCGCGCGTAGTGCCCCGTCGCCAGCAGGTCGCAGCCCATCGCCACGGCGCGATCGAGCAAGGTCGAAAACTTCACGTGTTGGTTGCAGGCGAGGCAGGGGTTCGGCGTGCGACCGGCCGCGTACTCATCGACGAAGTAGTCGATCACGTCGCGCTCGAACTCGCGCTCCATGTTCAGCACGTAGTGCGGGATGCCGATGCGCTGCGCAGCCTCGCGCGCGTCCGCGATGTCCTCGATGCCACAGCACGCGCGCTTCGAGCGCAGCACCGTCTCGTTCGGCTCGGTGTAGAGGCGTAGCGTCACGCCGGCCACGTCGTAGCCCTGCTCGTGCAGCAGCGCGGCAGCGACGGCGGAATCGACACCGCCGGACATCGCGACCAGGACGCGGGGAAGCTTGCTCATCGGATTGCTCTCATCATGCTGCTCATCGATTCACCCGTCGCGATCCATTGTAGAGGCGTACTGCGGCTGCGGCCGCCGTTGATATACTGGCGATGCGCCAGGGAGGCTGCGCTGCAAGGTTTAGAGCTCGCACATCACACCGTGGAGGTGCTTGCCGATGGGCAGGCGGCTGACGTCGTGCTGCTGGACCTCACGCACATCTCCGCGTTCACCGACTACTTCGTCGTGGCAACGATCGACAACGTGCGCCAGATGCGCGCGGTACTGGACGCGCTACAGGAAGACCTGCGCGAGCACTCGTCCGAGCGAACGGCCCGCGAGGAAGGCTCAACCGAGTCTGGCTGGGTGCTCTTCGACCTCAGCGAGGTTGTCGTGCATCTCTTCTCGCTGGAGCGCCGCGCCTACTACAACATCGAAGGGTTGTGGAGCAGCGCGCGCGAGGTCGTACACATCCAGTAGCCCCGTGCTGTTCGCGGCGGCGGACGCGTCGCGTGGCAGGTGATCTGAAGTGCGCTACTCGAAGATCCAGCGGTCCGTATCGCGACTCCACTGCACCAGCGGCTGACCCTCGAAGAAGAGTCCGATCTCGCGCTCTGCGCTCTCGGTGCTGTCTGAGGCGTGAATCAGGTTGCGCCCAATCTCAAGGCCGAAGTCGCCGCGGATCGTGCCCGGGCTGGCCTCCGTCGGGTTCGTTACGCCCACGGTGCTGCGCACGGCAGCGACGGCGTTCGTGCCCTCAAAGACGGCGGCGATGATCGGCGAGCTGGTGATGTAGGCGACGAGGCTGCCGAAGAACGGCTTGCCCTCGTGCTCGCCGTAGTGGCGGTTCGCGAGCGCCTCGTCCACCTGGAGCAGGCGCATACCGACGATGCGTAGCCCTCGACGTTCGAGCCGCGAGATCACCTCACCGGCGAGTCCACGCTGCATCGCATCTGGCTTCACGAGAATCAATGTCTGTTCCACGGCCGCTCCTTCGCTGTCGCAGTGTAGCCGCGGCCGACGTTAGCGGCTGCGCTCGCCGGGGCGGGTGATCGAGGGTGGTCGCAGGTAGAGCACATCGACGTCGGCCGGGTCGCCGTAGGCGTCGTACAGCCTCGCGAGTCGGATGATCGTGACGGCGCGCGGCTCGCTGGCAGCGGCGAACTCGTCACCCTCGCGACCGGCGGCCGCGAGCGCGGCGCGCAGCTCGTCGGTGACCTCGCCCGTCCACGTCACGCCAAGCGGGGCGGCCTGTGCGCAGTCCTCGGCGCTATCGATGCGTGGCTCGACGACCGCGACCGGCGTCGTGCCCGCCTCGTAGACCGCCCACGCGACGCCGCGCGTCCCTCCGAGGTCGTGCACGGCCGCAACCGGTCTACCGCCGAGTAGCGGCAGCGCGTCGGCCTCGAGGCGCGCGACGCCCGCGAGCGGCAGGTCGAGCGCGAACGCGAGCCCCTGCGCGGTCGCTACGCCGGTGCGCAGGCCGGTGTAGCCGCCGGGGCCGACCGCGACGGCGATGTGCGTGAGCGCGGTGCGTTCGACGTCGGCGCTGCGCAGGATGCCGTCGATGGCGGCGAGCAGTTCCTGCGAGAAGGTGGTCTCCAGCTCCCACTGGCGTTCGGCCAGCACCTCGTCGTCGCGCATCACGGCCACGGAGGCGGTGCGCGAGGCCGTGTCGATTGCGAGTTCGACTGCGGGCGACTCAGCCACGGGCGTTCAGCCCGTCGATCACGCGCCGGTAGCGCTCACCGTTCGCGACGATCGTGATGCGTCGGTGGTCGGGGTCGTCCTCGGTGGCATCGAGCGCGACGAGCAAATGCTCCGTCGGCAGCGCGTCGGCGGCGCGTTCGGGCCACTCGATCAGCAGTACGCCGTCGATGGCCTGCTCGACGAGCGCCAGTTCGCGCACCTCGTCCGGTTCGGTCAGGCGGTAGAGGTCGGCGTGGTAGAGCGGCGTCGGCCCGTCGTGCTGCGCGAGCAGGACGTATGAGGGGCTGGTGACCGGGTTATCGACCTTCAGCCCCGCGCCGATGCCCTGCACCAGCGAGGTCTTGCCTGCGCCGAGCTGGCCTTGCAGCAACACCACGTCGCCGGCTCGCAGCAGCTTCGCCATGCGCCGGCCGAGCGCCCGCGTGCGCACGACGCTGGTGGTCGTGACCGCGATGCGGTTCGCGGTGGTCATGACGAGCCACCTGACCGCAGCTGATCCCAGCCAGCCGACGGCGGCTCGTAGCGGTTGCCGGCACCCGTCACCGCCCACGCCTCGCCCCGATGCGCCTCGACGACGCGACCGATCGCGGTGACCGGCAGATCCGACGTCGAGAGCGCTGCCAGCACGTCGCCGTTGCCGACGATCGCCAGTTCGAAGTCCTCGCCCCCGCCAAGCGCGAGGTCGAGCGAGCCTTCGCGTCCGAGCAGCTCGACGGCAGCCGCGTGCAGCGGCAGCGCGTCGAGGTCGACCTCCAGCCCGACGTCTGACTTGCGCGCGATATGGCCGAGGTCCTGCAGCAGTCCGTCGGAGATGTCGATCGCGCAGCCCAGCCCGGCGGCGGTCGCTGCCAGCCCGAGGGCGACCCGTCCGATGGGGCGTCGGTGCGCATCCGTCAGTGGCTTCGCCGCAGCCTCGTCGCCGCGACTGGCGTCGATCAGCGCCAGTCCCGCACCGCTGGCGCCGGGGTGACCGGAGACGGCGATCGCATCGCCCGTTCGAGCGTCATCGCGTCGCAGCAGCCGTGCCGCGCCATCCTCGACGCTGGCGACACCGAGCATCGTGACGGTGACCGCGGCCTCGTTGCCGCGCACGATGTCGCCGCCTGCGATCTCGACGTCGTGCTGACGGCAGCTCGCGGCGAGCCCGTCGATCAACCCGTCGACGGCTTCGCTATCCATCGAGGGCGTGAGCGTCGCCGCAACGAGCGCGTAGCGTGGCGTTGCACCCATCGCCGCGATGTCGGACGCGCTGGCGGCGATCGCGCGCCAGCCGACATCGGCGAGCGACATTGTGTCGGCGCGCCAGTGGGTGCCTTCGACGAGCGCGTCGATCGTGGCGACGGTCGGCCCGTCGCTGGCCCAGACGGCGGCGTCGTCGCCGGAAGGCACGAGGATGTCGCTGGCCGCCACATCGCCGAGGCGGGCGACGATGCGGTCGATCAGGTCGAACTCGGTGCGGTCGGTCTCGGTCACCGTTCGATTCTAGGCGTGGCAGCGAGCGGTACGCGAGGCAGCAGGGGCAGCGGCACGCGAGGTCGCGGTGGCTAGGGCGAGCGGAAGAAGCCCTCGACGTCGCGCTCGGGCGTCGGATCGTTCGCTACGTCACCCACCTCATCGCTCGCCGTGTCGCTGGCGGCCGGCTGCACCGGGTGGGAGCCGCCGCCGATCAACAGAGCCAGCCCGCCGAGCAGCAGCGCGGGCAGCGTGACCGCGAGGCGCAACAGGAGGGCGGCGGCCACGCCAACGCTCGTGCCGAATCCGTAGATGCCGACCGCCCAGACCGCGCCCACGTCCTGCGTGCCGAGGCTGAGCGGGAGCAGTGCCGCCATCCCGGTCACCATGCCGATCGCCACGATCACCCACGCCTCGGCGAGATTCACGTCGAGCCCCAGCGCCTGCATCACGAGCAGCGCCTGCAGCGCCTCGAACGCGAAGACGGCGAGCGTCAGGAGCAGCGTGCTCGTGAAGAGGCGGGGCCCGATCAGCGCGGTCGCGACGGCTTCGGTCGGCAGCAGCCGGGCCGCGAACGTGGAGGCGAGGCCGTAGAAGCCCGCAGCGACCTGTAGCCAGCGGAAGGTAATCGTGAGCACGACCAGCAGGCTCGCCGCCCCGAACAGGATCACGCCGGCCGCGATCGCCGTCGACGCGAGCGTCACGAGCAGCGCTGCGCCGAGCAGCAGGAAGAGCGTCGTGAACTCGATGATGCGCTCGTAGGCGGAGAGCGCGACCGCGTTCCTCGTTGGTACGCGGTGCGCGGATAGCGTCGCGGCGGCGCTCGTACCGGTGAATGAGCCGAGTGCGTGGTTGCGGATCGTGAGCGCGGTCAGCGTGCCGCCCGCGATCGCGTATCCGGCGCGGTGATAGACCGTGACCGCGCGCAGCCCTCGCAGGGTCAGCGGCACGACAGAGAGCGCCGCCGCGATCGCCACCCGCGACCAGTCGACGTCGCCGATCAGGTACGCGATCTCCGAGCGGTCGAGCTTGCGGATCAGCGAGAACGCGACGACGGCGACCAGCAGTGCGAGCGTTGCGCGGTGGCGGCCTCGCAGTCGTCTCATGTCAGGGCCTCACTGGCTCAAGCCGCCGCGACACCGTCGCGGCCGGGCGGGGATCCGATGGTGCCCCGGCACCTCCGATGCGGCAACCGCGCGTACTCAGCTCGCTCTCAGCCACGGTAGCGGCCGCCGCGCAGCGCCATCACCAGTACCCGAAACGCCGCCTCGAAGATGATCGCGGACGACATCTTCGATGTGCCCGCGACGCGTTCACGGAACGTGATCGGGACTTCCTGCACCCGTGCGCCCGCCTTCAGCGCACGCAGCGTCGTCTCGATCTGGAAGACGTAGCCCTCGGACTGCGTCGTCGCCGGCTCAATCCGCTTCAGCAGGTCCGCGCGCCAACCCTTGAAGCCGCCGGTGGGGTCGCTCACGGGCACGCCCAGCAGCAGCCGCGCGTAGATGCCGCCGCCGTTGCTCAACCAGCGACGGAACCACGGCCAGTTCTCCAGCGCCCCGCCGCTCATGTAGCGCGAACCGATCACGAGATCGCAGCCGCCTTCGGTCGCCGCGCCATCGATGTTGTCCGAGCCGTCGAGGGCGGCGCGCATCACCGGCAGTGTCGCCGGGTCGTGCGAGCCGTCGGCGTCCATCTGAAAGATCAACGCGTAGCCGTCCTCGATCGCCCGCATGAAGCCGTCGCGGTACGCGCCTGCGAAGCCGGACGCGAGCGGTCGATGTAGCACGTGGACGCGACCATCAGCGGCGGCCATCTCGTCGGCGATGCGGCCCGTGCCGTCTGGCGACGAGTCATCGACGATCAGCACGTCGGTCGCGAGCGCACCGAGCACGCGCTCGACGATCACGCGCACGTTCTCCGCCTCGTTGTAGGTCGGGATCACGACGGTCGTCGTGTGCTGTGGCTCGGGACTGCTCACCTACGCTCCTCGCTGCTCTCGCTCGCGGTACGTGCCCCATCTTCGCTCATGCGACGAAGAAGCCGCCTGCGTATACGGCCGTTGCGACGCCGAGTCCGATCGCGGACGTGGCGGTGATCGCGTGATGGACGATTGGTCGACGGCCGATCATCCCGAGCAGCATGAAGATCGGGAACGCCGCCAGGATGTAGCGCGCGATCGACCAGCTATACGGGTTCCACGACGCGGCGGGCAGCAGCACGACCAGTGCCACGTAGATCGCGTACCCGGGATGCAGACGCCGCCAGATCAGCGGCAGCGCTGCCAGCGTCAGCGCCATCGCGCCCAGATCGAGCGCGGCGCGGAACGCGAAATCGCGCATCGTCAGCAGCGCGACCGACCGCAATGTCGCAACCAGCGGCCCGACGAAGTGACGCCGCCAACCTTCCTGCACCTTCATGAACGCGAGCGGGTCGTCGAACGCCAGCCAGTTGTACGCGATGAAGGCCAGCAACCCCGTCGCGGTCAGGCCGATCGCGAGGACAGAGCCCCGCTGCTCCCACGCGGTTGCGAGAGCGAGACGGGCGCTCGACACGTCGATCAGTGCACGCCACGTCAGGCCGTGCGCGCGGCCGAACTCGATCAGCAGCGTCGGGATCAGCAGCACGCCGACGATGCGGGTCACCGACGCGAGCGCGCCGAAGATGCCCGCCCACCACCACGTGCGCTGCCGGGCGAAATAGAACGACGCGGCGGCGAAGAGCAGGAACATGCTCTCCGTGTAGATCGCGCTGAAGAACAGCGCCGTCGGGAAGATCGCGATGTAGAGCACCGTTCGACGTGCGACCGCGGCATCGGAGGTGACGAGCACCGTCAGGCGGAAGAGCAGCATCAGCGCACCGAGGAAGCAGAGGTGGCTGACGAGCATCCCGGCGACGACAAGGTCGCGCGTGACCAATTCAACGGCCTCGATCGCAAGCGGAAAGAGCGGGAAGAACGCGATGCTGCTCTCCTCGCCCGGCGTGTAGGTGTACCCGCTCTCGACGATCGTGAGGTACCAGTTGGCGTCCCAGTTGACGAATTCGGAGAGTGCGGCCGTCCCCTCGATTGCGGATTGCGCGACCAGCGCGCCAGCCGCGATGAGGATGCGCGTCGTCGCGAAGACCGCGAGCGGGTAGAGCAGCCACTCCCGCTGCAGAGCGAGCGGAACCGTCGAGCGCGAACGCGCCCTCAGTTGCTCGGCGACGGTGGATGCGCTGGCGATCGTGGCTCCTTGCGCGCGGGACTGGCGGTCACGCCCGCTCCATCATGGCGTCCACGCTTCTTCGGCGTCAGCGCCGAGGCTCCGATAGGCTGTGATCGAACCGGCGCAGCACCGATGTCGGTGCGGACCGCAGTAGTCCACCGGGCGCGACCATGAGCTCTGGCACGACCCCTGACGTGACCCCGGGAGCAGCGGATTCCGCGCGCCTGATCTCACTCTGGCTGCGCGACCGTCGGCACGCGCTGATCTCTGCGGCGGTGGCACTGGCGACGGCGAACATCCTGATCATGGTCGTACCGGAGGCCGGTCGGGTCCTCGTCGCGGCGGGCCTGTTCGGTGTGCTCGCCGTGCTGGCCGTCGGCCACTTCGGCGCACGTCCGACGGCGACCGCACTGATGTACTTCGTCTTCCTCGTCGTCGGTTGGAACACATTTCGCTTCGGCCCCACGGTGTACGCCGGACAGTTCTACCCGCACACGCTGATCCTGCGCTACGTCGACGCGCCGCTGATCGCCACGCTCGCGCTGCTGCTGCCGCTGTACCTGCGCAGCGCCCGACGCCGTCGCCCCTCGCTGCTCGTGCTCGCCGCGGTCGCGCTGATGGCGGCCGGAGGGCTCGTCGGGACGCTCGACAGCGACAGACCCGACGCGAGCCTCGCCAACATCGCCCAGCTCGTGCTGGTCGCGGCTGGATTGCAGCTCGTCGTCATGGTCTGGGCACCCGATGTGCGGCAGATCCGCGTGGCGATCCTGCTGCTCGCCGTGGCGCTCGCGCTCTCGGCGGTGCTGGGCGTCGTTCACGTCGACTACCGCGACGGGCGGATGCACGGCCTCGCGCAGCACGCCAACCAGCTCGGGCAAATGGTCGCGCTCTTCGCAGGACCGACGATCGCGCTCGCGCTGCTCAGCGAGGGGCGAAGGCGGCTGGCGGTGTGGGCGCTGCTGCTGCTGATGACGCTGGCGATGCTGCTGACGGGATCGCGCACCGGGTTCGTCGGCGTGGTCGCCGTGATGGTGATGTTCGTGCCGTTGCTGCGGACAGACGTTGGTCTCACGTCGCGGATGGCCGCGATCGGCGTCGCCGGTTTCGCGCTGCTCGCCGTGAGCGTGATGGCGACGAACTTCTCCTCCGACTCGGTCAGCGAGTTCTTCCAGGCGGACGTGAACCGCTCCTGGGGCACCGACGCGCTCAGTCGTATGATCCGACGCAACGAGGACGTGGCCGTGAACACGCAGCGCCTCGATGTGCTGAGCGCTGGGCTCGATCAGGCCACGGGATCGCCGCTGCTGGGCAACGGCTTCGCCGACGTCCTGACGACGCACAACATCTATCTCCAGCTCTGGGCGGCCGGTGGCGTACTCGGGCTGGCCGGCGTCTTACTGATCCCGCTCAGCGGGCTGTGGTGGCTCTGGCGGGCTTATCGGCCGTTGGCTGACGGGACGGGCAGCGAGGCGCACCTCCTGCTCTACGGGCTCGCGGTCGGCGTGCTGGCCTACGGCGTCACGGGCATGTTTGAGCCGCTACTGTGGGCGCGCTGGTTCTGGGTGCTCCCCGCCCTCGCTGCCGCCGCCGACCATGTGGCGTCGAACGACGACGAGGCACCGCCCGTCACCGCTTGAGGCGATAGACGTTCGCGAAGAAGACGTGGTCGACGAACTCGTAGTCGCGTTCCAGCAGTGCCACGAAGTCCGGCGGATGCAGGTTGATCGTCCCGTTCGCGACGTACGAGAGGTTCCAGTCGTCGGCGGGCGTCACTACGAAACCATCGACGATGTAGGTCGGCTTCGACGCCTCAAGCTGCGCGACGATCTCGTCGAAGACGCCAAGGTCGCGGCGTACGCGGATCGGCGTCGAGTAGAAATAGCGTACTGTCGGCTGGCGGCCGCTGTAGAAGTAGATCGCCGTCTCCGGGCCGTGGACGTAGATCGTGTCGCCGGGGGCCATCCGCGCGTTGAGATAGGCGGCCAGCTCCGCGCTGTCGTTCTCGCGCAGCACCCGAGAGCCGTAGAGCCCGCGCTCGATGTGCTGCTGGTCGCCGTCGGTCGTCGTGTAGGCGTCGCCGTTGAGCCCGATCGCCGACGCGAGGGACGCGCCGCCGATGAGCACGATCGCCAGGTTCGCCGCAGGTGCGCGCGTCGGACGCGGGACCACGACGCCGGAGCGGAGCGCGACAGCCGTCAGTAGCGCCATCGCCGGGAAGAGCTGCACGAAGTAGTGCGGGAAGAAGAAGCCCGGCGAGGCGACGCCGAACGCGCAGCCCGCGCCCCAGAAGAGCAGCAACTGGTCGTCCGGCCACGCCCTGCGTCGGAGGGCGACGGCGAGACCGGCGAGCGCCGCGAACGTCAGCGGCCCCGCGAAGAGCGGCATGCGCACGAACGATTCCATCAGGAAGCGCGTCAGCCGGTCCTCGTTCGTCAGTTCGTCGCGGTACTGCACCGGGAAGCGGACTGTTGCGTCGTAGAAATCGCCAAACGTGCCGCTGAGCACCACCGGCAGCAGCACAAGCAGCGACGCGAGCGCCGCGCCGGCGGCGAAGATCAGCGCCGGGGCGAGTCGCTGCGGCAGCGTCGCGTGCGTGCGCCACACCGACGCCAGCGCGAAGAGGCCGAGCGCGATGCCGGGCCAGAGCGCGACCGGCTTCGTCATCAGCGCGACCCCGCTGAGCAGACCAGCGGCGAGCATCCATCGCCCGCTCCCGGAGCGGATCGCCAGCGTGAACGCGACCAGCGATGCCGTCATCGGCAGCACCATCAGGATCTCGCTCGTGGCGTTGGCCGTCAGCACCGTGGCTGCCGTGAGCGCCGCGAAGGCACCACTGGCGGCGAACGCGAGCCCGCGCGAGAAGAGCAGGCGCGCCTGCGCATGCACGAGCGCGGCGGTTCCGCTGAGCGCCGCAGCGACGATCAGTCGTGGTGCGTACGCCTCCTCGCCGAAGAGCAGGAAGCTGAGCGCGAACCAGCCGTAGAGCAGCGGCGGCTTGTTGTCGAAGAGGTCGCGGTAGGGCAGTTGCCCGTCGAGCAGTCCGAGCGCAACCGTCGAGTAGACCGCCTCGTCGCCGAACAGCGGCTCGTTGACGAACGGGAGGTAGAGCAGTGCGGGGATCAGGCTGACCGCCGCGATCAGCGTTGCCTCCTTCGTCGTGCTGCCGCGAGCGAAGAGGCTGCGCAGGCTCGACGCGGGCGAGGTCATCGCTACGCCCTGAACGAATCCACGGTCGCCGCGAGCCCATCGGCGAGGACCGTGCGCGGCCGCCAGCCCCAGACGTCGGCAGCGCGCGACGCGTCGAGCGCGATGCGCTGGATATCGCCGGGGCGCTCCGGCACGAACACGGGCTCGCGCTCGTATCCGCAGGCGGCCGCCACCAGGTCGAAGATCTCGCGCGTTGACGTGCCGATGCCACTGCCGATCAGGCACGTCGCTGGCTCGCCGACGACGGAGAGCAACGCGGCGTCGAGTGCGTCGTCGACGTGGATATAGTCACGCTGCTGATTGCCATCGCCAAAGATCTTCGCGGGCTCACCGGCCAGCATCAGCGCCGCGAAGATCGCGATCACACCGGCCTCGCCGTGTGGGTCCTGCCCCGGCCCGTAGATATTCGCCGGACGCAGGATCGAGAGATCGACGCCGGCCGCGTCACAGAGCAGCCGTAGGTAGCGCTCCGCCGCCAGCTTGGATGCGCCGTAGACGGATTCTGGTTGCGGCGGTGCGTCCTCGCTAACCGGCACGCGCTCCGGTTCGCCGTAGAGCGCACCACCGGTCGAGAAGAAGACGAAGCGCTGTATGTCGGATTCGATCGCTGCCTGCGCCAGGTTCACCGTGCCCAGCACGTTTGCTTCGATGTCGGCGACCGGCTCGCGCATCGAGACAGCGACGGAGGCCTGCGCGGCGAGGTGATACACCGCCTTCGGCTGCGTCTCGCTGACCACACGCCGCACGGCGTTCGCGTCGCGGATATCGACAGCGTCGATCGTGGCGCCCTCGGGCGTCGGGCGTTGCGCGGTGTTGATGTCGATGCCGACGACCTCGCAACCCTCAGCCACGAGGCGGCTGACGAGATGCGAGCCAATGAACCCGGAGGCACCCGTCACGAGCGCGGGCGATGGCAGTGCCGTCTTGCGCGCTGCGTCAGGCATCAGGCCAGCGGCCTATTCCGCGCTGTCGGACTCGTCGCTGTCAGGCTCGGCGAGTTCGGCGGCGGTGAGGTCGATCTGCGCGAGCGACGCGACGGCGTCGTCCGGACCGAGGTTCATCACCGAGACGCCCTGTGTGGAGCGGCCCTGCTGGCTGATCGTGCTCGCGCGCGTGCGCATCACGATTCCGTCGCGAGAGACGAGGATCACTTCCTGATCCGCACTCACTGCGCGGGCGACCGTCAGCGGCCCGGTGCGGTCGCTGAGCCTGAACGTTAGTACGCCCTGCCCGCCGCGACCCTTGCGCGGGTACTGATCCATCGGCGTGCGCTTGCCCGCGCCGTGCTCGCTGAGCACCAGCAGGTCATCGCCGTCGGAGGCGATCACGAGCGCGATCACCGTCGCGTTGCCGCGGAGCTTCATCCCACGCACACCGCCCGACGATCGCGAGGCGACCCGCAGCGTGCCGACGGCGAAGCGCATCGACTGCCCATCGCTCGAAATCAGCACTGCATCGTCGTCGTCGCCGGCGGCTCGCGCGGCGATCAGTTCGTCACCGGAGTCGAGCCGCATCGCGATCAGGCCGGCACGTCGCACCGACTCGAACTGTACGAGGGGGGTGCGTTTCACCTGCCCCTTCGCGGTGCCGAGCAGCATCGAGTCGCGCGCGAAGTCCTTCACGACGACCACCGCTGTCACGCGGTCGTCGCCGCTCATGTCGACGAGATTGATCACGGGGATGCCGCGAGCCTGTCGCGAGGTCTCCGGGATCTCGTAGCCCTTCACGGAGTAGACCTTGCCGGTCTGCGTGAAGAGCAGCAGCGAGTCGTGCGTGTCGCAGACGATCAGGTGCCCGACCGCCTCCTCGTCGCGCGTCGCCATGCCCGCGACGCCGCGTCCACCACGGCGCTGCGTGCGGTAAGTCTCCAGCGGCACCCGCTTGATGTAGTTCTGGGTCGCGGAGATCGTGACCACGGTCTCCCCGTGGGCGATCAGATCCTCGTCCGAGATGTCCTCGACGGCCTGCGGGAAGACCTGGGTGCGGCGAGCATCGCCGTACTTCTCCTTCAGCTGTTCGCAGTCCTCGCGGATCAGCGTGTCGATGCGTTCCGGCTTGGCGAGGATGTCCTCAAGTTCCGCGATCAGTTCCGTCAGTTCCTGGTGCTCGGTTTCGATCGCCTCGCGCTCGAGACGTGCGAGGCGGCGCAACTGCATGTCGAGCACGGCCTGCGCCTGTCGCTCGGAGAGGTTGAGCGGTCGCCGGCTGAGCGCCGTCTTCGCCGCCTCCGCCGAGTCGGCACCTCGGATCGTTGCGATCACGCGGTCCATGTCGCCAAGTGCGATCAGCAGCCCTTCGAGGATGTGGGCGCGCTCCTGCGCCTTCTCAAGGTCGAACTTGCTGCGACGCGTGATCACGTCACGGCGGTGGTCGATGTACGCCTGTAGCGCCTCACGCAGCGTGACCACGCGCGGCTGGCCGTCGTGCAGGGCGAGCATGTTCACCGCGAACGTCGACTGCAGCGCCGTGTGCCGGTAGAGGTTCGATCGCACTGTGAGGTACGAGGCGTTGCGGCCGAGTTCGATCACCATGCGCATGCCGTCGCGGTCGGACTCATCGCGCAGGTCGGAGATGCCCTCGATGCGCTTGCTGCGGACGAGGTCGGCGATGCGTTCGAGCAGCGTCGCCTTGTTTACCTGGTAGGGGAGTTCCTTGACGATCAGCTTCTGACGCCCGGTCTCCGTCTCCTCGCGCTCGATCACGGCACGCATCGTGATCTTGCCGCGGCCCGTGGCGAACGCCTGCCGGATCTGCTCGCGGTTGAAGATCGTCGCGCCGGTCGGGAAGTCCGGCCCGTGGACCACCTCCATCAGGTCGTCGACACCGATGTCCGGGTCATCGAGCACCAGCCCGACGGCGTCGCAGATTTCGACGAGGTTGTGCGGCGGGATGTTTGTCGCCATGCCCACGGCGATGCCGCTGGCGCCGTTGATCAGCAGGTTGGGGATGCGACCTGGCAGCACGACCGGCTGCGTCATGGAGTCGTCGAAGTTCGGCTCGAAGTCGACGGTGTTGCGATCGAGGTCGGCGAGCAGCTCCGTGGCGATCGGTGCTAGCCGCGCCTCGGTGTAGCGCATCTGCGCGGGCGGGTCGCCGTCGATCGAGCCGAAGTTGCCCTGCGGCGTGACGAGCGGGTAGCGCAGCGAGAAGTCTTGGCCCATGCGCACGAGCGCGTCGTAGAGCGCGCCGTCGCCATGCGGATGGAACTTGCCCATCACATCGCCGATCAGGCGGGCGGACTTCTTAAAGCCGGAGGTGGGCCCCATGCCCAGCTCGGTCGCACCGAAGAGGATGCGGCGCTGGACTGGCTTCAGCCCATCGCGAACGTCCGGGAGGGCACGGGAAACGATGACCGACATCGCGTAGTCGAGATACGAATCACGCATCTCGTCTTCAATGCGGACCTGCTGGACTCCATCCGTATCTTGGACCACGCAAAGACCTTCCGGGGGACCGGGGCTATGCTCCTGTTGGGGTTGGAGCGGACGCCGTCAGGGGGAGCGTTTGGTGGGCGTATTCTACCAGTCTGAGCAGGTTCGAACGAGCGTGAGCGCGAATCAGACTTGAGTCTGACTAGCCGGGGCCCCCGCCCTGGTACTCGTTGTCCTCGATCGTCTCGAGTTTCGCGAGGTAGTCGGCGGGCAGAGCGATCTCCCTCGCGCCGCGGAGCAACGTCTCGCGGTAGGCCGGCGAGGGTGCGAAGCCATCGATGTTCGGATCGGCAACGGCGTACGAGCGGCACGTCACCTGATCGCCGGCTGCGGTCGTGACCGTCACCGAGTAGCGCTGGTAGGCGGGCGGGTCGCGGAAGACGCCCTCCTGCAGGTCGAGTTCGCGTGAGTCGGCACCGTCGATCGCCCAGAGCGCGCCCCAGACCTCGTCACCGGGCGAGGCGAGGATGTCGGCGACGCCGCCGTGCCAGTTGCGCTTGCTCTCGATCGTGAACGCGAGCCGATGGTCGGCAAGACGCGCGGTGAGCACGAAGCGCGCGCTCGGACAGTGAATGTGCAGGCGCGCGGCATCGAGGTTCGAGCCGAATCCGAAGTAGAGGAAGTCCGGCTCCGCCATCAGGCCTGTGCCACCGTGACCGCCGACGCTTCGATGAAGGCCGCCCACAGCGCATCGCACTGGCCGGCCATCTCCTCCATCTCCGGGTGCCACTGCACGGAGATCGCCCATGGCTGCCGCGCGTCGACGAGGCTCTCGACGACCCCGTCCGGCGTGGTCGCCGCCACGGTCAGCTTCGGCGCAACGCGGTCCGTCGTCACCGCCTGGTGGTGCTGCGAATTGACGCGCATCGTCCCGCCGTCCGCGCGATCGAGGATCGCGGCCAGTCGCGTGCCGGGCAGGATGTCGACGTCATGCCAGCCCGAGTCGATCGACTCGCCGTCGGCACCACGACGCGCGCGGTGCGGCTCTCGCTCGTCGAGGTGCTGGAGCAGCGACCCGCCGCGAGCCACGTTGAACATCTGGTGGCCGCGGCAGATCGCGAAGAGTGGTTTGCCGGCCAGCCGGGCGGCGTTGATCAGTTCCGTCTCCCACTGATCGCGGCGCATATCGACTTCCAGCACGCGCTCCGATCGGGACTCGCCGTAGCAGGCGGGGTCGATGTCGACGCCGCCGGTGAGCAGCAGACCGTCGTGCTCGGGTGTGTTGTGGGCCGCATCGAGCGCGCCCTCGATCGGCTCGCCGCCCGCGTTTGCCACGCTCTCGGCGTAGTCGTCCCAGCGCTGACCGGGCACATCTTCGGCGCGCGTGATCAGGATGCGGGGTCGCGATGCGTTCGATGCCATGCACCCATGGTAGCGGCTGTCGGCGCGGGGAGCCCGGACCGGGCGGGAAGCACTCTGAAGGCAGAGCGCCGCTGCTACTCGTCCTCTTCGTCTTCTTCGTCCAACTCGTCCTCTGGCTCATCGTCATCGTCGTCGGCCTCTTCCGGCTTGGCGTCCTCGTCATCATCATCGGCGTCGTCGAATTCATCGAGCTCGTCGTCGAGGCCGTCGGAGTCGTCCTCGTCCTCGTCGTCATCATCGTCGGTGCGACGCTCGGTGAAGCCGCGCGCCTCCATCTCATCCGCCTCGCCGCCGTCACGTCCGCCCAGCGGCACACCGTCCTGACCGTCGTGCTCGTCGTCCTCAGGATCCGGCAGCTCGCGGTCGTGCTGCACCACCGACGAGCGTGTGTACGCCCGCGGCTGGGCGCGCTTCTTCTTCGCGGGCGCAATGAACGAGGCCTGTCCCGCCAGCGAGGGGTCGGTGTGCGTCTCGCGGATATGGATGGTCGCTTCGCCGTCCTCGACGTGCCGGATGACCACGGTGTACTCGTTGCCGCCCTCGATCATCCGCTTCAGCCGCAGCGCGGCGCGGCGGTCGATCGTGCCGAGGTCGGCACCACGAGCGGTGGCGACTCGGACGCTGCTGTCCGTCAATTCCAGCATCCCGCTGTCGCCGGGCGTGACGCGCTTCAGTGCTGCGGCGTTCGGCTCAAGCAGCGGGAACTCGGCCGACTGTCCCGAGTCCTCGACCAGCGATCGGGCTCGAGCGTCGCTGACGGGCGCGGTCTTGCGCACCGCCTTGCCTCGTGCGGCAGGCTCCGCATCCGACTCAGGGGTCAGTCCCTTCAGCCGTTCGAAGTTCTTGCGAGCGATCGCGTTGACCGGGTCGACGCGCAGGGCGTGGCCGTAGGCGTCCATCGCGCCGGCGTAATCCTCAAGCTCAGTGAGCGCCTTGCCGAGCCGGTTCGCCGTCTCCAGATCGTCCTGATCTTCCTTCAGCAGCGCCTCGTTCTCGCGGGCGGCGAGATCCCATCGACGGGCGATGGCGTGTTCGATCGCCCGATCCACGCGACGCTTGCGATGGGGGTCGGCCTGGACCATCGGTTGCCTCTCGACCTGCGCGGAGGGCCCGCGGAGGGGCTGCTGTCGGCGGGATAGTACCCCTATCCCACCGTGAGTTGATCATCTACTTGCAGAACGTCCGACTACCGTCAACGGATTCTCGTCCTGCTGCGCGTGTGCAGAGCGTACTGATCAGGCGACGGCGTCGGATCGGGGAACTCCCGACGTGAGGCGTGCAGTGCCGCACGCGCGAAAGAGCAATGGCGGCAGGGCGTCCCGATCACGGAATGCGAGCAGTGAATGATGGTCGGGGTGCGCAGATTTGAACTGCGGACCTCTGCGTCCCGAACGCAGCGCTCTGCCAGGCTGAGCTACACCCCGAATGAATCCGGAAACCGGGCCGAAATCGTAGCATCGCCCCTACCACGGGTCGAGACGGCTTCGACCCATCCGGCCAATCGCGTATGATCAGACGGCGACGGGGAGAGACAGGCGGCCAGGTCGTTGCCAGACTCCGCACGACCCATCGCATATGTGCCAGCACGATCGTTGCGCGTGACGCGCCTGCGTCTCGCCGCCCTGATGATCGCGCTGGTAGTCGCTCTCGTGGCGTCGAGCGGTCGGTCACACGTCGGAGCTGACGAACTCGACCTCGGCGACGAGAACTCATGGATCCGCATTCAGAACGTCGGCATCCACCCGGCGAACATCGAGATCGACTTCTACGACGTCGATGGCGCGCGCCTGACGACCGATGTCTGCCCCCAGTCTGATCGCTGCACTGCGCTTTCGCCGGGCTTCGGCTGGTCGTTCTTCCAGCAGGGATTCGAAGGGTTGCCGGAGGGGTATCGCGGTTCGGCGTACGTAACCGTCGACCAGCCATTCGTCTCCATGCTGGCGCGCGACAGCTTCAAGGATGGCGTCTTCCAGATCTCGGGTGACTCGCTGCGGCTGGGTAACCAGAGTCCCGTCCAGTACGCGCCGATCGTCCAGAACCTCACCACCGCCGTCTCGCGCATCTCGATCGAAAACGCCAGCGACCGCAAAGACGCCTGCGTCGAGACCACCTACTACTACGAGGGCGCGCTCACCCCGGCCGTCGTCGACCCACCCGCACCGACCGAGGGCTGCCCGGACGGCGGCTACCTGCTCGCCCCTCGCGCGACGCTCGTGCGCGACGAGCACACGCTACCGATCCCCGGCGACTTCGATGGCGCGGCCGTGATCCGCACCTACCGCACCGCGTCCGGCGTCGCTGCCGACGACCAGAAGCCCGCGACGGTCGTCGACACCCGCGAGCGTGAGGCACCGGGGCTCGCGACCTATCGAGGGCTCGATTCGGCGGAGTTGAGCCGCGTCGTGGTCTTGCCGCTCGTCGATCGGCAGGCGAGCGAGGGTCAGACGACCTGGAGCACGCGCTTCCGCATCATGAACGGCGACCTGGCCGCGCCGAATGACGTGACGCTGCTCTTCGAGGGCGTCGACGAGTTCGGCGATCGTTTCGAGATCGAGCACACCGTGACCGTGCAATCCTCGCTGACCTGCGATCAGCGCAAGGGTGGTGCCAACGCCTGCCTGCCAAGCGGCGAGCGATTGCCGGCGCAGTTCTTCGGGACGGTGCGGATCTCGGCGGTGGAGCCGATTGCCGTCGTCGCGCAGCGGCTCTCGCCGGACGGCCCGCTCGCGGACTACCGCGGGTTCATCGCGGAGGAGGCGTCGCGGCAGGTGGTGCTGCCGGTGCTGAACAAGAACTTTGGGCCGTGGGGTGACGCGAAGGGCTGGAATTCATGGTTCCGGGTGCTCACCTTCGACGGCTCGATCACGCACATCCGCATCTTCTACTACTCCAGGGAGTTCCCACGCGGCCTGATCTCGGAGCCGATCGTCGTTGAAGGGCAGAAGACGTTCCGGCAGTGGGAGGAACCGCGCCTTCCGGACGGCTGGGTGGGCAGCGCGCTCATCTTCGCCGATCAGCCGGTCGTGGTCGTCGCGAACCTCGAGAGCGACGTATTCGAAGGTGACCCGGTGATGCTCTATAACGGCATCAGCCTTGAGTAGCACTCACCCACGAGGCGAACGACGAGGAGGTCCGCGATGAGCCGCGAGGAGACGAAGGCCGACGTGCTCCGTCGCTACCACTCCGGTCCGACGAGCGGTGTCTTCACCGACGGCTCGACGATCGGCAACCCCGGTCCCGGCGGCTGGGGCACGGTCTACGTCCGCGACGGTGAGATCATCGAGGAGCGCTACGGCAACGATCCCGACACGACAAACAACCGCATGGAGTACGTCGCGATGATCGAGGGGCTCTCGATGATCGACCCCGCCGATTCCGCAGACGTCTACTCCGACAGCCAGCTCGTCGTGAACACGCTGACGAAGTGGGCGGAGGGCTGGCAGCGACGCGGCTGGAAGCGGCGCGACGGCGAGGTCGCGAACCTTGAGCTCGTGAAGCGCGCGTACGCGCTGGTGCAGGAGCATCCGCACGTCCGCATCAACTGGATCCGGGCGCACGACGGTTCGCGCTGGAACGAGTACGCGGACGCCCTGGCGACGATCTACATGCGCGACGAGGCATAGTCAGGAACGTCAGTCCTCGGCCCGACCCGCAGCGTCGATAGATCACGCGAAGTATCCTCAGACGCTCCCGAATGAAGACGTGAGAGGCATGACCACGCGTGAACAGAAGACAGCTATCCGCCCTGCTGTTGCTCGCCACGATCTGGGGCGCCTCGTTCATGTTCATCAAGGTGATGCTGGAGGAGATGGGGCCGATCGCCATCGGCTGGCTCCGCCTCACCGGCGGCGCTGCGTTCATCGTCGTTGTCGCAACGGTGCGCGGATACCGGCCGCCGCGGAACCTTCGCCGCTGGGGTGAATTCTTCGTGCAGGGGGCGCTCTCCAACGCGATCCCGTTCGTGCTGATCCCGTGGGGGGAACGCAACATCGACTCCTCGCTGGCGGGCATCTTGAACGCCGCCATGCCGCTCTTCGTGGTGCTGCTCGCGCATCGGCTGCTCGCCGACGAGCGGATCACGCGCCTGCGCGCGGCGGGCGTCACGCTGGGATTCATCGGCGTGGTTGTCGTGATTGGCCCGGATGTCGTCGATATCGCCAAGGAGAGCACGCAGGGCCAACTCGCTGTCGTGCTCGCGACGCTGAGCTATGCCGCAGGCGCCGTCTGGACGCGCGCGCGCCTGCTCGATGTCGACCCGACCGTGCTTGCGGGTTCGCAGACCGTTGCCGCGGCGGTGATGCTGACGCCGTTCCTGCTCGTGTTCGAAGAGGTGCCGGTCTTGTGGGACCTCTCCCCCCGCGTGCTGTGGTCGGCCCTCGCGCTGGCGCTCCTCGCCTCCGGCCTTGCGATGCTGATCTACTTCTGGCTGCTCTCAGAGGTCTCCGCGACGCAGGTCGCGATGATCACCTACCTTGCGCCGGCCGCCGCGTTGTTCTGGGGATGGTTCGTGCTCGACGAAAGCGTCGCGCTTGCCGTCGTTCCCGGCCTCGCGTTGATCGTCGCTGGCGTCATTCTGGTCACGCGCGCTCCTGCTCCCGTCAGGAGCGCGGATCCGGCGCGGACGTGAGCGCGCTCAGTCGTCCTGATCGGCGCTTGCCGCAGCACCACACTCGGCGTGATGATGAGAGTCCCATCACCAACTCGCGCCGGTTCGCCGACGCCGACCGGAGTCGATGTCGTGAACGCCAGACATCTGCGCACCATCTTCCTGCGGGTCGCGGCGATGCTGACCTTGCTGGTTGTCGCCTGTAGTTCCGAATCCGACGTCGACACGTCGTGGTCGGCGAAGGAGACCGCGCAGGACGCCGAGGCACCGGTGATCCCGATCCTCGTCAACTCGCAGCTCGGCGTTGGCCAGAATCGGATCACGTTCGGCTTCTTTGACGGCGGTGGCGCGCTGGTCTCCGACCTCACCGCCGACGTGCGTCTGTTCACGCTCGATGGTGACGCCGGCACGCTTGTCAGCGAGCACGAGCTGCGCAAGTCCGAGGTCGTACCCAACCTCGTGCACACCCACGCCCATGGCACCGTCGAGACCCACGCGAGCGGCTCAGTCGCGATCTTCGCTGCGGTCGCCGACCTCGCGAGTGGCGGCCAGTGGGGTGCCGAGCTGAACGTCGATTACGCGGGGGAGCGCACCCAGATCCGCTCCCGCTTCTTCGTGCTCGATCGCACCGCCGAGCCGATGATCGGTGAGGCGATCCCTCGCTTCGCGCAGCGCGTGCTGAGCGACGTCGATGACATCACCGAGATCGATTCAGCCAACCCGCCTCTGGTGGCGCTGCACGAACTGACGGTGCCGCAGGCGCTCGATGCGGGACGGCCGATCGTGATCGCGTTCGCGACCCCCGCCTTCTGCCAGACCCGCTTCTGCGGGCCCGTGATCGATAGCGTGATGCAGCCGCTGCACGCGCAGTATGGCGACGAGGCGACGTTCATCCACATCGAGCCGTTCGACCTCGCCGCAGCGCGCGCGGGGCAACTCGTCGCTGTACCGGCGATGGAGCAGTGGGCGCTCACTACCGAGCCGTGGGTCTTCATCGTCGACAGCGCGGGAACCGTCGCGGCGAAGTTCGAGGGCGTGATGACGGCTGCCGAGGTTGAAGCGGCGCTGCTCCCGCTGATCCGCTAGCCGCCGCGCTCGTTTCGTCGGCCGACCTTGCTACTGCTGCGTTGCCTCGAGGAACGCGTCGGTGCGCTCGAGCACGCCTTCGGGCCCGCCGATGCGATGGAGTTCCCTAGCGAGCGGCTGGTACCCCCATTCGATGTCCGGCGGCGACTCCTCGTGCGGCGCGATGCCATCCGCCAGCCCCATCGAGCGGGCGAACGAACGAGCCTGTCTCACGTGCTGAGCGAGACTGCCATCGGGCACGATCTCAACGCTCTCGGAGACGTCGCTCACCGCGTCGACCAGACTCTCCGGGAAGTCCCAGTGCTTGAGCAGCGCGCTGCCGAGTTCGGCGTCGGTGAATCCGAGCACCTCGCGCTCCGCCGCTTCGAGCGAGCATTGCTCGGATGAGGCGAACTTCATCGTCTCGCCGAGCTGATGTGGCAGATGTTGATCGAGCACGAGTAGTCCGATGTTGTGGATCACGCCAGCGGTGAACGCTTCGTCCGGCTGGTGTGTCTTCGTCGCGCGCGCCCTCGCTTCTGAGAGCGTCCCCACCGTCACGCTGAAGCGCCAGAAGTCTTCCCCGTTGAGCAGCGTGGTCTCTGTCAGCGTATCCATCACGCATGACGCAAGTGTCGCGGAGCGCACCGCGCGGAACCCGAGAATGACTACGGCGTCGCGGACGGTGGAGATGCGACGCGGGTAGCTGTAGTAGGCGGAGTTCGCGACGCGAAGCATCTTTGCCGTCAGCGCCTGGTCCGCGGAGATCACCTGCGCGAGCTCGTGCGCGGAGAATTGCTCACCCTCCGTCACCTCAAGGATGCGCGTGCCGACAACCTGCATCGGGCGCAGGTCCGCGATCGTGGTGACGACTTCATTGATGGGAATTTGGACGCCGGTGCTGCTCATGGGTTGATGTTCGGCGTCTACCCTCTCGCGCGAGACTCTTGTCGCCGACAGGTTGCTGACGAAACGCTGAGGACGGCTATCGACCCGGTCGTCAGCGGCTGAGCGCCGTAGCGAGCCCCGCCGCGAGCGTCGGCTGCGCGAACTCGTATCCGGACGACTGCAGACGCTCCGGGACCGCTCGCTGACTCGCCAACACCGTCTGCCCCGCGAGTTCGCCGAGCAGCAAGCGCAGCGCGAACGCCGGCACGGGTGCGACCGCCGGACGCCTCAGCGCGCTACCGAGGGCCCGCGTGAACCCGCGGTTCGTCACTGCCTCAGGGGCCACGATGTTCACCGCGCCCGAGATCACGTCCGCGCCGAGCAGGTGCACGATCGCGCCGACCTCATCGTCGAGGCCGATCCACGACGTCCACTGCCGTCCGTCGCCGAGCCGCCCGCCGAGGCCGAGGCGGAAGATGGGCACCATCCGCGCCAGCGCGCCGTGGCCACCTGCCAGCACGATGCCGGCGGTGCGCAGTTGGACGCTGCGCATGCCGAGCTCTTCCGCGCCACGCGCCGCCTGCTCCCACGCATCGCAGAGATCCGCCAGGTAGCCGCTGCCTCGCCCCGACTGTTCCGTCAGCGTCTCGTCCCCACGCGAGCCGTAGTAGCCGACCGCCGACGCGCTCAGGAACGTCCGGGGGCGATCGCCGAGACCTCGCATGTGGTCGATCAGTAGCGCGGCGCTGTCGACTCGACTCTCCCACAGCACGTGCTTGCGGCTGCTGGTCCAGCGACTGCGCAGCATGCTCTCGCCGGCGATGCTTGCCCCGGCGAGGTGTACGACGGCGTCGACGCCATCGAGAGCGCCGTCACGGATCCAGCGATCGGCGGGGTCCCAGAGAGAGGCGGGTGCGTCGCGTGGACCGCGCACCATCGGCAGCACCTGGTGGCCGTCGGCTGTCAGCCGCGCGCAGAGCGCGGTGCCGACAAGACCGGAGCTGCCAGTGACTGCGACGCGCATGCGCTCTCTCTCTGTCCTATCCGCGCCCGGAAGAGAGACCTAGCGGTCGTCCTTGTGGCTCAGCAGATACTCAGCCTCCTCGACGGCCATGCGTTTCACGCGATCGACGTGCTCGCCGGCATGGTCCGGCGCGTGGGCGTCCTCCGCTTGACTGTCCTCGGCGGAGACATCGGCCGGAGCGTCCGTGCGTCGGGGCGGTGCGACCCGCGAGCGCGGAACGACGAGCGCGACCCAGGTGCGGAATACGACGGCCAGCCCGCTACCGATCGCCAGCGTGATCGCGGCCCACATCGCGACCCAGATCAGCACCCAGATGGCGAGACCGCTGATGCCGCCTCCGACGCCTCCGAGCGAGGCGATCGCGGCGTAGCCAAGCGCGAAGACGGTCGCGATCGCGATCCATGTGACGGCCGTGATGCCGAGCGTCAGCGTGATCGACGGCCAGACGCCACGCCGCTCAGCGTCGCGGGCTCGATCCTCGGCTGTGACGTGTCGCTCGTTCATCGCAGCGATGATAGCGCGGTGCGCTGGGCGTGTGTGCAGCTTGACATCCCTCGTTCAGGCGCTCTAACTCCCTGCCTGTGACCGCTTCTCACGACAACAGCACGGGCGACCGCGCGCCCGGCCCGCTCGATGGCGTCCGCGTGATCGATTTCACCGAATACATCGCGGGTCCGCACGGCACGACGATGCTGGCCGACATGGGCGCGGAAGTGCTGAAGATGGAGCCGGTCACGGGCGACCACTGGCGTCACCAGCAACCGATCGCCCCGAACGAGAGCCGCGCCTTCCTCGGGCTCAACCGCGGCAAGCGCAGCGTCTCGCTCAACGTCTGGGACGAGCGAGGGCGCGAGCTGGCGCACCGGTTGATCGCCACGGCGGACGCGGTGATCATGAACTACCGCCCTGGCGTGCCTGAGCAGCTCGGGCTCGACTACGAGACGCTGCTCAAGGTGAACCCGCAGGTCATCCACGCCGACATCACCGCCTTCGGCCACAACGGCCCGTACAGCCATCGAGGCGGGTTCGACCTGCTCTCGCAGGCGTCGGCGGGCGTGATGGCATACGAGGGTCGCGTGATCGATGGCGCGCCTGCCGGTATTCGTACGTTCGCCCCGTCCGATGTGCTCAGCGGCATGTACACCGCGTTCGCCGTCGTCAGCGCGCTCTACCGACGGCAGGCGACCGGGCGCGGCGAGAAGATCTCGACCAGCCTCTTCGCCTCGGCGCTCTCGGTGCAGTACCGGCCGCTCTCGCAGGTCGAGGACCGTGACGCCTCGGAGCGTGACGCCTTCATGGCGCTCGTCGAGGGCGCGCGCGAGCGCGACGCGAGCTACGACGAGATCGCGGAGCTGAAGACGCGCGCGATCGGACGCCCCACGCTCCAGAACTACTACCGCGTCTACCCCTCGAAGGACGGGTTCGTTGCCGTCGCCTGCCTCAACAACCGCCTCCGCCGCGCGCTGCGTGACGCTGTCGGCGTCGAGGACGAGTCGATCGAGGGTTCGACGTACGACCCCGGGCTGCACACGGCGGACGAGCACGCGGCGGTGCGCGTGAAGATGGAGGCGGGCTTCCGCGAGCGCACGACGGAAGAGTGGCTCAGGTTGCTCGACGACGTCGGTGTCCCCGTCGCGCCGTTCAACCTCACCGAGGAGCTCTACGGCGATCCGCACGTGATCGCGAACAACCTGATCCCGACCTTCGACCATCCAACGCTGGGCGCGGTGCGCACCGCGCGCACGCCGATCGAGATGCGCGACGCGAGCGTGGGATCGCCGCATCCGGCGCCGACGCTCGGGCAGGACACTGCGGCGCTGCTCACGGAGATCGGTGTATCGGATGCGGAGATGGACACGCTGGAGAGCGACGGCGTGATCGTGCGCTGGCGCGCCGCAGAGGACTCCTGAGCGGGCGGCTGTCAGGGCGTGTGGCGATCAGGCCTTCGCGGCGTCGACCACGATCTGGGCTGCCGCAGCGAGGCTGAGGATGTCCGTGTTGACTACCAGATCGTAATGCGTCGGTAGCTCCTCCTTGATGCCGTAGAAGCGCTCGATGTAGCTGGCGCGTTCGCCATCGGCCTCCGCGATCTCCTTCATGGCGTCCGGCTCGCTGAGACCGGCCGCAGCCTCCAGTCGCTCGCAGCGCTTGGCCTCGGATGCCGTAACCAGCACCCGCAGCACATCGTCCCGCGCACCCAGCGCCATGCTGGCGGCGTGGGCGACGATCACGGCGTCGCCTGCCTCGCTCGTCTCGAGGATCACCTCGCGGATCAGGTCCTGGTAGTTGGCGGACGATCCCTGGGCGACCAGCGCCTCGGGCGCGAACGCCGCGGCTTCGACCTCGGAGGAACTGCTGGACGCCATCACCTCGATCACGCGTCGCATGATGCCTTGCGATGTTCGACGTCCGCGACCAGTTCGCGGTCGACATCGGCCTTCTCGGCCGCGCGCACCAGAATCTCGTCGTCGACATAGCGAAATCGCAGCGCGTTCGTGACCATGCGCCCGATCGCCTCGCCGCCCGCGCCGCGGGCCCGTGAGATGCAGATCACCCTTGCTGGCATGTCGCCCTCCACCGCTGTCGGAGTCGCAGTCTGTACGCGATCGCCGCGGCGACATGGTACGCACCGTTGATACCGCTGGCGAACGTGAGGCCAGACTCGTGGCGCGCCGACGCCGCTCATCACCCATCGCGTACCATCGCGGAACTCTGCTCGGTCGGTTGGGCAGCGCACTCGGGGGATCGCCGTGACGTGGGAGCAAGAGGTCGAGGAGATCGAGCAGCGTCGCGAACGGGCGCTGCAGATGGGCGGCGAGGAACGGGTTGCCCAGCAGCATGACGCGGGCAAGCTCACGGTGCGCGAGCGCATCGACGAGCTCGTCGACCCCGGCAGCTTCCGCGAGCGCGGCGTACTCGCCGGGAGCGTCACGTACGAGGACGGCGAGCGAACCGACTTCATGCCCGCCTCATTCGTAATGGGCCGCGCGAAGGTGGACGGGCGGCCGATCGTCGTCGGTGGCGGCGACTTCACGGCGCGTGGCCGGCCGGCACCTCCCGGGCGTGGCGGCGGCGGAGCGAACGCGTCGAAGGGTGGCCAGGCGGAGTTGATGGCGCTTGAGCTGAAGGTGCCAATGGTGCGCCTGATCGATGGCTTCGGCGCGGACATCCGATCCGTCGAGGGCATGGCGCGCACCTACATCCCCGCCAACCCGAACTACGAGGTCGTGACCGCAATGATGAGCGAGATCCCGGTCGTCTCCGTCGCGCTCGGATCGGTGGCCGGCTTCCCGGCGGCGCAGGTGGCGGCCAGTCACTTCGCGGTGATGGTGAAGGGCACCTCGCAGGTGTTCGCGGCCGGACCGCCGGTCGTGGTGCGGGCGCTCGGGCTGGTGATCGACAAGGAAGACCTTGGCGGATACCAGATCCATGCGAGGGGCAGCGGGCTCGTCGACAACGAGGCCGAAGACGAGGCCGACGCGATCCGCCAGACGCAGCGCTTCCTCTCCTACCTGCCGGGCAGCGTCTGGGAGCTACCGCCAGTCGAGCCGTCCGACGATCCGGCCGACCGCTGCGACGAGGAACTGTCCTCGATCATCCCGCGCGAGCGCCAGCGCCCCTATGACACTCGGGCGATGGTTGCGCACGTCGTCGATCGCGACAGCAGCTTCGAGATCGGGCGCTACTTCGGCAGTTCGCTCGTCACCATGTTCGCGCGCATCCGCGGCTACCCGGTCGGCGTGATCGCGAACGATCCGCTGAGGCTCGGCGGTGCGATGAACGGCCCGGCGGCCGACAAGATGGCGAAGTTCGTCGACCTCTGCGACACCTTCCACCTGCCGGTCGTCAACTTCGTCGATCAGCCCGGCTTCATGCTCGGCCCGGTCGCCGAGGGCGAGGGCACGCTGAAGCGGGGCGTGCGCGCGCTGGCGGCGATCTACGAGGCCACGGTGCCGTGGGCATCGGTCGTCGTGCGCCGCGTCTACGGCGTCGCCGGTGCGGGCCACCAGAACCACTCGCGCTTCAACATGCGCATCGCCTGGCCGTCCGGCGAGTGGGGTTCGCTGCCGATCGAGGGTGGCGTAATGGCCGCCTACCGACGTCAGATCGAGGCCGCAGACGACCCCGACGCGTTCCGCACGGAGCTCGAGGAGCGACTGATCGCCATGCGCTCGCCGTTCGGCGCGGCAGAGGCGTTCAACATCGAGGAGATCATCGACCCGAAGCAGACCCGCCCTCTGCTCGCGGACTGGGTGGAGATGGCGTACCGCATGCTGCCATCGACCGTCGGCAAGAAGGCGCGCGGCATGCGCCCCTGACGCCGGCTCGCCGTGAGATCCGGGCGCGTGCCGGACCGCGGTTGTCGCCCATCGTTGCAGGTCAGGAAGCGGTAGTCGCGGCGCTGCGCGTCAGGATTGATCGGGAGCCGCTCAGATTCAAATCAGGGGCAGCGGCGCGATCCAACGTCAGAAATCTGTCAGGTGCCGCGCCAGTTTCCTGACGTACCATTCACCATATTGTATCGCCGCTGGCATTCCCCGCGAGGGGAGTTGAACGGCGCCGGATTCGATTCAGGGGGGCGCATGGATCGATTACGGGTTCTGTTCCGCCGCTTCGGTGACGCTTCGCGTCGCTGCCCTATCGGGGCGGCGTACTGAGATGCCGCAGGACGCGGATCGAGCCGAGGCTGAACTGCCGCAGGTGCTGCTGGTCGAGGACGACGATCTCCTCAGCCGCGCCCTCTCAGCCCGCCTTGTAGAAGACGGCATCGATACCGAGACGACCGCGCGTGCCGAGGCAGCCCTTGAGCTGATCGACCGCGAAGAGTTCGACCTGCTGATCATCGATGTGGGCCTGCCCGGTATGTCTGGGTTCGACCTGATTCGAGAGATTCGCAGGCGGCGCGATGATGTGCCGGTGATGTTCCTGACCGGAGCAGCGACGGTGCAGGAGCGGCTGTCGGGCTTCGACCTTGGCGCGGATGACTACGTGGTGAAGCCCGCGAATCTCAACGAGGTGACGCGGCGCGCGAGGGCGCTGCTGCGCCGTCATCGTACCGGTGCGCCGCTGACGTCGGAGTTGCTGGGGCCGAGCGATCTGGTGCTCGACCGTTCTTCGCACCGCGTGGCGGTCGGCGAGACACAGCTCGACCTGACGCAGAAGGAGTTCGCCGTGCTCACCCTGCTGCTCGAACGCCGCGAGGAAGTGATCACGGCGGACGACCTGTCGCGAGCGGTGTGGGGCTACGAGACGTTCGGCGCACGGAACTTCGTCGAAAAGCAGGTGTCGCGGCTACGCTCAAAATTGAGGGCTGCCGGCGCTCGCGGCGTGATCAACACGGTGCGCGGGGTCGGCTACGTAATTCGATAGCGAGATCGATCCAGCGGGTCGGTCGGTGGCGGGGTTCATGACGACTGTCGTTCTGGTTCTGGTCGCCTCGTCGCTGACTGTCGTTGTGATGTCGTCGCTGCTCGTAAAGCTCGTTCGCGCCAGAGACGGGCGCGGCTGGAAGCGCCCACCGCGGCCTCGGCTGCTGCTACGCCTGCACCCACCCCCGCGCCGACCGCGGCCTCGGCTGCTGCTACGCCTGCACCCACCCCCGCGCCGACCGCGGCCTCGGCTGCTGCTACGCCTGCACCCACCCCCGCGCCGACCGTAGCTCCGCCCCCGTCACCGGCAACAGCCGCGGGCGGGGCTCGCACGACGTTCTCGGACGGCACCTACCTAGTTGGGTCTGAGGTCGTGCCGGGGTCCTACCGGAACTCGGGCGGCGGATTCTGCTCCGCGTCGACGTACCAGGGCGCG
>DASCQM010000007.1:0-26274 GCA_036013055.1 Dehalococcoidia bacterium | reverse complement strand
CGACGTGCTGGCACAGTTCGTGCAACATCAGGGCCAGCATCGCAGCGAACTGGCCGCTATCGTGACGGCACTCGGACAGTCACCCGGCGAGTTTGACTGGTGGGATTATCAGGCTACTCAGGAGCGATAGCGAGTCAGCGTCTGATGACTCGACGCTCAAGGGGCTCGATGAGCCGGTGACGTTGTATAAGGTAGCCCCCAAGCAACGCTGCGGACCCGGGACGCCCTACTCCGCCGCCACTCGCTGATCAGTGGTTGTGAACGCCGCCCGGGACAGTACCGCAGCAACCACCAGCACCACCGCAGCGGCCGCATACAAGCCTCGCAGCGTCGCCAAGCTCGCGAACGACAACCCAATTAGCGGCCCCAACGCCGATCCAAGGTCCAGGAACGTTGCGTAGCCACTCATCACCGCTGATCGCCGCTCTGGCGGTGCCAGGTCGCCCGCCGTCGCGGCGAGCACAACCGTCAATGCCGTGGCCGCAATGAACGTCAGCGCGATGCCCACCAGCAGCATTAGCAGTACATGCGACGCGGCGAGGAGCACCAGACCGCTAGCCCCGAGCGCGAAGCCCCCGCTCGTAACGAGTGGGCGACCGAGCCGATCGGAGAGATGACCGAGCAACGGTGCGAGCGGTAGCCCAAGGCTCCATTGCAGCCCAAGCAGCATGCCCGTGGCGCTCGTTACCCCGATCGCAAGTCCGAGCATCACGATGTCATCGCCGAAGTGCTCGCGCAGGAAGAAGCCGAGTGACGCCGTCACGAGCCCGGAAAATACGAGTCCCGTGATCAGCCCTCCGAGCCCCGTCACCAGCAGCTGTCGATCCGCGAACACGGTCATCATGCCGGCTCGTGGGTCGCTCTCATCTTCGGCAGTTCTGCGCCTGTCGCCGTGCTCTCGTCGCGTCGCGAGGAACCAGCTCACGCCTGCCAGGGTCATCACCACCGAGAAGATCGTCAGCGTCGATCGATGCCCGATCGCATCTGTCATCAGCGCGCCGATCAGTGCTCCTCCGACGCTCCCCATCCGAACGATCGCGGAGTACCAACCTATCAACAGTCCGCGGTCGTCGTCCGTGGCCGCGTTCAGGACGGCCCAGTATCCGCCAAGCCGCAGTAGCGACCAGCACAGCCCCCAGGCCATGCGTGCGGCAAGCAGCACAACGAACGCCGTCGCCCATCCGTAGGCCAGCGTCACCAGCACCGCGAGGACCAGCGCGAATGCGAACGGCGTGCGCGACCCGAGTCGGTTGAACACCCATGCGGCCACCGGGTTCGTCAATAGTCGTACGAGCCTGTTTGCGGAAAGCAGAACACCGACGGCGGGCACCGACAGCGTCCACGCTTCCGGGCTGGATGGCATTACCGCGTACAACATCGAGTCCCCCAGCAACGTCGCCGCAACAGCAGCCGCCACCACGGCTACCGAGGTCGGAACCCCGCCAATGGATCGCGAGCGTCCGCTGCGTGCTGTGAAGTCGGTCATCGCCAGACGCTACCACCACGGTGCGAAGACCAGACGTCGTGCGGAAGATCTGCGCGGGCAGGACCCTCGAGTTCACGTCGGCAGGTGACGCCACACTGAAGGGCTTCGATGAGCCGGTGGCGCTGTATGACGTGCGCGCGAGGTAGGTCTCTCCGATCTACGGAACGGATGCTGTTGACCAAGGGGGGTTGCGATCCATACGCTCCTCGCGCGCCGAGTCTCGTTCCGCCGCGCAGGGAGTTGGCCTATGGATTTCGAGCCCGCCTACACACCTGAACAGGAAGCCTTTCGAACCGAAGTTCGCACCTGGCTCGACGAATATGTCCCTCAGATCGATGGCGACCCGGACTCCGACGACAACTACGAGCTCTACCGCGAGCTGGGGCGCCAGCTAGGCGCGAAGGGCTGGCTCTGGCCTACCGCGCCCACGGAGTACGGCGGCGGCGGGCTCAGCGTCGATCACGCGATCGTCCTCGGCGAGGAGGTCGATCGCTTCGACGTCGGACTACCTCCCTACTACGACAGCGGCGGTCGGCTCGGCGGTGCCAGCATCCTCGTCTGGGGCACCGAGGAGCAAAAGCAACGCCTGCTCCCGCCGATCTTCACCGGTGAGGTCGTCACCTGGCAGCTCCTCACCGGTCCCGAGGCCGGTTCGGACCTCGCCGGCACACTGACCGACGCCCGTCGCGACGGCGATGAGTACGTTCTCAACGGCGAGAAGGTATTCGTCGGCGGCTCGCACGGAGCCGATTACATGTGGACGATTTGCCGCACGGACCCGCAGGGTGAGCGGCACAAGAACCTCTCCTGGTTCATGGTCCCCTACAACGCTCCCGGCGTGACCGTTACGCCCATGAAGTTACTCGGCGATGGCGGCGAAGGAATCGGCGCCGGATACAAGAACACCGTTTATTTCGAGGACGCGCGGGTCTCCGCAGAGAACCTCGTTGGTGGCGAGAACTCCGGCTGGGATGTCGCCGGCACGCACCTCGAACTGGAACATGGTTCCGGTGGTCGCATCGGACGCAACCGCTGGCTGCATCGCATGCTCGATCTCACGCGTCGCATGAACGGCGACGGCCAGCCGTTGATCGACGACGAAGACGTCCGCGACCGTCTCGTCGATCTCTTCGTCAGAACCGAGGTGTCGCGGCTGTTTGAGTTGCGCAACTTCTGGCTCAACCGTACGCACCAGGCGATGACGTACGAGGGCCCGCAATCTTCGTACTATCGCAAGCTCGGAGGGCTCGAAGTTTCACAGGCGATCATGGACATGCTCGGGCCCTACGCGATCACGCGCGACCCAGAGTGGGATCCCAGCGATGGGCAGCTCGAGGGCTACATGCGCGCGGCCATCCAGGCGCTGCATCCCGGGGCGACCGCCGACATCCAGAAGGTGATCATGGCGCGAAGGATCGGCATTGGTCGCGAGGTGCGGGAACGCGCCGGGAAGACGCTGTCGTAGCCATGGACCTCTCACTCACCGAGACGCAGCAGCTTCTGCGGGACAGCGTCCTCGATTTCCTCAGCCGCGAGGCGCCGCGCGAAGCGATCGTGAACGCCGCGAACGATGAGCCGCGCTACACCGGGCCGATGTGGCGCACACCAGCCGAGCTTGGATGGCTCGGCATGGCGGTACCCGAGCGATTTGGTGGCTCCGAGGCAAGCCTCACCGACATCGCGACGCTGTTCGAGGCGCTCGGCTCGGGGCCGCTGCCCGGCCCCTTCTTTTCCTCGGGCGTGCTCGCGCCCCTAATCCTGCGCGAATTAGCGACCGAGGATCAGCAGGCACAGTACCTGCCGCGCCTCGCCAGCGGCGATATCGTCGCGACGCTCGCCCTCGGTGAACCCGACTGGAGTTGGGGGCCGAAAGCGGTCCAACTGCGCGCTGAAGCATCTCCCGGCGGCTACAGCCTGAATGGCGCCAAGCTGTTCGTCTACGACGCCGCAGTCGCGGATCATCTCATCGTTGCTGTCCGATCTGGCGACACCGACGAGGCTATCTCCCTCGTGGTCGTTCCCGCCGACGCCGATGGCGTATCCGTCCGCCGCCTCAGCGGCTTCGACACGTCCGAATGCGCGGTCACTTTCAACGATGTGCACGTCCCATCCGAGGCGCTGCTGGGTGGTCCGGATCTCGAGGGTGCCGCCTGGCCGCCGCTCCATCGCGCGCTGATGCGGGCGACGCCGATTCTGTGCGCCTACGCCGTCGGCGGCGCGCAGGCGGTGTATGAGATGTCCGTTGAGTACAGCCGCGAGCGTAAGCAGTTCGGTCAGCCGATCGGTCGCTTCCAGCACGTACAAAACCACATCGTCCAGCTCATCAATCACGTCGATGGCGCCCGCTGGACCACCTACGAAGCGCTCTGGAAGCTTGACGGCAGCCGCGACGACGCCGACATCGCCGTCCACCTCGCGAAACTGACCACCGCCGAGGGCTACGTCCAGGCAACCAACTACGCCCACGAGGTGCATGCCGGCGTCGGCGTGATGCATGAGTACGGGCTGGCGCTCTACACGCGCACGGCCCGCTCGCTCTACCACGCGCTCGGCGGCCCGCGCTGGCATCGCAAACAGCTGGGCGCCCTGCTCGCGCAGATGCCCTCACTCGTCGAATCCTAGGCGGCTCAGTCCTCGAATTGCCCCACGACGCCTGCTTCGTGTAACGAAGCGATCTCGTCGGCACCAAGGCCCGCGATATCCCGCAGCACCTCGGTCGTGTGCTCGCCGAGCCGAGGAGAATACCCCTGCACCGCCGTTGGCGTCTCCGACATCTGGATCGGCGAGCCGATCACTCGCTGGGGCCCCAGCGTTGGATGCTCGATCGTTTCAAACAGACCCAGCGCCTCAACCTGCGGATCGTCCGACATCTCTTGAGGTGCGTGAATCGGTGACACCGGCACGCCCGCGGCGGCGAACTTCTCTATCCAGACAGCAAGCGAATCGGCGCGCAATTGCCGCTCGATTCTCCCGAGCAACTCATCTCCGAACGCCACATTGACTGGATCCTGAGCGTCGAACCCCGGCTCGTCGCTACGGTCATCCTCAATGCCCAGTACCCGACGGACCCCGTCTCGTCCCGCCTGCGTCAGTGCCCCCAACACAATGTGGCCATCGCTCACCTGGTACGCGCGATAGTAGGAGCGGAATGAGGACCGCGCAGCCAGCCGCCCTCGCCCGTAGATTTCGACCTGATCCTTGTACGGGACGCCAGCCTGCCGCGCCGTCTGCAACTCCTCGATCAGCGGATCCCGGACCAGCGTGTCGTGCAGCGGCTCCCGCATTACAACCGTGTCCTGCACCGAAGTTGCCGCCGCCAGTAGCGACGTGTCGACTCGCTGACCCACCCCCGTGACCTCTCGATGACGCAGTGCTGCCGAGATGCCCACCGCGGCTGAAAACCCCGCGACGTAGTCCGCCAGCGAGATCGCCGTCAATTGAACCGGTTGTCCCTCCTCGTCGACCTTCATGTCCGCGAACGTCAGTCCGCTATACGCGCTGGCCACCACATCGGTAGCAGCCCGCTTTGCCATCGGGCCGCGGTTCCCGAACCCTGTCAGTTCGCAGTAGACAAGATCCGGCCGATACTCTCGAAGCGTGTCATAGTCGATTCCCAGTCGTTCCGACACTCCGAGCCGATAATTGATTGTTGCGACGTCAATCTGCGGCATCAGCCGGTATATCGCCTCGCGTCCACGCTCGTCGTGCAGATCGACTGCCAGGCTGCGCTTACCGCGGTTCAGCGACTGAAACCGCTTCCCTTCACCCGGCAGCACCGCGCCACGTTCTCGGTGCGGGTCACCCCGCAGCGGCTCGACCTTGATGATGTCGGCACCGAGGTCTGCGAGCACGACGCCGCAGAACGGCAGCGAAACGATCTGCGAGAATTCCAGGATCCGGACGCCCGCCAACGGTCCCGATGCAGTTCGTTCCGAAGAGGGTGTCGTCATCGCCCCTTGAACTCAGGCTTTCGCTTGTTCACGAAGGCGCTCACGCCCTCGCGGTGGTCGTCCGTGGTGCGCGCAATCTCCTGCGCCCGCGAAGCCAGTGCGAGGTGCTCTGGTAGCGTCTGGTCGAACCCTCGTGTCACCAGTTGCTTGATCATCCCCATCGCGAATACCGGCCCAGTCGCCAGCTGTGTCGCCATTCCGATCGCCGTGTCGATCAGCTCGTCGTCCGCCACCGTCACGTTCACGAGGCCGATCCGCTCAGCCTCGCGCCCGTCGATCTGCTCCCCGGTGTACTGCATCCACAGCGTCCTAGCGGTACCGATCAGCTTCGGTAGCTGCCAGGCACTCCCGTCCGCCGGAATCAGCCCGTTCCGCACGAACGCCTCGCTGAACCTGGCGCTCTCTCCCGCCACTCGGATGTCGCAGCTCAGCGCGACACCACATCCGAGGCCGTACGCGAATCCGTTGACCGCCGCAATCGAAGGCTTCTGCAGGTTGTGGAGCCGGTGCACCAGCGCAGGACCGACAGCCTCGCGCGTCTCCTCCGCCGTGAACATCGGATCCAGTGTCGGCCACGGTTGCCGCGCCGGGTCATCGCCGGCCTCGGCTGCTGCATCCCGCTCATCGATGCTCCGCGCGAACCCTCGTACATTCGCGCCCGACGAGAAGGAACGACCGGCCCCCGTCAGTACCAGACACCGCAGATCCGGATCCGCGGCGAAGCGATCAATCTCGGATAGCAACTCCGAGGTCAGCGGCTCTCCCAACGAATTCAGCGTCGAGGGGTCATCGAGCGTGAGCAGAAGGACGCCATGCTCCCTTGTCTCGGATTGGATGCTGTGGAATTCCATGCTGCCTCGCTTGCCCGCGCAGGATCGGGTCCGGATTGTGGTCATTCGAGCAGCGGCACGTCAACGATCGGTGTCAGTCTGATGGGGGCTCCTCGCAGCAACCATGCCTCGACGGCTGATCCGATGGGAGCCACTCGGGGTACTGTGTCAGCGGGCGAGGGTGTCCGCATATGGACCTGTCGGTCTGGAGCGGCCCGCATGGGGGTGCTGTTGTGACGACGCCGTTCCGTTCGGTCGCCTACCCGACTCGAGTCCTCTCGGGGCCGGATGCAGTTGAGCACCTCGGTGCCGAGGCACGGCGACTGGGCTGTTCGCGCGCTTTTGTCGTAAGTGGGCGGTCGACGGGGTCGGATCACGCGAACCGCGGCCGGATCGTGGCGGCGCTCGGCGGCGCTCTCGCGGGATGGTATGCCGGTATCGAGAAGGACTCGACCTATCGATCGGTGTCCGAGGCGACGGCGGAAGCCCGGGCGGCCTCGGCCGACATGATCGTCGCCGTGGGCGGCGGTAGCGTCATCGTCGGTGCACGAGCTGTGGCCATCTTCCTGGCGGAGGCCGGTGACCCGTTCGAGCTCATGACCCAGTACCCCAAGGGGCAGCCGGCCGTCAGTCCTCGGCTGGAGGCGCCGAAGCCGCCGATCATCAACGTCGTGACGACCCCGAACACGGCGATGAATCGCGCCGGCACCGGGCTCAAGAACGACGACCTCGACCATCGGATGGAGTACTTCGATCCGAAGACCCGACCGGTAGCGATCATCTGGGACGACGACCTAATCATGGCTACACCGCCCGAGGTGTACCGGTCGACTGCCACGACGATCTTCAACGGTGCGGTCATGGGACTAGGCTCCGCATCGAGGAACCCGCTCGTCGAGGGCGACCGGCTGCAGTCGTTCCGCCTCGCGGTCTCCGCGTACCCCATGATCGGTACCGAGGGCGATGGAGCCGACTCCCGTATGGATCTGATGATCGTCGCGTTTCTGTCGAACCGAATCGGCGATGTAACAGACTTGCGGACTGGCCGCGGTCGGCCCGACCCGCGGGGCCGCGCGTATGCCCTCGCAACGGCACTCCACCTTCGGTATCACGGCGTCGGACAGGGAGAGGCCACCGCGATGATCAATCCGACCGTGCTCGAGCGCTATCCGCCCGCCATCGAATCTCTGCGTCCGGTCGCTACCGGGCTCGATCTCGGGCTGGACGACGCATCCGCGGGCGATTGCGCCGAAGCGATCGCCGGGGCCCTGCGCTCGATCTACCGTTCAGCCGGCATGCCAACCCGGCTCCGAGACCTCGACGTTCCGAGGGAAGACCTCGACCTGATCGCAGCTGACACGCAGAAGAACTTCAACGCAAATCCCGGCATGCGCGACCAGGACGAGGTCAGCGAGATGCGGGCCATCCTCGAGGCGGCGTGGTGAAGGTCGAGCCCCACGGGGCACCGCGCCAACATGCCCAACCCTCCATCAACCTCGCACCACCGCCCGTGAACGCGTTCACGCTACAGGAGCCGGGGTCAAGTGTGTGGCTTCCGCCCGGTCCCAATCGTCGTACTGGCTCGCACAGGGAGCGACGACTGCCGCAGTCTCAAGCCGGCGAATTGCGGACGCTAGGGACGAACGTCACGAGGCTGAGTTCGTTTAAGGGAGCCGCCATAGCGCAGTCGCGCGATGCGAAGTCGAGATGTCGCGACCCTCTATTGAAGCCAGGCCGGATGGACTGAGAAGACCCCGGCGGACTGGTCGGCTTGCGAGGAACAGGCATTCCTCCGCCTCCACCGCTGGCCTATACGGGGCATCGCTGTATTATCGCGGCGCGATCAGCGCGCCGCGGCGTGGGGGCTCTGACCGCATCGGATCATCGAGATTGCGGCAGAGCTGGGGCGGTCATGATCGTAGGCGTACCCGTAGAGTCTCAGCCCGACGAGCGGCGCGTCGCGCTTGTCCCCACGGCAATCAAGACACTTCAGAGACTCGGAGCGGACGTCCTTGTTGAGCGTGGCGCCGGCGTCGAGGCCGGGTTCGCGGACGCCACGTACGAGGCAGAGGGCGCGCGGATCTCGGCGGATCGGGATGAGATCTTCACCTCGTCCGACGTGCTCGTGAGAGTTCGTGCGTTTGCCCCGGACGAACCCGAGCTCAGGTTGCTGCACGATGGCCAGGTGCTGGTGGGCTTGCTCAACCCGCTGGGTGCCCCCGCAGTCGTCCAGACGCTGGCGGAACGCGGCGTTGATGCGTTCGCGCTTGAGCTGGTACCGCGAATCACACGCGCACAGTCGATGGATGCCCTGACGTCGATGGCCACGGTCTCCGGCTACAAGGCCGTCCTAATGGCAGCCAGCGCGACGACCAAGATGTATCCGCTGATGATGACCGCGGCCGGCACGGTCACACCGGCGCGCGTGCTCGTAGTCGGCACCGGCGTCGCCGGTCTGCAGGCGATCGCGACCGCTCGCCGGCTCGGTGCCGTCGTGCAGGCATACGACGTGCGACCGGCTGCCAGAGAGCAGGTCGAGAGCCTCGGCGCGAAGTTCGTTGCGCTCGAACTCGAAACTGAGTCGGCGGAGGGTGCCGGCGGCTATGCGCAGATGATGGATGACGAGTTTTATCGTCGCCAGCGCGAACTGATGACGTCGCTGGTGGAAGAGAGCGACATTGTGATCACGACTGCGGCCATCCCGGGAAGGCCCGCTCCCGTGCTGATCACAGAGGACGCGGTTCGCGGGATGCGCCCGGGATCGGTGATCGTCGATCTGGCCGCCGAGACCGGCGGGAACTGCGAGCTCACGCGTGCCGGCGAGACCATCGACGTGAACGGCGTCACCGTCGACGGTCCGACGGATCTCGCCGCGACGATCCCGTACGACGCGAGCCAGATGTACGCCAGGAACGTCACTGCGTTCCTCGGTGGGTTGCTGGAAGACGGTGCGGTGCGTCTCGATCTCGAAGATGAGATCCTGCGCGAGACGCTGCTCACCCACGGCGGCGAGGTGGTTCATTCGCGGGTGCGCGATACGCTCGGGCTCTCCACGCTTGAGTCCACGACGCCGGGACAGGAGTAGCGCTGATGGAAATCTTCGTCGCGGCACTGACCATCTTCGTGCTCGCCCTCTTCGTCGGTTTCGAGCTGATCTCGAAGGTTCCGCCCCTCCTTCACACGCCACTGATGTCCGGCGCGAATGCGATCTCGGGAGTCACCCTCGTCGGTACGCTGGTGACCTCCGGGGCGCAGCTGACGACGTTCACCACGATCCTGGGCTTTATCGCGGTCACCATGGCGACCGCCAATGTTGTTGGCGGCTTCCTCGTCACGCACCGCATGCTGGATATGTTCCATCGGAAGAGTGACGTTGCCTGACCTCACCCCCTCTGATGCCGGCATCGATCTGCTGTACCTCGCCGCGGCAGTTCTCTTCATCCTCGCGATCAAGGGGATGGCGAATCCGCGTACCGCAGTACGCAGCAACCAGCTCGGCGCGCTCGGGATGCTCATCGCCATCGTCGTGACGCTGACCGACAAGCGGATCATCAGCTACGAAGTGATCATCGCGGGTGTCGTTGTCGGTGGCCTGATCGGCGCGGTGATGGCCTACCGCGTAGCCGTCGCGTCAATCCCGCAGGTCGTAGCGATCTTCAACGGCTTTGGTGGAGGCGCATCGGCGCTTGCCGTCGGCGCTGCGCTTGAGGAAGCACTCAAGGGCACGCATTTTGAGGCGATCGATCTCCAGTTCACCGTTGCCGCAGCGGCGTCGGCGATCATCGGGGGCATCTCACTGACTGGCAGCGCCGTCGCCTTCGGCAAGCTCCAGGGCTTGATCAGTGAGAAGCCGCTGCTCCTTCCCGGCCGGCATGTTGTCAACGTCGTGCTGGCCGTGGCCTGCCTGGCCCTCTCCGCCTGGTTGATCGCGGATCCCGACTCATCACTTCCGTTCTGGATCCTCGTCGGCACGGCGGCGGTGCTGGGACTGCTGCTCGTAATGCCCATCGGTGGGGCGGACATGCCCGTCGTGATCTCGCTGCTAAACGCGTACTCCGGAATCGCCGCGGCCGGGCACGGCTGGGTGCTGAACAACAGCGTCCTGATCATCGCCGGCTCACTGGTCGGGGCGGCCGGTTTCATCCTCACGGCGATCATGTCGAAGGCCATGAACCGCTCGCTGGTCAACATCATGTTCGCTGGCGTCGGAGCGGCCGTCGCAAGCGAAGTCGAGAGCGACGAGGTCTATGCCGGTCGCGTCAAGTCTGCGTCGCCCGACGAGGTCGCGATGCTGATGGATGGCGCACGTCGGGTTGTCGTTGCGCCCGGCTACGGCATGGCAGTTGCGCAGGCGCAGCATTCCATCCAGGAGATGATGAACGTCCTCGAAGCCAAGGGCGTCGACGTTGAATTCGCGATCCATCCGGTCGCGGGGCGAATGCCGGGACACATGAACGTGCTACTGGCGGAGGCCAATATCCCGTACGACAAGCTCAAAGAGATGGACGAGGCGAACCCCACGTTCCGACAGACCGACGTCGTGCTCGTCATCGGTGCGAACGACGTCGTGAATCCGATGGCGCGGGACAGCGACCCGTCCGTGCCGATCGCCGGCATGCCGATCCTGGACGTCGATCAGGCGCAGGTGGTCGTGATCATCAAACGCAGTCTCGGTGCCGGATTCGCCGGCATTCCGAACCCGCTGTTCGCCGCAGACAACTCGCTCATGCTCTTCGGCGACGCGAAACAGATGGTCACGGAACTCACCTCCGCACTCAAAGAGCTGTGACGAACACTCACCTATCCTGAGCGCTCTTCCCTGCACGCGACGGTCAAGGCACGCCACTACCCGACTCGTTGTTCGGAAGCCGCGAGCGTAGGCTGGCGCTGAAGAAGACGCTGTCTGTGCGGGTGAGCTTGATGCTGTCGATGTGGAAACTTGCCGCAGCCCTGTTGCCCCTGGCACTGCTCGCTGCCCTGGCCTGCTCGGGGGACGATGCGAGTCAGCCTGACGCGTCGGCCCCTCGCGCCGACGAACCGGCTATGCTTCCGGCGCATTGCGCCTGACGATCGCGTCGTGCTTCAGTTCTTGCTGCATCGGAGCCTACGAGGAGAGAGATCACATGACGGAACCGCTGGTGACCTACGCGCTGGAGGGGGAGGTCGCGCTCGTCGGCCTGAACCGCGACGACGTGCGCAACGCGATCAACGCGCAACTGCTCGATGAGCTCCGCGATCAGGTGCTCCGCGCCTGCGAGGAGGCACGAGCCGGGGTGATCTTCAGCCACGGCGAGCAGCACTTCTCGGCCGGGCTCGACCTCGCGTCGGTGATCGAGCGGTCGAAGATGCCCCCGCCCCGCCTGCGACGTCGGAGCAACTGGCACACCACGTTTGACCTCATTTCGCGGGATTCGATTCCGTGGGTCAGCGCGTTGAAGGGCGCGACCGTCGGTGGAGGCCTCGAGCTGGCAGCGTCAACCCATATCCGCGTCGCCGACGAGTCGACGTTCTTCGCGCTTCCAGAGGCGCAGCGGGGCATTTTCGTCGGCGGTGCGGGCTCGGTGAACATCCAGCGCCTGATGGGGTACGCCCGCATGGCCGACATGATGCTGACTGGCCGGGTGATGAGCGCGCAGGAGGCGCTGGACGCCAACGTCGTGCAGTACCTGGTGCCCGCGAATGAGTCGCTGGAGAAGGCGAAGCAGCTCGCCGTGCGCATCGCTGAGAACCCGCCGATGGTGAACTGGGGCGTGACAGCCTACCTCTCGCGCACGGGTGACATGTCGCATGACGACGGCATGTTCGCGGAGAGCCTGCTGGGCGCGAACGTGCGCTCCGGCCAGACGACACCCCGCATCGAACAGTTTCTCGAGGGCGAGGCCGCACCGATCGAAGCGCCAACCGACGCCGACTGACGCCCGGCTCTCCTCGTCGCCGCGGCCGTTCATCAGGTGCAGGCGCTGTACTCTTGCCGCTCACGACTGACCGAGGGGGCAAGCGATGGCCGATGAAGCTCTGGTTCGCGTGGAGCGAGATGGAGCCCGTGGTGAGCTGGTGCTCAACCGACCGCACCGGAAGAACGCCCTCACTCGGCCACTCGTCGAGGAACTTCACGCGGGACTCGACGAGCTCGCCGCTGACGACGACATCAACGCGATCCTGATCCGCGGCGAGGGAGGAGCGTTCTGCGGCGGCCTGGACCTCAAGGCGCGGCGGGACGAGCCAGAGGTGATGGAGAACTTCGGCCCGACGTGGGCCTCCTACCACGCCGCCGTCTACGCCTGTCCGACGCCGATCATCGGCGCGCTTGAGGGTCCCGCAATAGCTGCCGGCTCGGGGCTCGCACTGAGTTGCGACTTCTTGATTGCGGGCGAGGGTGCACGGCTGCACGCGTCTGAGGTGAGGCTAGGCAGATTGGCGCCGCTGAATCTGATCTGGCTGCAACTGAAGTTTGGCGCTGCGACGGCGATGGAGGTCGTTGTCGGTGGGCAACCGTTCACGGGCGTCGAACTCGTCGCACGCGGGATCGCGGTGAGGGTCGTCGCGGACGCCGATGTCGTCACTGAGGCCCGCGCATACGCCGACGCGATCGCGGAGAACGATGCGGGCGCGATGGCCAGCGCCAAGGCGACGTTGCGGGATCTCAATGGCGTCGACGACTTCCACGCGCTGATCGTCGCCACCCAGCAGAGCTAGCGGCGGGCGAGCGCTAGGAGCGCTGCTCCCTCGCGGCCCGCAATGCCGCGATCTTCGGGTTGTCCCAGCTCACGAGGCGATCCGGCGTGAACACGACCCAGCGGTTGGTGCCGCCGGAGGCCGTCGCCGCGTTCCGTTGCGCGGTCGCGTTCGGATCACCGCGCCCGGTGGCGTACTTCGCACCGATCAGCTCGCGGGCCTGCTCAAGATCCGGGTCCGCGGCCTCGTCATCGGCACTCTCGAGCACGCGCGCCGTCCCCTGGAACATCGCCCCGACCAGCTCCGGAAAGCGCTCGTTCTTGTCCACGAGCAGCGTCGTCGCAGCGTTTCGTCTGAGGTTCACGATCTTCTGGCCGCGCCCGGTGAAGTAGATCTTGCCGTTGACCCAGCCGAACCACATCGGCGTCAGATTGATGCGGTCATTGAGGCCGATGGTGGCAATCCGCATGTTCCAACTCGACGTCATCAGATCGTCGAGTTCGTCGTCCGTCAGCGCGATCTTTCGCGAGATTCCTGCCATCGATGCCCTCCGTCGTCCATCCTCGTGATCGTGAGCCACCATAGCAGGCAGCGAGCGGCGCTGTGACGTCGGCGCCGCCGCCGAGCGATGACTGCGGCGGGCCGCACGCTGTGACCGCCCGGGCACAGGCAGAGGTGGTACCGTCGCGGCTGCACGGAGGGGGTCGAGATGACGCAGAGTGATAGCGGTGAGACGCGGATCGAGGGTGAACGGCTCGTGATCGAGCGCGTCGTTGAGGCACCGCGCGAACTCGTCTGGAGTGCTTGGACGGAGCCGGAGCAGTTCACTCGCTGGTACGGGCCTGCCGGGATGAGCCTGGACGTCTGTGAGATCGACTTCCGCGTCGGCGGTAGCCATCTCTTCGGCATGCGCATGCCGGACGGCGGCGCGTACTTCACGACCGGCATCTACAGCGAGATCGTCCCGGTCGAGCGGTTCGTCACCACAGACTCGCCCGCCGACGAGCGCGGTGAACTCGTTTCGCCCGCGTTTGAGACCGTCGTCACCGTCGAACTCGCGGAGCTGGCCGACGGCCAGTCGCGACTCACGCTGGAGCAAGCTGGCTGGCCCGACGAGGGTATGGCCGCAGGTGCAGCCGTCGGCTGGAACCAGGCCCTCGACAAGCTGGCCGACGCGCTCGCGAGTGCTTGAGGCACCGCACCGAGGCAATCCGACCGCCAACCGGCGCGCGGAACACGAGACCGCCGTGAGGCAGAGTTGAGCGAGCTGGTGCGGCAGGGGGTCAATCGCCTCGCGCGCTGCCGCAGTGGGTCACCTACCCCCTGCTGGCGTTCATCGTGACGCGTCTCTTCGTTGTCGCAGTGGCGTTCGTCAGACGATTGTCGTGGAGGACGGCGCACCGACCCCCGGGCTCGCGAACTGGGACAGCGGCTGGTACATCGCGATCGCTCGCCACGGGTACTCGTACACACCCGACGTGCAGAGCAACGTCGCGTTCTTCCCGCTCTACCCGCTGACGATTCGCCTGCTGCAGCCGATCACGAGAGACGCCGTGCTCGCCGGTGTCATCGTCAGTCACATCGCGTTCCTCGGCGGTCTGCTGTTCGTGTACCGGCTCGCGCTGCTGCACACCGACAGCGACCGGGTCGCGCGACGAACCGTGCTCTACATCGCCTGCTTCCCGACGGCGTTCTTCTTCAGCGCCGTCTACAGCGAGAGCCTCTTCCTCTGCCTCAGCGTCGGCTCGCTGTACTTCTCCCGTCGCGGCGACTGGTGGCGTGCGGGCATCCTCGGGGCGCTCGCGTCGGCGACGCGCGTGGTGGGGGTGTTGCTACTACCGGTGCTGATGCTCGAACTGCTGCGAGCCGCGGGTTGGGCGCCATCGACGCTCCGCGATCGCGAGCAACTGAGCAGCGCGCTGCTGCGCCTGTGGGGTCGTCGGATCGACCTGCTGGCGTTGATGTTCGTGCCGCTGGGTCTCGCTGCCTTCGCCGCGCTCACGTACGTCACGCTCGATGAGCCATTTGCGTTCTTCAAAGTGCAAGACGCGTTTCACCGTGAGTCGATCGGGCTGCCGCTCGCCTTCGTGAAGTCGGTCGTACTGCTGATCGTCTATCCGGAGGGCGCGTTCCGCGTCGGGCTGGACGTCGCTGCCGTCGTGATCGCGGGCGCGCTGCTTGTGCCGATCTGGCGGCGAATCGACCCGATCTATGCGATCTACGTCGTACTGATCGTGCTCGTGCCGGCATCCTCGTGGGCGTTTCGCTGGGGGACGTCGCGCTATGCGCTCGTCGCGTTCCCGATCTTCCTCGCGATGGCGATGCTCGTGCAGCGAAATGCCGTGCATCGGGCGATCGTCGTCGCGTTGGTTGCCGGGCTCGCGGCAGTGACCGTCTCATTCGCGGCCGGTCGGGTCGTTGCCTGATCGCCACCGGATCGCGGCCGTGCGCGGGCGTCCGACGCACGATGGGGTAGTCGAGGTGGCCCCGGCGGCTCTAGGCTGTGCGTGCGAGAGCACGCGACCGACAAGGAGTGGGCGATGACATTGACGACGCGAGCCGCGATCAAGGCAGAGCACGGAGTTCCGTTGCTGGTCGACGAGATCGAGCTGGAGGACCCGGGCGACGACGAGGTGCTGGTGAAGCTCTTCGCGACCGGTATCTGCCACTCACAGCTCCACCAGATCCACAACCCGCTCTCGCCCATGCCGCTGCTGCTCGGCCACGAGGGCACCGGCATCGTGCTGAAGGCGGGCTCCAACGTGAAGCACGTCAGCGAGGGTGGGCGCGTGATGGTCCAGTTCGTGCCCCGCGACCTGCCGGACGGCATGACGACCGCCAACCGCACGAAGTTCCGGTGGCAGGGCGACGAGTACGACGCCGGCGTCTACACGTGGGCGGAGCACGCACTGCTCAACGAGCAGATGGTCGTACCGCTCGACGAAGACGTACCGACGGACGTGACGGCGATCGTCGGCTGTGCCGTGATCACGGGTGCGGGTGCCGCCCTGCACACGGCGAACGTGCAGCCGGGTCAGTCGGTGGCCGTGTTCGGCGTCGGCGGCGTGGGCACGAACGTGTTGGCCGGAGCGAAGCTTGCCGGGGCGGACCCGATCATTGCGGTCGACCTGCAGGAGGGGAAGCTCGGCTACGCCAAGGAGATTGGCGCGACGCATACCGTGAACGCGGCTGACGTCGATGCGCCGGAGACGATCAAGGAGATGACCGGCGGCGGCGTCGATTTTGCGTTCGACGCGATCGGCGTCGAGGCCGCGTTCCAGCAGTCGATCCAGAGCGTGAAGGCTGGCGTGCTCGGCGTGCGGCGCGGCGGTACGGCCGTGGTCGTCGGCATCGGCCAGGGTGACGTCACGCTGCCACGGCTCTTCCCGATGGGAGAGCGGGCGATCATCGGTTCGATGGGCGGGTCTGCCCGACCGGCCGAGGTGATGCCGCAGTACATCGAGTGGTTCAAAGAGGGCAAGCTGCCGCTCGACAAGTTCGTCTCGCGGCGCTACGAGAACCTCGACGAGATCAACGAGGGTGTGCGTGCGCTTGAGGACGGCGAGATCGAGGGCCGCTCGATCATCGTCTACGACACGCCTTAGGCGGTCGCGGCCGAACTGCACCTGCCCAGCGCTCAGACTGGGGCAGGCGCACTTCGGCTAGGTGCGATCCTTCGACTGTTTGAACCAGGCGTCCTCGTCCTCGAATCGCGCGGCGTTCCACTTGAGCGCGCCGTTGAGGCCCTCCTCTGAACGGATCTTCCTGTACTCGTCGAGCTCGGGCGTCGACTCGGGGCTCGCTCCGACGATCGCTTCGAGTTCGAGCGATCGTTCGATCACCTGACGCACGTTCATCTGGTCGTAGGCCATGTTCACGAGCTTCTTGTTGTATTCGACCGTCGGTGCGGGCAGCTTGGCGATCGTCAGCGCCTGCTTGCGTACCTCCTCGTCGAGTTCGTCGGCGGGGACGACCTTGTTGACGATGCCTAGCCGCCATGCTTCCTCGGCGTCGATCAGGTTGCCGGTGAACAGCAGCTCCTTCGCCTTGGTGATGCCGACGATCCATGGCCAGACGGCCGGGATGTAAGGGCCGCCCGTGCGGATCTCGGGAGCGCCGAACTTCGCGTCTTCCGAACAGATGCGGAGATCGCAGAAGGTGGCGGTCGCGAGCCCGCCAGCGATGCAGAAGCCGTGGATCTGGGCAATGATCGGCTTCGGGTTGTTCCAGAAGACATCCCACCAGGCTGAGGCGCTAAACCCCTTGCCGTGCATGAAGTTCTCACGCCCGCGGACCGCATCCGAGCGACCGCCGCGCGCGCCGCTGATGTCGAAGCCTGCGCTGAAGGCCCGCCCGGCAGCCTTCAGCACGATCACGCGGATCGAGTCGTCGCCCCAGCCGGCATCTTCGAGGGCTGAACGAACCTCAAGCTGTAGCTCTTGCGAGAGCGCGTTCAGCTTGTCCGGCCGGTTGAGGGTGATCGTGGCGATCGGCGCCTCCTTCTCGTAGGTGATGGTCTCGTAGTCAGCAGTCATCGTGGACGCCCCTTCATGGCAGGATCTCGGTGCAAATCGGGGGCAGCATAGCACCCATGATTGCGCAGCTTGTGACTCGTTAATCCCGCGTCAGGCCCCTCGGTGCTAGGAGCGGGCCGCGCTCGAACGGGGGTGAGTGGAAGTAAGTCCCTCAGGGCGAGGGACTGCTGGCACTTCGCCCGGGACCGCCCCTCGATCAAGCTGGAATCGAGCCTGAATGGGGTCACACAGATGTACGACACGATCCTGCTGGCAACTGACGGATCGAAGCTCGCCGACGCCGCCGTCGCCGAGGCCGGCCGCATCGGCGGCCCAGGGAGCGAGGTGCTTGTCGTCGAGATCGTCGACGGCACCGACGGCAAGATTGTTGCTGCCGCCCCGCTCGCCGTGGCATCGCTGCGCCGAACGGCGCAGGAGCACCTCGACGCAGCAGAGAAGCTGCTCACCGAGGTCGGGTTCGAGGACGTGCGCACCGCAGTCCTCGACGGACACGCCGGACCCGCGATCGTGAAGGCGGCCGAAGAGAACGACTGCAACGTGATCGTGATGGCGACGCATGGTCGCTCAGGGGTGAAGCGCGCCGTGCTCGGATCTGTTGCTGACTACGTCGTGCGGCACACGGAGCGGATCCCGGTCCTGCTCGTGCATCCCGGCGCGAAGGCAGCCTGAGCCTGATCCGCGAACAGCTCGCGACCGATGACACGGGGGCTGGTGCTACGCGCCGCCCTCGGCAATAGCACGCGCGAGGAACTGCGTGACATGCGGCAGCACGAGATCGCTGCGCTCGGCCGCCGAGAGATGGTCGAGGCCTGCGAGCGAGACGAATTTCGCGTTCGGCATCTCTCCTGCGGCGCGCCGTACGAGGTCGTGAGCGGGGTCCGCGTCGCCGGCGAACAACAGCGACGGCATCGTCGCGTTCGCGAGGCTACCCTCGAGGCCCGGTGTGTCTCGCGTCGCCAGGGTCGAGGCGATCAGCGACACCGCGTCGTTTCCGAGCAGCGTTGAGCGGAACGGTTCTGCCAGTCGCTCTCCCGCCTGAGTCTCCATCCCGTCGACCAACGCGTGCATGCCGCTACGTAGCATGTGCGCGTGATCGTTCAGCGGCTCCGGATCCGACGCGTATGGCACCATGCCGCCGATGATCAATGAGGCGAGCCGCTCCGACGCGTGCTTGAGCATCCCGAAGCCGGTGTGCCCGCCCATCGAGTAGCCGAAGAAGTGCACCTGCTCCACTCCCACTGCGTCCAGCACCGCAGTTACGTCCGAGACACGAAGCTCCATCGCATAGGCCTCAGCGAACTGCGGCTTGCCACTCCACCCGTGCCCGCGGGCATCCATGAGGATGAGGCGATAGCTCTCGCTGAGAGCATCGGCGTAGCCGCGCTCGCGCCAGTTCTCGACACGGCCCATGAAGCCGTGATGCAGCAGTAGCGGCGGGCCGTCGCCTTCGACGGCGTAGCGGATCTTCACGCTGTCGTCGGGATTCGCCGCGTAAGGCATCGGATGCTCCACTGGTCGCGCGCCGGTGCGCGAACCAGTGGATGATACGCGGGCGCCCCCACTCGGTCGCCGCCGACCGTGCCCGGAGCGGCTACGCTACCGCGAGGAAGGACTCGCTGCTGATGGCTGACCCGGTCCGCATTCGGGAGATCGCTGTCACTCGCCAGCCGGTGAACCATCGAGGCGACTGGGTCTTCTTGACGCTGACGGATGCAGATGGGCGCGTCGGCTTTGGCGAGGCGTCGCACAGTGGCGACGATGACGCCGTCGCACGGTTACTCACCGGCTCCGTCGGCGAGCAGCTTCGCGACACCGCCTGGGACGAGCCCTCCGCCGCATGGCAGGCGCTCGATGTCGCGACACCGCCGGGGACGGCTCGCCGGGTCTCAGCGACGGCCGCGAGCGCAGCTGAACAGGCGCTGTGGGACCTCGCGGCCCAGCAGGCCGGCGTCGGGCTCGCGTCGCTGCTCGGCGCGCCGACGGACGCGCGATCGATCCCGCTCTACGCCAACATCAACCGCGCGACCGTCGATCGCTCCCCTGCCGGATTCGCCGCGAGCGCGACTGCGGCGGCTCGCGATGGCTTCCGCACGATCAAACTCGCTCCATTCGATGAGGTCGTCTACGACACCGCGGTGGGAGATCATCGGCGGCTCGCTCAACCGGGCATCGATCGCGTCGCCGCGGTAAGCGAGGCCGTCGGGCCGGACGTTCGCGTGCTCGTCGACTGCCACTGGCGGTTCGACGTGGCGAGCGCCCTCGACGTGGCGCGCGAGCTCGCCGCACTCGACGTCGGATGGTTCGAAGACCCGGTGCCCTACGAGGAGGGACCCGCCGACGTGGCGGCTGTCAGGAGCGCGGCGCCGTTGCCAATCGCGACCGGGGAACGCCTGATCGGTGCTACGGCGTTTGAGCCATTCCTCGCAGCGGAGGCCGCCGACTACTACCTGCCGGACATCAAGCACATCGGTGGGATCGGCGAACTGCTGGCGCTCGCTCGAGCGAGCGAAGGAAGTGGTGCGCAGATCACGCCGCACAACCCCAGCGGGCCCGTCAGCACGCTGGCGAGTGCGCAGGCACTGGCGGGAGTACCCCACGCTGGGCCGCTCGAGTTCGCCTGGGGCGAGGTTCCATGGCGGCCGGCGCTGCTCGCCCCACCGGAGCGGATCGAGGATGGCGCGCTGGTGCTACCCCTCGATCAACCGGGGCTCGGCGCGAGACTGGTCGAGGGGCCCGGCCGCTAGCGCCTGCGCGCGCTAGGCTGTGCGCGGCCCGTCTCGAGTAGCCAACGTCGAACTGCGGGCACGATGCAGAGGAGGACGAGCCATGGACGTGATTGAAGCGATTCGCAGCCGATACACCGCTGACGCCTTCGGTGATCAGGTTCCGCCGCGTGAGCTGATCGAGCAGTTGATCGACTGCGCGGTGTGGGCCCCGAACCACTTCATGACCGAACCGTGGAGCTTCCACGTGATCGCCGGTGCGGCGCGCACAGAGATGGGCGAGGCGCTCGTTGAATGGCTGAAGAGCGACGGCTATCCCGAGACTCCAGACGAACAGGATCTCCAGCGAGCGAGCGGTACCGCGATGCGCTCGCCGGTGATGATCGTCGTCGGCCAGACGGCGGATCCCGAGGGCGGTGCGGTGCGCGACCTTGAGGATTACGCCGCCTGCTGCTGTGCCGTGCAGAACCTGATGCTCGCCGCCCACGCCGAGGGGCTGGTGACGAAGTGGGGGACGGGGCGCTCCGTCCGCTACCAGGGCCTCAAGGACTACCTTGGTCTCGCCGAGGCGGATCGCATCGTTGGCTTCGTGCTCCTCGGATATCCCGCCGAGGATGCCCCGTCGGATCGCGAGCGCGCGCCCGTGAAGATCGACTGGCGCGGCATCTAGCCGAAACGTGCTCGCTTGCGATGCGCAACGCCTCCGAACTGATCGCGGCGCGAACGCTGGCGTTACAATTTACACCTGATACTAGATAGCCCCTCCAGCGACGCATCACAGTGATGCTCGAAGCTGTCAGCAGCGCGTTCAGTGCCGTCGGCCGCGACGAAGTGCGGAGCGCCTGATGGTGATCCGCCAGTCACTACCGGACGGTAGCTACACCGGTGCGATCTTCGTCGGTGAGGAGCTCAGCAAATCCGCCTGCGTGCTGCGATTCGGGAGCGGCGCCGCTGGGCCGTCGAGGTTCGCAAGCAGAACCCCGCCGCGCCCGCGCAGCTGTGGACCCCCGTCTACAGCACCAACGCGCCTCCTCAGTAGCGAGGCGCGTCAGCCTCCCGACAGGTTCGCGTTGCGGAACGTCGCGCTAGCGTGGGTTGATGCGGTAGCATCACGCGAAGGAGGCGCGGTGAGCGAGATTCTGCGCGTCGATGGGCTCGTCAAACAGTTCGGTGGCAACCGCGCTGTCGACGGCGCGGCCTTCGCGGTCGAGCGCGGCTCCGTCACGGGCCTGATCGGTCCCAACGGTGCCGGCAAGACGACCTGCTTCAACTGTATCTCCGGCTTCGAGCGACCAGACGCCGGTAGCATTACGTTCGATGGCAGCGACATCACCGGCCTAGCGCCGCACCGTGTCGTCGCCCGACGCCTCACGCGCACGTTCCAGATTCCGCATGAGCTCTCCGCCATGACGGTGCTGGAAAATCTAATGTTGGCTCGCCGCGATCAGATCGGCGAGCGAGTCTGGGAAAGCTGGTTCCGTCCCGGGCGCGTCGCGAGCGAAGAACGTCTGATCAGCGCCGCCGCGCATGAGGTGCTCGACCTCGTCGACCTCGAACCGCTCGCCCACGAGCGAGCGGGTAGTCTCTCCGGCGGCCAGCGGAAGCTGCTGGAGCTCGCACGGGCGCTGATGGCAAATCCCGAGATGATCCTGCTTGATGAGCCCGGAGCGGGCGTGAACCCGACACTCGCGCGACGGCTAGTCACGCACATCCGCCGTATTCAGCAGGAGATGGGCGTCACCTTCCTCGTGATCGCACACGACATGGATCTTGTCGCCCGCCTGTGTGATCCCGTCGTCGTGATGACGAACGGGCAGGTGCTCACTGAGGGGCATCCGGACGAGGTACTCGCGGATAGCAACGTGCAGGCCGCGTACCTCGGAAGCCAGTACCGGTGACGCCGCTCCTCAGCGTCGAACGCCTGACCGCCGGATACGGCGAAGTCGAGATCGTCCACGACGTCACGCTGAACATCGACGGCGGCGAGATCGTCACAATCATCGGACCCAACGGTGCGGGGAAATCAACGCTGCTGAAGGCGATCTTCGGCCTACTCACCCCATTCAGCGGCTCCGTCACTTTCGATGGCGTCGACGTGACGTCGTACGGCTCGCCGAAGATGGTCGCGGCTGGTGCCTCGTTCGTGCCGCAAACGGAGAACGTCTTTCCCTCGCTTTCGATCCGCGAAAACCTCGAGATGGGTGGCTACCAGCGCAAGCACGGCGTGGGTGATCGCGTCGCCGAGGTTCTCGCCATGTTTCCGGACCTCTCCTCCCGTCCGAACGAGCGCGCTTCCCGCCTCTCTGGCGGCCAACGGCAGGCGCTCGCGATCGGCCGAGCTTTGATGCTCGACCCGTCCCTGCTGCTGCTCGACGAAATCTCGGCCGCACTCTCGCCGATCATGCGCAAGGCTATCTTCGACCGGGTGACGTCGATCGCCGGCGAGGGCGTCGCGGTGCTGATGATCGAGCAGAACGCGGCCGAGGCGCTCGCGATCTCCGACCGCGGGTACGTGCTCGTCGCCGGCCAGAACGCGCTTGAGCAAGATGCCGCTGAGATGCTGGAGAACTCCGAGGTAGGTCGACTTTTCCTCGGCCGTGACGAGAGTGACGAGGGCGACGACGCGGTGCTTTCGCCGGCTGCGCCGGCGGCCACTGAACCGCAAGAGAGGGGGTAGGAGCTCGTTACGGACGTCGTACAACTGGCCATCGTTGGGATCGTGGTTGGATCGATCATTGGCCTCGGGGCGACCGGGCTGACGTTGACGTACGGCGTCTTTAAGTTCGCAAACTTCGCCCATGGTGACCTGATGACGCTCGGCATGTTTCTCGCCTTCATCGTGGTCGGGAATCTCGGGATAAACGGGCCTGAGGTCCAGCCATTCTCCTTCGGTTTGGGGCTTCTACCCGCGGCACTCTTCGCGATGGCGGGCGTCGCGGTGTTCACGATTGCGATTGATCGACTGGTCTTCCGCCCACTTCGTGAACACGGCAGCGGCGTGATCACCATGGCAATTGCCTCGCTCGGGATCGCGATCATGCTGCGCGCGGTGATCCAGATGATCTGGGGGCCTGGCACGGAGCGGTACACGACCGGAATCCATCGTGCCTCCACCTTCGCCGGTGGTCTCAAAGTGAAGCCTGACCAATTCTTCATCGTCGGCCTGACGCTCGTCGCAGCGTTGGCGGTTTACTTGCTGCTGCACCACACGCGCCTCGGCAAGGCGATGCGGGCGACGTCGGACAACGCCGACCTTGCCGCGGTTGCTGGCATTGACACGGAACGGGTGCGACAGGCGACGTGGGCCGTCGGTGGTGCGCTGATCGCGACGGCCGGCATCATGCTGGCGATCCAGACCCAGCTACGCTTCGACGCTGGCTTTGGCCTGTTACTGCCGATGTTCGCGGCAGTCATCCTCGGCGGGATCGGCAACCCGTGGGGTGCGCTTGTCGGCGGGCTGGTGGTCGGCATCTCGCAGGAGGTCTCGACCGAGTGGATCAACTCGGGGCTGAAACCCGGGGTTCCATTTGCGATCTTGATCGTGATGCTGCTCGTCCGTCCTCGTGGCCTGTTTGGCTCGACGGTTTGAAGAGCGCCGCGTGCCGCTGACGTTCGAACCCGTCTTCCTTGTCACGTTCATTGGAGGCATGAACTGGACCGTCGGGTTCCTCACGACAGTGGCGATCTTCGGCATCCTCGCGCTCGCGCTCAACCTGCAGTGGGGCTACGCGGGCGTCTTCAACTTCGGGATCGTTGCCTTCTTCATGGTAGGTGCCTACACCAGCGCGCTGCTCACGCTCGATCCCCCCGGTGAGTTCGAGAGCTACATCGGTGGCTGGGGGCTGCCGATTCTCGTCGGCTGGCTCGGCGGGACGGTCGCAGGGGGAACGCTCGCTTTGCTGATCGGCGTTCCGACGCTGCGCCTGCGGCGCGACTTTCTGGCGATCGCTACGATCGGGGTCGCGGCAATCCTGCGCAGCGTGGCCACCTCCGTCGATGGCTTCGTAAACCGCGCACGCGGGTTGAACGGTATTCCTCGCCCGCTCGATCAGATCGTCGACAGTGCCGACTACAAGTGGGTGCTACTGGTGATCACCCTCACGATGCTGCTCGCGGTCTATATCGTCGTCTCGAAGGCCACGGCATCACCGTGGGGCCGAGTTTTGCGTGCGATCCGGGAGAATGAGGACACGGCACGCGCCACCGGCAAAGACACCGTCTCGTTCCGGCTGCAGAGCTTCGTGCTAGGCGGAATGATCATGGGACTGGCGGGTGCAATCTGGGCGCACCGCATGGGAACCATTGCGCCGGACTCGTTCCCTGATCTCTTCGGTACGTTCCTCGTCTGGACGATGCTGATCGTCGGCGGCAGCGGCAACAATCGAGGGGCAATACTCGGTGCGCTGCTCGTCGGCCTCTTCTGGTTCGGCACGCCGCTGATCCAGGAAGACCTGCCGGACATGCTGGGCAATCGCGTCTTCGTGCTGCGCCAGTTCGCCATCGGCCTACTGGTCGTCATCTTCGTGCTGCTGCGACCGGAGGGCGTGCTCAGGGAGCAGCCACGTGTCAGTCGCTTCGTCGCGTCTCCGCCGGGTAGCCGGTGCGGTGGCCTACGAGGCCTCTTAGCCCGCGCGCGCTCGGCCGGAAAGGCCGATGCGTCGACCTCCTGAGGTTCTACGCCACCGCAGTCGCTTCCGCTGCTCTTCGCAGCTTCGGTCGAGACACGGAGAAGGGGCGGCCGAATGGCCGCCCCTTCTCCGTTCGCCAGTATTGGCTGTTAGTCGAGCGTGAACGGAATCTGGTCGACTTCGACGATTGCACCGTCGGAGTACTGCCAGATGCCCACATAGCCGGTCGTCACATCGCCGTTTGCGTCCCAGTCGAGACTGGTTGCCGAACCGGCGTAATTGACCCACCTGCCATCCGCGAGAGCCTTGAACGCATCCGCGACGCCAGTGACGCCGGGAAGGTACGTCGCGCCGCCGGGGCCAGCGACGTTCGCGAGCTGATCTCGGATCGCCTTGCCATCGACGGAACCGGCCGCCTGAGCGGCGAGCGCGATTGCGATCGTCGCGTCGTACGCTTCACGCACGAACGGGCGGGTCGGCAGCGGGCCGTATCGGAACGTGTACGCAGAGTTCCACGCCGTCAGCGCGGGTGACTCGGGGCCAGCTCCGGGGGCGGTGCCCTTGAAGCCTTCGAGGTTCTCGGCACCGATGGCGGCGATCAGGTCTTCGCTCTTCGTGCCATCGACAAAGAGGAAGCTGTCGAATAGGTCGTTCTCGAGCGCCTCTCGGATGAAGATCTCCGCTTGCGTCGGGAAGCCGATTGCCACGAGCGTACTCGCGCCACCCTTAGCCGCCGACTGGAGCTCGGCGAGGTAGGAGACTGCGTCAGGCTCGAACGACGCCGAGGTAACGGTACCGCCGAACGCACCCTCGAACGCCTCGGCTAGGCCTTGGCCGTATGCATCGTTGAGGAAGAGCACTCCAACATTGTCGTAGCCCTCGTCAGCCGCGAGGTCGGCGAGCACCACGCCCTGTGCTGCGTCCGATGTCGTGCTCCTGAAGAGGAAGCCGTTGTCGTCGGCAGCGGTCAGTGCGGGTGACGTGGCCGAAGGCGAGATCAGGGGGATCTCAGCATCAGCTGTGACACTCTCGGAGACCGCCAGCGTCACCGAGCTTGAGAGCGGACCGACGATGGCGTGAACGCCCTCGATCTCAACGAGGCGGCGCGCCTCTTCAACGCCCACTGACGCGGTCACCTGCGAATCGCCAGTGACGAACTCGACATCGTTGCCGAGGACACCACCAGCGAGGTTGATGTGCAGGATTGCCAACTCAAGGCCGGTCTGAATCACTGGTCCGAACTCGGCCAGCGGGCCGGAGAAGGCCATCAGGAGGCCGATCTTCAGGGTCTCGTTTGGCGCGACCTCCGTCGGGGCCGCTGTCGGGGCCGCTGTCGGGGCTACCGTCGCGGCTACCGCCGTTGCGGCTACGGTTGTCGCTTCGGTGGTTGCTGAGCTTGAATCATCGTCGCCATCGTCACTACACGCTGCAGCGACCATCGCGATCG
>DASCQM010000006.1:0-393807 GCA_036013055.1 Dehalococcoidia bacterium | reverse complement strand
GGTGAAGATGTACGGCAACTTCCCGCAGGAGGCCATACCGGCGGCAACGGTGACCATGTTCTGCTCGGCGATGCCTACGTTGAAGAAGCGGTGAGGGAACTCCGTCTCGAAGTCTGAGGAGCGGTTGGCATACTTCAGGTCGGCGGTCATGCAGACGATGCGTTCATCGGTGCGACCGAGCCGAGCGAGAATCTCGCCCGCTGTAAACGAGGGCATTGCCTCCGCGACGAGGCGATCGCTAGTCTGGCCGCCGCGCGTGTCGGACGACGTGGACTTGCTGTCTGAAGTCATCTCAACTCCCGGCTATCAGTCGCGCATCGTCTTGCCGCGAGGCCAGTAGTCTTGCGGCGACGAAGTCTCTCCGCGAATCTCGCTCACGATCGCGTCGTACGCGTCACCCTCGATCGGCCCGCCGACGTGCCATGCCGGGTTCAACTCCATGTGGCCGACGCCCTTGCCTTTGATCGTGTTCGCGATGATCGCCTGCGGGCGGTCACCGGAGGTCGGTAGAAGCGCGTCAAAGGTGGCGACGATCTGTTCGAGGTTATGACCATCGATCGTCTGCACATCGAACCCGAATGAGGCGATTTTCTCGTCGAGTGGGTCGATGTTCATGACGTCTTCTGTGTAGCCGTCGAGGCCCATCTGGTTCTTGTCGACGAGCCAGACAAGGTTGCCGAGCTTGTACTGGCTGGCGGTCATGGCCGCTTCCCAGATCATGCCTTCGGCCAGTTCCCCATCGCCGGTCATCACCCAGACGCGGTAGTCGAGCGCGTCCGTGCGCCCGGCGAGCGCCATGCCGACGCCAACCGAGAGCCCATGGCCGAGTGACCCATTGCTGAAGTCGGCACCGATGCACTTCGTCATGTCCGCATGATCCGCGAATGCCGACCCGAAGCGCGTGTAGGTTTCGAGTTCGCTGGCGTCGAAGTACCCCAGGTCGGCGAGCACGGGGTAGATGCCGATCATCGCGTGGCCCTTGGAGAGCACGAAACGGTCGCGCTCCGGCCAGTCGGGCCGCTTCGGGTCAATGTTGAGGGTGTGGTAGTAGAGCGTGCTGAAGAGCTCAGCGGCGGAGAACGTGCTGGAGTAGTGGCCGTTGCGCGCGATGTTGATCAAATCAACTGTCTGGATACGGATGAATTGGGCACGCTCTTTGAGTCGCTCCAGCAGGTCAACCTCGATCGTCACACACTAACCACTCCCGCAATTACAAGTTTCGCTGACGTAACACACCACTCCGCGGTGCCGACAATCTGGTGAAAGAAAGAATGTTTGACAGTCTCGCCTCAGAGGATGTACCTCTTTCCTACGCGGTCGGTGACAGAGTGTCAACTATGAAACCAACCGACGGAACAACGCACAGCCCGGTTCGCTCTCCATTGCGAGCACATCGGGACGCGGACCGCAGAGTAGAGCCTGCGGCCCTGCGAACTGCGCGCGGGATCGAAGCCAGCGAACGCCTCGTGAAGGCCGAGCTCGCGGAGTTCGCGGGGCACGACTACGTCGCAGCGCGCCGATTCGATCACGGAACGGAGCAGCGTGGGCTACGGCACCTTCTATCGCTACTTCGCCAGTAAGGGTGCGCAGGTCGCGAATGAGGTGTGCACCGACATCTTCGCGCAGGCCACAAGCGATACCTCCAGCCCTCGACCACGCGTCGCTGGCATCGATGAACGAGCGATCGACGAAGTGATGGAACGGACGGTGGCCGATGGCAACGACGGATGAGCAGTTGAATCCCCACGACCAAGACGACGCACTGCGTGAGCGGGCGGCGCTGGTGCTGCCGGGCGGGATGTACGGGCACCAGTCCGCCGCGCGGATGCCAGAAGGCTTCCCACAGTTCTTCTCGCGCGGCGAAGGCAGCCACATCTGGGACGCTGATGGCAACGAGTACATCGACTACATGTGCTCGTACGGACCGATCGTGCTCGGGCACCGTCACCCCGGCGTTGAGCGCGCGGTCGCGGCACAGGCTGCTGACGGCGACTGCTTCAATGCGCCGACCGAGCGAATCGTGGAGCTGGCCGAACTGATGACCGGCATGATCGGTCACGGCGACTGGGCGTGGTTCGCGAAGAACGGATCGGATGCGACGCGCTTCGCCCTGCAGGTCGCCCGGGCGCACAGCGGCAAGAGCACGATCGCCCGAGGCGAGCAGGCGTACCATGGCTGGGGCTCAACCTGGATGAGTGGCGCCGAGGGGATGACCCCTTCCGATAGCGACTTCCAGTTCAACTACACGTACAACGACCTGCCGAGCGTCCGTGCTGCCGTCGACCAGGCTGGTGACGATCTTGCCGCGATCGTCGTCTCCGCCGTGGAGTATGACGCGGGCGGTAACTGGACGATGCCGGATCGGGAGTTCGTGCAGGGCGTGCGTGACCTCTGTGACGCGACCGGGGCGGTGCTGGTGCTGGACGATGTCCGCGCCGGCTTCCGCCTGGACCTCGGGGGTAGCTGGGCCTCGTATGGTATCGAGCCGGACATCTCTGCGTACTGCAAGGCGATCGCGAACGGCTACCCACTCTCCGCTGTTGTCGCGAAGCGTGAGCTTGAGGCGGCAGCGAGCAAGTTCTTTGCCACCGGCTCGTACTGGTTCTCGGGCATCGCGATGGCCGCATCGATCGCCACGATCACGACGCTGCAGGAGACCGACGGCACTGCGCTGATCGAGCGTGCTGGCACGCTGCTACGCCGGGGCCTGGACGCGCAGGCTCAGGCGCACGGGGTGGCGATCAAGCAGTCCGGTCCCGTCCAGGTACCGGCGCTGCGCTTCGACGGCGACGACATGACTAAGATGGACATCCCGCGCGCGATGATGTTCGCCGGTGAGGCGGCGAAGCGAGGTGTCTACCTGCACCCCACGCACAACTGGTTCCTGTCCACCGCACACAGCGATGAGGACATCGAACGCACACTGGCCGCGACCGATGTGGCCTTCGCGCGTGTGAAAGAGAGCTTCGGCGACGAGTAACTCGCCTGGCCGCCGGGAAGGCACCCATCGGCCACACGGCACACCGGAAAGTCAATTCACACGCCAATGACGTCACGCAAATCGGAGGGTCATCGGGGTTTCAAGTCCAGTCAGGGCCGCCATAACCCGCTAGCTAGACTCAAACACCAGTGGGTATGGCCGGGTTCGAGTCTTCTAAGCGGCTAGAGGTGCTCCTCGATCAGGGCTCGCCCGCGACTCTCCCACCATGTCTTCGCGTCCACCAGGCACTCGATGAGATGGTCAGCCTACTGGCGAGATCGCTGAAGGCAGGCGTGTCGCGAAGTTCGTAACTCCAGTACCTAAGCCGCGTCGACGACGACAGCCTGCGATTCATAATCCCCGGCTGGCTCAGAGCGTCGCGCAGGAAGACAGCGGCGCTCATGCGACCATCCACATGCCAGCCCGCCGAGTGCCCGGCCCTACGCTTCCCGCCTTCGGTCCTACTAGCTAGTTGTCGGTGACGGGTCGAGCTTCTTGATTGTCATGGCCGACATCCGAGGACTTGTGACAGAGGATCCCCACACCCGTTTCAATGCCCGTGAATCTCGACACCCATACCCCGGGAGGCTTTACGCCAACTCGGAAAACGCCCTACTACTAAGGAGTCGGCATCGGGGTACGTCGCGTCTCGTTGCCGGCGAAGCACGGCGGTCTATCGGCAAACAAAGCTCGTCGGTGCTTTCAGCCCCCCCCGGGAGCGCTAACTGTCTACGACGCCTTCCGCTGGGGGCGAGTCTCGTTGTTCAGAATCCTCCGAGTGTCACGCGCCAGCCTCGGACAGCAGGTGCTCCTCGCTGAAGCCCACGATCTTGTGTGCCATCTCCCGACGGTGCGGCAGCTTCGCGATGCCGTGCCCCTCGTCCTCGAAGATCACGTACTCGACGATCCCCTCGTTGTGGCGAATCGCCTCGACCATCTGGTCGGACTCTTCCTGCGGCACGCGGGTGTCGCGATCGCCCTGGATCACCAGCAGCGGGGTCGTGATCTGATCGACCTTGTGGATCGGCGAAATCGAGTGCAGCAACTCGGCGTCGCGGTCCGGGTCGCCGTACTCGGCGGCGCGCTGACGTCTGCGCCACGGGCCGGTGTGCTGGAGGAACGACTGGAAGTTAGCGATACCGAAGAGGTCGACCGCCACCGCCCAGCGCTCCGGCGCCTCGGTGATTGCAGCCAGCGTCATGAACCCACCGTACGAGCCGCCCATCACGCCGACGCGGTCCTGGTCGAGGTCCGCGCGCCCCGCCACCCAGTCGACGGCGGCCACGAGGTCGCGCACGGAGTCCATGCGCAGATCGACGTCGTCGAGATGGCTGTAGTGCTTGCCGTAGCCGGTGCTCCCGCGCACGTTCGGCACGAGCAGCGCGACATCGCCTCGGGCCAACAGGTAGGTCGGCCCGGCATAGCGCGCGCCCAGTACCGGCCGGCTCTGGCTCTCCGGCCCGCCGTGGACGAGTACGAAGCACGGCAGCGGCTCGTCCGGCGGCGCTCCCGGCGGCCGGTAGTAGAACGCCGGAATCTCGCGACCATCGAACGACGTGTAGTGGATCAACTCGGCTGTGGGGATGCTGGCGAACGCGGTGCCCTCCTCGCCGTCGCCCGTGACTCGTGTCAGCGTCGACGTCGAGAGTTCCGCAGTCCAGATCGTGGGTGCCTGCTGCGCGTTCTCGAACGTGAATGCGACCGCGTCGCCGTCCGGCCGCCACGCGGGCGAACTGATCACGCCGTCGGCGATCTCGGGCAGCGTGATTTCGTCGCCGATGCGCCCATCGGCAGTGACCGCGTGGACGTGCGCCTCGGAGTAGCCATCGACGTTGACGACCGTGAGCACGCGCTGGCCGTCGGGGCTGAGGCTCATGAACTCGATGTCCCAGTCAGGCGTGCTCAGGTACTCGCGCTCGCCGCTCTCGACGTCGATACGCAGCAGCGCCATGTAATCGCGATCGTCGTTGCTGAGCGCCAGCACCGCGCCGGAGGCGTGGAATTCCGCGGCGGCGAAGACGGCGGCACCCTCGTGGTCGCTCAGGCAGCGCTCTGATCCGCTTTCGAGGTCGAGCAGGTAGAGGTTGATGTCCCCCGATTGATCGAGATTCGGGCGCAGGAACAGCATCGAGCGGCCATCCGCGCTGAGCGCGCCAGCGTGATTCATGCCGTCCTGCTGATACACCAGCCGACGGTCTCCGCTCTCCACATCGAGGATGAAGAGATCGAAGAAGCGCTGATCGCGGGCGTTCGAGCCGTACGAGAGTCGTGTGCCGTCCTCGGACCAGGCGCCGAACTCGTTGATCACCTCTGACTCAGCGAGCATCGCGCGGCTCGTGCCCCCGGCGTCGCTCACGAGATGCTGCTGGTACTGCTCGTCGCCGCCGACGTCCGCGGTGAAGTGCACCTCGTCATGCCGCGGTCGGTAGCGAACGCCGTAGATCACGCCATCGGTCTGCGTCAGTCGCGTCGGTTCGCCGCCGCTCGCGTCCACGACGTACGCCTGCATGACGCCGCTGTGGTTGGCGCGATAGGTGATGCGTGTGCCGTCGGGCGAGTAGGTCGGCATCTCCGACCATCGAACATCGACGAAGTCATCGACGGTGAATTGCGCACCCGCGGCGGCGGATGCCTGTTGCTCGGTAGCCATGCCACACTCCGTTCGATCGCCATTCGGCGCCGTTCGACGGAAGCAACTATACGGCGGGACCGCGCAGTTCAGGGTGCTTCAGGCCGGTCCCGGTGTTGAAGAGCACCACGCTCTCGTTGCCCTGCACTGCACCGCTCGCAACCAGCCCACGCAGTGCGGCGAAGCAGGCCGCGCCCTCCGGGCAGGCATCGACGCCCGAGAACCGCGCGACATCGCGAATCGCCAGCAGGATCTCGTCGTCCGTGACGGTGACAGCGACCCCGTTACTCTCGCGGATCACGCGCAGGATCAGGTCGTCGGCGAACGGTCCGGGAACGCGGATTCCGGGCGCGATCGTGGCGGGGTTCTCCCACGGCGTCGCGCGCTCCGCGCCGGCGTCGAAGGCGCGCACGATCGGCGCGCACCCGTCCGCCTGCACCGCGATCATGCGAGGTCGCCGCGAGCCGATCAGCCCCATCGCCTCCAGTTCCTCGAACGCCTTCCACATGCCAAGCAGTCCGGTGCCGCCACCGGTCGGATAGAGGATCACATCCGGCAGCTCGTCCAACTGCTCCCACAGCTCAAAGCCCATCGTCTTCTTGCCTTCGACGCGGTACGGCTCTTTCAGCGTCGAAAGCTCGAACCAGCCGTGCTCCGCCGCGCCGCGCGCGATGTATGCGCCGGCATCGCCGATGAATCCGTCGACGAGTTCGAGCGTCGCGCCGTACTGCCGCACCTCATCGATCACGGCGGGCGGAGCGTCCTTCGGCATCGCGACGTGCGCGGGCACACCTGCGCTCGCGGCGTACGCGGCCAGCGCGCTGCCGGCGTTGCCGGCCGTCGGCGTCGCGAGTTCGGTTGCGCCCAGTTCGAGGGCACGCGAGACCGCAGCCGTCATGCCCCGCGCCTTGAACGTGCCGGTGGGGTTCTGACCCTCGTCCTTGATCCAGAGATCGGGTACCCCTGCCTCCTCGCCGAGGCGCGGCGCGGCCAACAGCGGCGTCATCCCCTCCCCGAGCGAGACCACCGCGCCGGCGTCACGCACCGGCAGCAACTCGGCATAGCGCCAGAGCGACGAAACGCGCCGGCCGAGTGCGGCGGCGTCGAACGTCCGGCGCGCCGCATCGAGGTCGTAGCGAGCCAGCAGTGGACGGCCGCAGGCGGTGCAGATCGTCTGAAACTGCTCTGCGTCGTGGCTCTCGCCACAGATGCCGCACTCCAGATGCGTGAGCGTGCTTTCCATCGGATTCCTCATCTCGCCGTACGTCTTCGCTGGTCGGCTAGCGGGTCAGGTCGTGAGCGGGCGCGACAGGTATCCGCACTGGTTCGTCACCGTCAGCGCGCCGATGATCTCCGGCGTCAGAAATTGCGACGCCGCAGCCACCGTTCGGCTGCGCCCGTCGATAGCTTCGAGGTACTCGCGGCTAGCTGCATCCGCCTGCGCCGGTGTCGTCGCGACGCTCATCGCCTGCTCAAGCCGCTCGACGATCTCGATACGCGCCGTGAACTGCGCCGTCACCACGCGGTGATACTCCTCCGCGTCAGGCGGAGGCGTGAGCGCGTTCAATTGCTCGGCAGCGGTTCGCGACGCCTCGCTCTCAACGGCACTCATTACGGCGGATCGCGTCTTGCGTTCTTCAAGCAAGAGACCCGCGGATTCGCCGGATCGTTGTCGCAGATCGTCGATCGCCACGGTCCAGACCTCGAGCGTGTTGCAGTATGCGCGGGCCCACTCGAGAACCTGGTCGGGCGTCGCTGTCGGTGCGCTCTCAAGCGCGGTCCCCGACGCGCCCGTGACGACGCCTGACGCGACGTCGGATGGGCCGCTGTCATCGCCGCCGGAACAGGCACCGACGAACACCGCGATCAGGAGGGTTGCCGCGAGCAGATTTCGCATCACGCGCAGAGGTTACAGCCCGCGCGGTGGGTCGGTCGTGATCGCGCATCCCTCATACGGCTGCCGATATTCGCGAAGATCGTCAAGGCACGTCCGTGTGACACTGGGCGGCGCACTCTTGCGACCTTGCGGCGGTCGCCGGATACTCGCCCGTATCGGAGCGAGGGGATGCTCGCGAACCAGCATCGAGCTAGGAGCTATGTGGCGGCAGCGACCGCCGCAACCACATCACTGAGCGCACCCGAGATAATGCTTCCGAGCGAGAAGAAGGCGAACGACGCCACCAGCGCAAGCAGCAGCAGCAGCCCAAGAACTAGCGCGTATTCGAGCGCTGCCTGGCCTGACTCGCTGTCGGAACGTATCTGCATGGCTGCGAAGATACCCCCGCAACGTGATATTGCTGTGACTGCTCCAGCGTGATCCATCATTCGTCAGCATTGGCACGATTGCGGCGAGCGTTGCTCAGGCGCTCGCACGCGCAGGTCACGATGATCTTCGTGATGCTGTCCGGCCTGATGGCGTTCGCCGGCGTGCTCTCGCTCGATGTCGGCCTCTGGCTCGCCGACCGACGCGACGCGCAGGGCGACGTCGATGCGATCGCTCTCGCGGGCGCGCTCGAACTGCCGATCCCCGGCGTCACGCAGGACAGCGCCGTCACGGCGCTGGCGATCAGCGCGAGCGAGGCGACCGCGACATCGAACGGCGTCGACCCCGACACGGAGCTGACGCTGACCGTGCTGTGGAACAACGATGACAGCTCAGACGACGAGTGTTTCGCCGGGGAAGGCGACTCGCAGGAGCTCTATGTCGGGGTGCGGGCGACGATTACCCGCAACTCTCAGCCTGTATTTCTCGGACTGCTGAGCAGCCTCAGCGATGTGAATGATCTCACCGAGGTGAAGGTCTCAGCAATCGCGTGCACTGGCGTGCCGATCGCGCTCAGGGGCTTCACTCCGCTCGCCATCCAGATGAATGGTGACTGCTTCACCGGGTATCCGCCGGTCGGCGACGCAGACCCGATTCTCGGAACACGGTGTGCGCTACAGGCCGGCGGCGGCGGGCCCCAGGAACACAATTTTGCGCCACTGGGGTTCAGCGAGCCCGATTGCAACGACTCATCGAACAGTGCCGTGGTCTACACGAACAACATCCAGAACGGCACAGACGTCACCTGCACCGTCGGCGACTCTGTCGGGACCGTCACCGGTAACGTCGGCAGCCAGACTAAGCTGGGGATTGAAGCACTGATCGCTGGTGAAGGCGATTGCGACAGCACGTACTTCGCGACCCACTCGCAGGCCGACCTCGACGCGGACAACGCGACGCTCGTGGCCGCCGGGCACGCCGCCCTGCTCGCGCCGACGGTGAACGACGGCGTCGATGACTTCTTCGAGATCTGGCAGCTCAACGCGAACTACGCAGCCAGCGAACCGGTGCAAGGACTCTCGCCGCGGGACTGCGACCCCTCGACCTCAGGCGTCCAGACGAGCCCTCGCAATCGCGCCATCCTCGTGATCGGCGACGCGACGTCTGGCAATGACTCCGGCGCGGACTGCGACGGCGGCAATCGGCGTTGCCTGTTCGTCCGTGGCTTCACTCGCATCTACCTCGAAGGCTGCTCGAGGGACGACTCCGATCCCGCATCCGCCACCCTGGAGCGCGAGTTCAGTGACTGCGAGGGGCCGTTCAACGACTTCTTCGTCTATGGCCGCATGCTCTCCCAGCTCGCCGAGTCCGACCTCGCACTTGGCTACACGTTCGATGGCGACTGGCAGACGTTCCTGCAGAAGTAGATCGCCCGAGGCGGATCGAAGCCCGAGCCACTGATACGATGGTCGCGATTCTGACCGGGGCGAATCCGCTCGGGTCCGATCCGGCCACGTAGCCAAGTGGTAAGGCAGGGGTCTGCAAAACCCTTATCGCGGGTTCGATTCCCGCCGTGGCCTCCAACTTCACAATCTCCGTTGTACCCTCCACGTCATGCGGGCGGGCACGTCCAATGCGGCGGGCCACGAACTCTCAGCCTGCCTGTCGCAACGCTGGGACGCGCCGATGGCCGAGATCAAGATCAAGAGCCGCGAAGAGCTAATCTACCTGCTCTCCGAGGCTGCCGAGATCGAGCACGGCGTTGCGTGCAGCTATCTCTTTGCGGCGTTCACCATGAAGAACGACGCGAGCGAGGGCTTGTCCGAGGACCAACTGGCGGCGGTCCAACGCTGGAGGCGCGTTCTGCTCCAGGTCGCCGGACAGGAGATGACTCACCTCACACTGGCGAGCAACATGCTGACCGCCATCGGCGCGGCGCCCCAGCTCCGGCGCCCGAACTTTCCGGCCGGCTCGGGCTACTACCCGGACGGCTTCGCGCTCGTCGCCACGCCCTTCGACGAGGAGACGTTGCAGCACTTCCTCTTCATCGAGCGCCCGGAGGGCATGGAGATGGACGATGGCAGCATCTACCGGGCCCCCGGGCAACCACACCCTGACCCGGTCGCCAGCAGCGACGTCACGGCCGAGCCTCGAGCGTTTGCCACGATCGGCGAGCTGTACCACGCGATCGAGGACGGCTTTCGGCATCTCTCCGAACGACTCAGGCCCGACACACTCTTCATCGGACCGCCGAGGGCGCAGGCCACCAGCGACTACTTCAGCTTCGACGAGCTGCTAGCGGTGGTGGACCTGGCGACGGCAATCGAAGCGATCGAGACGATCGTCGAGGAGGGCGAAGGTGCCCGCGGCGACATCGAGAACTCGCACTACGGTCGATTCCTGGCGGTACAGGAGGAGTACGAGCAGATTCTCGCCGCCGACGCCGACTTCAAGCCCTCGCGGCCCGTCCTCGCGAATCCGTTCACCCGCGTTCCCAGCGACTCGCCGGACGTCAACCTGATCGACGATCCGTTCAGCGTTGAGGTCTGCGATCTGTTCGACGATTGCTACGAGGTGCTGCTCCAGATGCTCGCCCGCTTTTTCGCCCACACGGAAGAGACCACGACAGAGTTGAAGGCCCTCGCAGATGCCACCGGCTCGTCGAAGCCCTTGAGCGTCGCGTCACCCGCCGACGTGAACTCGAACGTCTTGCCTGCGCACAGCTCCCGCACGACGTTAGAGACCAGCACCTGCCCCGGCTCAGCGCGGTCGGTGATGCGCGCAGCGAGTTGGACCGCCGTGCCGAAGAGGTCGTCGTCCTCCGCGATTGGCTCTCCGGCGTTGATGCCGATGCGCACGCGCACCTCGCCGCCCTCAAGCTCGCGCTGATTCGCGAGTGGGGCTTCGACGGCTGAGACCGCCGTGAGGGGCATCGCTCCCGGATCCCGCTAGCGGCCGAAGCCTGCCCGCGTCTCTACTCGCTAATCAGACTGCGGCTGGTCTGTCATCCAGGGCACCACGCCGGGCGGGTAGTCGGCGCCGACCGCCCCGCTCTCGATCAACTCTTCGTAGGCCGTCGCGTCGTACCCGAGTAGCTCGCGATACACGTACTCGTTGTCCTGGCCGAGGTTGGGTGACGGGCGTCGCAACTTGTTGGGGGTGTTCTTCGCCTTGAATATCAGCCCGGGATATTTGTGAGTCCCGGTGGCCTCGCTCGTGAGCTCCTCGAAGAAGCCGCGGTGCGCAAGCTGCGGGTCGGCGAAGGCGGCCGCCTCATCCTGGACGGGGCCTGCGATCACGCCCCGATCCTGGAGCTGTTCCGACAACTCGAACGCGTCTCGCTTGCGGGTCGCATCAGGCAGCAGCTGATCGAGCACGTCGCGATGCTCGAACCGATCTGCTTCCGTCGTGAAGCGCTGGTCCGAGGCGAGATCGGCGACCCCGAGCACGTCGCAGATCGTCTGCCATGCCTCGTCGGAATCGCAGTCGATCGCGATCCAGTTGTCATCGCCTTCGCTAGGGTAGTAGCCGTGCGGCGCGTGCGTGCGATGGTGGTTTCCCTGCGGCCCGGCATCACGACCGTTCGCCGTCCAATCGAGGATGAAGTCACCGAGGATCGGCAGGAAATTCTCTGCCTGTGAGAGTTCAATCTGTTGCCCCGCACCGGTGCGGTCGCGGTGACGCAGCGCCATTGTGACCGCGAACGCGCCCATCACCCCCGCCACGGCGTCGCCGGTGAAGACATCGCCCGCGGCCTCCGGGTCGGCGTCCGGGTAGGAACGAATGTAGTGATGCCCGATCATGCCCTCGATGTGCGTGCCGAGCGCGCGGTAGTTCTTGTAGGGGCCAGACAGCCCGAAGGCCGGCATGCGCAACATGATCAGGCGCGGGTTGACCTGCTTCAGGTCCTCGTAGGTGATGCCGGCCTTCTCGATCGTCTCCGGGACGTTGTTTTCAACCAGCACGTCCGACTGCTCGATCAGCTTGAGGAACGCCTCGCGCCCCTCGGGGGTTGTGATGTCCGCTGTCATGCTCAGCTTGTTTCGGCCGTGGGAATTGAATCCGGAGCCACGGTTCCACGGATCGCTCCCCGAGTCGAAGTCGGGGAATCCGAAGAGGGTCATGCCCATCTGTGCCAGCATACGCAGGGTCTCTTCCGGAGGCGGTTGCGTATCCGCCCCGCGCGTCAGTGGTTGGATGCGCGTACGAGGTTCCACGCGGATCACCTCGGCGCCCCACTCGGCCAGCAACTGAGTCACGTACGGTCCGGCCCAGACAACGGTGACATCAGCAACGCGAACGCCTGCGAGCGGTAGATCGGCCATCACGCATCTCCCGAGATCACGCCGCTGGCACGCAGGGTCGAGAGCTGCTCATCCGTCACGTCGAGTAATCCGCCCAGCACTTCCGCGTTGTGTTCCCCGAGCAGTGGCGCGCGGCGAGCGGTGGGACGCGGTGAGTCGGACATGATGACCGGACGCCCGGGGTACTCGAACGCGCCGGCAACCGGATGCTCGATCGACTCCCAGACGCCCCGCTCACGGTAGTGAGGGTCGGAGACAAGGTCCTCCGGTGTATTCACGACCCCGGCCAGCAGCCCGTGCTCCTGAGCAATCGCGACTGCGTCGCGCTTCCCGTGCGCCATCAGCCAGCCGAAGTACGCAGTCTGGATCTCCTCGATGAACTCCTGTTCGAGCATCGTCGGCTGCTGGTAGATCCGCTCGTCGCCCACGAGGTCCTCGCGACCGATCATGCTGACGAAGTTGTCCATGCGGCGCGTCCCCATCGCCATCAGGTTGATGTGACCGTCCTGCGTCGGCTTCACGCCGCTTGCCAGCGCGAACCCCGCCTGCGTTCGCTTGCTCGTGGCACCCGTGTATGAGTAGGCGGTCAGGGCGGGGGTGCGGCGGTCACGGGAGCCCATCTGCGTCTCATAGATGGAGATGTCCAGGTGGTCTCCTTCGCCGCCCTTCTCGGTGCGGTAGACCATGCCGGTGATGGCGAAGGCGGCAACGGTACCGGCCTGCATCTGGGCGAGGTTGCCGGCGAGCTTCAGCGGTTCGCGCTCAGAGTGCCCCGTGGCATTCACGGGCCCACCCATTCCTTGCAGGACCAGTTCCGATGCCCGCAGCTCTCGCTCCACGTAAGGGCCGTCCTGTCCCCAGGGCGTGATCGAACAGTAGACGAGGTTGGGTCGGTCTTTGATCAGATGCTCGTAGCCCAACCCAAGCTCGGAGGTCCGCCCTGGCTTGAAATCCTCCACGACCACTTGGGCATCGACGATCAGCCGTCGCAGCAGGTCGGCACCCTCGGATGTTGCCGGGTCGACGGTGACCGATCGCTTGTTGGTGTTGAGATGCAAGAACAGCAGTGAGCGCTCCGCGTGCGGTTGGTCCCCGGCGAACGGCGGCACCGTGCGGGTCTTGTCGCCCGTCGATCGCTCCACCTTGATCACGTCGGCGCCGAAATCCGCGAGCAGCTTGGTGCAGTTCGGACCGGCGACGCCTGAAGTGAAGTCGATGACGCGGATCCCGTCGAGCGCGTTCACGTGCCACCTCCGCCGACGCCGGCATGATCAACATGACTGCACCGGGGCGTCAAGCATCGAAGGGCTCCTCTGGTTCATCGCGATCGTCTTGGTCGTCATCGCAGTCAATCTGATTGGCGTCAGCACGATCCTTGAGTTCATTGAGGCCGTCCTCGAAGAATAAGGACTCGCGGGAGCCCCATCACCAATCGATACGAGACGTCGATCTGCCACCCGGCTCCCGTCTACCACTGCACGTCCCCACCACTCGGCACACCAGCCACCAACTACTCGGGAGCAGCGTGTTCCTGGCGCCGCCGTCGATCCGTCACTGCGCTCGGTAGATGTTGAGCGCGGGGTCGTTGTACCCAGTCTCACCGACGCGGTTGAGAGGGAAGCTCGCGTACTGCTCAAACGGAGTGCGGATGTCGAAGTGGGAGCCCTCGAAAATCGCCGCGCCAAATCCCCTGAACTGGTCCGTAGTGAGATGGTCGAGTGCCGCGCCAAGCCATGCCTCGGTCTGGTTGAAGGCGCCGCGGAAGTCAGACGGGCAGATGTCTGCCTCACAGAACCCGCCTTCGGTCTGTGAGGCGAGCGGTGGTCCGCTCGCCATCAACAGCACGGGGGTCGCAGGTCCCACGTCCCGGGCGAATCGCCTAACGGCGTTTGCCATCGCGGTAGGAACGTCCGCAAGCGACACGCTAGGGTTCACGCCAGGGTTCGCCAGCACGCCGGCGAAGATCGAGAAGTGCGGCCGCAACTCATCCTCAAACGAGACAGCCTCGTCGAGTCCACGGAAGTCGATTGGCGCAGCGAGCCAGAGTTCGTAGCCAGCTGCACGGAGCGTGGCGATGCGGCGCGCCTCTTCCGCGGCGATCGCGCTCTCGATGTGCTGGCACCGCGCCTGCTCGAGCTCGTCGGGGAAGCAGGAGGTCGGCAACTTCTTCGAGGCCCAGTGCACTTGAAATGCAACCGGAACGCCCTTGCCGCGCAGGTCGTACTTCTCGTCGAAGACAGGCGCCACTTCGTCGAGCACGTCGAGATTCATCAGCCGGATCAACACTTCCGACTCGATATCCGTTGCGACGGACTGCACTTCATCCCACGCCAGACCCGTCCGCGCCCGGAAGTACTGGTCGAGGACTCCCGGGGCTGCTCTACCCGCGGCTTTGACCGCCGTCTCAGCCGCGACAGACGCCGAGTGCTATCTCAAGCGTGCGTTCCAGCGGCAGGTCATCATCGGCTGCGAGCAGGTCCTCGACGGAGCCGCCTGCCATGTACTGCGAAACGATGTACGGCTGCGAGACGCCATCGATGTTCGTCTCCTGACCGAGGTCGAGCACCGGCACGATGTGCGGATGGTCTCCGAGACGGCCCATCGCCTGCGCCTCGCGCGTGATGCGCTCGCGGCCTGCGTCGTCGAGCCCGTCCGTGCGCACGAGAGCGAATGCGACGTCGCGGTCGAGCAGCGAGTCGTGCGCGAGGAAGACGCGCTTCTTGCCGCCCTCGCCGAGGAACTCGCGCACCTCGTACCTGCCGCCTGCGAAGGAGGACGGGGTGTCGGGCTGGGGTGTCGGTGACGGTGGCGGCGCGCTTCCAGATGCGTCAGACGATGGCGTCAGGACTCCCGAATCGTGCTCCGCAGCATCCAGATAGGTTCGCGCGTCCGCATTCTCGTGATCGAGTCGCAGCACCGTGTCACAGAGTTCACGCACGGTATCCCAGTCGCGGGAACCGACTGCTGCCTCAGCCTGGTCGAGCAGGGCGTCTATCTGTCGCTGAATTCGTTCACTTGGCATGGCTAACCCGGTCGTGCGGTCTCATCGACGCTCAGTGGGAGTACATCCTGAGCCTGTAGCGACGGAAGTCCTACTCGCACGCTTCGAGCGCGGCGTCCCACCGCAATGCAAAGCCATACGAGCAATACCATGCAACCGCCTCTGACCATGACTTCTCGGCGGCCTCGAACGCCAGCACGGCCGACCCATCCATCGCGCACGCCAGCTTCAGGTCGTAGACCGAGACATCGTAGTTCCACCCGAAGTCATCGTCGCCCCCGTATTTCAAGTCGAGGCAGTGCCATCTGTACTTGCGGAGCGGAAGCAATCCCGTGTAATCACCTTTGTTACCCGCCCAACGCTCACTGGGGTCGCATGTCTCTCCGGACTCTCGCCAACGCTGTAGCGGCTCGACCTCCGTGGCCCACCAAGTGCTCAGAGCGGTCGGAAACGCGGTTGGATCGTCACAGAAGGCCGCCGCCAAGCCGACCAACTCGCCGGCACCATTGGCCGCGAACCGTGCTCGAAGGGCAGTGATCAAGGTCTGCTTTACCACGGTGTGGAGGCTCAACAGTTCTATCGGTGGACTTGGGGCAGGCCAGATGTCCGACAGCATCGGCTCCGCAAGGTCCAAGTTCTCGTAGTCGATTGTCCAGTAGAGTGCGAGCGTCCCGTGGACGCCCATCCACCAGTCCTCCATTTCAAGAGCGTAGATACGGACTGAGTCAACTACGTCGTAGTCTTCCCCCTGCCCAGCACCCTCGTCAGGCTGGCAGCCGATGCTCCATGAGATGAGCACGGCAACCGCGACCGAAAGTGCGAGACGAGAACCCCCTCGCGGTGGTTGCATCGGTATGGCCAATTTGCCGGGTATGGCGCGCACCGAATTCGAGATCCTCACGCGCTCAGCGATATGTCGCCTACCCATTTGGTGGAGACGCGCTCGTGGAACGGGCTTGCTCATGGGTACCTAGCATGACGGACGGAATGATAGCGCGCCGCGAAGTCCGGTATCGAACGTCGGGCGAACTTGCTCGATGCACATCCGCACAATTTTGAGAAAATGTAGCAATTCCGGGCGCGGGCCTCATCGCTTTTGAAAACAGCGTCTGAAAGGACCCCCACCCCCTCGGCGGTGTCAGAACATCCTGCGAACAGCAACGCCGCGTCCGGTTACACGCTTTCGCCGGTGCTGCCGACGCGGTTGATGTCGCCCGCAGCCAGAGCAGCACGAAGCTCGTCCGTCGTCATCGACGCCACGACCGCATCGAGCGAGTGCGCTATCGGGCCTCCATCCGGTCCGCTGACTTCAGCCCGAGTCTCGAAGCCGCCCGTGAATCGACTCAGCAGCGTCAACGCGCGTATCGCCGCTGGCGCGTCCGCCATCCGCTCGCCGACGACGTTGCCTGACGTGTCGTAGACCATGCGTAGGCCTACGCTTCGCTCGACGATGGCAACCGCTTCAGAGACGATCCACGCGGTGTCGATACCCGCTGCATCGGCGGCGACGCGTGATCGGTCCGCGATGGCGGCCTGCACTTCAGTCTTCTTCAGCAGCTTGTGCGCAGCCTGCCCTGCTCCACGTTCGGCGTAGCCCGCGTCGATATACGCGCGCGTCGCGTTGCCGCTCGCCACGTAGCCGTCGATGAAGCGTTCCATTCGTGGATTCATGGTCCAGTGATCGTACCGCGAGCGACCGTTGTCGTTAGGGTGAGGCGGCCGTCATGTTGCCAAGCTCTGCATCCCTCCTCCTTCCCCCGTAAGGGGTGAAGGAAGGAGGAGGGATGCCCAAGAAGAAGACTACCGGCGGTAAGCGACGGAGGCGGGACGACCTTCCATCGCCCCACCACTCTGTCTACGTCGTAGAGCTCGACCGGGCTGCAACAAAGGTGCATGAGTCGTCGCTGCCTCCCGTCTACGTCGGCATGACGGGCCTGACCCCAGAGGAACGCTTCGCGAACCACAAGCGCGGGCACAAGGCGGCGCGTGTCGTGCGCAGGTACGGTGTACGGCTGCTACCTGCGTTATACGAGCATCTGAACCCCGTGACCTATGAAGAGGCGGCGAGGATGGAGGGAGAGTTGGCGGAGGCCCTCAGGGTGCGAGGGCATGTCGTGTTTGGTGGACATTAGAACCCGTGAAGTTGCTTCAGTTGAGCCCGATTCCGGCATCCGCGTCTGCCGCTAGGTTCGAGATCCGCGATTCAGGTCGGTGCGGAAAGCGGCATTCACTCTGGCCTCCACAGTTGAGACGCTGCCATCCTCGTATTCAAGGTTCATCCCAACTCGCGAAACCTTCTTTTGCCCGCCCGGTTTCGTAAACGCGGTAACCACGACCCGAGCACCGCCGAGGGCATCAGCTGGCTCGCTAAGGACGGCGATCACTGCGTCGGTCCCCTGAACTTGGGGGCTGGCGATGAACACGTACCGCCAAACTTCTCCTGAGGGAATCGAAACGTAGGCGTACGGCTGGAGGCTCGTGTTTCCCATCGAGCGATGCTGCTCATCGTCGATCATCTCGATGCCCAAGAGGTCACGCAGATGACCGGGCACGGAGCGTCGCCGAAGCTTCTTCATGTGAATCGCGTCGAGCATCTTCGCGTGATCAACTAGGCGCTCGAGCGCAGGTGCCGTAAAGCCGGCTTCCGACACAATCGTCGTTCGCTGTGCTCCGAGCCTGTCTGCTTTTGTGATGAACTTGTCTAGCTCTCCGGATCCAATCTTGGCGCCACGCTTCTGAACCTCGATGGTCCGCAAGTACCGCCGACCCCCCTCAGTGAATCGAACTACCCCGTCGACCTGACGAGGTCGTCGCGTAACGCGGTCCGGTAGTCTCTGGTCGTGCTCGACCGAGACATCCGTCGCCATTCTGCTGAGATCAGCTTCGACGAAGACTGCTCCAAGCTCGAGAAGTTGCCATTTCTCCAGTGCCATTCGCCAACTGTACCTAACCAACGCGAAGCGGCGCGGCAGTGTCTCTGAGCAGGACGTCCGTGCTCCTGGTATCACGAGCAGCGCGCGTTCTCTGATCTCGAGGACGTCTGATTTGCACGACGGCTCGCTGAGTGCCGACGGCGCGCAACTGCGCCGTCGCGAGCACATCAGCTAGACTCATTCCGAGGCTCGACGTGAACTGGTGGGCGTCGCGGCGGGCGTCAAACCGCCTGCCGCGCTTGCCAGATCAGCCCGATCCGAACCTGTGCCGGGGTGGCGGAATTGGCATACGCAGCGGACTTAAAATCCGTGGCCGCAAGGCATGTGGGTTCGAGTCCCACCCCCGGTACCAGCATCGCCGCAACCCGCCGACGAGGAGACGCGCCAGTGCCGCAACATCGCATCGTCGCCAAGGCGCTGAATGATCTCGCCGATGAGTGGCACTGGGTCGTGTTACACGACGCCAGCCAGGTCGAAGCCGAGGTCTACGTCGCGAGTTCCGTCGACACGATCTGCGGGATCTCGATCTCCGGCACGCCCCGTCGCGTTCGCCTCTACGACATGGGCGCGCCCGACGAGCCGACGTGCCAGGCCTGCCTCACCGACGGCGTGGGCCCGTCGTTGCGCGCCGAGATCAACGAGCTGATCGAATCGACCGAGGCAGTTCCCGCCGAGGTCGGATAGCGTTCGCGCCCGTCTGACGGGGCTGGCAGATAACCCGAACCACTCACCCGATCGACGCGCTCCAGCGCTTACGTAGCACGTCCGTCGTAGGGTGTTGGTCAACGTTGAGCGTTGTATGCTCCACAGATACATGCGCACAGGCTCTGTGTGTCGTGTTTTCAACATTGCGGACAGGTGGTGCGCCCATGACGACAACCGACCAGCCGACCGATCAGACCGGCGACGCAGCAGCGTCCCAGGCAGACAGTCCCTTCTCGAAACTCCTGGACTACGGCCGCGAGCGCGGCTACAAGCTCGACTGGCTCCAGAAGCAGGACACGTGGGGCAACGAGCTCGACAGCGGGCCGGCTGGGCTCCAGCTCGGCGATGTCGATCAGGGGATCTTCGGCTCGGTGCCGGAGTACAGCGAGAACATGACGGGCCGGCCCCGCGGGGCGATCGCCCGCAGTTCGACGCCGCAGATCGGCAACTACCGCATCCGCACCAAGGGCGATGTCTGGCTGCGCAACGCCGCCGATCTCTACGAAGAGGCGATCCAGCGCCAGTGGTCGTCCGCCACCGACATCCCATGGGACACCCTCGCTGAGCTGCCCGACGACATCGAGCGCGCCGAGTGCGAGCTCGCGACGTTCCTCACCGACGTCGAATTCGTCGCCGGCGATGTACCCGGGCGGTGGATCGCCGACACGTCACCAGACTTCTATGAGCCTCGGATGTTCTTGATCTCGCAGATCATGGACGAGGCCCGCCACCTCGATGTCTTCCGCAAGCGCGCACTCGCCAACGGTGGTGGGCTGATGGAACAGTCCCGCGCCTTTGCCGGCGGCTTCGTCGGCAACATCGACAGCGCGCGCGACTTCACGGAGATGTCGGCCCGCCTGCACATCAGCGGCGAGGGGCTCGTGCTCACGATCTTCCGCATGGGCGAGCGCATGAGCTACAACGACGCCGAGAAGAACATCTACCGGCTGGCCGCCTCCGACGAGTCGCGCCACGTCGCGTTCGGCGTGCTGCACCTCAAGTACCTGGCCGAGGCGCAGCCGGAGCGCAAGGAAGAGATTCACTGCTACCTCGATGAGGTCGAGCAGGGCCTCGTCTTTGGCACCGGCGGCACGCAGAACCCGTTGCAGCGTGGCGGCCTCACAGGCAACTCGCTCTCGGTGCTGCTCGGCGGCGGCGACGACAAGATGGAAGAGGGCGAGCAACTGGCGATGGCGATGCGCCAGCGCCAGATCAAGGAGTACATCCAGCGCGTCCGCGTCGCCGGCTTCGGCGAGCGATTCGAGAACGGCCGCGCGATGCCCGTGCTTCAGCAGTACGTCGCTGCCTAGCAGCAGCAGTCACGACGAGTCACGTGAGCGCATCCACGTAGGTACCGCTCCCGAAGGCGACAGAGCGAGGTAGACGATGGTTCAAGGCGAAGCACGACCGGCCCTTCCGGCGAATCTGGCAGCACAGGCGGGCGTCGCCCAGTCGGCCGGCACAGCACCGCCCCGCGATCCGCGACAGCTCTCGCTGCAGTGGGGCACCCGCGCACGACCGTCGAGCTCAGAGGCGGGCCTGACGATCGATGACCTCAACATCGGCATCTACGGGCACATCCCCGACCACGTCGACGGCCGCAACCGCATCCCGCGCGGGGCGATCCCCGTGATCGGCGTCACGGATGTCGGTGGCTACTCGGTCTGTGACGCCTTCCGGCTCTGGGCCGACAACGCCGGCGAGTTGTACGAGGAGGCGATCCAGCGCCGCTGGAGCACCGCGACCGACCTGCCGTGGGAGAGCGGCCACGGCGTCCCAGAGGCTGTCGAACTCGCGCTCTGCCAGGTGGCGACGGAGCTGGCGACGCACGCGCAGGTGGAGATGGAGACGATCTCCGGCTGGTTCCGCGAGCTGAACCCGGTCTACCACGAAGTGAAGCTGCACCTCTCGGTCAACGTCTACGACAACGCCCGCATGTTCGACGGCTACCGCAAGCGAGCGATGCTCAACGGCGGCGGCATGCTGATGGAGAACCCCGGCTGGGTGAACCGCATGATCTTCGAGTGCTACTCGGGGTGGACCGAGACGGCGATCCTGATGTACCTCGTGCGCGGCTCCTTCACGCACACGATCCTGCGTTACCTCACGGTCTACGGGCCGACCGAGCTGGACCGCCAGATGGCCGCGCGATACCTCGCCGACGTCACCCGCCACATCCAGTACGGCATGGAGCACGTCCGCTTCTCGTTCACGAAGAACCCGATGCGCGCCCGCGCCTACGCGGTGGCGCTCGGCGGTGCCGAGGCGCAGGTCGCACGCGATGAGCGCGACCACGTGTTATGGGAGGCGCTGGCGGTGCTCTTCGGCGGCGGTGTCGAACACATCGACGAAGGCATGGAGATAGTCAATCGCATGCGCCGCGACTGGGTGAACAGTTACGCCGACCGCATCGAATGGACCGGCATCGCGCGCCGCACGAACATGATCGGCGCACTCGCCCGGTGGCTGGAGCCAGAGGAGGCGACCTAGCAATGCCGATTCACGAATACCGCTGCAAAGATTGTTCAGCCGAGATCGAGTTGCTGGTGCGCACGATCTATTTCCGCGCGCCAACCAGTTGCCAGGAGTGTGGCTCGACCAACATCGACAAGAAGCTCGGTAGCTTCGCGGTCGCCCACTCGGAGCTCGATGAGCTGCGGTCGCTCGACCCGAAGTACAAGCACATCGTTGAAGACGAGATGAAGCGAACGGCATCCTACGCCGACCCGATGAAGCACCTTGAGAAGATGATTCCGTACGACGTGGTGGACGACCCCGGCGACCCCGTCGACTTCTAGCGCCGCGCGACAACAGCACAACGAGCGAGACCCCGAGGAGGCGTCATGGCCGTCGATTTTCCATCCGTTGAGTGGTTCCAGGCGCTGGCCGACATGGCCAACGAGGATCCGGTCTTCCAGAAGTTCGGCCGCATGAACGCGGTGATCGTCTTCAAGGCCGGCGACAGCGCCTACAACGTCACCTTCGACGTGCTCACCGTCGGCGACGTACGAGCGGTCGAGGAGTCGGCGCTGCGCGATGCCGACTTCGTGATCGAGATTTCCCCTGAGAAGTGGCGCGGCATGATCGAGGACATCAAGGCGAACGGGACTGCCGGCCGCGACTGGACGCTGAACACGTTGGATCTGGTCGACGAAGAGCCGATTCACAAGAACTTCGCCGAGGACGGGTTCGCGGCCGACAAATTCTTCCGCTACAACCCGAGCCTGCAGCAGTTCATGGACAACTCGCGCGAGCTTGAGACGAACTTCACGCTGGAAGGCGCGACCGCCTGACGAGCGAACCATGTTGAAGTAACTCCACAGAGGCTTGCCGATCGGCGGGCCTCTGTGATCTCGTGATCCACATCGGCATCGCTCTCTGACGGCTGCTAGTATCCGCGCAGATTTGAGTGAACGTTCGAATGAAGGGCCACGGCATGCTCACCGGCACACGCGTAATCGATCTCAGCACCGACGTCGCCGGCGCGTTCGCCGCGAGACTGTTCGCCGTCTACGGCGCCGACGTCGTCAAGGTCGAACCACCCAACGGCGACCCGACCCGCTCGCTGCCGCCCTTCGCCGGCGACGGGCGTGAGGCCAGCATCCTCTTCGCGTACCTCAACGCCGGGAAGCGCAGCGCAACAATCGACGTCGCCGACGAGGCGCAGCGGGAGCAACTGCTCGCGCTGCTGCGAACCGCCGACGTGGTGATCGAGAGCCACGCGCCGGGCGAACTGGCAGACGTCGGCATCGACCTCGACGCCGTGATCGAGGAGCGCCCCGCCCTCGTCGTCTGCTCGATCACGCCGTTCGGGCTGGACGGCCCGCGTGCGAGCTGGCGCACGACGGCGCTGACGGCGTTCGCCGCGGGCGGCCAGATGATGATCTGCGGCGACCCCGACAAGCCACCCCTGAAGACCGCCGGCCACCAGTCGTACTACCAGGCGGGTCTGCACGGCTTCTCGTCGTCGCTCGTTGCGCTCTACGCCGCCCGCAGCATGGGGCTCGGCGACCACATCGATATCTCGATCCAGGAGGTGCAGGCGTCCTCGCTCGAAGGGCACGGCCCAGCGGCGATGGTGCGCGGCGGCGACCAGACGAGGGCAGGCAACCAGGCGCGCGCCGTCTGGGGCATCTACCCCTGCGCGGACGGGTTCGTCGGCGTGGCCGCGATGGCGCGGCAGGCACCCTCGGTCTACGAGCTGATCGGGCACCCGGAGCTGCCGCAGGATCCGATGTTCCAGGGCATGATGCTGACGCCGGAGGCGAACGCGATCGCGTCTGCCCTGATCACCGAATGGACGATGGCGCGCACGGCGCGCGAAATCTACGACGAGTCAGGGGCCGCACGCGCTCCCTTCTCGCTGATTCCCACGCCCGACGAATTGCTACAGTGGCCGCCGCTCGTCGAAGCCGGATTCTGGCAGCGCGTAGAGCACCCCGTGATCGGCGAGTACCAGATGCCCGCCGGCCCGATCACGATCAACGGCAGCCGCGGCGAGCAACGTCGCGCGCCGCTGCTCGGCGAACACACAGCCGAGGTGCTTGCCGACCTCAACGGTGTCGCAACCACCGCCGAAGGCACCGCCACAGTCGGCGCCGCGAAGCTGCCGCTCGACGGCATTCGCGTGCTCGACCTGACGCAGATCTGGGCCGGGCCGTTCGCGGCGCGCTTCCTCGCGGACATGGGCGCGGATGTGATCCACATCGAGGGCCCCAGCTTCCCGGACGGCGTGCGTGGGATCGCCGCGATGGCCGAAGACCCGCTCGCCTACAACAAGGCCGCGTACTTCAACGAATACAACCGCAACAAGCGAGGGATGGCGCTCGATATCTCCAACCCGGACGGGCTGGCGGCCTTCCTGCGCATGGTCGAGAACTCCGATGTCGTGATGGAGAACTGGAGCTCCGGCGTCGCTGAACGCCTCGGCATCGGCTACGAAGCGCTGAAGGCGATCAACCCGCGCATCGTCGTGATTTCGATGCCCGGCTTCGGGCACGAGGGCGCGGAGGCCGCCCGCGTCGGCTTCGGACCGTCGATCGAGCAGATGGGCGGCCTCGTCGCCGTGCAGGGCTACGACGGTGACGTGCCGCACAAGAGCGGCATCTCCTACGGCGACCCCGTGGCGGGCATCGTGACCGCTGGTGCCGTCGCGATGGCGCTCGTCGCGCGCGAGCAGAGCGGCGAGGGTGCGTACGCGGTAATCGCTCAGCGCGACAACGTGATCGGGCTCGTCGGCGAGTACATGGCTGCGGCATCCGCCGGCCATCCCCTGCCCGTCCGCATCGGCAACGCCGATCCGCTCTTTGCGCCGCACAACGTCTACCGCACCCGCGACGGCGAACAGCGCCCGATGATGGATCCGCGCGGCAACCCGCTCGGCGAGATCGCGGAGACATGGCTCGCGATCGCGGTCGACAGCGACGCCGCGTGGGATGCGCTCCGTGGCGTGATCGGTGACGCCCGCCTCGACAGCGACGACTACACAACCGCAGAGGGTCGTCAGGCGGCGCGTGACGCCATCGATGCCGTGATCGCGGAATGGGCGGCCGATCGCGAACCGGGCGAGGCTGCCGAGGTGCTGCAGGCGGCCGGTGTCTCCGCCGCGCCGGTGCTCTCCGGCTACATGCTGGTGCGAGACGAGCATCTCGCGGCGCGGGAGTTCTTCCCGACGTATGACCACGCGGACGCGGGCGTCTGTCGCACAAGCCGTCCGGTCTGGCGTCTCGCACGTCGACCGTTCGACGGCGTGCGACCGGCACCGCGCTTCGGCGAGCACAACCGCGCGGTGCTCTCGGAACTCGGCGGTCTCAGCGAGGCGGAGATCGACGCTCTCGACGCCGCGAACGTGATCGTCGACGCGCCGATCGTCGGATAGCTCCAGCGGCTCCTCTAGAACGCCTCTAGACGTACCGCCTAGAACACCGCGATCGGGTTCACCGGGGAACCGGTGCCACCTTCGACGACGAGTGGCGCGATCACGAGCTGGAACTCCCAGCGCCCGAGTTCGGCGCAGGTTGCCGCCAGCTCCTCAAAGTTGGCGTTGTCGAGCAGCGGCATGCCCATGTACGGGATCACGACGCTGTGGATCGGCAGACGGGGGAGCTCTTGCGGGTTCGCCTCCTGCAGATCCCAGCCGAGCAGCGACGCATCGGTCTCATAGAGGAACTCGATCGCCGAGGCCGCCACGCCGGGCGTTGGGTTCTGCATCGGATGCCCGTGGGTCGGGTTCGCCTCGATGAACGGCGCGCGGCCGGAGCGCACCAGCACCGCGTCACCGGGCCGAGGCTCGATCCCCGTCTCCTTCGCCGCGTCCTCGAGGTCCCAGCCCTCGACGGGGGCGTCCTGCTCGACGTGCGCCGTACCACGCATGCGCGGGATGTCGTAGAGCACGCCGCGCGTGACGATGCCATCACGCCAGAAGTCGACGGAATTCGTCTTCGCACCGTCGGTCGTGATCTCCGACGATGGGCGCCCATTGTAGAGTTGCCCGTCGGCGGCAAACATGTGGCAGAGCGCGTCGATGTGCGTGTTTACGAAGCCGTGGTACGAGACCCCGATGTAGTCCATCGCCCCGCCCGGGTTGATACGCATGAAGTGCTGCGCCGGGTTCGCGTTCATCGGTCCGGGCGTCTTCGCGAACGGCAGTGCGCACGTGACGCTGCGACCCTCGGTGACCAGCGCGGCCGCCGCCCGCCGAGTTTCGTCGGTGATGTGATTCAGCGTGCCGAGCTGGTCGTCGTCACCCCAGCGGCCCCAGTTTGAGTAGCGTTCGCGGTACGCCTCGTACTGCGGATTCGTCGGCGGTGTGCGGTCAGCGAGTCCCATCGATGCCCCCTTCGAGCGCCGCGATGATAGCAAGTCGTGGCAGATGCGCTCGGAGAGTGTGAACCGAGACCTACTCTTCCGTGCGCCGGTGGCGCAGGATGTCTCGATGACGAACCGCCGTGACCTGCCGTCGTGACGAACCGACCGCCCGTGCCACCCGCCACCGAGCGTCCCGACGACGGGTTCGCCACGTCTGACGACGGCGAGCGCGACGCCGTCCCGTCGACGCCAGCGACACCCTCGACGGCTGCTGCGGCCACGTCTCCACCATCGGGCGGACGCAGTGGCGGCGTCTCGTCGATTCGGACGTTCGAGTCGCTCGCGGACGCGGGCTATCGCTGGTACCTGCTCTCGATGCTCGGCCAGATGGCCTCGCTGAACATGCAGCAGCTCGTGCGCGGGTTCCTCGTGTTCGAACTAACCGGCTCATACACGGCGCTGGGCACGCTCTTCCTCTTCAACTCGATCCCGGGGCTGCTCTTTTCGTTGGCCGGCGGGGTCGTCGCAGACCGCGTGCAGCACAAGCGCCGCGTCGTGCAGATCGGCCAGTTGCTGAACGGCGGCAACGCGCTGGTGCTCGCCCTGCTGATCTACTTCGACGTGCTACGCTTCGAGCACATCCTGATCGCCGCGCTGGCCCATAGCACGGTGATGTCGCTGATGATGCCCGCGCGCCAGGCGATGCTGCCAGAGGTGGTCGGGCTCGACCGACTGACGAACGCCGTCGCACTCAACGCTGCAGGGATGAACGCGATGCGGCTGCTCGCCCCCTCGGCGGCCGGCTTCCTGATCGCTGCCCTCGGGCCGCACTGGGTCTACTTCATCATCACCGGGCTCTACCTCTACGCCAGCGGCCTGCTGATGCTCGTTCCGACGGAGAACGCGATGCTGCAAGACGGCGACGAGCCGCAACAGCCCGAACCGGAGCGCCGCAGCGGATACCGCGAACTGATCGACGGCTTCCGCTACATCGCCCATGACCCGGTGCTGCGCCCGCTGCTCGCCGCCGCCGTGCTCTTCGCCGTCTTCTCGATGCCGTACCTCTTCCTGCTCCCGGGCTTCGTCGCGGCGGTGCTCGGTGAGGGTCCGGGGCAGCTTGGCCTGCTGATGACGTTCACCGGCGTCGGCTCACTCACCGGGTCGGTGTTCGTCGCGTCGCTGCCGCCCCATCGACGCGGCCGCCTCTTCCTGTTCTCTGGCGTGATGCTCGGTGTCACGCTGGTCGCGTTCTCCGCATCGACCTGGTTCTGGGCAACGGCAGGGATTCTGCTCTTCGTCGGTATCGCCGACGCCGGGCGGCAGTCGCTGAGCATGGTGCTGGTGCAGGCATACGTGCAGGACGAGTTCCGCGGGCGCGTGATGAGCGTCTACATGATGCAACGCAGCGTCGCGACGTTTGCGACGTTCTTTGTGGGCCTCGCGGCGTCGATCTTCGGCGCGCAGATCGCGATCGGCGGCATCGCCGTCGCGCTCGTGATCGCGTCACTCCTGCTGCTGGCCGCCACAAGCAAACTGCGTGACCTCGATTAGACCGCGTATGTTCGGTTCGCACGTCAGCACCCGTAGATGGAAGGTTGAGCGCCCTCGATGGTGAATCACGACGACCCCGGCCTGATCTTGCGTGGAGGGCAGCTCTGGGACGGTGTCGCCGCCAGCGCGGCCGACGGCGAACTGGCGATCAGCGACGGCACCATCGCGGCCGCAGCGCCCTCCGCAGCACGCGTGATCGACGTCGCGGGCGCGACCGTGCTCCCCGGGCTGATCGAGGGCCATGGCCACCTCTGTTTCAACGCCGCCGCTAACTGGCGCGCCGTCTTCGACGGCGACTCCGAAGCATCGATGCTGCTACGCATGTCGACTGCCGCACGCACGGTGCTCGCGTCCGGAATCACGACGTTCCGCGACCTAGGTAGCCCGACGTCGCTCTCAACCTCGCTGCGCGACGCGATCGCTGGCGGGGTCGTCCCGGGCGCCGACCTGATCGTCGCGGGCGCGCCGGTGACGACGACGAAGGGACACTGCTGGTTCATCGGCGGAGAAGCCGATGGTGAGGCGGCAATCCGCGCGGCGGTGCGCGAACGAGCCGAGGCGGGCGTCGACTGGATCAAGGTGATGGCATCCGGCGGCAACATGACGGAGAACTCCGACACGCTCGTCGCGCAGTACACGGCCGAGGAGATCGCGGCGATCGTCGAAGAGGCGCATGCACTCGGACTGCGCGTCGCGGCGCACTGCCACGGCACGGAGGGTGTGCGCGTCGCGGTGACGGGCGGCGTCGACACGCTCGAGCACTGCTCGTTCCAGAACGCCGACGGGTTCTACGGTGACGCCGAGTTGATCGCCGAGATCGCGGAGCGAGGAATCATCATCTCGCCGACGGTCTACGGCAGCACGCTGAACGCGCGCGGCACGGAGCGATGGGAGAGCCGCGTCAACCTCTTCGGCATGATGCTCGACGCCGGTTGCCGCATCTTGATGAGCACCGACTGTGGCATCCCCAGTACCCCGCACGACTCCCTGCCCCGCAGCATGGAGGCATTCCAACTGCTCACTGATCTTCCGCCCGCCGAGGTGCTGAAGATGGCGACGAGCACGAGCGCCGAGCTACTCGACCTCGCGGACCGTGGCACGCTCGACGTTGGCCGTCGCGGCGACCTGCTGGTCGTCGATGGTGACCCGACCGTCGACATCGCGGCGCTACAGCGCGTGCGGCTTGTCGTGCAGGCCGGCGAGGTCGTGTTCGAGGCGCCTCGCACCTAACGGCGGCTCGCTACTGGAGCATGCCTGCTGCGGCAATCGGCCAGACCTCTTCCACCACCCCGCGACGTACGGCGTACATCTGACGGTGCAAGAGCACCGTGGAGTCCGAGTAATGCGGGATCAGCGTCAGCCGGTCGCCGGGATTCAGTTCGACGCCGTCATCGACCTCGAAGATGCCGTGCTCAGCGTTCGGGGCGCGGAAGCGTACGCCCTCGGGCGCGACGACCTGCGGCGATCCGGTGTGGTAGCCGAGCGCCTTCCATCCGGCGTCGCCGATCACGCGGCCCGGCGTCTGGGTGCTCACCACCTGCTCGGTGAGGAAGAGCGCGTACTGGTGGCCCGGCACGTTCATCTTCTCCATATAGGTGAGGTCCATCAGCACCCCGCCGCCGGCCTGCAGCTCCGTCAGCGCCCCGAGCCCGGCAGCGATCCAGTAGTTGCCGGTGCCACCGCCGCTGCGCACGCGCGCCTCGATGCCCGCGCCCTCAAGGGCTGTGACGCCCGCTGCTAGCACGTCCGCGACGACCCTCGACGCCGCATCCTTCTCCTCGACGTCGGAGATTCCCATCACGTGGCCCTCGTAGCCCATCAGCCCGCGCAGCGCGACGCCAGGCAGGTCGAGCACCAGTTGTGCCAGCGCGGGTGCCTCGGCGGGTGGGATGCCGCAACGCGACATGCCGACGTTGATGTCGACCAGCACATCGATGCTCACGCCCGCGGAGTCGGCTGCGGCCGAGAGTTCGCGCAGGTTGCGTTCGTCGTCGACGGCGACGCCGATCGTGATGCGGGCCGCGAGTGCGACGAGTCGCGCGATCTTCTGCGGGCCGATCACCTCGTTCGCGATCAGGATGTCGGTGATCCCGCCGTCCGCCATCACCTCGGCCTCGCCGACCTTCGCGCAGGTGATGCCCACCGCGCCGCCATCGACGAGTCGCTTCGCGAGCGCCGGAGACTTGCTCGCCTTGATGTGTGGCCGCCAGTCGACGCCGGCATCGCGACAGACGCTCGCCATCGTCCAGATGTTCGCGTCGAGCGCATCCAGATCAACCCAGAGCGCCGGAGTGTCGACCTCTTCGATGCGTCTGCCAATGTCCTCGCTCATGCGGACCCCCGATGCGGGCGCTGCCGTGATCGCTGGAGCGGAATCATAGCGTGCAGGCTGCCGCGCGCTATTATCCGCACTCATAACGGGGGGGCATCACCGCCCCACACAGCGAGGGCGGGGCCATGACGCTATCCAGTTTGCTGATCGCGAATCGCGGCGAGATCGCGATCCGCGTGATGCGCGCCGCCGCCGACCTCGGCATCCATACCGTGGCCGTCTACCCGGAAGACGACGCCGCCTCACTGCACATCCGCAAAGCCGACGAGTCCCGGCCGCTCACGGGTGACGGCGTCGCCGCTTATCTCGACGGCGAGCAGATGATCGCCGTGGCGAAGGAGGCGGGTTGCGACGCGATCCACCCCGGCTACGGATTCCTCAGCGAGAACGCCAGCTTCGCCCGTCGCTGCGCCGAGGAGGGCATCACCTTCGTCGGTCCGTCCGCGGAGCTACTCGAGCTGTTCGGCGACAAGGTGCGTGCGCGTGCGGTAGCGGCGGAACACGACGTGCCCGTGCTGCCCGGCACCTCCGGCAGTACCAGCATCGAAGGTGTGCAGGAGTTCTTCGCCAGCCTCGATGACGGTGACGCGATGATCATCAAGGCCGTCGCCGGCGGCGGTGGTCGCGGCGTGCGCATGGTGACGCAGACCGAGGAGATCGAGGACGCGTACGCGCGTTGCCAGTCCGAGGCGCACGCCGCCTTCGGCAACGGTGACGTCTACGTCGAGCGTCTCGTGCCGCGCGCCCGTCACATCGAGGTGCAGATCCTCGGTGATGCGACGGGCGCGATCAGCCACCTCGGCGAACGCGATTGCAGCATCCAGCGCCGCCACCAGAAGCTCGTGGAGATCGCGCCCTCACCGGGCCTCGATGCCGCGCTGCGGGAGCAGATCATCGCCGCCGCCGTTCGGCTCGCCGAGGGCGTCAGTTACGACAACCTCGGCACCTTCGAGTTTCTCGTCGACGACAGCGCTATTCCGCCAACGTTTGCGTTCATCGAGGTGAACGCGCGACTGCAGGTCGAGCACACGGTGACCGAGGAAGTGACCGGAGTCGACATCGTGCAGACGCAGCTGCGCCTCGCTGGTGGCGAATCGCTCACGGATCTCGGGCTGCAACAGGCGGCCGTGCCCGCGCCGCGCGGCTTCGCGATTCAGACGCGCATCAACATGGAGACGATGCAGGCCGACGGTGCGACGCGGCCCTCGGGTGGCACGCTCACTGCGTTCGAGGCGCCGCTCGGCCCCGGTATCCGCACCGACACCTTCGGCTACGCCGGATACCTGACGAGCCCTCGTTTCGACTCGCTGCTCGCGAAGGTGATCGTGCATTCAGCGTCGGCCGACTTCAGCGATGCCCTCGGCCGCGCCGACCGCGCCCTGCGCGAGTTCCGCATCGAGGGCGTCGCGACCAATCTGCCGTTCATGCAGGCACTCCTCACGCACCCCGATGTCCAGCAGCAGCGCCTCTACACGCGCTTCGTCGACGACCACGCCGAGCAGCTCGTCGCCACGGCCGGCGACGACGAGCGACGGCTGCACTTCCAGCCGACGCAGGCCGCGACATCGACTCCGGCCCAGCCTGCGCTCGCGGGCGCACTCGTCGATGCGAACGATCCGCTCGCGGTGCTGGCGCACGGGCAGACGGCCGCTCGGCCCGCTGCATCTGCGCCGGCCACAGCGCCGCAGGGCGCGCCCGACGGCACGATCGCGGTTGAAGCGCCGCTACAGGGCACGGTTGTGAGCATCGAAGTCGCCGAGGGCGACGCCGTCCACGAGGGGCAACTCCTGCTCGTGATGGAAGCGATGAAGATGGAGCACGAGATCCAGGCGCTGAGCAGCGGCATCGTGCGCAGCATCGCCGTCGCCGTCGGTGACACGCTCTACGAGGGCCACGTGCTCGCGTTCATCGAGGAGGCCGAAGTCGAGGCGAGCGACGACGCAGCCTCCGCGTCCGTAGACCTCGACGAGATTCGGCCCGACCTGCGGGAAGTGCTCGACCGCCAGTCGACGCGGCTCGATTCGATGCGCCCTGCCGCCGTCGCGCGCCGCGAGGCGAAGAGCCAGCGCACGGCGCGCGCGAACATCGAGGACCTCTGCGACGACGGAACCTTCGCGGAGTACGGCCCGATGGTGCTCGCGGCCCAGAGTTCGCGACGCTCGCTCGACGAACTGATCGAGAAGTCGCCGACCGACGGCATGATCACCGGTGTCGGCAGCATCAACGGCGACCTCTTCGACGACCCGGCCGCCCGCTGCGTGGTGATGTCGTACGACTACACCGTGTTTGCCGGCACGCAGGGTCGCCAGAACCATCGCAAGACCGACCGCCTGATCGATGTCGCGGAGCACGGGCGCATGCCGATGGTGCTCTTCGCCGAGGGTGGCGGCGGCCGGCCCGGCGATGACCGCAGCGCCGGCAGTGAGACCCGGACCTTCGCGCGCTTCGCCACGCTCAGTGGCCTCGTGCCGATGGTCGGGATTACGTCGGGTCGCTGCTTCGCGGGTAACGCATCGCTCCTCGGCTGCTGCGACGTGATCATCGCAACGGCCGACTCAAACATCGGCATGGGCGGGCCCGCGATGATCGAGGGCGGCGGCCTCGGCGTCTTCACGCCGGAGGAGATCGGCGGCATGGACGTGCAGGTGCCGAACGGCGTCGTCGATATCGCCGTGGAGGACGAGGCGGAGGCCGTGCAGGTCGCGAAGCGGTACCTCTCGTACTTCCAGGGGCCGCTCGCCGAGTGGGAGTCCGCCGATCAGCGGCTGATGCGCCGCATCGTGCCGGAGAACCGGCTGCGCGTGTACAACATCCGCGACGTGATTGAGACGATGGCCGATACCGACTCCGTGCTCGAACTGCGGCGCGGCTTCGGGGCCGGCATGGTGACGTCGCTGATCCGCATCGAGGGCAAGTCGGTCGGCGTGATCGCGAACAACCCGATGCACCTCGGCGGCGCGATCGACTCCGATGCGGCGGACAAGGGCGCGCGCTTCATGCAGCTCTGCGACGCCTTCGACATCCCGATCCTCTTCCTCTGCGACACGCCCGGCATCATGGTCGGGCCAGAGATCGAGCACACCGCGCTCGTGCGCCACTCCAGCCGCATGTTCCTCACCGGCGCAAACCTCAGCGTCCCGTTCTTCACCATCGTGATCCGCAAGGCCTACGGGCTGGGCGCGATCGCGATGGCCGGCGGTTCCTACAAGATGCCGAACTTCACCGTGAGCTGGCCGACCGGCGAGTTCGCCGGGATGGGCATCGAGGGCTCCGTGAAGCTCGGCTACCGCGAGGAACTGGCCGCGATCGAGGATCCCGAGGAGCGGCTGCAGCGGTACGAGGAGCGGGTCGCGCACGCCTACGACGTTGGCAAGGCGCTGAACAACGCGGTCGGCTTCGGCATCGACGACACGATCGACCCTGCCGAGTCACGATGGTGGGTAGCGAGCGCGCTCAGCGCCGTCCGCCCCCCGCCCCCGCGCGACGGCAAGAAGCGACCCTCGATCGATGCCTGGTAGGCCCGCCCCGCAGGGCTGTCCGCTAGCGGCGCTCCAGCCGGTGGTAGACCGCGCCTGACTGCATGCGGAACGAAAGCGGCACGCCGTCGTCGCCCATCTCGAACGTCAGTGTCTCGCCGGCGGGCCGACCGCCGCGTGCGATCAGCACGTGCGGGTCGTCGGTCGTGTCGACGAAGCACTGCACGCCATCGACGTTCGGCGTGAGGTCGCGGGGAATGCCCGCGCCCGCACCGAGGAAGACGGCCTGGTTGTCGACCCAGACGATGCGTGCGATCGCCCCTCGCACGCTCTCGTAGCGTCCGATCAGCGGCTCCAGCGCCTCCGGCATCGGCTGCGGTGGCCTGATCGGGAACGCCTTCGGCTGTGCGGCCTCCGCTGCCATCAGCCGGTCCAGCGCATCCTTCGCGAGCGAGAGCTGGGCCGTGTGCGCATCGGAGTTCGTGAGCACGACCACGCCGGTCTTCGACTGCGTGTTGAAGAGCGTGTAGGAGAGCGAACCGGGGTTGCCGCCGCCGTGGCCGAGGTAGACGTGCTCGCCGGAACGCACGGCGCGCCACGCGAGGCACTGCCCCTCCTTCCAGTTCGCCTCCACGTACTGCGGCCGGTGCATCTCCTCGATGCTCGTGCCCGCGAGTACCTGACCGGGACCGCGCTCCGTCCCGCGCTCGGCGCGGAACTGCTGGCTGACCCACTTCGCCATCTCCGAGACGTTCGAGTAGAGGCCGCCGGCCGGGTTGCGGCCATTGTGCGTCAGTTGCAGCGCGTCGGCCGGGCGCGCGTCCCACAGCGGCCCCTGGAACTGCCCTGCCCGTCGCAACTCCGACGATTCCGGTTCGAAGGTACTCTGCGTCATTGCGAGCGCGTCGAGGATGTTCGCTCGCACGTAATCCTCGTACGAGCCGCCGGTCACGCGCTCGATCGTCGCGCCGAGCAGCACGAAGCCGAGGTTGCAGTATTTGTGCTGCGAGTCGGGCGGGATCACGACCGCGCACTCGTCGAGCCGGCTGAGCACCTCGCTCATCGATGGTCCGACGCCGGTGTAAGGCCAGTCGCCCGGCACCTCGCCGTTGAGCCCGGAGCGATGCGTGAGCAACCGCCGCAGCGTGACATCCTCGATCGTGCCGAAGCGGATATCGGCGTTCGCGAACTCCGGGATATGCTCGACCAGCGGGTCGTCGAGGCCCAGCTTGCCATCGTCGCGGAGCTGCATGATCGCGGTGCCGGTGACCGTCTTCGTGTTCGAGTCGACGCGGTAGAGCGTGCGGTCGTCGGGCGGCCCTGGATCATCGAGGTCGGACCAGCCGAAGCCGCCGCTCCACGTCAGCTCCTGATCGCGCACGATCCCGATCGAGAGTCCAACGACTCGCTGGTCGGCCATCGTCTGGACCACATGCCGTTCAAACTCGGGCACGACCTGATCGACGATTGCATCGGCGCTGTGCTCAGCCATGGTGCTCCCCCGTATCGCGATCCGTTTCGCGGCTCTCCAACGCGCGTCACGCTATCATGCGCGTCGCACTCCGCGACGTACTCCGCTACGCACCGATTCGAGGGACCGCCATGACGCTACTGATTCACGACACGACGGTTGTGACCGCCGACGACGACGCGCAGGTGCTGTTTGACGCAGCAGTCGCCATCGATGGTGACCGCATCGTCGATGTCGGCCCGTCCGACGAGGTGGCGGCGAAGCACCCGCAGGCTGAACGCGTCGATGGCCGCGGGAAGATGGTGATGCCCGGCTTCGCGAACTGCCACACGCACCTCACGCTCACGATCTCGCGCGGCATCGAGGAGGACTATTCGTTCCCCTCGACGCTCCGCCTGCCGAAGAGCGTCCAGGAGTACCTGACGCCGGAGGACCGTTCGGTGCTGGCGCAGCTCGGGGCGCTGGAGTCGATTCGCTCCGGCACCACCGCCGCCTTCGAGATCGGTCGCAACCTCGCTGACTACGCCGGTGACCTCGTCGGCAGCGGATTGCGGCTGCTGCTCGGCGAGTCGGCGATCGACCTCGATCAGGCGGCCGCACGCGATGGCGTATTCGACTACGACGACGCGCGCGGCGAGGCGAGCCTGCAGCGCATCGAGGACCTCTATTCGGCGTTCGACGGCGCGGGCGACGGTCGCATCCGCGTCTCGGCCGCCGCCCACGCGCCGGAGGCGGTCTCACCGTCGTTCCTGCCGCGAGTCCGCGAGATGAGCGAGCGGTTCGGCACGCCCTCGACGATCCACCTCAACCAGTCGTGGTGGGAGGTGGAGGCGGTGAAGAACGTGCGCGGCGTGCTGCCGACCGAGTACCTCTCGCTGCATGACTTCCTCTGGCCGGACCTGATCGCCGCGCACTGCCGCTGCATGGCGACGCCGGAGATCCAGTTACTCGGACGTTCCGGCGCGACCGCCTCATTCAACTCCGCGATCGCGGCGCGACGCGGCTACAGCCCTCGGATCGGCGAGATCGCGGCCGCGGGGTCGCCTATCGCGATGGGCAGCGACAACATGGCGGAGGACATGATCGAGGTGATGCGCACCGGCCTCTTCATGGAGCGCGTGCGCACCGGCGACGGCGAACGTCCGACACCCGAGCAGGCCGTGCGCTGGGCGACGGCGAACGGCAACCGCGCGCTCGGTTTCACCGACTCGGGGGTGATCGAGACGGGCCGGAAGGCCGACCTGATCATCGTCGATACGCAACGAGCGCACCTCGTCCCGTCGATGCGTATCATCTCGGGGTTCGTCCACCAGGGCACGCCTGCCGACGTGCAGTCGATGATCGTCGACGGCGAGTGGGTAATGCGCGACGGCGCGGTGCTGACCATCGATGAGCCCGCGATCGTGGCCGAGGCGGAGGTCGTTGGGCGTCGGGCGTGGGGGCGTCTGCTCGACGAGTTCCCGAACGCGGAGCTGCCGATCAGCCTCGATACTCGTCAACTGTAGCCGGCGACCGCGGGCGCGGCGTGAGCACGATCAGCGCTGCGGCCACGAGATAGGTGCCGATGAAGACGGTGAAGGCGAGTTCGTACGAGCCGCCGATGTCGTAGGCTGCGCCCGCGAAGACGGGGCCACCGGCGCTTGAGACGATCGTGAACGGTCGCCCCACCCCTCGCACCGTGCCGAGCGTGAGGCGGCCGAAGTAGTTGGCCCAGACGACCTCCTGCACGGTCACGACGCCACCGATGCCGAGGCCGAGGATGAAGATCGCGACGTACATCATCAGTGCGCTCGTGATCGAGAGGATGAGGCCGATCGCGAGCGCCATCAGCAGGAACTCGGCGGCCGCCATCCACCGCGTCTGGAAGCGCTCGAGCCCCAGTCCCCACAGCGGCTTCGAGAGCAGGCCGGCAGCGCCGATCATGCCGAAGCCACGCGCCGCCTCTGCGGGCGAGAATCCGATGTCGGTGAGGTACGGGATCAGGTGCAGCAGCATCGCGCCAAGGCCCATCTGCGAGAAGCCGAAGGTCGCGATCAGCATCCAGAGCGTCGGCGTACGCAGCACCTGCGCGCGCGTCCAGACGTCGTCGCCCGCCTGCTCGACGCGCTGCGCGGCGCCGTCGGGCGGCTCAAGTTCGCCGTCCGGGTACAGGCCGTAGTCCTCCGGGCGGCGTCGCATCACGAACCACGCGAGCGGGATCACGAGCACCCACACCGCCACACCGATCACGACCCACGCCGTGCGCCAGCCGTAGGCGTCCATCAGCGACGTCGAAAGCGCCGGCAGGATCAGCGCGGAGACGGAGATGCCCATCGCGCCGATCGCGACCGCCCTGCCCCGCATGCGCACGAACCAGTTCGAGACCGCGACGTTGACGACGAGCGCGCCCATGCCGACCGATCCGATCGTGATCAGGCCGCCGCGGATCGCGTAGTACTGCCAGAGGTCCTGCACCGCGCCGAGTGCGATGAAGCCGGCACCGCCGATCAGTGCGCCGACGACCATCAGCCCGCGACCGCCGCGACGGTCGATCACCGGACCGACGACGATCGCGAGCAGCCCGGTGACGACCGTCGAGACCGTCTGCCCGACCGAGATGTCGGTGCGCGTCCAGCCCAGATCCTCGGTCATCGGTTTGAGGAAGACGCCGAGCGTGTAGGCCTGCACCCCGGACGACATCATCGAGGCGACGAAGGCGATCGCGACGATGTACCAGCCGTAGTAGATCGGGTAACCGAAGAGCGACCGCGGGAGCGGCAGCGATGCGGGCGTGGCGATCGAGGGGGCCTCAGCCCCGTCGGCAGCCGGTTCGCTCGCTGGTGGCGCAACCATCGCGCACCTCGGCGGGAGTATAGGGGTAGTTGGAGCGCCGCCGCCGGAGCGGCACACGGGGCGGTCGAGAAGCGCTACGATACGGCGGCCAGCGGGGCTGGCACAGCGCAAGGAGGCTCAGATGACGAGCGAATCAGACGGCAGCTCTGAACGACAGGACCTGATCGAGAAGCTGAAGTCACACCACATCGAACTGATCGAGGTTGTCGACCGGCGCTCCCAGGACGAACTCGGGAAGCCGCCGGAGCCGGACGAGTGGTCCGGGATCCAGCAGATCGAGCACCAGATCCTCGGCGAGGAGATCTGGACCGGCATGGCCGTGCTCTCTGCGCAGGAGGATGAACCGGATCTCACCGAGCTGTGGTCGAAGTACCGCAGCGTCGAGAGCAGCAATCCCTTCCCGCCTCCCGCCGAGTTGCGGACGCGCGAGGAACTACGCGTGGCACTCGACGAGCGACACCAGCAGACGCTGGCGTTGATCGACTCGATCCCGAATTCGGCGTTCCAGCGCAAGGGATTGAACACCGGCTGGGGTGACCTGACCGTGTTGCAGATGCTGCGCGGCGTCTACCGCCACTACCGCATGCACATCGATCAGATCGAGCAGCGCGAGTCGTCGTTCGCACCGCGTCGCGCCGAGTAAGCGCCCGCTGATCGCAGAGTTCAGCGCAACGGCGAACCGAGGCTAGCGCTCGCGCGCCTCGTCGCCGACGGTGCCCGGCCGATAGTACGTATTTCCCTCAGCCGAGGGCGGGCGATGCGTCTGCTCCGGCGGCGTGTTGTCCTCGCGGTCGTGCGCGTACTCGTACCCCTCGCCGTAACCCATCTGGCGCATCAGGCCGGTCGCCGCGTTGCGCAGGTGAAGCGGCACGGCGTCGTTACGCGTGCGTTCGACGTCCGCGACCGCGCGCCCGTACGCGGCATAAGCGGAGTTCGATTTCGGCGCACGTGCCAGGTAGACCGTGACCTCGGCAAGGGGCAGGCGCGCCTCCGGCATCCCGAGGAAGTGCACCGCCTGCTGGCAGGCGACGGCGATCGGCAGCGCCTGCGGGTCGGCCAGTCCGATGTCCTCCGCGGAGAGGATCACCAGCCGACGGGCGACGAAGAGCGGATCCTCGCCGGCTTCCAGCATGCGGGCGAGCCAGTAGAGCGCTCCGTCCGGGTCGGAGTCGCGCACCGTCTTGATGAACGCGGAGATCGTGTCGTAGTGCGCGTCTGCCTGGCGGTCGTAGAGCAGCGTGGGATGCTGCGCTGACTGCTCGACGACCTCGCGGCTGACGGTGACCGCGTCGCCGTCGCCGGCCGGGGCGGAGGCGATCGCCAATTCGAGGATGTTCAGCGACGTACGCGCGTCGCCGCCGGCGAGCACGGCGATCGTCTTCAGCGTCTCATCGTCGACCTCGATCGTGCGTGCGCCGAGCCCCCGGTCGGTGTCGGCCAGCGCCTGCCGCAGGATCTCCACGATGTGTTCCGACGTCAGCAGCTCAAGCTTGAAGACACGCGCCCGCGAAAGCAGCGGCGCGACGACGTAGAAGGACGGGTTCTCCGTCGTCGCCCCAAAGAGCGTGACGGTGCCGTCCTCGACGTACGGCAGCACGGCGTCCTGCTGACTGCGGTTGAAGCGGTGGATCTCGTCGATGAACAGCAGCGTGCTGCGACCGGAGATGCGCTGGCGTTCCTGCGCGTCGGCCACGGCGCGTCGCAGGTCAGCAACGCCCGACGAGACAGCGGAGAGCTTCTCGAAGTGCCGCTCCGTGCGACGCGCAACGATCGAGGCGAGCGTAGTCTTGCCGGTTCCCGGCGGCCCCCACAGCAGGATCGACGGAACCTCGTCCCGTTCGACCATCAAACGCAGCGGTTTGCCAGGCCCGATCACGTGCTCCTGGCCGACGAATTGATCTAGATCGCGCGGGCGCATGCGCGCCGCCAATGGTGCCGTTCCCGCCGCGCGCTCCCACTGCCCCTCGCGGTCGTCGAAGAGGTCGCTCTGCACTCCCGGTGGTGGCTGACGGCGCTTCGGTGAAGTCATGAGCGCAGTTTATGGCATCGATGGTCGCTTCACAGGTGATGAACGTACGTAGTATTGTCCCGTCATCAGAGACGTAACGATGAGACCGAGGGGGATTCGATGGCCGATCAAGTCTGCATGGTGTGCGGGAAGCCGATCACCGAAGACAACGAGATGAAGTGGAACCACGACGGCGAGTGGCTGGCGTTTGACGACATGGGCTGCCGCAACAAGTTCATCGGAACTCCGAAGAAGTATCTCGAGGCCGAGAAGGCCTAACTTTCTCTACCCGCTGAGATGACGTGAAGGGCGCCGCTGGCGTCCTTCGTTCTTCCGCGAAACCTCGATCCGCGATCAGCGTGCTGGCGGCGCGCCGAGGTCAATGTGCGCCTCCCGGTCGAACGGGAAGGCCCCGCTCTTCGCCAGCGCCAGCAATTGCTCACTGGTGGCGAGCGCGGTCGCGATCAACTCGTCGGGATACGCGAACTTCACCTGATGCTCTTCGAACTCGTCGACATCGTCGAGCGTGATCCCGCCGCCTTCGCTGGTGAACACGTCGAGGTCGAGATCCACCCAGCGCAGCACATCGCCGTCGATCGTGGCCGGCGTGCCGACGTTCGCGTAGCTCATGATGCGACGACGGCCAAGCGGCGACTGGTTGTGATAGACGTTGTACGGCCGGTCAGTCCAGAACAGCGCGGCGAACGGCGTGCGCACCTCGAACTCGCCGCGATAGCCGATGAGGGCTGTGCCCTGCTCGACATACAGCCGCAGCATCGAACCCTCGCGCGCGACGAGGGTCGCGTCGAACTCGTAGTGCGGCGAGCCGTCGTACTTCGTCGAGGCGACCTTGATCGCGCGCGGCAGGTCAGACGTCATCGCGGCTCCCCGGCAGTTCTCTCCGCAAGCATGGTAGCGACGCCGGCCGTACGATGCGGGCATGGCTGACTGTCACCTCGCGCAGATCAACCTTGCACGCGCGACAACGCCACTCGATGACCCGTCGCTCGACGACTTTACGTCGCGGCTGGCGGAGTTGAACGCGCTCGCCGACGAGAGCCCCGGCTTCGTCTGGCGGTTGCAGACAGAGGATGGGGACGCAACCGGCATTCGCATCAGCGATGACCCGCAACTGCTCGTCAATCTCTCCGTCTGGGAGTCGAACGAAGCGCTCTACGGTTACGCCTACCGCTCCGAGCACATGAGCGTGATGCGCCGGCGCAAGGAGTGGTTCGAGCCGTACGGCTCGGCCTACATCGCGCTCTGGTGGGTCCCCGCCGGCAGCGTGCCGACGGTCGAGGACGGCATCAATCGACTCGAGCACCTCGACGAGCACGGGCCGGGCGAGTACGCGTTTGGCTTCCGCCAGAAGTTCCCCGTCCCCACCGGCTAGCCGATTCGCGGATCTCCAGTGCTCGCCCTGATTCGCGCAGCGACGTCGCACGCTACAATCGAGGACGCGCGGACGCTCTCCGCGGGACCGTGGGAGGACCAGTGACGACAAAGACCGACTACGAGGTCGTGATCGGCATCGAGACCCACGTCCAGCTCAAGACGCGGTCAAAGATGTTTTGCCGCTGCGAGCGCGACTACTTCGACACCGCCCCGAACACGCATACCTGCCCCGTCTGTCTCGGCATGCCCGGGATGCTTCCGGTGATCAACGAGCAGGCCGTGGCGTTCACGATCCTCTCCGGACTCGCGCTCGGCTGCGACATCCCGGAGCGATCGAAGTTCGACCGCAAGAACTACCCCTACCCCGACCTGCTCAAGGGCTACCAGATCTCGCAGTACGACCAGCCGCTCTGCCTCAACGGCGGCGTGGATATCGAGGTCGATGGCGTCGCAAGCTTCGTGCACCTGGAGCGCATCCACCTCGAAGAGGACACCGCACGGCTGATGCATCGCGATGGCGGCGGCGACAGCTACTCGCTGCTGGACGCGAACCGCGCCGGCGCGCCGCTGATGGAGGTCGTGACGACGCCCGACATGCACTCGAGCGCGGAGGCACTCACCTACCTGCGCAACCTGCGTCAGATCCTCCGTTACATCCGGGTCTCCGACGCCGACATGGAGAAGGGCTCATTCCGCTCCGATGCCAACATCTCCCTGCGCCCACGTGGCAGCGAGGAACTGGGCGCCAAGGTCGAGGTCAAGAATATGAACTCCTTCCGCGCGATCCAGCGCGCGCTGGACACGGAGGTCGTGCGGCAGACCGAGATCCTCGATGCCGGGGGCGCGATCGACCAGGAGACCCGCGGCTACGTCGATGCGACTGGTGAGACCGTCTCCCAGCGCTCGAAGGAGGAGGCGCACGACTACCGCTACTTCCCGGAACCGGACCTGCCGCCGCTGCTGACGGAGGCAAGCGTCGTCGATGAGCTGCGCGCGCAGTTGCCGGAGCTCCCGGAGGCGAAGCGCACGCGATTCGAGCAGGAGTACCAGCTCGCCCCCGACGACGCGCGAATGCTGACCGAGACGCCCGAGCACGCCGCGGCGTTCGAGGAGGCCGCAGCACTCTCGACGACCGAGCACGCCACCGCGATCGCCCGCTGGCTGATCGGTGACGTCGCCGCCTTGCTCAACCAGCGAGGTCCGGACGCGTCACTCGAAGACCTCAAGCTGACGCCAGCGCACATCGCTGAACTCGTCGAGCTCGTCGAGGGCGGCGCGATCACGGGACCGACCGCCAAGGAGGTGCTGCACGCGGCGAGCGAGAGCGGGGAGATGCCGAAGGCGATCGTTGAGGCTCGCGGCCTCGGACGCGTCGATGACGCGGGCGAACTCGACGGCATCGCGACCAGCGTGATCGAGGCCAATCCGAAGGCCGTCGAGGACTACCGCGGCGGCAAGGACAGCGCGATCAAGTTCCTCGTCGGTCAGGTGATGCGCGAGACGCGTGGACGTTCCGACCCCAACACGGCCGCCGATGTGCTGCGCAAGCATCTGGACGGCGGCTAGCGCCATTCGTGGCCGTCGAACGTTGACCAGAGCCGGAAGAACCGCGTCTACTGGAGGTGGAGGGTCCTGCCTGAGGGACAAGTTTCGGTGAATCTCCAGAACCTCTTCAAGTGGCTCTATGTCGGGCTTGGCGTCAAACGCTGGCTCCTGCTCATGCTCGCGAGCGTCGCGATCATGGGACTCGGCTTCTCGTACCTGCTCCGCGAGATTTATGTCTCGTATGTCTTCCCCGAGTGGGTCTACTGGGCGACGCTCCAGTTCATCCCGCGCTGGGGCCGAGGCGCGCTCTTCCTCGCGGTCGCGTCGGGCCTCACGATCATCGCCTTCTGGCGCCTCAACCGATCTCTGATCTCCGCGCTGCTGCCGGAAGGCCGGCACGAGGAGCCGCTAGTCAACCTCATCTACTCGGCGCGCGCCCAACAGGCCGGCCCGAAGGTCGTGGCGATCGGCGGCGGTACGGGCCTCTCCAACCTGCTGCGAGGCCTGAAGACCCACACGACGAATCTCACTGCCGTCGTCACCGTCGCCGACGATGGCGGGTCGAGCGGACGCCTGCGCCGCGAGATGGACGTGATTCCGCCCGGCGACATCCGCAACTGCATCGCGGCGCTCTCCGACGCCGAACCACTGGTCAACCGGCTCTTCCAGTACCGCTTCGATGAGGGTGGCAACGCCATCGACGGGCACTCCTTCGGCAACCTCTTCATCGTCGCGATGGCCGGCGTCACCGGCAGCATGGAAGAGGCGATCCGCGAGACCTCGCGGGTGCTGGCCGTCCGCGGCGCGATCCTGCCCTCGACGCTCGCCGACGTGAAGCTCGTGGCGGAGATGGCCGACGGGACGATCGTCGAAGGCGAGTCGACGATCCCGAAGGACGGATCAGCGGTCGAGCGACTGCACGTCGAACCATCGAACGTGCGAGCAAACCCCGAGGTTGTGCGCTCGCTGATTGAGGCGGACCTGATCGTGATCGGCCCCGGCAGCCTCTACACGTCGATCCTGCCGAACCTGCTCGTCGGTGAGATCGGTGACGCGCTGCTGATCTCGCGCGCACACAAGATCTTCGTCACCAACGTCGCCACGCAGCGCGGCGAGACCGACGGTTTCGACGCGCCCGCGCACTACCAGGCGATCTCGGATCATCTGCGCGGCCAGCAGTTCGCCGATGTCGTTCTCGCCAACAGCAACCTGCCCGCCGAGCCGCTCCCCGACGATCTGCTCGCGGAGGCCGTTGCGGCACCGGGGGACACGGAATACGGTTCCGCGAGGCTCCTGCTCGCCGACGTCGTCGATTCCGACAATCGATACCGCCACGACTCCGACCTGCTGGCGGATGCGGTGATGCGCGCCTTCCGCGAACGCGATCTCGTTGACCCGTCGATCGCCACGGACGCCGCCGCAACGAGCTAAGGAGCGGGCGGAGCGTCGGTGCTTGCTGTGCACGTCGACCAGCGTTAGCCTCGAATCACATGGAATTGAAAGACTTTCTCAACCTCGCGCAGATTCTGATCTCATCGATCTTGATCGTGCTCGTGCTGCTACAGGTGCGCGGCACCGGCTTCGGCGCGGCGCTCGGTGGGCAGGACGCCGCCTTCCGCACCAAGCGAGGGCTGCAGCGTTCCCTGCACCGCCTCACCATCCTGATGGTTGTCGTCTTCCTCTCCGTCTCCGCCTGGAGTGTCGCCGCTTCCTAGGGCGCGGCGCACGCGGGATGGCTTCCCTGCTACGTGACCGCCTGATCTACCTCAGTCTGCTAACCGTCGGATTCGCCGCGCTCGTGCTCGGCTGGTCCGCGTTCGCCGACTCGACGACGCCGTCGCGTATCGAGCGATACGTCGAGGGTGTTGTCGGGCAGCCAGAACGCATCAACCCACTGCTCGCCGGGCTGAACGAGACCGATGCCGACATTGCCGCGCTGGTCTTCGACGGACTCACCCGCATCGACGGACGCGGCATGCCGCAGCCGAACCTCGCCGAGCGATGGGACATCACTGCGGACGGGCTCAGCTACCGCTTCCAGCTCCGCGCCGACGTCTTCTGGCACGACGGGCAACGATTCGACGCGTTGGACGTCGCTTTCACCATCGCGCTCGTACAGGCGTCGGCGTTTCGCGGCGACCCCTCGCTGGCTGCGGCGTGGGCAGGCGTCGATGTCACGGTCGTCGATGCGCTGACGGTGGAGATGGTGCTGCCGGAGATCTCCGCGTCGTTCCTCACCCGCGCGGCACTCGGCATCGTGCCGGAGCACCAGCTCGCCGGGCTCGACGCCGCCGCGATCTTCGACGCGCCATTCAACCGAGCACCGATCGGTACCGGGCCGTTCCGCGTGGTCGAACTGACGACGCGGCGCGCGTTGCTTGAGCGGCACACCACGTACCACGAGGGACTGCCCGGCCTCCGCGAGTTCGAGTTCCGCTTCTTCCGTGATCGATCGGCGCTGACCGCCGCGATTGCGAGCGGCGAACTGCATGGCGCGCTGCTCAGCGGTGGCGAAACCGCGACAGCCAACGACGCCACTGACGCCGCCGCGACGGCCGAGCAGCGGGCGGTCGCCGTCCAACCCTCGATCGCCACGACCGCACTCGATGAGGGCGGCTACACGGTGCTGTACCTCAACACCCAGCGAGAGTCGCTGGCGAGCGTCGCGCTGCGGCAAGCGATCGCGGCGGCGATCGACGTGCCGACGCTGCTCGCCGCGCTTCCTGGCGGCGCGGCCGACGTCGCTGGCGCGCCCGGCAGCGGGCCGATCCTGCCCGGCTCATGGGCATACGCGCCGGGCGAGTGGCCCGATCCGAGCACCGCGCCGGGACTGCTGGACGTCGCCGGATGGCTCGAAGGTCCGACCGGCCAGCGATCACGAAACGGGTTCGCGCTCACGCTTGAGCTGGTCACGAACACCGAACCGCTGCGCGAGGCGCTGGCCGCCGAGATCGCCCGCCGACTGACGGCGCTCGGCATCATCGTCGACGTCGAGGCGGTCCCCTCCTCGGAACTGGTCACGCGACGGCTCGTGCCGCGCGACTATGAGATGGCGATCTTCGGCTGGGAGACCGGGGCCGACCCCGACCCGTACGGCGCGTGGCACACCTCGCAGATTCTCGCTCCCGGCAGCAACGTCGCCGGATACCACGACCCGCTCGCGGACGCGTTGCTGGAGGCTGGCCGCACGACGCTCGACGAGGCGGAGCGCCGTCAGCTCTATGCCGCCTTCACGGAGCGCTTCGCCGAGATGGCACCCAGCATCGTGCTGCACTGCCCGCAGCGACTCTACGCACATCCGCGATCACTGCGTGGCCTGAGCGATGGCGTCCTCTTCGACCGCTCGGATCGGTTCCGCTCCGTCCACCTCTGGCACGAGGACGGCGAGTAGCGGCCGCCGCCTCGCTGCTACGATTGGCATGATGCGCGTCATCTTCTTCGGCTCCCCCGACTACGCCCTCCCCTCGCTGCGAGGTTTGATCGACGCTCCCGACATCGATGTCGTCGCGGTCGTCACCCAGCCCGACCGGCGGCGCGGACGGTCCGCGGCACGCACCGCGACGCCCGTGAAGGAACTGGCCGAGGCGGCAGGCATCGACGTCATTCAGCCGGAGCGGCTACGACGAGAGCAGACCGAGCAGCTCAGCAGCTTCGAAGCTGACGTCGGGGTCGTGGCGGCTTCCGGCCACATTCTGCCGGGTCACCTGCTGGAATCCTTCCCCCACGACGTGCTGAACGTGCACGCGTCGCTGCTGCCGAGACATCGCGGCGCGTCGCCCGTCGCCGCCGCGATCCTGGCTGGCGACGCTGAGACCGGCGCGACGATCATGCGGGTCGTGCATGAGATCGATGCCGGGCCGGTCGTCGCGCAGGTGCGAACGCCGATCGATCCGCTCGACACGACCGAGACCGTCACCGATCGCGTCGCCAGCCTCGGTGCGCGGCTGCTCGTCGAGACGTTGCCCGCGTGGGTCGCGGGCGATCTCTCCGTTGAGGAGCAAGATCAGTCGCTCGCAACGCACGCGCCGCGGCTCGCTCGGCCCGACGGCGTCATCGATTGGTCGCAGCCCGCGACCGCGATCTGGCAGCGCATCCGTGCATTCCAGCCGTGGCCCGCCGCAACGACGCGTGCCGGTGGTCAGCCGCTGACGGTGCACGAGGCGTGGCCGCTGGACGGAACGTTCGCGGAAGCCCCCGGCTCGGTTGTCGAGGGTGACGGCGAACCGCTGTCGGATCTGCTGCCCGGTCGAAACGCGATGGCGGTCGTCGTCTGCGGCGAAGGCGCGCTGGCGCTGCTCAGTGTGCAGCGACCGGGACGGCGCACGGTCGACATCGAGCAGTATCTAAACGGCGATCACGACCTGATCGGGTCACGCCTCGGCTGAGAGACGCTGAGAGACTAGGCACCGGTTCGCGACCGAGCGTACGACTGAATGAGCACCGCTGAACGAGCGGCCGGAGAGACGCTACTCCTCGGCAGCCTCTTCGCCCTCGGCAGCCTCTTCGCCCTCGGCAGCCTCTTCGCCCTCGAGCAGTTCCTCTTCGCCCTCGAGCACTTCTTCTTCCTCGACCACGAGACGCGGGCGGGAGACGCGAGCGACTGTAACCGCCTCGTCGGTGTGGAGGGTCACTCCTTCGGGCATGACGATCGCGTCAACTGAGACCGAATCATCGATTTCCTCGAGGCCGTCGACCGAGATTTCAAAGTGATCGGGCATCGCTGCCGGGAGCGCCTCGACATCGATCGCGTCGGTCTCCAGCAGCAGAATTCCGCCATACATGTTCACAGCGGGCGCAGTGCCGATCAGCGTCACCGGCACCATCGCGCGAAGGGTGCGCGTGAGGTCGACCTGATAGAAGTCGATGTGCAGCAGCGCGCCGTGTACCGGGTGCTGCTTGAGGTCACGGACAACGACGGGCCGCGGCTCGCTCTCGCCCGCAACTTGAATCTCGATCAGGTTGTTCCGGCCGTGCGCGACAAGCATCTCGTGTGCCTTGCGTTCGGGGAGTTGAATCGCGAGCGACTCGAGGCCGCGACCGAAGACGTTGGCGGGAAGAATGCCGTCACGGCGTAGCCCCGCGACGCGCTTCCCGATCACCGTGCGGGTCTCGACCTGATACGTGTCTACTTGCGTGACCATCGTTGCCATCCAGATACGTCTGCTGTGCGGAACATCGACGATCCACGCTAGCCACGCGCCCCCGGTGGGTCAAGGTAGCGGCCGCGCTGATAGGATGCGCGCCATGCCGGACGCACAGCCCTCGCGGATGCAGCACCATTTCATCGAGGGTGTTCCGCGCCTGCACTACTCGCTCTCCGGACAAGGCGACCTCCCAACACTGGTGCTGCTCCACGGCTCCACGCAGCACGCGAGGGCGTGGGACGACGTCGCACCAAAGCTGCCCGAGTACCGTGTCGCCGCGCTCGATCTGCGAGGTCACGGCGAGTCCGAGTGGAACGGCGCGTACTCCCCTGACGATTATCTCAACGACGTCGATCGGCTGATCGACGTGCTCGATGTGCCGTCGGTCGCGCTCGCGGGGCACTCGATGGGTAGCCTGATCGCGATGCGCTACACGGCAGCGCGGCCGGATCGCGTCAGCGCCGCGATCTTCGTCGACATCGACGCCCGCCCGCCAGATTCGCAGGGCGAGAACCTGCACCGAGCCGGTGCCCGCGATGGCCTCAGCTTTGACTCGTCCGATGAAGCGTGGGCTCGCGTCACTCGGCTACGGCCGGACGCGCAGGATGACGCCGTCGAGCGCATCATGGCCGCCAACTTCCTGCCGCGCGGCGGCGGCTACATCGAGGGCTACGACCGCCAGACGCTGGCGCAGTTCGCGCCGTGGGACAACCGCGAACTGCTGACAGGGATCGAGTGTCCAACGCTGGTGCTGCGCGGTGGCGCGTCTATGGTGCACAGCCGCGATGCAGCCGATGAGATGATGCGCACCCTGCCGAACGGCCGGTTCCATGAGTTCCCGAACTTGAGCCATCTGCTGCACCTCGAACAGCCGGAACAGATCGCGGCCGCAATGCACGGCTTCCTCCGTGAGACGGGCAACGGCGCGTGACGACGCTGCTCGGCGTCGACGTCGGCGGTACGTTCACCGACTTCCTCGTCTCACGCGACGGTCAGTTCGAGGTACACAAGGCCCTCTCGACGCCGGACGATCCGTCGCGCGCGGTGCTTGACGGTATCGAGTCGCTCGGTGGCGCACCGGACCTCGTAATGCACGGCAGCACGGTGGCGACCAATACCGTGCTGCAGCGCCGAGGCGCGCGCACCGCGCTCGTCGCGACCGAGGGCATGCGGGACGTACTCGTGATCGGCCGGCAGAACCGACCCGACATCTACGACCTGCAGCCGGAGACGCCCGAGCCGCTGATCCCGCCCGATCTCCAACTCGAACTGAGCGCGAAGCTGCGACCCGACGGCAGCGTCGATCAGCCGCCCAACGCGAACGAGATCGCCGACCTCGTTCGGCAGGCGCGCGAGGGCGGTGCCGAGGCGCTCGCCGTCTCGCTGCTCTACGCCTACACGAACCCGGACTTCGAAGAACTGTTCACCGCTGCCGTGGCTGCTGGCGATCGTGACGACGGTGGTTCCGCCCTGTACCTCTCGCTCTCCTCGCAAGTATCGCCCGAGTACCGCGAGGTCGAACGAACGGCCACGACGGTGCTGAACGCGTATGTCGGTCCCGTGATGTCTCGCTACCTCGCACGGCTCGCCGCCGGGCTGGCGGACCGAGGCAGCGGTCCGCTCCGCGTGCTGCAGTCCGACGGCGGCGCGGCGAGCGCCGAGCAGGCCAGTCAGCTGCCGGTCGCCACGTTGCTCTCCGGTCCCGCGGCCGGCGTCGGTGGCGCGCTCACGCTCGCACAGCGCGCCGGGATCGACCGCATCCTCACGTTCGACATGGGCGGCACCTCCGCCGACGTCGCGCTTTGCGACGGCGCGCTACCGATGCGCGGCGATGTCGTGATCGACCACCTGCGAGCGCGCACACCGGTCGTCGATGTCCACACCGTCGGCGCCGGCGGCGGCTCGATCGCCCGGATCGACGCCGGTGGTGCGCTGCGCGTCGGTCCGCAGTCGGCAGGCGCCGACCCGGGACCCGCCTGCTACGGGGTCGGGCAAGACTTCACTGTCACCGACGCACAGGCAGTGCTCGGGCGGCTTGGCGGCGGGTTGCTCGGCGGGGCGATGACGCTCGATGTCCGCCGCTCGCGACGCGCGGCTTCCGGCGTCGTCCACGCCTTCGGCGGCGACCCGCAGGCGGCAGCACAGGCGGTCGTCGATGTCGCGACGGCCAACATGGAGCGTGCGCTGCGCGTCGTCTCGGTGCAGCGCGGCTACGACCCTCGCGAGTTCACGCTCGTCGCCTTCGGAGGTGCCGGACCGCTCCACGCCTGCGCGCTCGCGGACGCGCTGGAGATGCCGCGCGTGCTCGTGCCGCCGATGCCTGGCGTGCTGGCCGCGCTCGGCGCGGTGCGCAGTGACCTGACGGCGACCCGCGTTCGCTCCGTGTTGCTGCCGCTGACGCCGGAGAGCGCCCCGGCGCTCCGTGAGTCGCTGATCGCGGCCGGCGAAGAGGCCCGAGCGCGCCTCGAGATGAGCGAACCACGGCTCGACTACGAGCTGGATCTTCGTTACCTCGGACAGTCGTACGAACTGACCGTCGGGCTCGAAGGCAGCCCCGACGGCGAACTCGCCGCTACGCTCGACGTCGATGCACCGCGCGCAACCTTCGACGAATTGCACGAGGCCCGCTTCGCGCACCACGACGCCGAAGTTGCCGTTGAGGTCGTGAACGTGCGCGTCACCGCGCGCGTGCCCGGCGCAGACATCGACCCCGTGCCGGAACCGGCTGTCGACGCCACCGAGACCACGACCGCCGACGTCTGGTTCAGCGGCGAGCAACTGGCGACGCAGTTCGTCGATCGTGCCGGCCTCGTGCCTGGCGATCGGATCGACGGGCCCGCCGTCGTGACGCAGCTCGACTCCACGACGCTGATCCCGCCGGGATGGCATACCTCCGTCGATCAGCGCCTCAACCTGCTGCTGGAGCGATCGTGACCAGCGGACGCGCCAACGTCAGCGCCTCCGATCTCGCGATCACGGAGGCCGCGCTGACATCGATCGCCGAGGAGATGGGCGAGGCGCTCGGCCGCACCGCCTACTCGCCGAACATTAAGGAGCGCCGCGACTACTCGTGCGCGGTCTTCGACGCCGAAGGCCAGATGATCGCGCAGGCGGCGCACATGCCGGTGCACCTCGGCGCGATGCCCACCGCCGTGCGCGCGGTGATGGATCTCGCGCCGTTCGAGCCCGGCGATGTGCTGGCACTCAACGACCCGTTCCTCGGAGGAACACACCTGCCGGACATTACGACGGTGGCCCCGGTCTTCGCGGGACAGCCAGAGCCGATCGGGTACGTCGCGTCGCGCGCCCACCACGCCGACATCGGCGGTATGGCCCCCGGCTCGATGCCAGTCGCACGTGAGCTGCTGCAGGAGGGGCTGGTGATCCCGCCGATCCGCCTGATCCGCGCGGGTGAACCGGAGGCCGCCGCAACGGCATTGATCGTCCGCAACAGCCGCGCACCGATCGAGCGCGAGGGAGACCTGCGCGCGCAACTCGCCAGCGTCGCGCTTGGCGATCGACGGCTGACCGCGCTCTCGCAGCGCCTCGGCATCGAAACACTCGCGGAACGCACCGTCGCGCTGCTAGCCCACGGTGAGCGTGTCGTCCGCGCCGTGATCGCGGAGCTGCCAGACGGCCGCTACGAATTCGAAGACCGGCTTGAGGTCGGCGACGACGGCCTGACGATCCGCCTCGCGCTGAACATCGAGGGTGACGCCGCGCACTTCGACTTCAGCGGCACCGACGCCGAGACGGAGGAGGCCTCGCTCAACGCGGTCGCGGCCGTGACGCAGTCCGCCTGCTACTACTCGATCCGTTGCCTCGCCGGCATCGACGCGCCCGCGAACGAGGGCTGCTACCGGCCGATCCGCTTCACGCTGCCGGAGCGATCCGTCGTCGCCGCCGGCCCGCCGCGCGCGGTCTCCGCCGGCAACGTCGAAACCTCGCAGCGCATCACCGACGTCGCGCTCGGCGCGCTCGCGCAGGCGGTGCCGGACCGCATCCCCGCGGCGTCGTCGGGCACGATGAACAACATCACGATCGGCGGCTACGACAGCGCCCGCGAGCGGCCGTACGCGTACTACGAGACGATCGCCGGCGGTGCGGGCGGCGGGCCGCAGCGCGACGGCCGATCGGCCGTGCATACGCACATGACGAACACGATGAACACGCCCGTCGAGGCGCTCCCCCTCGCCTACCCGTTCACCGTCGACCGCTACGAGGTTCGCCCGGACAGCGGTGGCGATGGCCAGCATCCAGGCGGCGATGGCCTGATCCGCGAGTACGTCTTCCACGATCGCGCCACCGTTACGCTGGTCAGCGAACGCCGTCGCTTCGCCCCGTGGGGGTTGGCCGGCGGCGGTAACGCCACGCCCGGCCGCAACACACTGTTCCGCGCGGACGGCACGGTCGAGGATCTTGGTGCGCGGGCGCAGGTCGAGGTCGATATCGGCGACCGTCTGCGCGTGGAGACACCCGGTGGCGGCGGCTGGGGTGACCCTTCCAGTCGAAGCTGAACCGTGCGGCCTCCTACTTGCTACAATGGTGACCAGACTTCGGCGAGATCGGCACCCACCCGGAACCGGAAGAGCAGGCTGATGCCAGACGACCGGCTTGAGCAAGAGATCAACGAAATCCTCGACAAGATCGAGCAGTTCCCCGATCCCGAGAGCCGCCGCGCCCGCAATCGAAAGCGTCTGCTCCGCCGCCTGGCTGGCGCGGTCGCCGATCAGCAGCGCGCGCTCGTGCGCAAGATCTCGCGGATCTCGATCAGTCAGGTGATGATCGCCTCATTCGTATTGATTCTCGGTTCGTTCTTGCTTGGTCGGTTCCTCGGTCCGGCACGAACGTGGATGCTGCTGGCAGGCGTGATTCTGTTCGTCTCAGCCTTCGCCGCCACCGTCTTCAGCACGAAGAGCGGTCCCAGCGGCAGCACCTACTGGCGAGGCCAGGAAATCAACTACGGGGCAACGACACCGCCGTGGGTTCGGCTGCGTCGCTGGTTCGCAAACCGCCGCTCCCGCCGCTAACCGCCGACCGTTCACTTCATGCACGCTGAGACGACCCGACGGGGTACGGTCCATCGACGATCACGCGGTCGACGATCCGCCCTCGCCATCCTCGCTGCCCTCGCGCTGACGCTCGCCGCGTGTGCGGGTAACGAGGGCACCGCATCCGGCGTCGCGACCGAGCCGACGTCGATCGCCCCGACCGCTGCCGCAGCAGCGACTATCGCGCGGCCCGAGCCGTCCGCATTCGCGGCAACCGACGCCGAGCGCGCGTTCGATGACGTGCGCGTCCTCGTCGAGGAGATCGGCAGCCGCACCTCGACCAGCGACGAGGAGCGCAGCGCCGCCGAGTACATCGCCACCCAACTGGAGGCAGCGGGTTACGACGTCACGATCGAGAGCTTCGATGCCCCATTCGCGGAGGATCGCTCCTCGCTCGCACTGGCTGACGGCTCGCTGCTGGAGTCGGCGCGTGGCCTGCGGCTGTCACCGAACGCGTCGGTCAGCGGCCCCCTGGTTCGCGCCGCTCTCGGCGGCGTCACCGACCTCGATCGGCTCGATGTGGCGGACGCGATCGTTGTCGTGGACCGCGGCATCCTGCGATTCGACACGAAGGCGCTCAACGCGCAGCAGGCGGGTGCCGTCGCTCTGATCGTGATCAACAACGTCCCCGGCCTCCTCGCAGGCGCGCTATCCGAGACCGCCGGGATCACGATCCCGGTCGTCGGGATCGATCAGGCAGACGGCACCGCGCTCGATCTGTTTGGGGGTGATGGCGGGACGGTTACGGTGACGTCGCAGCAGGAGGTCGGAGAGCGCCCGTCGCAGAACGTCGTCGCGCGGCCCACGGAGCATTGCAACGCGTACGTTGGCGCGCACTACGACTCGGTTGTCGAGGGGCCGGGTGCGAACGACAACGCGTCGGGCACGGCAGCGATGATCGAGGTCGCGCGCACGCACCACGCTGACGGCCTCTGCTACGTCGCGTTCGGCTCCGAAGAGATCGGGCTCGTCGGCTCGCAGGCCTTCGTCGAGCAGCACGATGTCGGCGATGCCCGATTCATGCTGAACCTCGACATGGTCGGCAAGCTGACGAGGGCCGAGTTCATCGCCGATCGCGATGCCGCGGGCCGCGCGCTCGCGGTCCGCGCCTCCGCCGCCGCGCTGACGCTCGGACACATCGTCTTGCCCGGCAGCTTCCCTCCGAGCGCCTCGTCGGACCACGCGGTCTTCGCCGCCGAGGGAGTCCCGGCGATCACGGTGCACAGCGGCGACGATCCGCTAATCCACCAGGCAGGCGACGACATTGACAACGTCTCGCTTGCCGATCTCGGCACGATGCTGGAGATCACGGCAGCGGTGCTTGAGGGTCTGCTCCTCAACTAGCCACGAGCGGTCCCGCGATCTGTTGTCTTGTGCCGTGGTGCGCGGTACGCTTGCCGCGTCTCCCCCGGTTTGCGATCACTCCATGCGTACGCATCTGCTGACAATCGCTGCGACCGGCGCGTTGATCCTCGCTGCTTGCGGCGGCGATGACGACGCTACCCCCGAACCGACCGCCGAGACGCCCGCATCGATCGCCACGGCCACCCCGTTCCCGGTCGACCCCCAGCCGACGATCGTCGCTGCAGCCGCGCCAAACGCGCCGCTGCAACCCGCGACCTACATCGTCGAAGCTGGCGACACGCTCTCCGAGGTCGCAGATCGCTTCAACACGACCGTCGACGCAATTCTCACGCTCAACGACCTGACCGATGCGACCCTGATTTTCGTCGGGCAGGAACTGAAGCTCCCGGACGCCGGCGAGGACGGCGGAGCTGAACCGACCGCGACCCCGGACAGCGGCGGCGCAGCGGCGGGCGATCCCTCCGTCTACGTCGTGCAGGCCGGCGACACGGCGTGGGCGATCGCGAACGACCATGACACGACGATCGAATTGCTTGCCGCGGCGAACGGCATCACCGTCGACGAGCTTGCGGCGCTCCAGCCGGGCGACACGCTGACCCTCCCGCGTCCCCGCTAGCGGACTGGCGCACTGATGCCAGTCACCCGATACTGCGCGGATAGCCGTTCAGGTGAGCCTTTGGAGGCGATCTCGTGAGCTCCGACGACCAGGCCGATCAGCTTCAAGAACTGCGCCAGCGCTCTGCCCTTGGCGGCGGTCAGGTACGCATTGACCGTCAGCATGAGCAGGGCAAGCTCACGGCTCGCGAACGCATCGACGTTCTGCTCGACCCGGGAACGTTCGTCGAATTCGACTCGCTCGCCGTCGACGAGTACAGCGCGACCGCCGAGGGCTTCTTCGGCGATGCCGTCGTCACCGGCTGGGGCGCCGTCGATGGTCGCCCCGTCTACCTCTTCGCGCAGGACTTCACCGTGTACGGCGGGTCACTCGGCGAGGTCGTGGGTCGCAAGATCGTGAAGGTGATGGATCTTGCCGTGCAGAACGGCGCGCCGATCATCGGTATCAACGATGGCGGCGGCGCGCGTATTCAGGAGGGGGTCTCTTCGCTTGCAGGCTACGGCGACATCTTCCTGCGCAACGTCCACGCCTCTGGCGTGATTCCGCAAATCAGCCTGATCATGGGGCCCTGCGCCGGTGGCGCGGTCTATTCCCCGGCCATGACCGACTTCATATTCATGGTGAAGGACACCTCCCAGATGTTCATCACCGGGCCCGACGTGATCGCGATGGCGACCGGCGAGGACACGACACCCGAGGAACTGGGCGGCGCGATGTCGCACGCCGCGAAATCCGGCGTCGCGCAACTGGTCGTCGACACCGAGGAAGAGTGCCTGGAGGCCGCGCGGCACCTGCTCTCGTTCCTGCCGTCGAACAACATGGACGAGGCCCCGCGCGCCGACACCGGCGACTCGCCGTCGCGCGCACTGAACGACCTCGACTCGATCGTGCCGGAAGACGCGGCCCTGCCGTACGACATGCGCGACGTGATCGAGCGCGTCGTCGACAACGGCGACTTCATGGAGGTCCACGAATACTTCGCGCAAAACATCGTGGTCGGATTCGGGCGCATCGACGGACAGAGCGTCGGCGTCGTCGGCAACCAGCCGATCTACCTCGGCGGCGTGCTCGACATCGACTCGTCGCGCAAGGCAGCGCGCTTCGTGCGCTTCTGCGACGCGTTCAACCTGCCGATCATCACGCTCGTCGACGTGCCCGGCTACCTGCCCGGTCTCTCGCAGGAATGGGGCGGCATCATCACCCACGGCGCGAAGCTCGTGTACGCCTACGCCGAGGCAACGACGCCAAAGGTCACGATCATCACGCGCAAGGGCTACGGCGGCGCATACGACGCGATGGGCTCCAAGCACCTGGGCGCGGACATCAACTACGCGTGGCCAGGGGCAGCGATCGCCGTCATGGAGGGCTCCGCAGCGATCAACATCATCGGCCGTCGCGAGATGCAGAACGCCGACGACGCCGAGACCGTGCGCGCGGAACTGGTCGAGGACTACAAGCAGCGTTACGAACACCCGTACATCGCGGCGTCGAAGGGCTACGTCGACGACGTGATCGACCCGAGCGAGACACGCACCCGTATCGCGCGAGCGCTGCAGATGCTGCGCGGCAAGGCGCAGAGCCTGCCCGCGAAAAAGCACGGGAACGTGCCTTTATAGGCAGCCCGCCGACAGGCGGCAACGACTGGATCGTTCTATACTCAGATTCAGCGCCTGTGACTCCAGCAGTGACACGCCCTAACCACCGAATCGAACCTCGGATGAGGAGTGCATGAGCAAGATCCCCGTAGCAAACCCTGTCGTCGAACTCGATGGTGATGAGATGGCCCGCATCATGTGGGGCTTCATTCGCGAGAAGTTGATCCTTCCCTACCTCGATATCGATCTCAAGTATTACGACCTCAGCATCGAGTCCCGCGATGCTACCAACGACCAGATCACGATTGACTCCGCGCGGGCGATCCAGGAGCACAGCGTTGGCGTGAAATGCGCCACGATCACGGCCGACGAAGACCGTGTCGAGGAGTTCAGCCTGAAGGAGATGTGGCGCTCGCCAAACGGCACGATCCGCAATATCCTCGGCGGCACCGTCTTCCGCGAGCCGATCATCTGCAACAACGTGCCGCGCCTGATTCCGAACTGGGAGCAGCCGATCGTGATCGGCCGCCACGCCTACGGCGATCAGTACCGCGCCACCGATTTCCGCGTCCCCGGTCCCGGCAAGCTGAAGATGAGCTTCGAGCCGGCCGACGGCGGCGACCCGATCGAGCACGAGGTCATGAACTTCGAGACCTCCGGCGTCGCGATGGGCATGTACAACGTCGATGAGTCGATCCGCGGGTTCGCTCGCGCCTGCATGAACTACTCGCTGATCCGCAAGTGGCCGCTCTACCTCTCGACGAAGAACACGATCCTCAAGCAGTACGACGGTCAGTTCCGCGACATCTTCCAGGAAGTCTTCGATGCGGAGTTCGCCGACCAGTTCGCGGCCGCCGACATCTGGTACGAGCACCGGCTGATCGACGATGTCGTCGCACAGGTCCTGAAGGGCCGCGGCGCGGTGATCTGGGCCTGTAAGAACTACGACGGCGATGTCCAGTCGGACATGGTCGCGCAGGGCTACGGCTCGCTCGGTCTGATGACCTCCGTGCTGATGACGCCCGACGGCCAAACCGTCGAGGCCGAGGCCGCACACGGCACCGTCACCCGTCACTACCGCCAGCACCAGGCCGGCGAAGAGACATCGACGAATCCGATCGCTTCGATCTTCGCCTGGACCCGCGGGCTGGCGCATCGCGCCAAGCTCGATGGCAACGACGACCTCGCGGCCTTCGCTGACACGCTTGAGCGAGTCTGCGTGGAGACCGTCGAGGGCGGGGCCATGACGAAGGACCTGGCGCTGCTGATCGGCCCGGATGCACCGTGGCTGACCACCAACGAGTTCCTCGACGCGCTCGACGAGGGCCTGCAAGCGGCAATGGCCTGACGCCAGACCCGCCGCGGAAGGACGAACGTCCCTTCCCGCGGCACCAAATGTTCGATAACTCACAGAGACGAGAGGAGCACCCGTGCGTAAGAAAGTAACCATCGTAGGAGCCGGCATGACCGGCGCAGCCAGTGCCCAGCAGGTCGCAGGACGCGGATATGCCGACGTCACGTTGATCGACATCGTGGAGGGCCTGCCGCAGGGCAAGTCGCTCGACATCGCGGAGTCCGCCCCCTGGGTCGACTTCAGCGGGAATGTCACCGGCACGAATGACTGGGCCGACACCGCCGGGTCCGATGTCGTGGTGATCACCTCCGGTGTGCCGCGCAAGCCGGGCATGACCCGCGAGGACCTGCTCGGAACCAACGCCAACATCGTGCGCAGCGTCGCCTCCGCGGCGGCTGAGCAGTCCCCGGACGCAGTGTTGATCATGCTCGCGAACCCGATGGACGCGATGTGCCACGTGGCGCTCGAAGCCAGCGGCTTCCCGTCCAGCCGCGTGGTCGGCCAGGGTGGTCTGCTCGACAGCAGCCGCTACCGCACGTTCATCGCGATGGAGCTCGGCGTGTCCGTCCGCGACGTGAACGCATGGGTCCTCGGCGGCCACACCGAAGCGACGATGGTGCCGCTGGTCTCCAACGCAGGCGTCGGCGGCGTACCGATCACGAAGCTGATGGCGGCCGACCGCGTCGCAGCGGTCGTCGACCGCACGACGAAGGGCGGCGCTGAGATAGTCGGATTGCTGAAGACCGGCAGCGCGTTCGTCGCGCCCGCCGCGGCGATCGGCGAGATGGTGGAGTCCGTGCTACTCGATGAGAAGCGCGTCCTCCCTTGCTGCGCACTGCTCGGCGGCGAGTACGGCATCAGCGACGCATACGTCGGTGTGCCGGTCACGCTCGGCGCGGGTGGCGTCGAGGCGATCCACGACTTCGACCTCAGCGACGATGAAGCTGCGGCCATGACCGAGGCTGGCAAGGCCGTACTGGAACTTGTCGCCGAGACACCGAGCGCATAGCGCGAACACACGAGGCGCCGAGAGGCGCACACTGCCAGAGCAAGGAACGAGCGGAGCGAACGATGGCCGATGCAGGCACCCGTACCGAATCAGACAGCATGGGGACGATTGAAGTCGCCTCAGACGTGTACTGGGGCGCGCAGACACAGCGCTCGCTCCAGAACTTCAAGATCGGCGGGGAGCGCATGCCGCGCGCGATCATTCGCGCGTTCGGCATCGTGAAGCACGCCTCAGCGACGGTCAACGAGGATCTCGGCAAGCTCGACTCCGGACTCGCTGATGTGATTCGCCAGGCCGCCCAACAGGTGATCGACGGCGAACTCGATGACCACTTCCCGCTCGTCGTCTGGCAGACTGGCTCCGGCACGCAGACCAACATGAACGCGAACGAGGTAATCTCGAACCGCGCGATCGAGTTGCTCGGCGGCGAGATGGGGTCGAAGGATCCGGTTCACCCGAACGATCACGTGAACATGTCGCAATCGTCGAACGACACGTTCCCCGGTGCGATGTCGGTCTCGACGGCGGAGCAGGTCGTGCAGGTGCTCGTTCCGGGCCTCCAGCACCTCCAGAAGACGCTGGCGGCGAAGACCAAGGCATTCGACGGCATCGTGAAGATCGGCCGTACACACCTGATGGACGCCGTCCCGCTCACGCTGGGGCAAGAGTTCTCAGGCTACGTGCAGCAGGTCGAGAACAGCATCGCCCGCGTCGAAGGCGTGCTCCCTCGGCTGTACGAGCTGGCGCTCGGCGGCACGGCCGTCGGCACCGGCCTCAACTCGCACCCCGAGTTCGCGGAGCGCATCGCCGTCGAGATCGCCAAGATCACGGGCCTGCCCTTCGTAACCGCGCCGAACAAGTTCGAGTCGCTCGCCGCGCACGACGCGCAGGTCGAGCTCTCCGGCCAGTTGAAGACGATCGCCGTCTCGATGATGAAGATCGCGAACGACATTCGTCTGCTCGGCTCCGGGCCGCGCGCCGGACTCGGCGAACTGCGGCTGCCGGGGAACGAGCCGGGCTCATCGATCATGCCGGGCAAGGTGAACCCCACCCAGCCCGAGGCGATGACGATGGTCTGCGCACAGGTGATCGGGAACGATGTCGCCGTCAACGTCGGTGGCGCGACCGGGCACTTCGAGCTGAACGTCTTCAAGCCGGTGATCGTCTACAACACGCTGCAAAGCATCCGCCTGCTGGGCGATGCGGCGGTCTCCTTCACCGACAACTGCGTCGTCGGCATTGAGGCCAACACGGATCGCATCGACGAGTTGATGCAGTCCTCGCTGATGCTCGTGACCGCTCTCAACCCGCACATCGGCTACGACAACTCGGCGAAGGTCGCGAAGAAGGCCCACACCGAGGGCACGACGCTGCGCGAGGCCGCGATCGAACTGGGCGTGCTGACCGAAGAGCAGTTCGCGGAGTGGATCGACCCGGAGGCGATGACGCGCCCGTAGGTCGGACGCGTCCGCTCCACGGCTGCGCCCGTAGGGCAGCCGTCTCACTCCCCAGTCAGTCAGATCGTCAGTCGGTACGTCGGGTACGTCGGACGGTCAGTCCGCGTCCACGAGTCAGTGCGTGATTCGTCGGCAGGTCGGTCAGAAGGTAGGTCGCTGGGCCATCGCCCCTCGGTGGGGACGACTCGCTGAGAAGTGCCTGCCTGAGAGCGCCTAGTTGAGAACGATCGTCGCGGCCCAGACGGTGCCGGCCAGCGCGAGAGCGTAGCTGAGCAGGCTCGCGGGCATGAAGAGCGACTTCGCCAGCCCCATGTCGTTCAGCGTGTGGCGGAAGCGATTCGCGAAGTGCATGAACGCCAGCGATGTCAGCGCGAGAATCACGAGGCGCACCAGCACGTTGGTGAAGATGTCCTCCACGCGCGTGAACGCGATCTCGTCGGACGGCAGTACGAAGCCGGTCATCACGATCAGCACCGGCGCCAGCAGCGCCGTCAGCACGCCTCCGGCTGAGAAGAGCGCCCAGAGCAGCGGTTCGTTCGAGTGACGCATCGAGGCTCCCTCAGTCCAGCAAGAACAGCGCAGCGACGATGATTGAGACGCCGATCCACGAGGCGTACGCGCCGCCCACGATCAGCATCGGCGGGACCAGGTCCTCGCCGCGTCGCAGCGGCAATCCCTTTGGCACGGCCATGAACCAGGTGATCGTGTGTAGCAGCGCGAAGGCCAGCGCAACGGCGTGGAACGCGATCATCGCGGGTGCGGCCAACACATCGTCAACGAAGCTCTGGTAGGCGGCTTCGCCCTCGAGCACCTTCGACGTCAGGATCAGCAGCAGTACGGCGTAGATGGCGACGAAGACCGCCGACCACTCTCGCATCATGAAGATGAAGTACGACGGACGGCGCAGCCACCACGAGTTGGAGTGCCGGCGCGGCAGTGGGTTCGACATGATCGCGGCCCCTACTTCTTCCCGAACGGCAGGAACGATTGCATCCATTCCTGGGTGCTCATCACCTTCGCCTGCTGGATCGCGCCAGAGGGGTCGACGTGCTTCGGACAGACGACCGAACACTCGCCGACGAATGTGCAGTCCCAGATGCCCTCGTCGGACCAGACGAGCTTGTTGCGCTCGTCGTTGCCGTCGTCGCGGGAGTCGAGGTTGTAGCGCTGCGCGAGCGCGAGCGCGGCCGGGCCGACAAACTCGTCTTCGTGCGCGTACACCGGGCAGGCTGCGTAGCAGAGCATGCAGTTGATGCACATGCTGTACTGCTTGAACTTCGCAAGTTGAGCGGGGCTCTGGAGGTATTCACCCTCGGAGACCGGCTTCTCGACCTCGCGGATCATCCACGGCTTCACCGCAGAGAGCTTCTCCATGAAGTCGTCGAGCACGACGACAAGGTCACGCTCGACCGGGAATCCGTTCAGCGGCTCGACCCGAATCGGGCCGGGCGCGAAGTCGCGGAGGAATGCGGAGCAGGTCAGCCGAGGATCGCCGTTCACCATCATCCCGCACGAGCCACAGACGCCCATGCGGCAGGACCAGCGATAGGTCAGCGAGCCATCGATCTCGTCCTTGATATGGTTCAGCGCGTCGAGCACGACCCAGTCGTCGCGGAACGGCACCTCGTAGGTGTCGAACAGCGGCTCGCCCCCGCCCTCCGGGTGGTAGCGAAAGACCTCAAGCTTGATCGTGTCCGCCATTACTCGTCGTCCGTCTTCACTACCGTCTCCTCGGCGCCGTATACGCGCTCGGCAGGCGGCCACTTGGTGATGACGACGTCCTGGTACTCGATACGCGGTGCGCCGTCCGTACGGTGCGCCAACGAGTGCTTCAGGTAGTTCTGGTCGTCGCGGTCGGTGTGGTCGGTGCGCTGGTGCGAGCCGCGCGACTCCTTGCGTTGCAGCGCCGAATGCGCGAGCGCCTCGGCGATCTCGAGCATAAACTCAAGCTCAAGCGCAGACGTTAGCTCGGTGTTGAAGCTGAGGCTGTGGTCGTCCAGTCCGATGTTCTTGAAGCGCCGCTTCAGCTCGGCGATCTTGTCGACCGTCGACTGCAGCGATGCCTCCGTGCGGTAGATGCCGGCGCCCTCCTCCATCGAGGATTGAAGCTCGGTGCGGATCGTCGCGATGCGCTCGGTGCCGTCCATCTTGTTGATGAAGTCGTCCGCGATGCGGCGACGCTCAGCCTCGGCCTGTTGCTCAAGCGCTGCCGTGTCCATCTCCGGGTGTTCGAGCGCCCACTCGGCGGCACCAGTCCCGGCGAGCGCGCCGAAGACAAGCAATTCCGTCAGCGAGTTTGAGCCAAGGCGGTTCGCGCCGTTGATGCTGACGCAGGCGCACTCGCCGGCAGCATAGAGGCCGGGAATGTTCGTGCGCGCCTCAATGTCGGTCGAGATGCCGCCCATCATGTAGTGGACAACCGGCCGGACGGGAATCGGCTCGTAGACAGGATCGACGTTGCCGTAGTTCTTCGCGAGCTCGCGCACGAACGGGATCTTGCGGTCGATCTCCTTCTCGCCGAGATGGCGAACGTCGAGGTTCACATACGTGCCGAACTCACCCTCGATCACGTTGCCCTTCTCTTGCTCGTGCATGAACGCCTGCGAGAGGCGGTCGCGAGGGCCAAGTTCCATCGTGCGCTTCTGCGGGTGCTCGGGGTCGCTCACATCGAGCGGGGTGCCGAGGTCGTACTGTTCGAGGTAGCGCTCGCCCTTGTTGTTGAGCAGGATGCCGCCCTCACCTCGCGCGGCTTCGGTGATCAGGATGCCGGTGCCGGGCAGGCCCGTGGGGTGGTACTGGACGAACTCCATGTCCTTGAGCGGCACGCCGGCGATGTAGGCCATGCCCATGCCATCGCCGGTCTTGATCGAGGCGTTCGTCGTGAACGGGAAGATACGTCCGCCACCGCCGGTAGCCATGATCACCGCCTTGGCGAGGATCGTCTGAACCTGCCCCGTGCGCTGGTCGATCGCCGTCAAGCCCTGGCAGCGCCCGTTCTCGACGAGCAAACGAGTCGCGAACCACTCGTCGTAGCGGGTGACCTGCGTGTGCTTCAGCGAGGTCTGGAAAAGCGCGTGCAGCATGTGGAAGCCGGTCTTGTCGGCGGCGTACCACGTGCGCTCGATGATCATGCCACCGAAGGGGCGCGTTGCGACGCTGCCGTCCGGCTCGCGGCTCCACGGGCAGCCCCAGTGCTCAAGCTGCGTCAGTTCCTTGGGAGCCTCATCAACGAAGTACTCAACCGCATCCTGATCAGCCAGCCAGTCGGCACCAGAGATGGTGTCGTGGATGTGGTCGTCGGCCGTGTCGTTGGGCTTGATCACGCCCGCCGCCCCGCCTTCGGCGGAGACGGTGTGGCTGCGCATGGGATAGACCTTGGAGACCATCGCGATGTCGAGGTCGGGATAGGCCTCGGCTGCTGCGATCACAGCCCGTAGGCCGGCACCACCGCCGCCGATGATCACGATGTCGTGCTGAAGCGTTTCGGCCAAGTAATTACCCTCGTTGGGTTCAGTTGGGCGTCTAAGGGACTATTCGCCGCACGGCGCGTTCGGTCAAGTGCCTGAGGGCCCGGCAGCGGTCGCGGCGGCTTCGTGGCGCTGCCAGAGCAGCGTCGCGACGATGGTCTTCGCGTCCTCGATCGTACCGTCGTCGATCGCCGCGAGCACCTCCTCGGAGGTCATCGCAATCGGCTCGCTCAGGTTCTCGTCGTCGTCCTGCGGCAGCGGATCGGGACGCAGGTCGGTCGCGACGAAGTAGTCGACGTACTCGCCGAGGAAGCTCGGCGCGGCCCACACGCCGCCGATGCGCGTCAGCGACCCGGCAGCAAAGCCCGTCTCCTCGCGGATCTCGCGGTGCGCGGTGACAAGCGGCAGTTCGCCTTCCTCGGCGGTGCCGGCAGGCAACTCAAGCATCACCCTGCCCGCCCCGTGGCGGTACTGGCGGATCAGCAGCCAGCGGCCCTGGTCGTCGACCGGCACGATCACCACGACACCGGGATGCCTTAGCACGTCGCGCTGGATCTCCTGGCCGTCCGCGTATCGCAGGCGGTCGGTCACGGCACCGAAGAGGAAGTCATCGAGACGAACCTCGGACGAGACGAGCTCAGGGATCGGTACGTCGTTCACGCGCCAGCCTCGCCGCCGTGATCGCCAGCCGTATCTTCTTCGTCGAGCACGTGGTCGAGCCTCAACCAGCCAAGGCGACGCGCGAGGTGGGAGTAGAACTGCTCCTCGCCGCCGAGCCGCAAGAAGTCCGCCGAACGAGGTGAGCGCGAGACGCGCACGACCGCGCCATCCGGCACCGGTTGCTCAAGCTGACCGTCGATCGTCATGTACGCCTCGAAGCCGCGCGCCACCTCAAGCTCGATGCGCGCATCGCCAGGCAGCACCAGCGCGTTCGAGCGCGAGAGGTGTGGCGCGACGGGTACGACGACGACCTCGTTCGAGGTTGGGTGCACGATTGGCCCGCCGACGGAGAGCGCGTAGCCAGTCGATCCGGTCGCGGTCGCCACGATCACCGCGTCCGCGCGGTACTCCGCGACGAGCACGCCATCGATGCGAGCGCCCACGGAGACGGTGCGCCCCATCCCTCGACGGCCGATCACGACATCGTTCAGCGCGTGCGCCGGCTCGTCACTGTTCAATTGCGCCTGCACCATCGATCGCTGCTCCACGCGCGCCTCGCCCGCGAGCACACGGTCGAGCGCGGGCTCTGCCTCGTCCTCGGTCACCTCGCAGAGGAAGCCCAGCCGGCCCATGCGCACGCCGAAGAGCGGCACGCTCGCCGCGCTCGCCACCGCGGAGGCATGCAGCACCGTGCCGTCACCGCCGACACAAACCAGTAGATCCGATGACGGCGTCTGCGCAACGAGCTCATCGCTCGCCGCGTCCGACGAGAGCGCGGCCTGCCAGACGTCGACGCCCTGTTCACGCGCGCGGCCTGCCAGACGCTCGGCCAGCGTCTTCGCGCCGGTCAGGCTGGGGTGGTAGCAGATGCCGATCTTCCTCATCGGTTGCTACTCGCTCCGCAGCCAGAGAAAGAACTCCCGGTTCCCGGCCGGGCCGAGCAGGGGCGATCGGATCACTCCGCGCACGCGCAGCCCGTGCTCGATCGCCCAGAGCGCCACACGGGCGACCGTCTGCGCGTGCACGTTGGCGTCGTGGACGACTCCGCCCTTCTGCACCTGCGCCCGCCCAGCCTCGAACTGCGGCTTCACGAGGGCGAGCACATCGCCACCCGGGCGCAGGCTGACCAGCACCGCCGGGAGCACCGTCGTCAGGCCGATGAAGGCGACATCGATCGTGATCAGATCTACGAGCGGCGCGAGCGGCTCCAGCGACCTCGCGTTCGTGCGCTCGCGCACGTCGACGCGCGGATCGTCGCGTAGCCGGGTCGCCAGCTCGCCGTAGCCAACATCGACGGCGCTGACGTGCGACGCACCGTGCTGGAGCAGGCAGTCGGTGAAGCCGCCGGTCGAGGCGCCAACATCGAGGCAGCGCGCTCCGTCAACGTCGATGCCGCTGCGTGCGAGCGCGTGGTCGAGCTTATCGCCGCCGCGGCTGACGAAACGCGGTGGTTGTGCCACATCGAGCGCCGCATCCGGGGCGACCGGGGCTGCGGCCCGCAGCGCGACGTCGCCGTTCACACGCACCTCGCGCGCGAGGATCAGCGCCTGTGCCTTTGAGCGGCTGGGCGCGAGGCCACGCTCGACGAGTAGCTCATCGAGCCGCTGGCGCTTCACACGTGCGGATTTACCGCGAGCGGTAGTCATGGACGAAGGATAGCAGCGAACGAGCGAGCGGCCCCAGTGAGCGAACCCGTGAGAACGTCTAGGCGGACTCCGGAACGTCCTCGGGCTCTTCGGCCTCGGCTTCGATCTCTTCGCCCGACTTAGTCACCAACAGCGGCTGGCTGTGGCCCTTTACGGTCTCGCCGGAGACGACGCACTTCACGATGTCGTTGCGCGTCGGCGCCTCGTACATCACATCGAGCAGCAGGTCCTCAACGACCGTTCGCAGGCCGCGGGCACCGGTCTTCAGGGCAAGCGCCTGCTCGGCGATCTCGACCAGCGCGTCGTCGGTGAATGAGAGCTCCACGTCGTCCAGCGCAAAGAGTCGCTGGAACTGGCGCGCAACGGCGTTCTTCGGCTTGACGAGGATCTCGGTCATGATCTCGACGGTGAGCGGGTCGAGCACAGAGAGCACCGGCAGGCGGCCGACGAACTCCGGAATCAGCCCGAACTGCAGCAGGTCATCGTGCGTGACGCCCTTCAGGATCTCGGCCTGTGCGTCGTCGCGCTCGCGTTCCGTCGCGAACTCCGACGGTCCGAAACCGATCCGGCGCTGACCGACGCCACTGCGCTTGGTCACAACCTCGTCCAGTCCCTCGAAGGCACCGCCGACGATGAAGAGGATGTTGCTCGTGTCGATCTGGATGAAGTCCTGGTGCGGGTGCTTGCGGCCGCCCTGCGGCGGAACGCTGGCAACGCTGCCCTCGATGATCTTGAGCAGCGCCTGCTGCACGCCCTCGCCCGAGACATCGCGTGTGATCGAGGGGTTGTCAGTCTTGCGCGCGATCTTGTCGATCTCGTCGATGTAGATGATGCCGCGCTCGGCCTTCTGGATATCGAAATCCGCGGCCTGGATCAGGTGCAGCAGGATGTTCTCCACATCCTCGCCGACATAGCCCGCTTCCGTCAGCGCGGTCGCGTCGGCGATCGAGAACGGCACATCGAGCACGCGAGCGAGCGTCCGCGCGAAGGCGGTCTTGCCGACGCCGGTGCGCCCGATCATCAGGATGTTCGACTTCTCAAGATCGACGTCCGCCTGCACGGGCGCGTCGATTCGCTTGTAGTGGTTGTAGACGGCTACCGAGAGCACGCGCTTCGTGTGATCCTGCCCGACGATGTACTCGTCGAGCTTGCGTACGATCTCTTGCGGTGTCTTGAGCGCGGCCTGATCGGCCAGCGCGGGCGCGCGGCCCCCCTGCGCTTCTTCGTTGATGATCTCCTGGCAGAGCTCAACGCACTCGTCACAGATGTACACAGCGCCGGGACCCGCGATCAGGCGCTTGACCTGATCCTGGTTCTTCCCACAGAAGGAGCAGTGGTACTGGACCCTGCTCCCGCCACCTCGGCTGGTGGTTGTGCTCGCCATCTAAGCGGCTCCCCTCAGCAACCCCGCCGGGCTAGTCGTCGTCCGAAGAGCTTTCGGGCTGTTCGAGTATCTCATCAATCATCCCGTAATCTTTCGCCTCTTCGGCGCTCATGTAGTAGTCGCGGTCCATGTCCGCAGTGATCTTTTCGACATCCGTGCCGGTGTTCTTCATCAGGATGTTCCGGATAATTTCGTTTTCGCGAAGGATTTCCTTCGCCGCGATCTCGATATCCCTCGCCTGACCGCCCACGCGGCCCAGCAGCGCCTGGTGGAAGTGCACGGTGGCGTTGGGCAGCGCGTAACGCTTGCCCTTCTCCCCTGCGCTCAGCAGCACGGTACCCATCGATGCGGTCATGCCGACGGCAATCGTGGAGATGTCCGGCTGAACCAGGTTCATCGTGTCGTGGATCGCGAGCCCTGCGGAAATCGAACCGCCGGGTGAGTTGATGTACATCTGGATGTCGCGGTCCGGTTCCTCGCGCGCGAGGAACAGAAGCTGCGCCACGATCACGTTCGCGACTTGATCGTCGATCGGCGTGCCGAGGAAGACGATGCGTTCCTTCAGCAGCAGCGAGTAGATGTCGTACGCGCGCTCACCGCGCGAAGTCTGTTCGACCACCATCGGGACGACTGCCTGCGGCGTCGCTGCATCCCGACCCAGCGCGAATTGAGAAGAATCGAAGCTTGAAGTCACCGCTCCACCCGATCTAGATAGGTGCCAGCATGGACGTGCCGACGCACTAGTTGTCTATTTCAGCATCGCCCGCTTCGTCGTTGTCCGCATCCCCGGAATCCCCAGTCTTTGCGTCCTCATCGGCAGCGCCTTCGTCGTCGCGCCCGCGACGACGTCGACTGCCGCGGGGGCGGTCGGCGGCTTCCGCCTCCTCCTCCGGCTGCGCGCAGATCTCGACGAGCGCGTCGAGCGCCGCCTTCGACGTGAGCTGGTCGCGCAGCGAGACGCGAGCATCGGGCGTATCGAAGATCGCGCGCACCGCCGTGCGCTGCTCGTCGTCCTCTGAGCCGCCGTCCATCATGCCGCCGCCGATCATCTGGCCGGCGAGACGGTCGATCTCTTCGTCGATGCTGTCTTCGGTGATTACAAGTTCTTCCTTCGAGACGAGTTCGCCGAGGACGAGCGCGCGCTTGACGCCGATCTCACCGGCGTCGCGCAGCTCATCACGCACTTCTTGCTCGGTCTTGCCGATCAACTGGAGCCAGCGGTCGAGCTCTTCCTGCGTGTGTGAGGCGTGATTCGACTGCTGGTCGACCAGCCGGTCGATCTCGTGCTCGATCAGCACGGCCGGATAATCGAGTTCGGCGCTCGCGGTCAGCACATCCAGGATCTCTTCCTGGTAGGCGCTCACCGATTCAGCTTCGAGCCGCTCCTGCACGTCCTGCTGCATGCGCTCGCGCAGCCCATCGACGGTGGAGACATCCTCCTCGTCGAGCGACGTGACGAACTCATCGTCGAGGTCGGGCAGCACTTCCTGCTTTACCTCGTGGATCGTCACCGTGTAGCTGGCGGTCTTGCCGGCCATCTCTGCCGCGTCGAAGTCTTCCGGCAGCGCGAACGAGATGTCGTACGGCCCGCCGCGCTCAAGGCCGATCAGATGATCGACGAAGCCCGGCAGCGAGACCACGGAATCTTCAGCGACGCGGAACTCGGCATCCTGCTCTTCGTGTGGCTCCTCATCCTGCCCCTCGACGCTGACGGTCACGTCGGCACGCACGGTATCGCCCCACGCGACGACACGGTCAGCCGGCTCGAGCGTCGCGTAGCGACGGCGCAGGATCGTGATCGACTCCTCTACCTCGTCGTCGCTGGCCTCTGGCTCGGTGCGCGGGACGCGCAGCGCCTGGTATTCCTTCAGATCGACGGTCGGACGCACCGGCACCTGGGCACTGACGACCAGCGGCTCCATCGACTCAATCTCGAATTGGGGCTGGGCGATCGCGTCGATCTCTTCCGCCTCGACTACCTCGTTGTAGAGGTCAGGCAGCAGCAGATCGAGCGCCTCCTGAACCAGCGCGGGCCGTCCCACAGTGCGCTCCACGACTTCGCGTGGCGCCTTACCGGGGCGAAAGCCCGGAATCTTGATCTGTTCGGCCACACGTCGGGCGGCCTTTCCCATCGTGGCTTCAAGACGCTCATCCTCGACCTCGAACTTGAGGGCGACGAGAGACTGCGGCAGACGTTCTGTCGTAACTGGCAACGGTAGACCCCTGTGTGAGTGCCTACCGAGTATAGCATCGGCCCCGTTGAGGGCCGCCCTCGGGGAAGTCTCGCTCAGCGACCTCGGACGGCGTCATTCAGTCCCTCGCCGAGCAAGGCGAAGGAGAACAGCAGCGCGATCACGAACGAGGCCGGAACCAGCAGCAGGTGTGGGTGCGCCTGGAACGTGCGCACGCTGCCCGCCTCGAACAGCATCGCGCCGAAGGACGCGGCCGGAGGTTGTACACCGACGCCGAACCACGTGAGGAAGATCTCCGTCCCGGCGATGCCACCGAGCGAGACCGAGATCGCGAGGATCACGAGGTTCGAGACGTTCGGCAGCAGATGCCGGCTGATGATGCGGTACGGCGAGGCGCCCGTCGCCCGCGCGGCGAGGATGAAGTCGCGCTCGCGGAGCTGCAGCACCTGCGATCGGATGATTCGCGCCATGCCGACCCACTCGAAGAGCGCGAGCGCCAGGAAGACCGTGAGATAGGACGCTGCCCCGGTCCCGACGATGTCGGTAAACGTATGGTCATCGACCCAGCGGGCCGCCGATCTCACGCGGTCGGAGAGCGCAGCATTGATCAGGATCAGGATCATGATCGCCGGTAACCCGGCGAAGATATCCCCGACCCGCATGATCAGGCTGTCGGTGCGCCCGCCCCGGTAGCCGGCGAGCAGGCCGAAGCCGACGCCGAGCACGAGCGAGCCGGAGATGATCACGGCGACGGTGATGATCACCGTCGTGCGCGCCGAGTAGATCGCGCGGCTGAGCATGTCGCGGCCGAGGATGTCGGTGCCCAGCAGATGGTCGGCGCTGGGACCCTCGCGCGGGCGGTCGAGATCCTGTTCGCGGTAGGAGTACGGCGCGACGAGCGGGGCGAAGATCCCCGCGCCGTAGATCACGATCACGACGACCAGCGAGATCATCGCCAGTCGCTTCCGTCGCAGGCGCTCCCAGAGCAGGCCGCCCTGGCTCTGCCCGCCGAGCACCGAGTCGCGAGGACTGTATTCAGCAGTCGCGGCGGTCAATTCGATGACTCCTCACCGAGACGCACGCGCGGGTCGATGAAGGCGTAGCTGATCTCAGCCAGAAGGTTCATCAGCACGAAGGTCGCCGAGACGATCACGGTCATCGCGAGGATCACGTCGTAATCGCGGCTCTGCAGCGACTGGAAGGCGAAGCGGCCGATGCCGTTGATGCCCAGCAGCGTTTCCGTGAAGAGCGACCCACCGAAGATGCCCGCGAAGGCAAAGCCGATGACGGTGACGACCGGCAGCAGCGAATTCGGCAGCACATGACGCAGGGCGACGCGGTATTCGCCGGAGCCCTTGGCTCGGGCCGTGCGGACATAGTCCTCTGTCAGCACCTCAAGCGCGGTGATGCGCACGAGCCGGGCGATGCCGGCGAAGCCGCCGATCGACATCACGAATAACGGCAGGTAGAGGTGCGGATCCGGGATCGGCACCGCGATCACATCGCCGATCCACCAGATCTCGAAGATGCCGCCCCATCCGCCCACCGGCAGGATGTCGAGTTTCAGTGCGAACAACCACAGGAGCGGTGGGATCAGCACGAGCACCGGGATCGCGGTCAGGAACAGCAACGTCGATATGACGAAGGGGTCGATCCAGGTGCCGTTCGCACGAGCTGCCAACAGTCCGAGGGGGATTCCGATGCCGAACACAATCATCAGCGCGACGAAGTTGAGCTGTGCGGAGATCCAGAGTTTGGCGCGCAGCAGCTCGCCGACGGTGTAGCCCTCCTGGATGAAGGACTCGCCGAAGTCGCCCTGGATCGCGCGGGTCACCCAGCGCCAGTACTGCTCCACGACGCTGCCATCGAGCCCTCGCTCGGCGCGGACGCGGGCGAGCACCTCCGGATCGCGGAACTGGCCGGCAGCCACCGCGACGGGATCGCCGGGGCCAAAGCGTGCGATCGCGAACGTGAAGAAGGTGACGATCAGCAGGTGAACCGGCAACCACAAGAGCCGCCGCGCCACGTAGGCCGTCACCGCAGTCGCCTATCGCTCGATGTCGATGTACTGCAACCGCGGGATCACCATCGGCGGCTCGAACCAGCCGGTGACGGCGGCGTTGACGACGACGTGCGACTGCGAGAAGTAGAGCGGGATCCATGCGACGTCATCGAGAATCAGTCGCTCCGCCTGCTGGTAGAGGCCGATCCTCAGGTCCGTGTCGCGCTCCGTGCGGCCGCGGTCGAGCAAGTCGTCGACGTCCGCGTTGGCGTAGCCGACGTCGTTCAACGAGGAGGCAGAGTGGAATTTGAGGTCGAGGATATCCTCCGGGTCGGGGTAGTCCATGATCCACCCGGCGTTGAACATCTGCAGCCGTCCGGCGTCCTGGTCATCGAGGAACGTTGCGAAGTCGGTCTGGCGGATCTCGACCTCGACGCCAAGTTCGTTGCGCCACTGCTCAAGGAACGCCTGCGTATCGACGCGCGCCTCGGCGCCACCACCCACCTCGGTAAGGATGATCGGCGGTAGCGCGTCGGCCGAGCCATACGACGACGCCGCCAGCGCGGCACGTGCCGCGTCAGGATCGAAGGGGAACGAGAGGTCCTCCTCCTGGTGACCCGGGAGCTGCGGCGGCAGGATGCCGGTCGCCGGAGCGAGCATGTTGTTGAACGTGACGTCCGCGATCTTGGCGCGGTCGATCGAGAGCGCCAGCGCGCGGCGTACTTCCGTGTCATCGAACGGAGGGACGTTGTTGTTGAAGGCGATGTAGGAAATCGTGAACTGCGGGAAGACCGAGTAGAGCGGGTTGAGGTCGCTGCCCGGGTCGCGCGCCCGATCGATGTCGGCAAGGCTGATGAACGCCACGTCGAGCTCGTCGTTCTCGAAACGTGTCAGCGTCGACCCGCCCGAGAGTGTGTACAGCACCTGCTCAACGCTCGGCTCGCCAGCGTGGAACCGATCGTTCGCGGCCAGCACGATGCGCTCGCCCAGCCGCCACTCGACGAGCTTGTACGGGCCGGTGCCATTGGGGCGGCGCGTCCAGTTGCGAGGGTTCGCCTCGATCTGCTGGCGGTCGACGACGAAGGCCGTCGGATACGTGAGCTTCGAGAGGAAGAGGTCCGGCGGCAGCGGCTGCGTGAGCGTGAACTGGATCGTCTTATCGTCGACGACCTCGACACCGGAGACGCTGTCGGCGAGGCCGTAGAAGCTGTCCTTCACACCGGCGATATCACCGAGGTACGCCAGCGCGGTCGTCGATGGGCGCGTGGCACCCTCGGGTACCGGTGAGGCCGCGCGCTCAACGGACCACTTCACGTCCTCCGCGAGCACCGCCCGACCGGTGTGGAAGAAGATGTCGGGGCGCAGCACGAAGGTGTAGGTCAGTCCGTCATCGCTGACCTCCCATGACTCGGCGAGGTCGAGCTCAAGGCTGAGCTGCGGGCTGATCGTGACGAGACCGCTGAAGATCTCAACGACGTACTCAGCCGACAGCGAGTCGCCGGTCAGGTGCGGATCCATCGTCACCGGGTCGCCGCTCGCGAGCCGCAGCCGGCTGGCGATATCGCCGTCGTCCACGTTGACCGTTTGCGAGGCGCCACCGGTTACGCCGCTCGTCGTAGTCCCACTGCTGGTGCTGTCGCTGTCGCCGGTCACCAGTAGCGCCACGGAGAGTCCTCCGACGACGACAACGAGCAATGCCACGACCCCGAAGAGGATCGCAAGAATGCGGTTCTGGCTCATAGATGGGCTCCGAACGCGATCGACCGCTTACGAATCAATCTGACTGCCGAGTGGGATCGGGTCTGTAAGTCATGATACCTCAGGCTCGGGTTCCGGCTCCGACTCGCGTTCGAGGCTCTCGACGGCTGAGGCGGCGAGGTCGATGTGTACTTCCGCTAGCTGGCGTGCGATCACGGGCGACGGCGCACCCGTCAGCAGGTCGGTCGCCGACTTCGTCTTGGGGAACGCGATCACCTCTCGGATGTCACGGACGCCCGCGAAGAGCGCGACCGTACGGTCGAGGCCCATCGCGATGCCGCCGTGGGGCGGCGCGCCGTAGGTGAACGCGTCCAGCATGTGGCCGAACTGTTCTTGCGCTTGCTCTTCGCTGATTCCGAGCGCGCGCATGATCTGCAACTGCACGTCGCGCTGATGGATGCGGACCGAGCCGCCGCCGATCTCGAAGCCGTTGCAGACGAGGTCGTACGAGTGCGAACGCACCTTCACCGGGTCATCGTCGAGCAGCGCCATGTCCTCGGCGAATGGCGCGGTGAACATGTGGTGCATCGCGCTCAGGCGCTCGCCGCTATCGTCCCACTCGAACATCGGAAAGTCCGTCACCCAGGCGAATTTCAGCAGGTTGTCGTCAGTCAGCCCGTTGTCGTCGGCGACGGTTCGTCGCAGCGCGTCGAGCGCCGAGGAGGTCGTGGCGTCATCGGCAGCGACGACGAGCAGCATGTCCCCGCGGGACGCTCCGCAGCGGCGGGCAAGTTCGATCACCGCCTCGGCGTCGAAGAACCGCGCGACGGGCGAACGCACGTCATCCATCGTCAGCGCCTCGAGCGCGCCCTCGCCCTGCAGTGCGAACGTGACGAGGCCCTGCGCGCCAGCCTCCTTCGCGATCTCGGTGAGGCGGTCGGTATCGCGTCGCGAGGCGCCGGCGGCACCCGGTGCGGCGATGCCGCGGACGCGATCGCCGCCGGCGATCACGTTGCGGAAGACCTGGAACTCGGAGTTGGCGACCACCGACGAGAGGTCAGCGATCTCGAGCCCGTAGCGCAGGTCCGGCTTGTCGGAGCCGTAGCGCTCCATCGCGTCGTCGTAGGTGAGCACCGGGAACGGCGACGGTAGATCCAGCCCCTCGCGGACGGTAGCGCCGATTTCGATGTACATCGCCTCCATCAGCGCCATGATGTCGGACGGCTCGGCGAAGGCGATTTCGAGGTCGAGCTGCGTGAACTCCGGCTGGCGGTCGGCGCGGATGTCTTCATCGCGGTAGCAACGGGCGATCTGGAAGTAGCGTTCAACGCCGCCCACGACCAGTAGCTGCTTCCACTGCTGCGGGGACTGCGGCAGCGCGTAGAAGTGTCCCGCGTGGACCCGGCTCGGCACGAGATAGTCGCGGGCCCCTTCCGGCGTCGACGCACCGAGCACGGGCGTCTCGACCTCCACGAACTCGCGATCGCTCAGGTAGTCGCGGATGAACTTCGTGACGTCGTGGCGGAGCCGCAGGTTTGCGGACATCTTCTCGCGGCGCAGGTCGAGGTAGCGGTAGCGGAGCCGCGTCTCCTCATCGATCTGCGTCTCCTGGTTGATCGGGAACGGCGGTGTCTCCGCCGCGTTGAGCACCACAACCTCCGCGGCTGCAACCTCGATAGCGCCGGTCGGCAGGTCGTCGTTCGTCGTGCCGTCAGGCCGCGGCTGCACGGTGCCGCGAATCTGCACGACGAATTCCGCGCGCAGCCCCTCGGCGATGGCGAAGGCGTCTGGCGCGTGCTCCGAGCTGGCGACGACCTGCACGAGTCCGGACGAGTCGCGCAGATCGAGGAAGATCAGCCCGCCGTGGTCACGGCGACGATGTACCCAGCCAGCGAGGGTGACCTCGCTGCCTTCGTCGGTAGTTCGCAATTCGCCGCTGCGGTGTGAGTTCAGCATCGCGATCGAGTCTTGCATGCGACCCGGAGGCGGGCAACGCGCCATCCACCGGCCGACCCGCGAGACGGCCGATCAGTCGTTCATCAGCACCTTGTCGGCGGTGATGCGCAGCACCACGCGCTTCGCCTCATCAAGCTCCACGGCGAGTGCGGCATCGTCCGCCTCCGGCTCGCGGCCCATCCCGGCACGCAGCCGCCTCGTCATCGCCACGCGGTCGGGATCGCTGTCCAGACCCTCGGTCGTTCCGTAGAGGATCAGCTGCTTGCGGCCATCGAGGACGAGCATCGCGACCTTCGGCTGGCGCTGGGTGTTGACCCACTTCGCGCGGTCGCTGGTCACGGAGATCACGATATCGGTGCCGTCATAGTCGTAGAAGATCGTCGAGATTTGCGGGGAGCCGTCGGTGCGGCCGGTCGAGAGCACGCCGGTATGGTGCTCTCGCAGATAGCTCTCTTGTTCGGGAGTCATCGTCATCTGTCGCTTCACTCCATCTATTGCATCGCCTTGTGCGGGCGGATCGTGCGAGCAGTGATCGTACCTGCCGCCGTGCCTCAGCGCCTGCGCTCGCGACAGCTACGACTCGCCGTAGATCGACGTCTCCGGATGGAACGCTGCCCAGCCGTACCATTCCGTGAAGAACGAGGTCACAAACGTCAGTTGCACGCCCTCCAGTTCGCCCTCGACGGCCAGCCCGTCGGAGCCCCAGCGCGAGCCCGTTTGCACGTCGAAGACCGCGCCATCACGACGCTCGAAGTCGAGCACGCGACCATCGGTCAGTGCGCGGTGGTAGGCGAGCGAGGGCACGCGATCGGCATCTTCGAGGATCACGAGCGGGATCCCGTCCACGCTGTCCTGCATCGGCGCATCGAAGGTCGCGCCCTCGATCGGGAAGGCCCGCGACTCACCGCCGGCGAGCACGCCGATCACCAGCGTGTTCTCGGTCAGCCGGTCATCGAGCTCGGGCAGCGTCTCCTGGAACGTCCGGCTCAGCCCTCCTCTGCCCACCGTCGCCTGGCGGTAGCGATAGCCGGTGTCGAGCGCGGGCACGGTGGACTCCGGGTGCTCGGCGACCCACGACGCCCACGTCGTCGTCTGCAGCGCCATGATCTGAAGCTGGGTGCCCTGCAACTCACCAGAGATCGCGCCGCCATCAAGGTGGGACCAGACGGTGTCGGTCACGTTGTCCTTCATCAGGAAGACGCCGTTGTAGATGCCGGAGGCCTGAAAGCGGAACGTCTGCCCGTTGACGACGGGGTCGAACGCGACCCCGGAAGAGCAGACGATTCAGAAGGTGACGAGGTAGGGCTCTCCGCCCAGCGTGTCGTTCGAGACATGGTGGAACGTCATCATGAACAGCGGGTAGGCACGCGCCTCGCCGTTCTGCACCGCGCCGAGCACGATGTCGTCGTCCTCGAGCCATGTCGCCTCGGCGGGACTGATGACGCGCGGATCGTCGAGCGGCGGGAAGCTCCCCGCTCGCGCGTTCACACGGTCGAAGTCCACATCGCTCGACGACGTCGAGTGCTGTGGCACCGGCGCGCCGGTCAGCCCGTCCGCCCGCGACACGTCGGTCGCCACCGGTGCGGTCGATGTGGGCGCAGCGTCGGGCGTCGCGGGCGCGGCCGTGGCCTGCGTGGTCGCCGCGAGTGGCGCGTCGGACGCGACATCGTGGCTCTCGACGTCGCTACCGCCGCAGGCCGCGAGCAGCAGCGCGCCGCCACCGAGGGCTGCCACAACTGCACGACGAAACTTCGCCGGGGACCGGCGCACGAACCTCATATCGGTAAGAACGATAGCGGACGTGGAATCGTTTGCCGCGTGAGCCCTGCTACTTTCGGCAGGCAGGCGCTGCTAACCTGAGTCGATGGTCGACCCCACACCACTCTCGCTCTACCTCCACATCCCGTTCTGCACCTCGAAGTGCGGCTACTGCGACTTCAACTCGTACGAGGGCATCGGCCACCTCGCACCCGGCTACACCGACTCGCTGCTGCGCGAGATCGGGCTGTGGGCGCCTGCCGCCCGCGATTTCCGCGTGCAGACGGTGTTCTTCGGCGGCGGCACTCCGAGCCTCACCAACCTCGATGACATGGGCGCGATCACGCGCGCCGTACGCGAGCAATTCGACATCGCTCCGGACGCCGAGTGGTCGCTCGAGGGCAACCCGACCGACCTTGAGCGCGAGCACCTCGACGGGCTGCGTGAGCTGGGGGTGAACCGCCTCTCGCTGGGCGTGCAGTCGTTGCACGACGACGAGCTGGAGCTGCTCGACCGCGCACATACCGCCGACCGCGCAATCGAGGTGATCGAGCAGGCCCGCGACGCCGGGTTCGACAACCTGAACATCGACCTGATCTTCGGGCTGATCGACCATCCGCTCGAGCGCTGGCAGCAGACGCTGGAGCGTGCGCTGGAGCAGCGGCCCGAGCACCTCTCGTGCTACGCGCTCACCGTCGAGCCAGGCACTTCCCTGCACTACCGCGTGGCCAAGGGCGAACTGGACGAACCCGACCCCGATGTCGCCGCCGACCAGTACGAGTGGACGCGAGCGCGGCTGGCCGACGCCGGCTACGAGCAGTACGAGATTTCCAACTGGGCGCGACCCGGGCAAGAATGCAAGCACAACCTCGTCTACTGGCACGCCGACCCGTACCTTGGCCTCGGCGCCGGCGCGCACTCGCTCTTCGCCGGGCAGCGCTTCGCCAACATCGACGCTCCGAACAAGTACACAGAAGCCGTCGACGAGAGCCACGAGCAGCGCGAAGAGACCGGCACGGCGACGATGCGCCAGATCGCGGGAGGCGAGACGCCCGACGAGGCGACGCTGCGAGCGGACGCGATGATCCTCGGCCTGAGATTGGTCGAAGGTGTCTCGCTGACGGACTTCGAGCAGCGCTTCGGCCAGTCGCCTGACGCGATCTTCGGCGAGGCGATCGAGCGGCACACGTCGATCGGGCTACTCGAGCGCGATGGCGACCGGCTGCGCCTCACCGACCGCGGCCTGCTGCTCGCGAACAACGTCTTCATGGACCTGCTGCCGGACCCCGCCCCGACCGAGGGCTGAGATGCCGATCGATGTCTACCGCTGTTCACACTGCGGTCGCGAAGTGCTGGTCCGCTCGCTGGAGCCGATGAGCGATCAGGAGATCCGACGCCGCATCAAAGAAGAGATGCAACCGGCCGCCAACGGACGTGGCGGACAGCGAGACTTCGGGATGCGGCTGCGCGATTACATCTGGGAGGGGCTCTCCGGCACGCGCGAGATGGTGCCGCGGGCTGAGCCGCCCGAGCATTGTCCGGCGTGCCGTCGCAGCACGACGCTGAAGATGCAGCGCACGCTCGACTCCTAGCCCCGCGCTCCGTCACCGACTGACCTACCGCCGACGCCCGCGCCAGCCTGCTACTGTGCACGGCACGGCGCGACGACGACGCGCGGAGATGCGAGGAGCAGAGCCATGTTCGTACGACTCGACCACGTCGGAATCGTTGCGCCCGACCTCGATGAGGCGCTGAAGGTGTTCACCGATCAGCTCGGGCTGGAGCTGGATACCGACCGCTCACCGCTCCCGGATGGCGTCTACTTCGCGCCGGAGGGGACGCACAACTACTTCCTCGATGTCGCGGACGGTGAGACGCAGCTTGAGATTCTGGTGCCCGACAACACGACGAGCGGGGTCGCGCGCTACCTGGCGAAGAACGGCCCGGGCCTGCACCACCTCGCGTACCAGTGCGTGAGCATCGGCGACGAAGCCGATCGGCTGAAGGCAGCCGGGCTCGATCAGATCGACTTCGGGCCGGGCGACCCCGACCGCCTCCCGGCGGCGTTCTTCCATCCGAAGTCGGTAAACGGCATTCTCACCGAGCTGGTGAACGTCCGCGAGTAACGCCAACGCGCGTCGCCTACCTCGGCGACGTGTCCTCGAGCAGCTCCACGCGGTTGCCGTCGGGGTCTTCGACGAAGGCGATGCGCGTGTTCGGCCGCGACTCGGGCGGCACCTCGCGCGGCGGCACTGGCACGTTGTAGCCGGCGGCCTCGCAGGCAGCGACGAGTGCATCGAGGTTCGAGACGGTGATCGTCCAGTAGCGCATGCCGGTCGCGCCGCTCGGCTCGCCGGGCGGGTTCGCCGCCTCGGGCACGTTATCGAGCGCGATCACCTTGATCATGCTGTCGCCGCACATCAGGCGGTGCATCGTGCCGCCCTTGCCCGCTGGCGAGTCACGTACGTGCTCTAGCCCAAGCGTGTCGCGATAGAACTTCAGCGCCGCCTCGCTGTCGCGAACGAAGATGCCGAGGTCGATTCCCTCTTTCGCCACTTCAACGCCCATGTCGTACCCCTCTCACACCGTTGCCGGTTCGTCGTCTCGCGGCAGCATACGCGACGCTCTCGACGTAGCGGCTAGCACTCGCCGGATCGCTTATCGTCCCACCCATGAGGAGGCGCGGATGCAGGTACTGGTGACCGGAGCGACCGGCAGGCTTGGCGGCGTGCTGGTACCCGCGCTGCTGGGCGCGGGCCACGAGGTACGCGCGCTCTCGCGTCAGCAGCAGGTCAGCGAACAGGGCGAGACGTGGTCCGTCGCCGACATCGACAGCCCCTGCGAGGCGCTGGCGGCGGCGGTCGATGGCATCGAGGCGATCGTCCACTGCGCGTCGAACTCGCCGACCGCCGAGGCGACCGATGTCGCAGGTACCGGTCACCTGCTCGATGCCGCCAGCGAGGCGGGCGTGGGGCACCTGCTCTACGTCTCTATCGTCGGTATCGACGCGATCCACACGCCGTACTACGGGGCGAAGCTGGCGGCGGAGCGCATCGTCGGGGGCTCGCCGCTGCGGTCAACGATCCTGCGCACGACGCAGTTCCACGACCTGCTGCGCGAGTGGCTGGTCGCCGCAGCCAGCGGCCGCGCGATGCTCGCTGGCGAACTGCGCTTCCGCCCCGTCGACACCTTGGACGTCGCCAGCCGCATCGCCGCGCTGCTCGCCGCCGGTCCCGGCGGACGCGCGCGTGACCTCGCGGGACCCGAGGTGCTGAACGGCGAGCAGATGGCTCAAGCACTCGCCGCAGCGACCGGCGGCGCGGTCGAACTTGCGAGCAGCGAGGACTCACCGCTCGCGGCGACGTTCGGCGGCACGGCCCATCTCGGCGACGACAACATCGACACCGGCAGGGTGACGTTCGCGCAGGCGGTCGCCCGCGAGAGCTGGCGCCCTCTATAGACCGGCCGTAGCCCGCACTGCCGCGATCAGGACATCGACGTTCGGCTCAGGCGCTGCGGGGTCTTTCGGCGGGGCGACCGGCTGCGGGTCGGGCGTCGGCTCTTCGCCGAGCAGCAGCTCGCAGAGCGCGCCCGCCGACCAGGCCAGCGCGTGCTCGTCGTAGCCACCTTCGAGAGCGACGACGACCCTTCCACCGGCCACGGCGTCGGCAGCCTCCATCACGCATCGGGCGGCGCGCGTGTAGCCGTCGGTCGTGACGTTGAGCGGGCCAAGCGGGTCGCGGACGTGTGCGTCCCAGCCGCTGGAGACGAGCACGAGTTGCGGGGCGAAGCGGTCGAGGGCCGGCACGACTACCTGCTCGTACGCGGCGTTGAAGGCGGCGTCGCCAGCCCCCAGCGGGAGCGGAATGTTGATCATCGTGCCCGCGCCATCGCCGCTGCCGGTCTCCTCGATCGCGCCGGTCATCGGATAGAACGGCGAGGCGTGCGTGCTGACGTAGAGCAGGCGCGGATCGGCGTCGAAGATCGCCTGCGTGCCGTTGCCGTGGTGTACGTCCCAATCGACGACGGCCACGCGCTCAAGGCCGGCATCGAAGGCAGCCTGCACGGCGATCGCCACGTTGTTCAGCAGGCAGAAGCCCATGATCGTGTCGGCGGTCGCGTGGTGGCCCGGTGGGCGCACCGCCGCGAAGGCTCGCTGGTGATCACCCGCGAGCACGGTCTCGAGCGCGACCAGCACCCCACCCGCCGCCATGCGCGCGGCAGCCCCAGACGCTGCGGTGAGGTAGGTGTCCGCGTCGGCGAACCCGCCGCCGTGGCCGGTCAGTTCCTCGATCACGTCGAGCACGCGCTGATCGTGGACCGCCAGCACCTCTTCGACGGTCACATCGCGCGCATCGAGCGCGGTCATGCGCGCGCCCAGCCCCCTGCTGGCGAGGTGGTCGAGGATGGCGGTCAGCCGGTCCGGCCGCTCCGGGTGGCGCGTGTAGAAGTGCGCGAGGTCGAGTCGAGGCGAGGTCGGGTCGGTGACAAGTGCGACGTCTGGCATCGCTGCCCCCTAGATATACGCTCTAGATCTTCGAGAAGCCTGAGCCGTCGGCGGTCACGCCGAAGCCCTCGCCGTCGTTGATCCAGCCGAACTCCTTGAGGATCTCCTGGCTGTACGTGACGCGGCCCGTCACCTTGTCCACCGGCTCCGTCGCCAGCAGCAGCGCGGCGTCGGACATCATGCGCACCGGCTCGCCGGAGTCGTCGTCGAGGCTCTTGCGCAGGCCGTAGTAGACCGTCCCCGGCGTCGTGACACCGGTCGAGGGCGAGAAGCACGTGACGGCGATGTTGTCGTTGTAGACCTCCTCGGCCAGCCCCTGCGTCATGCGCTCCAGCGCCGCCTTCGTCGCGCCGTACATCGTGTTGCCGCGCGCCGACGCGCCGGGGTACGGGCCGCGACCGGGGCCGATGCCCGAGCCGGAGGAGATGTTGACGATCGCGCCGGACTGCTTCTCGATCATCCCCGGCAGCACCAGCCGCGAGAGCATGAACGGGCCGTGCACGTTGACCGCGAAGGCGCGCATCCAACGGTTCACCGGGTAATCGACGATCGGCAGGTAGAGGTTGAGCGCCGCGTTGTTCACCAGCACGTCGACCGTGCCGAAGGCGTCCTGCGCCTCCTGCACGAGGCGCTCGCAGTCATCCGGCTCGGAGACGTTGGCGACGACGGCGATCGCATCGCCACCGGCCTCGCTGATCAGATTCACGGTGCGGTCGAGCGAGCCTTCGAGGAACCTGTGGTCACCCTCGTTCAGCGTGCGAGCAGCGCAGACCACCTTCGCGCCCTCGGCGGCGAACAGCTCCGCGATGCCCTGTCCAATGCCCCGGCTCGCCCCGGTCACAAGCGCCACGCGCCCATCCAACTTGCCCATCGTCCCGCCTCCAATGCGTCGGAGGTGAGTTTAGCGGGCGGAGGCGTGTGAAACAGGCGTCCGCCGACTCAGCCGGGATTCAACCTGCGGATTCTAAGTTGACCTCGAACCGTCGGGCGAGTTGCTCAACGGTGAGTCGGAAATCGAACGCTTCGAGGATCTGAGCCATCAGGTCAAGGGCGTACCTCGGTGCCTCGCGCCCGAGGTCGTCGGCCTCCACCCGAATCGACGCAGAGATTTGGCTCTGAAGCGACGCCCGGTGGTCATCGTCGTAGAAGCCCGGTCCGCCCACCTCGACCGCATGATCTCTCACGCCAGCGACCGTCGTGGCGGCGAGCAGCGTCCCGCCGCGCCCAGACTTGACTGCCGCTAGTCCCGCCCACGCCAATAACGCGACCGAGTTCTGGAACCACCAAGGACGTAGCAGCCCATCAGCATCGAACTTGAATGTGCGTGTGTAGGCGGTGAGTCCCGATATGTCGATGTACTCCATGCGGGGCTCATGTGTGGACACAAGCCCCCCTGAGATCCGTCGCATGTTGAGATCAGGGAAGCCATTCAGCCCGAACGTTACCCGCCTGAGCGCGAGAGTCTCCAGTTGCGCTGTTGAGAGCAGCTCAGTATGGGCCAGTACCGGCGAAACGATGACGCCCACCCGGAATTCCTCGTCAGCGGGCGCTGGGGATCCCATAATCTCCGACCGGCGTTGCTCCGCAGCAGCGAGTATCTCGGCATTTCGAGTTCTCCTGTCGAAGAGCCATCCAACGGCATCGAGTTCCATTCGCGCTTCGAGATCACCTTTCCCCGGCATCGACTGGGAGTCGACGCGGCGATAGATGTCCGTCCGTTGACCAACGGCATGCGGCGCCCTCGCGGAGGGCTGCACTCTCACAACAACGACACACTTGGAGTCATCGTCAGGAAGTTGGATCGCCTCAACCTCAGGAGTGACGGGCCCGTGGATCGCTTGATAGGCCTTAGAGATCACCGTCTCCACCGCCTGCTCTACCGGAACACCAACTGGAGGCAGGACAGGATGTCGTGGGCGATCGTCATCTTCGGCAATCCCAATGAGGATGAGTCCACCTTCCGTATTCGCCATCGCCGCGATGGTCTTCTCTAGGTTCTTTGGAAAGTTCTTCTTGTAATCGAGGCGGGTTCCCTCCGGTATGTCTTCCTTCAGGAACCCCTCAAGATCGTGATACGTCTTGGTACGTAGTTCGCCTGTGAACATGCTGCCCCCAATGACCGGCAGTATAGAACGTTCGTTCGCTTTTCTGCTAGACTCCTCCCTCGGGACGCCACCCCCTAAACTGCCCCAATGTTCGTCATCGGCACCGCCGGGCACGTTGACCATGGGAAGTCCGCGCTTGTTGAGGCGTTGACGGGGACGAATCCCGATCGGCTCAGCGAGGAGCAGGAGCGCGGCCTCACGATCGAGCTGGGCTTTGCGTGGCTCACCCTGCCCTCCGGCCGCGAGGTCTCGATCGTTGATGTGCCGGGGCACGTGCGCTTTGTGCGGCACATGCTGGCGGGCGTCGGCGCGATCGACCTCGCATTGTTTGTCGTCGCCGCCGACGAGTCCGTGATGCCGCAGACGCTGGAGCACCTCGAAATCCTCGACCTGCTCGGCGTCGAACACGGCGTCGTCGCGATCACGAAGTCCGACCTCGTCGATGCGGACTGGCTCGACCTCGTCGAGGACGAGGTACGCACGCTGCTGGAGCCGACCTCGCTGGCCGACGCGCCGGTGGTGCGGGTCTCCGCCGTCACCGGCGACGGGCTCGACGAGCTACGCGAGACGCTCGACGCCGCCCTCGATCAGGTGCCTGAGCCGCGCGACATCGGGCGGCCGCGCATCGGCATCGACCGCGTCTTCACGATGACCGGCTTCGGCACCGTCGTCACCGGCACGCTGTTGGATGGCCGCCTCAGCGTCGGCGACAGCGTGGAGGCGGTGCCCGACGGCCCCACGGCGCGCATCCGAGGGCTGCAGACGCACCGCACGGAGCGCGAAGAGGCGGAGCCGGGTACGCGGGTCGCGGTCAACCTCGCGGGCCTATCGACGGATGAGCTACAGCGCGGGCAGGTGCTCGCCCCGGCGGGCCGGCTGACGGCGGCACGCGCGATCGATGCGCGGGTGCGCGTGCTCGGCCATCGGCCGCTGCGCCACAACCTGCGAGTTGCGGTACACGCCGGCGCGGCGGAGGTGCAGGGCCGCGTGCGCGTGCTCGGCAGCGTCGACGACCTCGATGGCAGCGCGGGCATCGACGAGGTCGCGGCGGGCGCCGAGGGCTGGTGCCAGGTGGTGCTGAACGAGCCGCTGGCGGTCGTGCCCGGCGACCTCTTCGTGCTGCGCGTCTCCGACCAGACCGTGGCCGGAGGGCGCGTGATCGAGGTCAATCCGCCGCGCCACCGTCGGACGGACGGCGCAACCGTCGAACGGCTCGCGACGCGCGCCGCCGGGACGCCGGAGAGCGCCGTGCTGGCGGCGCTGGAGCGGCTCGAACCGTGCCTCGCCGCGACGATCGAGGGCGATGTCGAACTCGACGCCGAGGCGTTCGCGCAGGCACTTTCCTCGCTGGTCGAGGCGGGCAGCGTGGTCGCGCTGGCGGCGGGCGAAGAGAGCATCTACCTGACGTCGGACGGTCTCGCGCGGCTCGGGCAACGTGCCGCCGACGCTCTCGAAACCTACGAGCAGCAGCACCCGCTGCGATTCGCGATGCCGCGCGAGGAGCTGCGATCGCGGCTCGCCCTTGATGGCCGCGACTTCGGCGCGGTGCTCGACTCACTCGCGCCCGCGATCGCAGCCGCCGGCGAGGGCGTGGCACGCGAGGGCTGGGAGCCGCAGCTCACCGCCGCGCAACGCACCGCCGCCGACGAGATCGTCACGCAGCTCGTCGCTGCTGGTGCCGCGCCGCCGCGGCTGGAGGCGGACGCGGAACTGATCGCGTACCTCGAAGGCGCCGGTCGCGCCGTCGACTGCGGCGATGGCGTGGTGATGGCGGCCGAGGCGTACGAGCAGGCCGTCGCCAACGCGCGCGAGCGCCTGCGCGCGGGGCCAGCGACACTGGGCGAGATGCGGGACGCGCTGGGCACGAACCGACGGGCGGCGCAGGCGCTCCTCGAGATGCTCGACCGTCGCGGCATCACGCGCCGTGAAGGCGATGCGCGGGTGCTGCGGGAAGGAAGCTAGCGGATGCAGTTGGCCTCAACGCAATGGATCTACGTCGGCCTCACGCTGGCCGTCGGTGTCGGCGCGGGCGTGCAGGCATCGCTGCTGGGCGCAATGGGGCGCGACCGCGGACCGCTGGAGGCAGGCTGGGTCTCGATCCTCGGCACCGTCGTCGGCGCGGCCGTCTTCCTCGCAGTGCGATCGGCACGCGGCGACGCGCTACTTCCCTCCCCGTTCGACCGGCCGTGGGTCTTCGTCGCCGTCGCGCTCGTGACGACCGCACTACTACTGCTCTCGATGCGCGAACTCGGCGCCTACTTCGCGATCACCGGCCTCTTCGGGCTCGCGGTGATCGTCTCCGCCGCATTCGTCGGACCGCGGCTTGGCGTCGCTGTCTTCATCGCCTCACTGATCGCGGGCCAGATGTTCGCGGCGCTGGTACTCGATCACGTCGGCGCGTTCGGCGCGGACGTTCAGCGGGCGACGGTGATGCGCGTCGCGGGCGTGGGTGTGTTGCTCCTCGGTGTCGCGCTAATGCGCGGAGGCGGCGACTAGCCGGGAGCGACTACTTCGTCGCTGCGGCGCTTCCACGGACGCAGCCAGCGGCCGAGTTCACCCTCGTCCCACGCCACCAGCAACTGCGCGGCGAGGCCGACGCTGGAGTAGGTCCCCGCGATCACGCCGACGAGGATCACGAGCAGGAACGAGCGGATCGTCACGCCGCCCAGGAACAGCATCGCCAGCACCACGAAGAGCAGTGTGAACGACGTGTTCAGCGAGCGCGCCAGCGTCTGCAGCAACGCCGCGTTGACGTTGTCGTGCAGTCGTGCCTGCGGCGCCAGCGTCACGTTCTCGCGGATACGGTCGAAGACAACGATCGAGTCGTGGACGGAGAACCCGATCACGGTCAGCAGGCCCGTCACGAACATCAGGTTGACCTCGATATCGAACAACTTGCCGAGCAGTGAGAACGCGCCAAGAACGATCACAACATCGTGGAGAAGCGCGATCACCGCGCACGTCGCATAGCGCATCGGGCTGGGCACCGAGGCGAACGCGAAGACGATGTACGCCATGATGAACAGCGAGGCGACGACCACCGCGACGGTCGCATTGCGCACCGCAACCTTCGAGACGACCGGCGAGACAGACGCGAATTCCAGCACCTGGAACGCGCCAAATTCCGCTTCCAGCGCCTCCTCGATCACCGTACGTTCACCCTGGTCCTGCGCCGCGACCGGCTCCGGCGGCGGCTCGGTGAAGTCGTGCGTATTGCGCGCAGCGACGAGACCGGCGTCGTCACCGACGATCACGCTGTAGACCGTGTCTTCCTCGCGGCCGTCCTGGCACTCCTCGTGGATCTCCATCACGGTGCCGATGGCTCCCGCCACCTGCTCCGCCGCGACATCGGCGAAGCTGCAGACGTCGCCGCTGAACGGGTTGCGCAGCAGCACCTCGCCGCTCGCGCCCTCAGCGCCGAGCGTCACTGTGCCGAGCACCTCGGCGGCTACCGGGCCAGCCGGCGCCACGTCCGGCTCCGGCGCGATCTCGGTGAACGAGCCCGGCGGGACATCAAGTTCGTTCGTGCGGATCAGGAACTCGTTCGATCCCGTCGACTGGATGCGCGCCTCGTCGTGGCCGAGCTCCGTGTAGGCCTCGCGGAGCTGCTCCTGGGTCACAGTCTGGTTGAAATGGATCAGCGTCGTCGTCCCGGAGGTGAACTCGATGCCGGGCCGCAGCGTCGGCGGAATCGCGAGGATGATCAGCGAGATCACCACCGCGATGGCGCTGCCCGCGAAGAGCCAGCGACGGGCGCCGACGAGGTCGAGCGCGTGCATCAGTCGCCTCCCGCGCTCGCGGCCTCAGCCGCCACCGGGACATCGGGGCTGAGCCACTCGTGGTGTCGAGCGATCGGTGTGTTGATGAAGAGCCGGAGCAGCGAGCGGGTAACGATGATCGCCGAGAACATCGAGATCAGCACGCCGAAGAAGAGCACGAGCGCGAAGCCCTGTACCAGCGGAGCCTCGAATGCTCCAAGGCCGGGAATCGCCACGCCACCACCGCCGAGCAGCCAGAGGATTGCCGCCGTGATCATCGTGGTCACGTTCGAGTCACGGATCGATGGCCACGCGCGGTCGAAACCAGTCGAGAGCGATGCGGAGTAGCCGCGACCAGCGCGAAGCTCTTCCTTCATTCGCTCGAAGATCAGCACGTTCGCATCGACGGCCATGCCGACCGAGAGCACGAACGCTCCGATGCCGGCGAGCGTGAGCGTGACTGGCACGAGCTTGAAGACGGCCATCGACAACAACGCGTAGTTCACCAGCGCGATCGACGCCACGAGGCCGGGCAGCCGGTAGTACAGCACCATGAACAACACGACGAGCAGGAAGCCGATCTCGCCGGCGAGCAGCGAGCGTGTGACCGAGTCCTCGCCCAGTGTGGCGTCGACGGTCTGTTCCTGGAGCACGGTCAACTGTACCGGCAACGCACCGGAGTTCAACTGCACCACGAGCTCACGCGCCCGCTGTAGAGGGACGCCGGTGATCACGCCTCGTTCGCGGATGATGCCGTTGACGGTCGGTGAGGAGAGCAGCTCCTCGTCGAGGAAGATGCCAAGCGGCAGGTTGAGCAGCCGAGTCGTGATCTGCTCGAAGAGTTCCGGGCCCTGGTCGCGCCACTCGAACCCGACCTGCGCCTGCCCGGCCTGGTCGAAGTCGATGAACGCGTTCGGTCGCAAGAAGCGTCCGGTCAGCGCCAGCGGCGCACCATCGACGGAGCCGTACGACTGCACCCACTCGCCACCCGGCCCGCAGGGCGAGGGATTGGCGACCCCGGGAGCCTGGGGCAGGCTGGCCGCCTGGCAGAACCGAAGCTGCGCGGTGCGACCGAGCAGGCTCTGCGCCTCCGCCGGGGTGAGACCCGGGAGCTGCACCGAGATGTTCGATTCGCCCTGCCGTGAGATCTCCGCCTCTGCGACACCGGTAGCGTCGACGCGCCGCCGGAGCACACTGATCGTGCCCTCGATCGCGTCATCAAGGTCACCACCCGCGTCCTCATCGATCGTCGCGCCGAGCAGCAGTCGCGTGCCGCCCTGCAGGTCGAGGCCAAGCCGCATCGCGCGTCGCTCGCCGATGCCCGGAAGGTCGACGCCCTGCCCGCTCGGCCACGGGATCGACGACGGGAGATAGCGGTCGGGGTTGCTCGGCCATACGACGTACAGCGCAGAGAGCGAGAGCAGGATGATGCCAAAGAGCGGCATCCAGCGAGAGAGATTCATCGAGCGGTGTCCATGTGCTCCGTACCCGCCCGCGTCGTGATCTCAAGCACCGCGTCCGGTGTTGCTCGCAGCGTGACGCCGGGAGCCGCTTCGAGCAAGATCTCCATCGGTCCGTCGTCGGTCGTGCGGATGTCGGTCACCGTCGCGTAGAAGCCGCCGCTGGTCAGCACCTCGTCACCGACGTTCAGCGAGGAGATGTCACTCTTGCGCCGCTTCTGCTGGTTGATCACGGGGCGCAGCAGGATGAAGTAGAACGCGGCGATGATGCCGAGCAGCGCGAGCAGTACGTCCACTAGCCTGCCATCCGCGTCACGAACCGACCTCAGATTCCGTGCCGCTCTGAGTCGGCGCTGCCCCCTCGGCGTCCTCCTGCGGGCGCGTCTCCGCCCAGCCCTGCTCGTCGAGCTTCACGAGGTCGTCCGGCGAGTCGAGTCGGTCGACGTAGAGCATGCCGTTCACGTGGTCGACCTCGTGCTCCAGCGCCTGCGCGAGCAGGTTGTCGACGGCCTTCACGCGGATCGGTTTGCCGTCGATGTCCAACGCCTTCACCGTCACGCGCTCGGAGCGCGTGATCGCGGCGCGATAGCCGGGGACGGAGAGGCAGCCCTCCGCGTCGAGTCGCCGCTCGCCTGAGCGGCGCGCAATCGACGGGTTGATCAGCGCGAACGGCTCCTCCTCGGGCATGCCGATCACGACGACGCGCAGACCGACGCCGATCTGCGGTGCCGCGAGACCGACACCCTGCGCGGCAAGCATCGATTCGATCATGTCGTCGATGAGCCGCCGGATCGAGTCGTCGATCTTGCGGATCTTCTTCGCGGGCTTCCGCAGCACGGGGTCGCCGAGGTAGCGGATCGGTCGGACGGTCATGCGCTCACTCCCTGGCGCGCTCGATTGTATCCCGGCGTCTTCGCAACGTCTGCGGTGAGCGCGAACGCTCAGCCGACGTTGACCGGGTCGACATCGACCGCCCAGCCCGGCGGCAGCTCGATCTCGCGCAGTACGGCCGAAGGGTCCGTGCCCCGGATCAGCAGCGACCAGCGATGGCGGCCGCGCACGCGGGCGACCTGCGGCCGCGACGGCCCGAGCACCTCGACGTCCGGCAGCCCCGCGGCGACCGTCGAGAGTTCGGCATGCACGCGGCGCGCTTCCTCCTTCGCGTACTCGGCACGCTCGTGCGCGAAGAGCAGACGCACCAACCGTCCGAACGGTGGGTAACTGTGGAGGGCGCGCCACGCCAGCTCTTCCTCGAAGAAGCCGGCGACATCGTGGGCAGCGGCGAACTGCACGGCTGGATCGTCCGGCACCATCGTCTGGATCACCACCCTGCCGTCGCGCTCGGCCCGTCCCGCGCGGCCGGAGACCTGCTCCAAGAGCTGGAACGTGCGCTCCCGCGATCGAAAGTCGCCCTCCCGCAGCCCGTGGTCGGCCAGCACAACGCCGACGAATGTGACGAGCGGCAGGTCGAGCCCCTTCGCGACCATCTGCGTGCCGACCAGCACATCGGCCTCGTGGCGGCTGAAGCGACCGAGGATCTCCTCATGCTGTTCGGCGCGCCGCGCCGTATCGCGATCCCAGCGCTCCACCTTCGTCGCCGGGAAGTGCTTCATCACCTCGCGCACGACGCGCTGGGTACCGGCCCGCGCCTGCCGGAGCGGTGTGTCGCACTCGGGGCAGGTACTGGGTACCGACCGGCTGCGATTGCACTGGTGGCAGATCAGGCGCTTCGGTGCGTCATGCAGCGTCATCGAGACATCGCACGACGAGCACGCCGGCGAGTGGCCGTTGTGACAGATCAGAAAGCCGGAGAGCCCGCGACGATTGAGGAAGAGGATCGCTTGCTCGTCGCGATCGAGTGTCTCCGCCAGCCCTCGCAGCAGCTCGTCGGAGAACAGCGAGCGCGAGCCACGCACGTCGACGATCTCGACCTCGGGCAGCTCCGCGCGCGCCCAGACCTGTGGCGCGGCGCCATCCGGCTGAGGCACGAGCCGCACCCGGTTCGGCAGCTCAAGTAGCTCAAGCGGTCCTTCGACGCCCGCGTACCACTGCTCGGCGTCCGGCGTCGCGCTGCCGAGGACGACGGCGGCATCGGCCGTCTCGGCGAGCTGCAACGCGACCGTCCGCGCGTCGTAGCGCGGCGATGGATCCTGCTGCTTGTAGGTCCACTCATGCGCCTCATCGATCACGATCAGGCCGAGATCGGGCTGGGGCGCGAAGATCGCCGACCGCGATCCGATCACGACGTCGTAGGCTCCGCCCTCGATCGCGTGCCACTCGTCGTAGGCCTCGCCCAGCGAGATACCGGAGTGCAGCACGCCGACACGACCGGGGAAGCGCTCCGCGAAGCGCCGAACCGTCTGCGGGGTGAGCGCGATCTCCGGTACCAGAACGATCCCGCGCTTCCCCTGCGCCACCGCGTGGTCGAGCGCCGCGAGGTAGACCTCCGTCTTCCCGCTTCCCGTCACGCCCTGCAGCACCAGCCCGCTGCCCTCCGGTCGATCGATCGCCTCCGTGATCGCGGCGACCGCCGTTACCTGATCGGCCATCAGCGAGGGTGCCTCGCGGCGCAGGAAGTCGCGATCCCGCAGCGGGTCGCGGCGATCGAGCACCTCGTCGATGCGCACGAGGCCCGCCGTGACGAGCCCCGCGACGGCGCGCCGCGCCTCCGCGCCTACGTCGCGCGCCAGCCCCGCGAGCGGTAGCGGTTCGTCCGGCTGCGCGGCGAGGCGATCGAGGATCGCCGCCGCCGCCGCTTGCTCGCGGGTACGTGTCAGCACCCGAATCTCCCGCCGCGCGCGCTCCTCGGTGATCGCCAGCGCGATGCCGTCGTCGCTGCGCTTGAGCAGTCCGTCGCTGATCAACGTCTCGACGGCCGGGCCGCCGCGCGCGATCTTCGCCAGCTCGGCAAGCGGCCTCGGCTCGCCGGCGTCGAGCAGTGCGCTCAGCGCACGCGCGCGTCGCGATGAGCGCCTGCCCTCGATCGCCTCGGCGCGCGCGGACGCATCGTCCGGCTCGATCCGCAGCCGCAGCACCTCGGCGACGCGGGGCCGCCCACGCGGCCGCGCCAGCGAGTAGCGCGGCTCCGCCAGCCCGCGCCGCACCAGCGCCTGAAAGGCCGCGTCGAAGCCACGACGTCCGACGGCATCGCGCAGCTCGTCGAGGTCGCGCGGGTCGCCGCTCAGCAGCTCGTAGATGCCCTGCTGGCGCTCCGAGAGCGCGTCGGGAAGATCGGCGGCCCCGCGGACGGCAGAGGTGCGCGGCCGTTCACCCGCGCCGGGCGGCAGCATCAGCGCGTACGACTCCCACTGCGGGGCGAAGTAGTAGTCGGCGATCCAGCGCGCGAGGTCACGTCGGTGTTGCGGGATCACGGGTGCGTTCGCGACCGGCGGTTCCAGCGGACGCGTGGTCCCGGGGAACCCGGACATGTCGATCGGGCCGTCAACGACGACGCCCTGGAGCTTGCGACGCCCCCACGGCACGTGGACGACCTCGCCGTTGACGACGTCCCGGTCCGGCGGCACGTGGTAGCTGAACGTCATGAAGTTCGGTCGCCCCGCGTTCACGGCGACCTTCACGAACTTGAGACGCTCCGCTGGTGTCATGGCGTAATCATACGGAGCGCGTGCGCGTGCGAGTATGCGGGCGCGCGAACCTGCTTGAGCGTGGGCGGAACGTTAGCGACGCGCCTCTTTGACGCGTGCAGCGCGACCGGTGCGGCCTCGGAGGTAGTAGAGGCGTGAACGACGGACGCGACCACGGCGGGTCACATCCACACCCTCGACGCGGGCGCTGTTCATCGGGAAGGTGCGCTCAACGCCAACGCCCGACGCCATCCGACGAACGGTGAAGTTCCCGGCTTTCCCAGCGCGCCCGGCACGAACGCGGATCACGACACCCTCGAAGTCCTGGATGCGCTCACGGTCACCCTCGACGACACGGACGTGCACGCGCACGGTGTCACCGGCGCCGAACTCCGGAATGGAGTCGTTGCGCGGCGGGGCCAGTTCGCTCAGGTCGATCGACATGGAGTCCTCAGGTATCGCGATGGCCACCCTGAATGGATCAGCGGGCGGCTTGCGTGACAATCAGTCTAGCCGGGTCGATTCGATATCGTCGAGGGGGCCGAGCCACGCCCGCTCCTCGTCCGTCAGATCCGCCTCCGCCAGCAGATCCGGTCGCCGCTCGCGTGTGCGCAGCAGTCGCTGACGCCGTCGCCAGCGGTCGATCTCGGCGTGGTTGCCGGAGAGCAGGACGTCCGGCACCGCGAAATCGCGGAACTCGGCCGGTCGCGTGTACTGCGGGTACTCCAGCAGGCCATCCTCGAACGACTCCTCATCCAGCGACGTCTCACCGCCGAGCGCGCCGGGGATCAGCCGCGTCACCGCATCGACCAGCATCAGCGCGGGCAGCTCCCCGCCCGAGACGACGACATCGCCAACGCTCACCTCGCGATCGACGAGGTGCTCGCGAACCCGCTCATCGACGCCCTCGTAGCGACCACAGATCAGCAGCAGCCGAGGGTGCGCCGCCAGCTCGACGGCGAGGTCGCGATCCAGCGGCTCGCCCTGCGGCGTCAGCAGCACCGTCGTGGGCGGCGTCTCGTGTAGCTCGCGTACCGCCTCGACCGCTGCGAAGAGCGGCTCGGGCTTCATCACCATCCCCGGACCGCCGCCGAAGGCGTAGTCATCGACCTTGCGATGCTTGTCCTGCGACCAGTCTCTGAGGTCGTGGATCTCGATGTCGAGTAGCTGCGCCTCCCGCGCACGACGCAGGATCGACTCGTCAAGCGGCCCGGCGAAGATGCCGGGAAAGAGCGTCAGTACATCGATACGCATCGCGGGCTCGGGTCAGTGCCCGCTGCCGTCGCGCAGTTGCTCGACCGCATGCGTCAGCACCGGCAGCACCGCATCGAGGTTCTCGCGCGCCCCTCGCTCGCTGCCCGGCAGGTTGATGATCAGCATCGTCGCGCGAACGCCGGCGACGGCGCGCGACAGCATCGCCATCGGCGTCGAGGCCAGCCCGGCGGCGCGCATCGCCTGCACGAGACCATCGACGCGGTACTCGATCACCTGCTCGGTCGCCTGCGGCGTGCGGTCGCGCGGGCTGAGGCCGGTGCCACCGACGGTCAGCGCGAGGTCGGCGATGTCGCCGTCGGCCCACGTGCTCAGTTGCGCGGCGATCTGGTCGGGCTCGTCCGCCAGCAACGTCTGCTCGACCACGTCGAAGTTCGCGCTCGCGAGCATCGTCGCGACGGCCGGACCGGCGGTGTCTTCGCGCTCGCCGCGGGCACCGAGGTCGCTGACGGTCAGTATTGCCGCCCTCATCGGCCGGTTCTCATCCGCTGGTGTCTTCGCGGTCGACCAACTGGCGCGCGTCTTCCCAGCCGCGACGCAGCGTCGAGGCGATCGGCTCGTGAGGCCGTCGATGCACCTGGATCACAGCGACCCGGGTTGACCCCTCCGTTGGCATCGTTCGCTTCGCGTCGAAGCCGTTGGCCTTCAGCACATCGATCATGTTCTGCAGCGTCGCGGAGTGCGCGTAGCCGTCCATCCACTCGAAGACGACGCCCTCGCGCGCCGGGCCGTCATAGGCGAACTCGCTGAACATGCCGACGTCCCACTCGCCCACGCTCGCCAGCTCGCGGAGGTCATGCGCGAGGTTGCGCGCTTCGTCGTTGCCCGCGACCCAGCGCAGATGCACCACCGGCGTCGGTCGCTTCATCGCCGCGATCACGACGTCGGCGCGGCTCTCCGGGCCGATGTGGCGCGGCGGGTCGCGATACTTCATGAAACCGACGGCGGCGAGCGTCGCCAGCCCGAGCGCCGTGACCGCGAGAGCGAGCAGCAGTTCCCCGCGACCGGCCGCGAAACCAAGCGCGACCCCGACTGCTAGAGCTGCAGACCCAACGACGACCATTCGAATCATGCGCTGAGTCTACGACGACTGCGCCCCACAGCGTCATGCAGTGGTGCAGATGCCCGCCGCGCGCGCCGGTTCAGAGTCCGAGCTGCGGGACGTTGTCACCGGCTCTGCACCGGAAGTCATGGTTGCACAAGAAATCGGTGGGCTACGCAAAAGCTCACTTCGGAGCGATCCATCGGAACCGGCGCTGATCGACCCTGACCAGGAACTCTTGATCGAGGGTTCGGATTCCAAGCTCACCAGGGTGCAGAAAGATTTCGCAGACGTAGTTATCAGGGCGCAGCCGCACGAGTTTGTGTCCCTCTTCGGTGCTATGCCCGTCTCGCGCGCGAGTGACGCCTTCCCCATCCATCGACGCGACCTCAAACGTCGCGGTCGCGATCCCGGCGGGGAGCACAACCATTGGCGCAATCGCCCCGTCGGGACCGTGCATGTGGGGGTCGGTCCGCGCAACTTCCGCACGAGTCGCCACTCTGGTGATCGAGATGAAGCAGAAGACATCAACAACTGTCTGCCGGGTTACGCCGAAGAACGCGATTGGCCAGAAGGTGACAGGTTCGTTAGCAACGTCGCAGACGAGCACCTTGTCCCCGTCATTGTTCATTTCCTCGCGAAACCTCACGACGACCTTCGGACGACGAGCGATTGCAACGATCAGCGCGATCAAGACCGACCCCACGATTGTTGCTGCGACTCCGATGAACATCGCACGAGTCTACCCGTCGTCAGCATTGACCTATCCGAGCGTGACGCTGGGTAGCAACCACGCCGCACCCGCAGATCCCTGCTGACCGCGCCGTTTCAGATTCGGAGCTGGGGCACGTTGTCACCCTTCGGGGGGCTGTGGTAGGCTCTCGGGGCCTTGGTGGGGAGAAATGGGGAGATGTCCCATACCTGCCATTTCCGGAGGTATCGAGTTCGATGACCTTCTACGGCACGTATGAGCACTCCATCGACGACCGCGGTCGCATTGCGATCCCCGCTCGTTACCGTCTCTCTCTTGCCGATGGTGCAGTGCTCCGCGCCAGCCCCGACGGCTGTGTGGAGCTCTATTCCTCCGAGGGCTTTGAGTCAGAGGTTGAATTGCGGCTCGGTGAACAACGCAGCACGCGCGAGATGAGTGGCCGGCGAATCCGTCGCGCCTTCCTCCCCGGCGCCTTCGACATCGAGCTCGACCGCCAGGGTCGCGTGCTCGTGCCGCAAGCATTGCGCGGCGATGCCGACCTCGACGACAGCGTCGTGATCGTCGGTTGCGGCGACTACGTCGAGATGTGGAACCCCACGCGCTGGGCCGAGGCATTGGCATCCGCCGCTGAGTCCGATCGCGCCACTGACGACGGCGGTGCGGCATGACCGCCCCGCGCCACGAACCCGTGATGCTCGACCAGGCAATCGAAGGCCTCGACGTCCGCCCCGGCGGAAGCTACGTCGATGCCACGCTCGGCCTCGGCGGACACAGCGAGGCGATCCTCGAAGCAGCAGCGCCCGATGGCCGCGTGATCGGGATCGACCGCGACCGCGACGCGCTCGCAGCGGCGAGCGAGCGACTGGCGCCATTCGGCAACGCGCTCACCACCGCCCACGGCAGCTTCAGCAAGATAGCGGAGATCTGCGAGCAGCGCGAGTTCGAACCCGTCGACGGCGTGTTGTTCGACCTCGGCGTCTCGTCGATGCAGCTCGATTCACCCGGTCGCGGCTTCTCGTTCCAGCGGGACGAGCCGCTGGACATGCGAATGGATGCAACCGCCGGTCAAACGGCGGCGGACATTGTCAACGAATACGAAGAGACGGATCTGGCTCGGCTGATCTGGGAGTTTGGTGAGGAGCGACGTTCCCGTCCGATTGCACGAGCAATCGTGGCGCGTCGCCCGATCCAGACGACCGGTGAGCTGGTCAGCGCCATCGAGCAGGCTGTGGGACGGGGTCGTGCGCGTCAAATCCACCCCGCCACTCTGACGTTCCAGGCCTTGCGGATAGTTGTGAACCAGGAAATGGACAATCTGGTTCACGCTCTACCCGCTGCCCACGGCCTGCTCGATGGCGCTGGCTCACGCATTGTCGTGATCGCCTTCCACTCACTCGAGGACCGCATCGTGAAGGACTACTTCCGACGTGAGTCCACCGACTGCATCTGTCCACCTGGTCTCCCCGTCTGCGTCTGCGACCACGAAGCGACGCTGCGGCTGATCAACAAGCGGGTACGACGGCCATCGGCCGCCGAGGTTGCCCGCAACCCGCGCTCACGCTCCGCCCGCATGCGCGTGGTGGAGTCGGTGACCGATCGGCTGGCGGCCTGATGGCCGTCGTACCGAGAACCGCCCCGGCACCGGTCCTCCCCTCGTTCGGTCGCCGCATCCCGCTGATGCTACTGGCGGCGATCATCCTGACAGCGGTCACCGCGATGGGTATCGGGCAGGTGATGCAGACCAGCCGCACGGCCACCATCGGCTACGACCTGCGCAGCCTGGAACGAGAGCGCGGCCAGCTCGCTGCCGAGATTCGGCTGCTCGAAGCCGGCATCGCGCAGACCTCACGCATCGACGAAGTACGCGCCGCGGCCGTCGAGCGGCTCGGCATGATCGAGCCAGAAGAGACGATGCGCATCGCCGTCACCAAGCCTGCACCGCGCCTGATCCCGTTGCCAGAACGTTTCGTCTCGGTGGAAGCACCGCCTGAGCCGCTACCGCTGACGTGGTGGGAACGCCTGATCAGCCGCCTGCCCGGGGTCAACTAGACCACGCAAATTGTTTCAGCGCGGCGGATAGAGAGGGCGCGGTCTCTGTGAACGACTCGAGACCCGATCACCTCACCTGGCGCCATCGTGTGCTCACGGGTCTGCTCGCGCTGCTGATGCTCGCCCTCGTCGGGCGCCTCGCCCAGATTCAGATCGCCGAGCACGAGCGCTACGTCGAAGAGGCCGCCGTCACGCGCTACGGCGCGGTCAGCGTGCCAGCGGCGCGCGGTGCGATCATCGACGCTACCGGCTACCCGCTTGCGACATCGATCGACACGTGGGACATCTACCTCGACTCGTTCCTCTGGCAGGACCGCGAGCAGGCGCTCGCCGCCGCCACCGCCCTCGCCGGCGTGATCGGCATCGACGCAGCGGAACTCTTCTCCAAAGGCACGAAGCAGGATCGCGGCGATGTGGTCGCGTTGCGCGACTTCCCATACGAGCAGGGGCTGGCGCTACAGCAGCTCGACCTCTGGGGCGTGCGCACGCTGCCCTCCTCGACCCGCGTCTACCCGGAAGGCGACCTCGCGAGTCAGCTGATCGGCTATGTCGGCGTCGATGGCAGCGGCCTCTGGGGCGTTGAGGCGGACTACGACCACGAGCTGCGTGGCCAGCCCGGCCGCGTTGTCTCCGAGCGAGACCCGCTGGGACGTCCGATCGTCTTCGCCCAGCGCGCCGAACGAGCGCCCGAGGAAGGCGGCGAGGTGCACCTCACCGTCGATCGGTTCATCCAGGCGATCGCGGAGAAGCACCTCGATGCAGCACTCGAGCAGTTCGAGGCGCCCTCCGGCAGCATCCTCGTGATGGACCCGCACAACGGTGCCGTGCTCGCGATCGCGTCGCGCCCGTCGACTGCACTCTCGCCGCAGTCGCTGGAGGACCCGGAGCTCGCCGACCTCGTACGCAACCGCGTCGTCACCGATCTCTACGAGCCGGGCTCGGTCTTCAAGACGCTGACCGCGGCCGCCGCGATCGACCTCGGACGGGTCACGCCTGAGTCGACGTACGTCGACAAGGGCATCGTCGAGGTCGGCGGCTACGACATCCAGAACTGGGACTTCAACTCATGGGGCGAGGTCACCGTGACCGAGCTGCTGCAGCGCTCCCTGAACACGGGCGCGGTCTGGCTCTCTGAGGAGATCGGCGCGGAGGAGTTCTACAACTATCTCGCCGCCTTCGGCATCGGCGAACAGACGCACGTCGGGCTCTCCGGCGAGTCGGACGGCATCATCCGCACGCCGGACGACAGCGACTGGTATCCGGTCGACCTCGCCACAAACTCGTTCGGGCAGGGGCTCGCGACGACCCCGATCCAGGTGCTGACCGCCGTCAACGTCTTCGCCAACAACGGCGCGCTGATGCGCCCGTACGTCGTCTCAAGGATCGTCACCGACGAGCAGGTCCGCGACTTCGACCCCGTCACCGTGCGGCAGGTCGTCTCACCGGCAACCGCTCGCACGATGGCCCGGCTGATGCTCGATGTCGTCGAAAGCGTGCCGCGCCACGGCGCGCGCGTCGATGGCTACCGCGTCGCCGGCAAGACCGGCACCACGATCGTCTCTGTTCCGACCGGCTACGACTTCGACACGACGATCGCGTCCTTCGCTGGCTTCCTCCCCTACGAGGCTCCGCGCGTCTCGATCCTCGTCAAGATCGACCAGCCTGGTGGCGAACGAAACCTCGGTGGTGAGGTCGCCGCGCCAGTCTTCGCACAGGTGGCGGCCGAAGTGATGGAATATCTGAACGAGCCCGGCTCGCAGGTCCGAGCCCGGTGATCGTGGCAGAACGTGAGACGATCGTGACCTCCCCTCCCCCGACATTCGATGCCGCGTTCGTCGTTGCGACGCTCGGCGATCAACTGCGCTCGCACGGCGGCGGCGACACCACGTTCACACGCGCGGTGATCGACTCGCGCGAGGTCAGAGCGGCCGAGGGTGACACGGGCGATCTCTTCGTCGCGCTCCCCGGGGAGCAACACGACGGCCACGAGTTCGCCGCCGAGGCGGCCCGCCGAGGAGCCGCAGGGCTGCTGCTCACTCGAGAGATCGACGGAATCGACGACAGCGCATCTGTGGTCCGCTTCATCGTCGATGACCCGCTCGCTGCGCTGCAGCGGCTTGGCGCGGCATGGCGCGCGGCACTCCCCGCCACGGACGTCATCGGCATCACCGGCAACGTCGGCAAGACCACGACGAAGGCGATCACGGCCGCCGTGCTCGGCGCGCGCTACCGCGTGCAGGCGACGGCCGCGAACTACAACAATGAGATCGGCGTCCCACTCTGCCTGCTCGAGACCCAGCCGGCGACCGAGCGTGCCGTGATCGAGATGGGCATGTACACGACGACCGAGATCGCGCTGCTCTGCGAGTGGGCACGCCCCCGCATCGGCATCGTGCTCAACGTCGGGCCGGTACACCTCGAGCGCGCCGGCTCGATGGAGACGATCATCGCCGCCAAGCGCGAACTGCCCGAGGCGTTGCCGCCCGACGGCCACGCGATTCTCAACGCCGACGACCCGGACGTCGCTGCGATGGCCGGCCATACGTCCGCCCGGGTCTGGCTCTTCGGCACGTCCGAGGGCGTCGACGTGCGCGGCAGCGACGTCACGAGCCACGGCGCGGATGGATTCGTTTTCCTGCTCAGCACGCAGTCCGAGGCCCGACGTATCACCGCCCCTGTCCCCGGTGCGCACCTGCTCTCGAACGTCCTCGCCGCCGCGACGACAGGGCTTGCCGATGGGATGACGTTCGACGAGGTCGCCGACGCGATCGAGGCGCTCGATGTGCCGCTACGGCTCGAGGTGCGAGCGATCCGCGACGACGTGACGTTGCTCGACGACACGTACAACGCCAATCCCGCCTCGATGGTGGCCGCGCTCGACCTGATCGCCGAGATGGACGGTCGCCGCGTCGCGTTGCTCGGCGACATGCGTGAGCTCGGCCCGCTTTCCGACGAGTCGCACGACGCGATCGGTCGCCGCGCGGCGCAGACGCTCGACGTGCTCTATACCGTCGGCGACCTCGCCGGGCGCATCAGCGAGAGCGCGCGGGCCGCCGGACTAGCGAATGCAGAACACCTCGAATCGAAGGATCTCGCGGTCGCGAGGCTGAGCGACGAATTGCAGCCGGGGGACGTGCTGCTCGTGAAGGGTTCGCGAGCGCTGGAACTGGAGACGGTCGTGGAGGCGCTGTGACTTACTCACTACTCGTCAGCGGCGCCGCATTCGTGCTCGCGCTACTCATCGGCGGCCCGATCGTCGCTGCCCTGCGCAGGCTGAAGTTCGGCAAGGCGATCTCCGAGGATGGCCCGTCGACACACGCGACGAAGGCCGGCACGCCGACGATGGGCGGACTGCTGATCTGGGGCACGGTTGCGATCGTCACCGTTCCGACGAACCTCGCTGGACGCCTCAGCATCTTGCTCCCCTTCACCGTGCTGCTGATCACGATGGCGCTCGGCGTGATCGACGACCTCGGCACGCTGACCAGCCGCGAGAAGCTGAGCGGTCTGACCTGGCGGCTGAAGTTCGCCGTGATCAGTGCGCTCTCCGTCGGCGTCTCGGCGATCCTCTTCTTCTCGCTCGATGTGCACAGCGTGCACATCCCGCGGGCGGGCCAGTACGACCTCAGCTACGCCTACATCCCAATCGCGATCATCACGATCTTCGCCACCACCAGCGCCGTCTCGATCACTGATGGGCTCGACGGACTGCTTGGTGGCACCGCCGCCGTCGCATTTGGCGCCTACGCAGTGATCGCCTCGCTACAGGGCCAGGAGTTCCTCGCCACGTTCTCCTTCACCGTCGTCGGCGCGCTGCTCGGGTTCCTCTGGTACAACTCGCACCCCGCGAAGCTGTTCATGGGCGACACCGGGGCGCTACCGCTCGGCGCTCTGCTCGCGACGGTCGCCCTGATGACCGGTCACTGGCTGCTGCTGCCGGTGATCGGAATCGTCTTCGTCGCGGAAGCGACCTCCACGGTTCTGCAGATTGCCTACTTCAAGCTCACAGGCGGCCGCAGGCTCTTCCGCATGACGCCACTTCACCATCACTTCGAGCTAATGGGCTGGAGTGAGCCGCAGGTTGTGATGCGATTCTGGCTCTTCGGCATCAGCGGAGCCATGACCGGCATCGCATTGGCACTCGCAGTGTGATATACCAATCAAGCAGCAACGGCTAAAACGCTATGGCAGGTAAGCCGGAACTCCGGGGGTTGCCGGTGACGGTAGTGGGCCTCGGTATCGAGGGAATTGACCTCGTGCGATATTTGTCCACAGAAGGTGCACAAGTCACCGTCTCCGACTCGCGCTCAGAGGATGCGCTACGCGCTGCCCTCGACGCCATCGCAGACTCCGTTTCCGAACACGATGTCACGCTCTCGCTCGGCGCGAACCGCACGTCGGACTTCGTTGATGCCGAGGTTGTCTTCGTATCCCAGGGCGTCCCCGCCGAACTGCCGGCGTTGCAGGCGGCACACGAACGCGGCGTCCCGATCTCCTCGATGACGCGCCTCTTCTTCGAACACTGCCCTGCCCCGATCGCCGGCATCACCGGCTCCTCCGGCAAGACGACGACCACCGCGCTCGTCGCGTCGATGCTCGACGCCGCCGGTATCGACCACGTCGCGGGCGGCAACATCGGCGTCGGCCTGCTCGGCCTGCTCGACGAGATCGAGCCGACGACGAAGGTCGTTGTCGAGCTCTCGCATACGCAGCTCGAATCACTCGATGAGAGCCCGCACGTCGCCTGCGTCACCAACGTCACCCCGAATCACCTCGACCAGTATCCGTGGGCGGACTACGTGGCGCTGAAGCGTCGCATCTTCGAGTATCAGCGTGCCGACGATCTGGCGATCTTCAATCTCGACGACGAAGTCTGCGCCGAGTTCATCGCCGAGTCTCCCGGGCGCGTCGAGACCACATCGATGTCCCAATCGCTGCCCGGCGACGGCGTGGCGCTCGAGGGCGACGCGATCGTCCGCCGCGGCGACGGCGCATCGACTGAGGTGCTGACGCGCTCCGAGATCGCGCTGCGCGGCGACCACAACGTCGCGAACGTGCTCTCCGCCCTTGCGGTCGCGCACCAGCTCGGCGTGCCGGACGACGCGGCAGCCACGGCAGTACGCAGCTTCACCGGCGTTGCGCACCGCCTCGAACCGGTCGCGACCGTGCGCGGCGTCCAGTACGTCAACGACTCGATCGCGACAACCCCCGAACGCACGCTCGCCGGGATTCGCTCCTACGAGGAGCCGCTCGTGCTGATCCTCGGCGGGCGGGACAAGGATCTGCCGCTCAGCGGTTTCGCCGTGGAAGCGGCTAGCCGCTGCCGCGCCGTGATCACGTTCGGCGAGGCGGGCGAGCAGTACGCAGCCGTGGTGCGCTCCGCGACGACCGGCGAATCGCCATCCGTCGATGTCGTCGCCGATGTCGCCAGTGCGACGCGTTTGGCGGCGGAGCGAGCCGTCGAGGGTGACGTCGTGCTCTTCGCCCCGGCCGGAACGTCGTTCGACGCATACCCGAACTTCGAGCGGCGCGGCGAGGACTTTCGCGAAGCCGTCCGCCAACTCGAGGCGGGTGCGTGATGGCGCGACGAAACGCTCTTCCGGCACCTCAGGGTGGTTCAGCCGCTGCCCGATCGTCGGCCCAGCCTGACGCCGGCGCGCAGCCACGCTCACCCGACTACGCGTTGCTCTCGGTCGTCGCTGTTCTGCTGATCCTCGGGCTGGTGGCGGTCTACTCCTCCTCGTACCCGCTCGGCTACGCGCAGTACGGCGACGCGAACTTCTTCATCAAGCGACAGGCCGCAGCAGCCGTCGTTGGGCTCGCCGGGCTCTTCGTGGCGATGAACATCGACTACCGGCACTGGATGAAGCTCAGTCCGCTGCTGATGCTCGGTGCCCTCGCCGCTCTCGCAGCCGTCCTCATTCCCGGCGTCGGCCTCAATCAGAACGGCGCGACGCGCTGGATCGCGCTCGGGTCGCTGCCACCGTTCCAGCCGAGCGAATTCGCGAAGCTCGCCGTGCTGATCTACATGGCGGCGTGGCTCGCAGCGAAGGGGACTGCGGTCCGTGACATCGCGCTCGGCGTACTGCCGTTCGTGAGCATGGTCGGGCTGGTGACGGCGCTTGTGATCCTCGAGCCCGACCTCGGCACCACCGTCATGATCGCCGCGATCACCGGCACGCTCTTCTTCGTGGCCGGCGCACGCCTGAGCCACGTGCTGACGTTGATCGGCAGCGCCGGCGTGATGGTGATGGCGCTGATTCTCGTCGCTGGCTACCGCGTCGACCGCTTGATCGCGTTCACTTCGGCGGAGTCCGACCCTTCGGGTAACGGCTTCCAGACGATTCAGATGCTGGTCGCGCTGGGCTCCGGCGGAATCGGCGGACTCGGGCTCGGCGTCTCCCGTCAGAAGTTCTTCTACGTCCCCGGCTCACACACCGACGGCGTGCTCGCGATCATCGGCGAAGAGCTTGGCTTCATCGGCGCGATGGTCGTGCTCGCGCTCTTCGCGCTCTTCCTCTGGCGCGGGATGCAGATCGCCCGACGCGCGGCCGACCCGTTTGGGTCGCTGCTCGCGATCGGCGTCGTCGCCTGGATCGGTTTCCAGCTCGTGATGAACGTCGGCGGCGTCACGCGCAGCCTCCCACTCACCGGTATCCCCCTGCCCTTCCTCTCCTACGGCGGATCCGCCCTCGTCTCGACGCTCTTCGCCGTCGGCGTGCTGCTCTCCGTCTCGCGCTACGCCGAGCTGCGCAAGCCCGAGGCGATCGAGCCTGCGCGCGGTGCGGTGCGGACGAGGGTGAAGCGGGCACCGTCCGGGAGCGCACGATGAAGTTCGCACTGGCCGGCGGCGGCACCGGCGGACACGCCTATCCCGCGATCGCGGTCGCGGAGCGCCTGCGCGAGACGTTCGACACCGACCTCGTGTTCTACGGCACGGAGCACGGCCCGGAACGCGCGCTTGCCGAGGATGCCGGCATCCCTTTCCGCTCGATCCCCGCGTCACAGGTTCGCGGCCGGTCTCCGTGGCGGCTGACCTCCGGCGTCTTCAACCTGATGCGCGGCGAGATTCGCGCCCGACGCGACATGAAGCGCGAGCGCCCGGACGCGGTCTTCGCGACCGGCGGCTACGCGTCCGCACCAGTCGGCCAGGGCGCGCACGCCGCACGCGTGCCAATGCTGCTCTTCCTACCAGACGTGAAGCCGGGCTGGGCCGTCCGCTACATGCAGCGCCACGCCACCACCGTCGCCTGCTCCGTCGACGCCTCTCTCGCATACCTCCCCGCGCGCAAGACCGTCGTCACCGGCTACCCGGTGCGACGCCAGTTCGCAGAGGCAACCCGCGACGACGGCGCGAAGCACTTCGGTCTCGACCCCCTCGTGCGCACCGTCCTCGTCACCGGCGGCTCGCAGGGTGCGCACCACATCAACCGCGCGATCTCGGCAGCGCTCCCTCGCCTGCTCGACCGCGCGCAGGTGCTCCACATCTGCGGACGCGACGAGGTCTCGTGGCTCAACCGCGAGCGCGAGGAATTGCCGCAGTGGCAGCGGGACCGCTACCGCCTCGTCTCGTACACGGAAGAAATGGCACTGGCGATGGCCGCCGCCGACCTTGCGGTCACGCGCGCGGGAGCGTCGACGCTCGGCGAACTGCCAGCCGCCGACCTGCCGGCCGTGATCGTGCCACTACAGCTCTCCGACCAAGCCGTGAACGCGCGCTACCTCGCCGACCAGGGCGCAGCCACGATCGTGCCCTCAGACGACGTCGGCCGGCTCGTCGACGACGTGCTCGCGATCCTCGAGGACGACGAGCAGCTCGCCTCGATGCGCACGGCGATGCGGGCGCTCAACCGGCCGGATGCGGCCGGACGGCTCGCCGCGCTGCTGCGCGAGATGGGTCAGCGGGAGGGGGTCGCGTGATGCGCTTGATCTCCCGTGGCGACCAGCCGGCGAACGGCGGTCCCCCGTCGATCCCGCAGCACGTCCACCTCGTGGGTGCTGGCGGGATCATGATGTCCGGCATCGGCCAGATCCTGCTGGCGCGCGGCCACACCGTGACCGGCTCAGACCTCGTGCTCTCGGAGCACACGGAACGTCTGCAGACGCAGGGAGCGACGATCCACGAGGGCCACGACGCCGCCAACGTCGGCAGCGCCGAACTCGTCGTGGCGACGGCGGCGGCCCGTGAAGACAACCCGGAGGTCGTGCGCGCTCGCGAGCAGGGCGTCCCGGTCGTGCTGCGCGCGGAGATGGTGCGCACGCTGATCGCCGACCGACGCGTACTCGCGATCGCGGGCACCCACGGCAAGACAACCACGACCACGCTCGCCGCAATGATGACCGTCGAGGCAGATCTCGACCCGCTCGTGCTCGTCGGCGGCGACTCACCGGAACTCGGCGGCAACGTCCGTGACGGCGCCGGCGAAGTCGCTGTGCTCGAGGCGGACGAGTACGCCGAGGCCTTCCTCCAGTACGACCCGGCCTACGCCCTGCTCACGAACGTCGAAGCCGACCACCTCGACTACTACGGCAGCGAGGAGCGGCTCTTCGACGCCTTCCGTGCCTTCACCCGTCGCTTGATCCCGGACGGCACGCTGATCGTCTGCGCCGACTCACCGCAGGCCGCCGCCATCGGCGTGGAACGCGAGGCCGAGGGGCGGCGCGTCGAGCGTTACGCGATCGACAGCGAGGCGGAGTGGCGCGCGGAGCGCCTGCGCGCTAACGACCGAGGCGGCTACGACTTCACCGCGACGCTCGAGGGCATCGAACTCGGCCTCGTCTCGCTGCAGGTGCCGGGCCGCCACAACGTCGCGAACGCGCTCGGTGCGCTGGCGATCTCGATGCGCGCCGGCGTCGACTTCAACCGCGCGGCGCAGGCGGCGGCGAACTTCAGCGGCGTGGCGCGGCGCTTCCAGCAGATCGGCGAGGTCGGCGGCGTCACGCTGATCGACGAGTACTCGCACCATCCGACAGAGATCCGCGTCGCGATCAGTGCCGCGCGGCAGCGCTTCGCCGGACGCCGCCTCGTCGCCTGTTTCCAGCCCCACACCTACTCACGCACACAGTACCTGCTCGAAGGCTTCCGTGGCTGCTTCGAGGGACTCGACGCGCTCTACGTGGCGCACACCTACGCCGCCCGCGAGAGTGCCGACGCCGGCATCGAAGGCCGCGCACTCGCGAGCGAGATCGAGACGCCTGAGGCGGTGTACGTCGATTCCTTCGACGAGGCCGTCGAGACGATCGCTCCGACGCTCTCAGCCGGTGACGTCTTCTTCACGATCGGCGCGGGCGACATTACCGAACTCGGGCCGATGCTGCTCGAACGTCTGGAGCGTGACGCATGAGCCGTCAACGCCTGGGCGTGATCTTTGGTGGGCAGTCCACCGAGCACGAGGTCTCCGTCACCTCCGCTCGCAGCGTGATGCGCGAAGCCGACGCCGAACGCTTCGAGGTGATCCCCTTCGGCATCACGAAGGGCGGCGCGTGGCTGACCTCCGAGCAGACGCGGGCGCGGTTGACGCGCGTCGAAGCCGACGAGTCGCGCGCGATCGGCGACGACAGCGGCGAGGGCGTCCTCGCCTACCCGGACGTGCTCAGCGAGCTCGCCACCGTCGATGTGGTCTTCCCGATCGTGCATGGCACCTTTGGCGAGGACGGCACGCTGCAGGGCCTGCTCGAACTCGCCGCCATCCCGTACGTCGGCTCGGGAGTGACCGCCAGCGCCGTCGGCATGGACAAGGAAATGATGCGCGCCGCCTTCGCGCACGCCGGGCTGCCGCAGGCCCGCTACAGCGTGCTGCGCGACAACGAGGCATCGAGCCCCTCGGACGAGACAGTGCTCGCGCTTGAGTCCGACCTCGGCTACCCGTGCTTCGTGAAGCCGGCGAATGGCGGCTCGTCCGTCGGCGTCAGCAAGGCGCGCTCACGCGAAGATCTGCACGCCGCCGTCGCGGAGGCCGCCCGGCACGACCGCAAGGTGATGGTTGAGGAAGAGATCGACGGTCGCGAGGTGGAGTGCGCGGTGCTTGGCAACGCCGACCCCCAGCCGTCCCCGCTCGGCGAGATTCGCACCTCCAGCGACTTCTACACCTACGAGTCGAAGTACCTCGATGACACGGCCGAGCTGATCGTGCCCGCTGAGCTCGCCGATCAGCAGATCGCGGAGCTGCACGACTACGCGATCCGCGCCTTCCGCGCCGTCGACTGCGCCGGGCTGGCGCGCGTCGACTTCATGGTCGCCGACGACGGTCCGCGCATCATCGAGGTGAACACGATCCCCGGCTTTACCCCGGTCTCGATGTACCCGCGGCTCTGGCAGCACGCGGGGCTGAGCTACGGCGACCTGATCACACGGCTCGTCGAACTCGGCGAGGACCGCCACCGTGAGGTCACCAGCCATGTTTAGGCGCCGCTCCGCTCCAAAGCGCCGCGCCGGCGGCAGCCTGCCCTCCCGATCGCGGTTCGAGCTGGGCGCCGTCCGCCGAACCGAGCGACGACGCATCAGCATCCCGCTGAAGCGGATCGTGACACTGACGCTGGTGGCCGCCGCCCTCGCTGGCAGTGTGTACGGCGGGTCGGAACTGCTGCGCGGCGACACGTTGCGCGTGCGCGAGGTGACCGTCGTCGGCACGCAGATCAGCGACCCGCACGCCGTCGTCGCTGCCGCCGCACTGGGCGGCGAATCGATGCTCGACCTCGACACCACCACCGCGATCGCGCGGATCACCGAACTGCCCGGCGTCGAGAGCGCCGACGTGCAGCGTGCCTGGCCCAACGGCATCGTGATCGACATCACCGAGGAGCAAGGCTGGGGTTACTGGCAGGCGCGCGGAGTGCGACGCCTGATCAGCGCCGATGGCCGCGTGCTCGAGCACGCGCGCGCGCCCACCGACGACGCGCCGACGATCATCGAGAGCGGCCCGCCACCGGCCGCCGGCGAACCGGCGCTGCAGCCCGACCGCGACACGGTGCAGCTCGTCGCGCGGCTGCACAGCGACGGCACCTTCGAACACCTGCGCGTCACGCCAACGGGCTTCGTCTTCCGCCACGATCGAGGGCTCACGATCCTGGTCGAAGAGGGCCCGCACGCGGTCTTCGGCGACTCGCACAACTACGAATTCAAGATCGCGGCGTGGGGCTCACTGCTCGATCGCATCGATCAACAGCGTCTCGAGGCGAATGAAGTGGATCTGCGGTTCGGGGGGAACCTGGTACTGAGATGAATGACACGGTAGGCAGCTGATGGCGAATCCAACATATGCGGCGATCGACGTCGGCACGACGAAGGTCTGCACGGTCGTGGGCGAGGTCACGCCCGCGCAGGAGCTGCGCATCCTCGGCGTGGGCATCGGCCCGTCCGCCGGTCTCTCGAAGGGCATGGTCGACAACATCCAGGCCGCGATCGAGGCGATCTCTTCGTCCGTCGAGCGCGCCGAACGGGCGTCGGGCACGCGCATCGTCTCCGCGCACGTCGGCATCGCCGGCCCGCACGTCTCATCGATGAACTCGCGCGGCATCATCGCCATCGCCGACCCGCGCAACTCGATCCAGGAGTCGGACGTCCAGCGCTCGCTGGAGAGCGCACGCATCGTCAACGTCCCGACGAATCGCGAAGTGATCCACGTCGTTCCGCGCTACTACGTCGTCGATGGCCAGGACAACGTCGTCGACCCCGTCGGTATGTTCGGCTCGCGCCTCGATGTCGAGACCCATGTGGTGACGGCGTCGACCTCCGCGATGAACAACCTCGTGCAGTGCGTCGAGGGCGCGGGCGTGCGCGTCGATGGCCTGATCCTCGAGCCGCTGGCCTCCGCCGAGGCTGTCGTGGAGCGCGAGGAGATGGATCACGGGGCCGTGATCTGCGACATCGGCGGCGGCACGACCGACATCGCCGTCTTCGAGCGCGGCGCGGTCACGCACACCGCCGTACTGCCGATCGGCGGCCTGCACATGACCCGCGACCTCGTCGCAGGCCTGCGCGTACCGCAGCCGGCCGCAGAGCAAGCCAAGCGCGAGTACGGCCACAGCATCCCCTCGATGGTCGATGAGGACGACGAGGTTGAGATCGACGCGTTCGGCTCGGACGGCCAGCGCACCGTCAGGCGTCGGCTGATGGCCGAGGTGCTGCAAGCGCGAGTCGAGGAGCTCTTCGAGCTCGTGCTCGCCGAGGTGAGCCGCGGCTCAGACGCGGACGTCCTCGCCGCGGGTGTGGTGCTGACCGGGGGCGCATCGAGCCTCACCGGTATCGACATGCTCGCCGAAGACGTATTGAAGCTGCCCACACGCATCGGACGTCCCCGCCACCTCGCGGGTCTCTCGGACATTCTCCACGACCCGGCGTACGCCACTGCCGTGGGGCTGCTGCGTTGGGCGTTGAAAGAGCGAGAAATCATGTTCCGGTCCTCCCCCGTGCCGGCCGCCCCTCTGGGCGGTCTGATGAGAAAGGTGGCGCACCTCATGCGCGTTGTGCTCCCCCAGTGACGAATTCCCTGATGACTATCCAGTTGTGTTGTTTCTCCCTGATGAGCGGAGGCGGTGAATGAGCGATCAGAACGTCGAACAGCCCGAGGTGGGTGCTGGCACCCTCTTCGACTACCTGCAGGCCGCGCGGGAGGCACCTCCCGCCGTGGGGGTGACAGTCGATGCGGCCGAGGTCGATACGACCGATGCCGTCGACACGGTCGACGCAGGCTCCACGCTGGACCTCCGCGCGGAGCTTCCGCCGGAGACAAGCGCGTCCGAGTACGACGAGCCACCGGTTGCCGCAGCAGCCACGACGGTTGCGGCCGAAATCGAGACACCCGAGGTCGTCGAATCCGGTGACGCGATCGAGACCGAAGAAAACGGCGAGGGGTCGTCTGTCGAGGACCCCGACGAAGCAGCGCGCTCGAAGTCATTCGAGCCGGAACGGACTAGGGGGGCTGACATGGCCTACGACTTCGATACCCTGCCGCCGATCAAGGTCGTCGGCGTGGGGGGCGGCGGCTCAAACGCCGTCACCCGCATGATCTCTGCTCGCCTGCCCGGCGTGCAGTACGTAGCAGTGAATACCGACATGCAGGCGCTGGAGAACTGCCCTGCCGAGGTGAAGGTGCGCATCGGCGAACGCCTCACCCGCGGGCTGGGCGCAGGCAGCGACCCGCTACGCGGCTCACGCGCCGCCGAGGAGTCTCGCGAGGAGATTGCCGAGGCGCTGCGCAACGCGGAGATGGTCTTCGTCACCGCCTGCCTCGGCGGTGGCACCGGCACCGGAGCCGCACCGGTTGTCGCGGAGATCGCGCGCGAGCAGGGCACGCTCACCATCGGTGTCGTGACCAAGCCGTTCGCCTTCGAGGGCGCGCGGCGGCGCCAGCAGGCCGAGGAAGGCGTACGAGACCTGCAGGAGAAGGTCGACACGCTGATCGTGATCCCCAACGATCGGCTGCTCCAGATCTGCGAGCCGAACACGAGCATCGCGGAGGCCTTCCAGGCAGCCGACGATGTGCTGCGCCAGGGCATCCAGGGCATCAGCGAGCTGATCACGATGCCGGGCACCGTGAACCTCGACTTCGCGGACGTGCGCAAAGTGATGACGGACGCCGGACCGGCGCTGATGGCGATCGGGACCGGCCACGGCGAGCACCGAGCGACCGACGCCGCCCGACAGGCGATCGCGAGCCCGCTGCTCGATGTCGAGATTACGGGCGCAACCGGCGTGCTCTTCAACGTCACGGGGCCATCGAACCTCTCGTTGCAGGAGCTCGATGCCGCAGCGCGCACAATCGGCGAGGTCGTGGACCCGGAGGCCGAGATCATCTTCGGCACCGCAGTCGACGAGTCGCTGCAGGACGAGGTGCGGATCACGGTCATCGCAACCGGTTTCAGTGGCCGGGCCGTCGGCTCTCGCCCGAGCACGGAGACGGCCGCGATGCCAGAGCCGATCAAGCTCGCCGACATTCAGCCGGACCCGGTGATGGACCAGCTCGATGAGGCCGATCTGCCGACGTTCCTGCGTCGCACGTTCACCTCGCGGTAGCGGGCCAGGCGGCGTCGGCCCGCCGAAGAAGCGTCAGAAAAGCGGGGATGATCTGCAGATCATCCTCGCTTTTCCACATTATCCACAGACCGATCCAATCTGCGTTGGACAATTCGGCCTGCGAATTTGACGGAATTCTGATGACAGGATCGGAACTGCAAGTGCCCCAGTCGGGTCGCATCGTCGGCTGACGTGGCGTGCCGTGGTCGCGGCCGCCGCCCTCGGATCGCTACCTACCCACCACGCACCCACCGTGCTCGACCTCGCGCTGCGCACACGTGGACAACTTCGCCACACTCTGTGGATTTTGGCCATTGTCTCGCGACGCGCTGCGTGCTGTAGTGGCCGCAGCACCTCCCCCACGGGGTTTCGGAACACATGAATTGTCCAGGCTGTGGCTTCAGCGCCACCCGCATCGTCGACTCGCAGGCATCGGACGTCGGCATCCGCCGTCGCCGCGAGTGCAAGCATTGCAACGACCGTTTCAGCACCTTCGAGCAGTTACAGCGCACCGCGATCATGGTGATCAAGCGCGACGGTCGACGCGAGGAGTTCCAGAGCGAGAAGCTGCGTCAGAGCCTCCATCTCTGCACGCGCAAGCGACCGCTGCCGGAGGGTGCCGTCGACGCGATCGTCGAGGACATCGAGCAGCGACTCGCAGCCGCGGACCGTAGCGAAGTGCCCAGCCGGCTCGTCGGCGAGATGGCGATCAACCACCTGCGCCGGCTCGATCCGATCGCATACATCCGCTTCGCATCCGCCTACCAGCAGTTCGTCTCACTCGACGACATGCTGAACGAGCTGGTGCAACAGGCGTACAGCCCGCTACCCGATGCCGACCAGCCGCGGCTCTTCGAGGACGAGTTCGACCGCATCCTCTCGGGCGACGCACCCGTCGACGACCCCGGCGAGCCGGACGGCGTACTGCCGGTCGTGCCGACGCCGATCGGAAGCGCTCGCTCAGCGGGCTGACACCCGGCTTCGTACGTCGGACGCGCGGTCCGCAGACAACGGTCTCAGACGGCACCGTCTGACGGAGATCTCTGACAGCCGCGCCCCACGTCGGGTTATGATCGTGCTTGCCCCGTAGGCCCTACCTGGTGTAGAACATACGTTCCTATCAGGGTTCCCTACCTCGCGGAGGCAGTCGATGGTCGCAACGCGTCCCCTCACCGCCAGCAACGTGGATCTCACCGCGAACGCGCGCACGGTACTGGAGCGTCGTTACCTGCTGCGCGACGACGCTGGTGCCATCATCGAGACGCCGGAGCAACTCCTTGCCCGCGTCGCACGCGCCGTCGCCGACGCCGAGGCGAGTCCCGAGCTACAGGCGACGTGGGCGCAGCGCTTCTACGACGAGATGACGGCGCTGCGCTTCCTGCCGAACTCGCCGACGCTGATGAACGCCGGCACCGATGCCGGCACGCTGGCTGCCTGCTTCGTGCTGCCCGTCGATGACACGCTTGAGTCGATCATGGCGACAGCGCAGGCGGCGGCGATGGTGCAGAAGTTCGGCGGCGGCACCGGCTTCTCGCTTTCGCGGCTGCGCGCCGAGGGTGAGGCGATCGCCTCCACGCACGGCCAGGCCTGCGGGCCGATCTCCGTGCTCCAGCACTACGACGATGTCTCGCGACTGGTCACGCAGGGCGGCAAGCGCGAGGGCGCGAACATGGGCGTGCTGCGCGTCGACCATCCCGACATCCGCGCCTTCATCCACGCCAAGGACGACGGCGAGAGCGCGCAGCGCTTCAACATCTCCGTTGCGGTCACCGACGACTTCATGGCCGCCGCCCGCGACGGAGAGCCGTGGACGCTGCGCGATCCGCGCGACGGCCACGCGACGGGCTCCGAGGACGCCCGCTCACTGCTCGATGACATCGCCCGCTCGGCGTGGGCAACCGGCGACCCCGGTCTGCTCTTCCTCGACAAGATCAACCGCCACAACCCGACCCCGCAGATCGGCGATCTGGAAGCTACCAACCCCTGCGGCGAGGTGCCGCTGCTGCCGTGGGAGGCCTGCACGCTTGGTTCGGTCAACGTCGCACGCTTCTGGGACGCCGAGCGCGCAGACATCGACTGGGACGCGCTGCGGGAGACGGTCGCGCTGGGAGTTCGCTTCCTCGACAACGTCGTCGAAGTGAACGACTTCCCGCTCAAGGAGATCGATGAGGCTGCCAGCGGCAATCGCAAGATCGGGCTGGGCATCATGGGCTTCGCCGACCTGCTGATCGCGGCTGCGCTACCCTACGACTCGGAGGGTGCTCTCACGCTCGCGAACCGCCTCTCGCGCGAGATCGGCGAGGCAGCCGACGCGGCGTCGGAGGCGCTCGGTGAGGAGAAGGGCGTCTTCCCCAACTGGGAGCAGTCCGTCTATGCCGGCGGCAGGCGCTACCGCAACGCCACGCGCACGTGCATCGCGCCAACTGGTACGATCGCGATCATCGCCGGTGCCTCATCAGGCATCGAACCGCTCTTCTCGCTGGCACATCAGCGGCGGATGGGCGACGGCACACTGCTGCCGGAGATCAGTGCTGCATTCGAAACAGCGGCACTTGATGGCAACTTTCATTCGGCGGAGTTGATCGAGGAGCTCGCGGCAGGGGCCTCGATCAACTCCCGCCCTGAAATCCCAGATGATGTTCGAGCACGCTTCGCCACCGCGCACGAGATCGCACCGCAGGCGCACGTACGTATGCAGGCCGCGTTTCAGTCGCACACCGACCTCGCGGTATCGAAGACCGTGAATCTGCCGCATGAGGCGACCGTGGACGAGGTGCGTGCGGTCTATCTGCTCGCCCACGAACTCGGCTGCAAGGGCGTCACGGTCTACCGCGATGGTTCACGCGCGCTGCAGGTGCTGTCGCACGACGACGACGCAGCAGGACCCGACTAGCGGCCCTCGGACGGCCTCCGGCGCTCGATGCCGCGAGCATCGCTCGGTAGCGGCGCTACACTGAACCGATGCGCGGATACGAGCCCGAGTTCCACTCACGCGACGCACCGGGCGGCTGTGGCGAGTTCTGGATGCTGACGCGCGCCGCCTTCGAGGTGCTGCTGCCGCCGGTGATCCTGATCAGCACCGTGCTTGGCCTGGTGATGACGGCGATCTTCCTGCTCACGAGCGGGAGACCCTGGCTGGCGGTGATCCCGCTCGTTCCGATCGCGATCGGCCTCGTGCTGCTCTCTCGTCGCGACAAGCGCATCCAACGCGAACTCGAGGAAGAGGCGCGCGGCGGTCCCCCGCAGGACTGAGGTGGCCGCAGCCTCGATCGCTGGCGGGCGGACCATGACGCGCCGTACCCTCGACGCATGACGACCGCGACCACAATCGCCGAACGACTGGCTGCCGTCCGCGCCGAGATCGCGCTTGCATGCGAACGCGCCGACCGCGACCCCGCTGATGTCACGCTGGTTGGCGTCACCAAGACCCATCCGATCGAGGTCGTACGCGAGGCATTCGACGCCGGACTGGTCGCGATCGGCGAGAACCGCGCGCAGGAGTTCGTGCCGAAAGCGGAAGCCGCGAACGAGGCCGGGATCAAGCCCCAGTGGCACTTCATCGGCCATCTGCAGCGCAACAAGGTGCGTCAGGTCGTCGCGCACGTCAATCGCCTGCACTCGCTCGACTCGGAGCGCCTGATCGCAGAGATCGACCGCCACGCCTCGCACCCGATCATCTGCTACGTCGAGGTCAACGTCAGCGGAGAGGAATCGAAGCAAGGTATCCACCCCGACGAACTCCCGGCGCTGCTGCGCGCGGCGGCGAAGTCGTCGCGCGTGATCGTGAGCGGACTGATGACCGTCGCACCGGTTGTCGACGACCCCGAGCTGACGCGCCCGATCTTTGCGCGCCTGCGCGAGCTCGCCGGCGCCCACAGCTTCTCCGCGCTCTCGATGGGCATGACAGACGACTACACGGTCGCCGTCGAGGAAGGCGCGACCGTGGTACGAGTCGGGCGCGCGATCTTCGGAGATCGACGCGAGTAATGCGCATCGGCATCGTCGGCGGCGGCTTCATGGGTGAGGCATTTCTGCGCGGCGTGCTCCGCGCTGGCGTCGCGACACCTGACCAGGTCACCGTCGCCGAGGTCTTCGCGGAACGTCGCGACGTGCTGGCCGAGCACGGCGTACACGTCACGGACGACTCAGCAGCCGCGGCCAGCGAGGCCGACCTGATCCTGCTCGCGGTGAAGCCGCAGGACTTCCCCACGATGGCCGAGGCGCTGGCCGGGAAAATCCCGGCACAGGCGGTCGTCGTCTCGATCGCAGCCGGGATCGCGCTCGCGGACATCGCGGAGCACACCGGTCACGCGGCATGCGTGCGGGTGATGCCGAATCTGCCGGCCACGATCGGTGCCGGCGCAGCGACGTACTACGTCGCCGCCCCCGTCACACCGGCGCAGCGCGCCCACGTCGTCGCGGTGCTCGACGCCGTCGCGATCACCGCAATCGAAGTCTTCGACGACGAGAGCGTCGACCTCTCGACCGCCGTGCACGGCTCCGGCCCCGCCTACGCGTACATCGTCATGGAGGCGATGATCGACTCAGCGGTGCGACTTGGCATGCCGCAGGCAGACGCCACCGCGCTGGTGCTCGCCACGCTCTCGGGTGCGGCCCGCTACGCCATCGAATCCGGCACGTCGCCGGCAGAGTTGCGGGAGGCCGTGACATCGAAGGGCGGTACGACGGAAGCGGCGCTGGCCAGACTGGAAGCCGCCGGATTGCGTACGATGTTTGATGACGCGATCGAAGCGGCGTTCGATCGCGCGAAGGAACTGGCAGAGGGTGGCTCATGACGTCAATAGTTGAATTGATCGCGATCCTGCTCAATGTGCTCGTCTTCGCGATCTTCGCGCGAGCGATCATCACTTGGTTCCCGATCGACCGCGACGGACCGATCGTCCGCACGCTCGACGCGATCACCGAGCCGGTACTCGAACCGCTACGCCGGGTGATCCCCATGATCGGCATGATTGATATCTCACCGATGGTCGCGATCGTGCTGCTCTCGATCATCTCCAGCCAGCTCTCCGCCAGCGTCTGATCCGCTCAGGCGCGGGGCGCTCCAACGTGAAGGCGCCGCCGCACCTCGTCCAACGCGAGCCCCTCGACGGCCACTACCTTCTGCCGCGACGACTGCCCCGACACGATCTCGACCGCTCCGCGTGCGACGCCGAGGCGTTTCGCTAGCAGTCTCGTCAGCGCCGTGTTCGCGCGACCGTCGACGGGTGGCGCGGTAACGCGCACGCGCAGCACCTCGCTCTTGCCGTCGGCAGCCGCCTCGAACCCAACCACCTGATCGCGAGAGGCTCGCGGGCTGAGCCGAACTGTGACGCGAGCACCCATGGCGCCTCCCTCCCCTCCACGAACACGAGCGGTGTGGCATACACTCGATGCATTATGGCGAACATCTGGCAGGGCGAGCGCGTACGTCTGCGGGCGATCGAGCCCGAGGACTGGCCGAGCTTCCGACGTGACGGCGTCCAGTTCACCGAGGATGCCCGCCTCTACGACGACCGCGTGCAGGCGCCGAACTCCGAAGAGCAAGCGCGCACGCGCATGACGCAGTGGGCTGAGGCGACGCCGGAGAGCGATGACCGCACGCTCGCCATCATCGACATGAACAACGAACTCGTCGGCAGCATCAGCGCGCATCACTGCGAGCGCCTCGCGGGCACGTTCGAGTTCAGTCTCGGCATCTTTCACGAGCACCGACGCCACGGCTATGCCGCTGAGGCGATTCGCATTCTGGTCCGCTACTACTTCGAGGAGTTGCGGTATCAGAAGGTCAACTCGACCGTCTACGCCTTCAATAATCCTTCGTTGCAGCTGCTTCAGCAGATGGGCTTCATTGAGGAAGGCCGACGTCGACGTGCCGGCTACACCGCTGGCGAGTTCCACGACACGTCCTGCTCGGCATGACCATCGAAGAGTTCTATGACCAGCACGGCGCACCCGCGCCTGCCCTCGGGGGCTCTTGACGAAAGCGAACGGGTGTTCTACTGTTCGTTCTGACCTCAGGCGGGGTAACGAGAGCGACTGACATGGCTGACGCGGAAGCAAAGCGCCGGGAAGAACTGACCCAGGCACTCGATCAGATCACAAAGGACTACGGCAAGGGCGCGATCATGCGCCTCGGGGACACCGACGCGTCTCTGAACGTCTCATCAATCCCGACCGGCGCCCTCTCGCTCGATATCGCGCTCGGTATCGGCGGCATCCCTCGCGGTCGCATCACCGAGATCTTCGGGCCGGAATCGGCCGGCAAATCCACGCTCGCGCAGCACATCATCGCGGAGGCGCAGGCCAACAACGGCCTCGCTGCCTACATCGATGTCGAGCACGCACTCGACCCTGAGTACGCGGCTGCCTGTGGCATCGACGTCAACGAGTTGCTGATCTCGCAGCCCGACACCGGCGAACAAGCGCTTGAGATCTGTGAGGCGCTGATTCGCTCCAACTCACTCGACGCCGTGGTTATCGACTCCGTCGCCGCCCTCGTCCCACGTGCGGAGATCGAGGGTGACATGGGCGACTCGCTGCCCGGCCTGCAGGCACGGCTGATGTCGCAGGCGTTGCGCAAACTCACATCCGCGGTCGCGCGCTCCAACACCGCGTTGATCTTCATCAACCAGCTTCGCGAGAAGATCGGCGTCGTTTTCGGCAACCCGGAAGTCACGCCGGGCGGTCGCGCACTGAAGTTCTACTCATCGGTCCGCATCGACATTCGTCGTATTGAATCGCTGAAGCAGGGCACGAACTTCATCGGCAACCGCGTCCGCTGCAAGGTCGTGAAGAACAAGGTCGCCGCTCCGTTCCGGCAGGCCGAATTCGACATTCTCTTCACCACCGAGCACCACGGCATCAACGTGCACGGCGACATCCTCGACCTCGCCGTCGAGCATGACATCGTGAAGAAGATGGGCTCCTTCTACTCGTACGGTGACCTCCGCCTCGGCCAGGGTCGCCAGGCCTGTGCTCAGCACCTGCGCGAGAACCCCGAGCTCTCAGCGGAGATCGAGTCTCTCGTTCGCATCGAGACCGGCATCGATGTCGATCCAAACGCCCCCGTATCCGACGACAAGGCGTCCAAGGCGTCCTCCGAGGAGACCCCGGCGAAGAGCAAGAAGCGAAAGGCAGCGGCTGAGGCCGAGGCTGGGGCTGAGGCCGACGCCACCCTCCCGATCGACGTCTAATGACCAGCACCGCCCCATCTGCCGGCTCGGCCCCCTTCGAGGAGGCTGAGCAGCACCATCAGGCTGTGCGGCGCGCACTGGAAATCGTTTCGCGGCGTCATCGCACCGAGTCTGATCTCCGTGAGCGTCTCGCTGCGACGTTCCCCGCAGAGAGCGTCGAACACGCCATCGCCCGCCTGCGCGAGCTGCGCTACATCGACGACGCGGCATGGGCGGTCGCCTACGTCGCACGGGACCGTTGCACGCAGATGGCCGCTTCCGCGCTGCGTCGCGAGTTGCTTCGCAATGGCGTCGACGAAGGCGACGTCGATGCGGCGCTGGCGCTGCACGACGACGGTGAAGCGGCTCGCTATGCCGTCACACGCCGCCTCCCGGCCCTGCGACGCCTCTCCGAAGAGCAGCGTTCGCGCAGACTGGCGAGTCATCTCCAGAGACGTGGCTTCGACTGGACGACGGTGAGTGCTGCGCTCTCCTCGATCGAATCCGACCTTAGCGCGGCCGACTGACTCCCTCGCCGCACTTCTTCGAGCAGTGATACGATGTGCTCGAGCAGACGTCGTGTCTGTTCGACTTAACTAATTATTAACGCCCTGGCGACGACGAACGTTTCTGACGTTCCATCTGGCGCGGGCCGCGATTCGGAGCACATCATGGATACCGCTGCTGTTAGTGCGCTCGCCGGTGCGGGCGCGCTCGTACTTGGTGCAGTGATCGGCTACCTCGCCGTTCGCGTACTCGCGAATGAACTCGTACAGCGTGCCGAACGCGAGGGCGAAGCGCTGATCGGTGAAGCGCAGGCGAAACGCCGCGAGGTCGAGTTGCAGGGTCAGGAGGAAGCCCTCGCCTACCGCCAGCAGGTCGATGAAGACCTGCGCGGGCAGCGCCGCGAGATCGGCCGCTCCGAGCGCCGCACAGAGCAGCGTGAGGAAGCCCTCGAACGACGCGCCGAGAACATGGAGCGCGCCGAACAGTCGTTGCGCGATCGTCAGGGCCAACTCGACGACGTGAGCCACGATCTCGACGAGGAGCGTGAGGGGCTGCGCACAGAACTCGAGCGGATCGCCGGCATGTCTATCGACGACGCCCGCACCTCACTGCTCGACGAACTCGACAGCGAATTGCGCGACGAGCGGGCGCGGCGGATCCGAGCGATGGAAGCCTCCGCCAGCGCTGAATCCGACACCCGCGCCCGCAAGGTGCTCGCGACCGTCATGCAGCGCATGACTTCTGAGATTACCGCCGAGACCACAGTCTCAGTCGTGCCTATCCCCTCCGACGAGATCAAAGGCCGCATCATCGGTCGCGAGGGGCGCAACATTCGCGCCTTCGAGGCCGCTACCGGCTGCGATCTGATCATCGATGACACGCCGGAAGTCGTGACGGTTAGCGGCTTCGACCCGGTCCGACGTGAAATCGCCCGCACCGCGCTCGCTCGCCTGATCCAGGACGGCCGCATCCAGCCGACGCGCATCGAGGAGGCTGTCGACCGCGCGCGCAAGGAGATCGACGAGAACATCGCGCGTGCCGGTGAGGAAGCGATGGTCGATGCGGAGGTCGCCGGCCTCCACCCGGAAATCGTGAAGACGCTGGGCCGCCTACGCTACCGCTTCTCGTACGGCCAGAATCAGCTCCGTCACTGCCTTGAGACGTCGTGGCTCGCGGCAGCGCTCGCGCACGAGATCGGCGCCGACGTCGAGATCGCTCGCGTCGGCGGGTTGTTGCACGACCTCGGAAAGGCAGTCGACCGCGAGCTCGAGGGCACGCACGCGGCGATCGGTGCCGAGCTCGCGGGCCGTTTCCAGGTGCCGCGCGAGGTCGTCCACTGCATCGCCGCACACCACGAGGAGGTGCGTCCGGAGACCACCGAGGCACTGATCGTGATCATCGCCGACGCGATGTCGGGCAGCCGCCCGGGCGCGCGTCGCGAGTCGTCCGAGCAGTACATCAAGCGTCTCGAAGCGCTTGAGTCGATCGCCAACTCCTTCGACGGCGTCGACTCATCGTTCGCGATTCAGGCGGGACGCGAGGTCCGCATCATCGTCCAGCCCGAACAGGTCGATGACGCCGATGCGATGCGGCTGGCCCGAGACGTCTCGCGCAAGATCGAGGAGACGATGCAGTACCCCGGCGAGATCAAGGTGACCGTTGTGCGAGAGACCCGCGCATCGGCGGTGGCTCACTAGCCGTGCGCGTGCTCATGGTCGGCGATGTCGTCGGTCGACCGGGCCGGAAAGCCGTAACGCGGCTGCTGCCTGACCTGCGAGCCGAGTTCAGCATCGACCACGTGGTTTTGAATGGCGAGAACGCCGCTGCGGGCCGAGGTCTCACCGAGAAGACCGCGCGAGAATTGCTGAGCGCGGGCGTCGACGTAATCACGTCTGGCAATCACATCTTCGCCGTGCGCGACTTCGCGCCCACGCTCGATGGCGATCTGCCGATCCTGCGACCGGCAAACTACCCGCCCGGGACGCCGGGCCGCGGGGTGATCACGGTCGGCCGTCTCAGGGTGATCAACCTGATGGGGCGAGTCTTCATGCCAACGCCGATGGACGATCCGTTCCGGATGATCGACCGGCTGATCGACGGGCTCGACGACGATGCGATCGTCGTCGTCGACTTCCACGCCGAGGCGACCAGCGAGAAGCAGGCGCTCGGTTGGCACGTCGATGGCCGCGTCGCTGCGGTCGTCGGAACGCACACCCATGTCCCGACCGCCGACGCGCGCGTGCTGCCAGGCGGCACGGCGTTCGTGACCGACCTTGGCATGGTCGGCGTCCTCGACTCAGTGATCGGTGACGACGTCGGATCCGTGCTGCATCGATTCGTCACCGGCATGCCCACCCGGCTGCCGGTCGCCGACGGAGACGGCGCGGTGCTCTACTCGGTTCTCGTCGAGATCGACGACCACACGGGGTTGGCGACGAACATTGAGCGCGTGGATCGCCACGTTCTGCTCTCCTAGCGTCTCGCACCGCACAACGAAGGACTGACGATGAGCATCGGCGACTTTCACACACATTCGACGCAGTCCGACGGCACGCGCTCGCCGACCGAACTCGTTGACCTCGCTGTCTCGCGCGGCGTGCAGGTGCTCGCGCTCAGCGACCACGACACGCTCGATGGGCAGGCGGAAGCGTCCGCGGCCGCTGCCCGCCACCCCGGATTCACCTTGATCCCCGCCGTGGAACTCTCGTGCGACGTCCCCGGCAGCGAGGTCCACATGCTCGGCCTCTTCATCGATGTCGCGGATAGCACGCTCAACGAGCAGCTCCGGAGCTTCCGCGAGGGCCGCGTCGCCCGCGCCGAAGGGATGGTGAAGGCGCTCGCCGAGATGGGCGCGCCGATCGAGTGGGAACGCGTACAGGAAATTGCCGGCGAGGGCTCGATCGGCCGGCCACACGTCGCGCAGGCTCTGCTCGAAGCCGGTCACATCAGCACGTTCAACGAAGCGTTCGACCGCTTCCTCGGACGCAACAGCCCCGCGTACGTGCAGCGCGAGAAGCTGACGCCCCCGCAGGCGATCGCCATGATTTGCGCGGCCGGCGGTCTGGCGGTGTTCGCGCACCCCTCGTTCACCGAGGACTACGAGAACGTTGCGGCGGCGCTGTCGGCGGATGGGCTCTTCGGCATGGAGGTCTTCTACAAGAACTACCCGCCTGAGCTGGTGGAGTCGCTCCACGCGCTCGCGGAGACCCACGCCCTGTTCCCGCTCGGAGGCTCCGACTACCACGGGATCGAGCGCGATGGCGAGCGTCAGCCCGGTGAGATACCCCTGCCGGACGCCGTCGTTCACGACTTCCTCGTAGCCGCTCGCGAACAGGGCTGCGAGGTTCCCGAGCCGACGCCGGCCGCCTGACCGCACGCTGAAGGGAGCATCCCGTCCCCTACTGCCTCGCCCATCCCGATGTTGAGACCGAGCTGCAGTGCGGACGCTGCGGCAACTTCATCTGCCATCAGGACATGGTGCACACGCCTGGCGGCGCCCGCTGCGCGGAGTGCGCGCAGCTCCGACGCCCGCCGATGTACGAGGTCGGCATCGCGGAATACGCGAGGGCCATGGCGGCCGCGATCGTCGTGGCGCTGCCGCTCGGATTCGTCGGCGCGCTCATGCTCCCCGTTCAGCGCGCGTCCGGTCTCTTCACGCTTGCGATCGGACTGCTGCTTGGGGTCGGCGCGGGCGCGATCATCAGTCAGGCGATCTTGCGCGCCAGTGGAGGCAAGCGAGGCGTCACGATTCAGATGCTCGCGGTCGTCTCGATCCTGATCGCGGGTAGCGTACGGCTCGTCGTACTCGGCGACATCTCGCTCTTCAGCCGCGACACAGCGGGAATGCTCGCGGTCGTCGCCGGCATCAGCTACGCGTGGAACCAGCTCAGGTAGCCGCGACCAGCAGGGCTTCAGCGGACGCGGTCGACGACCACCAGCAACGCGAGCAGAGCCAGTGAGACCGCCGAGAGCGAGAAGACGCGCCGCAGCTCGGCACGCAGGTACGGCGCCTCACGCTCGACCAGTCGAGCAGGCCGCGACTCGCGCGTTGAAGCGGTCCTAGCATTCGCTGGTGGGGCAGCGGCCGGTTCGCCTGGGCGGGGCGGCAGGCGACGTGGAACCTGGCGTCGGCGGCGTGGATTTCGCGGCATCGGACTCCTCTGCGACGAGTCTACCGGCGAACATCCTGTCAAGCGAGGAGAGATTGGTCGCTCCGACGATTGATCGGCAGCCGACCAACGCCTAGCCTATTCGAGCTGCGGTGATCGCGGCCCCGTGGAGCAGCGGAGTGCTCGCGTCCCTGTCAAGGACGAGGCCGCCGGTTCGAATCCGGTCGGGGCCGCCATAACCCGCTAGCTAGACTCGACCCTCAGCGGGTATGGCGGGGTTCGAGTTTCTCTAGTCGCCAAGTGGCGGGACGAGCCGCCGCTGGAGTTCTACGTTGACTTTGAAACGGTAAGTGACGTAGCCGACGACATGTCACAGATTCCCCGCCGGGGAGGTCAACCGCTGATCTTCAACATCGGGTGCGGTCACGTGGAGGACGGAGAGTGGACGTTCGCGTCCTTCGTCGCTGACTCGCTCACCGAGCCCAAGGAGGCGGAGATCATCGGCGAATGGGTCGAGCACATACAGGACGTGCAGCAGCGTCTCGACCCGGACGGTGAAGTACCGCAGGTGATCCACTGGTCGCCCGCTGAGGTCACGTCGCTCGAGACCGCCTACAACTCCGCGAAGGAGCGACATCCCGACAACGACTGGACAACGCCCCGCTGGTTCGACTTCCTTGGCGACGTTATGAGGGAGGAGCCCGTCGTCATTCGCGGGGCCCTTGCTTTCGGATTGAAGTCCGTCGCCAAAGCCCTGCACCAGCACGGGCTGATCGAGACGCTATGGGGTGACGGCCCGGCCGATGGCCTCGGTGCGATGGTCGGGGCCGCCAAACACACCGCTCGATATCACTGCCCGCATACCGCGCTGCGGCTTCGAAGAGCATTCCGAACTCCGGTCGCGGACCTACTCGACTGGTTCTGCGACGAAGACCGGGATCAGGCGCTCCGTGCGCTGCTGGTAATCCGCGTACGGCGGAAACGCTTCGACGCTCAGCGTCCAGAGGCGCGAACGCTCATCCCCCTCGGGCACCTCGCGCACGCGCATGCGCTGCACCTCGGCGATGTCGCGGATCTCGACGTCGGCATCCGCGCGCAGGTTGTGTACCCAGACCGGGTGCTGAGGCGCGCCGCCCTTCGAGCCGACCAGGACGTAGTTGTCGCCGTCCTTCACCCGCATCAGTGGCGTCTTCCGTACCGCACCGGTCTTGTTGCCATTGTTCGTGACGATGATCACCGGCATCCCGGTGTCGCGCAGCGCGGTGCCCTCGTCACCATTGGTGCGCTCGTAAAGCTCCACCTGCTCGCGGACCCAGTCGGACGTGCTCGGGATGTACTCGGCCATGTCGCCTCCTCTGACGCTCACCGCCGATGCTCGCTTACTGCCGAGGGAGTGTCCACCTACGGACACTGTCGTCGTCGCTCGCGAATCGCGAAGGCCGACGAAGCGTTGCCCGCCGACGGGATGGCTACCCTCGCGGCAAGCCCAACCCGCGCGTGGCGATGATGTTGCGCTGAATCTCCGACGTCCCCGCGAGGATCGAGCGAGACGGTGCCCAGAGGTAGATCTGGCAGTACATACCGCTCTCCACGGCGTGCGCCGACTCGGGCTTCAACGCGCCGGGCAGCCCGAGCACCTGCATCGCCCGCTGCGCATCACGCTGGATCATCTCCGAGCCGAAGACCTTGGCCATCGACGCCTCGTAATTCGGCACCTGGCCGCTGGACTGCATCCACGTCACGCGATAGCCGACGTAGCGCGCGACCTCACCCTCCACCTGGATCTCTGCGAGCGCCCTGCGTCGCGGCTCGGTCAGCTCGACCGCGTTCGCCTCATCCTTCACGTACGACATCAGCCGGTGGTACGGGCCGCGGAACCCGGCGGTGCGATCGACGCCGGAGCGCTCGAAGTCGAGCGTTGCCGCGCCGACGTACCAGCCGCGATCTTCCTCGCCGATCATGTTCGCCGCTGGGACGCGCACATCCTCGAAGAACGTCTCGTTGAACTCGCTGGCACCGGTGATCTGGGTCAGCGGGCGAACCGTGATCCCCGGTGTCTTGATGTCGATCATGAAGTAGGAGATACCGCGATGCTTCGGGGCGTCGGGGTCGGTGCGGGTAAGCACGTGCAGCCAGTCGGCGTGCTGCGCTCCCGACGTCCAGATCTTCTGTCCGTTGACGACGAACTCGTCGCCATCTCGGACGGCGCGCGTCTGGAGCGACGCGAGATCGGAGCCGGCGCTCGGCTCTGAGTAGCCCTGCGCCCACCGCACCTCGTTGCGCGAGATCTTTGGCAGGTGGTCCAGCTTCTGCTCGTCCGTGCCGAAGATCATCAGCGTCGGTCCGACCAGCGAGGTGCCCTGCCCGCCTCGCGGTGCGCCGGTCAGCACGCTTTCTTCGCTGAAGATCATCTGCTGCATGTACGAGGCGTCCTTGCCGCCGTACTGCTCCGGCCACGCCATCGTCAGCCAGCCGTTGTCCACCAGCGCCTGCTGGTACGTCAGCGTCGCCTCGCGATCGCCTGACGCCTCCCAGTCGTAGCCCGTACCCGAGGACCAGCGGCCCTCGATGAACGAACGGACCTCCGCTCGAAACTCTTGCTCGTCGTTGTTCCAACCGAAGTCCATGTCGCCTCCACGTGAGCGCCTGCGCGGTCGCGCCGATGATACGCCCGGCGACATGCTACGACGCCGACGGGCCAGATGCGCCAGATCGTCCGACTGCGCCCGACCGTACCGCACGAGTACGATGCGACGCACCAGCGGTTCGAACTGCCGCTCCGGATCAGCCGATGGTCACGCCGCCAGAATCCACCAGCCTGTGAGCGAGAGCGCCAGAGATGCCCGAACGACTGCCGATCACGCCAGAGACCAAAGTTGCGGCGCTCCTGGATCAGTACCCGGAACTGGAGGAGGTGTTGATCGGAATCGCACCGCCCTTCAAGAAGCTGCGCAATCCGATCCTCCGGCGCAGCGTCGCTCGTGTGGCCTCGCTACGGCAGGCGGCCGCAGTTGGTCGCTTGCCGGTGCTGGAGGTAGTGAACCAGCTTCGAGCCGCCGTCGGACAGGAGCCGATCGCGCGCGACGCAGAGACCGACACAGCCTCGTACTTCTCGAGTCAGCCGGACTGGTTCGACAGCGACCGCGTGGTGGCATCGATCGATGAACAGGACGTGGATCCCGACGTGATGCCACTGCGGCCCCTGCTGCTGCAGGCGACGCCGATGGAGGATGGCGAGATCCTGGAGCTAGTCACGGCGCACCTGCCCGCTCCAGCGATCGACATCATGAAGGAGAAGGGCTTCGCCACCTGGTCGGTGGAGCGAGCTGACTCGATCAGGACCTACTTCTCAAGGCTCGCCCCTGAATAGGACGATCCCGCCTCGCGAGTCGCTCCAGCGCGGCGGCGGAGTGCTAGGCTCGCCTTGCCAGCGCGGCGATACCTGCGCAGGCAATTCGCTCTGCGAGGCGCGGTCGCTCACAGCCGTCGCGCGCCGGTTGCAGGCTGTGACAGGAGTACTCGATGGTTGCGATCCAGTGTGCGGCAGGAGCCGTGCAGCACGACGAACTCGGTCTCACGCTCGCGCATGAGCACCTCGTACTCGCCTCGCCCGGCCTTCCCGAGCAATACCCGTGGCTCTACGACCGCGATGCGCTGGTCGCCCACGCCGCCGCCGAATTGCGCGAGGCAGCGGAGGCCGGCGTCGGCACGATCGTCGATGTCTCGCCCCCCGACCTCGGCCGCGACATCGAGCTGATCCGCGCGATCTCGGAGGTCTCCGGCGTGAACGTCGTTGCCTGCACGGGCATCTGGATCGACATCCCGCGCTGGTTCAGCGTCGCCTCACAGGACGATATCGAGGGGGTCTTCCAGCGAGAGATCGAGCACGGCATCGCCGGATCAGGCGTACGAGCGGGCGTGATCAAGCTCGCGAACAACGCCGACCCCGGCATCGGCGAGGTGCAGGAGAAGGTGCTGCGCGCGGCTGCGGCCGTCGCCGCGCGGACGCTGGTGCCAATCACGACGCACACTTCGCCCTACATCGTCGGGCGCGACCAGATGCGTGTCTTCGCGGACACCGACGTGCCCCCGCAGCTCGTCGCGATCGGCCACGCCTTCACCGGCGATGTCGGCTACCTGCGCGAGGTGCTCGATACCGGGCACTACCTCTCGATCGACAACTTCAAGCCGGGGCGCGAGAACGAGCCGGAAGTGCTCGATGCGATCGCAACTCTCTGCGAGGAGGGCCGCGCGGATCACATCATGCTCTCGCACGACCACGTCCCGGAGTGGGATTGGCTGCCGCACGATGCGCACGAGCCACCGAGCACGTTCGTCTACGTGCCGACGATGGTGCGCGCCGCGCTCAGCGAGCGCGGTGTCTCCGACGCCAATCTCGACGCGATGCTGATCGAGGCGCCGGCTACGTTCCTCTCCGGCGACCGCGAGTCGTAGCGGACGAGCGCGACTACGGCAGTATCTCTGCGGGGTACGCGGTCCCGACGAGTCCACTGTCGACCATCGCCTGATACTCCTGCTGCGAGTAGCCGAGCAGATCGACGTAGATCTCCTCGCTGTGCTCACCAAGCAGCGGGGGCGGCAGGCGCACCTCATCCGCGGTGTTGCGCATCTTGAAGAGATAGCCGGGATAGCGATGCTTGCCGACCGTCGGCACGTCGATCTCGCGGAACCATTCGCGCGCCTCGAGTTGCGGGTCGGCGAGCGCCTCCAGTCCGTTGTGCATCGGCGTAGCGACGACGCCTGCCGCCTGCAACTCGTGGAAGAGCTGCTCCTTGTCGCGTGACGCCGTCAGCGCGCCGATCGCAGCATCGAGCGCCGCGCGATCCGCGAGCCGCGCCGCAGCCGTCGCGAAGCGCGCGTCCTGCGCCAGCGTCGGCTCGCCGAGCACCGCGCACAGCGAGGCGAATTCCTCGTCCGTGCCGACATCGAGCACGATCCACTGGTCCTCGCCCTGCGTCGCGTAGACGCCGTGCGGCGCGTGGTGCGGATGGAGGTTCCCCTGCGACGGGCCGACGTGGCCGTTCATCGTGTAGTCGAGGATGAACTCGCCGATGTTCGGCAAGAACGCCTCCGCCAGCGGGATCTCGATCAGCTGACCTTCGCCGGTGAGATCACGGTGGCGCAGCGCCATCACGGCCGCCAGCGCGGCCAGCACGCCGGCGTTCGCATCGGCCGTCAGCGCGTTGCCCGCGAACTCCGGCGGGGCATCCGGATAGTTGCGGATGTGGTGATGGCCGATCATGCCCTCGGCGTGGGACCCGAACGTGCGGTAGTTCTTGTACGGCCCGTCGAGCCCGTATCCCGGCATGCGGATCATGATCAGTCGCGGGTTGACCGCCTTCAGCTCTTCCCAGGTGATGCCGGCCTTCTCGATCGTCTCCGGCACATTGTTTTCGACGAAGACATCGCTGTTCTCGATCAGCCGCAAGAAGGCCTCCTTGCCCTCGGGGGTCGTAATGTCGCACGACATCGAGCGCTTGTTGCGGGAGTGCGAGTTGAACGCCGGGTTGCGGTTCCAGCGGTCGTCCTTCGGGTCGAAGTCGGGGTAGCCCGCGAGCAACTGGCCGCGCTCGCCGAGCTGCCGCCCCTGCTCCTGAGTCAGCGACTGATCAGCGCCACGCGATGACGTCTGGATGCGTGTCGTCGGCTCGACGCGGATCACGTCGGCGCCCCACTCCGCGAGCACCTGCGCCGTGTGTGGCCCGGCCCAGACGACGGTAATCGACGCGACTCGCACGCCATCGAGGGGCAGCGAACTACCCGAGGCATTGCCACTCTCGATCCGTGGCTCGTCCTCGCGTGCCAGCCACGCATCGCCGGCCAGGGCGTCGTTGTGCTCGCCGAGCAGCGGAGCGCGACCCGGGGTCACGCGCGGTGAGCCATTCATGATGATTGGACGGCCGGGGTACTCGATCGGTCCGGTGTTCGGGTGGTCAATCGTGTCCCAGACGCCGCGCCCGCGGAAGTGCTCGTCCTCGACGGTCTCCTTCACAGTGCGGATCGCGCCGCAGAGGATGCCCAGTTCCTGCGCCGCCGCCACGAAGTCGAGGCTCGACGTCCGCATCAGGTACTCACGGAATGACCCCTCGACCTCGGTCACGAGCGCTTCCGGAATGAATGCGGCCGGCAGGTAGAGATCGTCGTTCGCGAGCATGTCCTCGCGGCCGATCAGCGTGAGCAGCATCGGCAGCCTGCCACCGGCACCCATCAGCGCGACGTGGCCGTCCATGGTCTCGCGCACGCCGTATCCGAGGCGGATGTCGCTGCCCGGACGCTTTGACGCCTTGCCGGTGTAAGCCGACGCCGTCAGCTCGATCACGCGTCGGTCGCGCGATCCCGCCTGGCATTCGTAGACCGCGAGGTCGATGTAGTCCCCTGCCCCGCCGCGTTCGACGCGCAGGCGGGCCAGCATCACCGCGTAGGCGATCGTGGCGCCTGCGTGGTAGTGGGCGGTGTGACCGCCGAGCTTGATCGGTTCGCGGTCGGCGTGGCCGTTCGTGAGCATCGGCCCGCCGATCGCCTGCAGGGTGATCTCCGACCCGCGGTAGTCGCGGTACGGCCCCGTCTGCCCGAATGGCGTGATTGCGCACATCACGAGGTCGTCGCGACCGGCCGAGAGCGCGCCCCAGCCGATGCCCCACGCATCGACCTGCCCGGGCGCGAAGTCCTCCAGCACGATGTCGGCATCCGCCGCCAGCCGGCGCACCTCTGCCGCGCCGTCCGCTGTCGAGGGGTCGAGCGTGACCGAGCGCTTGTTCGTGTTCACGTGCAGGAAGAGCCCTGACGTCTCGGGGTGCGGCTCGTCGCCGTAGAACGGTCCGAACTGGCGGGAGGGGTCTCCTTCTGGCGGCTCGACCTTCAGTACGTCGGCCCCGTAGTCGGCAAGCAGCTTCGCCGCGTACGGCCCTGCGACGTCGCTCGTCAGGTCAAGCACGCGGATACCGCGCAGTGGTGCTGGCATAGCTACCCCCTTGAGGGGCGCAACTATACACTTCCGCGTCGCGATCGATGGCCGCACGCGCCGAACTCATGCGTACGCGCGTACCTTTGCAGCGCCCCGCAGCGATCGGCGTGGCGCATTCGCAGTCGAGGAGAAGCACCATGCTCCAGGTTCCCAGTTCCGAGTACGCCGGGCCGCGCGCCGTCGGCATCCGCATGACCGAGCCACTGCTACCCGGGCTCTCCGGCCAGTACGGCCCGACGGAGGCGGCGCTGCTCGACGCCTTCCACCGCTTCGACAAGGCTCACCTCGTGATGCTGACCGAGGAGGAGTTGATCCCGCCCGACGATGGCGCTGCGATGCTGCGAGCGCTGCGCGAGATGGAAGCGCAGGGTGTCGCCAGCGTGCGCAACGACGTCGGCGGTGGCATGCACTCCGGCGAGCAGTACCTCGTGCGGGCGCTCGGCTACGACGTCGGCGGCCGCATCCACCTCGGCCGTAGCACCGGCGACTTTGGCGCGGTCGGACGGCGCATCCGTCAGCGCAGCCGCCTCGTCGAGCTGATGCAGTCGCTGACCGCGCTGCGTGCAGCGGCGATCACGGCGGCGGAACGGCACATCGAGACGCTGATGCCCGGCCACACCGGAAGTCAGCACGCCCAGCCGACGACGCTCGGCCACCAACTGCTCGCGTGGGCGTCGGTGCTGGAGCGGCACAGCGAGCGGGCGCACGGTGCCTACGCGCGGGTGAACCAGAGTCCGGCGGGCGCGGCGATCATGACCGGTTCCAACTTCGCGCTGAACCGTGAGCGCACGGCCGCGCTGCTCGGATTCGACTCGGTGCTACCGAACACCTTCGACGCGATTCAGAGCCACGACGACGAGTTCGACACGATCACCATTGCAGCCGGGGTCAACCTGAGCATCGCGCGCTGGTCGAACGACATCACGTTCTGGTCGACGCAGGAGGCGGGCTACCTGCGGCTGCCCGACCGCTTCTGCGGCACCAGCAGCATCATGGCGCAGAAGCGGAACCCTTCGATCCTGCCGGCCATGCGCACCGCAGCGTCGGAGAGCCTCGGCGGCCTTGTCACGACGTTCGCTGCGCTCAACGTGACGACCGGCGAGTTCGGCGGCGACGGCGGGGCGGGACTGCATCACGCGTTCGACAGCGCCGTGCGTGGCGCGGGCTGGTTGGTCGACCTGCTGCCGTCGATCGAGCTCGACGAAGAGCGGATGGCCGAGATGGCCGGGGCACACTGGGCGCAGGCCACTGACATCGCCGGCGAGCTCGTCTCGGAGGGTGGGCTGCCGTGGCGCATCGGCCACCAGATCACCGCCGTGCTGGTGCGGCTCTGCGAGGAGCGCGGACTGGCACCGAGCGACGTCACGCTGGCGCTGCTCGACGAGGCATCGACGGAATACCACGGCGAGCCCTCGGGCCTTAGCGAGTCGACACTGGCCGCCGCTCTCGACGCGGCGAACTTCGTCGCGGGACGCACGCTCTACGGTGGCCCCGCGCCGGAGGAGTCGCGACGGCGTCTGCCCGAGTACCAGGCGAGGCTGGAGCGCGACACAGCGACCCTCGACGGCCTCGTCAGCCGCCTCGAGGCTGCCGACGAGGAGATGGAGCGGGCGATCGACGCGCTGGTCGGCTAGCGGACCGTCCTTGTAGCTCGCCGCCAGAACCCAGCGTTAGCTCGCGAAGAACTCGTTGAGGATCTCGAGCGCACCGTCCGGGTTCTCGTTGTGCAGACCGTGCCCCGCGCCGGAAAGCTCGCGGCAGGTGCCGTTGCCATCGGGAATCGTGGTCGCCATCTTCGCTGCCTGATCGAGGTCCAGCACGGTGCTCTCGGCGCCGCGCAGCACCAGCGTCTGACAGGAGATCTTCGCGACAGAGTCCCACATGAACGGGCCCTCCTTGAGGGCGGAGCGGCCGTTCATCCACGTGATCTCGGGGTCGTTCTTGCGCACGAGGATGCCGTCCCAGTTGGACCGGTAGCTGTACTTCACTGTGTGCCAGAGCTTCTCGTCGCTGGCATCCGGCGTCGTTTCCTTGTGCCAGTCGAAGGCCTGCTGCGGGCTAAAGAACCCGCGAGGCCGCGCCGGGCCACCGCCCTGACGTCGTTGTGCGGTCTCGCGACCGGCCGGCGAGGGGTCGGGCAGCGGGCCGTAGTCGCCGAGCACGAGGTGATCGATCAGGTCGCCGTAGTAGGCGCCGAGCGCCATGCCGATGCGCGAGCCCTGTGAGTGGCCGTAGTAGTCGAAGGGGTAGAGGCCCGTCGCCTTCGCGAACTCGGCGATATCGGTGGCGTAGGACTGCGTGGAGTAGCCGTCCTGCGACCAGTCAGTGTCGCCACACCCGCGCTCATCGATCGCGATCACGTGGTGCGTCTCGCTCAGCTTCGGGGCGAAGTCGTCCCAGTCGTGGGCGTTACCGGTGATCCCGTGCAGCAGGAAGAGCGGCTTCAGTGTGCGGTCGCCGCCGTAGTCGAGGTAGTGCATGCGCAGACCGTTCGCGGTCACCCACTTGTCTTCGGGAAAGTACGGATCTGACATCAGCGACTCCAACTCTGCGATCGTTCGGGCGGCGCATACGTTACACGAGCGCCACAAGCCTCGCCGCGACGCTCGCTCGTGACGACCGTTATCATCACCGCGCATCGCGGGTCACTCGACAGGCCAGTACCGCGAGAAGGCTGGGGAGTGGCATGTCCGTCATCGACATCAACATCAAGCAGCGGCAGCCGTACGCCGGCGGCGAGGAGTTCGGCACGACCGGTGCCTACGAACGGATCGACGCCTCGCTGACGTTCGCGGTCGACCCCGAGCACGAGGCGAACTCGTCGATCGTCGATCTCTCGCTCGCCCCGCGCAACAGCGAGGGTCGCGTCCGCTTCACCGCCGACCTCACCGTACTCGCACCCGCCGACGCGCAACGCGGCAACGGCGGGCTGCTGCTTGAGCTGCCGAACCGCGGACGTCGGCGCGTCGTCTCGATCTTCAATCGCGCGGGAGCTGCTGCTGCCGGCAGCGTCGAGATCGCGCCCGGCGACGGCTTTCTCTTCCGCCACGGCTTCACCGTCGCCTCAATCGGGTGGCAGTGGGACGTGCCGCCCAGCGACGCACTCGTCGCGCTGCAGGCGCCCGAGGCCACGATCGACGGCAAGCCGGTGCGCGGTCAGGTGATCGTCGAGATGCGCCCGAACGACGCCGAGCGGACACGCCTGCTCGCCAATCGCATCCACCGGCCGTACCGCGCCGCCGACACGGAGGAGGCCGACGCCGTCCTGCTGGTGCGCGACTACGAGGACGGCGAAGACACCGTGATCGACCGTTCGACGTGGCGCTTCGGCCATGAGGTGAACGGCGGCGTTGAGCCGAGCGACGAGCACATCTACCTCGAAACCGGCTTCGTGCCCGGCAAGATCTACAACGCCGTCTACACGACCGAGGGCGCGCCGGTCGTCGGCACGGGCCTGCTCGCGCTGCGCGACGCGGCGATGTTCCTGCGCGAAGGCTCATCGACGAACCCCTGCCTCGGCGGCTTCCAGCGCACGTACGCGTTCGGCGTCTCGCAGACCGGCCGCATGCTGCGCCATTTCATGTACCTGGGCCTGAACGTCGATGAGGCCGGGCAGCAGGTCTTCGACGGCATCCTTCCGCACGTCGCCGGTGGACGTCGGGGCGAGTTCAACCATCGCTTCGCGCAGCCGTCGGCGCAGTCGGTGCCGGGCTTCGGCCAGCTCTTCCCGTTCTCGGGCGATCCGACGACCGACCCCTTCAGCGGCGAACAGGCCGGACTGCTCGACCTGCTGCGAGAGCGCGACGCGGTGCCGAAGATCGTCTACACGAACACGTCCGCCGAATACTGGCGCGGCGACGGCTCGCTGGTGCATGTCGACCCATCGGGCGATTCCGACCTCGAGACCGAGCCGGACACGCGCGTCTACCATTTCGCCGGAACGCAGCACGGCGCGGGGACGCTACCGCAGGCGTTCGAGAACGCGAACGAGGGCTCGCGCGGGCGCTACGGCTTCAACACCGTGGACTATGCCCCACTGCTGCGGGCGGCGCTGATCAACCTCGACCGCTGGGTCACCGACGGCACCGAGCCGCCCGCCGACCGTCATCCACGCATCGACGACGAGACCGCTGTCGACCGTCGCGCGGTGCTGCGCACCGTTGGCACTCTGCCCGACCAGGCGCTACCCGACCCCGACCGGCTCTGGGTGCTGCGCACGATAGATCTCGGCCCCGACGCCGCCGAGGGCATCGGCCGCTACCCGGTCGTCGAGGGCGAGACCTACCCTGCGTACGTCTCGGCCGTGGACACGGACGGCAACGAGGTCGGCGGCATCCCGTTGCCAGACGTCGCGGTGCCTGTCGGGACGCACCTCGGCTGGAACCTGCGTGACCCGGAGAGCGGCGCACCGGAGCAGCAGATGGCGATGCAGGGCACGACCCGCTTCTTCGCGGCGACGCGCAGGGATCGCGAGGCGGCCAGCGACCCGCGAGCGTCGATCGAGGAGCGATACGCGGATCGTGACGACTATGTGGCGAAGGCGACCGAGCATGCCCGCGCGCTGGTGGCGGACGGCTACCTGCTAGAGGAAGACATCGACCTCGCCGTCGCGAACGCGGCGGAGCGATACGACGTCGCCGTCGGCTAGCCCGCTCGCGTCCCGGCCGCGCGCGAAGGCGTATGATGCCGTCCGTAATATCGCAATTGGGGGCACAGCATGGATTGGAACGACTCACCCGAGCAGGCGAACTTCCGACGCGAGGTCAGGGCGCTGCTCGAAGAACAGCTCCCGGCGTACTACCGCCGGCTGAGCGAATCGGGTGCTGACGAGGGCTACGAAGGCGGCTGGGTCGCCGACCGGCAGTCGGACGACCCAGAGCGTCGCGAGGCAGCCGAGCAGTGGGGCGCGGCGATCTCCGACCACGGCTGGTTCGCGCCGCAGTGGCCGAAGCAGTACGGCGGCGGCGGGCTGAGCCCAATGGAGCAGTTCGTCTTCAACCAGGAGCTGACGGGGGCCGGTGCGCCGCGCGTCGGCGGCTCCGGCGTCAGCCTGCTCGGTCCGACTCTGATCGTGCACGGCACGGACGAGCAACGCGCTCAGTACCTGCCAAAGATCCTCTCAGGCGAGGTTGTCTGGGCGCAGGGATATTCGGAGCCCGGCTCCGGCTCGGATCTCGCCTCGTTGCAGACGCGGGCCGTCCGCGACGGCGACGAGTACGTGATCAACGGCCAGAAGATCTGGACGTCGAACGCGCACCACGCCGACGCCATCTTCGTGCTCGTACGCACCGACCCGGAGGCGCCGAAGCATCGCGGCATCTCATTCGTGCTCGTCGATGACATCCACACGCCCGGGCTGAACGTGCGCCCGTTGATCAACATGGCGTGGGAGCACGGTTTCAACGAGACGTTCTTCGAGGACGTGCGCATCCCCGCCCGCAACATCGTCGGCGAAGAGCACCGCGGCTGGTACGTCGGCGCCACGCTGCTCGACTTCGAGCGCTCGAATATCAGCGGCGCCGTCGAGCTGCGTCGCAACATCACGCAGCTCGTCGACTACGCGCTGTCCGACGACGGTCAGGAGAAGGCCAACATCTCGTCGAGCTGGCGGCAGGAGCTGGCGGAGCGATACATCGAGACTGAGGTGGGCTTCAACTTCTCGTTCCGCATCATCTCGATGCAGAACGCGGGCCAGATTCCGAACCATGAGGCGTCGATCGCGAAGATGTTCATCTCCGAGTCGCGCCAGCGACTCGCGCGGACGGGCACGCGGGCGTTCGGACTCTACTCGAACCTCTGGGACGCCGACGACGAGCGCACACCTGCGAAGGCCGCGTTCACGCACCGTTACATCACGACAATCCCCGGCACGATCGGCGCGGGCACGTCGGAGATCCAGCGCAATATCATCGCCACTCGCGGGCTCGGACTGCCGAGGGGATAGCCGAACGCGGCGCTCCGCAGAAGCGCACGACAGAAGCGAACCATGGAAGGAACGTCGATGGCCGAGCCTGCACGAACCCCGCTGCCCGGGTGGCCCCACGAGGAACTGCTCTACGAGACGATCGACGACGGCAAGATCGCGATCATGACGATGAACCGCCCGGAACGCATGAACGCGAGCGACCCCGGGATGGCCGGGCGCTGGGTGGAGGCGTGGACACACTTCGCCGGCGACAGCAACTGCCGAGTCGCGATCGTGACGGGAGCCGGTGATCGCGCCTTCTCCGCCGGGCAGGATCTGAAGATTCGCGCTGACCTCGAAGCTGAGGGCGGCGACGCCCCCTACCGCAACCGCACACGGACGGTGACGCCGATCGGCGAGAAGCTCGGCTGCTGGAAGCCTACGATCGCGGCGATCAACGGCTACGCGATCGCCGGCGGCTGGTCCACGGCGCAGTACTGCACCTTCCGCATCGCCGCCGAGCACGCGGAAATGAATATCGCGGAGGCTCGCTGGAACCAGGCAGCAGGCTTCGTCGCCACGCTGACGCGGCTCGTTGGCGTCGGAACCGCACTTGAGTTCTGCATCATGGGCGACCGCCGCTTCAGTGCGCAGCGCGCCTACGAGGTCGGCCTCGTGAACAAGGTCGTTCCGAAGGAACTGCTGATGGACGAGGCGATCGATTGGGCTCGCACGATCGTGCGCATGGCGCCGCGCACGGTCGCGAACTTCAACCAGCTCGTCCACCGTGGCTACGCGATGAGCCAGCAGGAGGCCGAGGCGTTCGCCGGCGCGCTGGAATTCAATTTGCGCGGCATGGAGGACTCGCTGGAGGGACCGACAGCGTTCGCGGAGAAGCGGCTGCCGGTGTTCAAGAACCGCTAGCTGCCCGCGGCGTCGCACCTGCCCAAACGTCACATCAGCGCCGGGACTTCAGTCCTTTGTAGGGCGTGACGCTCCAACCGCATGATGCCGACAACCAATGTCGGTGCCCTCGGGTGCCGTCGACCGACGACGGGAGCGAACCCGTGCACGTCAAGATTGTCCCTTCCTACCGCCGACGTGGCGTGGGACGCCGCCCGAGCCAGGCCCTTGAGCGCGCACTGATCGCGGGCGATCGCGTCACACCGGCGCTCGAAGCTGCCACGGGAACCGGCTTCCTCGTCTACCCAATGCTCCACGAGAACGAGCGCGTCGAGGTCGAGATCGGTGATAACGGCGCGCTGCTCTTCACGCTGTTTGCCACCAGCCCGGCGGGCGAGACCACGCCGGTGCTGCGCATGAGCCTCGGTGGCTCCGCCGGATGGGGCGGACTCGGCCAGAACGAGCTGCTCTACCTCAACGAGCGCGCTGGGCTGGACGGCGACTCAGCGATCCATCTCGTCGATGCGTTGACCACCAACGTGATGCCGGGCACTGCGGCGCAAATCGGGTTCCTCGGCTCGTACAACTTCCTGACGCCGGAGGGCTGGAGCACGATCTGTATGCCGTCCGTGAACAACCCACCGGTGATCCCGGTCATGAGCTGCATGATCGAGACCGACTGGTACCCGCAGAACACGGAGTTTCGCTCGCTGCTGAAGCGGGGCGAGACACTCCACATCCGGCCGGACGTGCCGCTGGGACAGGTGATGTTCCTGCCACGCGAGGCCGTCGAACTGGTCGAGGCCGAAGCATCGGACATCGAGCGATTTGCGCCGGTGACGGCATGATGCGGGGCAACACGACGCGACGCGTGACCATGGTGGAGTCAGTGCGATGAAGGTGAAGATCCTCCCCACGGTGCGTCGACCAGACGTCGGCAAGAGTCCGACGCACGAGAACCGGCGTGCCTGGCTTCCGCAGCAGACGCGCTTCTGCCCGGTCGTCGAGGACCTCGACCGGCTCGGGTTCCTTGTCTACCCGCCGCTCGCGAACAACGAGACGCTGCAACTCTACCGGCGCGATGACGATGTCCTCGTCGTCACGTTCTACACCGCCAACGAGTCGGGGCTTGGCGTCGCGTTCGTCGTCGAAGTGCCGCCGGGCGGTACCAACTCGCCGGAGGTCACCAGCATCGACGCCGAGCGCGGATTCGACGAGACGTCGGCGCTCGAACTGCTCGACGCGGTCGCCGTCGACCTCAACGGCCCCGCCGGGACGTTCGGGCTGCGCGGCGCGAGCAATTTCATCACGGAAGACGGCTGGGACTGCGTCTACACGGCAGTCTTCAACGAGATTGCCCGGCCTGCGGTGCCGAGCATGGTCACGCGCATCGAGACGGACCGTGTTGCGCACGAGACGACGTTCCACATCGCCCTGCACCGCGGAGAGGTGATGAGCGCAGCGGGCGGAGGGCCGATCGGCCAGGTGTTCTTCATCCCGCGCGAGGAGGTGCTGATCGCGGACGGTTCGCCGGATGAGGAACAGCGTTTCGCCACCGTTCAGCGCGAGTACTGGGACGAGCGTGCGACCAAGGAGAAGACGACGAACTACGGCGCCACCTTCACCTACCAGTACCGCGACCATCAGAAGGCGCGACGTGCCGACCCGGTGGAGGCGCCGCTGCAACTGCTGCAGGACGCGTCACCATCCGACGGCTAGAGCGCGATCGCGCGGGCCGCGCCACGTGAGCAGGGACTGCACATGCAACTGAAGCTCCTCCCCAATCCTCACCGGCCCGGCGTCGGCCGCGACCCTGCGCGCGAGAACCGTCGGACGTTCCTGCCGCAGCACGCGCGGTTTCTGCCGACCGTCGAGGACGCGAGCACGCTCGGCTTCCTCGTCTATCCGCCGCTGCACGACTACGAGTCGGCACAGATCCACGCGCGCTCCGACAACGTCACGGCAATCACGTTCTTCTCCGGCGGCGAGCATGGAGTGCGGGGACCCGCGTTTGTCTGCGAGATCACCCGCTCCGGCGGTCGCGGCGGTATCGATCACGTCGAGATCTCAATCGTCAACGAGAGCCTCGGCTACGACGAGGCGTCAGCGGCCGAGCTGCTGAACGCGGTGACGGTCGGCGTAAACGCCGTCCCCGGCACGATCGGCCTGCGTGGGACGCACAACTTCATCACGCCGGATGGGTGGGACTCCGTATTCGTCCCCGTGCTCAATGATCTTCAACGTCCAGTCGTCGGCATGATTTCGACGCGCGTCGAGACCGACTGGCTGCCGCACGAGACTGAGTTCCGCTACGCACTGGAGCAGAAGGACGTGCTGAGCGTGGTCGGCAGCGGCCCGATCGGGCAGGTCTTCTTCGTGCCCCGGGAAGAGGTGGTCGTGGACGGCGCGTCGGAGGCGGAGCAGCAGCGCTTCGTCGACGTGCAGGCCGAGTACGGCGCGGAGACCGCACGCACGGCGAAGATCACGGATTACGGTGCAGGCTTCAGCTACCAGTACCGCGACCACCAGAAGGCGCGCCGCAACGGCGACGAGACGCCGTACGGGTTGCTGCAAGACCCCGAAGCGAGCAGCGACCAGTGACGCACTTCGCCACCTCGCTCTGCATCGACGAAGTCAGCCACATGTGCGTCGACATCTGCCCCGAGGCGTGTATCCACGCGGAGGAGAGCGTCGATCGCATTGCCTTCATCGATGCAGCAGCATGCACCGACTGCGGCCTCTGCGTCCCCGCGTGCCCCAACTCGGCGATCTTCGCCGAAGCCGACCTGCCGGCAGACGAGGTCGAGTTCGCGAAGATCACGACGCTCTACTTCACCGACCGCGATGCCGCGAGGGCAATGATCCCCTGATCATCGCGGCGACCGGAGCAAACTAGCAGCGACGGACACACCGCCGATCCAGTACGCCCAGACCAGCGACGGCCGCAGCATCGCCTATTACGAGGTCGGCAGCGGCCCCCCACTGATCGTCACACCTGCAGGCACGATGACTCACCTCCGACTGCTGAGGGATCCGGCGTTCTACGGGTGGCACCTTGAGCAGGCGCTCGCACGTGACTGGCGCGTGATTCGCTACGACATGCGAGGTACCGGCCTCTCCGAGCGAGGCAGATCCGAGTTCTCATCGCCCCACCTGACAGGCGACATCTCAGCCGTCGCCGACAGCCTCGGACTGGGGCGATTCACGCTGTTGAGCGCCGGCATACATGAGCGGGAGGCGGTGGTGTACGCGTCGGAGAACTCGGACAGATTGGAGCATCTCGTGATGTTGCTCCCGTCGCCCCCCGGTCCAATCGTCGTCCCCGGCGAGCAATCGGTCGAGGGAGCCGCAGCCCTGCGTGATGTGAGCTGGGAGCTGTTCATTTCCAGCTTCCACCGCATGCGGGGCATCGAAGGTGACGCCGCACAGGCCGGAGAGCGGATGCTCCGCGAGGGCTGGACGGAGCCGGCGTACAGATCGTTCATGGAGACACGCGAGATCGACGACTGGACCGACCGCATCTCTGACGTGACCGCACCGATCTCCGTTCTCCAGTTCCCGCTGGCAATGGAGCAGGTCGACGAGATGTTCCCGAAGGCGCGAGTTCATGCCATCGAAGGTTCGCCAACGACAGGCGACGCTGAAGGTGGGACTCTACTCGCGAACTCAGTCGCGTCATTCATGTCGACGATCTTGCCCGAGCATGACTCCACCGCCGCCGCGGCCCCGGCGGCCCCCGGCGGCTTCCAGACCATCCTCTTCACCGACCTCGAATCCTCGACCGCGCTCACCCAGCGCGTCGGCGACGAGGCGGCGCAGGAGGTGCTGCGAGGCCACAACAGCGCCGTCCGAAGCGCACTCGAAGCACACGACGGCCGCGAGGTGAAGCACACCGGCGACGGGATCATGGCGAGCTTCTCCTCGGCGGTCTCAGCCGTCCAGGCCTCGCTCGCGATTCAGCTTGAGCTCGATGGCAGCGAGGTGCGCGTGCGCATCGGCATCAACGCCGGAGAGCCGATCGCCGAGGACGACGACCTCTTCGGTACGGCCGTTCAGATCGCGGCGCGCATCACCGACCGCGCTGAGCCGCAGCAGGTACTCGTCTCCCGCGTCGTGATGGATCTCTGCGCAGGCAAGACGTTCAAGTTCACATCGGCGGGCGACGCGACGCTCAAAGGTTTCGATGAGCCGGTCGCGCTGTATCAGGTGCGTCCGGGCTAGCTAGCCGCAGGCTCTAAGGCGTGTACGCCGTGAACCTGAAGGCATCCCCATCGCGCGAGACTAGGCCCGCTGACGGAGCGCTGAAGTGCGCGCCAAAGACCAGTGTGCCGCTGTCGGCGTAGCGATTGAGTAGCTCAAGCCTTGCCTCGCGCGCCGGCACCTCGTCGCGGTCGAGCGCGGGGCGTAGCTCGGGGAGCGCACACTGCAGCGGGCTGTGCAGCGCGTCGCCGATCATCACCGCCGACGCCCCGGCCGACTCGATGCGCACGGAGACATGCCCCGGCGAATGGCCGTGACTCGGCTCCAGCCACACCTCGTCACAGATGCGGTGATCGGTCGCAACGAGGTCGAGCAGCCCGCCATCGCGGATCGGGTACATGCTGTCGTCGAGCAGCTGCTGGGTCGCGTCCTCGCCCTCGATCGACGTCCAGTAGTCCCACTCCGGCTGCGCACAGAGGTAGCGGGCGTTCGGGAACGTCGGCACCCATTCGCCATCGACGAGCGAGGTGTTCCAGCCGACGTGGTCTCCGTGCACGTGGGTGCAGAGCACGAAGTCGACCTCGTCCGGTTCGACGCCGGCGTCCGCGAGGCGCTCGATGAACGGCGTGCTCAGCATGTTGAAGGCGGGAATGCGGCCGCCACGCGGCTTGTCGTTGCCGACGCCCGTATCGACGAGGATCGTCAGCCCGGAGGCGCGGACGATGAAGGTGTGGATGCTCTGGAGGAGGTATCCGTCGTCATTCATAAACTGCGGCTTCAGCCACTCGAAGGCCCGTTCGACGACATCGCGCGGCGCATCCGGAAGCAGCCAGCGGATCGACGTCGGCAGCATCAACTCATCGACGCGCGTGACCTCAACGTCGCCGATCGTGATTGTGTTGCTGGTGACCTCAGTCATGGCTGTCTGGCGTCAGTTCGACGCGTCGGTGAAGCCGGTGCAGCCCTGCACCCAGTCACCGACGCCGTTGTCCCACACCGGCGTCTTCATGCACCAGCGGCAGCCGTCCCCGGGATGCAGGCTCTCGACGTGTCCGCAGACGCACATGCGCTCAGGCTTGTCCGGCTTCTTCTCCCGCGTCATCGAGAGGAAGCCACTCTCAGTCCGGTTGCAGAGTGCGCCATCAGACCTCCTGCTCGTACGTCTTGCTGAACGCGCGCGCCGCGTCGTGCCACTCCGGGTCAGAGTCGAGGCACGCGCGCATCATCATGAACATCGAATGCTGCGCCTTGCTCTCCGAGTTGGCGCGATACGATTCCTCGTTGTCGAACATCGCGATCAGCCACACCTCGAGCGGGTCCTCCGCCGACTGGTAGACATCGGTCTCGATCCAGCCGTCCATGCGTTCCGTCTGGGCCGCGTTGATCTGTGCCATCAGGTACTCCTCGGGCACATCTGGCTTCAGACGCATCCGAGCGATCGTTCCCCACATCGTCGATTCCTTCCTGCAGCCGGCTCGCCCGCGCCCTAGAGGCCGAGGCGCTCGCACATCTCGACCGATGTCTCGATATTTCCTGTGTACTGCTGCGGTGCCTGCTCGCACATCCAGACGCAGGCCTTGCCCATGTCGTCCGAGGGCTCGAAGTCCAGATTCGGGTTGTCGGGGTCGTTCTCGGCCCAGACGTTCCCCGGCGTTCTGATGCGCCCGCCCGGCGAGAGCACGTTCACCGAGATGTTGTCCTCCTGCAGATCCATGGCCAGGCCCTGCGAGAACCGCTCGAGGCCGGCCTTCACCATGCCATAGAAGATGCCGCCGCGACCGGGCTCGGCGTACGGGCCGGGGCCGGGGAACTGCGCCACGCCGGACGAGATATTGATGATGTGTCCGCCGCCCGCCTCGATCATCAGCGGGACGGCCCGCTTCATCGCGATCACCGGCCCCCGCAGGTCGATGCCCCACATCAGCTCGATGTGCCGGTCGAGCGCCGTCTTGATGTCGCCGGGGACGAGGATCGCCGCGTTGTTGACGATGATCGTCAGCTTGCCGAAGTGATCGACGGTTCGCTCGATGCCTTCGCCGATCGACTCGTTGTCTCGCATGTCCATGCGCACGGCGAGCGCATCCCCGCCAACATCGTTGATCTCCTGCGTCACACTGTGAATCGTGCCGGGCAGGCGCTTGTCGGTGACCTCCTCCGTCCGAGCAGCCACCACCACCTTCGCCCCGGCCGCGGCGAGATGCTTGGCGATGTACTCGCCGATCCCGCGACTCGATCCAGTCACGAGCGCCACTTCACCATCGAGTGTCATCGGTACCCCTCGCTCTGCGCTCGCTTGGCCCGAGCCATCCGAGCGCACGGATAGTAGCAGGTTCGGAAGTTGGTACCGGCGGCGGAGGTCGCCGCATCGCGTTGGCGCGGTTCGAGTGTGAAGGGTCGGCTAGACCGCTCGCGGGGTCTGCGGTGTCGCGCGCCGCTTGCGGCCACCCTGCGCGAACACGGCCGCCGTCGGCTCACGTCCGACGAAGAGCACATGCTCCTCGTTGATCGTCGTCAAGACGCGGAGCCCGGCTCGCCTGGCGGCGCTAAGCACGCTGGAACGCACGCCAGCGAGATTGGCGCCCGGCTTGTAGTCGGTGAACGCCCGAACCTCGCCGGGTTGCAGACTTTCGACGAAGTCACGGTACTTACTACGCGCGTTGCGGCCCATCCGCTGTGAGCGAATCGCGACAAACTCGTCCCATTGCATCACGTCGGCCATCGTCGTCTCACCCTTCATGCGGGTACACCCAGCCGGGGGGCTCAGTTGGATCATCGGCAGATTCTCGCTGAACGTTAGGGGTAGCCCCGATACGCGCGGCCCGCGACGGGACGGTGCCGGCGCTAGTCGCGTGTCGCTCGTGCGGCGATCAAGATTTCCGCTGCGATCTCATCCTGCACCTGCACCGTCGTGGTGTTCGGCGGCCGAATCTCGAAGTCGTCCCACGTGATCTGCATCCGACCAAGCACGAACAGCACGTCACCATCGAGTCGTGCCTCGATCTCGAACGTCACGGGTCGCTCCACGCCGTCGATCGTAAGAGAGCCCGTCACGTCAGCCTCGAAGACCTCGCCCGGCGCGTAATTCTTGGGCAGCGGCGGCAACGCATCGACGACAAGGCGGGCGATCGAGTCGCCCTGGAACATTCGGTTCCTGATGTAGCCGTCGCGGCGACTCTGGTCGCTTGTCAGTTCGTGTAGGTCGATCTCGACCACGGTTTGCCTCCCATCGAGGTGGACCGAACCGACGAGCGCCTCCGTCCGCATCACCGCATCGTTCGGCAGCGGAAGACGCGAGAGCTTCTCGTTCACTGTGAACGTCGCCTCAGAGCCCTCGCCGACGACGAACCTGATGCCATCGAGGTCGCCGAGGTCTTCGATGCTGATCGGCGCTGCCGCAGGAACTGCGGTGGCGCTCGCGCTCGGCTCGGCCGTCGCGGTCGCTGACGCGACTATCGACGCAGTCGTCGTCGCGGTCGCGGTGGGAGATGGCGATGCCGTTGCCGCTGCCACCGTCGATGCTGGCGCCGGCAGCGAGAGCCGCCCGCTCTGCTCATCGCCCTGCCCGACCAGCGCGGCGCCAGTGGCGAGCGAGGCCACGAGGGTGACGGCAGGTAACCAGCGGGCGTCGATCGCGTGGCGATCGAACAGTGGCACGCCGATTCCGGCGATCAGCCCGACGGTGACGGCGAGCGGTGCGACGAATTCCACCATCCGCTCAAGTTGTGTCTCACCGGCAACCGCCATGCCCAGCGACGCCGCGATAACGGCAACCCAGGTCAGGACATACACCTTCGTGCCGCCGTCCCGGCCCTTTGTCGCGTCCCAGATGGCGGCCGCAACGAGCCCGGCGATCAGCGCCGCAACGGTCACCGAGGCGCTGTTGAAGATCGTGTCGCTTGGTGCGTGCAGCGGAAGCGAGAGCAGCACGGCGACCACTGCCGCGATGCTGCCCGCGATGATCCCGGCTCTCACATCACGCCCCAATCCTGCGCGACCGACGTCGCTTGATTCGCTGGTACGTCAGACAGAACGAATGATCACTGCTGCGCGTTCGCTTTGAATCGCGTTGCGCGCGGGGTGGTCGCGGAACTCAACGCTCCGCGTCGTGGCCGGCCCGGCCGGCTCGGCCGTCTCGACGGCAGTCGTAGTCTCGCTGGCGAGGGTGACCTAACCGACCAAGCGCTGGATCACGCCCTCGATCTCCGAGTGGTCGCGGGCATCTGGGATCGCGTTCTTCAGCGTGAACGCGACGCGCCCTTCGCCATCGACGACCACAGTCAGGCGCTCGGCGGCTGCCAGGTCCTCGTTCCAGGTGCTGTAGGCGCGTGCGACCTCTCCCTTGGTGTCGGCGAGCAGGTGATGCGTGAAATTCTCCTTCGCCTTGAACGCGGCGTGGGCGTGGCGGCTGTCGCGGCTGATGCCGTAGACCGTCGCGCCGAGCGTCTCCCACGAGGAGTAGTCGTCACGAACCGCGCACAGCTCAGCCGTGCAGACGCCGGAGAAATCGAACGCGTAGAAGACGAGCACCACGACCGACCCTCGATGGTCGGAGAGCGCCACGCCTCGGTTGTCTTCGTCAACGAGGTTGAAGTCCGGGGCAGGTCGCCCGATCTCCAGCGGTGGCGGGGGTGGTGGTGCCGCAGGGGCAGCAGGCGCCGCCGGTCGCGGGGCATAGCCTCCGCCGCCATCACGACCACCGTCGCGGCCGCCGTCACGTCGGAAGCCCCGGTCGCCGCCGTCGCGGCGATCGCCGCCGTCACGGCGCGGCGCGGACTCGCGCTCTCGCGCCTCGTTCACGCGCAGATCGCGGCCGCCGAAGCTCATGCCATCCAGCGACTGGATCGCGGTTGCCGCGTCGCCATCCTCCATCTCGACGAAGGCAAAGCCGCGCGGCCGCCCCGTCTCGCGGTCGGTAGGCAGCGAGACGTTAATCACGGAGCCGTGGGTGGCGAACAGACTCCTGACCTCTGACTCGTCAGCGGAAAATGGCAGGTTTCCAACGTAGATGCTCTTCGTCACGATTCACTCCAAAATTCAAGAACTGTCGGGAGAAACAACCCGATCACCTGATCGCCCTGCGCAGGGTATCGCTACAAGACCCGCAACGGGGCCTGAATCATGGGAGCCGGTTCGAGTGCTGCGCGAGCTCCCGATCAGGTCCGTCTGGAAGTGGGCGTCAGCGCCCGCGCTCTCGCGCCTCGTTCACGCGCAGATCGCGACCACCGAAGTTGGTGCCATCAAGCGCCTCGATGGCGTTCACTGCGTCGCCATCTTCCATCTCAACGAAGCCAAAGCCTCGCGGACGGCCCGTCTCGCGGTCAGTGGGCAGTGAGACGTTCAACACGTTGCCGTGCGACGAAAACAGTTCGGTCACTTCCGACTCGCTCGCCGAGAACGGCAGGTTTCCAACGTAAATACTCTTCGACAAAAAATGCTCCAAAAAACTGTGAGCGCTGGGTCGCAGCCCTCGTTCATCTGATCAACCCACGCAGGGTATCGCTATGTGCCTCGGAGTGGGGGCCGAATCTTCAGGGCGTCAGCTTTCTCGCTGAACGTCCCCGATCACAAAAGCGTGCGAGACGGGTTAGCGTCCGCGCTCTCGTGCTTCGTTCACGCGCAGGTCGCGGCCGCCGAAGTTGGTGCCGTCAAGCGCCTGGATCGCGGTCGCGGCGTCGCCATCTTCCATCTCGACGAAACCGAAGCCACGCGGGCGCCCGGTGTCGCGGTCAGTCGGCAGTGAGACATTCAACACGTTGCCGTGGGACGAAAAGAGTTCGGACACTTCCGACTCGCTCGCCGTGAACGGCAGATTTCCAACATAGATGCTCTTGGTCAAGAATCGCTCCAAATACTTCGAGAGCTGAACCAGCGCTCGATCACGTCAGCTATAGATGAGACATCATCAGATGCGAAGTGTCCATTCGCAGCCCCGCCGTCGACGATCGCGATCACCTCGCCGAGCGTATCGCGCGCCACCATATCGTCGCGCTGGACCACCACCGAGGGCAGCGGTGTGTCGTTGTACCCCTCGACGATCACCAGGTCCACGCTGGTGCCCATCATCGCCAGCAAGCCCTCGAGGGTCGCGGCGTCCGACGGGATCCGAATCACCGCCGCGTCTTCGAATGCGCCGGCCACAACGTCGGCCCCGGCGTCCGCGTAGCGACCCGTGTCCTTGTGCGACTGATCGGGCGGAGCGGGGTGCTTCACGGCGTGCTTGAGCACGCCCACTCGGTGGCCGCGCGAGCGCAGCTCCGCGACGAGCTTCACGCCGAGCACGGTCTTCCCCGAGCCCGACCAACCGACGAGCCTGATCGCCGGAACCGGCATGCCCTCACCATCAACCACGGATATCGCCCCCGCTCACCAGCGTATCCCGGCTAGCGCCCCGGCGCAGGTACGTGGATTGCGTGCAGGAAGGCCGACATCGCCGCGTAGAACTCGTCCTCCGTGCGCAACGCCTGCGCCTGCCGCACATCGGCCCGAATCGTCACGGTGTCGTCCGCGTCGATCAGGTAGCGCCCCAGCCCGCGCAGGAAGTATCCGGCGGCGAGGTCACGCTGCACGCCCAGCCAGCCGGCGGCACGCGCGACGAGCAGGTGGCCCAGCTCAACCTCCAGCCCCGCCCCGGGCGTGCCATCGAGGATCGATCGTCCACCGCCGAAGAGTTCCGCCGCGGTCAGCCCGCGCAGCAGATCAACGGCCGCGTCAGCGTCGCCTGCCATCAGCGGCACGAGCAACGGAACGGCGTGCGGCCGTTCCGTTGCGTGGTACTCAGCGACCATTCGTTCAATCAGGATCGCGTCCCACTTCACGATGCGCAGCGTCGCGGCGTCGGTGTCGACGCCTCGAGCGCGCTCGATGGCCGCTGATGCGTCGACCCACAGCCCTACCTCCGCGAGGTCGAGCGCGAGGTCGACGGCGTCTCGTAACGACGCCTCAGCACCATCTGGGAGTCGCTCCAGGCGTGCCGGGGAGAGCGCAGAGCCGTCCCAGCGCAAGATCTCGGCCGGTTGCCCGCCAAAGCACTCGTCGCAGAGCGCCAGCACGTTGAGCGGAACGGCGACATCGAGCAGCCCCTCACCGTCGTAGTCGGCCGCGTCAAGCATCGGCCGCGCGTCCGTCGATGGCAGCGGCGGCACGGCGAAGCGAACGGCGAGCGAGTCACGGTCGTAGCTGAAGAGCCGCGCCGGGTGTGTCGGGGCGGCGTCGCCGATCTGCAGCCAGACCGCGTCCGGCGTGACCGCGACCTGCCGCGCGTCTCGCCACTCGTCGAGGGTGAGGCGAGCGACTTCCGCCCAGCCTGCGGGCTCGCGACGGTAGAGCGCGGCCGTACCCTCTCCGGCCATATCCGCGACGGTCGTCGCGACGAGCCAGAGCGGCTCCCAGCCGTCCGGGACGCTCATCTCCTCGACGCTCGCATCGACGCCGACGATCGGCGCGGCAATTCGTCGCAGGTCGTCGAGCGTCGGCGGGGCTGCTTGCTGCGCGAAGGACAGAGTAGCCGCCGTCGCTGCGATCGAGTCGCCGACCTCGGGAGGGCCCGCGACGTCGCCCCCGCCGCAGGCGGCAGCCATCAGCGCGAGCATCAACGCAGCGGAGCGCCATGCGGCGGATGACATGCGCGCTGTCACATCACACCGAACGTGCGACGCCGGCCGAGGCGTTCGCCCCGGCTAGTTGCTCTCCGCGCTGTACATCTCGTCTCGCTTGCCCTTGAAGGCTTCCCAGCCGCCCTCGGTGAGTTCGCCGAGCACGCCCGCGCGACCCTCGGGCGCGAGTTCTCGCATCGCCTCGTCCTGGCCGTACGCCAGCGCTTCGCGGAACCCTGCGAGCTCGTAGCTGCGATTGATCAGCGCCTTGTTGTGGCGCACGGTGCCCTGCGGCAGCGCAGCCAGCTTGCGCGCCATCGACTCGACGGCGTCATCGAATTCATCGTCCGGCACGACGCGGTTCACAAGCCCGAGCCGCAGTGCCTCCTCGGCGTCGAGCAGCTCGCCGAGCAGCAGCACCTCTTTCGCCTGCTTCATGCCAAGGAGGAATGGCGTGATCAGCGTCGGCGGGCCGAAGCCGTGGCGGATCTGAATCTCGCCGAGCTTCGCGTTGTCGGAGGCGATCGTGATGTCGCAGACGCCGGCCAGCTCGCACCCCTGCCCGACCGCGTGTCCGCGCACCGCAGCGATCACCGGCTTGGCGAATCCCCAGATCCGCAGCTGCACCTCCGTGCCGCTGGGGGCGGGTTCATCGTCCGGGTAGAGCGACGAATAGAGATCGCCGCCGGCGCAGAAGGCTCGGCCCGCACCGGTGAGCACGACGACGTTGACGTCATCATCGGCCTCCGCGCGATCGAGCGCAGCCGAGAGCAGGCGCTGCATGTTCTTGTTCAACGCGTTCAGCACGACGGTGCGGTTCATCGTGATCCGCGCGATGCCATCGCTGGCGTCGTAGAGCACATCGTCGGGGCCTGGCGGCGGGATCTCGATCCCGTCGGGCGTCTTCTTCCATTCGGTCATCGGTGCTCCCTCGTCGTGGTGGCTGGCGCGCGGTTAACGACGGTCAGCCTGACGGGAGGCGACGTTGCTGGCAAGCAGAGGGCGCAGGCGGTGTGCGGTCAGCGACCCGCTTCCATCTGCTCGCGCTGCCACGCGTAGTCGACGTCGCCGTCGTAGAACTTCTCGGGATGCTCGATCGCCCACAACTGCTTGCGGATGATCAGGTTGTCTGGCTCCAGCGGGAACGCTCGCTTCAGCAAGTCGATCGCCTGCTCGCGCTCACCGCGACGTACGGCTGCACCGGCCTCGCGGAAGAGCTGCAACGCCTCCTCAGACCATTCGTCGGCGTGCTCCGACTCCGGGATCACAGCGGCGTCAGGAGCAAGCCAGTTCTCGACGAGTTCGCGCGTCTCCGGCTTCCGGATCTCAAAGCGCCCGGCAACCGTGCCGTCGAGCCGGCCGTCAGCACCGATCAAGATGCCGTTCGGGATCGCTTTGAAGCCGAAGGTGTCGCCGAGCACGTTCTCCGCATCGACAACCGTCGGGAACGTCGCGAGCGTCGGCTCGGCGTACGGACGAGGGGCGTCCGAGCCCTGTGCGTCCATGGCCACGGAGAGGAACGCGAAGTCCGCGTCAGCGTGCTCCGGAACGAATTGCTGCCAGACCGGCAGTTGTCCGCGGCATGCTCACCACGAGGCCCACATGAAGACCAGCAATTTCTTGCCGCGGAACGACGACAACGCGACGGGATTGCCGTCGAGGTCCGGCAAGACGATTTCCGGAACGGCTTCGCCGGGACTGACAAATGAACTCATGCGACCCTCCCACAGTGTTGCGGTCGCGGATGAGCCTACCCTACCGGGCTCCCGTATGGGTCACCGACCGGTCAACCGTGCGAGCGAGCAGGAGCGACCACGCTACGCGGCTGCCTGCTCCTGAGACGCGAGTGCTGCATCGATCATGACCGACGAGACCAGCGCGTACGCTTCGGACCACGCCTGCTCTGCCTCGTCGCTCCAGGCGTCACCGGCGACGTGGGCCAACGACTGCAGGAGGATCGCGCCGACAGCGGCGTAGTGCTCCGGCTCGGCGCCGTAGTCGACGTGGCGGGCATCCAGCTCCTGCAGGTGCTCCACCAGCGCCTCCGGGGTGCGCAGCGATGCGACTACCGTCGCCAGCGCCGCGAGCAGCTTTCCGCGCTGCTGCGTCATGTCGGTGTTCTCGAACAGCGGCATCACGCCCGGGTGCTGCTCGAAGAGCTGGTCGTAGAAGTACGCGACGACGTCGTCGCCACGAGGAGCCACGGCGTCGAACGTTGCCTCCAGCAGGTCGAGGTTCAGCGGCAGTGGTTCCGGCTCGGCGTCGGCGACCTTCGGCTCAACCTTCGCTTCAGCCTTCTTCTCGGGTACCGGCTTCTCTTCCGTCTCGGGCTCTGGCTCAGTGTCTGCGGCCGCGTCTTCCGCTGCCTCGTCGTCGTCGCCGGCCCCGTCGTCGACCTCGATTGCGCTCAGGAACTGCGGTGGGTTCACGGCCCACTCGGCAGCAAGCTTGGCCAGCGCATCTCCGGAGAGCGCCTTCTCAAGGTCGAGCAGGATCAGCAACTGGCCATCGATCTTGGCGATGCCCTCGATGTAGAACGAATCCGCCGTGGTTACGACGGAAGCAGCATCCTCCACGGAGTCGGACTGGATGCGAAGCACCTCCGCCACGCCGTCAACGATCACACCGATGCTGTCCCCACCGAGCTCAACCACGACGATGCGACTGCGATCGGTCGCTTCGCTCACCTCGAGGCTGAATCGCTTGCGCAGGTCGACGACGGGGATCACGCCGCCGCGCAGGTTGATCACACCCTCGACCGAGGGCGGCGCGTCTGGCACGTGCGTGATGTTCGACATGCGGATGATCTCGCGGACGGTGCTGATGTTGACGCCGTACTGCTGCTCGGCGAGGTCGAAGACCACCAGTTGCTGCTCGACGCTGCTCTGTTCCACCTCGACGACCATCTGCATCTCCTCTGTGCGTCGGCGCATCGGCACACAGCCGACGCCGCCGTCCGGGGCACGCCCGGTCGATATCTATTCCACAGATACTCCGGCGTCCCGGTGACCCGACGAGAGGGGGAAACCCCTGATCTAACGACTGCGACAGCGAGTCGTCAGTCTTATCGGCAGACGCGATGCTGCGGCCGCAGCATCGCTGGATCGATGGCGAAGTAGGCGACTGACGCGATGCCGGGCGTTACTCGCCGGTAAACGTCGGGGGACGGCCTTCGAGGAAGCTGGCGCGCGACTCCTCGGAGTCCTTCGGCGCCCGACGTGCGAAGTCGGCACCCGTCCGCTCGTACTTCAGCGCGTCGAGGAACTCGGCGTGTTCGTTGTGCTGCAGGACCCGCTTTGAGGCTCGCAGTGCCAGCGGGGGCCAGGCTGCGATCTGATCGGCCTGTTCAATCGCTGCTTCGATCAGTTCGTTGCCTGCCACGACGCGGTCGAAGAGGCCAATCTCGCGCGCTTCGTCGGCGTCGATCATGCGGGACGCGAGGATCAGCTCCGCCGCGCGCCCGTAGCCGACGATCCGCGGCAGGAAGTACGTCATCCCCGCGACCGGAGACTGGCTGCGTTCCACAAACATCGTCTTCACCCGCGCGTGCTCTGAGCCGATGCGCATGTCGCAGGCAAGCGCCATGCTCAGGCCCGCACCGACCGCGACGCCGTTAACCGCCGCGATCAGCGGCTTGTCGAGCGCGTAGAGCGCCGCCGCGACGCTGCCATCAGCACCCAGCTCGTCGAGGCGATCGAGCTGCGGCGCGACGCCCTCGCGAGGGGGATCGCCGCTGGTGAGGTCGGCGCCCGAGCAGAAGCCGCGCCCCGCCCCGGTCAGGATCACGGTGCGTACGCCATCTTCGTTCGCCAGCTCGTCGCAGGCAGCGATGATCTCGCGACGCATCGCCCCGTTCATGGCGTTCAGTTTCTCCGGTCGGTCTAGCGTGATGATGCCGACGCGACCATCAGTGCCATCGCGATCGACCGTGACGGTCTCGTAGTCCATGCGCTCTCCTTGGCTTCCTGCGCTACTCAGATTCCCACGCTACTCGGTCAGCCCGAGGTCACGAAGGAAGGCCCCCATCTCCGGCTCTCTGCCCAGAAAATCACGCACCAGCGCGTCACCGTCAACGCTGCCACCGCGTTCGAGGATCAGCCGACGGTAGTCGCTGCCGGTCTCGGCGTCATCGATCCCGGCGATCTCGAAGCGCGTGAACATGTCGTCGCCGTAGACCTTCGACCACATGTAGCCGTAGTAGCCGGCGTCGTAACCGAAGAGGTGGCCGAACCCGGCCTGGAAGTGAGTGTCCTCCGTGAATTCGAACCCGGTGATCGGGTGCAGCTCCTCGGCGATCGCGTCTGTGTCCTTCTGCGCGCCGGGCGCGTGGTAGGCGAGGTCGAGTCGCGCGAAGTAGATCTGGCGCAGCGCTGCGACGCCGCTGCCCACGTTCTTCGCCGCCACCATGCGAGCGACAAGATCGGCCGGGATCGGCTTCCCGCTCTCGTAGTGCCGGGCGAAGCGCTGGAGCACCTCCGGTTCCCAGCACCAGTGCTGGAGCATCTGCGAAGGTGCCTCGACGAAGTCACGCTCCACACTCGTGCCGGAGAAGCGCGCGAAACGGGCGCGCGTCATCACCTGGTGCAGGATGTGCCCGAACTCGTGGAAGAGCGTCACAACCTCCGAGTGGCGCAGCAGCGAGGGCGTCTGCTCCGTCGGCTTCGTGAAGTTCGCGACGATCGCGCTGACTGGCACCCGGTAGCTCCCGTCCGCAAGCTCTCGGCCCGCGCGCAGCGTGAAGGCGGCCGCGTGGCCGAACTTGTCCGGCCGTGGGTGGAGGTCCATGTAGAAGTAGGCAACCACATCGCCGCCGTCCTCGACCGCGAAGAGACGCGCCTCTGGATGCCACGCGTTCGTGTTTGGCTGCGGGACGAACGTGACGTCGACGAGCCGCTGGTAGGCGTCGAAGAGCCCATCGAGGACGGCATCGAGCGGGAAGTACTTCGCGACCTCGAACTGGTCGATCTCGTGCTCTTCGCGCAACACGCGTTGCATGTAGTAGCGCCAGTCCCACGCCTCGACGGTCGTTCCCTGCCGCCCGAGGTGCGCATCCATTGATGCCGCGAACTCGACGAGATCGCCGTCCGCCTTCGGGCGCACGCGTTGCTCGAGATCGATCAGGAAGTCGAGCGCGCTCTTCTCCAGCTTCGCCATCTTCACTTCGAGCGAGTACGCCGCCCACGATTCGTAGCCGAGGATTGAGGCGACCTGATCGCGCGCCGCGATCGCCTCGGTGAGGATCTCGACGTTCGCCGGAGCGGCCTTGTTCTGGAACTTGCGGAACAGCTCCTGGCGCAGCGTCGGATCGTCGGCCGACTCAAGGAACGGGTAGAACTCCGGGTAGTCGAGCGAGACGCGATAGCGCTCTTCGCCGCCCTCGCCGACACGCTTGAGACCCTCGATGAACGTCGCAGGCAGCCCGGACAGCTCCTCGCGCGAGACGTCGATGCCGTCCTCGTACTCGACGATGTTTCGTGAGAACTCGATGCCGAGCGTGACGAGACGCTCCTTCAGCGTTCGGAGCTGATCGCGCTGCTCGACGTCCAGCGCCATGCCGTTGCGGCGGAAGTCGCGTAGCGCGCGCTCCAGCAGGCGCGCCTCCTGCTCGTCGAGTACCGCGCCACCGCCGTCGTCGGCGAAGGTCTCGAGCGCGGCGTAGACGTCCTCGCGGAAGCCGATACCGGTGCTGTAGGTGTTGACCTGCTCCTCGGCGGCATGCGCGGCGTCCCGGATCGCCTCCTCCGGCGCGACGTAGGCGAGGAAGGCCTGGTGCCCGGTGACATCGCTCAGCGCCTCACCGACGTCATCCAGCGGCAGCACGGTATTCGCGAACGTCCGCTCAGCGTCGGGAACTCCGACGATCGCCGCCAACAGCGTGTCGCAGCGCTCGATCGCCTCCTCGGTCGCCACGCGAATCGCGTCAGGCGTCGCCGTCGAGTAGTCGAACAGCACTTCGCTCGGATCGCTCACTGGAGCCTCATCTCTCGTTCGCTAGTTGTCGCGTCCCTCTTGTCGGTCATGCGTCGGCGACCGCCCGGCGTACCTCGCCGAGCCGCGCGATCGACGCCAGCGCCTGCCGCTCGTCGGTCACCATCGATCGCGTGATCACGTCGGTATAGCCCTGCTCGGCGAGTTCGCGGAAACGCGCGGCAACCTGATCGACGGTGCCGAAGACCAGCGCTTCGCGATCGAAGCCGCGGTAGTTGTCGGCGATCGGCCCCGCCGTCTCCTCCGCCTCCCGCTCGCTCTCGCCAACGTAGACATCGCGACGGATCGCGACCGCCGCGGGCTCGCGGCCGTGCGCGGCGTTGCGCTCGCGGTAGTAGGTAGAGCGGTGGCGCGCCTCCTCCATCGAGAGGTCGGGCGCGGCGAGCCAGGCGTCGCCGAGCCGGGCGGCGCGGTCGATGGCAGCGTCCACGCTACCGCCGATCCAGACCTCGACGGGTTCGGGCGGCAGCGGCGAGATGTGCGCGCGCTCGACCCGGTAGCGTCCGTCGCTGCTCACCGTTTCTCCAGCGAGCAGCCGGCGGACGATGTCGAGGCTCTGCTCGAAGAGCGACGGGCGCCGGCGGATGTTCAAACCGAAGGCGGCGAACTCTGCTTCGCCGCGCCCGAGGCCGCACTGCATGATGAAGCGGCCGGACGCGATCGACGCCAGCGTCGCTACCTGCTCGGCGAGCAGCACCGGATTCCACATCGGCAGCAGGTAGAGCGCGCCCGCCGGCGCGTCGCCCCACTCCGCGAGCATCCGCCCGAGTATGGCGGTGTTCTGGTAGTACGGGTTCGGCGTCACATGGTGATCGCCGACGAAGAGCGAATCGAGTTCCGCGGTGGCGGCGGCTGCGGCTCGCTCGACCATCGTGCGAGCGCCAGCGCGAGGGTCTTCGACGTTGTGCGCGCTTGTGACCGAGATTCCGACCTTCATCACTCCCCCACCCTCGCGCGCGGCCAGCGCTACCGGCCAATGCTACAGATCAGGCCAGCGGTCGTTCCACGGTCGCGCCTGCTCGTAGGCGTACGACGCCTGCAGGACGAGGTCCTCGCGGTGCCGCTGGCCGACGATCTGCAGGCCGGCCGGCAACCCGCTGTCGGTGAACCCGGCGCGCACGGTCGCGGCCGGGTGGCCGCTGAAGTTGAAGGGCGCGGTGAAGCCGATGAACTCGTACGGCTCGCCCTCGACCTCGACCGGGATCGGGCCTTCAGCGGCGAACGCCTCAAGCGGCATCGTCGGCATCAGCAGCAGGTCGTACCGCTCGAAGGTCTGCCAGAGCAGGTTGTTCAGCTGCGCGCGCAGCCGGGCGAACTCACCGAAGTCGGTCGGCGAGGTCGCGAGGGCAGCGTCGAGCCCGTTCAGGTAGCCCTCGCTGATCTCGGTACGCCGGCCCATCAGCACGTCCCACGACGAGGCCAGCGCCTGGTGGCGGCCGAGGCGCGACCACCAGGGACCGAGCAACGGGAACGGCTCGTCCCACTCGACGACCTCGTGCCCCAACTCCTCGAACACCTTCACCGCGCTGTCCACTTCGCGCGCCACGTCGGACTGCACCTTCAGCCCACCGAGGTTGGCGCTGAAGCCGATACGCAGCGGCGACAGCGGTTCGTCGAGGCGCGCGAGGTAGCTGTAGCCAGCGGCGGGCAACGAGTCGGCGTCGGCGGGGTGGTAGCCAGCGACCTGATCGAGGAAGAGCGCCGCATCGCGCACGGTCCGCGTCAGCGGTCCGTAGACGCCCGTGTCCATCCAGCTCGTGAACTCGGACGGCCCCAGTGGGATGCGCCCGAACGAGGGTTTGAGGCCGAACGCGCCCGTGAACGAGGCCGGGATGCGCACCGACCCGGCACCATCCGACGCCGTCCCGATCGCGGTCATGCCGGAAGCGATCGCGGCGGAGGCACCGCCGCTAGAGCCTCCCGAAGTGCGTTCGAGGTTCCACGGGTTACGCGTCGCGGGAAAGAGCTCGTTGAAGCTGTAGCCCGTGTACCCGAACTCCGGCGTATTCGTCTTGCCGATCACGACCGCACCCGCCGCACGCAGCCGTTCGACCTGCACCGAGTCGCGATCGACGAGGTTGTCGCGATAGGCCCGGGAGCCTTTCGTGGTGATCAGCCCTGCCACGTCCTCAAGGTCCTTCACGCCGAACGGCAGCCCTCCGAGCGGACCGAGCTCCTCGCCAGCAGCGATGCGCTTCGTCTGCTGCGCCGCCTGCTCCCGTGCGCGCTCCTCGTCGAGGGCGACGAACGCACCGATCTGCGGGTTGAGCTGCGCGATGCGAGCGAGGGTGTGGTCCATCAACTCCGCCGGCGAGAGCGCCTTTCGACGGATCAGATCGGCCAGCTCCTCGGCCGTGGCGAAGTTCAGCTCATGGTCGGTCGCCATCGTTTCGATCTCCGCTTCGGCCGCACGTCGAGGGGCCCGATTGTACGGCTGGCGGACGCGTGGAGGCGCGCTGAAGCGTCGCGTTGTGGGGGTCGCGGGCGCTGTGCTATAGCTCAACGGCTCCCGAGCGCGAAACGCCCCAGAGGACGGCGATGGCCGACGACTTCCAGCCCCGCACAGTCGCCGTGATCGGTGCCGGCGCCGTCGGCGGCTACTATGGCGCGAGGCTCGCGCAGGCCGGCCACGACGTCCGCTTTCTGATGCGCCGCGACTACGACGCGGTCGCGAGCAGTGGCCTGCGCATCGAGAGCGTCGATGGCGACTTCGCGCTCAACTCCCCCTCGATCGCCCGCAGCAGCGAGCAGATCGGACCCGTCGACTGGGTGATCTGCGCGCTGAAGGCGACCTCGATCGACGATGCACGAGCGCTGGTCGCGCCCTGCGTCGGCGAGGGTACGCAGATCCTCGTGCTGATGAACGGGATCGGGCTGGAGGAGCGATTCGCGCAGTGGTTCGGTTCGGAGCGTGTCTTCGGCGGCCTCGCATTCACGTGCATCAACCGCCGCGAGCCGGGCGCGATCCACCACATCGACTACGGCCCGGTCACGATCGCCCATCTCGGGGACAACGAGCCGCGGGTGGTGGCGGCCGCCTCGCTGTGGGACGGGGCGCAGGTGGAGGTATCGACGTCGCCCTCGCTGCGACGCTCGCGCTGGGAAAAGCTCTGCTGGAACATCCCGTTCAACGGCCTCGCCGTCACCTGCGGCGGCATTACGACGGACGTGATCCTCGCCGACCCGGAGCTGCGTGAAGCGGTGCGCGGCCTGATCCGCGAGGTCGTGGCCGCTGGTAATGCCGACATCGCGGCCCACGACGGCGATGCTGCGGGCGACCCGATCGATGGGGCGGCGATGGCCGAGAACATGATCACCGCCACCGACGCGATGGCCGCCTACCGTCCGAGCACGATGATCGATTTCGTCGAAGGTCGCGCGATGGAGGTCGAGGCGATCTTCGGCGCTCCGTTACAGCGCGCGCAGGAACTGGGCGTCGCCACCCCGTTGATCGCCACGCTCACCGGCCAGATGCGCGCGCTCAATCGTGGGACCGACCGCTAGCCGTCGACGCTCGCGGCGCCACAAGCTACGGGTCGATCAGCACCCCGGGGTTGAGCACGCCGCTTGGATCGACCGAACGCTTGGCGGCGCGCAGGGCGTCGGCGAACAGGTCGGGGCGCTGCTGGTCGTACCACGGCCGGTGCTGACGTCCGACGGCGTGGTGGTGCGTGATCGTCCCGCCGGCCGCGATGATCGCATCGCCCGCCGCCTTGCGAATCGCGGCGTCCTGATCCTCGGCTGATCCGGGCTTGTAGAGCCCGGCGTAGGTGTAATACGGCGCGGGCCCGTCCGAGTAGACGTGCGTAAAGCGGCAGTTCAGCGTGCCGCCGCCGCAGATCTCCTTCAGCGCCTTCGTCACCTCGGAGCGCATGTAGGCGTCGAATTCCGGCCAGCGGTCCCACGTGATCGATGTTTCGAACGTGCCGCCGACCATGCCGAGCCCGGCGCTCAGACCACCGCCGCTCGGAATAAAGGCGTCGCGCCACGCACCAACGGCTCCTCCGCGCCCGGTCGGCGCGCCGGTTCCGTCGTCGATCAGGATCTCTTCGTCGTCGATCGAGCCGCCAGCGCTGCGTGCGATCTCAACGGCCATCTGCATCATGGGGCGCTGTGAGATCTCGGCGGATTCGAAGCCGATGATCAAGATCGACTGCGAACCGTCCATCCCGGCGCTGCCCTGCGCGAGCTCCGGGTCGAGCAGCCGCAGGTTCGCCGGCCAGAGCTTGGCCTGCACGATCTGGCGCGTCGCCTCGTAGCCGGCCTGCCACGTCGGAAAGAGTACGCCTGCCGTCGCGCGGAACTTCGGGCGTACCTGGATGCGCATCCACGCCTCCGTGATGATGCCGAGAATGCCCTCGCTGCCGATCACCATGCGGTCGGGGCTCGGCCCGGCGCCGCTGCCGGGCAGGCGGCGCGACTCCCACCAGCCCTGCGGCGTCAGCATCCGCGTCGATTCGACGAACTCGTCGATGTGCGTGTGGTTCGTTGCGTAGTGGCCCCCGGACCGCGTGGCGATCCACCCGCCGAGGGTTGAGCCGGCGAAGCTCTGCGGGAAGTGACGCAGCGTGAAGCCGCTGGGACGCAACTGGTCCTCCAGCGCCGGGCCGTAGACGCCGGCCTGAATGCGCGCGGCGCGCGACGTCTCATCGATCTCCAGCACGCGGTCGAACTGATCCATGTCAATCGTCACGATCGTGTCCAGCTCTGTCTGCGGGGTGACGCCGCCGACGACCGACGAACCACCGCCGTACGGGATCGCCGGGTAGCCGTTGTCAGAGCACCACTCCAGCACCGCCTGCAGCTCGAACTCGTCCCGCGGATGCGCGACGACGTCCGGCGGATTCGGATATTCGCCGAACACGGCGCGGTTGCGGTCGGCACCATACGAGTGGCGCGCCCGCTCGTAGTTGTTGGTGAAGCAGAAGTCGGCCAGCGGCGCGGGGACGCTGATGCGAGGGTCGCGGAGATCCAGGTCGTCGGCATCTGGAATCTGCGGCGCCTCCAGCTCGACGCCGAGGCGCTGGGAGAGCGTGGCGGCATGCTCCTGCCGCTGCTCGAACGTCGGCTGCTCCGATTGCAGGCCGAACATCCAGAGGCTCTGTCGGGGGTGTTCTGTCGTCGTCACCATCGTGGCTTCCTCTCCGGCGTCGCAGCACACGGATGATACGCGCCCGGCGGGGCGTCCGACGCAACGATCGGCTGTCCAAACCTCGATATTCGCAGACCCGCGGCGGGTTTCGAGACGTAGTATGTGCGAGGGACAGCGCAGCCATCGCGTCGTCTCGCTCGCGGCGTGAACGGCCAGGCCGTGCGCGCTGGGTGCCAAGCCCGTTAGAATGACCACCTGCAACGCGAGCCGGGTGGGACAGTCGAGGACTAACCGATGCCGCTGTACGAGTACTACTGCAAGGACTGCCACGGGGTCTTCGAGCTCTTGCGCCCGACCCGCGAGGCCAGCACCCCTCAACCGTGTCCCGAATGTGACGAGGATTCGAAACGCATCGTCTCGAACTTCGAAGCCTATATCTTCCGCGAAGGCTACCCGAGGAAGATTCCGGACGACGGCACCTACTGGCACGTTGAGACGAAGGTCGCGCGCCCGATGACGGAGTCCGATGACTACGGCCAGCATCCCGACCTCAAGCGCGAGGCTGACGGGCCGATGAACGTCCCGACGATGGAGGACTACGAAGGCCACCAGGCGGCGGCAGAACAGTTCCACAACGAGGTCCGCGAGCAAGAGGAGACGGGCTCAGGTTTCGTCATCAACGACGTGGCCGGCGGGGAGCATCTGGACAGATTCCGCAAACGTGTGCGCAACACCGCGCGCCGCGAGCGAACGAAGCGCCGACGTCGGGTCAACAGCGAGTCGACCCCGCGCACCGCGTCCGGGAAGCACGCCAAGCCCAGCGACTCGTCTGGCGACTAGATTCCCACGCGGGCTCGGTCGGCGCGGATCACGTTGGTGCCGCGTGCGAATGATTGCTCTCGGGCAGTTGCTCTCGGAGGCTAGCGCTCTAGCTCGGTCACCAGTGTGTAGCGCTCGATCTCCATCGGGCCGTCCAGCAGGCTCCCTGCCACATCGCGGAACGCCGCCATGTGCTCAGTCGCACCGTGCGCCTTCTGGGCGTCACCATCCGCGTACTGCTCGTACATCATGTAGAGCGACGGATCCTCGTCGGAGACATGCAACGTATAGAGGGCTACGCCGGGTTCGTTCGCGGAGACACCTTCCACCAGCTCGCTGAGCGCGGCCTCAAGCTCCGGCTCCTTGCCCTCTTGCGCCTTCAGCTTCGCGGTCAGAATGATCATCCGTGTTCCCTCGCATCCCGGGTCGTACCAGCGGTCGAGCACACGCTACACCGCCACCGGACGTGCGCATAACATCATCGTGCAGCACGAGGAGCCCGGCGATCGCCACACGTCCACTCGGAGTGATACTGACCGGCGGCAGAGGTACGCGCCTCCAGCCGTTGACGCCTGCGATCCCGAAAGCACTGATCCCGCTGCTCAACCGCCCGCTGATCGCCTACTCGCTCGACCTGCTCGCATCGGCGGGCATCGATGAGATCGTGATCGTCGTCGGCGGCGACCACGAGGGGGTCGCGGAAGCGGCGCGGAAGCTCGCTCCGCCCGGCGTCACCGTCAGCGTCGCGGAACAGGCGGCGCCACTCGGCATCGGCGACGCCGTGACATCGGTCGGCGCGGCACTCGATGGGCGCTCGGTCGTCGTGCTTGCCGTCGACACGCACGTGAGCGGTGAGATCCGCTCCGCCGTCGATGCCTTCGACGCCGCGGCGGCTGACGCCGGGCTGATCCTGCACCCGACCGACCGACCGCACGAGATGGGCATCGCAACGCTCGAAGGCGACCGCATCGTGGATCTCGTCGAGAAGCCGCAGGAGCCACGCTCCGACCTCGCCGCCGTCGGCATCTGGATGCTCGGTCCCGCCACCGTCGATCGCCTGCGGACGAATCCGTTCATCCGCCCTTCCGACGGTGAGACAGACCTCACCGGTACGATCGGCGAGATGGTGACGGAGGGCGCGGACGTCCGAGGATGGCGTCTCGACGGCGAATGGCTCGACACCGGCACGCTCTCATCGCTGCTCGCGACGCAGTCCCATTACCTGGCCGCCAACGCCGATCCATCACCGCCGCTGGCCAAAGACACGATCAACGGACCGGTCCTGATCGGCGCGGACGTGACAATCGAGAATTGCGAGATCGGCCCGAACGTCGTGATCGGTGATCACGCCGTTCTGCGATCCGCCCGTCTGCGCGACGCGCTGGTTGTCGCTCGCGCCTCGATCGATGGTGGCGAACACGCGCATGTGGTCGTCACGGCGTCGGGCGAGATCGGGCCGGCCTGAGTACGTTCGCCCCGAACGCAGGCGCGGCTACAATCGATCGACGCCCCCGTAGCTCAGTGGACAGAGCGAGCGCCTCCTAAGCGCTAGGCCGAAGGTTCGAATCCTTCCGGGGGCACCACACTCACCGCTCCCCGCGTGGCGCTTCAAGCGCCGCCATCGCCTGCTCCGGATCAGGGTGGTCGCCTGCCACCTCAGAGACGTACTGATACGTGATCTTCCCGCCGGGCATCACGACGAAGAGCCCGCCGTGCTGACGTGGATCACCGAGCACCCGCCACTGGAAGAATCCGCCGCGCATCGCCCTCAACGCATGGCGTAGCAGCCGCACCCCGCCGCCGCCGCGTCGCGCGCCGAGCGTTCGATGAACGCGCAGGGTGGGGTCGGTCAACACGGGCGTTGTGAGCGCGTAGTCAGCGACGAAATGACGCGCCTGTTCGGCGCTCCCATTGCCGATGATCACCAGCTCTCCGCTTGCCGCGTGGACGCGAGGGATGAAGGCGCGCAACTGCGCGACCTGCTCTTTGCAGAACAGTCAGCCGAAGTGACGGACCAGCGCCAGCAGCACCGGCCGGTCGATCCAGAGTGTCCCCAGTCGCACCGAGACGCCGCCAGAATCGAGCACATCGAGGTCGTCGAGGGCGGGTGTGGAATCGCTCATTCGGCTCCCATCGGCGGTGGCGTCACGCTACCCTGCAAGACGCAGCGGAGAGGGACGCCATGACAGGCATCTGGCCCGGCGAGACGCAGTGCGTCGCAGTGATCGGCTTCGATGTCGATGGCCCTTCGGCCATGATCCAGCGTAACGCCGAGGTCGCGAAGATGCCGTCGACGCTTTCGCATGGCGACTTCGGTCCGCAGGTGGCGCTGCCGCGAATCCTTGAGCTCTTGCAGACGTACGAGGTCCCCGCCTCGTTCTACGTGCCGGGCTGGATCGGCGAGCGGTTCCCGCAGCAAGTCGCAACGATCGCGGACGGCGGACACGAGATCGCGCACCACGGCTACCTGCACGAACCCCCGGCCACGCTCACGCGCGAGCAGGAGGCGGAGGTGCTCGACCGCGGCATCGAGATCCTCCAGGGCATCACGGGTGAGCGTCCTCGCGGGTACCGATCGCCGAGCTGGGAACTGAGCGAGCACTCGCTGGATCTGCTCGCGGAGCGCGACTTCGTCTACGACTCAAGCCTGATGGGCGATGACGCGCCGTACATCGTGACCGCTCCGGGCGGGCGAGAACTCGTCGAGATTCCCGTGCACTGGTCGCTCGATGACGCGCCATTCATGGTTTTCAACCCGGCGGTCAATCGCACCAACGTGACGGCCAGCCCGGCGCAGCTCTATGACGTCTGGGAGTCGGCGTTCGACGAACTCTACGAACGTGGGCGCGCGTTCGTGCTCACGATGCACCCGTGGATTATCGGGCGTGCCGGCCGGCTGAAGATGCTGGAACGACTGCTCGATCACATGCGCGAACGACCCGGCGTGATCTTCCAGCGAGGGATCGACCTCGCGACGACGTTCGGTGAGCACTGACGCCTGGCGCCCGGTCAGGTGAAATTGCCAATTCGCTGACGCTCAGATTGCCACTTCTGCGGGGGCGGTCGCTCACTTATGATGTACTTCGGAAACTCAGCGAGCCGCCTACTGCGCCGCGAGTTTGCTGCCACACGGGGGTGTCGCATGCCGAAATTCACGAAGCTAGATCCCGCTCAAGTTCACGTCGGTCGTGGCCGCGCTGCCTTCGAGGCACGTCGCCAGTTCGTCGAGGCGATCCGCGCCGGCGATGCCGGTCGCATCGACCTCGAGCGGAGCGACCGACCGGCGACGGTGAAGCGCCTGCTGCAAGAAGCGGCGAAAGAGGCCGGCAGCAAGGTGCGCTCGTCGTGGGAGGACAAGTCCCAGAAGAGCCTGCTCTGGAAGAAGACGAAGGCGAGCCGCCGCCGCCGAGGCTAGGCCGCTCTCCCCGCAACTGCTTCAGTAAGCCAGCCTCAGCGCATCACGAGCGGGCTACGCACGTGCTATCGTGCGCGCGCGGAGGCCCGACGTGTCAGATTCCGACCACCTGCTGACTGAAGTCGACGATCACGGCGTGATGCTGATCACGCTCAACCGTCCGGAACAGATGAACGCGCTCAGTGCATCGCTGGGTGCCGGCCTCAGCGACGCGCTGAATCAGGCGTCCGAGGACGACGCGGTCAAGGCCGTGGTGCTCACGGGTACCGGTCGTGCCTTCTGCGCGGGCGCCGAGATCAGTGGCGACCTCAATCCCAGTACCGACGGTCCGGCACCGCGCCGCGCCGCCCGGCTCGATCATCGTGGCTCGTCGGGCCGCATGGTGGAGACGTTCGCCAGCTGCGACGTGCCGATCATCGGCGCGATCAACGGCCCGGCCGTCGGCGCCGGATTCGGCATCGCCTGCTGTTGCGACGTACGCATCATGTGCGAGTCGGCCCGCATCGGCTCGATCTTCATCAAGCGCGGCCTCGCCGCCGACTACGGCGCGAGCTACTGGTTGCCGCGCATCGTCGGCACCGCGCGCGCCTATGAGGTCTTCTACGATGGCGCGCCGATGCCGGCCGAGCGCGCGCTTGAGATCGGGCTCGCCAACCGCGTGGTTGCCGATGACCAGCTGCTCGATGAGACACTCGCCTACGCCCGCAAGATCGCGGCCGGCCCACCCCTCGCCTACACCTACATCCGCCGCCTGATCCAGCGCTCCAGCGAGATGGCACAGCACGAGTTCAGCGAACTGGAATGGCACTACCAAGCCGAATTGCTGCGCACATCCGATGCCCGCGAAGGGTTCCGTTCGTTCGTCGAACAGCGCGACCCAGAGTTCACCGGGCAGTAGTTTCACGAGGTACAGCGCAGCAGTCGTTCGCAGATCGACAGAACGCACAGCAACGGGGGGAAATTGTGGCTGGTCCGCTTGAAGGCATCCAGGTACTCGACCTGACGAGGAACGTCGCCGGTCCGTACGCGACGAAACTGATGGCCGACTACGGCGCCGATGTGCTGAAGGTCGAGCCTCCGGGCGGCGACCCCTCGCGCGAGGCCGGTCCGTTCCCCGGTGACGAGCCGCACCCGGAGAAGTCCGCCCTCTTCCTGCACCTCAACACGAACAAGCGCTCGATCACGCTCGACCCCTCGACGACCGACGGTCAGGCGCTGGTCACGCAGCTCGCGGCACGGTCCGACGTGGTGCTGGAGGACTTCGCGCCCGGCCAGGCGGCGCAATGGGGGATCGGCTGGGAGCAACTCTCCGCCGATCGCGAGGACCTCGTGATGGCGTCGATCACTCCGTTCGGGCAGAGCGGCCCCTACCGCGACTACCTCGGCAGCGAGATCACGCTCGAGGCGATGGGCGGCCCGATGCTGAACACCGGGCACGGGGAGAAGCAGCCGCTGAAGCTCGGCGGCTCGACCGCGCACTACCACGCCGGCGCGACCGCCGCCTTCGCGATCATGACGACGCGCCTGCGCGTCGAGATGGGCGGCGAGGGCGACCACATCGATCTCTCCGTCTTCGAGTGCCAGGCCGGGTTCCGCGACCGCCGCACGATCTTCGTCACCGGCGCGTCGTACACCGGCGACGCTCGCCCTCGGCCGATCGCGGGCACGCGGCTCGGCAGCGGCGTGCGGCCATGCCTCGACGGCTACGTGAACCTGCTCGCCGGTCGCCGCATCGACGAGTTCCTTGCGCTGATCGAGAAGCCCGAGTTGAAGGCCGATCTGCCCGACGTGCCGCCAAACCAGATGCCTCCGGAGATCGTCGAGATGCTGGAGGCCGAGTACCTAATGTGGCTGCTGCAGCGCCCGAAGACGGAGATCATCGCCCGCGCGCAGGAGCTTCACATCCTGAGCGGGGCGATTCTCACCGTTGAGGACCTGGTCACGGATGAGCACTTCGGCGGCCGCGACGTCTGGGACGAGATCGATCACCCGGTCGCAGGCACATTCACCTACCCCGGTCGGCCGATGGTGATGTCCGCCTCGCCGCGGCCGAAGCCAGAGGCTGCACCGCTGCTCGGTGAGCACAACGAAGAGGTATTCGTCGGCGAACTCGGCATCGAGAGCGCGGAACTCGGGCGGCTGCGGTCGCAGGGCGTGGTATAGGGACGGCGGAGCGATATGGCACAACTACCCCTCGAAGGCGTCAGGGTCGCGGACATCACCGTTGTCTGGGCCGGGCCACACGTCACTCAACTCCTCGCGGAATGGGGCGCGGAGATCATCCGCGTCGAACCGGTGAACCGCATCCAGCCCTCGTCGCGCGGCGGCGAGCAGCGCATGACCAAGGAACAGGCGGAGGCCGCAGCGGCCAGCGGCGGCGTGGTCCCGGCGTGGCCCGACTACGATCCCGGCGACGAGCCGTGGAACCGCAGCGCGGCCTTCAACTCGCACTCGCGGAACAAGAAGTCGATGGCCTGCGACATCATGTCGCCGGAAGGTCGCGAGGCGTTCCTCAAGCTGATCGAGGTCTGCGATGTCTTCGTCGAGAACAACGTGCCGGAGACGATCGAGAAGGCGAACATCACCTGGGAAGAGCTGAAGGAAGTGAACCCGCGCCTGATCATGCTGCGCATGCCGGCCTTCGGGCTGAGCGGCCCGTACAAGAACTACCGGGGCTTCGGCACGCACGTGGAGGGCATGATCGGCCACCACTACCTGCGCGGGTACCAGGACGCCGGGCCGGAGTACACGGGCGATGCGTTCACCGCCGACGCGATGGCCGGCGTCCAGGGCGCACTCGCGGCCACGATGGCATTGCGTCACCGCGAGCGCACCGGCGAGGGTCAACTGATCGAGATGGCGCTCGCGGAAGGCTTCCTGCCGGTGCTCGGCGAGTTCATTCTCGACTACTCGATGAACGACCGCATCACGGAGCCGCAGGCGAACACGCACCCATCGCACGCCCCACACAACGTCTACCCGACCGAGGGCGACGACCAGTGGATCGCGATCGATATCGCGACCGATGAGCAGTTCGTCGCGCTCTGCGACACCCTCGCGGTGCCGCAGCTCGCGAGCGACGAGCGCTTCGCGACGGCGACGGCGCGGCACGAGCATCGCGACGCGCTGGATGCCGAGCTGGCGGCGGTGACGGCACCTCTCGACAAGGAGGACCTGTTCCACACGCTGCAGGCGGCGGGAGTGACGGCCGCGCCGACACACAACGAACTGGAGGCGCTGGCGGATCAGCACCTCAACGATCGCAACTTCTACAAGGAAGCCACGATCGAGGGCGTCGGCACCCACCGATACCCCGGCATGATCTTCCAGATGGACAACACCCCGAACGACATTCGTACTCCGCCGCCGAAGCTCGGCGAGCACAACGAGTACGTCTACCTCGACCTCCTCGGCTACTCGCGAGAGCAGTACGACGCACTGGTCGCGAAGGGGCTCGTCGGCACGACGTACCCGCCGGAGGTTCTCGGCGGCTAGCGGATCGGCGGGCGCTCTCAACGAAGGGCTGCGATAGGCTAATCCTCGGGGATCACTCGACCGTGATCTCGGCTGCAGGTGAGGGCGCCGCGTGAGCGACGTTGAGATCGCGGTTGGCGTCTTCGTCGTCACGTACGCGCTGGTCATCTCGGAGAAGGTGCACAAGACGACCATCGCCCTCGCCGGGGGCATGGCGGTCGTCGGCTTCAAGATCCTGAGCGGGCACGAGGCATTCGAGGCGATCAACCTTGAGGTCATCTTCCTGCTCACCGGGATGATGATCATCGCCAACACGATGGCCTCGACCGGCGTCTTCGGCTGGATGGCGATCCGTGCAGCGAAGGCCGGCAAGGGCGATCCGCTGCGGGTCACGATCCTGCTCTGCGCGATCACCGCAGTTGGTTCAGCATTCCTCGACAACGTCACCACCGTCGTGCTGATCGCACCGGTCACGCTGGTGGTCGCGGACATGCTGGGCATGAAGGCAGTGCCGCTCCTGATCGCGGAGGTGCTCGCCTCGAACATCGGCGGTACCGCGACATTGATCGGCGACCCGCCGAACATCCTGATTGCGACGCACGCGGACATCGACTTCGTCACGTTCATGCTGAACGTAGGCCCCGCCTCGATCCTCTCGCTGATCGCCTTCCTTTTCGCGTTGCGCTGGTTGATGCGCGGCCAGATCGAGGGCTCGCCCGATGCTGCGGACAACGTGATGCGGATGGACGACACGCAGCTGATCACGGACATGCGGATGCTGAAGATCTCGGGTGGCGTGCTGGCGCTCGTCGTCGTCGGGTTCCTCCTCCAGGGTGTGACGGGCTATGACCCGGCGATCGTGGCGCTGACCGGTGCGGCGCTGCTGCTGTTGATCACGCGGGAAGACCCACACGACAGCCTGCGCGAGGTCGAGTGGTCGACGCTCTTCTTCTTCATCGGTCTCTTCATCCTCGTTGGATCGCTTGAGAAGGTCGGCGTGCTTGAGGACATCGGCATGTGGGCCGATGACGTGACCGGCGGCTCCGAGGTCGCCGCTTCGATGCTGATTCTCTGGATGTCAGCGGTGCTCTCGGGATTCGTCGACAACATCCCCTACACCGCGACGATGCTCACAGTCGTCGACGAGATGAACGCCGGTCAGCCCGATCCGACGTCGAACCTGCTCTGGTGGTCGCTGGCGATCGGCGCCGACATGGGCGGCAACCTGACGATCGTCGCCGCCTCCGCCAACGTACTCGTCGCGAACCTCGCAGCGAGAAACGGTCACAAGATCACGTTCATGGAGTTCTTCCGCTACGGTGCGGTGACCACGGTCGGCACGATACTGATCTCGACCGCCTATCTCTGGGCGCGTTACTTGGCCCTCTAGAGGCGTTCTAGAGGCATCCAGCGGCCCCCCGGCGGTCGTCGAACGCCCGAAGGAGCAATGCAATGGCAGACCAGTTCGCCGCGCGTCGGCAGCGGCTGATGCGCGCAATCCGCGCTCCGCGCAACGCCGAGTACGGCTCCGCCGCCGTCTTCGCCTCGGGCCACGAGGCGCTGCGCAACGGCGATGTCTCGTACGAGTTCCGCCAGACATCGACGTTCTACTACCTGACCGGCTTCGAGGAGCCGGACGCCGTGGCAGTGCTGCGCCCGGGGACCGACCAGCCGTACGTGCTCTTTGTGCGTCCTCGCGATCCCGACCGCGCGATCTGGGACGGGCCCCGCGCCGGCGTCGGTGGTGCGATCGAGGACTTCGCAGCCGACGCCGCGTACCCGATCGACGAGCTGTCGACGCGGCTCCCACAGTTACTCGGAGAGAGCGACAGCATCTACTTCTCGCTCGGCTCCGATCAGGCCGTTGAGAAGATCGTGACAACGGCCGTGGGCCGTCGTCGCCGCGCGCCGAACAATGTCGAAGAGATCGTCGATCCGTTCGCGCTCGTCGCGGAGATGCGGCTCCTTAAGTCGGCCGCGGAGGTGCGCTCATTGCAGCGCGCCGTGAACGTGACCGGCGCGGGACTGGCCGCTGCGATACGCGCGACGCAGCCCGGCATGTACGAGTACGAGGTGAAGGGCGTGCTGCAGGCGGAGTACCGTCGTCGCGGCTCGCTGCACGACGGCTTCCCCGCGATCGTCGCTGCTGGCAAAAACGCCTGCGTGCTGCACTACCCGCTGGCCCGCGAGCGCATCGAAGACGGCGATCTGCTGCTCGTCGATACTGGCGCGGAGGTCGACTATTACGGCGCGGACATCACGCGCACCTTCCCCGTCAACGGCCACTTCACGGAGGCGCAGCGCGACGTCTACCAGGTCGTGCTCGACGCGCAGGCGGCGGCGATCGAAATCGTTGCGCCCGGCGTGCTGCATGAAGATGTGCACATCGCAGCGCTGAAGGTCGTGGTGGCAGGGCTGCGACGGCTCGGCGTGCTCAGCGGTCGCACCGACCGTCTGATCCGCGAGAACGCGCACCGTCCCTACTTCATGCATGGCACGTCGCACTGGCTCGGGCTCGATGTCCACGACGTCGGCAGTTACCGCGACGGTGATGGCCCCGTCACGCTGGCGCCGGGCATGGTGATCACGGTCGAACCCGGCATCTACTTCGGGGAGGGCGTGAAAGCTCCACGACGCCTGCGCGGCATCGGCGTACGCATCGAGGACGACATCCTCGTCACGCGCGACGGCCATCGCAACCTCTCGGCCGCGATCCCCTCGGACCCTGACGAGCTCGAGGCGCTGGTCGGACTGGACGCCTAGGCGGCTGCCTTCAGCCCGATCGTCGTCACCAGCGTGAACATGCGGTGGTGACCGGCGTCGCTGCGCTTCTTGCGCCAGCGGCCGTCCTTGTTGCGGGTACGCGGAATCAGTCCGCCCCCGGGACCTCGGACGTGTGGCACCTTGCCTGCTCTGCGGTCTGCCATGACAAAAACCTCCCCACCGGCTTTGCCGGTCTGGGGAGATCGCGGGAAGAGTAGCAACTGCTTACGTGATTTGGCAAGTACCCAGAAGCCTTGACTTTCTGGAGTACCATCCGCAGCACGGTTCGCGATTCCGAACCTAATCTCCCGCTAGCACGCTAGTTCTGCTAAGGCGTCTTGACAAGTTCGCCCCACGCGCTATGATCCCTCCCCCGCCTGAATAATCACGTATGCGGGTAAGCAGATTAACGCAATGCGGAATCTACCCGGATTCCCAGAATCGCCCCCACGGGCCACCCCAGGAGCACCACCATGCGCATCTCCCGCCACTTCACCACCGCCGGAAGCGACGCCTACGACGGCATCGGTTTCGAGGAGCGCGAGTCGCATATCGTCAACCCGGACGGCTCCTCGGTCTTCGAGGCGACCGGCCTGATCATGCCCGAGGGCTGGTCGCAGGTCGCCGTGGACATCATGGCGCAAAAGTACTTCCGCAAGGCCGGCGTTCCCAGCGTGCTGCGCCGCGTCGAGGAAGACGGCGTCCCGCAGTGGCTGTGGCGCTCCGAGGCGGATCCGACGTCGGACGAGACGACCGGCGAGGTCGACTCGCGACAGATCTTCCGACGGCTGGCCGGTACGTGGACGTACTGGGCGTGGAAGCAGCAGTACTTCGACGAGGAAGAGGACGCGCAGGCGTTCTACGACGAGCTCAGCTACATGATGGCGACCCAACGCGCGGCGCCGAACTCGCCGCAGTGGTTCAACACCGGCCTGCACTGGGCATACGGCATCGCGGGCCCCGCGCAGGGCCACTGGTACGTTCCGGCCGAGGGTGGCGAGCCCCTGCGCTCCACCAGCGCCTACGAGCGCCCGCAACCCCACGCCTGTTTCATCCAGTCCGTCAGCGACGACCTCGTCAACGAGGGCGGGATCATGGATCTCTGGACGCGCGAGGCGCGCATCTTCAAGTACGGCTCGGGCACCGGCTCCAACTTCTCGCAGCTCCGAGGTGAGGACGAGCCCCTCTCCGGCGGCGGCAGGTCTTCTGGCCTGATGTCCTTCCTCAAGATCGGCGACCGCGCTGCGGGCGCGATCAAGTCCGGTGGCACCACCCGCCGCGCGGCGAAGATGGTGATCGTCGATGTCGACCACCCGGACGTCGAGAAGTTCATCGACTGGAAGGTCACAGAAGAAGACAAGGTCGCGACGATGGTCACCGGCTCGCGCGTGATGCGGAAGCACCTGCGCGCCACCTTCGAGGCGACGGCGGACGGCCTCGACCTCGCGTCGAACCGCCCGCTGCGACGCTCGCTCTCGCGCGCCCGCCGCGACGGCGTGCCGGAGTCGTACCTGCAGCGCGTGCTCCAACTCGCCGAGCAGGACGCGCCCACGCTCGACCTCGCCGAGTTCGACACGGACTGGCAGGGTGAGGCCTACCAATCCGTCTCCGGCCAGAACGCCAACAACTCCGTGCGCGTCACCTCCGAGTTCCTGGACGCCGTCGAGGAGCGCAAGGACTGGGACCTGATCCGGCGCACCGACGGCTCCGTGCATCGCACGGTTCCCGCCGTCGACATCTGGGATCGCATCGCACGTGCCGCATGGCAGTCCGCCGACCCCGGCATCCAGTACGACACGACGATCAACGAGTGGCACACCGCTCCGGCGCAGGGCCGCATCAACGGTTCCAACCCCTGCTCCGAGTACATGTTCCTGGACGACACGGCCTGCAACCTGGCGTCCATCAACCTGCTGAAGTTCGTCGATGACGGCGACTTCAACATCGAGGCCTACGAACACGCGACTCGGCTCTGGACCGTGGTGCTGGAGATCTCCGTGCTGATGGCGCAGTTCCCGAGCCGCGAGATCGCGCTGCGGTCGTACGACTACCGCACGCTCGGCCTCGGCTACGCCAACCTCGGCGCAATGCTGATGGTCGAAGGCATCCCCTACGACTCACCCGAGTCGCTCGCCTGGACCGGCGCACTGACCGCGATTCTCACCGGCGTCTCATACAGCACGTCCGCCGAGATGGCGGCGGAACTCGGCGCGTTCCCGCGCTACGACGAGAACCGCGAGGCGATGCTGCGCGTGATCCGCAACCACCGTCGCGCCGCGTACGGCGTCGAAGCGACGGAGTACGAGGACCTGACCGTGCTACCGACGCCGATCGACGAGGCGTTCTGTCGCGACGACCTGCTGACCGCCGCCCGCGACTCGTGGGACCGTGCGCTGAAGCTTGGCGAAGCGCACGGTTACCGCAACGCGCAGACCACGCTGATCGCGCCCACCGGCACGATCGGGCTGCTGATGGACTGCGACACCACCGGCGTCGAGCCGGACTTCGCGCTCGTGAAGTTCAAGAAGCTCGCCGGCGGCGGCTACTTCCGCATCATCAACGGCTCCGTGCCCGCCGCGCTGGCGAAGCTCGGCTACGGGCGCGAGCAGGCGGCGGCAATCGTCGAATACTGCGTCGGCTCGGCCTCGCTCGAGGGCTCGCCGCACATCAGCCGCTACTCGCTGGCGGAGCGCGGATTCACGCAGCCCGTGCTCGACACGATCGATGCTCAGCTCGGCACCGCCTTCCACCTCAGCTTCGCGTTCAATCGCTTCGTGCTCGGCGACGACTTCTGCCGCGAGACGCTGGGGCTGAGCGACGAGCAGTTGAACGACCCGATGTTCGACCTCCTCGGCGCACTCGGCTTCACGCCGGAGCAGGTCGAAGAGGCGAACGACCACATCCTTGGTCGCATGACCCTCGAGGGCGCACCTCACCTCCGCGAGGAGCACTACGCCGTCTTCGACTGCGCGACCAAGACCGGCAAGTACGGCACGCGCTACATCGAGCCGATGGCGCACGTGCGCACGCTCTCGGCGGCGCAGCCGTTCATCTCCGGGGCGATCAGCAAGACGATCAACATGCCCAGCGAAGCCACCATCGACGATGTGCGCGCGGTCTACGACGCCGCCGCCTCCGGGATGGTCAAGGCGCTGGCGCTCTACCGCGATGGCTCCAAGCTCTCGCAGCCGCTGTCGGCGGCCTTCGCTGACGCGCTGACCGAGGACGACGAGGAGACGCTGGACGAGGCCTTCGCCGAAGCAGCGGCGGCAGCCGGTGGCAGTGAGCACCCGGCGGTGGCCGAGGCGGAGCGCATCATCCGCGCCCTGCCGCTCGCCGAGCAGGTGAAGCTGCTCGAACTCTTCGGCGCGGGCATCGAGGCGGACGAGGAAGCGCGCAAGCGTCTGCCCTCGCGTCGCCAGGGCTACGGCCAGAAGGCGCGGGTCGGCGGTCACGCCATCTACCTGCACACCGGCGAGTTCGACGACGGCCGGCTGGGCGAGATCTTCATCTCCATGGCGAAGGATGGCGCGGCTTTCCGCTCGCTGATGAACTGCTTCGCAATTGCCGTCTCAATCGGTCTGCAGCACGGCGTCCCGCTGGAGGCATTCGTCGACTCGTTCGTCTTCACGAAGTTCGAGCCGAACGGGCTCGTCAACGGCCACGACCGCATCCAGATGGCGACCTCGATCATCGACTACGTCTTCCGCGAGCTGGCGATCTCCTACCTCGGCCGCGACGACCTGGCTCACATCGGCGCTGCCGACGTGAGCGACGCGAACACCGACGACGAGATTGAGAACGAGCTCGTGGATGCGATCTCGATGTCGCCAGGCGTCGTCGACACAACCGATGACACCACGATCGATGTCACCGGGGTCGAGGAGCCCGCAGCGCCCGCGCTCGTCGCTGGCACACCGGCACCGAGCTTCGGCGCGTCGGCCAGTGCTGCCCCGGCTGCTGCACCGACGGCACCCGTCGTCGAGCCAACACCCGCCGCTCCGCCGGTCGTTGCAGCCACGGCTGCGACACCGTCGACGAACGGCGGGGCGACAGCGCCCGTCGTCACGATGACCGCCGACATGGCGCGACAGCGAGGCTTCGAGGGCGACCCGTGCGACGAGTGCGGCCAGATGATGATGGTGCGCAACGGCACCTGCCTGAAGTGCGTCAACTGTGGCGTCACCACGGGGTGCAGCTAGCGAGGCGGATCAGCAGCGACAGAGAACCAGGTCGGCGGGGGCGGACCGGGGGCTAAACGATGGAGTTGGACATGGTGGTGGCCGAGGTCAATCGCGACCTGCAGCACATCCCGAGGGGTGACATCAACCAGAACGTGCTGCGCTCCGCGTATCGGGCACGTCGGCAGAGCGACCTTGCGTCGGACCCCTCGATCGCGCCGCACGACAGCCTGCAGGCCGCCATCCTCGCCGTCACGCTGAGCGCGAAGCAGTTCCAACCGCTCTACGAGGCGACCTACTTCGCCCCAGCAGCGGCCAAGCGAAACACGGAGGCAGCATGAACCAGTACGCACACGACTGGGCCGTCGTCAGCCACGAGGGCGCCAGCTACCCGGTTCTGCTCAACGAGCAGCAGCAAGCGAGTGGCACGATGCTCTCGATCACCAGCCCGACCGGCGACCTCGACCGCAGCGCCTCACTCACCGATGCCCGCGTCGTGCGCCTCGCCGACGGCGTCGAACTGACGCTCGACGAACAACGCCGCACCCACGCCAACGGCCACACCGCCGTCGTCCTCGCGGTGGCGCGGGAGGGCTAGCGCGGGGGACTTTCAGTCCCTTGGCGGGGGTATCGATGGACGAATTTTGCGATTGCCGTAGTGGTCTGCCCGCCGCAGATTACCACGGCTCTCTCTCCGCTGGTAGCTACCGGTCACCCGAGGCTCCAGCCGCAATACTGACGCCGCACTGGGAACGGCATCAGTTGGACAATGCCACGAAATTCATGAGAGACAAGCTGGGCTTCGCGGCCCTACCACGATCGGATCGGATCGACATCCAGCGGGTCCATATGGGGACGCTCGTCGGCGCGACGCCGGTAGCGGGGCCGGATGGATGGTTACCGCGAGGCCAAGCAGCCCTCAAGAGTCGCCGCAAGTGGGTAACGAAATTCGCTAGCCTCGATCCCGACCAAGACCAGGTGATGGAACAGGAGGCACTAAGGTCGATTCAGGCGATCGAAAGTGCCGCCGACGATGCACACGAGCAATTGGACGGTCTCGAAGAACTCCTACACCACTTCGAGACGGGTGCTCTTTCCGACGACACCGACACCTTGGAGCGTCTTGTTACGGCCTTCCTGCATCGATTTCCATCGGGCAGCGTCGATCTCGTTGAACCCCAACTTCGCGGCTTCCAAGCCCAGACGATCATCGAGCAACTCGCAGCGGCTGATTCAATCCCACCATCCGACGTTCTTGAGGGCCATCGTACACAAGCCGACTTACGCTCCGGATTGAACCCAATAGATGTCCTTGAGGTGCTTCTCGAGCCCAACGGCCCGCGCCGACGCGAGGGCTTCATCATCAAGCAAGCCGACTCAAGCCTTGTGTTCGGCTTCGGCGGATACCTGAATCCCTCCGGCCCGAGCTACCGTGGTCTTCTGCGGCCGCGCGGTGTTGCGGTGAACTCGCTGTCGCGGTCGCAGCCTCACGGGTTGCGAGTCGCGACTCTGGGGTTGGCGGCCAGTGCCCGCCGACAATATGTCGTGAGGGCCCTTGAACGCATTCAGAATTGCCTCTGGCACCTCTTCGACCCTTTGCACTTCAGGAGCGGTGACCAGATAAATGTGATCGCTTGGAGTGGCGCCGTTCGATCGTTCCAGCGAATCGTTGAACTCACCTGGATGGTCCAGACGACGCCCAACGACGACGTCCGGCGAGAGTTGTTTCTCGGGCTGATCGACTTGTACGAAGGCTTCGGTATCAAGTCACTGCCACCGATGAAGTGGCTTTCAACCAACCGATCCTGGCTCCCGCCTGACTACCTTGAACAGGAGGGTGGGCGCACGGAGACCTTGCGACAGCAGATCGTCGATGACATTTGGTCTGGGATATTCGTCGGAGTTGAAGACAATCAGGTAACGGTGCCTGGCCGAGATCCACTGAGCAAGGAGAGCTACTGTGAGGAGTTCCTCCGTGCCTATCGAAATGGTCTGACACACGGTTTCCACGGCCGCAAGCAGCAGCCAGCGATGCGTGGTGTATTGGCGGTGCATTCGGGAATCTTTCCGGAGCATCTCCCTCATCTTGCAGTTCCAATGCTCGAAGGTCTGATCGGCAACCCGAATCCGTGGATCCGAAGATTCGCCGAGGCGTCGCAGTAGTACCCAAACCCGGTATAACTACCTCACTCACCTCGCACGCGGCGGTGTGAGCGGGGGTTTCGATGTTTGAAGGTATCGACCACATCGTGATCGCGGTCGAGGATCTCGACGCGGCGGTCGCTCAGTACGAGGCGATCTTCGGGCAGCCCGTCGGGCGCACCGGCGAGCTGCCGGCGGCGGGCTTCAACCAGGCCTTCTTCGAGTTCGGCGACACCGAGGTCGAACTCGTCGCGCCGACCAGCGACGAGGGCCCGATCGCCAACCGCGTAAAGAACGGCGGTGGCGTGCATCTGCTCGCCATGCGCGTCGACGATGTCGACGTCGCCCTCGCCGGAATGCGCGAGAAGGGCGTGCGCCTGATCGGCGACCCCGGCGAAGGCAACCCGGTCACCGGGCAGGTGTTCGTGCATCCGGCGTCGTCGGGTGGGGTGCTGGTGCAGATCGTCGGCAAGAAGGACTAGCGACACTGGTCGCAGGTCACCGGGAACCGGCGCGAATCTGACCTGAACGCTGGCCCTCCCTGATGGCCTGCGCGTTGACGCCGCGCTAACCTGAGCAGTCACGCGTAGACAGTCATGATCAAGGAGCGGGCGATGACGCTCTCTGCAATTCACGGGTACCCACGCATCGGCGGGCGGCGCGAGCTAAAGCGCGCCACCGAGCGCTACTGGGACGGGAAGGTCACCGCCGACGAGCTGCAGGAGACCGCGCGCGGCTTGCGGCTGGAGGCGTGGCAGCGCATGCGCGATGCCGGGATCGACCTGATCCCCTCGAACACCTTTAGCTTCTACGACCAGGTGCTGGACACGACCGCGATGGTCGGCGCGGTGCCCCCGCGCTACCAGTGGCAGTCCGGCGGCGACGCGCAGGTCGACCTCGACACCTTCTTCGCCATGGCACGCGGCGCGCAGGACGACGGTATCGACGTGACCGCGATGGAGATGACGAAGTGGTTCGACACGAACTACCACTACATCGTCCCCGAGTTCGACCCCACCACCAGCTTCCGGCTCGCATCGACGAAGCCGCTCGACGAGTACCTTGAGGCGCGCGAGGCAGGCATCGAGACGGTGCCGGTGCTCGTCGGCCCCCTGAGCTACCTGCTGATCGGCAAGGGTTTCGACGCCGACGGCGCGCTCGACCACGGTTACGACCGGCTGGCGCTGCTCCCTGCCCTGCTCGATGTCTACGCCGAGATGCTCGGCCGCCTGCGCGACGCCGGCGCTCAGTGGGTGCAGTTCGACGAGCCCGTGCTCGTGCAGGACCGCAGCAGCGAGGAGCTTGCCGCGCTCCAGACGGCCTACGAGACGCTCTCCTCGCAGTCTGGCGAGACGAGCCTGCTGGTCACGACCTACTTCGGCGACGTCGATGAGGCCTATCCCACGCTGAGCAACCTGCCAGTCGAGGCGATCGGTCTCGACTTCCATCGCGGGCTGCGCAACGCCGACCTCGTGCGCGAGCACGGCCTGCCCGACGGCAAGAGCCTCGTCGCCGGTGTCGTCGATGGGCGCAACATCTGGATCAACGACCACGCCGCGTCGCTGGAGCTACTCGGCTCGCTCGGCGCGCTCGTCGGCGCGGAGCGGCTGGTCGTCTCGACGTCATGCTCGCTGATCCACGCGCCGATCGAGATCGGCCGCGAGGACCGGCTCGATGACGAGTTGAAGTCGTGGCTCGCCTTCGCGAACCAGAAGGTCGATGAGGTCGCGGTGCTGACGTCGGCGCTCGACAACCGCGAGGACGTGGCGGACCAGCTTGCCGCCAACGCGGCCGCGCTTGAGTCACGTCGAACGTCTGCGCGCACGAACAACGCCGCAGTGCGCGACCGCGTCGCTGCGACGACGGAGAACGACTACCGCCGGCCCGGCAACGTCGAAGAGCGACGAACCGCTCAGCGCGCGCGCCTCAACCTGCCCGCGTACCCCACGACGACGATCGGGTCGTTCCCGCAGACGCCGGAGCTGCGTCGGTCGCGACGCCAGCTCAACAGCGGCGAGATCGATGAGGCCGCCTACGAGCGCGAGATCGAGCACGAGATCGAGAAGGTGATCCGCCTCCAGGAGGAGATCGGGCTCGATGTGCTCGTCCACGGCGAGCCGGAACGCAACGACATGGTCGAGTACTTCGGCGAGCAGCTTGATGGCTTCGCCTTCACGCGCTTCGGCTGGGTGCAGTCCTTCGGCTCCCGCTACGTGAAGCCGCCGATCATCTTCGGCGACGTCTCGCGGCCGGGCGCGATGACGGTGCGCTGGTCCTCTTACGCACAGTCGCTCAGCGACCGCCCGGTCAAGGGCATGCTCACCGGGCCGGTCACGATCCTCAACTGGTCCTTCGTGCGCGATGACCAGCCACGCGGCGACACCTGCCGCCAGATCGCGCTCGCACTCCGCGACGAGGTCGCGGACCTCGAAGCGGCCGGGATCGCAATCATCCAGGTCGATGAGCCGGCGCTGCGTGAGGGCGTCCCGCTGCGCCATGCGGACTGGGCCTCCTACCTCGGCTGGGCCGTCCCCTGCTTCACGCTCGCCACGAGCGGGGTGCGCGACGAGACGCAGATCCAGTCACACATGTGCTACGTCCAGCTCGCCGACGTGATCGAGTCGGTCTCCGACCTCGAAGCCGACGTGCTGCTGATCTTCAACGCGCGGTCAGACGCAGAGGGCCTCGAAGCCTTCCGCGACTCCGGCTACGACAAGGAGATCGGCCTCGGCGTCTACGACATCCACTCGCCGCGCGTGGCACCGACGGAGGAAATGACGGACAACATCCGCCAGGCGTCGACGGTGCTCGACCCCGCGAACATGTGGGTGAACCCGGACTGCGGGCTGAAGACGCGGCGCTACGAGGAGACGGTCTCCTCGCTGGAGAACATGGTCGCAGCCGCCCGCCTCGCACGCGCGGGGAGCTAGCGCTGGCCTAGCGCCCGGTTTCGCGCTCCCAGCGGAGCTTTGCTGCCGGCCATTCGTCGACGAGCATCGACATGAAGTGCGTGTCGACGTACTCGCCGCGCTCGAACGCGTTGTGCCGCAGTACACCCTCAAACGTGAAGCCCGCCTTCTCGTAGCAGCGGATCGCGCGGGCGTTGGCGACTTCCGGGTCGATCGTCACTCGATGGCACGCCAGGTCCTCGAAGAGGAAGCGCAGCATCGTCCGAATCGCCTCGGTGCCCAGTCCGCGGTCTCGCGCATCTGGCTCTCCGATGAAGATGTCAACGCCCGCCGCCCACTCGTAGTCCGCGCCCGGGTACTGGTGCGCGTACTGGATCTCGCCGATGCCACGTCCCTCGTGCTCAATCACGAAACGCCAGCAGGGCTCGACGTCCGGCTCCGTGTAGTGCCGCCTGACATCATCGAGCGTGTCCGGCGGGTCGCTGTAGATCTGCCGGACGTCGCCGTCACGCAGCCATCGCAGCAGATCCGGCGCATCGTCGGCGGTGACCGCCCGGAACGTCAGGAGCGGCCCGACGATCGTCGGGTGGTCGCCCGGGAGGGCACCGCGACCGTGCTGGTCGTACTCGCTCATCGCTGCTTCGTCGCTCCGCTCGTCCGTCGTGCCTGCCTCGATGATCGCACGTCACAAGCGCGTAGCTGCAAGACGCATTATTATCGCGCCAACTACGACCACGTCCCCGTACACAAGAGGACATCGCCGTTAGCTCGAATCCGACTCCAGCCGAATCCAACCACCAACGTGAGGTGCTTGGCCCGCTTGTCCGGGTCATGGAGGAGGCCGCGAGCGACGAACCGTGGGCGCTGATCGGTGCCGGTTCGTGCTGGCTGCAGGGCGTCGACGCCGCATCACCCAACCTCGAACTGATGACCACGGAGCGGGCGCTGCGCACGCTCGCCGAGATGCTCGACGTCGATGCGCTCTGGCAGCGTAGCTCGCAACTGGCGGCCGAACGCCTGCACTTCATGCGCGATGGCGTGGCGGTATTCGTCTTCGCGAATCCGACCTTCCACGGCAGCTACGACGCCCTCACACCGCTGGAGATCCCCTCGCTCTGGGACGCGCGGACGAGGATCGAGATCGGTGGTGCAACGGTGCTCGCGACCCCGCTCGAATGGGAGCTGCTGCTCGCCGTGGTGCTCGGCACGGAGGAGCGCGTGCAGGCGCTTGAGGCGACGCTGCGCGACCGATCCGCCGATGGCCGCTTGATGACGCGACTGCTGCGCGAGGGCCGGGTCGAACCTGCAACCGAAGAAGCGGTCTGGTCGCACGTCGAACGCACCGAGTAGCCCGCCCGGCCCGTCAGACGGTCGCACGCCGCTGATCCGCTCGCTACAATCCTGACGATCCGTAGCTAGCCAGGGAGAACGCCATGCCGATGACAGTGGGAACGGGAATCGGGACGGACATGACCGTCGCGCCAGAGAGCGCGCGCGACCTCGAAGCGCTGGGCTACGACTTCGTCGGCATCGGAGAGACGACGCACAACCCGTTCCTGCCACTGGCGCTGGTCGCTGAGCACACCGAACGGATGGAATTCGGCACATCGGTCGCGATCGCGTTCCCGCGGGTACCGCACATCTCGGCGAACATCGCGTGGGACCTCTCGAAGTACTCGGGTGGTCGCTTCATCCTCGGCATCGGTACGCAGGTGAAGGGGCACAACGAGCGTCGATTCTCGGTGCCGTGGGCGCCGCCCGGCCCGCACCTTGCCGACTACATCGGCTGCATGCGCGCGATCTGGGACTCGTGGCAGAACGGCACGAAGCCCGACTACGAGGGCGAGTACTACCAGTACAAGCTGACGAGCCCGTTCTTCAACCCCGGACCGATCGAGCACCCAGACATCAAGGTTGTCGTCTCCGCCGTGAACCCGTTTAACGCTCGGCTGGCCGGCGAGGTCGCGGACGGCATCGCGATCCACGGCTTCAGCTCCTTCGAGTACATCCGCGAAGTGCTGATCCCCGCCGTACACGAAGGCGCCCGACGCGCCGGCAAGGACCCGAAGGACCTGATCATCAGTGGCGGTGGCTTCATGGTCACCGGGCGCAACGAGGAAGAGCTTGCCCGCGCACGCGAGGTGACGCGCCGTCGCATCTCGTTCTACGCGTCGACGCGCTCGTACTCGCGGGTGATGAAGCAGCACGGCTGGGACGACGAAGCCGCCCACCTGCACCGACTCTCGATCGAGGGTGGCTGGGACGAGATGGTCGACGTGATCACGGACGACATGATGGAGGAGTTCTGCGTGATCGGCACGTGGGACGAGATCGTCAAGCGCATGCGCGAGAAGTACGCGGGCATCAATACCCGCGTCAGCTTCGGCGAGTCGCCGAAGAATCCCGACGAAGTCGATGAGATCAAAGAGATCATCTCCGAGCTGAGGACGATCCCGGCCGTCGGCGAGGTCTAGACGCGGAAGCCTAGGCGGAGACGCCACCCTCGGACGCACCGCTCGCAGTGACGAGTTGCCGCTCGATCTCGCCGCAGGTCTCCTCAAGCGTCCCCAGCAGCGTCTCACGCCCGGCGATCGGCCCGCAGGTGCAGTTCGCGGGATCGCCGACGATCCGCGTCGAGGGCACCGACGGTGAACCGGACTACGTCGACAGCGGTGACTACACGCCGCGCTGCCGGCTCTACAACACACCGCACGGGCTAGCTGGCGTGCCCGAGCGCGAGTGGGTCGAGGCGGCCGTCGACCGCGCGCTCAGCGTGGTCTGAGGGCTGACCAGGAGCGACGGACGGCGGCTCTTCCGACGAGCCCACGCCTCCGCCCGCCCCGTGTAGCTCCAGAACTCGAAACGATCTGCCGAAGATTCAGGAGATCGCCCTGACGGCTCTGTCAGCGCGCATCTGGCTATCTCCGAGATCGCGACCGGGCGGACGACCATGCACATCGAGTTCCTCTGGTTCGACGGCTGCCGCAACTACCAGCACGCCCGTAACCTGCTCCGCAACCGCCTCAAGGCGCGTGACATGAAGGTTCGCGTCCACGACGTGATCGTGACCGATCCCGATGTCGGCGCCGAGGTGCTGTTCCCCGGATCGCCGACGATCCGCATCGATGGCATCGACGTCGAGCCGAACCACCAGGCCGCGACCGAATTCACGCTGCGCAGTCGCCTCTACCCGACGTCGGAGGGCCTGCAAGGGCTCCCCGAGCCCGCCTGGATCGACGCTGCGCTGGATCGCGCCCTCGGCATCGAGCCCGACTCAGCCGTCTAGGAAGCCCCGCCTAGCCGGCGTCGAACGATGCCGTGGCACGCAGCCGTGGCGCCGCCTCGCGGCCCAGCCGGTCGTACCGATTCAGCAGCGACGGCAGCGAGCGGTCAAATTGCGGCACGTCGGTGAGCATTCGCCCGAAGAGCTGGATCAGCCCCTCGAGGTCGCCGAGATGCACGGTCTCGGCCGCCACCCGACTACGCGTACCCGCGTTGTGGTAGTTCCCCAGCGCGATGCAGGCGGCACCCGTCTCGTACCCGTAGAGGTCGTATGACGTCGCCTCTGTCGTCCCGCCGTCCATCAGCCGACGCTGGTAGCTGAAGTCTCGTTGCTCGCTCGATAGATCCTGCGCGAGCGCCGTCATCCACTGCGTCATGCGTGGCGAGAAGATGTGCATCGCGTCGCCGATGCGGATGATCGGTCCGCCCCCCTGCACCGCCCGCCCGCCGGCCTTCGACGATGTCTCAACCGCGACCACGAGCGCATCCTCCGGCAAGAGCCGATCGCGTGCGGCCGCGGACGCGCCGCAGAGCCCGACCTCCTCGGCGCGCGTGAAGAAGCCGACGAGGTGCCCGGTCGCACCTGAAGCAACGGCCCGATCGAGCGTCGCCAGCACCGAGACCGCGCCCATCAGGTCATCGCACTGCCTCGCGTGCGCGACCTCGCCGCGAAAGCGGCATTCGACGACGTCCCAGAGCGCGAGGTCGCCGACGGCAGCCGCGCCACCATCGACCAGCGTCGCCTTCGCGCCTGTCAGCCGCCGCCCGGGGCGTCCCGGCGGGGCCACGCCCTGCACCGATGTGATCTCGGCGTAGCCACGCGTCGATCCATCGCCCCGCGAATAGATGCGTACGCGCTCGCCCTTGCCGTACTCGGCTGAAAGGCCACCGCGGAACTCCAGCGTCAGCCGTCGCCCCTTCGCGGCGGTGACAATGAACCCCGGGTGATCCATGTGCGCACCGAGCACGAGCGGACGCCGTCGCCTCCCTTTCTGGTACGTCACAGAGACGTTGCCATAGTGATCCTCGGTGCATTCGAGCCCTCGCTCAGCCGCGAAGGCGCGGATGTAGCGCACGACCTCGCCCTCGCAGTAGGCGAGCGTCGGGAGCGAGACGACGTCGCGCACAAGGTCGCGGAGCGGCACCGGGGTTCGTTGTCGTGGCATGGGAGTCTCCTTGTCGGGTGTGTGCGGACCTCTGGCGCGATCCTAAGGGGCACCGCCGCTGGCCGCCCGTGCCCTCGCCACCGTACGATCAGTGCCTATGACCGCAGAACGGTCCACGGCCGCATCCAACAAGAAGTCGAAGCGACGCCGGCGTCGGAAGCGACGTTACGAGCCGCCGGATATCCCGCCGATGGATCTGGAGCTCACCGGCTTCGCTCCGGGGGGTAAGGCGATCGCGCACGCTCCCGATGGTCGTGTCGTCTTCGTCGAGTACGGCATCCCCGGCGAGACGGTCGAGGTGCGATTCAACGAGTCCTACCCTTCGTACCTCGAGGGCACGACATCGGAAGTCCGCGACGCCTCGCCGCATCGCATCACGCCCCGCTGCGAGTATTTCGGCCGCTGCGGCGGCTGCCAGCTTCAGCACATCGAGTACGGCGAGCAACTCCGCCTGAAGACCGAGATCGTGCGCGAGCAATTGCAGCGCATCGGCAGCTTCGACGAGCCACCGGTACGCGAGATGCTCGGCATGGACGACCCGTGGGCGTACCGCAATCACATGCGCTTCACGGCGCGGCGGGAGGGCTACGTCGGCTTCATGGAGCGCGGCACCCACCGCTTCCTGCGCATCGACGGCTGCGCGATCGCAATCGATCCGATCAACCAGGCGCTTGCAAGCGTGCAGGACGCGACGACTGGCACCCGCCAGATCGCGATCCGCGCCGCCGAGGTGAGCGGCGACATGCTGGTCCAGCCCGCCTTGCAGTGGCGCGATGGACAGGAAGCCGCGATCGAGAGCGGCCAGCCGTTCTATACGGAGCGATTGAGCGACCGCGACTTCCGCGTCTCCTCCGCCGCCTTCTTTCAGGTCAACAACCGCCAGGCGGAGCGGCTCGTCTCGCTCGTGAGCGAGCGCGTCGCCGCCGTGCAGCCTGACGTCGCCGTCGATGCGTACAGCGGCGTCGGCACCTTCGCCGTGATGCTGGCCGAGAGCGTGCCGCGCGTGATTGCCATCGAGGAGTCCGCATCGGCCTGCGAGGACGCGCAGGTCAACTTCATGGGCATCCCGAACATCGATCGGCACATCGGTTCGGTCGAGGAGATGCTGCACGACCTCTCGCCGGACCCCGACGTGCTGATCATCGACCCGCCGCGCGCCGGAATGCGCCGCGAGGTGATCGACTCGCTGCTGGCCTCGACGACGAAGCGGCTCGTCTATGTCTCCTGCGACCCCGCGACGCTCTCCCGCGACCTCCGTCTGCTCGTCGATGGCGGCTTCACGCTGAACGAGGTACAGCCGCTCGACATGTTCCCGCACACGCAGCACATCGAGTGCATCAGCACCCTCGACCGCAGCGAGGTGCCGGAACGAAGGGCGCCCGAGCCCACCACCGCGGAGCAAGACGCCGCCGAGCCCGCCGGTGACGAATAGGCCGCTGATCCTCGCTTCCGCCTCGCCGCGACGTCGCGAGCTGCTGACCGCGCTCGGACTCGCATTCGAGGTGCAATCGTCGGATGTCGACGAAGCGTCGGACGAGACCGACCCCACCGCGCTCGTACGCGAACTCGCGCTGCGCAAGGCGCGGGCAATTGGCGAGCAGACTGGCAGCGACGGCGTCGTGATCGGCGCCGACACGATCGTCGTGCTCGATGGCGCGATCCTCGGCAAGCCGCGCGATGCGGCTGACGCCACGGCGATGCTTGGCTCGCTACGCGGTCGCCAGCACGAGGTCGTAACCGGCGTCGCGATCTGTGCCGACGGCGAGCAGGTCGTCGACGCCGTGACGAGCCGCGTGACGATGCGCGAGTACGCGGCAGCCGAGGTCGGACGCTACGTCGATGGTGGCTCCCCGCTCGACAAGGCCGGCGCGTACGCGATTCAGGACGCCGCCTTCGCGCCGGTCGCACACTGCGACGGCTGCGAGTGCTCGGTGATCGGGCTGCCGCTGTGGACCGTCGCGCGCATGCTGACGCGGTCGGGCCTCCGCGCCCTCGATGCACCGACGTTCGAGCGCTGCGCAGACTGCCCGGAACGCGGGGACCAGCCGTGAGGCGACGACTCTTCGCACGCATCTACGCGTGGATCGAACCGCGCATGCGCCGCCAGATGGGGCAATACCGCGAGCAACTCGTCGCCGACCTCGATGGTCGCGTGCTCGAGATCGGCTGTGGCACCGGCGCCAACTTCGGCTACTACACCGCGCCCGCGACGGTCACCGCGACGGATCACAGCGAGCACATGCTCTGGCGCGCCCGCGAGGCGGCAGCAGCAGCCGATGTACCGATCGATGTACAGGCGGCCGACGTAACGAGGCTGCCATTCGAGGACGGCCAGTTCGATGCCGTCGTCTCCGCGCTCGTGCTCTGTTCGGTGCCTCACCCCGCAGCGGCACTCGCCGAGATGAAGCGCGTGCTCCGCCCCGGCGGCCAACTCCGCATCTTTGAGCATGTGCGGTCAGAACGCGGCTGGGTTGCGGCCGTTCAGGATGTCGTAACGCCGCTCTGGCGCATCCCCACCGACGGCTGCAGCCTCAATCGCGACACCTCAGCAGTGGTGCGCGAATCTGGATTCGAGATCGTCAGCAGCGAGCGAATCTCGCTGGAGTTTCCGCACATCCTGCTCGACGCCCGACGAACCGAGCGCTAGGCGAGACCGACCTCAGGTCGGATTACTCAGGCGGGGCGAGTCGCCGAGACGTAGGCGCTGGCGATGCCGCGGTCTTCGCCGTCGTGGAACTCGGCGCTGACGTCGGTGAACCCGGCCTCGCGGATCTGGCCGAGGTAGTCATCGACCGGCAGCGCACCGGCGACACAGCCAGCCCACTGCTCCAGGTCGCGCTTCGTCTCTTCCGGCAGATCCCTCGTGATCACGATGTCCGAGACACGCAAGCGACCGCCGGGCTTGAGCACGCGGAAGGCTTCCGCGAAGACCTTCGACTTGTCCGGCGAGAGGTTGATCACGCAATTCGAGATCACCGCGTCGAAGTGCTCGTCGGTGAACGGGATGTCCTCGATCTCGCCGAGCCGGAAGTTCACGTTCTTCGCGTCGACCTGCTCCGCGTTGTGGCGGGCGAGCTGGACCATGTCCGGCGTCATGTCGGCGCCCCAGACTTCGCCCTCGTCACCAACTTGCTTCGCGGCCAGGAAACAGTCGATGCCGCCGCCGGAGCCGAGGTCGAGCACCGCCTCGCCCTTGCCCAGCTCGGCGATCGCCACCGGGTTGCCGCAGCCAGCCGAAGCCAGTTGGGCCGCCGGCGGCACCTCGTCGATGTCGGCCTGTGGGTAGAGGGTCGCACCGTACTCGCTGCTGTCGGTCTCGGCCTCACCGACGGTCGCGCAGGCGCAGGCGTCTGCGTGGCCGTCCGCGTGACCGGCAGTGGCGGACCCGAGTTCGACGAACTCAAGTGACTGGGGGGCGTCAGCGGATGCCTCTCCGGCAGGAGAGCAACACGCATCGACGGCAGCCGACGAGACACCGACGCTCTCCAGAGCGTTGCGTGCCCGTGCGCCGTAGTTGTCGACGACCGCCTGCTTGATCTCGCGGTCGCTGAATTCGTTGCTCATGCCGGTACCTCTCCTTCGACGCCCTCTTGGACGCCGTTCTCACTCAGTTGTTCGCGGCGCGAGGCCGCCGTCTCATCGATCACACGCGCGATGTGCGGAAGCACGCTGCCCCACGTCTCCGCGCCCGCAGCGAGCGCATCGTGGCCACGCTCGGTCAGCGTGCAGACGTTGCGTTGGCGGGCCCCCTGCGACTCTGCCTCACACGTGATGTAGCCACCCTCTGTGAGGTCTCTGATCGTCGGGTAGATCGCCGCGTCACTCGGTGTGCAGCAGTTCCCGGAGCCTTCAGCAACCGCCTGCGACAGCTCGTAGCCGTGCATCGGGCGCCCTGCGAGCGCCGAGAGCACGAAGAGTCGCGAAACGGCGCGCCGTACAGTCAGGTCCCAGTACTCAGGGGAGTCGAGTTCCATGTGATACCTCGCTATCCAATGTATCAGTGATTAATCTCCCATGTGCCGAGGTACGGCGTCAACCTGACATCGCAGCCCTTTCGTACCTTGCTCGCAGCGCGCATTGGCGCACGATGTGCGGGCACGCCGGAGGTAGTCGTGGCCGATTCAATCATCGAGGTGAGCGGGCTGACGAAGGTCTACGACACCGGCGTCGTTCGTGTGGAAGCCTTGCGCGGCGTCGATATGGCGGTCGAGCGCGGCGAAATGGTCGCGATCATGGGCCCGTCCGGCTGCGGCAAGACCACCCTGCTCAACTGCCTCTCCGGCATCGATGAGCCGACCGAAGGCCATGTGATCGTCGAAGGCACGGACATCAACACGCTCGACGACGACACGAAGACGGCCTACCGCGCGCAGCGCATGGGGTTCATTTTCCAGTTCTACAACCTGCTGCCGGTGCTCTCTGCCGTCGAGAACGTCGAGCTGCCGCTGCTCGTCTCCGGCACCTCGCCCGGGGAATCGCGAGAGCGGGCGCTCGCCTCGCTAGAGCGCGTCGGGCTGACCGAGTGGAACGAACACCGCCCCGCCCAGCTCTCCGGTGGGCAACGTCAGCGCGTGACGATCGCGCGAGCGCTCGTCAACGACCCCGCGATCGTCTGGGCCGACGAGCCGACCGGGGACCTCGACTCCCAGACCGCCGACGAGGTGATGTCACTGATGCAGGAGCTGAACGAGCAGCAGGGCCACACCTTTCTGATCGTCTCGCACGACGCCGGGATCGCCGCCCGCTGTGACCGCACGATCTACATGCGCGATGGCGTGATTGAGCGCGAACAGGTCGGCGCAGGTGGATAGCCTCTTCGGCATCCCTCTGACCAGCATCCTGGTCGGGCTGGTAGCGATGCTCGCCGTCGCCTTCGGCTCACTCGGCTGGGTCGCATGGCGCAGTCCGCTGCTCGTGCGCATGGGCCTGCGCAACGTCCGACGTCGCAAGTCGCAGACGTCGCTGATCGTGATCGGCCTGATGCTCTCGACGCTGATCATCAGCGCGGCCTTCGCCACCGGCGACACCGTCGGCTACTCGATCACGAATACGATCTACGCCTCGTTCGAGGAGGTCGACTTCATCATCGGACGGGACTCCGGCGGGATCTCCGGGCCTGCCGGGGCGAGCCCAATCGCCGATGACCTGCTCTCCGACGAGTTCCTGGCCGACCTCCAGGCGGAGTTCGCGGACGACCCCGAGATCGATGCGATCAGCGGAGTCGTGCTGAAGACGCTCCCTGCCGTCAACGAGCAGCGGCGGCTCTCCGAGCCGAATGCGCAGTTCGTCGGCATTGACCCCGTGACGGCAGCCGACTTCAACGGCCTGAACGACCCCGACGGCAACCCCCTCCCGGCCGACGCCCTGACCGGCAACCGCGTCTACATCACGGTGCGCCTCTCAGACGATATCGAGGCCGAGGCGGGGGACATGATCGCCGTCTTCTTCGACAACCAGCGCGTCGAGCTCGAAGTGATCGGGATCGTGCGCGACACCTCGCTCACCGACGCCGGATCCAACGGGCTCACCGGTGGGATCGCGATCAACATCGAGTCTGCTCGCGAGATCGTCGATATACCGGAGGGCGTCGCATTCATCGCGGTATCGAGCCTCGGGGGCATCCGCGGCACGCTCGACCTCAGCGACGGTATTCAAGACCGGCTCGAGGCCTTCATCGACCTCCACCCGGAGGCCGAGGCCGATGTCGTGCTAACGAAGAAGCAGATCGTGGCGATCGGCGAGCTGATCGGCTCGATCTTCGTGACGTTCTTCCTCGTCTTCGGCCTCTTCTCGATCGCCGCCGGGATCATGCTGATCTTCCTGATCTTCATCATGCTCGCGGCCGAACGCCGCGCCGAGATGGGCATGGCCCGCGCCGTTGGCATGAAGCGGATGCACCTCACGCAGTCGTTCCTCGCTGAGGGCATGGCGTACAACATCGGCTCAGCGGCGATCGGTGCCCTCCTCGGCCTCGCCGTCGCAGGCGCCCTAATCGCCGTAATGGGCCGCATCTTCGACGACTTCGGGCTGTCGATCACCTTCCACTTCAACTGGCAGGGCTTCGCGATCGCCTACTCGCTCGGCGTCGTGCTCACATTCATCACCGTCGTCTTCTCCGCGTGGCGTGCCGCAAACCTCAACATCGTGCGGGCGATCAGGGATCTGCCGGAACCGCAGCCGCTGGTCGGCGCGGACCGCACGGCAGGTCGATTGGCTCTGGCTGCCGCCAGCGTTCTGCTGACCATGACCTGGATCGTCGTCTTGATCGTGTTCTGGATCGTAGTAGGAGTCATCCTTCTGACAGTCGGTCTGCAGACACGCGGCGCTGGATTGATTGCGCTTGCGGCGCTTGCCGCTTGGATCATTTACGGCATGCGGGAGGCAGCGGAGCCATCGCTCGCGCCCGCTGGTCGGGGGCAATCCATCGCCCACTTCATTCGTCGTCGCGTGCTGACTGCCGCAGGTTTGATCGCAGTCATCAGGCTGGTGTCGCGAAGCGTTCGCAACCCACTGCTGCGTGGCCGGGATCGGGCGATCGATCTTCGCGATGGCGGTGGGCGCGTAGCGTCCATGATCGCATTTGCGCCGTTGCTGGTGTTCGCTGGCGGTGGCCGGATCTCATGGGCATTCTGGGGTCTGCTGCGCAGCCGCGACTGGGCGGCACGCCACCGCAACAGCGGCGGCTGGGCCGTGCTGATGATCGTGCTCGGCATGCTGCTGGTCTACATGAGCGGCTGGCAGTCGGCGGACGCGCTGGGACCCGTCGGCGGGTGGATGCAGCATAAGATGTTCGCTTACGCCGGGGGGACGACGCTCGCTGTCCTCGCGGTCGCGATGCTCGCGGTGTACTTCGGCGCCGGCTCACGTCTCGCGTTCACGATCGCGGGACTGGCGCTGGTCTGGTACTGGCTGCTGCCGCTCCCCTTCTCGCTCTTTGCCGACGTCACCGAGAGTCGCGGCCTCGACCCGATCCACGGCGTCTTCCGCGTGCTCGGACTGCCGGTGCCGCAGGAACTGAACGGCAACATCGAGATGTTCTTCGTCAGCGGCATCTGCATCACCGCAGCAGCCACGCTGGTGATCATCTTCAACGCGGAGGTCGTGCTGCGCGTGCTCAACCTCTTCGGGCGCGCCTTCGGCGGCATCGCGCCAGCGGTCCGAACCGCGATCGCATACCCGCTCGCCGCGAAGACCCTCACCGGGCTGACGCTCGCCATGTTCGGGCTCGTCGTCTTCAGCCTCGTCGTGATGGCCACGCTCAACTTCAACTTCACGCAACTCTTCCTCAGCGACGACGCGACGGCCGGTTTCGACGTGGTCGTCGATGCCAACCCCTCCAACCGCATCCCCGATCTGCGTACTGCCCTTACCGAGGGCGGCTACGACGTGTACGCGAACATCGGCGGAGTCGGCACGATGGTGACGGCCTACCCACAGATGAAGGCCGGCGACGACGACTTCCACCGCTTCCGCGTGCAGGGACTCGATGACAGTTTCCTCCGACTCGCGAAGTTCCCTCTCCAGTTCCGCGCAAACGGGTACGACAGCGACGAAGCCGTGCTGCAGGCACTGCGGGACGACCCGACGGTCGCGATCGTCGATGCCGGCCGCCTGCACATCGAGGATGGGTTCGGCGGCGGCCCGCCCGGCGAAGGCCGTTTCGAGCTTCCCGTCTCAGCCAACGATCTGCGCGAGGGGCCGTGGGACCCGATCCCGGTCACCATGCGCACCGACGATGGCGAGATTACGGTGCAGGTGATCGGCGTGCTCGAGCCGCAGGTGACCGGCGTCCTGCTGCAACTGTTCGCGCTCTTCACGGGGCGCGAGGTCGTCGACAGCACCCTCGGTGGCGGCGAGACTGAGACGTTCCTGATCTCGGCCGGCGACGACGACTCGAAGAGCGGGTCGGTCCGGCTCGCGCACGACATCGAGTCGACGCTGCTCGAGCGAGGCGTTCAGGCGAAGTCGATCATCGAGCAGATTGATGTACAGGCATCCCAGTCGCGCGCCTTCCAACTGCTCTTCGAGAGTTTCATGGGGCTCGGACTGATCGTCGGCATCGCAGCACTCGGCGTGATCGCGTTCCGCACGGTCGTTGAACGTCGTCAGCAGATCGGCGTGCTGCGGGCGATCGGATACTCGCGACGGCTCGTGCGGCTCTCCTTCTTCATGGAGTCGTCGTTCATCGCGATCACCGGCGTTGGTATGGGGCTCGTGCTCGGCCTCGCGCTCTCGTACAACCTGTTGACGAGCCCTGAGTTCACCGATGGAGCGGAGATTCAGTTCGAGATCCCGTGGATCCGAGTCGGGGTCATCGCTGCGGTCGCTTACGGTGCGAGCGCGCTAATGACGCTGATCCCCGCCCGCTCGGCGTCGAAGATCGTCCCGGCCGAGGCGCTGAGATACGAGTAGCTGAGCTACGACGAGCCGCGACACAGGTAGCCATAGGTAGCAGCCACACGGCCTCGCGGTCACAGCCGCGATTCAGGGGCTAGGATGCTCTAGGTCGTCACCGTCGACTTCAGGCTCTCGAGATGCCGGCGCGCGACGGTCATCGCGCCCTCCTCGGAAGCCGCGAACTTCGGCGCGACCTTCCAGAACTTCGGCAGCGCACGACGCCAGTCACCGAGGATCTCGGCGGCTCGATCCGAGCCGGTCTGCTCCAGGTGACGCTGGATCAACCGCTCGAGTAGTTCGATGTCCTCGGGGTCGGTCACCTGCTCGAGGCCCACGAGTTCCTGGTTCACGCGCGCTCGGAAGTCACCGCGCTCGTCGAAGACGAATCCGACGCCGTTCGACATCCCGGCGCCGAAGTTGCGCCCGGTCTCACCGAGGATCACGACAACCCCATCGGTCATGTACTCACAGCCGTGGTCGCCGATGCCCTCGACGACGGCCCGCGCACCAGAGTTGCGTACGCCGAAGCGCTCGCCGGCCTTACCAGCCACGAGGAGGTTTCCACCGGTCGCCCCGTAGAGCACGGTGTTCCCCACCAGCACCGCCTCGTGTGTCGGGAACGCGGCGTCGTCCGGCGGGCGAATCGAAATCTCGCCGCCCCCCATGCCTTTGCCAACGTAGTCATTCGCCTCGCCGACGAGATGCAGATTCACCCCGTTCACGAGCCACGCGCCGAACGACTGTCCGGCCGAGCCCGTGAAGTGGAGGTTGAGCGTGTCGTCCGGCAGCCCCGCGTCGCCGTAGTGGCGAGCGATGTGTCCCGAGAGACGGCCGCCAACCGTGCGGTCCGTGTTGCGAATCGGGTACGAGCGCTGCGCGGCGGTTCGCGCGGCAATCGAGGTCTCAAGGTCCGCGATGATCTCGTCGTCGAGCGGCGTGCCGGGGCGATCGTTGCGGTCCTGCGTCGCCTGATGCGGCTGCGTGCCCTCCGGGTCGACGTGCGCGATCAGCTTCGACAGGTCGACGCTGCCCCAACGGTGGTCGTCGCCCCCGGGAATCTGCTGCAGCAGGTCGCTGCGTCCGATGATGTCGCCGATCTTCTCATAGCCGAGTTCCGCGAGAATTTCGCGAACTTCCGCGCCCACGTGGCGCAGGAAACTGACCAGCATCTCTGGCGTACCGAAATACTTCTCACGCAGATCCTCGCGCTGCGTCGCCACGCCAACCGGGCAGGTGTTGAGGTGGCACTGGCGCGCCATCTTGCAGCCGACAGCGATCATCGCTGCCGTGCCGAAGCCGAACTGCTCCGCGCCCAGCATTGCCGCGACGACGATGTCGCGACCGGTCTTCATACCGCCATCCGTGCGCAGCGTGACGCGACCGCGCAGGCCGTTGGCGACGAGCACCTGCTGCGTCTCGGCGATACCGAGTTCCCACGGGGCGCCCGCGTACTTCGTCGATGAGAGTGGCGAGGCACCGGTACCGCCATCGGCACCGCTGATCTGAATCACGTCGGCGTATGCCTTGGCGACACCGGCCGCGATCGTGCCCACGCCCTCGGCGGCGACGAGCTTCACGCAAACCTTCGCATCCCCGTTCGCCATCTTCAGGTCGTAGATCAGCTGCGCGATGTCTTCGATCGAGTAGATGTCGTGGTGCGGGGGTGGCGAGATCAGGGTCGTACCCGGCATCACGTGCCGCAGTCCGGCGATGTAGGCCGAGACCTTGTGCCCGGGAAGCTGGCCTCCCTCGCCGGGCTTCGAACCCTGCGAGATCTTGATCTCCAGCTCCTGCGCCGCCGCCAGATAGGCGGGTGTCACGCCGAAGCGTCCCGACGCGACCTGTTTCACGGCTGAGTTGGCGTCGCGCTTGTCGCCGTCCGGCAGGTAGCGACGCGGATCCTCGCCCCCCTCGCCGGTGTTCGAGCGACCACCGAGGATGTTCATCGCCCTCGCGATGTCCTCGTGTGCCTCGGGGCTGAGCGCGCCGAGCGACATCGCGCCGGTCTGGAAACGCGCGGTGACCGCATCGAGCGGTTCGACCGCATCGAGGTCGATCGCCTGACGGTCGCTGTTGAACTCGATCAGGTCGCGCAGCGCGACCGGCGGACGCTGCTGAACAAGCTCCTGGTACTTCTCGTACTCCTCGTCCTCGCCGTCCTGCGCGACGAGGTGCATCGCGCGCCAGACCTGCGGCGCGTTAGCGTGGTAGTCGCCATCGCGGCGGTACTTGTACCAGCCACCGTGCGTCATCTTCTCGCCGGAGTAGACCTGCGCATGCCGCGCCAGCACGTCCTCGGCGATCTGCTCGAAGCCGATGCCACCAACGCGCGAAGTCGTACCGGGGAAGGAGAAATTCACGACGTCGTCGCTGATCCCCAGCGCCTCGAAGATCTGCCCGCCGTGATACGACGAGACGGCGGAGATGCCCATCTTCGACATGATCTTGAGGATGCCAATATCGACTGCCTGCTGGTAGGAGCGCAGCACCTCGTATACCGGGGTGTCATCGAATTCGCCCTGTTCGGCGAGATTGCGCAGCGTCTCAAATGCGAGATAGGGGTTCACGGCTGAGGCCCCGAACCCGATCAGCGTCGCGAAGTGATGCACGTCGCGCGCGTCTGCGGTCTCCGCAATGATGCTGGCCCGCATCCGACGTCCGGTGCGGATCAGTTCGTGGTGCACGGTCGCAACGGCGAGCAGCATCGGGATCGGTGCCCAGTGCTCGTCGGTCAGGCGGTCGCTGACGACGACCACCGAATGCCCCTCGTCGACGGCCAGCACGGCCGCGGCACACAGCTCGTCGAGCGCGTCACGCAGAGCGCCGGGGCCGTCCGCGACGGCAAAGCGCGCGTGCAACGTGGTCAGCTGGAAGTCCTCAAGCGGGATGCTACGGAGAGACGTTAGCTCCTCATCGATCATTAACGGGCTGGTGAGATGCACGAGGCGCGCGGCCTCTGGCGTGGTCTCCAGCAGCGAGTGTCGCCGGCCCAGATACGTGTCGAGCGACATCACGATTTCCTCGCGGATCGAGTCAATCGCGGGGTTCGTCACCTGCGCGAACTTCTGGCGGAAGTACGTGTAGAGCAGCCGTCCCTGATCCTGTAGTGCAGACGGCGGCGTGTCGTCTCCCATGGAACCGGTCGGCTCCTTGCCGTCGGCCGCCATCGCCTTGATCACGTACTCAAGCTCCTCGTGCGTGTAGCCATGGAGGATCTGCAACTGCTCGATGTCGACGTCTTCCGAGGAACGTTCACGCACGTGGCCGTTCGAACGGTAGAGCGAGGGATCGAGGTGGTGCAGGTTGCGAGCGACCCAGTCGCCGTATGGCCGGCGCGAGGCGATCTCACGCTTGATCTCGTCGTTGTGCAGCACCTGGCGCCGGGCAGTATCGACGGCGATCATCTCGCCCGGTCCGACGCGTCCGGACTCCACGACTTCGTTCAGGGGCACGTCGATCAGCCCGACCTCGGAGCCCATGATCACGACGCCATCGGCGGTGACCTGGTAGCGAGCGGGCCGCAGTCCGTTGCGGTCCATCACGCACGCCGCGATCGTGCCGTTCGTGAAGGCGATCGCCGCCGGACCGTCCCACGGTTCGGTCAAGCATGCGTGGTACTCGTAGAACGCGCGCAGGTTCGGATCCATGTTCGGCATGTTTTCCCACGCCTCAGGGATCAGCATCATCATCGCGTGCAACAGGTCGCGACCAGAAGTGACCAGCAGTTCAAACGCCTCGTCGATCGATGCCGTATCCGAACCGATCGGCCAGACGACCGGCAGCAAATCCTCGACCTGGTCGCCCCAGACTGCAGAAGTCATCTCCGGCTCGCGGGCCGTCATCCAGTTGCGGTTGCCAAGCAGCGTGTTGATTTCGCCGTTGTGCGCGACCATGCGGAACGGCTGCGCGAGCTTCCACGTCGGCAGCGTGTTCGTCGCGAATCGCTGGTGGAAGAGTGCGATCGACGCGACGGTGCGCTCGTCCGAGAGATCCGGGTAGAAGTGCGTAAGCTGCGGCGCGACCATCAGGCCCTTGTAGACGACCGTGCGCGCGGACATTGAGACGACGTAGCAGTCGAGGTCGGCGTCGCGGAAGGCGCCTTCAGCGCGCCGGCGGGCAAGGTAGAGTGCACGGTCGTAGTCAGCGCCCTGGAGCGAGGACGGACGGGCGATCAGCAACTGCTCGATGCCCGGCAACGTCTCAAGCGCGAGCCCACCGAGCACGGAGGGATCGATCGGCACGGGTCGCCAGCCCAACACCTCGAGGCCACTGGCGGTACTCGCCTGCTCCAGTAGCTCCCGCGCCTGAGGCCGCGCAGCCTCATCGGGCGGCAGGAACACCATCGCAACGGCCAGCTCTTCTGGCTTCGCGATCTCGAATCCCAGTTGCCCGACCTCGGCACTCAGCATCTCGTACGGAATCTGGATCGTCACGCCGGCACCGTCGCCGGATGCAGCATCAGCGGACACCGCACCGCGGTGCGTGAGGTTGATTACCGCCTCGACCGCCATCTCGACCGTGCGATGAGTGCGCGTACCGTCGATCTGCGCGACGAATCCGGTACCGCAGGCGTCGTGATCGAACTCGGGGTTGTACAGAGGTGCTGACGCGAGGAGATCAGTACGCAATGTCTTGCTCCGAAGTGCCGAATTCACGCGCCGGGCCTGATCCGGCGTCATAAAGAGAACAGCCATCATAACTCACGAGTGGACGTCCAATATTGCGCGATTCGTCACAAAGTCGCAAGCGGGGCCGGCAGAGGCGACGGGGGGACTAGAACTCCATCAGCGCCAACGTGAGGCGCCCTACCCCGATTTCGTCGCCCGGCAGCAGCGTGACGCCGCTCGCTCGCTCACCATTGACCCACGTGCCATTGCGGCTCTTCAGATCGTGAATCGTCACCGTCTCGCCAACGAGCTCGATGCGGGCATGTTCGCGGGAGATGCCGGAATCCGTCAGCACCACGTCACAGGCGGACGCGCGCCCGAGCACCATCGATCCGGCTGTCAGCCGCAGCTCCTCGGCGACGCCGTCGCCATCAACCCAGACCAGGTAATACTCGCCGGCCACAGCGAATCCGTCCTCGCGCGGCCTGAATTTCGACTATCGAGTGTCGAAGATGGCCACGGAGACATTATCCGGGCCGCCAGCGTCGATCGCCAACTGCACCAGCCGTTCGGCCACCGCCTCGGCGCTGTTCGGCTGCTCAGCGAAGGCAGCCGCGATCGCCTCATCGTCCACCGGGCCGTGCAGCCCGTCCGAACAGAAGAGCACCGCTGCGCCATCCGAGATGTCCACCGGGCCGAACATGTCGACCTCGAGATCTTCTTCCGGACCGACGACGCGGGTGACGATGTTGCTGAAGCTTTTGACCAGCGGGTCATCGGGGTCCACGAGCCCCTTGCGGATCTGCTCGCCGACCCAGGAGTGATCGACCGAGACCTGCTCAGCCCGACCATCACGAATCACGTACGCGCGGCTGTCTCCGACGTTGGCGACCCATACGGTCTCACCGCGCACCAGCCCGCCGACGAACGTGGTGCTCATAGCAGCGATCTCGATCTGTGCCGCCGCCATCGTGCGCACCGCCTCGTTCGCGGCCATCACGCCGGATCGCAGTGCCTCCTCCGGATCGGTGATGTCCGCCGCGGTGAGGTATTGCTTCAGTCCACCGATCGCCTGCGCGGAGGCAACCTCTCCGCCACGGCTGCCGCCAACGCCGTCGGCGACGGCGAGCAGGAGAAAGCCACTCTCGAGCTCCATGCTGAGAGCAACGTCCTCGTTGTTGGAACGTTGTAGTCCGACGTGCGAAAGCGAAGCAGTTGTGCCCACGGATCCGCACACCTCACTGGTGTCGCCCCATGCGGACGACATGCGGTGCTGTGGTTCGTCACCAGTGCAGCAACCGTTCGATATGCTACAGCAGTGCCGTGACAGTGCCATGACCACGCTGTTTCGATACCCTGATCTACGGCGTCGACGAACCCGACGACCTGACCGAATGCTGACCCGGTGCCCGAGCGCAACTAAAGGCGACGATGGTAGACGAACAAGACAGCGGCGGAAGTGACCCGACGGTCATTGCCAACTACCAGCTCGGCAGCGAGCTGGGCTCCGGTGGCATGGCCACTGTCTACGAGGCCACCGACCGACGTGACAACACCAGGGTCGCCGTCAAGCTCGTCCACGCGCATCTCGAGACGGACGGCGATTCCGTGAGCGCTTCCTGCGGGAGGCACACGTAGGCGCGCTGCTCCGCTCCCCCTACACCTGTCAGTTGCTCGACTTCGGCGTCGAGGACGGCCGCTTCTACCTCGTGATGAAGCTGATCGATGGTCAGGAGCTGAGCGATATGCTCGCTTCCGGCCCACTGGAGCCCGCGAGGGCGCTCAAGATTGGCAGCCAGGTCGCTCGCGCGCTGGAGGAGGCGGAAGCCCGCGGTGTCACGCACCGTGACATCAAGCCGAGCAACATCATGGTCACCGAGGGCGACATCGTCCAGGTGATGGACTTCGGCATCGCGCGGCAGGCCGGCTCGGCCACGATCACGCAGCAGGGTGCGTTCGTCGGCACGCTGATCTACGCGCCGCCGGAGGCCGCCGGCGGTACGACCGATCACCGCTCCGACATCTACTCGCTGGGCGTCACGCTCTACCACATGATCGCGGGCGGCCCGCCTTTCGCCGGTGAGATGCTGACGATCCTGCAGCAGCACCGAGAGTCGCCACTCCCGCTCGAACCGCTGGAAGGGCTGCCGCAGGCGGTGATCGAGACGATCGGTCGCTGCATGGAGAAGAACCCCCGATCACCGCTACCAGAGCGCGTCCGAGCTCGCCGGGGTGCTTGAGCACCTCTCAGATGGCGTCGCCGCCGGCCTCGAAGTGCTGAGCATGCCGGAGACCGAGATCCTCGACCCCGGCGCGATCCCGGCGCTCCCAATCCCGACGCCGGGTGCGGCAACCGATCTGCGCACGATGCCGCTGTCCGTGACGATGGACATCGGCAGCGGCAGCCGAGAGCGGACGTTGATCCCCCGCGCCGGCCGCACGACGTACGAGCTCACGTTCCGCAACATCAGTGGCGAGCCAGTCGATCTTCGGCTCCAGGCGACGGACCCGGATGAGGCGCTGTCGTTCGCGTTCCCGGAGACCGTCACAGTACCGCCACGTGCCGGCACGACGGTGACGATGACCGTCACCCCCCGCGAGCGGCAGATCCGCGGCCAGCAACAGCTGCGCCAGTTCAGCGTTCGCGCCGACAGCGAGTCGGGCGCTGCACCATTGCTCGGTGCCGGTGAGTTCGACGATCGCCCTGAGGGGCTGATCCCATATCTCGCACCCCCGGGACTTGTTGCCGGCATCGCCGGCGTCATGCTCGCGTTCTTCGCCTTCACCGGGGGCTCGGAGGCGGTTCCGGTGTTCACGTCGAGCGACCCGGCCGCTCTACCCGCCAGCTGCTCGCCGTTCGATTCACTCTGCACGAGCGGTCGCATCACCTCCGGCTCCGAGCGCGACGGCAACCTCGAGATCTACACGATGAACGCGGACGGCTCCGGCGACGCGACCCGCCTCACCGACAACCCGGGCAAGGACGGCGACCCCGCGTGGTCACCAGACGGCACGAAGATCGCGTTCGAGACCGACCGCCATGGCGAGCACTTCGAGATCTACGTCATGAACGCTGACGGCTCTGAGCTGCAGCGACTCACCGTCAGCGACACCACCGCCACACCATTCGTGAACGTGGAGCCGGCCTGGTCACCGGACAGCTCAATGCTCGCGTTCACGTCGACGCGGGACGGCAACGCCTTCATCTACACGATGCTCGCCGATGGCAGCGACGTGCAGCGCGTCACCGCCGTCCCGGCTCAGGGCCCCGAGTGGTCGCCAGACGGCTCGCAGCTCGCCTACTTCTCGCTCGACGCTTCGAACAACTTCGACGTCTGGGCCTCCGACATCGATGGTTCCGACGCGACGCGGTTGACGACGCACGCCGCGATCGACACGCAGCCCTCGTGGTCTCCCGATGGCACGCTGATCGCCTTCCAGAGTGACCGCGACGGCAATAACGAGATCTACATCATGGACGCGGACGGCTCGAACCCGGTGCGCCTTACCGACAATCCCGCCGACGACACCGAACCGTCATGGGCGCCGGATGGACGGCGCATCGTCTTCCGCTCGTCACGCGGCGGGAATGACGACCTCTACACGATGGCGATGGATGGCCGGGGCCAGGTGCGCCTGACGAGTAACCTCGCCTCCGACGGGCAACCCGCATGGTCATCCGGTGCGCTACCGATCGAGATTCGCGACCCACTCGCGGGCGAGATCGCTGAAGAGGGCGCGGTCGACTACTTCCTGCTGGAGGCCGAGGAGGGCGTGACGTACACGATCGCCGTCGCCCCATCGACGCTGAGCGATGTGCACCTGCACCTCTGGCGCACCGCGTCTCGCGCGATCAAGCTGACCGACGTGCGCGGACTGGGATCGACGTCCGCCGAACTCTCGTGGCGTTCGTCGTTTACCGGCCCGGTCTTCATCTCCGTGGAAAGCTACTCGGACGAACTCGGTAGCTACGAGATCACGATCGAGCCCGCACCCTAGCGACCCACTACCCGACGACAGGCCCAATGCTCGCCGCAGTGACGGCCGCGCCGGCCGCCAGGTACGGCCCGTAAGCGATCGTCGAGTGGCGGTCATAGCCTCGGGCCAGCAGCACAAGCGCTCCAAGCGCTCCGAATGCCGTACCGAGGAAGAGGAACGTCGCCGTCGCCGGTATCCCGAGCACCGCCCCCACGAAGGTCGAAAACCAGACATCGCCGAGCCCGAGCGAACCGCGACCGATGACGAAGACGATGACGAAGAAGAGACCCATCACCCCACCACCGACAGCGATTCCTCCGAGCGCGGAGGCGACCGCATCGAGCCCCCCGAACGCGGCAGCGACGACAGCTAGGGCCGTACCGGCAGAGGTGTAGGCATTCGGGATGCGTCGCTCTCGAGCGTCGATCACTGAGACGGCTCCGAGCGCGGCGAAGAACGCGACCATCACCGCAACACCGCCCACCGAGCGATCATCAGCGACCGCGGCGACCGCACCCACCGCGGCGGCGATCGCTGCGACTCCCGCATCCAATCGCGTTGCGCCCAGGCTGCGCATCGCTACTCGCGCTCCAGAGATTGCCCTGCGGCGATCCCCAGCGACTCTATCGTCCCTGCCGGCAGCTCAAGCGTCTGCGACGTGCGACGGCCGCCGAAACTGATGCGCCATGGGCGCAGCCGCGAGACCACCTTCTTCACCTCGAAGTCGTCGTCGAGATAGACGACATCGATCGTCATGCGCATCCAGAAGCTGTGCACCGATGAGCAGTGGGTGATCAGTAGCCCGTCCGGGTGCGTCAGCGATCGCACGCCCAGCAGCCCTCGCAGCCGGTCAAACCAGCCGTACGCCACGCGGGCGTTCGAGACCAACGCAGTACCAGACCGCAACTCGACGTGGTGCGGCGCTGCCACGCGGCGCTACTTGGCGCTGAAGGCTTCGACGGCGCTCAGGATTACCGGTGTCAGGATCAGGATGAAGAGAGTCGGCAGCATGAACGCGGTCGTCGGGATGATGATCTTCACCGGGATCTTCGCGGCCTGCTCGCGAGCCGACTGCTCTTTGCGCTCGCGGATCTCATGCGACTGGTTGCGCAGCACGGTGCCGATCGCGAAGCCCATCTCGTCGGCCTGGTTGACGGCTCGCACGAAGAGCGTGAGGTCCCGCGACCCCGTCCGCACGGCCATGTCCGCCATCGCCTCGCCGCGCGTGCGGCCGAGCTGCGTCTCCGCGAGCACGCGGCCGAACTCGATGCCGACCGAGCCCTCGAACTTGTCGGCGACGGTCATCATCGCCTGTTGCATCCCCAGCCCCGCTTCGACGCTGGTGACGATCATGTCGATCACGTCTGGCAACTCTTTGTCGATCTGCTTCGTGCGAGCGTCGGCCTTGCTGTTGAGCATCCGCCACGGCAGCAGCGCACCGGCGGCGCCCCACCCGAAGAACAGCATCGCCACCATCGGGTCCGTTTCGCCGGTTGAGAACAGCAACAGCAGCACCAGCGGTGTGAAGACCCCGATGGTGAGCCAGAGCACCACGAACAGCAGCGGGGAGGCGGTCATGCCCGCCGTCTGCATCCGGGACTCGACGGCGCTCACCAGTGGCTGCGGGAGTAGTCGTGAGAACGAGCGCATCATCGCCTCGCCGAGTGGCTTCAGCACTCGCGTCCTGAATGGCTCTTCGTCCGCCGCGATCATCGTCGGGGCCCACATGTCCTCGATGCGCCGCCGAACGACGTCGGCACCGCTCGGCTTCACCACCGTGTAGAACGTGGCGGCGACGCTGAGGCCCGCGAGCAGTCCGATCAGCAGTGACACGCGCTATACCTCGATCTTCGTCTGCCGTCTGATGTTCTTCCCTTCGTCCTTCGCATGTATTCCTCCGGCGGGCGATCAGCCCGTGGAGAGCTATCCCTGCTTGTTAGCCCGAGATTGCTGATTCAACGTCACTGAAGATGTCCGAAACGACACCTGTCAGGTCAAATACCGCAAACGCGGCGATGATCGCGAGGACGATCAGTCCGAGGATCAGGGCGTACTCGAGCATGCCCTGACCATCTTCGCTGCCAGTAAACCAACCGCGTACGCGGTCGCTTGTGGCCCTCACCAATCTCATCATCAAACCTGCCTCCTAAAATTCGCTTTTCGGCCACCGAATATGCGGCAGCCTCGCACTTCCCGCAGCCATCAACACCTTGAGTGGCGCGACGGGCGAGCAGCACGATCACTGGAATCGTACAGGGATCTGAACAAATCCACCATCCGTGAGCGCCCTACATCCGTGTGACAAGTAGGGAGGCCCCGTGAATTAGCGAAGGCAGCTGTTCGATTGAACCTTAGGCCGCCACCTACTGGGAGGCTGGCGGCGGTGGGGCTGCGCCCGGATCCGTCGGCGGCTGGTCGGTCGGAGGCGTTTCGGTCGGAGGCGGTTCGATCGACGGTGCGGGGGCTGCGTCCGGCGGTGATGACGTGACTTCTCCGTCAGCGGCGGGCGAATCGAGATTCTGCGCTGCTTCTGTGGATAAAAAGTGGATAACGTACTCACCCGCGCCGCCGGGCAGTGACACCTGATCGCCGGACTGGGCAACCATGAACTCGTCGGGGCGTTCGACGTTCGTCGCGAACGGTCGCAGCGACGGGGCGGCGACGCCGTGCACGCGAAACTCGCCATCGGCCAGCGCTACGACGCGCACGTGCACGGGGCGGATCGAGTCGTCATCAAGCTGGATGTCGCACTTTTCCCAGCGACCGATCGTGACCGGCTTGGCCGAGACATCGAGACGCGACTCGCCACCGTCGGGGTGTTTCACCAGCACCATCCCGCGACTCACACCCGCTGATGGCGGCGTGCCTGCCTGGGCACCAGCGAGAGTCGGGTCGGATGCATCGGCCTACGGTGCCTGAGCGGGCTTGAGCACGCGACGCGATTGCGTCGAAAGCGCGTCGTCGTCTTCGTTCTTACCACCGCCGAAGAGTCGTCGGACCACGCCATCCTCCGTCAGGTCACCCCGCCCGACTGCCTGATCGTATCACCAGTCGCCGCACTTAGCTTGCGGGCTAGCGACGGCGGCGAGACAAAACCACAAGGCTGGTACCCACCAGCAACAGCATCCCGAGTCCGATCAGTGCGAGCTGCACGTTGTCCTCCTCGGCGGAGGCCGAAGCTTCTTCAGCCGAGATCGGCACGAGCTTGTCGAGCTGAACATCGAGGAACTGATTCGCCAGCAGATCGCCCTGCTGATTCTCAAGGCGCACCTCGATTTGCGCCTCGGTCGGCACGGAGGTTGTCGTGCTGACCATCGCACCGACTGCGGCCGGCACCGGCTCGTCGTCGGGTTCCGCGTCGGCGTCCGCGGTGGGGGTACCGTCGGCTGCGGCCGCTGCTGCTGCTTCCGCCTCGGCGTCCGAGGCCTGGAAGCCATCGCTGTTCGACACTTCGTCGCCATCGACGAACACACGCACGATCACGCCGGGTGTGTTCTGTACTCGGCCGCTGGCGATCAACTCGCGGCCGGTACCGGCCCCGGTTCTGCGCAGGTTGAGCACCGGCGCAAGCGCCGGGATGTCGACGCTGATCACCGTCTCGCCGGCGAAGCGATCGCTGCGCGCAAAGCGCAGCAGCGCCTCGACGCGGACCTCGACTGTCCCGGGCGCCATCGCCCATGGGTCAACCAGGATGCGATCCGCACCGTCGGTCAGCAGCACCGGTTCGCCGCCACCGACGGCGGCTTGTAGCTGGAAGGAGTAGAGGTCCGTGGCGGCATCGATGCGCACGATCAGTGCCTCGTCGAGCGGCTCGACCGGCGGAGCGTCGCCGACTGGTGGCGGAGCATCGGTCACGCGCGCGACCAGCAGGCCGGCGTTCGAGACCGGGAATTGAAGGTTAGACTCGATGTTCTCGCCGAGCACCGGGAAGCGCAGCAGGAAGTCATGCGACCCGACGGAGAGCGGCGGCACCTGTACCGTGACCGCGACATCCGCGCCGAGACGTCGGCCGAGGCTTGCGAAGACCGCACTCAGCCCTTGCTCGCCTGCAACGGACAAGAACTCACCGTCGGTGGCGCTGGCGAGACTGTCGAGATAGGCGCTGTCGACCTCGCCCTGCAACTGGAGCGCGAACGAGTAGACGACCGCTCCGGATTCGACGATCGCGCTGACACTCTCGTCACGCTACAATCGCCGAGACACCCGAGTCAACGCCATCCGAGAGCAGCACAAGCACGCGCGTCTCCGTGTCGGCCTGCGCGATCAGCGCGGCGGATTCGCCAACCGCACCGTAGAGCGCAGTCGCACCGAGCGCGGTCACCGAGCGGATCGTCGCGAGCGTCTCGCTGCGGTCCGTCGTGAAGTCCGACAGCACGCGCGGTTGGTCGGCGAACGAGACGACGGCGACCTCGTCATCGACGTTGAGGCGATCGACGAGACCCTGCGCGGCTTCCCTCGCCGCGACGATCGGCGTGCCGTCCATGCTGCCGCTCGTATCGATCGCGATGACAACGGAGATCGGCACCGGATCACGCTGACTGACGCTCTCGATCGGCTGCCGCAGCCCATCGACGAATACCGTCAGCCGGGTTGGGTCGAGCGTGATCGTCTGCGGGACAGCGAGGGAGGCGACGATCCGCCCCGAGGGGTCGTGCTCGATCACCGCGACCTCGAAGAACTCGCCGGGCTGCTGGGCGGTCGCGTCGTTGCCGATCGACACCGCGAGGACGACCGCGGCCACGAGAGCCACCAGAAGACGAGGGACGTGCCGGGTTCGCATCGCCAACAAGCTTACGTTGCTCGGCGCGCCGCTAGCCACCGCTAGCGAACGCCCATCAACCTCACGCCAGCTCCACCTCGCCACGGTGATCTCGCACGATCTCGCTCTCGAGCAGTGCATCGACCGCCGGATCGTCGAGACCCAGTAGTTCCTTCAGCACCTCGCGAGTGTGCTGACCCATGTCCGGTGAGCTGCCGCGGATCCCGCCCGGCGTGCGCGAGAGCCGCACCGGCGTATTCGGCAGCGGCACCGTACCGAGCGTGTGATGTTCCACGGGCACCAGCATCTCGCGCGCCGCGACCTGCGGCATCTCAGCTACCTGCGGGATCGAGTTGAGCGGCCCGATGGGGATACCAAACGGCAAGAGGCGCTCCACCCAGTGCTCCGTTGTATCAGCGAGGAACGCCTTCGCCATGATTGGCTCCAGCTCGGCGTGGTGCTGGGCGCGCGCCCGGCCGGTCGAGAATCGCTCGTCGTCGGCAATCTCGATGATGTCGAGTTCCGCGCAGAGCAGCGACCACTGGTCGGGTACCTCCCACGCGAGCGCGAGCACGAGGTGCCCATCCGCCGTCTCGAACGCCTGGAACGGCACCGCCGTCGGGTGGCGCGTGCCGAGCCGCTGCGGCACCTCGCCGGTGACGTGATAGCGCATGAACGCGTTCTCCTGGATCGCGATCTGGCAGTCGAGCATCGAGATGTCGACGAGCTGTCCCTGCCCCGATCGCTCACGCTCGTGCAGCGCCGAGAGGATGCCGATCGACGCGTAGAGTCCCGCCGCGACGTCGCCGAGCGACGTTCCGACGCGCACCGGGCCGCCGCCCGGCTCGCCCGTGATCGACATGATCCCGCCCATGCCTTGCACGATCACGTCGAGCGCCGAACGGTCGCGCAGGGGGCCGGTCTGGCCGAATCCGGAGACCGCGCAGTAGATCAGGCGCGGGTTCTCCGCGGAGAGCGCCTCGTAGTCGAGCCCCAGCCGACCCATCGCCCCCGGTGTGAAGTTCTCGACGACGACATCGACTTCAGCGACGAGCTGCCGGAAGAGGTCCTTGCCTTCGTCGGTGCGCAGGTCAATGGAGATGCTGCGCTTGCCGCGGTTCACGCTGAAGAAGTAGCCGGACTCGCCATCGATCACCGGGCCGGTGGCGCGGGCGTTGTCGCCATACGGCGGTCGCTCGCACTTGATCACGTCGGCCCCCAGGTCGGAGAGCGTCATTGTGCAGAAGGGGCCGGACAGTACCCATGTCAGGTCAAGGATTCGAACATCGTTCAGTGGACCGGTCATCAGGCACCTCTCAACAGTCGGGTGGTCTGCAGCGGGTTGGCTTCGGGATCGCGTCTGTCAGTGTGATTCGTACCAGTGCGGCCGGTCAGAGTTCAATCGGCGCCCTGCCCTCCCGCTCGGACGGCATCGCAGTGCTCCGCAACCCGACGTAGACCCCGAGCAGCACGATGGCGCTGCCGATCCATTCGAGCAGTGTAGGCACCTCATCGAGGATCGTCGCCGCGATCAACGTCGCCCCGACCGGCTCGCCGAGGATCGCGATCGCGACCACAACGGCCGGGATGAATCCCAGCGCCCACGTGAACGAACTGTGCCCGATCAGTTGTGGCACGATCGCGAGCAGCAGGATGTAGAGATAGGCATCACGCGGGTGCCCGCGAAGCGTCTCACCGCTGAGCAGCACGCCGAGCAGCAGCAGTAGCGCCGCGATCGAGTTGACGACGGCGATGTACGAGAGGTTGGAGAGACTCGCCCGCGCTCGCCGCCCGGCAACGAGGTAGGTGCTCGCGAGCATCGCGCCGATCACGGCAAAGAGGTCACCCGTCAGCGAGCCGCGATCGTCGAAGTCGCCGCTCGCCAGCAGCGCAGCCCCGGCGGAGGCGATGCCGATCGCGATCAGCGCCATCCTCGATGGTCGCTCGCGAAGGAAGATCCACGCGCCGATGGAGACGAACAGCGGCTGCGTCGTGACCAGCACGACGCTGGTGATCAACGACGTCCGCTGCACGGCCGCGACCCAGAACGCGAAGTGCCCCGCCAGCGCCAGTCCGGCCAGCACCATTACCGCCAGATCGACCCGCGGCAGCGATCGCAACTCGCCGCGACGTCGCAGCAGCGCCGCGCCCATCACCGGTGGCGCAGCCATCGAGAGCCGCAGCGCTGCGACGACGATCGCCGGGGCCTCGGCAAGGCGAATCAGCGGCGCCGCCCACGAGACCGCGACGACGGCGACCGCGAGCACGATCAGGTGACGAGGCGTCATCGACGTGCGCCCATGGATGCCCCAATTCGCATCGACCAGCGGTCGCGATGGAGGCTAGCACCACGCTCGCGCGAGATGTGGCACGTTTGACACCCGCTCCGCCTCGCGCCAAAGATGCGGCCCGTCGCAAGAAATGACATCCAGCGTGCCAGGAGCCGTGTATGCAACTCGGTGTCGTCTTCCCACAGACCGAGATCGGCAGCGATCCGACGGCCATCCGCGACTACGCTCAGGCTGTCGAGGGTGCCGGATACGAGCATCTGCTCGCCTATGACCACGTGCTGGGCGCGGAACGCGACCGACCGGGCGGATTCACCGGCCCTTACGACCACGAGACGCTCTTCCATGAGCCACTCACGCTCTTCGGTTATCTCGCCGGCCTGACCGAGCGCATCGAGCTCGTCACGGGCATCGTGATCTTGCCGCAGCGGCAGACGGTTCTGGTCGCCAAACAGGCCTCGCAGCTGCAGGTGCTCAGCGGCGGACGGCTGCGGCTCGGCGTTGGCGTCGGCTGGAACAGCGTCGAGTTCGAGGGCCTGAACGAGAACTTTCGCAACCGCGGGCGACGCATCGAGGAGCAGATCGCGCTGCTGCGTGCGCTCTGGGCGCGCCCCGTGATCTCGTTCGAGGGCAACTGGCACCGCGTCACGAAGGCCGGCATCAACCCGCTGCCGCCGGACGGCACGATCCCGATCTGGATGGGCGGCATGTCCAAAGTGGTCGTCGAGCGCACCGGACGCCTCGCCGATGGCTGGTTCCCACAGGTCCGTGATCCGGGCGATCTCGCCAGCGCGATCGAGCCGATGCATCGAGCGGCACGCGCCGCCGGACGCGATCCGGCGGAGATCGGCGTCGAGAGCCGCGTGACCGTGACCAGTCCCACGATGGCGGCCGAGGCCGCCGAACTGGCCCGCCAGTTTGAAGAAGCGGGAGCGACACACATCTCGGTGAACACGATGGGCGGCGGCTTCACGACGACCGCGCAGCACATCGCAGCGACGCGCTCGTTCATCGAGGCGTACTCATGAAGCTGACGGCGTTCTACGCCTCAAACGAGCTTGGCTCGGATCCGGGCGTGCTGCGCGACTGGGCGCAGGCGGCGGAGGCTGCGGGCTACGACCGCATCGCGATGGGCGAACACGTGCTGGGCGCGGATCCCGATCGCCCCGGCGGCTGGACCGGCCCCTACACGCACGAGCACGAGTGGCCCGACCCGTTCCCGACGTTCGGCTACCTCGCAGCGGTGACCGAGCGTGTCGAGTTGATGACCGGAGTCCTGATCCTGCCGCAGCGTCAGACCGTGCTCGTCGCCAAGCAGGCGGCGGAGCTCGATGTGCTCTCAGGCGGTCGCTTCATCCTCGGCGTCGGCACCGGCTGGAACGCCGTCGAATACGAGGCGCTGGGCGAAGATTTCCACAACCGCGGGCGGCGCATGGAAGAGCAGATCGCACTGCTGCGCTCACTCTGGCGCGAGACCGCGATCTCGTTCGAAGGCCGCTGGCACCACGTCACCAAGGCGGGGATCAGACCCCGCCCCTTCGGCGGAACGCTGCCGATCTGGATGGGCGGCAGTCACGAGCGCGTGCTCGACCGCGTCGGCGAGATCGGCGACGGCTGGTTCCCGCTGCGGCGCGCGGCCGACGAGGTGCAAACCGGCATCGACCGCATCCGCTCCGTCGCCGCGAGCGCCGGGCGCGACCCGTCGACGATCGGCCTGCAAGCGTCGATCACGGTCGGCGCAGATGTCGAAGAGCAGCTCGCCGAAGCAGCGCGGATGGAGGCGGTCGGTGCAACGCACGTCGCGCTCTTCACGTCGAACCTCGGCCTCACGTCGCCGCAGGAACACGTCGACATGATCGGTCGCTTCGCTGAACAGTACCGGGCGGCGAACTAAGTACGGCGAACGAGAAGCAGCCACAGAACGGCAGCCGCCTCCGCGCGGCAAAGTGAGGCGGCACAGTAGAACCGCACGATGAGGAGCCACGCATGACCAACGAGCCCGCAGTCGACTGGGACGCCATCCACGAGGAGGCGATCGACCTGCTCTCGACCTACATCCAGGTCGATACCGTGAACCCACCCGGCAACGAGACCCGTGCCTGCGACTTCGTCGGCCCGATCCTCGATCGCGAGGGCATCCCGTACGACCTGTACGACCCCGGTGAGAACCGCAAGACGCTGGTCGCGACGCTCAAGGGCGACGGCACGCGCGGCAAGCCCCTGATTCTGCTCAACCACACCGACGTCGTCCCCTTCGAGGTCGACCACTGGACCGTCGAACCGCTCGGCGGCGAGGTGCGCGACGGCTACATCTGGGGTCGCGGCGCGCAGGACATGAAGGGCATGGGGATCATGGAACTGATGGTCTTCCTGCTGCACAAGCGGCTGGACCTCCCGCTCACCCGCGACCTCACGTTCATGGCCGTCGCCGACGAGGAGGCCGGCAGCGCCTATGGCGTCGAGTTCCTCGACCGCGAGCACCCGGAGTTGCTCGACTGCGACTACGTGATCAACGAGGGCGGCGCGGGCAGTAGCGAGGTCTTCGGCGTGCAGCGCCCCGTCTTCAACATCGGCGTCTCGGAGAAGGGTCCATTCTGGCTCAAGCTGCGCGCCACCGGCCGCCCCGGTCACGGCTCCGTGCCACACGACGACAACGCATCCGACCGGCTGGTGCGAGCGCTGCAGCGCATCAACGAGTGGGAGCGCCCGCTCGAGCCGGCGCCCGAGGTCTGGGAGTACTTCCGCGCCCTGAACGCCGCCGGCATCATCGACGCCGAGCCGACCGAACAATCGCTGACCGAACTCGCCGAGGAGCACCCGCGGGTGAAGTCGGTGCAGATGAACTCGATCTCACTGACCACGCTCAACGCGGGCGTGAAGCACAACGTGATCCCGGCGCAGGCCGAGGCCACGCTCGACTGCCGGCTGATCCCGGGCTACGACGCGGAACTGTTCATGCGCGAACTGCGCGAGGTGATTGACGACCCGCAGATCGAGATCGAGGAAGTCTTCACCTCCTCGACACCCCCATCGCGCACCGACACCGAGCTGTACGGAATCATGACACGTGCTGCTAAGGACGCGATCGAGGACGCGGTCGTCGTGCCCAGCGTCTCGACCGGCTTCACCGACTCGCGCGTCTTCCGACGTCGCGGCGTGCAGGCCTACGGGTTCGTGCCGGTGCTCACCGGCCCCGAGGACGCGGGCCGGGTCCACGGCAACGACGAGCGGGTCTCAACGGACAACCTGCGACTGGGCGCGCAGATCCTCTTCTCCACGGTGCGGGGGATTTGCGGGTAGAGTCAGCGGACGAGCAATAGCAATCGAAGCCAGAGAGAGGCCCGAGAGGGCGCAGAGGAGCTCAGCATGAAACTGAACCAGGTCAAGAAGATCGGGATGCTCGGCGGCGGCGTCATGGGCAGTGGTATCGCCCAGGTGATGGCCGTCGGCGGGTACGACGTGATCATCCGCGACATCAGCGATGAGGCGATCGCCGCGACGAAGGAGTCGCTGTTCGAGAGCCGCTGGGGGATCAAGAACGCCGTCCAGATCGGCAAGCTGAAGTTCGACGACGCAAACGATGCGATCGCACGTATCAGCTTCACCACCGACGTCAATGACTTCGCCGACGTCGACATGGTGATCGAAGCGATTCCCGAGAACCTGGAACTGAAGCAGGCCGCCTTCAAGGAGCTCGATGGCATCGTCAAGCCGGAAGCGATCTTCACCTCCAACACCTCTGGTTACGTGATCGCCGAACTGGCGCAGGATGTCTCCGACTCCCGCAAGGCGCTCTTCGCCGGTATGCACTACGCGAGCCCGGTGCCCGCGATGAAGATGTGCGAGGTGATCTACACGCCGGAGACTACGCAGGACACGATCGATGCCGTGGCCGGCGTCGGCGAGCGTGCCGGCAAGGCGATCAGCATGGTCAAGGACATGCCTGAGACCTACGGCTTCATCCTCAACCGCGTCTTCGGCGCCGCGCGTCGCGAGGCTCAGAAGCTCGTCGAGGACGGCGTCGCGACCGAGGAAGACATCGACAAAGCAATGATCACCGGCCGCAAGTGGCCGGCCGCGTTCTTCGGCAAGTACGGCCCCAGCGGCGGCATCGGCCGCCAGTGGGACTAGCTCGCAGCGACAGCCGTCGAGGCGGTCAGGGCGTCGAGGCGGTGACCGCGCCGAACTGAACGAGGGCGTCGTCGATCAGCTTGCGTAGCCGCGTCTCGGTCAGCGGGCCGAAGAGGTGAACGATGTGTGCCGTCGGATGCGAGTCCGGCGGCACAACTGTGAATGCCGGGTGCGCCGGGATCTCCAACTCGCGCGCGAGGTCGAGATCCGCGTCGACGTCGTAGTCGAGGATCACGAAGTTGATGCGGTCCTGATATTCCGGTCGGAGCCCGTGCACGACGGGCCGCGTCAACGCGCAGAACGGTCACCAGATGGCATCGACGAAGACCAGCGTCGGCAGGCCGTTCGCTGGGAGATAGGCCCCGGTCCGCGCGACGCGGTCGCCCGGCTCTTCCCAGCCGTCGGGCACGGTGACGGCCGGCCCGCTGAGGAAGTCGCGCGTCTCGCCATGCTCCGCGGGGCCATGCACGATCGATGTCATGACGGCCGGTGTCTCCGACCTCGATGCCGTCGATGCGTCGTCGGAGCTTGCGCAGGCTGCGAGCAGCAGCGCACCGAGGGTGGCGACGGCGGCGAGCGTGAGACGTCGGGTACGAATCTTCATGCGAATACCGTAGCCCGCGCGCCTGATCGCGTCTGTGGGGAAAGTGTTAATGAGGAGGAGTTGAGGCCATTAGTTCAGCCCGACGCGCTACGCGGCGCTCAGACGAGCTCTTCGGCGAGATCCTCGAGTCGGTCGGCGTCAGCGATCTCGATGCGCATGCGATTCAGCTGAACCAGGCCGTCCGCCCGCATCTCGTTCAAGATGCGCGTCGCCGTCTCGCGGTAGGTTCCGACCATGTCCGCGATGTCCTGATGCGAGAGCTTCACCGGCTCGATCTCATCGCCGGCGAGGCGCAATAGCGTCGTCGCGATGCGCGCGGGAACCGACTTGTAGGCGACGTCGGCGAGGCGCTCTTCCGCAGCATCCAGCCGGGTTGCGAGCAGCTCAAGCAGGCGCAATGAGACGGATGGCTGCTCGCGGATCAGCCGTTCGACATCGGTGCGCGACATCACGCAGAGCGTGCAATCCTCGGCGGCCTCGGCGAAGGCGTCGACCATGCCCTGGCCGATCATCGACATCTCACCCAAGACCGTGCCCGGCTCGATCGTGGTCGTGACCAGCTTCTTTCCCTCGGCGGTCATCCGATAGATGTTCACGCGACCCTTCTTGAGGATGAAGAGCACCTCCCCGGTCTCGCCGGGCGTGTAGAAGACGGTCCCCCGATGGCTTGTCGTCATCGCGACGCCGCGCTCGATCTGTTCGAGGTCGCGCGGCTCCATGTCCTGGAAGAGATCGGTTGCGGAGAGGTAGGTGAACTTTTCTGTGTCGCCGACGGACACGGGGCGTGAGATGGCTTCAGGCTCGGACGGGGAAACTGTGCTCTGGGATGTCATGAGACCCTAAATCCGGTCGTCGCAGCTTCCAACAAGGGTAGCAGCCGCTCCCAGCTTGGCGTTCCGAGCGAGACGACTTCGCCGTCCAGCAGGAACGTGGGGACGGCGAAGACCTCGTCTGGTTGCTGCTTCGAAGTGAGACCGAGGTCGACGACATCGACGTTGATCTGCGGGAACTCGTCGCGCACGCGCGTCGCGACTTCGATCGCGCCGGCGCAGGACGAGCAGTCGCTCTCTACGTATAGCGTGAGCGTGAGCTGGGCCGAGGGGGATGAGGATTCGCTGATGGTGAACCGCCGCTCGTCTGAATCATGCCGGTGGATGGCGGAGGAAGCGAGGGAGGACGCGCTCGCACTCCCTCCGCCAGGAGCGCAGCATCTGAGATGTTCCGCTCCGCACCCAGTGTCGTCGACGACTTCGATCATCTCGGTGATCGGGACTACGTGGATGCCCTGTGTGACGATTCGCGGTGGTGCCGCATGATGTATTTCGATAGAAATACTGTTAGCAATACCGAATCGCAAGACCGCGAGCCGGAAAGGTTCCACTAATGATCGTGTTCCGCCGCGTAATCGCCGTGTTCTTGACCTTCATCCTGATGGGGACGTTCGGGGCGTGCATCGTCATCGACCGGGTCGCGGTGGAGGCCTTCGACGCCGAGTTCATCAAGGACGAGATGGAGAGTCTCGACGCCTACGGCTTCACCACCGACGTGCTCTACAAGCAGGCCGTCGAGGAGCTACTGACGGATCAGGATGACTGGCTCCCGGCGAACTTTGGCGCGACGGAGTTCCGTTCCGAGGAACAGGCGCAGGAGACACTGGTCGAGCTGCTGGAGACGATCTTCCCTCCCGACTATCTGCGGACGGTCGCGGAACAGGTGATTGATGAGTTCGTGCCCTACCTCACCGGCGAGACAAATTCGTTCGAGATCAGGCTTGATCTCGGCGATCGCATCAACCTCGCGCTGGCCCGCGTGGACGGACAACCCTCACCGGTCGAGAAGGCGTTCCGCGAGCTGAACTACGCCCGCTCGATCATCGACGGTGCGATCGACAGCTTTGTCGAGGAAGGCGAGGCCGAGGCGTCGCGTCAGGGCGCAAGCGGCGTCGACATCGACATCGGCGGGATGATCGAGGCACGGATCGGCGACCGCGACGCGGCCGCGGAGTGGTTCACGGAGCAGGTCTTCACGGTCGTCGATGAGCTGTTGCCCTATCTGCTCGGCCACTCGCCCAGCTTCGAGACGAACATCAACTTCGACGAGAATCCCGCGCTCGCGGAGGTGTTGGCCCTGCTCCTCGACGAGGATGCGGACGTGCTCACGGCGGAGGGCTACACCTACGACGACCGCCAGCTCAACGAGACGCTGGACGAATCCAACACGAACGGCACCACCGAGGTTGACCGCCGGCTCCAGTTCATGCGTGAGGACTACGTGTACACGCATGTCGATTTCCTGGAAGACATCGCCGAGGACGGGACGGACGTCGATGATTTTGACAACGTCCGCGGGCGCATCGACAGCTTCCGCACCGCGCTGAGATTCGGCGCGATTGCGATGGTGCTCGGCTCGGTCTTCACGATCGGGGTGATGGGCGGCCGGCGCTGGCCGACACGCCAGATGTGGGGCTCAGGGGCGCTCGTCGTTGTCAGCGCGCTCTGGTTCATAACGACCGGCCCCGTCTGGTCCGAGTTTGGCCAACCGGAGGTCCGGGAATCGCTGCTCGAGAGCACCGACGACTGGTCAGACAACGTCTCGAGCGTACGGTTGAGCTTCATCGACCGCGTCGAGGAGTTCGCCGACGACATCGCGGACGGCTTCGCCTCGCGCGCGCTGAAGGTCTTTGGTGCCTCGTTGCTGGTCTTCGTCCTAGCGGCGCTCTGGGCGTACTTCAAGTATCCGGGCGGTGGCGCGATGGCATCGCCCGCTGACGAACCGACGGACGATCCAGTCGAGCCGTCCGAATCCGGGGAGCCCGGCGAATCCAGCGAATCCAGCGAACCGACAGATCCCCTCACGGATGAAGACTCATCCGAGGATGCCGACGAGGGATTCAAAGCCCCTGACGCAATACCGTGGGAGCGATCCAAGGACTAGCCCTCGCGGGAGTAGTCCCAACTGATCGTGCGATGTGGCGTGATGCGGATGTAGGCGAGCCCCGGTGGCGCCTCCATCGGCAGTTCGGTCTCGGTGGCACCGCGCTTGCGGGCGGCCTCCTGCATCAGCGCCAGCACCTGCTCGGGCTCGACGAGTAACTCCGCGTCGCCCTGCAGCAGCACCCCCTTGATGTCCTCCATCGACCCACCGGCCTCGAAGAGAGCACTGACGCGATCGTCGCCCTCGATGTTGACAACGCGCTGCGTGCCCGCGCGGCCGCCGGTGTAGATGTCATCGCCGATGCGGAAGAAGCCAACGGGCACCGTGTGCGGGTAGCCGTCCTTGCCGATCGTCGAAAGCATCATCCAGCCGGGCTGGCCGTCGAGAAACTCGTGCACCTCGTCGTTGCTCATCGCTGCGGGCATCGCGCGCTCCTCCCCTAGTAGCCGATGGCCACGCCATCGACGCGCGGGTCGGCACCGCCCGAGAGCACGCCGCTCTCCGGGTCGCGCACGATCGCGTGGCCGGTGCCGAAGGTGAAGCGGTCCGTCGACGGCACGACGTGATGCCCCATCGAGGCGAGCGCACTCATCGTCTCCACCGGGATGCCGGTCTCAAGCGAGACTGGACTGTCCGCTGTTCCCGCACGCAGGCTCAGCCGCGGTGCATCGAGCGCCGCCTGCGGGCCGAGCCCGTGGTCGAGCATGTTGACGACCATGTGCACGTGGCCCGGTGGCTGCATGAAGCCGCCCTTCACGCCGAAGCTAGCGTGCAGCGTGCCGTCCTCGTACGTGCTCATCGCGGGGATGATCGTGTGGTACGGTCGCTTGCCACCGGCCAGCGCGTTCGGGTGCGCGGGGTCGAGCGAGAAGTTCGCGCCGCGGTTTTGCAGCGAGAAGCCCATGCCCTGCGGGACGATTCCCGTGCCGAACCCGGCGTAGTTGCTGTTGATGAAGCTGCACGCGTTGCCGTCACCATCGACGGCGGTGAGGTAGACGGTGTCCGTTCCGGCGCCATCACCGCCCGCGGCATCGCCAACCTCGCCGTGCGCGAGGTCCGGCAGCGCCTGCTGCGGGTCGATCAGTGCCCGTCGGCTGGCGGCGTATCGCGCGGAGAGCAGCTGCTCGACGGGCACCTCGACCCGCGAGGGATCGGCGACGTACCAGCGCGAATCGGCGAAGGCGAGGCGGATCGCCTCGATCAGCGCGTGCCAGTACTGCGTCGACCCGCGGTCCATCGACGCGAGATCGAAGCCTTCGAGGATGTTCAGCGCGATCAGAACGGTCAGGCCCTGCCCGTTCGGGGGGCACTCGTAGATCTTCATGCCGCGATAGGTCGTGCTGATCGGCGGGTCGAAGGTCGTCGTGTGTGACGTCAGATCGTCGGCGGTCATCAGGCCACCGAGTCCGCTGAGCACATCGACGATCGCGCGTCCCGCGTCTCCGCCGTAGAAGGCCTCTGGGCCGCCCTCGGCGATCGTGCGCAGCACTGCGGCAAGGTTCGCGTTGCGCCAGATCTCGCCGGGACGAGGCGCGTGGCCGTCGATCATCAGCTCGTCGCCGTTCGGGCCCGCCTCAAGCAGCGGCATCTGCTCGTCCCAGTAGGCGGAGATGATCGGCGTCATCGGGAAGCCGTCGTCGGCCAGCCGGATCGCCGGTTGCAGCACGTCGCTCAGTGCCATGCGGCCGTGGCACTGCAGCGTGTCGTGCCAACCTGCCGCCGTGCCCGGCACCGTCACCGTATGCGGTCGCGCGACCGGGCCCGCGTTGAGGAACGTACCCTCGACGCCGCGCTCGGCGAGCGCCTCGATGCTCGACGCGGCCGGGGCGCGACCGCTGCCGTTCACGGCGTGCACGGTCTTCGTCGCCGCCTCGTAGTAGAGCGCGAAGCAGTCGCCGCCGAGACCCGTCGATGTCGGCTCCGTTACGGCCAGCGCCGCAGCAGTCGCGACGGCGGCGTCGGCGGCGTTGCCGCCTGCGCGCAGGATGTCGACGCCCGCCAGCGCCGCGAGCTGCTGGCTGGTGGCGACCATCCCACCGCTCGCCAGCGTGGAGGGGCGGCGCGAGTTGAATGGGAGATTGTCGGCGTGTGGCATCGCAACCCTGTCTTCAGCGCGCGCAGCATGGCACACGCACCGCCCCGACGGTAGTAGATTCGCAGCCGACGTCGCCCGACCGGAAGGAACGATCATGACCGCGAGCAAGAAGGTCACCGCACGCACCCTCGCCGAAGTTGCGAAGGTCGCGGACCTCGACTACACGGCGGAGGAGCGACGGACGGCTGCCGCCTCGCTGCACGACTACCGCATCGGCTTCGCGCTCGTCCGCGACGCGGAGCTGCGGAACGACGAGGCACCGGGTGGTGGCTTCGACCCTCGGCTGCCCGCCCAGTCGTTCGACGCGGAGCAACGGCCGCTCGTCTGGAGCGGCGGGCGTGTGCCGCGTCTGCCGGCGGACGATGCGGACATCGCCTTCGCGCCGGTGACCACGCTCTCGCGCTGGATCGAGGCGGGACGGCTCACGAGCGAGCGACTGACGCGCATCTACATCGAGCGACTGAAGCGCTACGACCCGAAGCTGCACTGCGTCATCACGCTGCTGGAGCGACGCGCGATCGCCGCCGCCCGCCGCGCCGACCGCGAGATCGCGGACGGCCACTACCGAGGGCCGCTCCACGGCATTCCCTGGGGTGCGAAGGACCTGCTGGACACAAAGGGCATCCGCACGACGTGGGGCGCCACCCCCTACAAGGATCGTGTCGCACGCGGTGACGCGACCGTCGTCAGTCGCCTCGAAGCGGCCGGCGCGATCCTCGTCGCGAAGCTCTCGCTGGGCGCGCTGGCGTACGGCGACGTCTGGTTCGACGCGAAGACGCGAAACCCGTGGGACCGGCGGCAGGGCGCGAGCGGGTCGAGTGCCGGCTCCGGCGCAGCGGTGGCAGTCGGGCTCGTCGGCTTCGCGCTCGGCACGGAGACGCTCGGTTCGATCATCTCGCCGTCGATGCGCAACGGCGTGACCGGGCTGCGCCCGACGTTCGGACGCGTGCCGCGCAGCGGCGCGATGGCGCTCGCGTGGACAATGGACAAGATCGGACCGATGACGCGCTCCGTCGAGGACACCGCCCTTGTGCTCGATGCGATCCGCGGCGCTGACGGAAGCGACGACTGCTCGGTCGACATGCCGTTCAATTTCGACGCGCGTAGCCGCATCCGAGGGCTGCGCGTCGGTTACGTCGCCGGCGAGTTTCGCGGTCGCGGCTCAGCCGCGTCGGACCGCGCTGCGCTCGACGAGCTGCGACGGCTGGGCGCGAAGGTCGAACCGCTGCGGCTGCCGAAGATCCCGCTGCGAGGGCTGCGTCCGATTCTGATGGTCGAGGCGGCAGCCGCCTTCGACGAACTCACGCGCTCCGACCGCGACGACCTGATGGTGCGGCAGGCACGGACGGCATGGCCGAACCAGTTCCGCACCGCCCAGATGGTGCCCGCCGTGCAGTACGTGCAGGCGACACGCCTACGCGGCCGCCTGATGCGCGAACTCGCCGCAGCCCTCGAGGGCTTCGACGCGGTCATCGCCCCGGGCTCGTGGGTGCCGCTACTCGCCGCGACGAACTACACCGGCCACCCGTCACTGACGGTGCGCGCGGCGGTCGTCGACGGCAGACCGCGCTCGGTCAACATCGTCGGGCGGCTCTACGACGAGGGCACGATCCTGCGGCTGGGGATGGCGCTGGAGCGCCACTTCGATGTCGCGAGCGAGCGTCCGCCACTCGACTGAGCAGCGAGTGTGAGGCGCAGCACAGAGACCGGTCGCGGCAGTCCAGCGCGAGACGCTAGGATGCGTGACTGACCGAACCGGAGGGGTGCCGTGCCGACTGAACAGATCATCGCGCTCGACAATCCTGCCGCACGCGAAGCGAGCGTCGCCGGTGAGAAGGCCGCCGCCCTTGCGCGCCTCGCGCAGCAGGGACTGCCGGTGCCGGGCGGCTTCGTTGTCCACGCCGACGCCTCGGTCGACGTCACCGCAGCGATCGCGCCGCAGATCGAATCGCTGCTCACGAACATCGATCAGAACGTCCGCGCGCTCGATGAGGCCAGCAGCGCGATCCAGCGGCTGATCGAGGGGCTGTCGACGCCACCGGAATTGCGAACGGCAATCGCGGCGGCATACGCGCGGCTGGGCGATGGCGCGGTCGTCGCGGTGCGCTCGTCCGGCACCGCCGAGGACCTACCGGGCGCGAGCTTCGCAGGGCAATACGACAGCTTCCTCAACGTCAGCGGCGTCGACGCGCTCGTCGGGCGCGTGACGGACGTCTGGGCGTCGCTCTACTCGTCGCACGCGATCGCTTACCGCCGGGACGCCGAGCTGCCGCTGGCAGGCGTGAAGATGGCGGTGCTGGTGCAGGAGCAACTCGCCGCCGACGCCGCCGGCGTGCTCTTCACCCGCGACCCGATCAGCGGCGCAAGCGACCGCATGACCGTCAACGTGGCGCTCGGCCTCGGGGAAGGGGTCGTCGCAGGCGACGTGTCTGCCGACACGTTCGCGCTCGACGCCGGCTCGCTCTCAGTCATCGAGCGGAGGATCGCCGAGAAGACCTCGATGATGACGCCGGCTGCCGACGGTGGTATCGAACTGCGCGACGTGCCGGCAACGCTTCACAGCGAACCCGCGCTGACCGACGCCCAGCTCGCTGACCTCGGACGGCTCGCGCAGGCCGTGCAGCAACACGAGGGCGGGCATCGCGATATCGAGTTCGCGGTCGTCGACGGCGACGTGCGGCTGCTACAGGCACGCCCGATCACGGGCCTCGACGATGGCGCGCCGGATGACGTCGAGTGGGAGATCGAGGATAGCGAGAGCACCACATGGTTCCTCGGCGCCGGCTGGGGTGTGGCGCGGCCGGTGATGACGTTCGAACGGGACATTCAGTTGGCCTACAGCGTCGGCGCAGCGCGCGTTTTCGCGGAAACGGGCCTGCCGATGCCCCGGATGCACATCCTCACCTTCGTCAACGGCTACGCGTACATGCGATCGCCAGACGTCAGCGGGAAGGAGATTCAGGAGCGGATGGCCGCGAGCGCGCGGTTTCGCGCGGAGTTCGAGCGGGAGGGCGAGGACTACTTCTTCGACGAGATTGAATCCGAAGTGCTTGGCCACCTCGAGCGGCTAGGACCATTCCGTCGACCGGCAAAAGAGAGCCTGGAGGACCGGCTCGGGTTCCTTGAACAGGCGCTGGCATCGTACAGCCACGTGCTAGGCGACCTGCATTGGCGGCAACTCCGGGGGGTGGATATCAATCCCAAGACCCGCGTCGAGTGGCCGCCGGTCTTCAGCGAGCTGACCGGCCTGCCGGAACTTGATGGCGGAACTCAGCTCCAGGGTGTCGACAACAAGACGGTGCGGATGGTGCGCCGGCTGCGCGGACTGGCGAGGATCGCTCAGGACGATCGCAAATTGCGTGCCGCGCTTGAGGCGCGCGAGTTCGATGCCATCACGGAGGAGCCGCTCCGGTCCCGGCCCGTCGTAAAGCGCTTCCGCTCTCGTTTCAGCGCCCTGCTTCGCGACTACGGTAGGCGCAGCGGTCGTAGCTTCGGATCGGCCACTTCGATGGCGGACCCAACCTGGAATCTCGATCACGCCGCACCGCTCGCACTGGTCGCCAGTTACGTCGGGCAGGACCTCGACGAGCTCGATCGGCGCGAGCGCGAAGCACGCGAGGAACGCGTGGCGGGGACGCGTAACGCGCGTGCCCTCGTCGCCCCAGAGTCACGCCCACGGTTCGACAGCGCGCTCAAGTTGGCACATCACAACATCCGCGCCATGGAGAACCACAACGCGATCATGGAGCAGGGCGTCAGCGGCGTGATGCGCGAGGCGATCTGGTGGATGGGGCAGGCGCTCGTGCGTGACGGGCGCCTGGACGCGCCCGACGACGCCATGCACCTCTCGCTCGACGAGCTTCGTGCGATCGCAGACGGGTCGGACGACCGAGAGTTGCGAGCGGCAGTTGCGGAACGTAAGGCGCTGCTCGACCACCAGTCGACATACAGCCCGCCCCGCAGCCTCGGCATTGCTCCACCGGCGGGCGCGGGGCTGCTCGGTCCGCAGAGCTCTGCCGACGGCGACAGCGCCGGACTCGACGGCTCGATCCTGCGCGGCACCGCCGCGTCACGCGGCCGCCACGCGGGCCTCGCGCGGGTCTACGCGATGGATGGCAACCGCCCCGAGGTCGAACCCGGCGACATCCTCGTCGCGAAGAACGCCGGGCAAGACTGGACGCCGATCCTCTCGCTGCTCGGTGGGATCGTGCTCGATGAGGGCGAGGTCTTCCAGCACGCCGCGCTTGTCGCCCGCGAGTACCGCATTCCGGCAGTCATTCAGACGCGCGAGGGCACGAAATCGATCCGCGACGGCCAGACGATCACCGTCGATGGCTCCGAGGGGATCGTCGAACTCTCGCCCTAGCGCGTGAGCGCCCGGCGGCTAGTAGTCGATGTCGCTGGTGGTGCCCGCTGCGACCGCCCCAAGCGCGGGCGTCGCAATGCCCGCGCCATCGCCGACGATCACGAGGCCGCTCATCGTCGTCGGATGGACGCTGCAGAAGTAGCTGAACGTCCCCGCCTGACCGAAGACGAGCTGCACCGATCCGCCCTGCTCCAGGAATCCCGACCGCACGGAGTCGTCGTCCGCAGTCACTGTGTGCGGGGCACCGTCCCGGTTCGTCCACGTCACGCCATCGCCAACGGCGATGCGTAGCTCTGAGGCAAATGCGAAGCCCGCGATGTCGGTCTCGTGCTGTTGTACCGTGGCAGCGCCGACCGCTGCCTGCGTCGGCGCGGCCGTCGGCGCCGCTGTGGCTGCCTCAGTCGGTGCGGCGGTCGGAGCGACGGTGGACGCAGCGGTCGGTGCCGGCGTGGCGGTCGATGGTGGGGCCGCGGTTGGCGCGGCAGTGGACGTCGGGGCAGCAGTCGGCGCGACAGTCGATGTCGGTGCGGCCGTCGCTGGTGGCGACGGCGTCGCGACCGTGGTCGGCGCGGCCGTCGCGGTCGGCGAAGCCGTTGCCGGGGCGCCCGTCGCTACTGCAGCGGCGGTTGCGGCAGCGACGGGCTCAGCAGGTTGATCGCTGTCACCGCCACAGGCGGCGATCAGCAGCCCCAGCGAGGCAAAGACAACGAACGAACGACGGTGCCCGTGCACCATCGACTGAATGAGCTGCATCAGGGTCCCCATCCCGGTGCGTCCTCAGCAGAAGATACGAACCGCCGGTGGCGAGGGATGTATCCGGCGCACAGCCTGTCGGATATGACGAAGGCGCCTCTGGGCGCCCTCGTGGAAGTCTCTCGACCGTCGAATCAGGCGATCACCCTCGCGGCAGGCCGAGCCCACGCGTGGCGATGATGTTGCGCTGAATCTCGGACGTGCCACCGGCGATCGTCGATGAGACCGCCTGCAGGTAGCCGCGCGCTGCGGCCCCCTTCTGCGCTTCCTCGCGCTCCTTGTCGGCCATGTTGCCGTAGAGGCCGAAGAGCTTGATGTTCAGCGACGCGATCTTCTGGCCCATCTCCGACGAGAAGAGCTTCGCCGCCGACGCCTCGTAATTCGGGATCTGGCCATGGCTCTGCATCGTCGTGATGCGCTTTGAGAACAGCAGTGCGACCGCGGCATCGACGAAACGATCGGCGAACGTGAGCCGGATGTGGTTGTTGCGGTCGAGCATCGACTGCTCCCCCGGCAGCTCCTTCGCCGCCGTCAGCAGGCGGTTCAGGCGTCGCTGCGTGCCGACCGAGTTGCCGATGCCGGAGCGCTCGTAGTCCATCAGCGTTGCGCCGACGTACCAGCCACGATTCTCGTCGCCGACCATGTTCGCGGCTGAGACACGGACGTCCTCGAAAAAGACCTCGTTGAATCCGCGGGCGCCGGACATCTGTTCCAGCGGGCGCACGGAAACTCCCTCCGACTTCATGCTGAACATGAAGAAGGAGATGCCGCGGTGCTTCGGCGCGTCCGGATCGGTGCGCGCGAGCATGTACATGGAGTCGGCGATCTGCGCGCCGCTGGTCCAGATCTTCTGGCCGTTGATCACGAACTCGTCACCGTCGCGCACCGCGCGCGTCTGCAGCGAGGCGAGGTCAGACCCCGATCCCGGCTCCGACCAGCCTTGGCACCAGCTCACCTCACCGCGGAGGATCTTCGAGAGGTGCTCCTCCTTCTGCTCCTCCGTGCCATGCACGATCAGCGTTGGGCCGAGCATCATCACGCCGAATCCTCCGACGTTGCCCGTGCCAGCCTCCGCCAGCTCCTCGTTGAGGATGAACTGCTCCTTCACGGTCAGGCCCGCGCCGCCCCACTCCTCCGGCCAATGCGGGGCGATCCAGCCGCGCTCCACGAGCGCGTCGCGCCACGCCTCGAAGGCCTTGCGGACCGCCGGGGTCATGCCGCCGCCGCCGAAGCCGAAGCCCTCGCCGTCGCGCTGGGGCGCGTTGGCCTCGATGAACTCGCGCACGTCGCTGCGGAATGCTGCTTCGTCCTTCGTGTCGGCGAACTCAACCATCGTTCGTTCCTGTCGCTGCGGGGGTGCCCCGGGTGATATCGCGCGCATCATACAGTGATCGAGAATGCGGCGACCGAGACCCGCAATGGCTCACCCACCCAATCGACGAGAGGTAACCGCCCCTGCCCCACTCAGCACGACACACGCACCTGATCGTCGACGCGATGAACGTGATCGGCTCCCGTCCCGACGGCTGGTGGCGTGATCGCGAGGGCGCGGCACAACGGCTGCTCGACCGCCTGCAGCAACTGGCCGCGACGAGCGACGACGAGGTGACGGCGGTCCTCGACGGCCGCCCGAGCCGATCGCTGCCCGAGGGCGAACACGACGGCGTCATGGTGCTGTACGCGAGCCGTCGGGGACCCGACGCCGCCGATGACCGCATCGTCGAACTGGTGCGCGACGCTGACGCGCCGGAGGCGATGCTCGTCGTGACGTCGGACCGCGCGCTGCGCGAACGAGTGAAGGCGCTCGGCGCGAACGTCGAAGGTGCGGGCACCCTGCTGCGCCGGCTTGATGCGCTGGAGCAGGAAGCGGACCGCTAACCAACGAGAGAGGCCACCCAGTTGGGTGGCCTCTCTGAACGCTTGTTGCGCCGCCCCAGCGGGGTCGTCCTAGCGGGTGAGCCAGGCGAACTTCTGCGGCTTGCGCGATGCCTGAGGGTCGAGCGCGACGTTGATCAGTGACGTCTCGTCACTCGCGATCGCGTCCTTGAGCGCGGCTGCAAGCTCGTCGGGCGTCTCGACGTGGTAGCCATGGCCGCCAAAGGCCTCGATCACCTTGTCGTAGCGTGCGTTCGGGACAAATGCGCCCGGAACGTTCATCGCGGTGTCATCGTCGACGTCCTGCCCACCGATACCGTTGTTCACGAAGACAACCCACGTGATCGGCAGCTTCTGGCGAACGGCGACTTCGACCTCCATGCCCGCGAACCCGAAGGCGGCGTCGCCCTGCAGCGCGATCACCTTCTTGCCGGGGTTGGTGACCTGCGCGGCAATCGCGAAGCCGTGCCCGAGGCCCATTGACCCGAAACTACCGGCATCGAGGCGACTGCGGGGGTTCATGCTTTTGAAGACCTGACGGCTGATGTCCATCGTGCTCGCGCCCTCGGCGACCACGATCGCATCGTCCGGCATCGCGTCCTTGATCTCGGAGAGACCGCGGTAGTAGCCCATCGGGACGGAATCGTCCGCCATCATGCCTTCCACGGACTCAGCGTTGCGACCAGCTTCGGCCTTCACGGCCTGCGTCCACTCGGAGTCGTCGGGGAAGCTCCACGGGTCGGCGTCGAGCGCATCGAGCAGCTTGCCGATCGTCGCCTTCGCGTCACCAACGAGTCCGACCTCGGCCGGGACGTTGACGCCGATCTCCTCGCTGTTAATGTCGAGCTGGACGACGCGCAGATCCTCGCGGAAGCGCGGCGGCATGCCGTAGTGGAGCATCCAGTTCAGGCGTGCGCCGAGCAGTACGACCATGTCCGCGTTCTGCAACGCGTAGGTGCGGGCCGCGGCAGCGGACTGGTCGTGCGTGTCCGGCAGGATGCCGCCCGCCATCGGCATTGCGAGGTACGGCAGTCCCGTCTCCTCGACGAAGCGGCGCGCCTCTTCCTCGGCGCGCGACCACGCGACGCCCTTGCCGATGATCACCAGCGGCGACTCGGCGGTCTTCAGTGCGGCAAGCGCGGCGAGCACCGACTCCGGGTCGGCCGCCGGACGCGGTGCGTCGGGCACGCGGGCCGCCCACTGCACGTCGTCCTCATCGATGCTGCCGGAGATCATGTCGCCCGGCAGATCGAGGTACGAGGGGCCGGGTGTGCCGTGCAACGACTTGCGCGCGGCCTCGGCGATGTAGATCGGCAGCCGGTCGATCGACTGCACGCTGCGGGCGAACTTCGCGAACGGCAGCACCGGCGTCAGCAGGTCCGCTTCCTGGAAGTCGCCCATGCCTACGCGGCTGGTCTCACCCGCCCCGCCGAGCATGATCATCGGCCAGCGGTTCGACCACGCGTTCGCGAATGCGGCGGTGGCGTTCAGCGCACCCGGTCCGGAGACGACCAGCGAGGCACCGAGGCGACCCGTGAGGTACGACGTCGCCTGCGCCGCGTACGTGGCGGGCATCTCGTGTCGCATGCCGACGTAGCGCAGCCCGATCTTGTTTGCTGCCGCAGCGATGCCGGCAACCGGGATGCCAACCACCCCGTACATTGCCTCGACACCCTGTTCCTTCAGTGAGCGCGCGATGATCTCCGCGCCGGTGATCTGTCCCATCTGGCCCTCATTTCGCTACCACGCGCCGGAACCGGCAGCGCGATCTGGTGCTTGTCTGTTCGTCACAACCTCGCGCATCGTAATGTGCAGCGGGAGTTTAGGCGATGGCTGTTCAGTTCACCTTCGTGACGCATGCGACGAGCCTCGACAACGAGGCCGGGATCGCCTCGGGCCACTTCGACGTCGCGCTCTCCGCGACTGGTCGCGAGCAGGCCGCGCAGCGACGCGACGACTTCGCCGGGCAACCGATCGACGCCGTGTTCTCGTCTGACCTGCAGCGCGCGAGCGAGACCGTGAGGATCGCCTTCGGTGACCGCGACGTGCCACTGATCGAGGATGTCCGCCTGCGCGAGTGCGACTACGGCGAGCTGACGGGACGGCCGAGCGAGGAGATCGCGGCGGCGCGACCGCAACATATCGACGTCCCCTTCCCCGGCGGCGAGAGCTACGCACAAATCGCCGCCGGCATGCGCAGCCTGCTCGACGAGATCGCAGCCACCCGCGAAAGCCAGCGCATCGTGATCGTCGGCCACCGTGCGACGCAGGACTGCCTCGAGCACCTCGCAAACGGCGTCCCCCTCGCAGAGACGATCTCGCTGCCGTGGGCGTGGCAGCCGATGTGGGAGCACCGCTACTCGCCCGACGCGGTGGTCACGCCGTGAGCAACGATGCCCTGTCCCTCTCGGCGCTCACCGGCGTCCGCATTCTCGACTTCTCGCGCTACCAGCAGGGGCCGTTCGCGACCGTGCTGCTCTCGGACATGGGCGCGGAGGTGATCAAGATCGAGGAGCCGGGCGGCGAACCGGGACGCGCGAACGGCCTGCAGCCGGACGGCTTCAGCGCCTACTTCGAGGCACACAACCGCGGCAAGAAGAGCATCACCCTCAACATGCGCACGCCAGAGGCGATCGAGGTCGTGCGCCGCCTCGTACCGCTCTGCGACGTGGTGCTGGAGAACTTCCGACCCGGCGTGATGGAGCGCTGGGGACTGGGCTACGAGCAGCTCAAGGAGCTGCGGCCGAACATCATCCTCGCCTCGGCGTCGGCGTGGGGTCGCGAGGGGCCGTGGGCGCAGCGCCCGGGGTACGACCACGTCGGACAGGCGCTGAGCGGGATCATGTCCGAACAAGGCGGCGGCCCGGACGAGGAGCCGCACGCGCTGATCGGCGGCTTCGCCGACCAGATCGGCGCGATGACGCTCGCCTTCGGCGTCGCCAGCGCGCTTTTCGTGCGCGAGCAGAGCGGCGAAGGTCAGCACGTCGACGTCTCGCTGATCGGGTCGATGACGGCGCTGCAATCGATGACACTGACGCGCTTCCTGCGCACCGGCAGACAGCCGGGCTTCGAGTTCCGCCGCTCGGCGACGTATACGCACTACCGCAGCGCCGACGGCGGATACGTGGCGATCGCCGCGAACACGCAGGCGATGTGGGAGCGCATGTGCGACGCCATCGAACGGCCCGACCTGCGCGAGGACGAACGGTTCGCTGAGCCCTTCGGGCGCTTCGACAACAAGCTTGCGCTGGTCGAGGTGCTAGAGGCGGTCTTCGCCGAGCGGCCACGCGACGAGTGGCTCGACCGTCTCTTTGAGCACGATGTCCCGCACGCGCCCGTGCTCGACTACGCGGGCGTCGCGGACCACCCGCAGTTCGCGGCGAACGGCTATATCCAGGAGATCGAAACGCCGAACCTCGGCAAGATGCGCGTGCCGGGCCCGCCCGTGCAGATGAGCGCGACGCCGCCTCGCATCCAGGGCGGCGGCCCAGAGCTGGGGCAACACACTGAAGAGATACTGCAAGAGGCTGGCTACGGTTGGCCAGAGATCGAGACCCTGCGGGAGGCGGGAGCGATCTGACCGATCCGTCTCTGAGGGGGACCCGTCGATGGCTCAGACGATGATTCGAGGCGCGGTGGTCGTCACCGGCGCCTCCAGCGGCATCGGCAAGGCGATCGCGCTGCGGCTCGACCGCATGGGCTTCCACGTCCTCGCTGGCGCGCGCCGCGAGGAAGACGGCGAGGCGCTGCGCGCTGCGGCGTCGAACGGGCTCGAACCGCTCTACATCGATGTCACACAGCAGCACTCGATCGACGAGGCGGAGCGCGTCGTGGCACAGGCGGGGTATGTGGTCGTTGGGTTGGTGAACAACGCCGGCATCGGCATCGGCGGCCCGTACGAGGTGCTGCCGATGGAGCGCATCCGCGAGCAGCTCGAGGTCAACTTCTTCGGCCAGGTCGCCGTCTCGCAGGCCTTCATCCCGCATCTGCGCAAGGTGAAGGGCCGCATCGTGAACATGGGCTCGATCGCCGGTCGCGTCGCCGCTCCGTACGTCGGGCCCTACTCAGCGTCGAAGTTCGCGCTGGAGGCGTTCACCGACTCACTGCGCATCGAGCTGACGCCGTGGGAGATCAAGGTCGCGATCGTCGAGCCGGGCCGCATCGAGACGCCGATCTGGGGCAAGGCGCGCGACAGCGCCGCGCAACTCCCGGACGACCTGTCCGAAGAGGCACTCGCGCTCTACGGCGATGCGCTGGACCGCGTCGGCGGGTGGATCGACCGCGCGGAAACGAACGCGATCGACGCTGACGAAGTGGTGAAGGCCGTCGTCCACGCGCTCACCGCGAAATATCCGAAGACGCGCTACCTCGTCGGCAAGGACGCGAAGCGGCAGGCGCTCTTCGCGCGGTGGGTACCGACGGCCGTGCGGGACTGGCTGGTCCGCCGCAGGCTCGGGCTCTAACGAGGGCGGTCTGCTCCCGGCTAGGGGCGCGTCCCTCGCGTCTTCGGCCCCGCGATCGTGTGCAGCGATCTGTACGCCAGCTCCACCCACTCGCTCAGCAGCTCGCGCGTCTCACGCGGGTCGATGATCTCCTCGATGTTGAACGCCTCCGCCGTGCGGAACGGTGATCGCAGGTCGTTCAGCTTCTCTTCGAGCTCCGTGCGGTACGCCTCGGGGTCGTCGGCGGCTTCGATGTCGCGTCGGTACGCGGCCATCACGCCGCCCTCGATCGGGAGCGAACCCCAGTCGCCGGACGGCCACGCGATGCGGTAGTTCCAGCGCGAGTGATTCTGGTGGCCCGCGCCGGCGACGCCATAGGCGCGACGCACGACGACCGTGGCCCACGGCACAACCGCCTGGTAGACCGCCGACAGCGCACGCACGCCGCGCTTGATCGTGCCCGCCGCCTCCGACGCGACGCCGAGCATGAAGCCGGGCTGGTCGACGAAGTTGATGATCGGCACGTTGAAGGCGTCGCAGAGATCGACGAACTTCGTCATCTTGTCTGAGCCGTCCGCGTCCAGTCCGCCACCGGCCATCTTCGGGTCATTCGCCAGCACGCCGACCGGGTGCCCGTTGATGCGCCCGAAGGCGGTGACCTGTCCCGGGCCGAAGTGGCGCGTCATCTCGAAGAAACTGTCGCGATCGAGGACGTGACCGAGCAGCTCGCGCACGTCGTACGGTCGCCGCCGGTCACGCGGCATGATCGAGAGCAGCTCCTCGTCGCGGCGATCCGCCGGGTCGTCGGTCGGGACGACGGGCGGGATGCCCCACGCGTTGTCCGGCAGGTAGGAGAGGAACGCCTTGATCTGGTGGAACGCGTCCTCCTCGTCCTCGGCCTCGTTGTCGACCGCCCCGGCCTGGTGCACCTGGATGTGCGAACCGCCGAGCGCCTCGTTGCCGGCTTGCCGATCCTCGTTCATCTCCGCACCCACGCCGCGTTCGACGACGACCGGGCCAGCGATGAAGACCTGCGACTTGCCCTTGACCATCACCGAGAAGTGCGATGCGGCGACGCGCGCCGCGCCGATGCCGGCGACGGAGCCCATCGCGGCCGCCACGACCGGCACCTCGGCCAGCATCCCGACCAGTGTGTCCCACGAGGGATTGCCGGGGATGTAGGTGCGGCCAATGTTCTCGATCGTGCGCACGCTGCCACCGCCGCCGGTGCCATCGACGAGCCGGATAATCGGGACGCGCAGCTCGCGCGCCATCCGCTCCGCGTGGCCGCTCTTGCCGCCGACGGCGCCATCGGCAGCACCGCCGCGCACCGTGAAGTCATCGCCACCGACTACGAGCGTGCGGCCGTCGATCTTCGCCGTGCCCATCACGTAGTTCGACGGCGCGAAGTTCTTGAGTTCGCCGTCCTCGTACTCCGCGCGCCCGGCGAGCACGCCGCGCTCGCGGAATGAGCCTTCGTCGACGATCATTTCGAGCCGCTCGCGGATCGTGTAGCGCCCGCGCTCGTGGTGCAGGTCAACGCGCTCCTCGCCGCCAAGCTCGTAGGCAAGCTGCCTGCGCTGTTCGAGTTCGTCGATCTCCTGTTGCCACGTCATGTGCGTCCCCCGCCTGCGCGACCCGCGCGCTGTCGCTCGCCCCGCGCCTGCCTGTTACGTATCGAGCCGCAGCAGCGTCTGGCCTTCCTCGACGTATTCGTCGACGGCCACGACGATCTCGGCGACCGTGCCGGCCGCCGGTGAGACAACCGGGGTGAGCATCTTCATCGACTCGAGCGTGAGCAGTTCCTGCTCGGCCTCGACGGTGTCACCAACTGCGACCGCGAATTCAGCGATCTTCCCCGGCCATTCAGCGTTCACATCCATCGTCGTTGTCCCTCGCCTATCCCGTTCGTGGTCGTGTCGAAATCAATCGTGCGGCAACACTGCCCGCCCGCGCCTAGGCCGGTCAAGCTACCGATGCAAGCTGACTACTCCCCTAGCCCGGCGGTCGATCAGCAATCACGCCCTGCTCGTGTAGCGCCGCAAAGTCGTCCGCATCAACGCCGAGCAGGTCGCGCAGAACGCTCTCGTTCTGCCCGCCCAGCGTCGGTGCCGGCGCCCAGCCGTCGTAGCCGCGCTCGCCGTTGAAGATCAGCGGTGAGCCGTCGTAGCGCTGGCGTCCGGCGTCGACGTCGTCGAGATGCACCCAGTAGCCGCGGTCGTCGAGGTGAGGGTCGGCCAGCACCTCCGGCGCTGTGTGTACGACGCCTGCGGCAATCCCGGCGGCCTGAAGCGTGCGCATCAGCTCGAACTTGTCGCGTGTCGCCGTCCAGCGCTCGATCGTCTCGTTCAGCGCCGCGCGATGCTCCCGGCGCGCCTCTGCCGTCGCGAAGCGAGCGTCCGACGGCCACGCGGCCCCGGCGGACTCGGCGAGCGCGAGCCATTGCGCCTCGCTACCGACGGAGAGCGCGATCCAATCGTCGTCGCCGGCGCAGCGGAAGACGCCGTGCGGCGTGGCCTCGGGATGCCAGTTGCCCTCGCGCGGCGGCTCGACGCCGCTCACCTGGCGGTCGATGAAGTACTCGCCGAGCATCGTCACACCAGCCTCGTGCTGCGAGAGATCGATGAACGCGCCCTGCCCCGTCTGCTCGCGTCGATCGAGTGCCGTCACCGCGGCAGACGCCGCGACGACGCCGGAGATCGCGTCGGTCAGCGCCTTCGCCGTGACGCGGGGCTCATCCTCGGAGTAGCCCATCAGCGCGGTCAGGCCGATCAGCGGCTCGATGCTGGGGCCGAGACCGACGTAGTCGCGATACGGCCCGGTCAGGCCGAACGCGGGCATCGCGACGTAGATGATCCCGTCGTTCACCGTGCGCAGCTGCTCGTAGCCGAGACCGAGGCTCGGCATCGCTCGCGCGCTGAAGTTCTCGATCACAATGTCCGCCTCGGCGACGAGCTGAAGGAACAGCTCCCGCCCCCGCTCGGACTTGAGGTCGAGCGCGACGCTCTGCTTGTTGCGATTGAGCTTGTTGAAGAGGCCCTGCCGGTTCCACGGCCGCTCGCCGGGGTCGCCATCGGGGAAGAGCCCGGCCCGCACACCGGGGACGACCGCCGGGCCCCGGTTCGTGTGCGCCTCGATCTTCACGACCTCCGCGCCGAGATCGCCGAGCATCCGCGCGCCGAGCGGTCCCGACCAGATACGCGTGAGATCGACGACGCGCACGCCTTCCAGCGGTCGCATCGCACCCGAGGTCAGCGCAGCTGCCGGCGCTGCAGCCGTCGAGGTGCCGGCCGGCGCGTCGGGCAGTTCGCTGAGCACCTCGGCGGTATGCGCGCCGATGGCAGACGGAGCGCGCTCCGCTGGCGGCTCTTCGCCGATGAAGAGGAAGGGCGAGCCGGCAGTGCGCGGCCCGTCGTCCGCAGATCGCCAGAAGCCGCGCTCGTTCATGTGCGGGTCGTCCAGCGCGTCCTGCGTCGACATCATGTAGCCGACGGGCACGCGCCACGTCTCTTGCCCGTCCTTGAGCACGCGCTTCATCGGCCAGTCGCGCACGGCCTCGATGATGATCTCGTCCAGCTCATCCGCGTGCAGCAGACGGTCGGCGTTCGTCGCGAACCGAGGATCATTGATCACGTCGGGGCGATCGATCATCATCGCGAACGGCTCCCAGAACTGGTCGAGCACGTTCACCGACCACCAGCCATCGGCGCACGGCAGCAACGTCGTCGGGTGCAGGTTCTCCCAGCGGTTGCCGTGGCGGCTGCGGATGCGGCCGCCGTAGGTGAAGGTCTCGAACGTGAACTGGTGCAGGCTGCCCAGCGCCTCGAGCACGCTGACCTCGATGTTCGTCGGCCCCGCGTCGGGGTTGGCGCGAGCGCGAAGCTGCGAGGAGAGTGCAGCGACGTAAGCATACGAGCCCGTCTGGTAGTACGGGTAGTTGCCGGGCATCGTCAGCGGCGTGCGCCCGATGTCGCCGTGCAGCCACGTGTAGCCACCGAGCGCGAGCAGCGTCGATGCCGTCGCCTGCCAGTCGCGGTAGGGCCCGGAGAGGCCGAACGGCGTGATGCTGGTGCGCACGATGTGACCACTCGCCGCACCGAGCTGCATGAGGTCGAAGCGCTCCACGTCGTGCGCCGAGGCGTCGGTGATCATCACATCGCAGGTGGCGGCGAGGCGGTCGAGCGTCTCGCGTTGCTCGGCATCGCGATAGTCGAGCGCGACGCGTCGCTTGCCACCGTTCAGGTAGCGGTCGAGCGCTTCGGTCGGTGGCGCGCGATCGGGCGACTCGACGCGGATCACTTCCGCGCCCCACCGGGCGAAGAGCTTGCCGCAGAACGCGGCTGCCTCCTCGCGGTCACTCAGTTCCAGTACCCGCATGGGCGGTATCACTACATGATCGAGCCGCGCGATGCCAACAGGCGGCGGCTCTGGGGGATGCCAGCCGGGGCTATCTAGGAGCCGCCCTCGCCTGCCCGGTCAGCCTCGGCGATCCCGTCCGGCAGCAGGTTGCCGAAGACCGGGCCGAGCGTGCGGGCACGCAGGATCCCTTCGCGATCGATGAAGAACGTCGACGGCAGCCCGCGCACGCCGTAGCGCTCCACGATCTCGTCGCTCTCGTCGAAGCCAACGAGGAACGTCAGACCGAACTCGTCGACGAACTCGACGACTGCGCTCTCCACGTCCTCGACGAGCTTGTCGACGGCAAGGATCGCGAAGTCGTCAGCCGCCTCACGCGCCTCGAATGTCTCCTGGAAGTCGGGCATCTCCGCCCTGCACGGCGGGCACCAGGTCGCCCAGAAGTTCAGTACGACCGTCTTGCCGCGGAGATCGGAGAGCCGAACGAGGTCTCCGCCGACCGTCCGCACCACGAAGTCCGGCGCCGGCTCGCCGATCGCGACCGACTGGTCGTCCAGCAGGCCAAGCGAGGAGAGGGTGAGAGAGTCAGCGTCTCCGTCGGACAGCAGTTCCCGCTGCACCAGCAGCCCGCCGATCACCGCGACGAGCAGAGCGACGATCGAGTAGCGGACGAGCCGGCTCTGCATGCGGGACGTCGTAGCTGAGTCCGCCATGTCGACCTCCGGAATCAGCGCATCCCGCTGACCCTGCGTTCATTGTCGGCGGCACACCCCGCGCATGCATCAAGGAAGCGTTAGCCGTCTGCGGGAGCTTTGATGATCTTTGTGTCTGGCCGGAAGATCGACCACGAGAACCAGAAGTGGTTACCGGAGACCACCGGCTCCAGCGCCGTCCCGTTCAACTCGCCCGATGTCGCCCGACCAAGCACGCTCCAGACGCTGCCTGTCGCCACGTCGACGATCTGCCCGTCGCGCTGCTCGAAGCTCACGCGCTCGCCATCGATGAAAGGCGAGAACGCGCCCGCCGAGCCGACGTTGCGGCTGCCGATGATGAACTGCGCGTCGAGCGCCGAGAGCGCACCTGACTGCCAGAACGCGACGACGGGCTGGCCTGCGAGCTCGACCTCCATCACAACCTGCTCCGTCAGCAGTTCGAACGGGAAGGCGATTGCTTCGCCGTCGATCTCGACGGTGAGCACGCGCTCCTTCGTGTCCAGTCGACCGTCTGAATCGTTCAGCGGGAAGTACGTCAGCCAGCCGATGCGGTCGTACCCCGAGTACGGATTCTCGCCGTAGCGGCGGGTGAACCCGGTCTCGCGCGAGAGCACGTCGGCGTCCGGGTGGGCCTCGCGGAACTCCGCCCACGAGACGATCTGCGACGGCAGGAAGGTCAGCACGGTGCCGATGTCAGTGCCGACGATCGCCTCGCCCGTGATCTGCTGCCAGAGCGACTGATTCGTGCGATCCCACATCACGAGGTCGCTGTTGCGGAGCAACCCGCTCACCCCGAACGTGCGCTCGTCGCCATCGACGCGCCGGTCGAACGTGATCGCGGTGTTGCAGAGCGGACAGAACGTGACGGTGACCGGCACCCCACCAAGGGTGTCATTGACGATCTCGTGCCAGATCAGGACCTGGATCGGGTAGGCGCGGGCCTCACCGTTCACCTCAAGCGAGATCACGGGCTCACTCGCGTCGAGGAAGCCATCCGCCGTGGCCTGGCTGACGAACTTCGGCTCGTCAATCGGCGGAATGCCGTCTCGACCTGGCCCGCCGCTCATCAGCTCATCAAGCGGAGCGATGCGGGCACCAAAGTCAGTCTCCCAGCCTCGGCTACTCAGCGCCCGCGCGATCTGATCCTCGAGATCGGTCAGCGGCCGTCGCGGGTCGGAGTAATCGATCACCGGGGTCGCCGTGCGCGTCGGCGCGAGTGTGGTCGTCGATGGCTGCGATGCGCTGCTGTCACCAGCGGGCGTGGCAGACTGCGCCGCGGCCGGCGCGGTAGTGGAAGTCGATTCGACATCAGCGTCTCCCCCACATGCGACGGCAAGCGCCGACGTCAGCAGCGCGGCACCGACGAACCAGCGTCGCGGGCTCATGACTGCACCGTCGCACCGAGGGCGCTTCGCAGCTCCGCCTCGTCCGGGATGACGCCCTGGAACGCCACCTTGCCGTCGATCGTCACGACCGGTGCATGCCACCCACCGCGCTTCAACGCGTCGAAGAGATGGTTGAACCACGGCTTCACGCGTACCTCGATGTCGCCGATGTCCTCGGCCACCTCGCGCACGAGCCGAATCGTTAGATCGCACTCCTCGCACCAGGCGTGTGGCACGCGGAAGAAGAGCTGGCGACCGGTGATCGGGTAGACGGTGATCTCACGTCGTGTCATCGAAACGGGATCCCTTTCGCGCGGTGGTGAAACGATCGTATCGACGGTTCGCCGATCGCCCGGTGACGGTGATCACCACTGATGCCACGTTCGTCAGGCTGTCCGCCTCGGTGACGCGCGCGTAGGATGGCGCCGTGACTGACGAACGCGACCTCGACGCTCTCGACATGGAGGCCCTGCAGCGGTCTGCCGACCTGCTCCACCAGGCGTCGCACACGGTGGTGCTCTCGGGCGCGGGCATGTCGAAGGAGTCCGGTGTCCCGACCTTCCGCGGCAAGGGTGGACTATGGACCACGCAGGGCGAGCCGCCGCTGAACCAGTACGACGGATTCCGCGACGACCCGAAGCGCTGGTGGGAGCGCCGCCTTGAGCAGCAGCGCTCGCAGGACAGCGGCTTCGGCGCGGCGCTCGACGTCGCGGCACCGAACGCCGGACACCTCGCGCTCGCCGAGCTTGAGAAGATCGGCGCAGTCGCCCACGTGATCTCGCAGAACATCGACGACCTGCACCGCCGCGCCGGGCAGCAGTCGCTGACGGAGATCCACGGCAACCGACACTGGATGCGCTGCGTCGGCTGCGAGACCCGCTGGCCGCGCGAAGAGTTCCCGGTCGACGAGGCGGCGCTGCCGCCGCGCTGCACGCAGCCGGGCTGCGACGGCATCGTCAAAGGCGACACGGTGATGTTCGGCGAGCCGATCCCGCCGTCAGCGCTGCACCGGTCTGAAGACGAGACGATGCAGGCCGATGCCTTCATGTCGATCGGCACCTCAGCGGTCGTCTACCCGGCGGCGCAGTACCCGATGATTGCAGTCCAGCGCGGCTTGCCGTTAATTGAAGTGAACCCTGAGCCAACACCACTGACGGAAATCGCCACGGAAGTGCTGCGGGGAGCGTCCGGCGAGGTGCTGCCTCTGCTGGTGACAGCGATACGAGAGCGCCAGGACAACTGACGCGAGAAGCGAAGCGCGGACCCTTGACCGCAATGGAGCACTGACGATGCCCGGCATCCTGATCGCGACTGACGATGGCCTGCTGGAAGTGATCCCCGGCGAAGAGCCGGAACGCATCCTCGGCGGCAACCGCATCTCCGACGTCGACTACCGCGACGGACTGGCGGCTGCGGTCGTGCCCGGCGAAGGCGTGTGGGTGCACCTCAGTGATGAGTGGAAGGCGATCGCCCGCTGGCGCGACGCCGACGACTGGACGCAGGTCTGGGAGGGTGACGCCCGCTCGGTCCGCGTCGCGCCCGGCGGCGAGCTATACATCGGCGGCGCACCGCCGGCGGTCTTCGTGCTCTACCCCGGTGCTCAGGAAGCGAACGAGCTCGGCGCGTTCCGCGGCGCGCTGCGCGCCAGCGAGGGCCAGCAGAACGCCGGCAGCTCGGGCACTGAGGTCTCAGCCGTCGGCTTCCCCGACAACGGGCCGGAGGAGACGCTCTACGTCGCCGTCGATGGTGGCGGAGTCTGGTGCGCGCCCGATCCCGGCGCGAATCTGCAGTTCGAGAACTTCGAGAAGCGTTCGAGCGGGCTCAGCCCCGATGTCAGCGGCCTCTGGGTGCACCCGGAGCGCGCCGATCGGCTCTTCGCGAGCACGGCCAGCGGCTTCTATCGCTCGGACGACTCCGGTCGCACGTGGCTGCAATCGATCTCCGGCCTCGACCGCAGTCGCGCGGGAAACGTGGTTGTGATCCCGGGCGCGCCGGACACGCTGGTGATGGGCTGCGCGCGTCGTGAGCCCGACCTCGATGGTGCGCTCTTCCGCTCGGCGAACGGCGGCGTCTCGTGGACGCGGATCATGCTCGAGAGCGAAGACGAGTGGGAGCACGCGCCGCTGGTCGCCCGTCTCTGGGACAGCCCAGAGACGCTCTTCGCGGTCGCCGGTGACAAGATCTGGGGTTCGCACGACGGCGGCCGCGGTTGGGTCCCGCTCGCCGAGGATCTGCCGCGCGCGTACGCCGTAGCTCCGGCGCTCTAACGTCGGTCCATCGCCGGCGCACGCACCCGGGCGCGTACCGGCAGGCGTGATAAGCTTTTCTTCCCTAATCACCGACGGCGATCCCCCCGTCACAGCCGACGGCTGCCGCACGACCTGAGGACAACATGGCGAGTTCAAACCGACCACGCGAAGAGACGATCAAGGCGAACGGCATCGAATTCCACTACCAGGAGTGGGGCGATGTGCGCACGAAGCACGCGATCATCCTGCTGCACGGCTTCGTCGAGACGAAGGCGATCTGGGACGAGGTCGGCCAGGAACTGGCACGCGAGTACCGCGTGATCGCGCTCGACCAGCGCGGACACGGTGCCTCCGGCTCAGCGCCGGACAACGACTACAGCCGCGCTACCCAGGTCGACGATCTGGAGGCGGTGATCTCCGGCCTCGGCCTGCGCACCGTCACGCTCGTCGGTCACGCGATGGGCGGCGCGAACGCGATCTGCTTCGCCGCCGAGCACCCGGACGTCGTGACGGCGCTGATTGTGATTGAGACCGCGCCCGAGGTGCTGCGCACCGGCATGGAGACGATCCGCAGGCTCGTCACCGGCCCAGCCGAGTTCGCGACGCACGACGAGGTGATGGACCTCTACCGCCAGTACTACCCCGACTCCACGACCGAGCAGCTCGAACGTCGCATCCGTGGCTCCGTCACGGTCACCGATGAAGGCAGCTACGCATGGAACTTCGACCGGGCCTTCCGCGACTCGCGGATGCGCCCCCCGGAGCCCGACCCCGGCCAGCGACGGATGAACGATCTCTGGGACTGCGTCGACCGTGTGCAGTGCCCGGTGATGATCGTGCGCGGCGCGGAGACCGACATGCTGACGCCGGAGGCAATCCAACGCATCCAGCGTCGCATCATCGGCTCGCGCGTCTCGCTGATCGAGGGTGCCGGTCACTCCGTGCCGACCGACCAGCCGAGCGCACTCTCGCTCAACGTGCGGGAGTTCTTGCAGAACCTGTCCACCGGCCCTTCCTAGGCTCGCCTCTCGCACCGCCCGGGGTCGCGTCCCCGGGTCACGTCGGCCCCTTGCGTAGCGGCAAAGGCTGGTAGCATTACGGCCATGGAACGCACGATCCCTCGCATCGTGGTCACCGGCCTCGGTGCCGTGACACCGATCGGCAACGACGTCGATTCGTTCTGGGCCGGCCTGCTCGAAGGCCGCAACGGCGTCGCCCACGTCTCGCTGCCCGATTCCGACGATCTACCCGTCCAGATCGCAGCCGAGGTCGACAACTTCGACCCGGAACTGTATCTCGACCGTCGTTCGGTGCGCCGCAGTGGCCGCTTCGTCCAACTCGCGACGGCAGCGTCGATGCAGGCGATGACCGACAGCGGCTACCCGCTCGACAGCGATGGGGGCGATGAGGTCGGCGTGGTGATGGCCAGTTCCGGCGATGCTTTCAACATGGGCGAGCCGTGGGGCGTGCTCAAGGAGCGCGGCGCGAAGCGTGTCGACCCGCTGTTGATCACCCGCCACGGCCAGCACATGGCCGCCGCACGCGTTGCACGCGAGCTGGGGCTGCGAGGCCCGAACACCACGATCAATACCGCCTGCGCGTCAGGCACCGACGCACTGGGACACGCGCTCAACCTGCTGCGACTCGGGCACGCCCGTGCGCTGCTGGCCGGTGGCGCGGAAGCGATGGTGACTCAGCTCGCGCTCGCCTCGATGGGCAAGCTGGGCGCACTTTCGCAGAACAACCGCGACCCGGAGCACGCGTCACGACCCTTCGACCGCGACCGAGACGGCTTCATCCTCGGCGAGGGCGCCGGCGTGCTGATGCTGGAGCGCGAGGAAGACGCGCTTGCCCGCGGCGCGCGCATATACGCGGAGCTGGCGGGCGTCGGCTGGTCATTCGATGCAACCGACGACGCGGCCCCGGACGCCGAGGGTCAGTCGCTGGCGATCACGCGTGCGCTGCGGGATGCGGACACCGCGCCCGAGGCTGTGGAATACATCAACGCACACGGCACGAGCACCCCGCTCAACGACCGCACGGAGACGGCGGCGATCAAGCTCGCACTGGGTACCGAAGGCGCGCAGCGCATCGCGATCTCATCGACAAAGTCGATGACCGGACACCTCGCGGCTGGCGCGGGTGGCATCGAGGCCGTCAGCACGGTGCTCTCGATCGAGCACGGGGCGGCACCGCCGACGATCAACTACGTCACGCCAGACCCGGACTGCGACCTCGACATCGTGCCGAATGAGGCACGGAAGATGGACATCAGCACGGCGATGTCGAACTCATTCGGACTCGGTGGGCAGAACGCCAGCGCCGTCTTTAAGCGCTTCGAGTCCTAGCGACTCACCCCGACACCGGCCGCGAACGACCGACGTGCGGCGTCTGGTGGCGTCTAGCCCTCGACGATCTCGACGCTGTTGATCATGTCGCCGGGCTCGCGGTCGGATGCGGGGTCACGCTCGCGCAGTGAGAGCGCGACATCGAGTCCCTCGGTGATCGCGCCGAAGGCGGTGTAGTTGCCGGTGAGATGCGGCGCGGCGCCGACCATCAGATAGAACTGCGAACCATTAGTGCCCGGGCCGGCGTTGGCCATGCCGATCACGCCCTCATCGAACGGCAGTTCGTTCAGCTCGTCCTGGAACTGGTAGCCGGGGCCGCCGGTACCGGTGCCGGTGGGGTCGCCACCCTGTGCGACGAAGCCCGGGATCACGCGATGGAATGTGACGCCGTCGTAGAACCCCTCGCGGGCGAGAAATACGAAGTTGTTGACGGTGATCGGCGCGAGGTCCGGGCGCAGCCCGATCGTGATGTCGCCGCGCTCCGTGCGGACGATGGCCGAGTAGCTCTTCTCAACGTCGATCGTCATCTCCGGCGGGGAATCCCAGCTCTGTGCCATCTCGTACTCCTCAGTTCTGCCGGCGCGCCTGATTGCAGCGCACGGGGTCTTCGATGTGTTCAGTACCAGTCCACCAGCGATGGCGAACACGTCAACCTTACCTGCCACGGGCCGACGAACAAGATTCTCGCTGCGCAACGTCCACCGGGAGCGCCGGCAGCGGTTACTCGCCGCCGAGTCGCAGTTCGCCGCTCCATTGCTCGCCGCCGATCGCCAGCGAGCAACTGACGCGGTCCGGCCGCGCCGCCCAGTCGTCCGTCGAGCCGTCGACGGCAAGCGTGACCACGATGTTCGCCGCGCCCGTCTCCGCATCCGCCTCGACCGTGCCGCTTTCGAGCGATCCGTACAGCTCGCGGGGGCCGTCCTCGAGCGTCAATTCGGCCTCGTCGAGCGCCACGCCCTCGCGGCCCCGACGCCAGCCGAGCGAAAGCACGACGACCCATCCGGCGGCGTCGCCATCGAGGTCGAGCCGCACGCGACCGTCGAGCAGGTCCTCGCGCTCGCTGACCTCGCCCTGCATCTGCCTGCTGTCGGTGGGCACCCTGTCCGACTGCTAGCGCTTGGCGTTACGGCTCAGCATCCACGCGGCGGCGGTCACGGCGACGGAGGTCGCGACGCCCGCCATCACTGCCGACGAGACGCCGTCCCGTCGGTAGTAGCTGACGGCACCTGGGAGCCGCTTCTGCAGGGCGCGGGAGGCGCTACCGAGATTGAGGCTGGGACTGCGCCGCAGCCCGCCATCAGATGCACCGCCGGGCAGCGACTTGCGCGGTGGCGTCCAGCCCGGCGGCGGTCGGAACTGCGATGCGGTCTCAGCCGACCGCACCCGTTCGCGCACCGGCTCGGGCTCAGGCACAGGCTCCGGTTCGGCTTCACCGTCGAACTCATCGAAGTCGGGCATCGGGCGCGGCTCGGGCTCAGGCGCGGGCGCGGCGATGACGCTGTCGGCCGGCAGTTCGAGTGGCGGCTCGGGCGGCGGCTCGGCCGCCGTCGCGCTGGACCCACCGTTCGTCGAGGCGACCGGCGCAGCGTCCGCGGAGGGTGCCTCTTGAGGTGCATCGATCTGCTTGTTCATGTAGTCCGGCACCAGCTCGGCGGCGTCCTCGCCGCTCATGTAGTCGCGCGGACGCCAGATCACGGTGCGGCTTCCCGTCGTCGGTGCGGTCACGGGTATCTCCTCAGGCTCCTCGGCGGGTTCATCTCCAGCGGGCTGATCGGCGGCACCTGCCGCCATCGCGGGAGCGGGTTCGGGTCGCGACGTCGGTGGCGGCACAGCAGGTGGCACGGGCGACGCAACCGTAGGCACCGCAGGAGGCACAGGCGGCGCTGGCGCTGCGTTCGCCACGGCAGGTGCCGCGGGCTCGGGCGTGGACGGCGGCACGTCGATGTCCGCGCCCGGCTCGAAGAAGGCGGCGGGGCTGTCCGGCGTGACGACGGCCGGCGGCGGCATGGCCTTCGGCTTCGGCTGCCGCGCGAACATGATCAACAGCGTCGCGACGAACCACAGCGAGGCGAACGTGACGAACGCGCCGTCGTACGAGCCGACGCGGTCGAAGTAGACCCCCGCGAAGAGCGGTCCACCCGCGCTGAAGAGGATCGTCACCGGCAGTGCCGCGCCGCGCACCGCCCCGAGGTGACGGCGTCCGAAGAACGACGCCCAGATGAATTCACTGAGCGGGATCATCCCGCCGATGCCCCAGCCCCAGGTGACGAAGGCAACGAACATCAGGTCGCGCGAGCCAAGGTGCGCGATCGGCACCATCGCCAGCGCCGCGCCGCCAGAGATCAGGAACGAGAGCGCGGCCAGCGCCCGTGGGTGGAAGCGCTGCATCGCCCAGCCCCACGCGAACTTGGAGATTAGCGCCGCGCCTCCCTGCGAGGCAGCGAGGAACGACGCGTCACGTCGCGTGAACCCGGCGTCGGTGAGGAACGGGATCGAGTGGAAGAGGATCGAAATCAGTCCGACCGCCGCGAAGCCGAACGCGATCACGAGCAGCCACATCGAGAGCGTGCGCACGGCCTGACCGCGCGTGTACGAGTTATCGAAGTCGCGTCGAGCGGCGGCGACCGATGCCGCGTCGTCGACATCGCCCTCGACCTTGCCATCCGGGAGCAGGCCGTAGTCCTCCGGCTGCCGCCGCATGATCAGCGCCACGGGGTAGATCAGCACCCACGCGGCAACGCCCATGATCACCCAGCCGTCGCGCCAGCCGTAGGCGTCGACGACCGGCACCATCACCAGCGGCATCGCAATGCCCGCGACGGAGACGCCGAGCGACGCCATTGAGATCGCCCAGCCGCGACGTTCGACGAACCACTTGGAGACCGTGACGTTGACGACCAGGTTGCCGATCAGCACGAAACCGACCGTGAACGCGATCCCGCGCAGCACGATGAACTCCCAGAGCTCTTCCACGCGGGAGATCGCGATCAGCGTTGCGCCGACGATCGTGATGCCGGTGACCATCAACGGCCGCGCGCCCACGCGATCGATGTACGCGCCGATGAAGAAGCCGATCAGCCCGGTGACGCCGGTCCCGAGCGAGGTTGCGATCGTGAACTCAGAGCGAGTCCAGCCGAGGTCCTCGGTCATCGGCCGCAGGAAGATGCCGGAGACCTGCCCCTGCATGCCAACCGCTACGAACTGCGCCACGATCGCGCCGAGCACGATCCACCAACCGTAGAAGATGCGCGGTCGTCGAGCGGTCGATGGGGGGATAGAGGTGGCGCTCTGGGTGGCGGGGGCAGCCTGTGTCACACGGTGCTCGCTCAGGGGGAGAACGCGCTTGGTCCGGCGGTCTCGCCAATCATACGCACCAGTGCCACGGGCGCATAGACGCGGCGGCGAGATGTGCGGGGGGATGCCAAGGTGCTGCCCGTGTACACTCACTCGCCATGAGTGGAAAATCGACCCGAATGGCCGTCGACTGTCAGTGGCTTCGCCGCACGATCGACTCAGCAGCGTCCGGGAATCCGTTTCTCACGCTCTGCACACACATCATTCGCGATGGGAAGGACTGCGTCGGGCCGTTCCTCGAGGACATGGAGACCGACTGCCGGCTCTGGGACCCGAACGAGCGGCTGGCAGCCCGCCTTCCCGACTCTGTACGCGATGGCTGGCAGTGGCACTAGGCCGCCACCGCGATAGCTTCGCCAGCGAACAGGCTCTAGACTGACGCCCCTGCATTGATGCCAGACGCCGCAGCGCCGCTTACAGTAGCGATCAATCTTCCCGATTGAACCGGCCTCAGAGAACAGGTCACATTTCCCACGCGAGCTTGAGGGGGACATCCATGGCAGCTGAAGTCCGCGGTCAGTCAGACGCTGCCGGCAACGCTTCCGACCTCTCTGACGCTCAACAGTCCGAGGTCGATAGCGTCCGTGATCAGACCTTCGAGACGCGTCGCGCAACGGTACCCGCGCTAGAGGCGATCCTCTACGACGTGATGCCCGTGCTCGACCATGGCTTCGTTCGCGTGATCGACTACATGGGCGACGACACCGCGATCGTGCAGGCGGCGCGCGTCTCCTACGGTCGCGGCACGAAGCAGTCGCGGCAGGACGCCGGTCTGATCCGCTACCTGATGCGCAACTGGCACACGACGCCTTTTGAGATGTGCGAGATCAAGTACCACGTGAAGCTGCCGATCTTCGTCGCTCGGCAGTGGATCCGGCATCGCACGGCAAGCGTCAACGAACACTCGGCGCGCTACTCGATTCTCGACAACGAGTTCTACATCCCGCCGCCCGAGCAGCTCGCGGCGCAGTCGACGGTGAACCGACAGGGGCGCGGCGAGGTGCTGTCCGCGGATGACGCAGCACGCGTACAGGAACTGCTGCGCGAAGATGCGGAGCGCTCGTACGGCCACTACCAGGAGCTGTTGAACGAGGATGCCGACGGCAATGAAATCGACCCCACGAAGCCCGCTCTCGCCCGCGAACTGGCGCGCATGAACCTCTCACTGAACTTCTATACGCAGTGGTACTGGAAGATCGATCTTCACAATCTGCTGCACTTCCTCTGGCTGCGAAACGACGCGCACGCGCAGCAGGAGATCCGCGCCTACGCCGACGTGATGCTCGACACCGTGCAGAAGTGGGTGCCAATCGCGTTCGACGCTTTCAGCGACTACCGGGTCGGCGGGGCGCAGCTCTCAGGGAAGGGCCTTGATGTCGTCCGCAAGCTGCTCGACGGCGAGGCGATCGACCAGAAGGCCAGCGGGATGGCGGCCGCGGAGTGGCGCGAGCTGATGGCGGTGCTTGGCCGCGACGCGAGCTAGCGGACTCGACACGATGATCGACCACGGCACGCCGTCAGGGATCCGTGTCGGCGTCAAAGCAGCGATCGTGCGTGACAGCGCCATGCTGCTCGTCGACATCAAGGACGACAGCGGGCGGCACTACAACCTGCCGGGCGGCGGCGTCGAACTCGGCGAATCGCTGCGCGAGGCGTTGCGCCGCGAGGTGCTCGAAGAGACCGACGCCGAGGTGCAGGTCGGCCGTCTACTGATGCTGCGCGAGTATGAGCCCGCGCGCGCCGGAGAGCGCTGGGGGCCGGTGCAGAAGCTGACCGCCGTCTTCGAATGTTCGCTCAGCGACGGCAGCGAACCCGGCGAACCGTCCAACCCGGACACGAACCAGATCGGCATCCGATGGGTGCCGATCGCGAGCCTCGCTCAGATCGCGCTCGTCCCACCGTCGCTGGCAGTCGAGCTGATCACCGCGCTGCGCACGCGCGGAGAGATGCCGCTCCACTTCGACAATTGATCCAGCCGACGTTCGGCCTGCGGCGCAGGCGAGAGCGCTAGCGACGCCCAGACGAGCCCCGGAAGAGCAGCGACGTGAGTGCACCGGCAATCATCGTGGCGGTGATCGCGGCCACCGCCGTGCGCTCGATCATCCCCGCGCGCGGCTTGCGAGGCAGTTCGACACGCTCTGACGTCGGAGCGGAGCCGCCGCTCCCGTTGCGCGCGTTGCCGGCATCTGCGCGGTTGTTCCCGCCTGTGCCACTACCGACGTCACTCTCAGCGCGGCTGCCATCGCCCTCCGCGCGCGCGCCGCCCGGCCGCGTACGAGCGTGCTGCGGATCCGGCGGCGGCGCTGCCCGGCCGTTGGAGGCGTGCGCCGGACGTTCTGCCGTTGCGGTGTCGTCCGGAGCGCTGCCATTCGCGTCACTCGCGCCGGCCGTCGTACCGTTCGACGTGCCACCGTTCTGCGCGGGCGCGGACGGAGCTGTCTCCTCCGCGCGATCGTCCCCCATGTAATTCCTCGCGGCGTCGCCGTTCGATAGCGGCGGCGCGACCGGACCGGCCATGTACTCGCGCGGTTCACGCGATGCGGACCCCACCGGCGAAGCGGTCGATGCGAGCGCGGGCTCAGGTGCAGGTGTCGGCACTGCCACGTCGATCGTCGGTGCCTCGGCAGCAGGCTCGGGTGCGGGTGGCGTCGATCCGTTCGATGTGCTCGCCGCTGCTGCGGCTGGCTTGCCGGCCGCCGGCGGCCGGCCTCCGCCACCCATCGGACCGCCGCGACCCATCATCGGCATCATCGCCGGTGCCTTCACACGTCCGAAGACGCTGCTCGGATTGATCAGCGTGACAAGCACGAGCGCGGCAATGATTACCACACCCTGGCCCATGAAGACGTTCGCCGCGCCACCGATGCGGTCGGCGACGATGCCGAGCGGGGCTGCCATCAGCGGCATCGCGCTGAACGTGAGCATGTAGATGCTCATCACGCGCCCGTAGTACTCCGGCTTCGTCTCTGCCATCACCATCGTCTGGTTCAGCGTCTGGTACATCGTGAACGCGAGCCCGAGCACGACGATCGCACCGAGCGCTCCCGTGAAGCCGAACGAGTTCGATGCGATGCCGAGCAGGATCAGCCCACCGCCGGCAGCGATGCCGGACAGGAACTGCAGTGCACCCTTCCAAGGGAAATCAACAAGCGAGGCGACGAAGAGCGAGCCGACGAGCGCGCCGGCACCGGAGACGGTGAGCAGCAAGCCGAAGTCGGACGGCCCGCGCCCGAGACCCTGCTGAACGAACCCGGGCAGCAGCATGATGTACGGCATCCCGATCAGCGTGAGCAGGAAGCCGAGGAAGAGCAGCAGAAGCAGCGATTTCTCGTGGCCGACGTAGCGGAGCCCCTCGCCGATCTCGCGGAAGACGCCGGGTCGGCGCTGCATACCGAAGCCGCCTCCATCGCCGGGGACACCCTGGCTCGGAACGCCGAAGTAGAGCAGCACGGAGATTGCGTACATCCCCGCCTGCGCGAAGTAGGCGGCCTCGATGTCCCAGAAGCCGATCAGCGCACCGGCGACGGCCGGGCCGACCAGCCGCGTCGCGTTCATCGCGGCGTTGCCCATCGCGATCGCGCTCATCAACTGGTCGTCGTCGACGACCTCCGCCATCAGCGGTGTGCGGGCCGGCATGCTGAAGGCGAAGAGCGTGCCCTGCAGCAGCCCGACGCCGAACAGAATTTCGATGGTGATGATCTCGGTCGCCACGAGTACGGCCGTCAGGAGCGCGATCAGGCCGACACCAAGCTGCGTCCGCTGCGCGAGGTTTCGCTTGTCGACGCGGTCGGCGACCGCTCCGCCGATCAGCGAGAAAAAGAGCATCGGCAGGCCGAAGGAGAGCGAGATCGCTCCGACCGCCCCGAAGCTTTCCGTCAGCTCCCACGCCAATAGACCGCGGGCGACCATCTGCATCTGCATGCCGGTGAACCCGGCGAGGTTCGAGAACCAGAGGTAGGTGTAGGCACGCGACTTGAAGACGACCATCGCCTTGCGCATCGATGGCGCGTTCGAGCCGCCGCCCATCCCGCCCATCGGCCCGCCGCCGCGCGCGCCCATCGGCGGGCCGCCGCCGGGAGGCCGGCCGGGAGCGCCGCCAGAAGGTGCGCCGGTCGCGGGAACGGGGTTCGAAGCCAATGCAGCCGCCTTGCCCGGATCACGGCAGGGGTCGAATGAGAGCTATCAGCGTATCGAGCGGCAACCCTCCCGGCAACGTGAGAGTGTGAAGCGAGCGACACTTCATCGCCCGATCGTCACTACGAACCGACCGCGATGTGCGTTGACGATCTGCGAGCCCCGGAGCAAACTCGCCGCGCAGCGAACCCGGGAGGTCCTGATGGCTACGACTCTGGAAACACGCATCTGCGAGATGCTGGAAATTGACTACCCGGTGGTGCTCGCCGGCATGTCCCCGGTAGCGCGGCCGGAACTGGTCGCGGCGGTCTCCGAGGCCGGCGGGCTCGGTGTGCTCGGTGCAGCGGGGATGGACCCCGAGACGATCACGCAGAGCATCAACCACATCCGCGATCTCACCTCAAAGCCCTTCGGCGTCGACATTCTGCTGCCGCAGGCGACGGCACAGGTTGGCGATCTCAAACAGCCCGGTTCCGACGACCGCGAGGCCGGAGGGTTGCCTGAGCAGTACCTCAACTTCCAGGCCGAGGCGCGAAGCCAGTTCGACCTGCCGGAGACCGAACCTACGCCTCCCCGTGGCCGCGCCGCCTTTGGCGCGGAGGGCTTCTCGAAGATGCAGGTGCAGGCGATCATCGACGCGAAGGCGCCGGTCTTCGCATCCGGGCTCGGCAACCCCGCGCCGTTCGTCGAGGCGTTCCACGAGAACGGGACGACCGTGATCGCACTCGTCGGCAACGTGAAGAACGCGATCCGCGTGCGCGATGGTGGCGCCGACATCATCGTCGCGCAGGGCACCGAGGCCGGCGGCCACACCGGGCGCATCGGCACCCTCGCACTCGTCCCGCAGATCGTCGATGTCGCCGAGGGCCGGCCGGTACTCGCGGCCGGCGGGATCGGCGATGGTCGCGGGCTTGCGGCCTCGCTCGCGCTTGGCGCGGAAGGCGTCTGGTGCGGCACGGCGTTCCTCGCGACCGACGAGGCGCACCTGCCGCAGGTGCTGAAGGACCGCGTGATCGATGCGAACGAGGAGGACACGCGCATCACCCGGCTCTACAGCGGCAAGACGATGCGCAACGTCACGAATCCACTGATCGAGATGTGGGAGGCGAGCGGCATCTCCGCGCTACCAATGGGCGCACAGGGCGTGATGTCCGGACCGCTGCAGCAGGCGGCGCGGGAGGCGGGCAAGGAAGAACTGACGCAGAACCCGGCCGGCCAGATCTCCGGCATGGTGACGGCAATGCAGCCCGCCGCCGATGTGCTCACGGCGATGGTCGACGAGGCAGCCACGATCTTGCGCGAACTGCCCCGCTTCGCCGGCGCGTCCGTCAGCTCGTAGCGACGCAGGGCATCCACACGATGGTGGGAGCGGCGAACAGCTCAGCAGTCGGGGCACTCGACGACCTGCGCATCCTCGATGTCTCGGGGCCGATCGGGCATTACGCGGGGCGGCTGCTCGCCGACCTCGGAGCTGACGTGATCAAGGTCGAGCCGCGCAGCGGCGACGCGGCCCGCAGCTACGGCCCGTTCCTGCCTGATGTCGATGCCCCGGAGGACGGGCTGCAGTTTCTGCTGCTCAACGCGAACAAGCGTGGCGTCACGATCGATGTCGCAAGCGAGCGGGGCCGCGACCTCTTCCTGCGGCTCGTCGCAAGCGCCGATGTCGTGATCGACTCGTGGCGACCGCAGGAAGCCGCTGCGCTGCGGCTGACACACGACGACCTCGTCAGTGCGAAGCCCGACGTGATTCACGCGTCCGTCACCGGCTGGGGACTGACCGGGCCGCGTGCGGAATGGGCATACGCCGACATCGTGGCGCTCGCCATGTCCGGCGTGATGGCGCTCGCCGGTCTCCCGGACGGCCCGCCGGAGCGGCTTCCCGACCTGCAGGGCTACCACTGCGCCTCGATCGATGCGGCCGCAGGCGTGATGGCGGCGCTGCTCCATCGCGACCTCAGCGGCGAAGGGCAGCTCGTCGAGGTCTCGATGCAGGAGGCGCTCTCGATGGCGCAGGAGACCGCGATGCAGTTCGCCGACATCCTCGGCAGCGACCGCGTGCGCGGCAGTACCGCCGCCGGAAATGCGGCAGTGGTGATGCCCGGTGTGGGCCTGCACGAAGCCGCCGATGGCTATCTCTACCTGATGGCCGGTGGCAACGCCGGCTCCGGCTTCGGCGGACTGCTCGATCTGATTCGCCAACACGACGGGCTGCGCGACCTGGACGAGGAGCCATACGCATCGTTCATCGCGACGGGGATGAACCGCGTCGCGATCGCGCAGGCGGTTCAGGACCCCGAACAGGCGAAGACGATCCTGCCGATGCTCGCGCATGTCGATGACGTCGTCCGCGACTTCTTGCGCGGTCAGCCGAAAGAGCATGTCTACGAGACCGGGCAGGAGATGCGCGTACTCGTCGGCATGGTCAGCGACCCGCGCGACATCTCGACGAGCAAACAACTCGCCGCTCGCGACTGGTGGATCGACCTCGATGACCCGGGCCGCGACGCGACACTGCGCTACCCCGGCCCGCCGTGGCAGCTCCGAGGCACGCCCGCGACGTTGCGACGGCCGGCCCCGCTGCTCGGCGAACACAACGACGAGGTGTTCGGCGAACTCGGGCTGAGCGCGCCCGAACTGGCTTCGCTGGTCGCGGCGGAGGCGGTCTGATGGCGAACGCGAACGGCGCGGCACGCCCGCTCGACGGTCTCAAGGTGCTCGACCTTACGTGGTTCGGTGCGGGGCCGATCGGCACCCGGGCGCTCGCGAACCTCGGCGCTGACGTCGTGCGGGTGGAGACGGAGAAGCGCGTCGATGGTCTGCGCGTCGGCGCGCCGCGACCAGTCGATGCGGAGGGCTACAACCTCTCCGGCTACTTCAACAACTTCAACTCGGAGAAGCGATCGGTCACGATCGACCTCACAACCGAACGCGGCCACGAACTCGGTATCGATCTCGTGAAGTGGGCCGATGTCTTCGTCACGAACATGACCAACCGTGCCATCGGCCAAATCGGCATGACGTGGGAGCAGGTCTCCGCCGCGAACCCGAAGATCGTGGCCATGTACCAGCCGATGCAGGGGCTGACCGGCCCCCACGCGGAGTTCACCGGCTTTGGCGCGATCCTCAGCACCGTCTGCGGCGTCAACGGCATGACCGGCTTCGATGGCAACGAGCCCCGCGGCTCAGGCACGAACTACCCGGACTACGTCGTCAACCCGATGCACCTCGTGATCGGCGTGCTCGCGGCCGTCCGCCACCAGCGACGCACGGGCGAGGGTCAGTTGATCGACATGGCGCAGCTTGAGTCGTCGGTCGCGGCGATGTCCTGTCCGGTCTTCGCGCACGACAACGGCGACGGCGAGTTCCGGCGCGCCGGCAACCGCGTCTCCTTCGCCGCCCCCCACGGGGCGTACCGGGTGCAGGGCGACGACCGCTGGCTCGTGCTCGGCTGCGAGACGGAACAGCAGTGGCAGCACTTCACGACCGTCGCCGACCACGCCGACTGGGCGACCGATGCGCGCTTTGCCACCCTCGACGCGCGCAAGACGAACGAGGACGCGCTCGATGCACTCGTCGGCGAGTGGGCCGCCGCGCAGGACGGTCGCCGGGCGATGGCGCGACTGCAGGCGGCGGACGTCCCGGCGGGGATGGTGCAGAGCGCCAGCGAGGTGCTGGCGGACGAGCAGATGGTCGCTCGCAAGTATTTCGCCTACCTCGATCACCCGGAAGCCGGGCGGCGCGCCTATGATGGCCCCGGCTTCAGGCTCTCGAAGACGCCGCATGAGTTGCGGGGCGCGGCCCCAATGCTCGGCGAGCACACACACGAGATCGCCAAGGAACTGCTACAACTGAGCGACGACGAGATCGCAACACTGGTCGCTGAGCAGGTGCTGTTCTAGCGTCAGCAGCGATCACACCGACCAGACAACGCGAACGAACCGCCCCGCAGTTGCGAGGCATGGGAGGGACAGACGATGGGTTGGGTAGACGGGGGCGACATGATCGCCCGGGTGATGAAGCAAAACGGCACCGACCACCTGTTCACGCTCTCGGGCGGGCACATCCAGAACATCTACGACGGCTGTCTCGATGAAGGCATCCGCGTGATCGACACGCGACACGAGCAGTCGGCAGCCCACGCCGCCGACGGCTATGCGCGTGCCACCGGCAAGGTCGGCGTCGCTGCCTGCACCGCCGGCCCCGGCGTCACCGACGCGCTGACGGGCGTCGCCAACGCGTTCCGCGCCGGCAGCCCGATGATCCTGATCGGCGGGGCCGCCCCGCTGCGCACCTCCGGGCGGGGCGCGCTACAGGAGATGGAGCAGGTCGAGATCTTCCGCCCCGTCACAAAGTGGGCGACCGCCGTCAAGAGCACCGACCGCATCGCCGAGACGATGGCGGACTGCTACCGCATCGCGCTCTCCGGGCGGCCCGGCCCGGTCTACATCGAGGTGCCATCGGACCTGCTCTTCGGCCGTGTCGATGACGAGGACTTCACGATGCCGACGCAGTACGTCCACGAGACGCGCAACCCGGCCGACACGAGCGCCGTCGCACGCGCCGTCGAGGCAATCAAGGATGGCAAGCGGCTGGCAATGATGGCCGGCACGCCGATCTTCTGGTCGAAGGCCGCCAGCGAGCTGCAAGAGTTCGTTGAACTGGTCGGCACGCCGATCTACACCAATGAGATGGCTCGCGGGTCGATCCCGTGGGAGCACCCGCAGAAGGGCAACTGGGCACGACGCACGGCCCTCGGTGGTGCAGACGTGATCATCGTCTTTGGTTCCCCGATCGACTTCCGACTGAGCTTCGGCCAGGCGCCACTCTTCAACCCGGATGCGACCGTGATCGTCTACGACTACGACGAGGAGACGATCGGCAAGAACCGCCCCGTCGACATCGCCCTCAGCGGCGACGCGCGCACGGTGCTTCAGCAATTGATCGATGGCATCGGCGCACCGCTCGATCGCGACGAGGACTGGCTCGGCCAGCTGCGCGATGAGGAGCAGCGTGCCCGCGAGGCGCGACAGCCACTGCTGGACTCAGACGAGACGCCGATCCACCCGCTACGCCTCTGCGCCGAGATCGCGAAATTCGTTGATGACGACACGATCATCGTCGGCGATGGTGGCGACATCGTCGCCAACTCCTCGAAGTTCCTGCCGATCAACCGGCTCGGCCAGTGGTTCGACCCCGGCCCGCTGGGCACGCTGGGCGTCGGCCCCGGCTTCTGCATCGCAATCAAGGCGGCGCAGCCGGAGAAGCGCATTCTGATGGTCAACGGCGATGGCGCGTTCGGCCTCAACGGCTTCGACTTCGACACCCTCGTCCGGCACGACTTGCCGGTCGTCTCGGTCGTCGGCAACGACCGCCAGTGGGGCCAGATCGTCGCCGGGCAGATTCGCCAGTACGGCGAAGACCGGCAGGTCGCCACGCAGCTCGCTGACAGCGCGCGCTACGACAAGGTCGTCGAGGCGCTCGGTGGGTACGGCGAGTGCGTGACTGACCCGAACGAGATCGGGCCGGCGATCCAGCGCGCGTTCGACTCCGGCAAGCCCGCCTGCGTGAACGTGATCATGAACGACCGCCCGCCGGGCATCGAGGGTGGCTACTCGTTCATGTAGGTCCGACCTGAGGTTGGACGAGAGAGGCACAGATCGACGGAGGCCGGGGCTGCGAGGTCCCGGCCTCTCTGCATCACCTCTGCGCGTCGCCTCCGCGTCGGCGCATCTTCGGTGGATTGCTCGTGACTGCCTGCTTCGCCTAGCATCGCCACATGGCATTTGACGAAAAGATGGCCGGCGAGTGCGCCGACTGGATCGCTGAGCAACTGACCGAGGAACTCGGAGGCTTCATCGCTGCCGAGTTGATCGACGTGGTGATGGAGAACGAAGAGAAGCTGCGCGTCGAACTCAACGATGAGCTGATGGACCACAAGACGATGTCAGAGCACCTGATGGCCCCCCTCGAAGAGGAGGGCGTGCCGATCAAAACCGGCGGCGTCACGCGTGAGCTGGTCGAGGAGATCCTCCACTGGGAGGACGAGTACCGCGGACTCGCTGGCTACCCTCGAAACGTCCGACGCGCCTAGCGCACCGTTTCCGTGCCCCGGCTCCCATTACGACGAGCCTGCGGGCCCTATACGCCGACTAGCCCAGCACCCCGTTGCGGATCCGCTTCAGGCGATCGACGTTCTCGAGGTCCGGCCCGTCACCCTCGATGCCCGGCACTTCCAGTAGCCACGCCCGGCCCTGCAATGCCGGCTGCTCCATCATCACCGTGAAACCGTCAGTGCCGATGTGCCCATCGCCGATGTTGTCGTGGCGATCGCGATGCTCGCCGAGCTCCATCATCGAGTCGTTCGCGTGCAGTACGACGAGATGGTCGAGGCCGATCTCGTCGTCGAACTCAGTCAGCACCGCGTCGATCGCCTTCGCATCGGAGATGTCGTAGCCCGCAGCGAACGCGTGGCAAGTGTCGAGACAAACCTCCAGCCGAGGCGAGGCCACCGTCTTCAGGATCGTCCCCAGCTCCGTGAACGAACTGCCGATCACGCCGCCCTGCCCCGCCGCGTTCTCCAGCGCCAGCATCGAGTCGCCCGGCGACTCGTCGATGATCCGAGTCAGCGACTCGGCTACCTGGCTCAGCATCGCCTCGAAGCCGCGCCCCTGGTGCGAGCCGGTGTGCAGGATCACGCCGTTCGCGCCCAGCGCATCAGCAACCGTCAGGCCGTTGATCACGCAGTCGATGGACTTCTCCAGCAGATCGGGCTTATCCGTCGCCAGGTTCGCAAGGTAGATGTTGTGCAGCCATACCTCACCGATCGACGATGCCTCGTGCTGCTCACGGAATTTCTGGACCGCGTCCGGCTTGTGCACCGTCTTCTTCCAGGTGCGGTTATTCGAGCCGAAGGTCATCACGGCCTCGGCTTCGATCGCCTCGGCGCGCTCGATCGCGTTGAAGATGCCGCCCGACGAGGAGACGAAGGCACCAATTTGCGTAGCAGGCCGTGTGGAAGTCATGGCCGCATGCTATCAGTCTGACCGTATCTGACAGAGAAACTCCCTATTTGTCGCGGATCTCTGGTCGATAACTACATCAGAGCAGTTGCCGGGGACGCCCCAGAGCGATCCCCCTGAGGGGTAAGGCGAAACGATGCCACGGATGGGTATGCATGGCAGCGCGCTGGTCGCGATCGACGACGAGCGCGCAGCGCTCGCGACGGTACTGGTGCTGCAGGAAATGGGACTTGTCGTCGACATCGTCGTCGACCGCGAGCGTTCCGTGGACTGGGCCGTGAAGGCAAACTATTCGTACGTGTTCTGCGGTGGGGACGACTCAAGCGATGTTACCGACTACGCCATCCGCATGCGACTCGCCGTCCCCGGAACGCATGTGATCGCGCTCGCCGGGCCCGGCTTCGACCACTCAGAACTGGACGCCGCCGGCGTCGAAGTGATGCCCTCCCCGATCGACGTGAACGTGCTCGTCGATCGCCTCTGGCCCGCGCAGGCGGCGTAACGCCGTCCCGTCAGGCGTCGCGACGACACCCGCTGGGTTCGTCGTGGCATGATTCGCCGTCCTCGCTCGCCTCTCGTAGCCACGTAGCCGTTCCACGGTACGGTTCGCGCACCGATACGCTGCAATGAAGGACGATGTACCTCGCGAGCGTTGGGAGCATCCGGTGAGGATCGTGATCGACCGCAGAGCGTGTCTGAAGAGCGGACAGTGCAGCTACCTGCACCCCGAACTCTTCGAGCGTGACGAAGATGACTTCCCGGTCGCGAAGATCGGGGAGCCCGGCGTCGAGTTGATCGAGCGCGCGGAGCAGGCGGTCGAACTCTGCCCGGCCGGCGCGCTCGCGCTCGTCGACGACCAGCAGGCAGTCTGACATACGACCACACGACTTGCCGTACCGGCGTTTGCTGCCGCATTTCGGCGATGCTAGAGTCGAGCGTAAGTCGGGGAGATCGAGGGGCGCAGGGCGTTGGCATACAAGATCATCGAGACCTGCATCGGGTGCACGGCGTGCACCAACAAGTGCCCGACCGACGCCATCTCCGGCATTCGTAACGAACTGCACATCATCAACCCGGTGCTCTGCATTGACTGTGGTGCCTGCGGCGCAGTCTGCCCGCCGGAAGCGATCCTCGACGACATCGGCGACATCTGCCGCACCTTCCCGCGTCGTGAACTGCCTCTGGCGAAGATCATCGAAGCCAACTGCATCGGCTCCGGCTGCGAACTCTGCATCAGCGTCTGCCCGTTCGACGCGCTCTCGCTGCAGGACGCGCCGAACAGCCACGACTTCTTCGGAATCTCGACCGTCGACGAGCGTAAGTGCACCGGCTGCCGCCAGTGCGAGGCCTCATGTGGCTGGAGCGCGATCTACATCGACCCGCCGCGGGAGATGCTGAAGAAGGGCATCTACCCGGAAGAGATTCTCACGCCGAAGAAGGGTCGTGGCATTCAGACCGCACGCGACCGCCAGGCCGCCGCCGCCGAATAGCCCGCCGCCGCCTCATCCGCTCCAGTCGACGCCCCTGCGCGTCGCGTTTTCATGCGTCGTGGAAAGAACGTCGATCGTTCACCACCCCCTGCCCCACGACCGCTGTTAGCGTTCGGTGAACGCCCCTGAGACTCGTCTGCGCGGAGCCTGCCATGACATCGGCAACATCGATCGAGCTGCGATTCACGCGCCTGCGCGCCGGTGCACTGGTGCCCGAGCGCCAGACGTCACTGGCGAGCGGCTACGACCTGCACGCATCGATCGAAGGCGGCAGCATCACGATCGGCCAATCGCCGGTGAGCGTGCCCACGGGTATCGCCGTCGCCGCGCCGGCCGGTGCAGACGTGCAGATCCGCCCTCGCTCCGGGCTCTTCGCGCGCGGCGTGATCGGCATGCTCGGCACGATCGACGCCGACTACCGCGGCGAGCTACACGTCACGCTCTACTGCCTGCCCGACGTCGGAACGTTCGAGGTCAAGGACGGGGATCGCATCGCGCAGATCGTCGTCTCGCGGCTGACTGACGTCGTCTGGCAGGAGGCGGAGTCGCTCGACGAGACCGAGCGTGGAGTCGGCGGGCACGGCTCAACGGGACTGCAATAGGTCCATCGTTGGCGGCCACTGGGCGCTGTCACAGGGCAAAAAGACGGGAGCGGGCCTTTGAGGCCCGCTCCCTAACCATCATCTGCCGGCGGCGGGGGTTGTTCGGCAGATGTTGGTCTCAAGATTTAAGGGCGCACCGTCCGCCATCGGGCGGTACACCTTGCAACTCAGGTCACTCCAGACAAGTTCTCCTAAGCCGCTGACGCAGTCGCGCTCGTGCGCTCAGCGTCGTCCATTAGTACGTAGTGGTAGAACAGCGCTGCCAAGACGGCGCCGATGATTGGTCCAATCCAGTAGACGGCATGGTCGGTCCAGAAACCCTGCGCGAGCGCCGGGCCAAAGGTACGAGCCGGATTCATCGCCGCACCGGTCAGTGGTCCACCGGCGAAGATGTCCATCGTGATCACGAGGCCGATGCCAAGACCGCCGATGTTCGGCCCTCGTGAGTCGACTGCGGTGCCGAAGACGGCAACCATCAGGAACGCGGTGAGGATCGCTTCAATCACAATCGCCTGCAGCACCGTCGTGCCGGCTCCGAGCGCGGGCGTACCGAGTGCGACGGCGTCGACGCGCACTTCCGGGAAGAGCGCGAGCAGCGCGAAGCCCGCGATGGCCGCGCCCGCGAGTTGAACAACGATGTAGCTGGCGGTATCGGCGTGGCCCATGCGGCGGGTCGCCCACAGCCCGAGCGTGAGCGCTGGATTGAAGAGGCCGCCCGAGACGTGACCCATTGCGGAGACCATCGTGGCGATCACGAGGCCGTGGGCGAAGGCGACAGCGACGATGTCGCCGCCGCTCATGATGATCGAGCCCGCACCGATGAAGATCAGTGCGAAGGTGCCAACGGCCTCGGCGGAGAGTTTCCGCCAGTCCAGTTGCGCCTGCATCAACAGCCCCACTCCGCACCCGCCGCCATCAACGGGCGGGATTCGTGGATGAAATAGACCATAGAATGGCTAACAAGTCAACACGTTTACCTATTTGGCCGTCTCCGAGTCTGAATCGAGTCTGATTCGAGCCTGAAACACACTGAATTGTTGGCCCGCCGACCCCCTGAAGCGTCACCCTGTTAGGCTCGATCACCGATGCCGAGCCGATTTCTGACTGCCCCGCCCGCGTCACGTCGACGCCCACCGCGCTGGCGTGCGTTCGCGATCCTGATCGCCGCCCTGGCGCTGCTGGCGAGCGCCTGCGGGGACGATAGCGACGTCGTGATCGTGGCGATCACGCGGACGCCGGAGGTCGCCACCACCCCGACCGGTCCGGGCACTCCCGAGACACCGACATCATCGACGGCCACACCAACAGCCGGACCAACGGCGATTCTGCCCTCCGTGCCGGACAACGTCTTTGCCGGGGCGAATTTGCTTGTCCCCTACCTCGCCGGTGGCAGTGGTGACATCGACCGTTGCCTGCCCGAGCTGATCGACGGGTGGGGTCTCGCGATGAGCGAGGGCATCCAGTGCGTCGTCGCGGACATGGACGGTGACGGCGGCGAAGAGCTGGCCCTGCTCGTCACGGTGGAACGTGAGCAGGATCCGCCGGGGGATGTCTGGGTCTTCGACGACAGCGGCAACGGCCGACGCCTGATCGGTTCGGCGCGCTCGTTCTCCGGCACCGTGCTTTCAGGGGTGCGCATCGTGACCGGAGACGATCTCACCGGCGATAGGCTGGCGGACATCGTGGTCTCCACAGAGAGCTGTAGCGCGGCAACCTGCTCGACCGACTTCCTGATCCTGAGCGCGCACCGCGGAAGCTTCGAGGATCTCGGACCGCGCGACATCGCGCTGGAGGGCACCGAGCCGCCAGTCGTGGAAGACGTCACGGGCGATGGCACGCTCGACCTCGTCGTTCGTGGCGGCGTGGTCGCGAGCGCGGGCGCGGGACCGCCGAGATCGCTCGAACGTCGCATCTACTGGTCGGGACTGAAGTTTTTCGTCGTCGATGAGACCGAGGCGCCGCAGTACTTGATCCACGCGATCGCGGACGCCGACACACTCTTCGCGGGAGCCGACTACACCGCCGCTCGCGAGCGCTACGAGGGGCTTGCCACCAACTCCTCGCTCGCCGACTGGCGCGTCGAGAGCGGCCAGACGCCGGGCCGTGGCGAGCTCGCGCCGTACTCGATCTTTCGCGCCGGACTCTCGCTGCTGCGGCTCGGCAACGTTGTGGAAGCGCGCGTGCTCTTCGAGCGCGCGTTCGACCAGTACCCGGTCTCGCTGCACGGCGTCACGTCGGCGGTCTACCTCGATTCGCTGCTGAACGACGAGTCGTTCGCCCAGGCGTGCGAGCGGGCGGAGGTCTATCTGCGCTCCCGCAGCGCCAGCTTCGGACGGATCTGGGACTACGGGTACGCGAATCCGGAGCACACGATCGAAGGCTTCTGCCGCTAGACGCGGGCGTCAGGCGCGACGCGGTGCCTCGACCTCGGCAGCCCGCGGCACCGTCGCAAGCGCGACGAAGATCGACGCGAGCACGAAGAGCGCCGCGAAGAGCGTGAAGACCGAGGTATATGAGCCCGTCTGGTCGAACCAGTAGCCACCCAGCCACGGCCCGGCGGCGTTAAACGCGAGCTGCACGGGCTGGAACGATCCGCGGATCACGCCGAGTGAGAGCCGTCCGAAGTAGTCGGCGTAGATCACCTGGCTCAGTGTCACCGTCGTCCCGAAGCAGAGCCCGTAAGCGACCGCGTAGATCAGCGCGCTCGGCAGGTCGTCGACGGCCATCAGCAGCATGACCCCGCCCGCCTGCCCGAGCAGCGACAGCGCCATCGTGCGCTGCGTGGAGAGCCGGGTCGCGATCGCGCCGCCGAGGAGCCCGCCACCGGCAGCGACGACGGAGAAGATCGCGACGATCCCCGCGGCCTCGGCCGTGCTCAGGCCGTTGCCCACCATGTGCGGGATCTGGTGCAGATTGACCGACCCGGCGCAGAACATCAGCAGCCCGATCGCGAAACCGACCAGCCAGTAGGCCCGCGTACGCGCCGCGTCGCGCAACGACCAGCTCACGTCGGCGGCAGCCGGCAGTGCCTCCTCGCCCTCGATCGGCTCGGCGTCGCCGTCGGGGCGCAGTCCGACATCCTCGGGCCGTCGCTTCATCAGCAGCAGCGGCGGCAGCACGCCGACCGCGAGCACAACCACCGCCAGCACGGTGAAGCCGACGCGCCAGCCGCCACTGCCGATCACCAGCGCGGCCAGCAGCGGCAGCGTGGCGAGACCCGCTCGCTGACCAGTCGAGACGAGCGCCACCGCGAAGGGGCGACGGCGCACGAACCAGTTCGCGACCGAGATAAAGATCGAGGCGTTGATCACGCCCTGCGCGAGCGCTCGACCGATCGAGTAGAAGACGTAGTACTGCCAGAGCGCCGTCATCCCGCTCAGCACGAAGAGACAGCCACCCATCGCCAGACCGCTCGCGACCATCACCCAGCGTCCGCCCCAGCGGTCGAGCGTCCAGCCGATGCCGGGCGAGGCGAGCGCCGCCGCCGCACTGCCGATCGTCACGGCCAGCGACATCTCGCCGCGGGTCCAGCCGAACTGATCGGAGAGCGGCCCGAAAAAGACACTGAGCACCGGATTGAAGAACGCGGTCGACGTGAACGCGACGATGCCGGAGACGGTGACGATCACCCAGCCGTAGAAGAAGCGCGACCGACCGGGCAGAAGGCTGGAGGATTGCAGCGCGTTCCCCCGATCCAGAGGGCCGATGTCGAGCGTCGATCCATCGTGCGAACCGTGTCCCGCGGCCAGTCTAGCTCGGTCCGGCATCGCGCGGTTGACCACCGCGCGACCGCTCACCTACTGTTCGAGGCGGGGGAAGTCACAGATGCTCCGTCGCCTTCGACAGCTACTGATCGCGGTCATGTTTGGTGTTCTTGGTGCCGCCGCGGGGCGCATCGCCGCCGACGTTCGCAAGCAGCAAGCAGCCGGCGAAGAGCCCTCGCAGATCAACCTCGACGGAATCGACCTCCACCCTCGTGATATCGCGCCCGGCATCTTCGCGGCGATGCGCGTCACCAGCGCGCCGTGGTCATGGCTGCACGTCCCCCCGTGGCTGGCGGCATTCGCGGTGAACTTCGCGTTTGTCGGATTCGCCAAGGAACTGGGTTCGCTGAAGGACATGAGCGGGCTGCCTGGCATGGGCGAGCCCGTGTGGGAGAACGACTCCGAGGCCGCCGACGTCGACGGCTCCACCATCGACATCGCGATGAACAACGCCGTGAGCGACGCCGTCGAGGATTCGAGCCCCGACGCCACGCCCGCGATCACCCCCGACGCGAACGAGAGCGCGAGCATCTGACGCCGGCACGCCACAGTTCACGGCACTTGTCCCCGCACCGCCGCCGTACGTATCCTGCTTGCGTAAGCCTGTCCCCAGGGTGCTGCTTGAGCCGGCGTGAACATCGCGTCGAGCCGGGCGATCAGCCGATGACGGGAGCGACCGCTTGAGCGTCACTGTTGTGCTCGCCGCCGCCTACCTGCTCGGCTCCCTGCCCACGTCGTACATCGTCGTCTACCGCTACACCGGGCGAGACATCCGCACGATGGGCAGTGGAAACCCGGGTACGTTGAACGTCCTCGACACCGTCGGCTACCGGGCTGCGGTGATCGTCGGCTTGATCGATGTCTTCAAGGGCATGGCGGCGGTCAGCATCGCCTACGCGGCCGGAGCGAGCGACACGGTCGCCATCCTCGCCGCGATCGTTGCCGTGATCGGCCACGACTATTCGGTGTTCCTGCGCCTCGACGGCGGGAACGGCACCGCAACGGCGGTCGGCGGGATGCTTGGCCTGCTCCCGATCCCGACGTTCATCGCGATCTCGTTCACGGCGACCCTCGTTCCGATCGTGCGCTCGCGCCGCCGCGCCGGTGTGATCGGACTGCTATCGGTTCCGCTGATCGCCTACTGGTTCGACGCGCCGGACATCCGCGTGGTCGGCATCGTCGTGCTGATCTCGCTGCTCGTCGTCAAGGTGATTCGCTTTGAAGGCTTCTCCCCGGCCCGCATCCGGCCAGACCGTTGACGACGTTCGCGGAGACGCTCGACGATTTCCGCGACGCGATCGACGGTCCCGCTGACGACGTCCCGCTCGCCCGCGCAGCATTGCTGATCGCCCGCGCCGAGAACCCAACGGTCGACATCGATGCTTACGAGCAGCGCCTCGATGATCTCAGCACCGCCCTGCGGGAGCGCTTGAGCACGAAGACCGATCCCACCACCCGCGGCAGCGCAGCCGCCAACTTCCTCTTCAGGGAGCTGGGCTTCGCCGGCAACGAGACGGAATACGACGACCCACGAAACCTGCTCTTCGACGAGGTGCTCGAGCGTCGGACGGGCGTCCCCGTGACGCTGGCCATCCTCTACGTGGAGGTCTGCCAGCGCGCCGGACTTGCCGCGAGCGCGGTCGGGCTTCCCGGCCACGTGGTCACGCGCAACGACGAACTCGACGACGACCCGCGATACATCGATGTCTTCAACGGCGGGCAGGCGCTCTCGGCGGAGGACTGCGAACGCCTCGTGCAGGAGACGTATGGGCGGCAGGTCAAGTTCGGCGACTACTTCCTGACATCGATCACGCCGCGGCAGGTGCTGCAGCGGCTGCTGCACAACCTGAAAGCGCGGGCGCTCCAGAGCGCCGACGACGAACGTGCGGGACGCGCAATGGACCTCTTGCTCGCGATGTGCCCGTGGGACCTCGATGAGGTTCGCGACCGCGGGATGCTGCATGAGCGGCTGGGCGATTATCCTGCCGCGCTGGCCGACCTGGAGCAGTACGTCCGGTTCCGTGCCAGCGCTCGAGACATCCGCACCATTACGGACGCGGTGGAGTCGCTGCGCAGGCACATCAGCACCGAGCGCTAACAACCGATGGCACATCGAATCACTCGCTGGTGCGTGAATCTAATCGCTGGTACATTCCCCCGCGTCAGAGTCTGATATCGGAGACTGAACTTTATGGACGGAAGCGCCCCTCGCGCCATCGCAAGTTCGCTACAGGCCGTTGCCGCGCCACAGAGCGAATTTGTGGTCTACGCCGAGACCCTTGAGTACGACACCGCAAGCGGGCTGCAGTTCATCGACATCACTGACGACGTCCGCGGCGTGCTCGACCGCTCGGGCGTCACGTCCGGTCAGGTTGCCGTCTTCTCCGAGCACACGACCGCCGCGATCGTCGTCAACGAGCATGAGCCACTGCTGCTGAACGACATGGCGCGGATGCTCTCTCGTCTCGCGCCGGCTGACGACTACTACGAGCACAACGACTTCACGATCCGCACCGTCAACATGAACGAGGACGAGTGCGCGAACGGGCACGCCCACTGCCAGCACCTGCTGCTGGGCACCAGTGAGACGATCCCCGTCCACAACGGCGAGCTGAAGATCGGCCGCTGGCAGAGCGCGTTCCTCGTGGAACTCGACCACCCGCGCCACCGCGAGGTCTTCGTTCAAGCGATGGGCGTCTCAGCACGCTAAAGAGTGCGCGCCAGGCTGCCCGCTAGCAGCCACCTGAAGCATCGACCCCTCGGAACATCGACGGGACGCCATCACCGATGCCAGTCACCCGTATCTTGCACGGCGCGGCGAACCACAGAGACCAGCTCCATCTCGCCGCACACCCGGCCGTCGATGTACTTGAGGGTGACTTCTGGGTGCGCTCCGGTCGCGCGATCGCACATCACGACCGTCCGCTCGGACCGCTGCCGCTGCTCGCCGGATGGCGAGGTCTGACACGCCGCCCCCGCGACCCGGTCACGCTGGACGAACTGCTCGCGCTGCTTCCGGATGGGGTGGGGCTGATGCTCGACCTGCGCTCCTGGTTCCGCGACCCGGCGCCCGATCTGGCGGGCGTGCTGGCCGGCATCGATGACCACTCGTCGATCATCCTCAGTTGCGAGCGGTGGGAGCTCACCGACCGCATGCGCGGCTGGCTGCCGAGCCTGCCTGCGGCCTACTCGCTGAAGTCGCCGCGACACCTGGAGCGCTTCATCGAGGGCCGCCGACGCGGCACGCTGCCTCCGGTGCAGGTCTCGATCCGCCACTCACTGCTCGGCGGCAAGCAGGACATCGAGCAGCTCCATGATCTCGGTGCCCGCGTCTCCGCGTGGACCGTCGACGACATCGACCGCGCGCTGGAGCTGGCCGAGTGGGGCGTCGATGCCGTGATCAGCAACCGCCTGCAGGTGTTGAACGCCGTCTAGGCGGCTACCATCGAAGTCGTGAGCGACTCCCCTACTCCCCAGCAACCTGCCGCACCGCAACCCGCCGACGACTTCGCGCTGGCGTCCGGTTCGACGCCGCTCGCGCGTGTGATCGGCGACGAGATCGCGGCTGCCGACGGCCGCATCACGTTCGAACGCTTCATGGCGCTCGCGCTCGGCCATCCCGAGCACGGTTACTACTCCCGCGAAGACGTCGCGTGGGGTGCGCAGGGCGACTACGAGACATCGCCAGAGGTACACTCGATCTTCGGCTACCTCTGGGCGCGCCAGATCGCCGAGTGCTGGCATCGGCTGGGCGAGCCCGACCCCTTCACCGTGATCGAGCCGGGCGCGGGCTCCGGCCGCTTTGCGGTCGACATCCACACATGGCTTCGCGAGCGCGCCCCAGACTGCGCCGCAGCGACGCGCGCGGTGCTGCTCGACGGCAGTCCGCAGCGCCTCGCGGGGCAACGCCGGACGCTTCAGGCGGCGGGGCTGACGGCCGAGTACGCGCTGGTCGAGGACTGGCTGAATCGCGAGAGCGTCGCGGCGGGAGTGGTGATCAGCAACGAGTTCTTCGACGCCCTGCCCGTCCATCTCGTCGAGCGTCGCGACGGGACGCTGCACGAGTGGTACGTCACTGCCGAGGCCGAAGGCGGGCTCGCCCTCGAACTCGGCCCCGCGAGTACACCCCAGCTCGATCGCACCTTCGAGGCGCTCGGTCTGCAGCCCGGGGACGGGTCGCGCGCAGAGGTCTCGCTTGCCGCGCCCGAGGTGATGGCGCGGCTCTCCTCGCAGCTCGACCGCGGCTACCTGCTCACGATCGACTACGGCAAGGAAGCCGCCGACCTCTACGCGTCGTGGCGGCGCATGGGCACGCTGATGGCGTTCCAGAACCACAGCCCGCAGCCCGACCCCCTCGCATCGCCGGGCCTGCTCGACCTGACGGCGCACGTCGACTTCACAACGCTCGCCGCAGCGGCCGACGGCTACGAGAGCGCGCCCACGGTCTCGCAGGCGGAGGCGCTGGTCGCGCTCGGCGTCAGCGACGCACTCGACACATCGCGCGAACGTGCCAGCGCCGACGTCGCACAGTTCGCGACCGATCGACGAGCGGTGGAGACACTGACCGATCTCGCCGGGCTGGGGCGCATCCGCGTGCTGGTGCAGGCAAAGGACGCGCCGCTCGACGGCCTGCTCTGCCTCCGGCCGCTCGGCGGATAGGCGCGCCACCGCAGTCGCGCTCGCTCGCTGTGCGACAATAAGTGCCCATGACTTCGCAACCTCTCTCCGAGTACTACAGCGCGACGCTCGTCGACCACTTTGAGCACCCGCGAAACGCGGGCGCGATGGCCGACGCCGACGTCGAAGGCTTCGTGACGAACCCCGTCTGCGGCGACTCGATGCGGCTCTTCCTGCGCATCGATCCGGACGACCGCGAGCGCATCGCGGCGGCATCGTTCCTCACCTCCGGCTGCCCGGCGTCGATCGCGACATCGTCCGTCGCGACGGAGATGATCACCGGCCTGACACTGGCAGAGGCGGAGGCGATCAACCGCGATCAGTTCGCCGAGGCGATCGGCGGGCTGCCCAAGTCAAAGGTGCACTGCTCCGTGCTCGCGCAGGCCGCAGTGAGGAACGCGATCAGCGAGTGGCGGACAGCCGCAGCCGACTCAAGGTAGAATCCGCGCACCGTCTTACTCTTGCTCAGCCGAAGGGACGCCAATGCGGCGATTCGATTACTACCGCGCCAGTTCAGTGGACGAGGCGATCTCGTTGCTCGGCGAACACGGAGAGGGCGGCATGCTGCTCTCCGGCGGCACCGATGTTCTGGTCCAGATCAAAGAAGCCGGGCTCAACCCCGTATACGTCGTCTCACTGAACGGCATTGAGGAACTCCGCGAACTGAGCGGCTCGGGCGACGGCCTGCACATCGGCGCGCGCGTCCTGATGCACGAGGTCGCAGCGAACGACGATGTCGTGCAGCGCTACTCGGCGCTGGCGGATGGTGCCGGGGTCGTCGGATCGCGTCAGACGCGCAACCTCGCCACGATCGGCGGCAACATCGTCAACGCCGCGCCCTCCGCTGACACCAGCCCACCGATGGTCGTGCTCGGTGGGGTCGCACACGTCGCCGGCTCCGGCGGCACGCGCGAGGTGGCGGTCGAAAACCTCTGGACCGGGCCGCGCCAGACGGTGCTGGAGCACACCGAGGTCGTGACGCACTTCACCGTGCCCGCGCCACCCTCGAACGCCGGCTCGTACTACGAGCGCCATACGCCGCGCCAGATCATGGATATCGCTGCCGTCGGTACCGGCGTCTACGTCGAACTCGACGGCGACGGCATCTGCACGACCGCACGCATCGCACTCGGCGCGGTCGCACCGACGGTAATGCGCGCGCCGCAGGCGGAGGCAGCGCTCGTCGGCAAGGCGATCGACGCCGAGAGCGCCGCGGCAGCCGGTACGGCCGCCTCGGCCGAGGCGAAGCCGATTTCAGACCAGCGAGGTTCGGACGAGTTCCGCCGTCACCTCGTCGAGGTGATGACCACGCGCAGCATCCTGGCCGCGACCGAGCGGGCGCAGGGGTAGAGGGCAGTCATGGCAAAGCAAATCTTCACACTGAACGTCAACGGTCGCGATCATGAGCTCTACACGGAGCCGAACCAGACGCTGCTGCAGGTTGTCCGCGACGAGCTGCGCTACACCGGCGCGAAGGAAGGCTGCGGCACCGGCGACTGTGGTGCCTGCACGATGATGGTCGACGGCAAGGTCGTCACGTCCTGCCTCGTACTGGCTCCGGACGCCGCCGGGCGCGAGATCGTAACGATCGAGGGCCTCGCGGATGGCGAGCAGCTTCACCCGTTGCAGCAGGCATTCATCGACAACGGCTCGGTGCAGTGCGGATTCTGCATCCCGGGGATGATCCTCTCCGGCGCCGCGCTGCTGGAAGAGAACCCGAACCCGACGCGTGACGAGATCAGGCGCGGGATCGCCGGGAACCTCTGCCGATGCACTGGCTATCGCAAGATCGTCGATGCGATCGAGGCCGTCGCCGGCGACTGATAGGCAAACACACGCCGGTACTGAGTCCGGCGCCAGAACACCAGGGGCATTCCGCTACGGGATGCAGACAACCAGGGGACGCAGGGAGAGGACCAACCGATGGCGACGGAGACCCGACCTGAATACAACCACGTGGGCAAGCGCGAGACGCGCGTCGAAGGGGCCACGAAGGTCACCGGCAGCGCGATCTACGCCGCCGACGTGCAGGTGCCGAACATGCTGCACTGCAAGCTCGTGCTGAGCCCGCACGCGCACGCACGCATCGTCTCGATCGACGACTCGAAGGCGCTCGCCGTCGATGGCGTCGTGCAGGTCGTCACCGCCGAGGACATGGGCAAGGCGGTCAAGGACGGCAGCAACCCCGCCATCGACGCGGGCAACCGTGGTGAGGCGCTGCTCGCCCACGGCCGGGCCGGCTTCGCAGGCGAGCCCGTCGCCGCCGTGATGGCCGAGACGATCTCGGCCGCCGAAGAGGGCGCAGCCGCGGTGGAGGTCGTCTACGACGAACTGCCGGCGGTGCTCGACCTCGCCGCGGCGATGGAGGAAGATTCCCCGCTCGCGCGCCCGCCAGTCGCGGACATCGACCGCACCGAAGAAGAAGGCCACGTCACGCTCGAGGTGGACGAAGAGGAGGGCGAGGGCAAGCCTTCGAACATCTCGTCGCACGTCTCGTTCACGCGTGGCGACATCGACGAGGGGTTCGCCGCCTCCGATGTGATCGTGGAGCGCACGTGGCACTCCGCGAAGATGCATCAGGGCTACATCGAGCCTCACGCCACCGTTGCCGACTACAACCAGGCGAGCGGCGAGCTGACAGTGTGGACCGCGACCCAGGGCCAGTTCCATGTCCGCGACACGATCATGCGCACGCTGAAGTGGCCAGAGACGAAACTGCGCGTAATTGGCTGCGAGCTCGGCGGCGGCTTCGGCGGCAAGATGACGCTCGGCAGCCCCCTCGTCAGCGCGCTGACCGTGATCGTCGGTCGCCCGGTGAAGCTCGTGATGACGCGGCAGGAAGACCTCACGTCGGCCAACCCGGCACCGCGAGCGATGATCACCGTGAAGAGCGGGATGAAGAACGACGGCACACTGCAGGCGATGGAGATCAGCCTCGCCTACGACGCCGGTGCCTACCCCGGCGCTCCGGCGGCCGTCGGCGCGTTGCTTGGCTCCTCCTTCTACCAGTGGCCGAACCTGAAGGCCGACGGTTACGAGGTGCTGACGAACCACGTCTCCGTGGGCGCGATCCGCGCGCCCGGCACGCACAACGCAATGCACGCGGTCGAGCAGAACATCGATGAGATGGCCTCGCTGGCCGGCCTCGATGCCGCCGAGGTGCGCGCGAAGAATGTGTCCAAGACCGGCGACCCGATGGCGTCCGGACAGGACTTCACGACGATCGGTCTCGAGGAGACCGTCGCCGCGGCGCGCGAGCACCCGCTCTGGACGGAGCGCGAAGCGGCGCGTGCCGAGTCGACCGAGACGACTAAGGTCGGCGTTGGCCTCGCCATCGGCGGCTGGCTCGGCGGCCTGCAGCCCGCGGCTGCGGAGGTGCTGCTGAATAACGACGGCACGATCAACGCCGTCACCGGCGCGATGGACATCAGCGGCACGAATACGTCGTTCGCACAGATCGTCGCGGAGGAACTGAATCTCCCGCTCGACAAGGTGAACGTCACGACCGGCGACACGAAGACCGCGCCATTCGCCGGCATGTCGGCGGGATCGAAGACGATCTTCACGGTCGGGCGCGCGCTGAAGGAAGCGGCGATCGACCTGCGCGATCAGATGTTCGAGGTCGCAGCGGATCGGCTGGAGGCGAGCGAGAACGACCTCGAACTCGTCGACAGCGAGGTGCGCGTCAAGGGCTCGGCTGAGCAGGCGCTGGAGATGAACCGTCTCGCTTCGATGACGACTGGCTTCGGGGCGCTCTACAAGCCGCTCGTCGGTCGCGGAACGATCGCGGCGCGCAAACAGGCCCCCGGCTTCACCGCGCAGCTCGTGAAGGTCGAGGTGAACACGGAGACCGGTAACATCACGCTGAAGGACTTCGCCATCGTCCAGGATGTCGGCTTCGCCATTAACCCGCTGTCCGTCGAAGGACAGATGGAGGGCGGCGCCGTACAGGGCATGGGCATCGGCCTGTGGGAGGAGTACATCTACGACGACGAGGGCCATCTACGGAACGCCGGCTTGCTGGACTACCGCATGCCCACCGCCGCTGATGTGCCGGACATCGACTCGGTACTCGTCGAGGTGCCATCAGACGATGGCCCCTACGGAGCACGAGGGGTCGGCGAACCGTCGATCACCGCCGGTGGCGCTGCGATCGCAAACGCCGTGGCGGACGCGATCGGCACCCGCGTGCCGCAAATCCCAATCACCCCGGAGCGCGTGCTGCGCGCGATGGGCACGGTCGGCAACGATGCGGCGGACGCCGCCGGCGACTAGCGGCCGCTGAGAGCGAAGCATCCGAGGGCGGCGGCGCAGGTCGTCGCCCTCGCTGTCTCAGGCCTCTCGAGGCCTCAACGTGGCCCTTCGCGATACAGACGAGACAGACCCGGGGAGACGAAGTCCACCACACGAAAGGAACACCATGACTGTCGCCGCCATCGTCCTCGCCGCCGGAGCGTCGACGCGCATGGGCTACCCGAAGCCGCTGATCCAGTGGGGCGACCAGACGCTGCTGCGCTGGGAACTCGACCAGCTGGAACGCTCATCGATCGACCGCATCGTCGTCGTCACCGGCTCGCACTCCGACGACGTCCGCCGCTCGCTCGGCAGCGCCGCCGCGTATTGCGTCTTCAACTCGCGGTGGGCGCACGGTCGCGCCGGCTCGTTGGCACTGGGCGCGAGCGCGCTGCTCGACGGCGACGCGCCCGAGGCGATCGTCGTCGTGAACGTCGATCAGCCGACGCGGGCCGATATCGTTGACCGCCTTGTCGAGGAATTGCGCGGCGCTGACTCAGACATCGTGCAGCCCGTCTACGACGGCAAGAGCGGCCACCCGGTCGTGCTCGCCGGCTCGCTGCTCGATGAGCTGGTGGCGGTCACCGACGCGACGCTCGGTCTGCGCGCGGTGCTGGAGCGTCACCCTGCACACAGCGTCGCGATGGACGACGAGCCGGTCGTGCGACTCGACCTCGACACCCCCGACACCCTCGATGGTGCCCGCAAGCTACTCGGGGTCCCGGGCGGCGCATCGCCGGCGTGAGCGACCGCGCCACCGGCACGCTGCGCCTCGACTGCCTCGGCTCCGGCAACGCGTTCTCACACGGCCAGTACTGGAGCGGCTTTCTGCTCGATGGCCGCATCCTGCTCGACTGCCCGCCGCAGACGCTCGCGCACTTGCACAAGCTCGACGTCACCGTCGACGCCCTCGACCTCGTGCTGCTCACGCACCAGCATGCCGACCACATCCTCGGCATGGACCTGCTGCTGCTCGAAGCGACGGCGGGCGAATCACGTCGGCAAGACTCCAGCACACGGATCGTCGGCCCGCCGGGTATCTACGACCGCGTGCGGGGAATCGTCGGCGGCAGCTCTCGCCTCCCCGACCGTAGCGACGTGCGCCTGCCGTGGTCGGAGCAGGCTGGCGAGACGCGCATCGATGTCCGTGTCGCCGACGGCGGCGGCGACATCGGCATCGAGTGTGTGGAGGTCGACCACGTCCCGCAGTTCACGTCGCTCGGCTATCGCATCCGCGTCGGCGGCAAGCTCGTCGCGTACACCGGCGACACGAAGATCTGTGACGCCGTGTACGAACTCGCCGATGGTGCCGACCTGCTGATCGCCGAGTGCGGCGGCGGTCCACCACACATGGATTGGCCCGATATCTTCGCGCTGCGAGAGGCGCTGCCGACGTCGACAGCGATGCTGATCACGCACTACGACCGCCGACGGGCCCCGGACGTCTCCGCCATCGACGGATTGACGCTCGCCGAGGATTTCGCGAGCTACGAGGTCTGACTCGCGCGGCGGCGACGGCGATTGCGTCGCCTGACTGTTCTGTTCGGGACGCTTGGGCTATATTTCTGCCCACGAATCCGGAGGGGATCGAGGCTCATTTGGCCTACGGCATGGGCATCGTGCGCGGCATGATGATGACCCTGCGTCACATCGTGCGACCGCCGATCACCGTCAACTATCCTGAAATCGAGCGGAACGTACCGGTTCGCGCGCGCACGAACCTGCTCTGGTTCGAAGAGCGCTGCACCGGCTGCTCCACGTGCGCGCAGGCGTGCCCGGATGGCTGCATCCTCGTCGAGACCGCCCCCCGCGAGGATGGGACGATGGAGATCGTCCGCTACGAGATCGATTTCCGTATCTGCATGTACTGCGGGCTCTGCACCGAAGCCTGCCCCTACCAGGCAATCCAGGCCGGCGGTCGCTACGACGACGCCGTCTACGACTTCACCGAGCTCTATCGACCGCGCGAGAAGCTCACGGCGCTCGCCCAGACGTACCTCAAGAGCACTGACGGACGATATCCGAACGGTCAGACACAGGACGAACTACCACTGGTCACCGCCATGCCGACCGCTCGCTCGCGCGTGCCCGTCGCCGGCGCAGGCGGATCATTCGGTCCGCAGCGTCCCGAGAGCCGCGGCAACGCGAGCAAGGGCGGGACGAACTAGATGGCGAAGATCACGCTGAACGGCACCTCGATCGAGGCTGAGGAGGGGCGCCCGCTCGTCGATGTGCTCAAGGAGCAGGGCATCGGCATCTCAAGCCTCTGCTACATCGAAGGACAGGCGCCGTACGCCGGATGCCGCACCTGCCTCGTGAACATCGAGGGCGCGCCCGGCCCGCCCGGAATTCAGCTCTCCTGCACCTCGCGCGTCGTGGACGGCATGTCCGTCGATACCGAGACCCCCGCCGTGAAACAGGCCCGCCAGCAGGTGATCACGCTGATCGATGCGAATCACCCGGACCGCTGCCTCACCTGCCACCGTCGCGTGCACTGCATGCCCGGCGACATCTGCCTGCGCGACGACGTGGTTTCGCATCGCTGCCTGACCTGCGCGAAGAACTACCGCTGCGAGCTGCAGACCGCGAACGAGATGCTCGACATGGGCGAGTTCGAGGAGCCGTGGGTCGGCGAGGCACGCTCCTACTACGAGACACAGGCCCCGGAACCCGACCGCGCGAACTCCTTCCTCGAGTTCGACCCTCAGATGTGCATCATTTGCACGCGCTGCGTCCGCACCTGTGCCGACGTCCGCCACACCGACGCCCTCACGCTCGCGGGCAAGGGCTTCCAGGCGCGAATCGCCTTCGGCACCGGCGGTGCTGTGCACGAGTCCGACTGCAACTTCTGCGGTGCCTGCATCGACGTCTGCCCGACCGCGACGCTGATGGAGAAGCCGAACAAGTGGGTCGGTCGTGCCGATGAGTGGACGTCCTCCGTCTGCAACGGCTGCTCCGTCGGCTGCACCGTCACGTACGGTCTCGCTGACGGGCGCCCCGTGATCGTCCGCCCCGACCGCCTCAACCCGGTCAGCCGTGACCAGATCTGCGTTCGCGGTCGCTTTGGCTACACCGCGGTCTCTGAGCGCGAGCGGCTCGCTCGCTCGCTCGCCCGACGTGGCGACAACCTGCTACCAGTCTCGACCGACGAGGCGATCACCGAAGCCGCGCAGGCGCTAGCCACGACGCGCCGCGAGCACGGTGCCGACTCGGTCGCCGTCCTCGGTTCTCCGCTCGCGACGAACGAGGAAGCCTACCTGCTCGCGAAGCTGGCACGAGAGGCGCTCGCCACCCCCCACGTCGACTTCTCGCACGGCCCGCTGCATCGCGCCGTGACCGCCGCACTGGATACCGGACTCGGCAGCAATCGCCCGGCGACACTGACCGACATCGAGCACGCCCAGACCGTCGTGGTCGTCGGTGGTGACATCGAGCAGTCGCACCAGGTCGTCTCGCTGCGGGTGAAGGACGCCGTGATCAAGAACAACGCACGACTCGTCCTCGTCAGCTCGCGCTGGAGCGAGCTCGTGCCCTTCGCAACGGCGTGGCTCCAGCCAGCACCCGGCCAGGAGGCCGCGACCGTGCAGGCGCTGGCAAGCACACTTTCCGACGACGCCGCGCCCAGCGGCGCGGCACCGGCCAGCGTCGACGGCGACGCGCTCAGCGCCGCGACCGAGGCCGTGACGGCGGGACGCGACGCCGAGGGGCACTTCGCCGTCGTCTTCGCGCCGAGCGCCACGAACGTCGCCGCGGCTGCCGACCAGGCACGCGCCAGCGCCAACCTGGCGATCGCCGCCCGTGAGACGAACGCGGCTACGAGCCTCCACTACCTGCCGACGGACGCGAACGTGAACGGCATCTCCGACATGGGGATCGCACCCGGCAACAACGGCCGCTCGTTCACCGAGATCATCGAGGGTGCGAAGTCGGGTCAGGTCCGCGCACTCGTGATCCACGGCGACAACCCGCTGCTGAACGCCCCGGGCACGGACGACATCACGGCGGCGCTCGAGGCCGTCGATCAGTTGATCGTGATCGACTCGGTGCGCTCGACGGCCACCGAGCATGCCGACGTGGTGCTCGCAGAGCTGCCGTTCTTCGCGCAGAACGGCACGATCACGAACGCCGACCGCCGCATCATCCGCTCGAACGCCGCAGCCATCGCGCGGGGTGACGAGCGCAGCGGCATCGCGCTGCTGAGCGCACTCGCAAACGCGCTCGAGGGCGACTTCCACTTCGACGACGCGATCGACGTGATGGCAGAGGCCGCGGGGAACGTCGATGGCTACTCCCCATACGCGCAGACCGCCTCGGGACGCACGCGCACCGTCGGCGCCGCCGCCGCCGCAGCAACCACGTTCCAGTCGCTCTCGGCCAGCGCAAACACCGACGGAAACCCGGACGGTCTCGCCGTAGTCACCGGTCGCTCGCTCTACACGTCGTGGGAGGGCGCGTCGACGCGCTCCGAGCAGGCCGACCAGCTCCACCGCGAGGAGAGTGCCGTGATCAATCCGCGTGACGCCGAACCGCTTGGCGTGCGCGATGGCGACGACATCGTGCTGACCGACGGTACACACGAGGTGCGCATCGCGGCGCGGCTCGACGACGGCGTCGCCCCCGGCACGGTCTACGTGCCGCACTACTTCGATGGTGGCGCGGTGATGAGCCTGTTCTCGCTCGACGGCGCGGATGGCGCTGCCGCGACGCCCCGCGTGCAGGTGAGGGCGCTACAGACCGCCTGAGCCAGTTTGGCCGCTGTTGCTGGCGTTGCGGGCTACCGCTCGATGCTACGATCGTCGCAATGCAGACCACCTCAACCGATCGCCATGAACCCACGTGGATCATGCTCGCCGTCGCACGCGATGGAGATGTCGCCGAGCGGTGGGTCGACGCGCTTGAAGCTGCCGCGATCGACGTCGAAGTGCGCATCGACGACGCGGTCGCACTGACCAACGGCTCGTCGTTCTGGCCGAGCGCCAGCCCCGGCGGACATCGACTATTCGCCTACCCGATCTTCGTGCCTGCCGACGCGCGGGACGAGGCGGCGACGGTCCTCGTGGACGAGGGCTGGGACGGCCGCCACGGGCAGACCACGTCGGGCATGAGCTCTCGCATGATGCTCCGGGGAGCGGTCGCCGCCATCGTCGCTGGTAGCGTGGTCGCCACCGCGCTGCTGCTCAGTGGCCGCTAGCCGCTGTGTCCGAACTACGGCTGTTCCCGCTCAGGACCGTGCTCTTCCCGGGCATGACGCTACCGCTGCGAGTCTTCGAGGACCGCTACCGCCAGCTGGTCTCAGAGTGCGTCGCGTCCGTCGAACCCTTCGGGGTGGCGCTGATCCGCGAGGGTGACGAGGTTGGCGGCAGCGCGGTTCCGCACGATATCGGCACCACCGCCCGCATCGAGTCGCTGGAGCACGACGAAGACGGCGTGATCCACCTGCTCGCGGCCGGCGTTCAGCGATTCCGCGTCACCGAGCTCTACGACGACCGACCGTACCTCTGGGCCAACGTCGAATACCCGCTGGACGATGAGACTGCGACCGACGAACCGGTCGAGGCGCAGCTCAGGGAGCGCTACGCGGCGTTGCTACAGCTTCAGCGCACACGCAGAGGCGAGTACGTGCGTGAGCCCTCGATGCCGTCCGACGTCGCCCGGCTGACCGACGCCGTCGGCGCGTCGCTCGACACGAGCGCTGAGGCGCTGCAGGCGTTGCTATCGACGTTCGATGTCGTGGAGCGCGCGGAACGCGCCACGGAGCTGCTGCGGGACGCGATCCCGATCGCCGAGCGCGATGCGCGCATCGCATTGATCGAGCGTCGAGGCGGGACCGCCGCCTTCAACTAGCAGCGTCCGAAGCGCCAGAGTGGGGGCGGCTGGCTGCGGTTAATTCGCCATCTCGTAGCCGGCCTCGACCCAGTCGTCGTGGCCGCCCTCGATGTTGAACAGCTCGGTCAGGCCCAGCGAGGCGGCAAACTCCGCGGCGACCGCCGAGCGGACGCCTGACTTGCAGATGAAGAGGATCGGCCGGTCCGTCGCCAGATCGGCGGCCCGTACCAGCGTCGCCATATGCGTGATATTGAGGGAGTCCGGCACGTGGCCCTCGGCGTGCTCGTGGGGCTCACGAGAGTCGATCACCTGGACGTTGCCGTCGTCGATCATCGCCTTCGCCTCGTGAACGTCGATTCGTGTGAACGGCTCGTCGTCGTTTTTGACAGCCAATTCGCTATCCTTCGCTGCGCTCGGCCCCGCACCGGGGCGCTGATTGGAGTGGGCTGTGAGTGTACCAAAGGCACAAGCCTCAACCGAGGTCACGCTCGGCATCGACCTCCGTAGCGGGCCGCGCTACCCGACGGGGATCGCCGTCCTCGGCACTGACTTGCGCCTGCGCAAGCTCCAGGCGGTTCGCACGAACGATGAGATCGAGGCGATCGTCGAGCAGTTCCGGCCGGCGATCATCGCGATCGACGCCCCGCTCGGCCTGCCCGAGGGTCGCTGCTGCGCCGACCAGAGCTGCCCATGCGCCGTGCACGGCATCATGCGCGACGTCGATCGAGCATGCGCCGCGGCGGGCTACCGGCCGTTCCCGAGCCTGCTGCCATCGATGGTGAAGCTCACGCTGCGCGGCATCGCGCTCTCGCAACGCATGCTCGCCAGCGGGCAGCAGGTGGTCGAGGTCTATCCCGGCATGGCGCAGGACGTGATGGGCATCCCGCGCAAGGGCGAGAGCACCGACGGGTTGCGGCGCGGCATCTTCCGCTCAGGCGTGCGCGGCATCCCTCGCAGCCGCCGCGTCACGCACGACGAACTGGACGCCATCACCTGCGCCCACGTCGGCCTGATGCACCTCGCCGGTGAGAGTGAGCAGATGGGCCCGGGCATCCCACTTCCGCTCGTGCTGCCGAGGCGAAGCACCGAGGGGCGCTGACGCACGGCCTCGCTGTACAATCGCCGCCGTGGCCGAACAGCTAGCAGTCTTCGTCTCAAGCGCCCTCCCCGGCGACGCGCCACTGGCGCGCCTGCGTGATCGCGCCACCGTCGATGTCTGGGAACCGACGGCACCGCCGACCGACGAGGAACTGACCGCGCGCTCGGCCGGCTGCGATGGCGTGCTTGCGATGCTGACCGCACGCATCGATGGCGCGTTCCTCGATCGCTGCCCCACCGTGCGCGTGGTCGCGAACATGGCCGTCGGCTACGACAACATCGATGTCGCGGCCGCAACCAAACGCGGCGTGCTCGTCACCAACACACCCGGCGTGCTGACCGATACGACGGCCGACCTCGCGTTCACGCTACTGCTGGCAGCGGCGCGGCGCGTCAGCGAGGGTGAGCGGGCCGTCCGCGACGGCGAATGGGGTGCGTGGCACCCGACGTGGCTGCTGGGCCACGACGTCAGCGGCGCGACGCTGGGCATCGTTGGTCCGGGGCGCATCGGACGGGCCGTCGCGCAGCGCGCGCACGGCTTCGGCATGCGCGTGCTCTACTACGGCCGCCGCGAGGTGGCGGACTTTCCCGGCGAGCGCGCGACGCTCGACGAACTACTCACCGCATCGGACTTCGTCTCTGTGCACGTCCCCTTCACACCGGAGACGGAGCAGATGTTCAATGCCGAACTGTTCGCCCGCATGCAGCCGCACGCGATCTTCGTGAACACCGCCCGCGGCGGCGTGGTGGATCAGGTCGCACTGCGTGAGGCGCTCGTCGACGGCCAGATCGCCGCGGCGGCACTCGATGTCACTACGCCCGAGCCGCTGCCGCCCGATGATCCCTTGTTGGACGCGCCGAACCTGCTCGTGCTGCCCCACGTCGGCAGCGCGACGGATCAGACGCGCGAGCGCATGGCGTCGCTGGCCGTCGACGGACTGCTGGCGGGTCTCAGCGGTGACCGACCCGAGCACCTGGTGAACCCCGAGGCATGGGAGGATCGACGATGACCAGTCGTCCCGACCCGGATGAGCGGCTCTGGCTCTGCGAGGAGTTGTGGCGCCTCGGTGGCATTCAATTCGGCGACTTCTCGCTCGGTCGCACCGTCCGCCACTCCCCCGTCTACCTCAACCCGAAGCTGCTGATCTCCCAGCCGGAGACGCTCAGCCGCGTCGCTGCGGTGATCGAGGGCGAGTTGCAGATGGCGCTGGCGATGCGCAATCAGCCGATCGAGCCGTTCGACGTGATCGCCGGAGTGCCGATCGGCGGCCTGCACGTCGCGACGGCGCTCTCGCTCCAGATGCGCGTCCCGTTGCTCTACGCGCGCCCGGATCCGACGCCGGACGAACACGAGCGCCCGCACATCGAAGGCATCTACCGACCGGGCCAGCACGCGCTGATCGTCGATGACCTCGCCGCCGGGGGTGGCTCGCTCGTCGAGACGGCGCAGCAGCTGCGCGGCGCTGGGATCTACGTGCGCGACGCGTTGGTACTGATCGACCGCGAGCAGGGCGCGCGACGGCGGCTTGAGGAGATGGCGATCCGGCTGCACCCGATCCTCACGCTGGACGTGATGCTGACGGCGCTTCACGAGGCAGGGCGACTCGGCGATGATGACTTCCAGCGGTCGAACCGCTACATCCACCGTGAAGGCGAACCCCGTTCAGAATTCGACTGAGCGACTCTCAGGACGATCGACGAAGGACTACGCGGTCCACGCTTGGAACCGCGCTCGAAAGGAAGAGACCATGCCCGAGCGACTGAAGAGCTATCTAATCCTCGCGATCGCCGCCCTCGCGCTGACCGCGTTCGCGTGCAGCAGCGACGACGACGCGGCGACTGAGTCCAACGGGTCAGGCAGTTCAGCCGCGCCGGCAGCCGCCTCGGCCGCGCCCGATGTCGCTGCGACGCCAGTACAAATCGCGTCCGTCACGGACCTGCAGTCGTTCCGCTACACCGTCGATGTCGCGCTCGCCGGGAGCGCAGCGGATCTCGGTGGCCAGGGCGGTGGGCTCTCGATCGCCGGGGCGGTGATCCTGCCGGACCGCGAGCAGTCATCGGTCACGGCCGACCTCGGCTTCCTCAAGCTTGAGACGGAGACGATCAGGATCGGCGACCTCGCGTGGAGCCGGGAGGCGGGTAGTGACTGGCGGATCGACAGCAGCGCCGAGTCGGACCCGTTCGATGGCGCGTTCGGTCCGCTTGAGATGTTCGGCGAGGATCTGGGCGACTTCCAGGCGGTGCTCGACACCCTCGACCCGACCAACGACTCGGTGAACGGGATCAACGCCGTGCGCTTCGACCTCACCGCCGAGGACTTCGCTCGTGTCGCTGGAGTGGGTGCGGCGCTCGGCACCGATGACTTCGATGAGCTCAAGGTTTCGCTCTGGATCGCCAGCGACTCGGGCATCCCCGTGCGGATGCTGATGGAGGGCGTCACAAGCGACGCCGCCATGCTGGAGCTGATGTACGCCACCGGCATGCGCGTCACCGAACTCTCGCTCGACCTCACAATGAGCGATCTCAACTCCGACGAGATCTCGATCGAGCCGCCGATCTAGCGATCGCTGCCGCAATGAGACTGACGCAAGACGACCGCGGCATGCCGCGGTCGTCTTGCGTCGGCATGCGGGAGGTGCTCTAGAGCAGGCGTCGGATCGGCTTGCGGCCGGGGCGCGGGTCGTAGTTCGCCTTGAACATCTCAAGCTTGTCGCGCTCGATCAGGTACTTGCCCGCGAACATCGTCGCCGGGACACGCTTCTGCTTGATCAGGCGGCGCAGGCTCTGTGGGTGAATCCCGAGCTCTCGCGCGGCCTCAACCAGGTCAAGGAAATCGTCGAAGGGGGAGTTGGTCACGAGGGCTTCCTGTCGGCAGGATCGCTAGATCGTCTGGGGAGACCATACGGCGATATTGCTTATCCGCGTATACATCGTAGATACGATAACGCGTCCATTACGACTTGTAAAGAGAGTAAGCAATTGCCAGTTGGCGGCCCGGCAGCTAGAGCGCGGGCATCGTCTCGGCGCGCAATTTCGTGACGGCATCCGCCAGCTTGCTCGCGGCATAGTCGATGTCGGCCTCGTCCAGCGACGGCCAAACGGTCATCCGCACAGACCCGATCGCCATCTCCAGCGGCACGTTCATCGCGAGCAGCACGTGCGAGGGTTCCCACGTCGCTGACGTGCACGCCGCGCCGGCCGAGCACTCGATGCCCGCTTCGTCCATCACCTCGACGACCGACTCGCCCTCGACGCCATCGAAACAGAGGTGGAGGTTCTGCGGCAGCCGCTCCGTCGGATGGCCGTTCAACTGCGCATCAGGACACTGCTCGCGCACCCGCTCCAGGAGGCGGTCGCGGAGCACCGATGATCGCGTCCGGAATTCGTCGCGCTCGGCCTGCGCGAGCGTGAGCGCGGTTGCGAGCCCGACCGCGCCGGGGACGTTCTCGGTCCCCGACCGTCGTTGACGCTCTTGTCCGCCGCCGGAGATCTGCTCCAAGAATGGGACGTCGCGGCGGATGTAGAGCAGCCCCGAACCCTTCGGCCCGCCGAACTTGTGGCCGGAGAGCGAAAGCAGGTCGACGCCGAGTTCGTCGACGTTGAGCGAGAGTGAGGTCGCGGCCTGCACGGCATCCGTGTGCAGCGGGATACGGCGACCAAGCTCCGCCGCCCGACGGCGCACGGCGGCACCGATCTCAGCAAGCGGCTGGATCGTGCCGACCTCGTTGTTTGCGTACGCGACGGAAACGAGCGCGGTGTCCTCGCGGATCGCCTCGGCGACGGCGTCCGGCGTGACACGGCCAAACTCGTCGACGGGCAGGTAGTCGACCTCGTAGCCGAATCGCTCCAGGTACTCGGCGGAGTGCAACACGGCGTGATGCTCGACCTGCGTGGTGACGATGTGACGCCCTGCGCCCGCGTCGCCCTGCGCGATCGCGACGCCCTTCAGCGCCGCGTTGATGCTCTCCGTACCACCGGAGGCGAAGATCACCTCTTCAGGCAGCGAGCCCAACACGTCGGCAATCTGCTGGTGCGCGTTATCCATCGCATCGGACGCCCGATGCCCCGCGCCGTAGTGGCCGGACGGGTTCCCGAACTGCTCGCTGAAGAAGGGCAGCATCGCCTCTAGCGCCTCCGCCCGAACGGGCGTGGAGGCGGCCCAGTCCATGTAGATCTGACGCTCAGGGGAGCCGGATGAAGCTGACATACGCACTTCTCACGATACCCGGTAGGGGTATATGCGGTCAATCAAGACTCTCACCCGATCCCCGTTCCGTACGACGTCGCGGCTAGCCAGTACCGGCTCCAACGAGCGGTCGGCTAGCTCTCCGCCGCCTCGTGGAAGCTGACGGCGCGGTTCAGCGCCTCGGCCCCGCGCTGGAAGCTCGGGTAGAGCGGGAAGCCCCGACCGGCGATCGCGGCCATCGCGTCGGCTGCACCGGCCGATGGTCCGCGCGCGGACATCACACCGCCGGTTGGCGAGAGCGCGATCACCGGCAGACCGGTTCGCTCCCGGTACTGCTCAAGCAGGTCCAGCGTGCTATCGAGCCACTTCGGATTGTCGTCGTAGCCCTGCGTCCGCATCTCGATCGCGATCCCGCCATCGATCACGTCGTCGTCCGCGAGGATATCGAGCAGCTTCTCAAGGTTGTCGAGCTCGCGTCCGACGGTCGAAGCGGCATCGAAGGGGTTGCGATAGGAGCCGCCGATCACGGTAAAGAACTCCGCGAGACGGTCGTACGACTTCTCGGACAGCTCAGGCGGGAAGAACCCCTGCCGCTCAAACTGGTCCGTGATCGCCACCGACTGCCCGCCGGTCATCGCGATCAGCGCGAGGTTCCGCTTGCGCGCCGTCGACGCGTGAACGAGCGCGGCGACCGTGTCGATCACCTCGTCCGCGCTGCGCACGGCTATCGCGCCGACCTGCCGCAGCAGACCCTCCCAGACGTCGCCGGAGGACGCGAGCGAGGCCGTGTGCGACTGGATCGCTCGCGCACCCGCCTGCCCTCGACCGCCGCGCCAGACGACGACGGGCTTCTTGCCTCGCGCCTGCTTCAGCAGCTTGAAAAGTTTGCGGCCGTCCTTGGTGCCTTCGAGGTACATGACGATCACCTTCGTGTCGTCGTCGTTCAGCAGGTACTCGAGGTAGTCGGTCTCGTTGATCACGAGCGCGTTGCCGATCGAGATCGAGCGCGTGACCTCGATGCCAGCGCTCTGCAGCCCAAGCGTGAGGCCGATCGTGTGCGTGCCGCTCTGGGCGATCACGGAGACGCTGCCACCCTCGCCCTGCACCGCATCGCCCGTGAACTTCACACCGAGCCGGCGGTTGTAGATGCCCATGCAATTCGGGCCGACGATCGGCAGCCCGCTCTCGAGCGCGATCTCCTCGATTTTGTCCTGCAAGGCGATGCCTTCAGGCTCACCCGTCTCGGCAAAGCCGGAGGTGAACATGTGAACGCCGGCGACGCCGCGTTCAACCGCGGCAGAGACGATGAACGGCGAGACCGCACGTGGCACGGCGCAGATCACGAGGTCGATATCGCCGGGAACATCCGCGAGCGATGCGAAGTTCTTGAACCCACGCTCCTCGATGCCCTTGATCTCGTTCTCGTCGACCTGGACGGAATAGAGATCGCCAGTGAACTCTTCTTGATTCGTCAGCCAGTTGTAGGTCGGTCCCTTGGCACCAACAACGGCAATGCTCTTTGGGTTGAGGACGCGGTGCAGTCGTTCCTGGTCGACTGGCACGCCTACCCCTCGCTCGCGAGCACGACGCGCGCATCGACGGCCAGTACGCCGTCCGGCCGCGCGATCACGGGGTTGAGATCCAACTCCGCGACTTCCTGGTGATCCCAGGCGAATGCCGAGACCTGTAGCAGCAGCTTCTCAAGCGCGTCGAGGTCCGCGCCGGCCTGCCCACGCACTCCCTCAAGGACGGGGAAGCTGCGAATCTCGCGCACGATCTGGCTCGCGTCGCGGTCTTCGAGCGGGACGATGCGGAAGGCGACATCCTTCAGCACCTCAACGAAGATGCCGCCGAGGCCGAACATCATCACCGGGCCGAACTGCGGGTCGGTGGCGATGCCAACGATCACCTCGGTGCCCGACTGCGCCATCTGCTGCACCGAGATGCCATCGATGGTCGCCTTCGGCGCGGCGCTCTTCACGCTCGCCTGCATCGCGTCGTACGCCTCGCGCACGGCGTCGCCATCAGCGAGGTCGAGCGCGACGCCACCGACGTCGGACTTGTGTGCGATATCGGAGGAGACGATCTTCAGGACAACGGGAAAGCCCATGCCTTCCGCCGCCACGACTGCCTCATCGGCAGTTGTTGCAGTCGTCGCTTGCGTAACGGGGATGCCCGCGTCATGCAGCAACTGTTTCGACTCGACCTCTGTCAGGAGGGTGCGCCCGTCTGCACGGGCATCGGCAATTGGATCACTCAAAGGGGTCATCTCCCACTACGGGTAGATGCGGGACATTACGTCGCCGCGAACCTACGTCAGATTCAAGGCGCGGCAAGCATATGGGGCAGACGGGCCGCCTGCAATAGCGAACGTCGTATCGAATCCCATTGACAGAGAGGTTGCTGCTGCTAGAACGTACGTTCCTATCAGAACGATTGTTCGAGGTGAAGACGATGACTCACTCCAGCGAGACGGTATTTGAACGTGACCAGCACGGCACCGTCTACGCCGTCGAATTGGTCGATGCGGACAGCTGGAATCAGGCCTTCATCGAACCTGACGCCGCGATCGACGTTCGCGTCGTGCGATTCGCGGGCGATGACTCGCCCGACGATCTCCCGCCGTGGATCGGCCTCGAAGCCGCCGGACAGCCGTCGATGACCCCTTCCGAGCGCCGACCTGCCAGCGTTGCCGATCCCGTGGGCGAGTACGAGGTGGGCGCACCCCCGCACGCCGCTCGCTGGCAGGCGTCGCCGAGCTACCGCGAGCCGGGAGCACGACTCGATGACTTCATCGCGGCGGGGATCGAGGTGGCGCGCTACCCGCTGCAAGCACCGACGAACGAGCGACGGCGCATCGAGATGCTCCGCGCCTTTACCGAGAGCTGCGACGCCCCGTTGCGCCACTTCGGCGCGCTCGACGGCGACCAGGCCGAGCGCTGGCTGCGCGTCACCCTCGACGAGCCTGAGTCCTTCGCCGAGGCGCTGGCGATCGAACGCATCCGGCTCGACGGCGCGATCGAGGTCAGTGAGGCGTTGAGCTTCGTCGCCAGCGCGCCGGTCCCCGACTCGCCCGCCTACCGGGAACTCGCGATCGACAGGCAGGTGCTCCGTGAGCAAGCGTCACCGTGGCGCTACCTCGCGGGTGAGCCGTTCGCCGGCGCGCTGAGCGCCGTACAGGCGTGGCGACGCCGCTATCAACTCGCCTATGAGGCGCACTACCGATCCGTCGGGCAGGAAGCGACGAGGCTGATCGATACGCTCGACCGTTCGCAACCAGCCTGCGGCGCACTGCAACGGCTGAACGGCATCTCAGCGCTCGGGCGGCCCGCAGGCGTCGCCTCACTGGCGGCGCACAGGCGGGCACGGCAGGCGCTGGACGACATCCCGGAAGCGGCAAGCCCCGATGCGGCTCGCACCGCAAACGTGCCGCTCGGCGGCGAACCGCTCGCCTTCGTGGCGGCCCGCGCAGCAATCGAGGCAGTCGATGCGGCGATCGAGACGCAGCGCCGCCGGCTTGCTGCGCGGGCGATGCATTTCGTACTCGACCGCGAGACCGTGCCGGCGCTCGACCGGCTGTTGCAGGCGATCGCCGCCAGTGACGTCGGAGGGATCGAACGGGCGCTCGATGACCGGCTTGCGGCACACATCGAACGGATGCTCTCGACGGTCGATGACTCGCCGCTCGCGGAATTCGCCGGGCGCTTCCCCGTCGTCACCGAAGCGACGCTCGATCAGGCGATCGATAGCTTCCGCGCGCTGCTGGAGGCGGCGATCGGCGCGTCCACGACGGGCCAGGCGGTGCTGCGCGAGGATCGGCCAGGGGCGGTGGCCGAGGGCGCTACCGAGTCTGCGGCCCCGCCCGCCACGCGGCGATCACGCTGGCCTTGCGCCGCTTGAGCACAGATCCGACGATGAACGCCATGCCCGGCCGATTTTCCTCGTTCCGCCCGCGACTACCGTGGAAGGCAGCCGCACCTAACGTCGAAGTGCCCGACGAGCCGGACGGTATCCGCACGCCCGCACTCGTCGTCGGCATCGCGAACCCGGGCGCGAAGTACGGCAACACCCGCCACAACGTCGGCGCATGGTGCATCGCGCTGCTGGCACGCAGGCACGACGCTAAGCTCGAGCAGCACGGTCGCGTCGACCGCTGCGCGATCGACGTCGATGGGCGCACGCTGCACCTCGCTCGGCCGCGCGCGTTCGTCAATGAGAGCGGTCCGCCGGTGGCCGCCGAGACAAAGCGGCTCGGCATCGCAGCCGACCGCGTGCTGCTGGTCTACGACGACCTCGACCTGCCGGTCGGCCAGATCCGCGTGCGCAGCGGGGGCGGCAGCGGCGGCCACAACGGCGTGCGCTCACTGATCAGCTCGCTCGGCGGCAGCGGGTTCGCCCGCATCCGCGTTGGCATCGACCGCCCCTACGACGACGGCACGCCGGTGCGCGACCCGGAGCGCATCGCCGACTGGGTACTCTCGGCCCCCGGCCGCGAGGAACGCGAGCGGCTCGACGAGGCCGTCGCACGTGTCGCTGACGCGATCGAAGTCGCGGCCGTCGAGGGCATCGACATCGCGATGAATCGATTCAACCCCGGCAAGGGCGCCGACACGAAGTAGGCTCCTCCGCGGCGGTGCTGCACCGGCGAGCCCTCGGGCCAACGGGATCCCCCTCAGGCGAGCCCGGCGCGTCTGCGCTAAGCTACGTGTGAAAGGGCCACCCCTCAGGGGCGGCCCCGAATTTGTGTGCTCATGGCACGCGGACGCACGCAGGAGCTGAATCTGGACCTCAGACCGCTGCTCACGTCGCTGGCCTCCGTGCCGCCGCTGGCGGAGGTCTACGCACGCCTCGACACAGGCTCGCGCGTCACGCTCGGGGCGAACGATGCGAGCAAGGCGGTGGTCTCCGCGCTGCTCTGGCGGCACTCGCGGCGCCCGGCGCTGGTGATCGTCGCGCGAGAGGTCGATGCCGAGGCGCTCGTCGAGCAGTTGCGCGCGTGGGCCGGCGATGCGGCAGTCCATTTCCCGTCGCGCGGCGAACCTCCATACGCACCCGAACAGCCGAACGGCGAGATCATCTGGCAGCGCCTCGCCGCGCTCTCGCAGATCGCCGTCACCAGCGCCGGCGCTGACCCGCCGCTCGTCGTCGCCTCGGTCGAGGCCGCCGTCGAGCGCACCGCCGCGCCCGCCGACCTCGGACGGGGTCCCGGCGTGATCGAGGTCGGCCAGCAGTTGCAGATGGACACGTTCGCGCTGCGGCTCCTGGAAGCAGGCTACCGCATCGAGTCGCTCGTCGACGGCCCCGGCGTCGCGGCGCGCCGCGGCGGCCTGATCGACATCTTTCCGCCGGAGCGTGAGTGGCCGGTGCGCGTGGAGTTCTTCGGCGCGGAAGTCAAGTCGATCCGCGAGTTCGACCCAGAGACGCAGCGCACAACCGACCGGCTGGAATCCGTGCGGGTCGGGCCAGCGACCGAGTGGTTCCCATCCCGCGAACAACTGATCCGGCTTGCTGCTCGGCTCGACGACTCCGACGATCTGACGCCGGAGCTCAAGGACAACCTCGCGGCGCTGAAGCGCGGGGAACTTCCGGTGCCGCCGCTTTTCGGCCCGCTCGCGAGCGAGACGACGATCCTCGATCACTTCGAGCCCGACGCGCTGCTGATTCTCGATGAGCGCGAGGGGCTGATCGCCGCCTCCTCCGACCTCGATGACCTCGCGATCGAGCGCGCCGACGACATGGCGGGCCGTGGCAACCTGCCCACCGAGACCCCCCTGCCCCACATGTCGCAGCAGGAGCTCGAAATCACGCTCGGCGGCCGCACGCGGCGCGTCGACCTCGCTCGCTGGGCCACGGGTAACGAGCCGGGCGCGTTCCGGCTGCCGTTTGCGGCGGCCGATGCCTACGCGGGGCGGCTGACGGATGCGGCGAGCGACATCGGGCGGCAGCTCCGCCGCGGCGACCGCGTGGTCGTCGCCACGCAGCAGGCGCAGCGGTTCCGCGACATCCTGGCGGAAATTCAGGTCGACGCCGCGGTCGTCGAGAGGGTCGTCGACGTCCCGGCGCGCGGCTCGCTGACGCTCGTGCAGGGCGCGCTGCCCGAGGGCTGGCAGGTCGGCACCGCCGACGGCGTGGTCTCGCTGGCGACCGACCGGGAGCTCTTCGGCTTCATGAAGCAGCGACGTCGCCTCCGCCGCAAGGCCTCCCACCGCACGCGCTTCCTCGCCGAGGTGCGCCCCGGCGACTTCGTCGTGCACGCCGACCACGGCATCGCCCGCTTCGGCGGCATCATCCGACGCGAGGTCGACGGCGAGGATCGCGACTACCTGGAGCTGCGCTACGCGAGCGACGACCGCCTCTACGTCCCGGTCGATCACGTGGACAAGGTCTCGCGCTACGTCGGGCCGTCCGAGCACACGCCGCGCCTGACCCGGCTCGGCACGCAGGAATGGGGTCGCGCTCGCGCTCGCGTGCGGGAGGCCGTCGCGCTGGTCGCCGCCGACCTCGTACGGCTCTACGCGGCGCGGCAGATGCTGGAGGGCCACTCCTTCGGCGAAGACACCGAGTGGCAGCGCGAGCTCGAGGCGGCGTTCCCGTACGAGGAGACGACCGACCAGCTCACCGCGATCACGGCGGTGAAGGCCGACATGGAGTCAGAGCGCCCGATGGATCGCGTGATCTGCGGTGATGTCGGCTTCGGCAAGACCGAGGTCGCACTACGCGCCGCCTTCAAGGCGGTCGCGGACGGCTACCAGGTTGCGGTGCTGGTGCCGACGACGGTGCTCGCGCAGCAGCACGAGCGCACGTTCCGCGAGCGACTGGCCGCGTTCCCGACCCGCATCGAGGTGCTCTCGCGCTTCCGCACCGACGCCGAGGCACGCAGCGTGATCAGCGGCCTGCGCGCGGGCGACGTCGACATTGTGATCGGCACGCATCGGCTGCTCTCCGAGGGCATCGAGTTCCACAACCTCGGCCTCGTGGTGATCGATGAGGAGCAGCGCTTCGGCGTCACGCACAAGGAGCGGCTGAAGCGCATGCGGCTAGAGGTCGACGTGCTCACGCTCTCGGCGACGCCGATCCCGCGCACGCTGCACATGGCGCTCACCGGCATCCGCGATATGTCGACGATGGACGAGCCGCCCGAGGGCCGGCAGGCCGTCCACACCTACGTCACCGAGTGGGACGACGCGATCGTGCGCGAGGCGCTGCTCTTCGAACTCGAACGCGGCGGTCAGACGTACCTCGTACACAACCGCGTGCAGAGCATCGATGAGTTCGCCGAGCGATTGCGCGTGCTCGTTCCGGAGGCGCGCATCGTAGTCGCGCACGGCCAGATGCCGGAGGGCCTGCTGCGGCGGGTGATGGAGCGGTTCGCCGCAGGCGAGTTCGACGTCCTCGTCTGCACGACGATCATCGAGTCCGGCATCGACATCCCGAATGTGAATACGGTCGTGATCGACCAGGCAGACAAGCTTGGTCTCGCCCAGCTCTACCAGCTCCGCGGGCGTGTCGGCCGCAGCCTCCAGCAGGCCTATGCCTACCTGCTTCACCCGCGCGACCGCATCCTCACCGAGGTCGCCCAGCAGCGGCTCTCGACGATCTTCGAGGCGAGCGAACTCGGTTCGGGCTACCAGGTTGCGTTGCGCGATCTCGAGATCCGGGGCGCCGGAAATCTGCTGGGCGCGGAGCAGAGCGGGCAGATCGCGACCGTCGGCTTCGACCTCTACACCTCGATGCTCGCCGACGCCGTCGAGTCGCTGAAGGCCGCCCACGAGGGACGCGCAGCGGAGACCGCACCGTCGGAGGGTCGCGGCAACGTCGACCTTCCGGTGACCGCCTTCATCCCCGAGTCGTACATCGAGGAGATCGAGGGGCGGCTGGCGCTCTACCAGCGCATCGCCGGTGTGAAGAGCGCCGCCGAGTCGCGGGCACTCGCGGAGGAGACCGCCGACCGATTCGGCGAACTGCCCGACCCGCTCGAACACCTCTTTACGCTCGTGCGCATCCGCCTGCTAGCGCAGGCAGCCGATATCTCGTCGGTGCGCATGCAGGGCGATGACGTGCTCTTCGCCGCCGACGACGCACGCCCGTTCGATCAACGTCGTCTGCCGACGCTTCCGCCGAAGATCCGCATCGGCCGGCTACAGCTGCGCGTGGAACGGACCGAGCTGGGCGAAGAGTGGGTCGAGGCGATCGAGAACCTGCTGCGCGTGCTCTCGCGGGAACGAACACTCGTCCCGGCGTAGCGCGTCCGATACCGTAGCCTCATGTCTACGCATCCACCGGTGAAGGCTGTCTGCTTCGATTTCCAGGACACGCTCGCCTACTACCCCGACGGTAACTACTCGGTCTACGTCCGTGCTGCGGCGGAGTTCGGCATCACGACCACGCAAGACGCGCTCCGCACGCTCTCCCTCGATGATGCGTGGGCGCGCTGGCGCACCGCCGAGGGCTTCGTAGAGCATGCCGCCGAGAGCGAAGAGGCGTGGCGTCCGATCCACGCGGGCGTGCACGCCGACCGGCTGGCGGCGATAGGCGTCGATGCGGCGCTGACCGCGCAGATCGCGGATCGCGTCGTTGAGATGCAGACGGAACCGGGCGAGTACGCGCTCTTCGACGACACGATCCCCGCGCTGCAGCGGCTCGGCAGCAGCGGCGTGCAGTCGATCATCGTCTCCAATCACATCTGGCGGCTGCCCGAGATCGTGCGTGCGCTCGGCATCGGCTCGATGCTCGAAGGCGTGGTCACGAGCGCGCGCATCGGCTACCGCAAGCCGCACCCCGAGGTCTACGCGACCGCGGTCCGGCTCGCCGGCTGCGCCCCGTCCGAAGTGTTGTTCGTCGGCGACAACCCCTCCCACGACGTCGATGGTCCGATCGCGGCCGGCATGCGCACCGCCCTGCTCGACCGCGACGGCAGCGACGGACGTGCGGACGCGATCCGCACGCTGCTCGACGTCCCGCTCGCATGACTGCCCCGCAGACCGCGCTCGTCGCGATTGCCGAGTCCGAGTACGAGGGCTTCTTCACGATGGCGGGCCCGTACCACGAAGAGTTGGAGCCTTACGTCACGGACGACGTCCCGTGGGACGCCGATCGCTGGCGCACGGCAGTGCTCAACGACATGGAGGGCCGCGAGCTGCTGTGGATCGTCGCCGACGGCACCCGCGCCGGCTTCGCCGTGATCCGCACGATCGCCGACTGGCCGAACGAAGAGCGCAAGATCGCCTCGATCGCCGAGTTCTACGTGCTGCCGGGGCAGCGACGCCGCGGCATCGGCCATGCCGCCGTCGAAGCGCTGCTCGCCGAGCACCGTCGTCGCGGCACCGCGCTGGTGGAGGCTGCGATTCTCGCGCCCAACGAGCCCGCGCGAGCGTTCTGGGCCGGCCTCGGCTTCGAGGTAGAGTTCCTTCAAACCTCGCGAAAGCCGTAGGCTGAGTTCAGATTCACCAAACGCCCGCATGAAGGGACCGTCGATTGCTCTGGGACGTTCACTGCCACTTTCCCCGCAACTGGGAAGACCCCGACAACCCTGAGTACGAGAAGGCCGTAGACGAGCGCGCCGACGCGCTGCGTGCCGCTGGCGTAACCCGCGCATCGCTGCTCTGCAGCGGCCGCCTTGGAATGACCTTCGACGACGCACTGCCACACGCACGACGCCACGAGGACCTCTTCCTGCCGTCGGCGCACATCGACCCGGAAGAGATGACGCCGCAAGAGCTGAGGCGGCTGCACGACCTCGGCTATCGCGGCATCAAGATGAGCAGCGTCCGACGGCCATACGACGACTACGAATACTTCCCGCTCTACCAGGTGGCGGAAGAGCTACACATGCCGATCCTCTTTCACCTCGGCGTGCTCGGCGGGGGCGTCGACTACCAGATCACGCACCCGAGGCGCGACCCCGAGGCGGCGAAGAGCATCCTGCGCCAGCGCGAGATGGCTGCCGAGGCCGCAAAGGGTGGCGGCGGAGCGCGCGGGGCGATGCGCCGCGGTGGCATGCGCGACATCTCAGCAATGCGCATGCGACCGTTTCACCTGGACACGATCGCTAACAACTTCCCCAACCTGCCGCTGATCGGCGCACACATGGGCGGCACCGGTAACTACGACGAAGCCGCGTCCGTCGCTCGATGGCGTCACAACGTCTATTTCGACCTCTCCGGCGGCGACACGATCGAGCGCCACGCCGTCGAACGTCGGCTCGTGGGCTACGAGATCGGCGTCGAGAAGCTGACGTGGGGTTCCGACTGCGGCAACGATGAGGTCGGGTTCCACGTCGAACACCTTGAGCAGATCTTCAAGGACTCCGGCCTCTCCGAGGATGAGAGCGACCGCATCCGCTACTGGAACGCGGCGGAGATGTTCGGCGAGGCCGAGCCCACCTTCGCAACGGAGTAGTCTCGCCACGGAGTAACAGTGACTGACGAGCCAGAGCCCCCGGTCGACGAGACTGAGCCGCAGGACGACGGCGCTTCATTCGACGCCCCATCGAACGACGTCGATGTCGACGCGCCGGTCGATCCGTCGGTCGATGCCGTCGAACAGGACGAGGACGACGTCGAGAGCATCGACATCGCGCCCGAGCCGATCGCATCGACACCGCCGGTGATTTCGCGTCGCGGGGGTGCGCTCGCGCTGCCGATGAGCGCACCGATCGTCGCGCTCACAGCGATCATAACGATCACGTTCGCGATGTTTCTGCTGATCGAGCCCACCCCTCGCTGGGTCGCGCTCTTCGGCGGCGTGATCGCCGCGCTCTCGGTCGATGGCGTGCTCCGAGCGAGCCGTCGCGCACCCTTCGACGACGGTCAAGACACCGCGCCGTATCTCTTCCTGCCGGCGGTCTTCGCGCTCGCCATCCCGGTCTTCGTCGAGCACAACGTGCGGGGACTCTGGGCGACGCCGGCGGCGATCGCCACGGGCATCCTCTTCGGCGCTGTCGTAATGGCGGAGGTCGCGTCCGTGAGGGAGTTCGACCCCGCACGGGGCGTCGGACGCTTCATCACATCGGCGGCCACGTACTTCGTCGCGTTCGCGCTCTTCTCGCTCACCTACCGCTTCGGGCTCGACTTGCCGGCAGCGATGGCGGCGGCGGCACTCGTCTCGGCGATGCTCGCGGTCGGGCTACTGCACGAGGGCGAAGTCGACCCGATCGAGACACTGATCTTCGCCGTGATCACGGCGCTGGCAGTCGCGGAGGTGCGCTGGGCGCTGCACTTCCTGCCGGTCGACAGCTACCTCGCCGGGTTCGCCCTGCTGCTCGCGTTCTACTTCGTGACGGGGCTGATTCACTCCCACCTAGTGCGCCATCTCACCGCCACGCTGGCCGTCGAATACTCGATGATCGCCGCCGCTGGCGTCGTGCTCGTCGTCTGGGCGCGAAACGCGGGAATCGCCTAGCGCTCGAAGCCGGCGAATCGGTAGCCGCGATGCCCTCCACGGCGGTTCCACCGACGGTCGAGTCGATGGCCATGCGGATGCCCCGAGAGACGAACGCTCTGATAGCATCGAACTCGCGTCGGGGCGTGGCGCAGTCTGGTAGCGCACTCGACTGGGGGTCGAGAGGTCGCTGGTTCGAGTCCAGTCGCCCCGACCAAAAAGACCACGCCGCTACCGAGCTTCGTCGGTAGCTCCTAGCACCGCTCGTAAGACTCGCTCGCCGCTGCTCCGGCGTACCTCGGGGCGTACCTGCGGCGCGCGACGTCTCGCGGCAACTCCGCCATTCGCTCTTCCTCTTCGCGGGCGCCGACCTCCGTCGGCTCGCCATTCGCTCGCAGCGCCGGCAGACCGAGCAGCACATTCGACGCTGGACGTGCCACCAGGTGGTCGGCCTCGCTCCCCTCGCAGCTCCCACCGACGGTATGCTGGCGACCGGTCCGGCCGCTCGGCCGTTCGACGATTGAAGGGCAAGTCAGATGGGCGTCATCGTTCAGCGCGAGTTCACCGTCGATCGGGACGACAAACGCGAGTTTGAGCGGGAGAGCCGTCTCGGCGTCTGGGAAGGCATGCGACGCCTCGGATCGCAGATGTTCGCCTTCGGGGGCTGGGCGCTCGGCGGCCCGGGCGATGTATCGGTCACGAACTCCGCCTACGTCGACTTCGACCATTGGACGGCGACGCGCGCGTGGGGCCGGCTGAACTCCGACCCCGCCATGATCGAGGAACGAGCGCCGTTCACGGCGATCAACGCCGGTCGCCCGCGCCTGATCCAGCACTCCCGCGCGCACGTGCTGGAATACGACGACGAACTCTCCGAGCCGACCCCGATTCTGCGCGACCCGGGAGAGCCGCTGTCGGCGCTCGCACCTACGTTCGGACTGCAGTCGGTCGTCTGCGAGACCGGGTTCGACATCGATGTCGGCAAGCGCGCCGAGGCGATCGAGATCTCGGCGGACGCGATCTGGCCGTGGTACCGCGAGCAGGGCGCGCGGCTGATGATCGTCGGCCGTGACCCGCTGCGTGACGTCGACCACCTGATCACGATGGTTGCCTTCCCCACGATCGGCCACTGGCACCGCATCCAGGGGACGGCAGAAGTCCCGTCCGACGTCGCCGACGCGCTCCAGCGCCGGTCGATGGTCACGAAGACGCAGCAGGCCCGCGTGCTGATGATCCAGACCGAGTTCGGCGAGCCGATCAGCTAGCGCCGCCATGCCAGAGATCATCGTCCGCCCCGCCACCAAGCAGGACGCGCCCGACATCGTGCGTTTCATCCACTCGCTGGCCGAGTTCGAGCGAGAGCCCGTCGAGGCCGTGAAGATCAGCGAGCAGGACGTGATTCGCGACGGCTTCGGCCCCGCATCCCGGTTCGACGCGCTGATCGCCGACGTCGACGGCAGTGCGGTCGGGTTCGCTCTCTTCTTCCAGACGTATTCGACGTGGGAGGGCAGCGCTGGCATCCACGTGGAAGACATCTACGTCGACGAGCACGTCCGCTCGCTTGGTGTCGGGCGTCGGCTGATGGCGGCCGTGGCGGAGATCGCCGTGGAGCGCGACTGCGCACGGCTCGAACTCGCCGTGCTCGACTGGAACCCGGCGCGCGAGTTCTACCATCGACTGGGGATGGCGCACATGGACGAGTGGTTGCCGTACCGCATGGAGCCCGAGCAGGTGCGCGCGCTGGCAGCCGAGGCAACGAACGACCACTAGCGCGAGGTGGTTACGCCTCGCGAACCTTCACGTTGATGCCGTGGTACCCGGTCGCGCCGTCGGGATCCGGCGGGCGCCGCACTTCCGTCTGCGTTTCGCCCGTGCCGTCGGTGCCGCGAACCTCAAGACGGTAGTCGCCGGGGGACGCGTCCCATTCGACGACCCACTGTCGCCACGTGCTCTGCGAGAGCGCCTCGCCGAGGCTCGCGTCGAGCCACTCACCGTCGTTCTCGTCCTTGCGGGTGACGCGAACCTGTACCGCACTCACGCTGCGCAGACCGCCCCACGCGACGCCCGCGACCGCCACCCTGCCCGCGTCGACGGTCTTGCCCGAGCGCGGCACATCGATGCGTGACTGCGTCTTGATCGGGCCACCCTTCGCCCAGCCGCGGCGGATCCAGTAGGCGTTGAACTCCTCCAGCGTCGTCAGCTCGATCTCGGCGAGCCATTTCGTCGCGGAGACGTAGCCGTAGAGACCGGGGATGATCATGCGCGCCGGGAAGCCGTGGTCGAGCGGCAGCGGTTCACCGTTCATTCCGAGGGCCACCATCGAGGCGCGCCCATCCAGCGCGAGCTCGGTCGGGATGCCGACCGTGAAGCCATCGACCGATCGCGCGACGATCTGGGTTGCGCCCGCCTGCACACCCGCCCTCGCCAGCAGGTCGGCGAGTGGGATGCCCAGCCAGACAGCGTTGCCGATCAGGTCGCCGCCGACCTCGTTCGAGACGCATGCGAGCGTGATCGCCTCTTCCTGTGCCGGCATCGCCAGCAGCTCCGCGAAGGTCAGCTCAAACGGCTGATCGACCATGCCGCTGATGCGTAGCCGCCAATCGTCCGTATTGATGCGCGGCAGAATCAGCGCCGTGTCGATGCGATAGAACTCGTGGTTCGGCGTGATCAGCGTCGAGAGGCCTTCGACGTCAAAGTCCGGCATCGGCTCGGCGACGGCCACCTGCGTCGGCGACTCAGCCGGTGGTGCGAGCGTCGCCACTGCCGACGGTTCGGAGATCGTGGCGACAGAAGCCGAGGATGGTGCCGGCGCCGCTGGCGTCGCCGCAGTCGGCAGTACGACGGCATCGCGCGCCGCTTCGATGTCGACACGCGGGCCGATCACCTGCCGCCCAACGACTGCGGAGGCCGCCGCGACACCGCCGACGGTGTCGCGGCGGCCCGGAAGAACTCGCGTCGGCTGCCCCGCGAGCCCTCGCTCGGCATCTCGATCTCGTCGATCGCGTCCGTCCTCCCGGCGGCAAGCAGCAAACGGAGCGAATATGTGCCGGACGCGGCCGCTGCAATCGCGACGACCGCCGATGCGGCGGCGTCGCCCTGCGGCAGTCGGGCCCCGGCGAACGCACCGACGACGCCGAAGATCGCGAACCCGGCGATGCCCGCGCCGAAACGTCGGCCGGCTGCCGGGCCGAGCAGCGCACCGACACCGAGCGAGGAGACGACGATGCCCAGCAGCAGTGCCGGCTTGTCCTTCGTGCCGAGTGCGTCGATCACGGCCTTCGTCAGATCACCCGGCGAGTGATCGACCACGTAGTCACCAACGGCAACGACCAGCGACGTCGTCCCGAGCACGGCGGCGACTAGTTCCGCGACGCCAAGCGCGACGGCGGCGGCGAGCACGCCCGACAGCATGTCGCGGATCCGGTTGCGCGGCATGGTGTCCTCCCGTCAGCGCTTCCGAGTGGGGCCTCCCACTGACGCTTCTTCAGGCTAGCGACGAGTCATTGTGAATTCGTTAAAGGCCTGCAGGATTCTGCGCGAGCCCCGTCCCGGTTCCGGCTACACGCTATGATTCGCCTCCATGCTACGAGAATCCGCACAGACTCAGACCGACGCGCGGCCCGGTCAGACCCGGTTCGTCAGGTGAGCGACAGCATCCGCGTCGGGCTGCTCGCCGATACGCACATCCCGGAGGCCGGGCCGGACGTCTGGGACGAGGTGCTAGCCGCGTTCGACGGCGTCGATCTGATCCTCCACGGCGGCGACATCACCGTCGCCCGCGTGCTCGACACGCTCGAGGCGGTCGCGCCCGTCTACGCGGCCGAGGGCAACCACGACATCCATCTCGCCGCCGACCCACGCATCGAGCCGGTGCACCATCTGACGCTCGCCGGACATCGCGTGGCACTGGTGCATCGCTTCGGTCCCGTCACACGCGACATCGAGTGGCTGCTCGAACAGTTCGTCGACGGGCCGCGCCCGGACGTCGTCGTCTGCGGCGACTCGCACTACGAGCGCATCGATCAGCTTGGCGACGTGCTCGTGATCAATCCGGGCAGCCCTACCCTGCCGCGCAACATGAGCCCGCGGCTGGGCCACGTCGGCATGCTCACGCTGACGCCGGGAGAGTCACCGGTGGCGGAGATCATCGACCTCGCGGACGGTCGGTACGCCGGGCTGATGCCGGGCCACCCGCCGTTCGCCTAAGGCGAACAGGACCAGCTAGCGAACGACGTCGGCAGCGCGTAGAGCCACGATCTCGTCCTCGCTGTAGCCCGCGCTCGCGAGGATCGCGTCCGTGTCGCGGCCGAGGGGCGGCGATGCGCCCTGCGCCGTCGGTGGCGACTCGCTCATCTTGTGCGGCGGCGCGACCATCGACTGCGGGCCGCTCAGGTCGTGGTCGAGATGGACGACGTACTCGTTCTCGATGATCTGCGGGTGCTCGTCGAGCTCCTCGGTGAAGTAGAGCTCGCTGGCCGGAACACCGGCCGCCTCCAGCTTCTCGACCCAGTACGCGGAGGTGTTGTCGACGATCATCGCCTCGATCTTCGCAACCAGCTCCTGGCCGAACTTCATCGTCTCGGGGTCGCGCGGGTTCCACGCGGGATCGTCGTCACGCGGGTCGTACTCGATGCCCAGCACGTCGCGCATCTTCTGGCGCAGCGATGCGGAGAGGTTGCCGACGGCGATCGCGCCGTCCTTCGTCAGGAAATTGCGGTAGTAGATGTTACCGACCTGCCCCGCCATGATCCGCTGCTGCCGGCGTTCGACGATGTCGCGGTACGTATCGCCACGCTCGCGCGACTCCTTGAGGTCCTTCAGAAACGCCGTGCGCACGAGCTCATCGGCCGGCGGCAGCGACATGAACGAGCCGCCGAGGAAGACGAGCGCGTTCGCCAGCAGCGAGGTCTCCACGAGCTGCCCCTTGCCGGTCTGGGCGCGGTGAAAGAGCGCCGCGCAGGTGCCCCACGCGATCGCGTAGCCGGTCGAGAAGTCGGCGGTCGCCGTCCCGCCGGGCAGCACGGGGACGCCGTTCTCGTCGAATCGACCGCCCGCCGCAGTGAAGCCTGAGGCCCCCTGCGCGACGATGTCGTAGCCCGGCTTCATCGCCCACGGCCCCTTGCGTCCGAACGCGGTGCTGTCGACGTACACGAGATCCGGCTTGATCGCGCGCAGCGTCTCGTAGTCGATGCCCAGCCGCCCCGGTACGTCCGGCCGGTAGTTGCTGATCACGACATCGACATCCTTGACGAGACGGTGGATCGCCTCCGTCGCCTCCGGCTTCGTGAGATCGATCGCGAGTGAGCGCTTCCCGCGGTTGAGTGACTGGTACGTCTTCGACTCCAGCGGCATGAACTGCGCGAAGACGCGCCACGGCTCCCCGCCCACGGGCTCGACCTTGATCAGCTCAGCTCCCTGGTCGGCGAGCAGCATTCCGCCGAGGGGACCAGCGATGATCTGAGTGAACTCGAGAATGCGCACACCATCGAGTGGACCTGTAGCCATTTGGGGACTCCTGTAACAGCCGGAACGTACGTCGGCTGATACTACCGGACGGTGCCATACGGTCGCGACCGGCAATCAATCGCCCGCGAACCCGCTATCGTGTCGGCACCGCCGCCGAGTCTCGAGCATCGAGTCGGGAGCACCATGATCAGACGCTCGCTCATGCTGACGGTCGCCATCGTGGGCGCATCGATGCTGCTCGCGGCGTGTGGCGGCAGCGACACGCTGATCCTCGCAACGACGACGAGCACCGAGAACAGCGGACTGCTCGACGAGCTGGTTCCGATCTTCGAGGACGAATCGGGCCTCTCAGTGAAGGTAATCGCCGTCGGCAGTGGTGCGGCGCTGGTGCTCGGCGAACGGGGCGACGCCGACGTGCTGCTGGTGCACGCACCCGGCGCAGAACAAGCGCTCGTCGCGGCCGGCCATGGCGTCGAACGCGCGCGCGTGATGTTCAACGACTTCGTACTGGTCGGCCCCCCCTCGGACGCGGCGTCGATCGCCGGCGGCGTCGACGCGGTGTCCGCGCTGCAGTCGATCGAGGGTCACGCGGCGGCGTTTGTCAGTCGCGGCGACGACTCAGGCACGCATCAGAGGGAGCGCGCGCTGTGGGCGGCTGCCTCGCTACCGGTGCCGGCGTCGGCTGGCTGGTACGCGGAGACGGGACAGGGCATGGGCGCGACGCTCACCGTGGCGGCCGAGACGCAGGCCTACGCGCTGAGCGACCGCGCAACGTGGCTCGTGGTCGCCGATGCGAGCGTGCTGCCGATCCACGTCGAAGGCGACGCGCGGTTGCGCAACGTCTACCACGTGATCGTGGTCAATCCGACAATGAATGACGACGTGAACAGCGACGGCGCGCGGAAATTCCGCGCCTTCCTGCTGCGCTCCGACATTCAGCAGCGAATCGGCGCGTTCGGCGTCGACGAGTTCGGGCAGGCGCTGTTCACGCCTGACGCCGAGTGACGGCGGAGTAACGATGGATCTGCTGTTCGAGGCGTTTGGAGAGGCGTGGCGACTGCTCACCACCGGCGATGACGACGTCTATGCGATCACGCTGCGCACGGCGCTGATCACCGGCAGTTCGACACTCGTCGCAACGCTGATCGGCGTCCCGGCCGGACTGACGATCGCGCTCGCGCGCTTCCCCGGCCAGCGCACGCTCGTCACGCTGGCGAACGCTGGAACTGGCGTGCCGCCCGTCGTCGCCGGTCTCGTCGTCGCGATGCTGCTATGGCGGTCGGGACCGCTGGGGCAACTGGGGTTGATCTACACGCCGGGCGCGATCGTGATCGCGCAGGCGCTGATCGCCACGCCGATCATCATGGCGGTGACGAGCGCCTCCGTGATGTCCCTCTCGCCCGACCTGAAGTTCCAGGTGCGTGCGATGGGAGCCAACGACGTGCAGTACCTCTGGCTGATCGCGCGCGAGGCCCGGCTACCGCTCGCCGTGGCGATCATGGCCGGGTTCGGCGCGGTGATCTCCGAGGTCGGCGCATCGATGATGGTCGGCGGCAACCTCTCCGGCGAGACGCGCATGCTGACGACCGCAGCGGTGCTGGAGGTGAGCAGGGGTCGCTTCGGGGCCGGCCTCGCGTTCGGCCTGATCCTCGTGGCGCTCGTGATCGTCGTCAGCGTCGTCCTGACAGCCGTGCAGCACCGCTCGAGGCGGCAATGACGACCCGCGAGCCCGCCGACGCACGACCGGTGCTACAGATGTCAGACCTGCGCGTCGCGTTCGACGGGCGCGAGGTGCTGGCGCTCAACGACTTCTCCGTCGCGCCGGGCGAGGTTGTGGCGGTGATCGGCCCTAACGGCTCGGGCAAGTCGACGTTGCTGCGTGCTGCCGCCCTGCTGCTCACGCCGTCGTCCGGTCGCGTCGCGCTGTTCGGCCAGCAGCCGCGAGGCTCGCGCGAGCGCACGGCGCTACGCAGGCGCACCGGCAGCGTCTTCGCCAACGCCGCGCTGCTCGACATGTCGGTACGCCGCAACATCGAGACGGCGCTGCGGCTGCACGGCGTCGCCACCGAGGAGCGCCGCGAGCGCAGCGACCACTGGCTCGCGCGCTTCGGCATCCTCGACCGAGCCTATGACCGCCCGCACACGCTCTCCGCAGGCGAGGCGCAGCGTGCGAGTCTCGCGCGTGCGCTGGCCGTCGAGCCGGATCTGCTGCTGCTCGACGAGCCGTTCTCCGCGCTCGACCTCGAATCGCGCTCGCGACTCGTCGGCGAAATTCGCGAGCTGCTGCTCGGGGGCGAGATCGCCGCGGTGCTGGCGACGCACGACCGCACCGAAGCCCGGCTGCTCGCGGACCGCGTGACGCTGCTGCTCGACGGGCATCCAGAGCAGGAAGGCCCGACCGAGCAGGTGTTCACCGAGCCACGAACGACGGCTGCCGCCGCCTTCCTCGGCTATTCGGTGATCCCGTCATCGGCGCTCGATGGCGCGCCCGCTGGCTCCTCGTTCGGCTGCGTGCCGCCGGACGGCGCGGTGCTGGCTGCCGACGCCGCCACCGACGCTCGCAGCGCATCGGTGCTCTCGGTGCAAGGTGCGACGGGCCACGCGCAGGTCGTCGTCGACATCGGGGCGCGGCTGACGCTGCAGGTGCCGGTCGAGGACGTTGCAGCGAGCGAGTTGCGGGTTGGCGAGACCGTCGACGTTCGCATCGACCGTGAACGCATCGTCTGGCTGTAGTGGGGTAGCTGACGGGCCGCACCCTTGCTGCCCTACCCGCCCGCCGGCAGCACCAGTGGCACCCGACGCAGGCCGAGCGCGATCGGCCCCGCACCGCCGAGCCGTTCGTGTGGCGCGAGCCTGATGCGAATCTCCGAGCCGTCCTGCAGCCGCACAAGCAGCACCTGGTCGTGGCCGTAGTACTCGCGCGCGATCACAACCCCGGGAGTGCCGCCGGCCTGCACCTGCAGGTCTTCCGGTCGGATCACAACTGCGCACTTCGTCGCACCGGAGGGAGCATCGAAGTCGCCGATTGGCGTGCGTACCCGCCCGTTCTCGGCGTCGACGGTCCAGATGTTGGCGTCGCCGATAAAGCGGGCGGCGTTCAGCGTCAGCGGGTCGCGGTAGATCTCATCTGGCTGGCCGACCTGCTCGATGTGCCCGCCCCACATGAACGCGACACGGTCGGCGACGGAGAGCGCCTCTTCCTGGTCGTGGGTCACGAGGATCGCGGTCAACTCGGCTCGTCGCACGATCTCGCGCAGGTCGGCACGCACGCGCATTCGCAACGTCGGGTCGAGATTCGAAAACGGCTCGTCGAGCAGCAGCATCCGCGGGCGCGGCGCCAGCGCACGGGCGAGCGCCACCCGCTGTTGCTCGCCCCCCGAGAGCTCATGCACCGACCGATCGCCGAAGCCAGCGAGCCCGACCAGCGCGAGTGCCTCGGCGACCTGCGCCGGGCGATCATCGTCGCCGCTGAGCCCGTACTCGACGTTCCCCGCCACCGTCATGTGCGGGAAGAGCGCGTAGTCCTGGAAGACCATGCCGACGCCTCGCCGCTCCGGCGGGACGAACGTGCCCTGCCCGAGTACCAGCTCACCGAAGAGGCTCAGCGTGCCGGTATCCGACGGCTCGAAGCCCGCGATCATGCGCAGCGATGTCGTCTTGCCGCAGCCACTCGGACCGAGCAACGCAAAGAGTTCGCCTTCTTCGATCTTCACCGTCAGGTCATCGACGGCGAGCGTTCCGTTGAAGCTGCGGCTGAGGCCCTGCGCGATCACCGCCGTCATCGCTTCACCTCGTGCCCGGAGAACATCGGTGTCAGCAGCGGAACGGCGGAGATCGCGATCAGCACCAGCGCGGGCAGCGCCGCGCGCGCGAAGAACGCCTCGCTCGATGCGCTCCAGACCCGCACGGCAAGCGTCTCGAACCCGATCGGCGCGAGGATCAGTGTCGCGGGCAGTTCCTTCATCGTCGTCAGGAAGACGAGCGCCGCGCCCGCCATCAGGCCCGGCCGCGCGAGCGGGAGCGTGATCGTGGCGAGCACCTGCCGGGGCGTCCGCCCCATCCCTCGCGCCGCCTCCTCCATTGATGGCTGCACCTGCAGCAGCCCGACGCGCGTCGCGGAGATCGCCTGCGGCAGGAAGCGCAGCGCGTAGGCCGCGACGAGCAGCCAGAGCGACTGGTAGAGCGCGCCGAGGTTGATGCCCGCGAAGACGAACGCCAACGCGACGACGATGCCCGGCAGCGCGAATCCCGCGTGTGCCAGCACCTCGACGGGGCGCGCGAGCAGGAACCGGGGATGGCGCGTCGAGATCAGCGCGACCGGCAGCGCCAGCACCATCGCCGCGCCCGCCGCGAGCGTCGCGCCGAGGGCGGAGTCGAACGCCGCCGACCAGACACCGTCGATCGCCTCGCCGGCCGCGAGGCCGCGCATGAGCCAGTAGCCGAGCACGCCGACCGGCACGGCGAGCGCGAGCGCGAGGACAGCGGTGACAAAGGCGAAGGCGGGCCAACGCCAGCGCCCGAGCGCGATCTGGGGCGCAACGCGCACGTTGCCGTGGGCGCTGTCGTACCGGGAGCGGCCGCGCGTCCAGATCTCGAGCCCAACGACGCTGAGGGCGATCACGGCAAGTGCCAGCGCCAGAGCCGCCGCCCCGCTGCGGTCGAAACTCGACTCGTAGCGCACGAAGATCACGCGCGTGAAGGAGTCAAAGCGGAGCAATGAGACCGCGCCGAAATCTGCGAGCGTGTAGAGCGCGACCAGCAGCGAGCCGGACGCGAGCGCGGGGCGGAGCTGTGGCAACGTGACACGTCGGAACGTCTCCCAGCGCCCCCGTCCGAAGCTGCGGGAGAGCTCTTCGAGCCGCGGATCGAGCGACGTGATCGCCGGACGCAGCGCCAGCAGGAGATACGGGTACGTCAGCAGCGCCAGCACGACCGCCGCTCCCCAGAATCCGAAGATCGACGGCAGACGATCGACACCCAACGGCTCCAGCGCCTGCTGCAACATGCCGCGCGGCCCGAGCGCGGCGATCGCGACCATTGCCCCCACGTACGAGGGCACGGCGAGCGGCAGTGGCGCGAGCACCGCAAGCACCCTGCGGCCCGGGACGTCGGTGCGCATCGTCAGCCACGCCATCGGCAGCGCGAGCGCGACGGCAAGCGATGTCACCACGAAGGCGAGCGCGAGCGTGCGGACAGCGAGCGCGAGCGTGCTCGACTGAAGCACCGCATCGAGCGCCGTCGTCGGCTCCTGCGCGGCACGGACGATCAGATACGTCGGCGGGATCGCGCAGAACGCGGCAACCAGCACTGCGCTGCCCCAGAGCAGGAGCGACGGGGAGCGATTACCCACGAACGGGCGCGCAAATGTCTGCAGTGCGGCGGTCACGCGCAAACCCTGTCGTACTGATGTGCCCCGGCCCCATCGAGGTTACCAGCGAGACCGCTAGTAGCGGGAAGTGAAGCCGGCGGCACGCGCGGTGAGATACCTCATGATTTCGCCCCATTTCGTCGCATATCTGGAATTGCAGCTAGGACCAGCGCGCTTCATCGTTGATCGCAACCTGATTCGGCCAAATTGAACGGTTCTCCCATGCGCCTCATCCGCCCGTCCGCACTCGCGCTCCTGCTCGCCCTCGTCGTGCTCTCCGCCGCCTGCGGAGGCGACGACCGCGAGCTGACCGTCTATTCGGGGCGCAGCAGCGAACTCGTCGACCCGATCCTCGAACGCTTCGCCGAGGAGAGCGGCATCGAGGTGCGTGTGAAGTACGCCAGCACCTCGGAACTGGCCGCGACGCTGCTCGAAGAAGGCAGTCGCAGCCCGGCTGACGTCTACATCGCGCAGGACGCCGGAGCGCTCGGTGCCGTCGAGGCAGCAGGAATGTTCGCCGCGCTGGATGCGGACGTGCTGGGGCGGGTCTCGCCCGCGTTCCGGTCGCCCGCCGGCCAGTGGGTCGGTCTCTCGGGGCGAGCGCGCACAATCGTCTACAACCGCGAGAACATCGACCCCACCGAACTGCCGACCTCGATCCTCGACTTCACCGACCCGCAGTGGAAGGGCCGCATCGGCTGGGCGCCGACCAACGGGTCGTTCCAGGCCTTCGTCACAGCGCTGCGGCTGACGCATGGCGAGGATGAGGCGCGGGAGTGGCTGGAAGGCATCCAGGCCAATGACGCGATCGAGTACCCGAAGAACACGCCGATCGTCGCTGCGGCCGGCGCCGGCGAGATCGATGTCGGCTTCGTGAATCACTACTACCTGCACCGCTTCCTCGCCGAGGAGGGTGAGGGCTTTGGCGCGCGCAACTTCTACACCGCCGCGGGCGATGTCGGCACGCTGATCAACGTCGCCGGGGCGGCGATTCTCGACTCGTCGGGGAATCAGGAAGACGCTGCGGAGTTGCTGCGCTTCCTGCTCGGCGACGAGGCGCAGCGCTACTTCACTGAGGAGACCTTCGAGTACCCGCTCGTCGAAGGCGTCGCCGCCAACGCCGATCTGCGCTCGATCGCGGAACTGCAGCCGGTGGAACTCGACCTCGGACGGCTCGAAGACCTGCAGGGCACGCTCAGCCTGCTGCGCGAGACCGGCGTCCTGCCCTAGCCAGTCGCGATACGAGCTTGCGCAGCTACGGCAGCCGCGGGGCCCCCTCGGCGGGTTCGATCTCGAACGTGTTGAGCGCGGCACCGACGAACGCGTAGTAGCCGATCAGCGCGGTCAGATCGACGATGCTCTTGTCGCCGAGGCGCTCATGCACGGCGCTGTACGTCTCGTCCGAGATCCGATGTTCCTGGTACAGCTCACGCACGAAGCGGATGATCTCGGCTTCTTCCGGTTCCAGCTCATCCGGCTCGCGACGGTTCGCGATCACATCGATCACCTCTTCGCGCACATCGGCCTGACGGGCGAGCCGCACGTGACCCGCCCACATCACTGCAGCGTCCCACTCGCGCGCCACGACCATGATCGCGATCTCGCGCTGTATCGGCGTCAGCGCCGACTGGAATCGCACGTAGCTGCTGAGCGCCGCGCCTCTGACCGCCGTCTCAGGGCTGTGGAGCAGCACGCCGTAGGGACCGGAAACCACCCCATTGCGCAATTCCGCAACCTGGTCGTAGGCCGCCACCAGCTCTTCCGGTACATCGTCGCGCTCAGTCAGGTTCGGCAATCGTGGCATCGATGGTTCCTCTCGTGCCCGCACGCGGGATCGCGTGGGCGGCGTGATGATAGCGCCTGCCGTTCGGCAGTGGTGCCTGACCCGCGACGAAGACGCGTACGGGCGCGGCTGGCACGGCAATCGCATCTGGCTTAATCTTGGCTCTGCGTAAGCCTCCCCCGAACGTCAGTATTGCCAGTTGGAGTGCATGACAGCAGTCGATCCGGATCGTCGAAGCTCCGTCACCGTCGAACCTCGACCCGGAACGCCCCAACCGCCTTCGCCACCCGACACCACCGACGACTCCGCAATCTACGACGATCCCCCAAACCAGGGACTCGGCGCGGCCGGTCGCACCTTCGATTCACTCCGCGATCCGAACTTCCGCTGGTTCTTCGCCGCGATGTTCGGCCACTTCACCTCGATGAACATCCAGATGTTCATCCGCGGCTGGCTGGTCTTTGAACTGACGGGCTCATTTGCTGCCCTCGGCGTGATGTCCCTCGCGAACGGGGTCTCGGGACTGGGGCTCTCCCTCGTCGGAGGCGTGATCGCCGATCGTGTGCGACAGAAGAAGCACGTGGTGCAGGTCGGCCAGTTCGTCAACTCGCTGAACGCGCTCTGGATCGCCGTCATGATCACCGCCGGCATGCTGCAGTTCGAGCACCTCGTCGCCGCTGCGGTAATCCAGGGCGGCGTGAACAGCCTGATGATGCCCGCGCGACAGGCGATGATTCCGGACGTCGTGGGCATGGACCGGCTGATGAACGCGCTCGCTCTCAACACCTCGGGGATGAACACTTCCCGGCTGCTGATGCCCGGCATCGCGGGCTGGGCGGTCGGCGCGATCGGCGGCGAGGGCGTCTCCGCCGCGCAGTACGTCTACTACGCGATGGCCGCGCTCTACCTCTGGTCGGTCGTGCTGCTGTTCAAGGTCCGCGTCGCCGACCACGTGAGTGAGACGATCGCGGCGAAGGGGATCCGCCCGGCGGTCAACGAGGTGATCGATGGCTTCAAGTACATCGCCCGCACGCCGCTGATCCGCATGCTTCTGGGATACAACTTTCTGATCGTGCTCTTCTCGATGACGTACTTCATGCTGCTTCCCGGGTTCGCCAAGGAAGTGCTCGGCGCTGGCCCGGAGCGACTCGGGCTGCTGACTAGCGTCTCGGGCGTCGGCGCACTCGCCGGTTCGCTCGCGATCGCATCACTAGAGAATCGCCGGCGCGGCAAGATCCTGATCCTCAGTTCGCTATTGCTGGGGATCGCACTGATCGCCTTCGCGTGGTCGACCTCGTACGTGCTCTCGCTCGGCATCATCGTCGTCGTCGGCGTCGGGCAGGCCGGCCGCATGTCGCTCAGTAACGTCTTGATTCAGGCCTACGTCGACGACGACTACCGGGGACGCGTGATGAGCGTCTACATGATGGAATTCAGCATCATGAGCCTTGGGATCTTCCTGATCGGCATCCTGGCCAACATCATCGGACCGCAGCTCGCCGTCGGCGGATCGGCCGTCGCGCTCGTCGTGCTGGCGCTGTACCTGTGGACAATGGTGCCGAACTACAAGAACCTCGATTAGGGCCGGTCGCCGACTCCCTGAGGGCCGTAAGTGATGACTACCGACGAATCCGCCACGCAGCCGCAACCCACCTCCGCGTTGGATCGCGATGAGCTGGAGCGGATCGCGGAGCGCTACCGCCTCTTTCTGAGCCGCACCGGCGAGGGCATCGCACGCTTCGAGCTCGCTGAGCCCGTCGATGTCACGCTCGACGTCGAGGCGCAGATCGCGAAGTTCTACGAGCACGCGTCGCTGGTCGAGTGCAACGAGGCGCTGGCGCGCATGTACCGGCTGCCGAGCGCCGACGTGGTGATCGGCCTGCCGCTCGCCCTCGTCTTCCCGCTGGACGACGAAGGTGCGCAGCGCGACGTTCGCAGTTTCGTCACGAATGACTATCGGATCGTCGACGCTCCATCACGCAGCCTCGCTCCGGACGGGACGCTGACGCAGTTCATGTGGGATGTCACGGGCGTCGTCCGCGACGGCCTCGTACACGAGGCGTGGTTCCGCATTCGCGACGTCACCCAGCAGCACGAACTCGAGGCCGAGCTGGAGCAGACGCGTCGCATGGACGCTGTCGGACAGCTCGCGGCGGGACTCGCTCACGATTTCAACAACCTGCTGACGGTAATTTCGATGAACCTGGGCGCCGCGAGAGGCGAAGACGCGGAACGCGCGCAGCCGTTCCTGGAGACGGCGGAGAACGCGCTCACGAGTGCCGCCGAACTTGCCGACCAGATGCTGACGATCGGTAGCCGCACGGATGCCTACAAGCGTCCGGTCGTCCTCAAACCGCTCGTCGATGAAGTGGTCGCGCTGCTCGCGCTCAACGTCCATCCCAACACGCAGATCGAAATGGATATCGCCCCCGAGCTCGCGGTCTACGCGGCTCCCGGACAACTCCAGCATATGATCCTGAACCTCGCTTCTAACGGCAACGAAGCGATGCCACACGGCGGCACGCTCACGGTGCGAGCAACACTCTCATCCGACGATCGCCCGCGCGGATTGGAGCCCGCGGATCACGGTCACGGCTACCTGGTGATCGAAGTCGAAGACACGGGCACCGGGATGGATGAGGAGACGGTGTCGCACGTCTTCGAGCCGTACTTCACGACCAAGGAGGACTCGAGTCACGGCCTCGGCATGTCGGTGATCTACGGCGTGGTGCAGGAGCATGGCGGCAGCATCGCCATCGACAGCGCCGTCGGCCGCGGCACGACGGTCTCGATCTGGCTCTCGGCGAGCACGCTGGAGCAAGCCGAGGAGACACCGTGGGGGCAGGGCGCGGGCGACCACCGCACCGATCCGGCGACACGCCTCGCGGCGGCTCTCGCGCCCGAAGCGCCGCCAGATGACGCGACCCCCGGCGGCGGCGATGGTGCCCACGTGCTCGTCGTCGATGACCGCGCCGACATCCGCACGATCTGTCGCAAGGTCCTGGCGAAGAGCGGCTACGAGGTGACGCTGGCATCGAGTGGCGAAGAGGCGGTGGAACTCGTACGGGCCGCGGAGCACCCGCCTGACCTCGCACTCATCGATGTAACGATGCCCGGCATCTCCGGGCCGGAGACCGTTGAGACGCTGCACAGCGAACACGCCAGCATGCGGGCGATCATGATGACCGGCTATGCCGACGGGCTCGTGGACCCCCGGGGGCCGCATCACGCGATGGTGCTGCGCAAGCCGTTCGACAACGACGCGCTCGTCGAGGCCGTTCGTGCGGTGCTCTCCGGACAGTTGCCCGGGCCCGCCGACGGAGACACCGACTAGCCCTCGGTTCGTTGCGTTCTCGGGGACGCTCCCCCCACCGCTCTCCCGGGTGGCTACGTCCGGCCGGTGTGCCAGTCGAACTGCTGAGGCTTGCGCGTCGCGCGCGGATCAATCGCGATATTCACGATCGCCGGGCCGTCACCCTCGTTTGCCGCGGTTAACGCAGGCAGCAACTGATCCGGCTGGTCGACAAAGTAGCCACGCCCGCCGAAGGCGTCGATCACCTTCTCGTAGCGCGCACCGGGCAGCATCACGCTCGGTGGCGGTGCCTTGCCCTCGCGGAGCTCCGAGACGCCGCCGCCGATGCCGTTGTTATTGATCACGATGATCGTGATCGGCAGATTGTGGCGGCACATCGTCTCAACCTCCATGCCGCTGAAGCCAAACGCCGCATCCCCCTCGACCGCAACGATGCGCGTGCCCGGGTTCGTGACGGCGGCAGCGACGGCGAAGCCCATGCCGACGCCCATCGTCCCGTAACTCCCGGCATCGAGGCGGGTGCGAGCCTCGGAGTTCTGGAGGATCGTGCGGCCGATATCCATGGTGTTCGCGCCCTCGCTGACCGTGATCGTGTCGGCGGGCATCGTGTCGCGAATGTCCTTCAGCACGCGCTGGTAGTTCATCGGCGTGCTGTCGTCCGCCATCATCGCAGCGGTCATTGCCACGTTCTCCTCGGCGCCGCCTTCGAGGCCCGTGCGCCAGGTCGTCTCCTGCGGGTACTGCCACGGGTCGTCCTCCAGCGCGGCGTTCAACTGACCGAGGATCGCCTTGCCATCGCCGACGAGCCCGACCTCAGCCGGGACGTTCGTGCCGATCTCCTCAGCGGCGATGTCGAGCTGGATGACGCGCACGCCCTCCTTGAACCGGGGCGGCAGTCCGAAGTGCAGAATCCAGTTCAGCCGCGCGCCAAGCAGTACCACGAGGTCGGCGTTCTGGAGCGCATAGGTTCTCGCAGCCGCAACCGATAGTGGGTGATCGTCAGGGACGACGCCCTTACCCATCGGCGTCGCGAGGTACGGCAACTGAGTACGATCGATGAAGTCGCGCACCTCGTCTTCCGCACGCGACCACGCCATGCCCTTGCCGACGATCACCAGCGGGTTCTCGGCGCTCTTCAGCGCGACGAGCGCCGCATTCACGTCGGCGGCCGGTGCCTGCGGCCGCGGCGGATCGCTGACGGTCGGCGCCTCGACGAATGCCGATTCCGGGATTTCGCCCGTGAGCACGTCATCCGGCAGGTCGAGGTAGACGGCGCCGGGGCGGCCGTGGATCGAGTGCCGCACGGCCTGTTCAACGTAGTACGGGATGCGGTCGGGGCTCTCCACGGCGTGCGCGTACTTGCTGAACTGGCGCGCCGCCTCCACCTGGTTCTCTTCCTGGAAGGCACCCTGCCCGTTCTGATAGATCGCAGACGCGCCGCCGATCAGAATCATCGGCCAGCGATTCGCCTGCGCGTTGGCGAGCCCGGCGAGGGCGTGGACGACGCCCGGCCCTGAGACCACCGCGCACGCCTGCGGGCGCCCTGTGAGATAGCCGGCGGCCTGCGCCGCGTACGAGGCGGCCTGCTCGTTTCGCATGCCGATGTACTCGATGCCCGCTCGCTGCGCGGCCACGGCGAAGGCGGTAATCGGAAACCCGACCACGCCGAACATATGGTCGACGCCCTGGTGCTTCAAGCTGCGCGCAAGAATCGTTGCGCCATCAACCATCGCGGTCTCACTCGTCATCGTCGGTCTCCTTCTCGATCATGGGTTCGCGTGCGGGTGTGCCGTACTATCCGGTCGCCGCGGCATCCTTCTGACGCGTCCGCGAGAACACGATGTGGTCCTCGTGCAGCGCCTCGATCTGGTCGTTGCTCAGTCCCAGTTCTGCGGCCAACACCTCGTCGGTGTCACCACCGAGCACCGGTGCCGGCTGTAGCGCCACCGCCGAAGCAGACATGCGAATCGGCGACTTCATCAGCTTCACGCGGCCCTCGGCGGGGTGATCGAGCTCCTCGATGAACTCGCGCGCGGCGAGGTGCGGGTCGTTGAAGACGTCCATCGTGTCGTAGACCGCGCTGACGGCGGCTCCGGCGCTGGCGAGGATCTGCATCGCCTCCTGCTTCGTATGCTGCATCGTCCAGCCGGTGATCTCCTCGCGTAGCGCGTCGGCGTTCTGCTGACGCAGCCGACCACCGGCAAACCGCTCGTCCGTGAGCAGGTCGTCGCGGCCCATCCCCACGCAGAGCTGATCCCAGAGCCGCGACGAGGCGACGTGGATGTAGAGGTAGTCGTTCGGTCCGCCTGGGGCGCACGGGTACATCCCGGTCGGCGCACCGCCGTGATTCCGACGTGGCGCAGGACGCTCTGCCCAGTCGGCGACGCCGGTGGTGCGCATGAACATCGTCATCACTTCCTGCATCGAGAGTTCGATCAGCTGGCCCTCGCCGCTCTGCTGGCGTTGCGCCCAGGCGGCGGTGATCGCCAGCGCGGCCTGCATGCCGGTGCCGGTGTCGGCAATCGTCGGGCCGGGCTTGATCGGCGGGCCATCCGGCTCGCCCGTGATCGAAATCGCACCCGCCATCGCCTGCGCCAGCGGGTCGAAGACCTTGAAGTTCGCGTACGGACCGTCGAGGCCGTAGCCCTTGATCCGCGTGTAGATCAGGCTGCGGTTGAGGCCGCTCAGCACGTCGTAGCCGATGTCGAGCTTCTCAATCACGCCGGGGCCGTAGTTTTCGATGAAGACATCGAACTTCGGCACGAGGTCGAGGAAGAGCTGACGCCCCCGCTCCGACTTGAGGTCAAGCACGATGCTTCGCTTGTTGCTGTTGTAGTTGAGGAAGTACTGCGAGTCGTCGGTGCCGCGCGAGAAAGCGCGACGGGCTGGATCACCCTCCGGCGACTCGACCTTTACGACGTCCGCGCCAAGCCACGCGAGCATCTGGGTGCACGAGGTTCCGGCCTCGTACTGCGTCATATCGAGGACGCGCATTCCGTCGAGTGCGGCTGTCATCGCTGCCCCCTACCTCACGCCCCGAGCCCACGCGGCTCGGGAACGGACGCAGAGTAGCAGGGTCAGCAAGAAGATCGCAGGAGCAGGCCCGGCACGAACCGCTAGCGGTCGATGCCCCTATCGACGGCCGCCGCCGGCAGCGACGCAACGCCCTCGAACGAGGACTCGCGGTGCGAGCCAGGCTCAGTCACGAGATTCAGTTCAGAGCGTAACGAGAGGTCTTGATCAGTGACCGCGACCTTGTTGGCATACTCCTCGTCGGCCCAGACCGTGATGCGGCCGGTTTCGCCGTCATCGGAGCGAGCGGTGAGCGTATAGCCACCCAGAAAGCCGTCCTGTTGCTGATGAAACGCCGTGAGCTCGAGCAATAACTCGTGCACTCGCGCCTCACCGCCAGCCTTCGGGATCATCAACGAAATCCGTACGAAGCTCATGTCCTCACCCTTCGTGTCGTCGCTCTGTACGCTCCTCAGTTTCGCGCGTGTGGCCCGCGATGACGCGAGCAGTACGTCCCCGGCGCATGGGACGTCAGGCCCGCTTCCTCGCGGGACTATACGGTCGAACGGCAGGGGTCGAAGGTCGCTACTGCTGCTTGCGCAGGCGTCGCTCCGTGGCGATCGTCGCTGCCTGTGAGCGACGCTCGACGTGCAGCTTCGAGTAGATCTGCGAGACGTAGTTCTTGATCGTCTTCTCGCTCAACGAGAGCTCGTTCGCGATCTCGCGATTGGTCAGACCCTCGCCGATGAAGCTGAGGATGCGGTCTTCCTGCGGCGAAAGCGACGAGAACGCATCGTCTGCCGGGTGCTTCGTCGACCCCTTGCGCAGCCGTTCGAGGACGGTTGTGGCCATCTTCGGGTCGAGCAAAGATCCGCCACGTCCCACCGTCGCGATCGCCTCCTGCAGACGGCTCGGATCGAGGTCCTTCAGCACGTAGCCAGCCGCGCCGGCCATGATCGCGGCGAACAGCGCGTCCTCGTCCGCGTACGACGTGAGGATGATCACCTTGATGTCCGGTGCCTGACTGCGGATGTCGCGACAGGCTTCCACGCCCGACCCGTCCGGCAGGCGGAGATCCATGATCACGATGTCCGGCTGGAGGCGCATCGTCTCCTCGATGCCACCCTTCATCGTCCCGGCCTCACCGATCACCGTGATGTCCGGGCGCTCCTGGAGCACCGTCTTCAGCCCACGACGAACGATCTCGTGGTCGTCGACCAGCAAAACGCGATACTGAGGGTCAGTTGCCATGATCCGGCTCCGATCCAGACACTTCTTGCGACAATGGGAATGTCGCGATCAACGATGTTCCTTCTCCGGGCGTCGACGCCACGACGGCCGAGCCACCGAGGTCTGACACCCGCTCTTCCATGCTGCGCAGGCCAACCGAGCCTTCCGGAACCTGAGTCCGGTCGAAACCCACGCCATCGTCGCTCACCTCGAGATGAAGCGTATCACCTCGTCGTTCGAGGCTGAGCGAGGCGTGCCGCGCCCGTGAATGGCGTTCGATGTTCGAAATCGCCTCGCGCACGACGAGGTAGAGCTGGCGTTCCAGTTGGTGGCCCTGCGGGAGATCACCGATGTCAGCGATCGTGGCCTGCCACGCGATCGGCGAGTCGTCATGCGCGAGCAGCGCGTTGATCCGTGTCGCAAGCATGGCGGCGGTCGACAGTTCTTCCGGACTCTGGCTCAGTTGCGCAATGTAGGAACGCAGGTCGCGGATCACGGTGTTGAGGTCGGCGCTCGCCTTGGTCAGCGCCGCCCCGCCGCGATCGTCTGCGGCGTGCGTGCCACGCAAGTTCAACCCGATCGCGTAGATCGACTGAATCAGGTCATCGTGCAGATCGCGGCCGATCCCGTCGCGGATCTGGTAGCGCTCGATCGCCCCCTCGGCCCGCCGCCGACGTGTTGCGCTGAGCCCGACGCCGCCGATCTCGCCGAGCGTCTTCAGTGCCGCCCGCGCGACGTCGTCCATCGTCGACGGTTCCTCGATCGACACGGCGAGGGCGAGTTTGCCGCGACCCTCGAGGTCGATCACCTGCATCGTCACTTCGTGCCCCGGCACCAGAGCGCCCGCATCGCGCTGCCCTGCCTCGGCATCGGATGCCAGCAGTTGATCAAGCACGGCGGTGAACTCCGAGTCCTCGAAGCGTCGAGGATGATGCGGAATCTCATCGCTCCCGTACCAGGTGAGCGCCCGATTCGATGCGGTGACGAAGAATTCATCCATCGCGTCCGCCAGCAGCTCGGCAGCCTGTGGTTCGTCTGGCAGGTCCTGCAGCCCGCGTGCCGTATTCGCCATCAACTCGGCCGCATCGGCACGACGCTGCTCAGTCTCCAGCATCTGGGCGTTAGCGAGCGTGATCGCGGCATACGGCACGATCTCTTCGATCCGCTGCTGCTCAAGCTGCGTGAAGGCCGTCGCACCAACCTGACGCGCGACGTAGAACGCACCGATCGTGCGGGAGCCGTACGTGACGGCCACGCCCAGGAACGGCCCCATCGCCGCGTGCCCGGACGGGAAGCCTTTTGCACGCGGATCGCCCTCGATCGAGGGCAGGTTGATCGCCTTCGCGCCACGCGCGAACTCGCCGAGCAGTCCGAGACCGAGGGGCGCGTGCTCAAGCGTCGATGACTCTTCATCACCAATACCGACGGACTGGAATCGCACCAGACGTTCGCCTTCGTAGGCACCGAGAGCGGCGTAGTCGGCATCCGTGAGGTCGAGCGCAGTCTCGGCGAGCCGCCGTGCGACAACGCTGAACGGGGCCAGTTCAGTGATGCCGAGGATGACGTCTCGCAGCGGCGGACGGTATTCGATCTCCACAACTAGGATCGTAGGAACCGTTGGTCCCCTCGCCTACCGGCCATGGTCCCCACGGTCCGGGACGTTCGTCCCGGGACTTTTTGCTGACAGCTACCATCCCAGCGAGACCACGGCCAGAATGCCTCGTGCGGAGGCGATTTCGATGGCTGACGACACACAGAGCGCGCTCGAACGCATGTTTGCGCCACGATCGGTCGCCGTTGTCGGCGTCCCGCGCGGGATGAAGACCGGCCGCCTCTTCCTTGAGGCGCTGCAGAAACCGGGCTTCCGGGGCGAGATCTTCCCGATCAACCCGAACGCCGATGAGATCCTCGGGCTGAAGGCATACCCGACCGTCAGCGCCATCGATCAGCCGGTCGACCTCGCGATCGTGGTCACACCGCCGGCGGTGGCCGTCGACGTGGTCGCGGACCTCGGACGGGCCGGCGTCGCGGGCGCGGTGATGTTCACGGCAGGCTTCGACGAGCTCGGCACCGCCGAGGGTGCCGCCCGCGGGCGCGAATTACTGGAGACGGCGCGCAGCGGCGGCGTCCGTCTGATCGGGCCGAACTGCATGGGGCTCTACGTCCCCGCGATCGGGCTCGGACCGTTCCCGAACATGCCGTCCACCGTCGGCGACGTTGGCTTCATCTCACAGAGCGGCTCGCTGCTCAGCGCGTTCGCCCGCGAGGGTGAGGCGCGAGGCTTCGCGTTCAGCAAGGCCGTCTCGATGGGTAACCAGCTCGACCTCGAAGGCGCCGACTTCGTGCGCTACCTCGCCGACGACGAGGAGACGCGGGTGATCGCGATGTACGTCGAAGGCGCCCGCGACGGGCGACGGCTCTTCGACGCGCTGAGCTACGCAGCGGCCCGCAAGCCGGTCGTGATGTGGAAGTCGGGGCGCACAAGCGGCGGCGCGCGGGCCGCTCGCAGCCACACCGGCGCGATGGCCGGGTCCGGCGAACTGTGGGGCGCGATGGCGCGGCAGGCCGGGGTGATCCCCGCGAAGACGCTGCTTGACCTCTCGGATCTCGTGGTGGCGGTGCGCATGCGCCACCGGCCTGCGGGCGACGGCATCGCGATCGTGACCGGCCCGGGTGGCCCGAGCATCTCCGCTGCCGACGCGGCCGAGGAGGCGGGGCTGCGGCTCAGCGAGCTGGGCGGCGAAACGATCGAGCGTCTCGCCGCAGAGATCGCGGCCGTCGGCACCTCGCCGCGCAACCCCGTCGATGTCGGCATGGTGATGTACGGGCCGACGAACGTGTACGCGGACGTCACGGAGATCGTCGGTGCTGACTCTGGCGTACATGGCGTGATCGTGATCGGCGGGCGCGCATCCGGCGACGGCGCAGCGGAGTTCGCCGACCAGATGGCGGCGGCGCTCGATCGCATCGAAAAGCCGCTCGCGCTAATCCAGGCCAACCCGGACGGCGATCTGCTGCGACGGCACACGGACGCCGGGATCGGCGTCTTCCCCACGGCCGAGCGGGCGGCACAGGCATTCGCGGCGCTGGCCGCACAGTGAAGAAGACGAGCGAAGACGGAATGGAGAACGCCGATGAGTGACGCGAACGGACCCGAGGGGGTCAGCATCGAGAGCGTGGTTGAGCAAGGTCCAGATGCGGTGATCTTTGCCGACCGCGATGGCGTGATCCGTATCTGGAACGCCGCGGCCGAGCGCATCTTCGGCCAGACGCGCGAACAGGCGATCGGCCAGCGTCTCGACCTGATCGTCCCTGAGCGCTTCCGCGATCAGCACTGGGAGGGCTACGAGCGCGCCCTCGGTGACGGCGAGACGAAATACGCCGGGCAGTCACTCCCGACGCGAGCGTTACGCGGCGGCGGCGAGCAGTTCTACGTTGAGCTGAGCTTCGCGATCGTGCGCGGCGATGGCGGCGAAGTCGTCGGCGCGCTCGCTACCGCGCGCGACATCACCGAGCGTTTCGAGCAGGAGCGAACCAACCGACGGCGGCTCGAAGAGCTTGAGACGGCGCTGAAGGAGCGCGAGGACAGCGGCAGCTAGCGCCAGCTCAACTCGCGCGGTCGTCGAGCTGGAACGCGAGCACCGACGCACCGAGCAGGCTGACCGAGTCACCAAACTCGCTGATCGCCAGCGGCACGCCATCTGAGTAGCGCGGCAGCGCCTGCGCTCGGGTGGCGACGACGACGTCGTCCCAGTACGCGCGCAGTCCCTCGACCACGCCGCCACCGAGCACGATCAGCTGCGGATCGAAGACGGCGAGCAAGCCCGCGAGGCCCGCAGCGAGGTTCTGCACCACATCAGCCACGATCTCCCGCGCCACCTCGTCGCCGTCACGGGCGACGTCGAATACATCGACGGCCGTCATCGTGTCGAGGTCGCGCAGCCGCGTCTGATGGCCCAGCACCGCGCGTCGCAGCGCGGCGGCGGCGATACCGGTGCCGGAGACGAGCGCTTCGAGGCAACCCTCGCAGCCTGCGGCGCAGGTTGGCCCGCCGCGCCGAATGATCAGATGCCCGGCCTCGCCCGCGCCACCCGTGACGCCCGTGACCGGCAGGCCGTTCGCGATGATCCCGGCGCCGACGCCGGTGCTGACCGTGAGGTAGAGCAGGTCGCGCATGCCCCTGCCCGCCCCGAACTCCACTTCCGCCATCGCAGCGAGCGTGGCGTCGTGTCCGAAGGCGACCGGAACGCCGAGTGCAGCCTCCAGCGCCGGCTTCATCGTCAGCCCGTCCCACGTCGGCAGGTTCGGCGCATGGCGGTAGGTGCCGCTCGCCGGGTCGATCGGCCCCGCCGTCGAGACGCCGAGCGCCGCGACTTCGCTGCCTGTGTCGCCGCGCACTTCCGCAAGCATCGATGCGAGGCGCCCGGCAGCGTCGTCGAGCCCTCGTTCCGGCTGTGTCGGGCCGGCGGTGCGCGCCAGCACGCTGCCCGCGCGATCGATCAGCGCCGCGCGCATCGTCGTGCCACCGATATCCGCCGCCAGAGCGAGCGATGCCGCCATCCGTACCTCCGTTCGCCAGTCTAGCCGCTCGCCCGACCCACTCCCCGACAAGTGCTATAACTGGCGGCACGCGGAACAGCGGGAGGCACTGACGTGGCTGAGAATCGACCAGAGGACTCACTGACCCCGATCGATGGGGCATTCACCGTCGAAGGGCTCGATGGGCCGCTGCGCATCGTCCGCGACCGCTGGGGCATCCCGCACATCAAGGCGGAGAGCGCGCGCGACGCGTTCTTCGGGCAGGGCTTCTGCATGGGGCAGGACCGCATGTTCCAGATCGAGTTCTACCGCCACATGGCGCGCGGTACTGCGGCGAAGTTCATGAACAAAGGACTGCTTGGCCGCGACCGCCAGAATCGACGGCTCGGCTACGGACGCCACGCCGATCGCGAATGGGAGGCGCAGTCCGACGACGCTCGCATGATCCTGCAGGCGTACTCGGACGGCATCAACGCCGCCTACGCGGTCGGTCCGAAGCCGTTTGAGTTCGAGCAGCTCGATCACGAGATGGATCCGTGGACCCCCGCCGACTCGCTCGCCGTGCTGAAGATGGTATCGGCCGGCGCGCACTGGTCGTCCCGACTGAGCTTCGCCAAGGCCGCCGCGGCGCACGGCGCGGACGCGGTGAACGCGATGGTCTCCGACATCGCAGAGGATGCGACGCTGATCACTCCCTCCGGCGCGCGCTGGACGCTGGACGCCCACCCCTTCGCGGAGGACATCGAGGCCGCGATGGGCGCGCCAGACGGTGTGGTCGCCGCCGGCGGCGGCTCGAACTGCTGGGTGATCCACGGATCGCGCACGGACACCGGCGCACCGATCGTCTGCGGTGACCCGCACCTGGCGATCGGCATTCCTGGCCAGTGGTACGTCGTGCACATGGAGTGCCCGGAGTTCACCGTCGCCGGGCCATGCAACCCCGCCTACCCCGGCCCCGTCTACTACGGCCACAACACGAAGATCGCGTGGACGATGACGCACTCCAATGGCGACCGCTGGGACCTCTACCGCGAGCAGATCCGGCAAGGGAACAACGGCCCGGAGGCGCGCTACCTCGACGGATGGGAACCGCTGACACGCACCGAGCAACGGTTCGAGGTGCGCGACGAAGACGACGTCTCCGACGTCGTCTGGGAGACGCGACACGGCCCGATCGTCGCTGGCGACCCGACGAGCGACGAAGAGGTTGTCGCTGCCGCGTGGGGCCTCGCCGAGCCTGCGCACGACTTCGACGCCCACATGACGTACTTCACCGCAGACAGCATCGAGCAGGCGCGGGAGGGCTTCCGCAGGCTCGATTCGATCAGCGGCAACTACGGATTCGCCGACCAGAAGGGCGACATCGCCTACCAGTACGTCGGCCGCATCCCCAAGCGCCCGGCGTGGCTGTTGCCCGTTCCCGGTTGGGACGGCGAGCACGAGTGGGATGGCTCCGTTGCCAAGGAGGAGCTGCCGACGGATGAGAATCCGGACAACGGCTACATCTTCTCGGCGAACAACAAGACGACGACCCCTGACTACCCGCACTACCTCACGTTCGGCCACAACGCGTTCCGCGCCGACCGCGTGCGTGAGCTGTTCGAGGACACCGAGGTCTTCCGCCTCAATGAGATGCAATCGTTCCAGGCGGACCAGACCAGCGTGCTGCTGCGCACGTTTGGCGAGCGTTTCACGGCCGTCGCGACGTCCGACGCCGACGCGCAGGCGATGCAGGAGCTGATCCGCGGCTGGGATGGCGCAATGCCCTCCGATGCCGTCGAGCCGCTCGTTGTCTCGCGCGTCCGCGATGCGCTCTCGGCGCTGACCGTGCAACCGTACTTCGAGTCGTCGGACATGCCACCGATCTCGCCGCTGGACCGCACGATCCTCTACACGCAGGTGACGAAGGACGAGTCGCTGACCCTCGGCGACTTCGACTCGTGGGACGCCGCAATCGAGCAGGCGCTGACGAACGCGGCGAAGGAGCTGCGCGAGGCATACGGTGAGGACAGCGCACAGTGGCGCTGGGGGCTCGCGCATACGACCGGCTGGCGGCACAGCATGGGTCGCGACCCGGAGCTACGCGATGTGCTGAACGTGCCGGACATCGAGATCGGCGGGGATGCGTCGACGCTGTTCAACACGGCGACGCCGGCCGGGATCACCGGCCTGCACGGCGTCTCGTTCCGTCAGATCTATGACCTCAACGACCTCAACGCGGCCCGCATCTGCATCCCGCCGGGGAACTCGGGTCAACCGGGGTCGCCGCACTACTCGGACAACGTCGATCGGTGGCGTGACGTCGAGTACCACCCGCTGTTCGTCGAGTGGTCGGATATCGAGGCGAACGCCGAGGGCGAGCTACAGCTGACGCCCGCGTAGGCGACCAGCCGACGTCAGCAGCGAGACAGCAGCGAGACGCCGCGCCGTCGGCTAGAACTGGCGTGCGCTAGCGGTCGTTCTTCGGCTCGTCGTAGTAGTCGAGCCGGTCGAGCGGCATGATCACGGCCGAGAGCACGTTCATCAGGTGGCCGATGATCCGCTTGTAGTAGCGGAAGAGCAGCGCACGGGGCACGGCCTCGTGACCGGGGCGATCACTGGTAACAAGCACGCCGACCTTCGCGTCGAACTCGTCCTGCATGGCGTCGGCTTCGGCGATCAGCGCGTTCGCGGCACCGCCGTCTTCCTCGGCGAAGGCGCCCGCAGCCTCGGTGATCATCTCGGAGATGCGGTCGCGATACGCGACGAGCTCGGCGCTGTCCGGCTGCCCGGAGAGGTCGGCTCCACCGGCGGCGACATCGAAGATGTTCTTCGCGTAGTCACCGATGCGTTCGACGTCCTTCACGATGCTCATATAGATCAGGATCGCCGAGACCTGCGACGTGCCGTGCACGCTGGCGTGGACAACGAGGTCCCGTCGGACCTCCCGCTCGGCCTCGTTGACCTGGCGGTCGGTGTCGCGCAGGTCGGGACCGACCGCGCCCGTGTCCTGACCAGTGAGCAACGTCGAGGTGGCGATCTCGAAGCAGTGGCGATCGTTCACCAGCATCTGCTGCAGCAGCCCCTGGGCATGCTCCAGCCTGTCTTCACCACTGCTCTGAAAGAATCGTAAGACCATCGCCTCTGTCCTTAGCTGAGTATCACTATGCCAGCGAGTGGCACCATTACAAAGACTCCGAGTACGTATACGGCGACAAACGCTTTGTGATCGGTCGCGATATTGGCCAGCCGCTCGGCCATCGCCACGGGTGTGTTGCGGAAGAACGGGATCGGATAGAGCACGGCTACACCGATCACGTTGAACAGGAGCTGGTGTAGCGCGATCACCAGACCGAGCCGCAGATCAACGGCCAGTGATGCCAGCAGCGCTGTCGCCGTGGTACCGATATTCGCCCCCAGCGTGATCGGGAACGCGTTGCGCACGCCGAGCACGCCAGAGCCGACGAGCGGCACGACGATCGACGTCGTGATGCTCGACGACTGCACGCCGATCGTCACAAACAATCCGGTGAACAGCCCGACAATGCCGCCGCCCTTCGCGACCGCGGAATTCATCGCCGTCTCGATGCGCCCCGCGATCAGTGACCGCATGTTGCGGCTGAGGCTGGCCAGCGCGACCAGGATCAGGCTGATCCCCACCAGCAGTAGCACTGAGCCCAGCAGGGTGTCCGAGTCGGTCACCGTCTCCAGCGCGTCCTTGATGCGCCCGACAGGGGCCTTCACGGCCCGCTTGATCGGACTCTTGGTCTCACCGCCGGAGACGCTGCTATCACCGAAGAGGTCGGCGAGCCATTCCGCCATCACGGTGAGGAAGCCGGTCGCGAGCTGCAGCGGGAAGAAGATGGAAACGGCGATGATGTTGAAGAAGTCGTGCATCGTCGCGGCTGTGAAGGCGCGCCGGAACTCCTCGTTGCGACGCGCATGGCCGAGCGAAACCAGCGTGTTCGTGATCGTGGTGCCGATGTTGGCACCCATGATCACGGGCACGGCCGCCTCGACCGTCATCGTCCCCGAGCCGACGAGTCCGACGATCGTCGAGGTCGTGACAGACGAGGATTGAACGAGCACTGTCGCGAGCACGCCGGCAAAGAGGCCCGCCAGCGGGTTGTCGACACTCTCCAGCAACTTCTCGTTGAAGTCGGAGCCCATCGCCTTGATCCCGGCCTCAAGCGTCGAGACGCCGACCAGGAAGACGTAGAGCAGCCCGAGGACAAGGATCGCTCGGACGAAGGGGCCTTTGGGGCCAGAAAAGAAGAAAGAACTGAGCGAGCGGCCGTTCAAGTGGCGACGCTGTCCCTTCTGTGAACTCTCAAAACGATGGAAGCATACGGGCCGATCCCGCTTACGTCACCCCCCGCAGATCACTACGTTCACGACTCCGTTTCTCAACCATCGCCGCCCGCGATCCGCTGACGTTCGAGCAGGCGCTGGATGCGCGCATCGAGCGTGTCGCGAGCGCCCCGGAACGCCGAGAGCCGCGCCTCCCGATCGCCTGTCGCATCCGCCGGATCGACGGTGGACCAGTGCATCTGCTCGGCGGCACCGGGGAACATGGGGCAGGACTCGGCGGCGCGATCACAGACGGTGATCACGTAATCCCACGGCTCGTCGATGTAGCGATCGAGGTGCTCCGAGACGGCGTCGCTCGCGTCGATTTCGACCTCCGCCAGTACCGCGATCGTGAGCGGGTTCACGCCCTGCGGATCGGTTCCCGCCGAGGCGACGTGCGTGCCGTCAGCGGCGAGGTCGTCGAGCCGACGTCGAAGCAACGCCTCCGCGAGCTGTGAGCGAGCGGAGTTGCCGGTGCAAAGGAACAGCACGCGCATCCGTCGGCTCCCTCGCGTCGCGGGCCAGCGGTGGCAGCCCCTGTGCGCAGCGTACGAGGTCGCGGCGAAGCGCGCGCATGTGCTGGCTGCGGCCCGCGCCGCGTCGACGATTCGCTAGGCGGCCGTCGGCGACGACCGCGCGGGGCGGCGAGGAGCGAGCCGCCAGTAGACCGCGATCGATTCGCGATCGTCGACGAGCCCGCGCTCAATCAGCAGCGAACGGATCTCGACGAGCCCGAGCGCGCTGTCGTCCGAGACGTGCCCCCACTCGTCACCGAAGGGCCGCTCGCCACTCGTCAATGCCCGCACGATTTCCTTGCTCGCTGCCTTGAAGAAGATCCCGGTGTCCACTCAACTTCTCGCCTTCTGCGGTGGGCGGTTGTCGAAGGTAGACACAGCCTCTCAGTGTCCTCACCACGCTGCCGTGAGGTTCGATACATACCCATGGGGGTATACGTGACAGTCATCACATCCGGCATCGACACGCGCCGGTAGCGTGCATACCAGCACCGTCGATCGGGCTCCGGCAAGGGCCGTCCCACCATAACGACGTGCTGATCGAAAGGAGACGAGATGGCCACTATGGAAATGATCCATCGTCCGGCGGCAAGCGCCGACTACTCGCGACCGTCACGCTACCGCACCGCCGGCTTCCTGCTTGGGTTCATGGGCCTCGGACTGGCGCTCGCCACGCTGGTCGCGAACGTGATCGCGGCAGGCGGGATCGGCGAGAACCCGGACAATGTCCGTGAAACCCTCGCCTGGTCGTTCGGCGTCACGACGACGGCGTTCGCGATGCTGAAGTTCGGAATCGCGACGGTCCTGATGGGCGTGCTGATCCGGGCGTGGATGCGTGTGGAGGCCACGAAAGTGGCTCTCCCGCAACTGAAGGCTGATGGCGCAGCCTTCCCAACGAGCGACTACCGATCGCCATTCGGCGCGGCGACGGCAACCGACACCGCCCCACCGCCGCTGATGATCCACCGCATCGCTCCAAAGGCCTGGGGCCCGGCGGTCGCGATGGGGCTGATGCTGGTGATGGCGGGGCTCGTGCTCTCGTTCATCCGCGTCGGCGAGACCGACCTCAGCGTCGGAGGCACGTTCTCCGACCTCGGCGCGTGGGTGCAGGGGCTGCGGTTCCTCGGTGAAGCGATGCTGCTCGGCGGCATCACGTTCCTGCTCGGCTCGATCCTCGGCACGCTGCGCAACGGCGGCGGCGAGGTCCAGGAGTCGATGGGGTTGACGGTGAAGACACTGAAGATGCCGCTCAGCGCGAAGCTATTCATGGCGCTGATGATGGTCGGGATCGCACAGTTCGTGCTCTACATCGTCGCGACGGGCGTCGATGACCCCGCCGCGTGGTACGCGTGGCTCGGGCCGTTCCGCGAGCTCAGCCTCGGGCTGTTGCTGATGAGCATCGTGCTCGCGCTCTACACGATCGGCACCGTGCTCGGCTTCCAGTTCAACCGCATGCGCGAAATCGTTACGGAAGGGAGCTAGGGCAATGGCAACATCTGCAACGTCCGCAGACTTCGAGATCGTTACCAGCGACCGCTCACTGGGGCGGAACATGCCACAGCAGATCGGACGCAAGCTCTGGCTGCCGATGTGGCTGATGGCCGGGATGGCCTTCGCCGTCGGGTTCGGCCTCGCGGTCGTGCGTGCCGGCGAGATCGCCGACGGCGGCGCGGCCGACACGATTATGGCGCTGAGGCACAGCGTCGCCGGGTTCATGTTCATCGGCTTTGCCTCAGTCTTCGCGGCGATCTCGTTCGCGATCGCCCGCATCCTCGGTGAGTTCCGCGCCGGAGGTGGCGAGCTTCAAGAGGCCACCGGCCGCCACGTGCGCACGCTGAAGATGCCGATCACGGCGAAGCTGTTCATCATCACGATGGCGATGGCGATGATGGCGATCATCGCCACGGTCGTCCTGCACTTCGTCTTCGCTGCGGACGTGACGAACACGGCCGCCTCGCTCGAGACGGCGGAGCAGCGGTTCGTGGTGCTCGAAGGCGTGCGCCGCATCGGCGTCGCCGTCTACCTCGTCTCATTCCTGCTCGGTCTGGGCACGATCATCGAGGTGCTGCGTTTCCAGGCGATTCGCATCCGCGAACTCGCCGGGGAGGCCGTTGCCAGCTAACGGCAGCGCGACAGAAGCAAGAGAAGGCCGGTACTCACGTACCGGTCTTCTCTGTGCCCACGTCCGCCGGAGCTGCCGCTATCGACTAGATCTCGCTCGTGCTCACCGACACCGACGCCGGCAGCGGGCGGAACGTCCCACGTCGGATCATGTGGCGCACTTCGCCGAGACCGACCCCGGCGGCGATGAAGAAGACCGTCCAGATCACGGCGGGACCGATCAGCAGGATGCGCACGCTGATGCTGTCCGCCGCCCAGCCGTAGCCGAATCCGAGGAAGGCCATGTGCGAACTCGCCATCATGATGTAGAGCGACATCACCCGCCCTCGCAACGCGTCGGGCACCACCTGCTGGATCAGCGCCGACGAGAGCGCCATGAACGCCGCCTCCGTCGATCCGACAAGCACGGCAGCGCCGACGACCGCAGCCGGAGTCTGTGCCACGCCGAGCAGGATCATCGCGACGCCGCTGCCGACCGCCGTCACGATCAGCGCGCGTCCGGTCGCGACCGGCGTCTGCACGAGAGATAGCGCGAACGTGCCAACGATCGCCCCGGAGCCGATGCCGACGAGCACGGCGCTGTACGTGGTGCTGCCGCCACCGACGAGTTTCGAGAGGCTCGGCATCATCGAATCGAAGGCCATCGTCAGCCCACAGTGGATCATCACCATCACCATCACGGTCGCGACGCGTCGGTCCTGCTGGGCGTATGCCACCCCCTCGCGAAGGTCGGAGCCAAGGCTGCGAGTCGCACTCGCGAGCCCTCCCTCGCTGCTGCGCGTCTCTGCGGGTCGCCGATGCTGAATCGCGGCCACGCCAAGCACGCCCATCAGCAGTAGCGCCGTCGAAAGCACGAAGACGTAGCCCGTGCCCACCGATGCGAGTAGCGCGGCACCGAAGAGCGGCCCGACGACACGCGAGCCGTGCTGCGCGATCGCTCCCAGCGCGATCGCGTTCAGCAGGTGCTTCTCGTCGACCAGGTTCGGCAATAGCGACTGGCGCGCTGGCACCGTCCCGGCCTGCGCGACGCCCGAAAGCAGCGAGAGCACGATTACGTGCCAGAGCTCCACTACCCCGCTCAGCGTGAGGACCGCGAGGATCGCCGAGAAACCCACTGCGGCGGAGGTCGACGCCAGCAGTTGCGCACGTCGGTCGAAGCGGTCGGCGAGCACCCCGGCGACCGGCCCGAAGATGGTGAACGGGATGAACGACGAGAACGTGACCGCGCCGACGGCGGTCGCCGAACCGGTCATGTCGAATACGAGCCAGCCACGCCCGAGCACCATCGCCCAGCGCGCGCCCGCGGTGAAGAAGCCGCTGAGGAAGAGCATCCGGAAGTCGCGCGACTCGAACGACGGCATGCGTCGAATGATTCCCGCAGAGAAGCCTGACGTCGCCATCGGTGAAGTCTACAGGTCGCAGCGCTCGCCGCGTATCCGCGCGTGCTAGGCTCCCGCGATGGCAGCAGCAGATGCCCGCCTCCTGCTCGGCACCGCATCGTGGACCGACAAGCCACTGATCGAGAGCGGCGAGTTCTACCCGCCCGACGCGAAGAACGCCGAGGCGCGTCTCCGCTACTACGCTTCGCAGTTCCCGCTCGTCGAGGCGGACACCACCTACTACGGCCTACCGACTGAACAGACCGTCAACGCATGGGTCGACCGGACGCCGGACGGCTTCACCTTCGACGTCAAGGCGTACTCGCTCTTCACCGACCACCCGACGCCCGTCGCGCGCCTGCCGAAGGCGATCAAGGCTCAACTGCCGTCTACGCTCGCTCGCAAGCGCCAGTTCTATCGCAAGGACGCGCCGGACGAGATCGTCGACCTCTGCTGGTCGACATACGTCGATGCCCTGCGGCCGCTGCATGAGAGCGACCGGCTCGGCGTGATCGTCTTCCAGTTCCCGAAGTGGGTCTTCCCCGGCGAGGAGACGGACGACTACTTCGAGGAGATTCGCGACCGGCTCGGCCCGTACCGCGCGGCCGTCGAGTTCCGCAACGACGCGTGGATGAACCCGGCCAACCAGGAACGCACGCTCGCCACGCTCGGCGACCTCGACTTCTCGTACATCTGCGTGGACGAGCCGCAGGGGTTCCCGTCCTCGGTACCGCCGATCGCGGCAGCCACGAACAACCTCGGCTTCGTGCGCTTCCACGGCCGTAACGCGGAGATGTGGGAGGCGAAGACGAAGACATCGTCAGAACGCTTCGACCACTACTACACGCCGGACGAGCTGGACGAGTGGACATCGAAGATCGCCGAACTCGCCGCCGAGACGGACGAGGTGCACCTGATCATGAACACGAATAACTACGAGCAGGGGCCGAAGAACTCTCGGTTGCTGATGGAGCGACTCAGCGCGGCCGGTGTCGAACCCGTCGAGTGGCAGCCCGCGGCACCCGACCCGCCCGCCGATCCGCGGCAGGGACGCTTGCTCTAGCGTCGGAAGGCTTCACGCGAGCGGTACGATCGATCGATGGCAACGCGACGGCATCACACACGCAGGCAAGCGCTGCGACTGATCGGCGGCGGCGTGATCGGCGCGGGCCTCACGGCCTGCGGCTTCGGCGATGACAACGCGGCCGCGCCTGCGCCCGCAACGCCTGCCGCGCCCGTGGCACCGACGGCAACGCTACCGCCGGTCGCGCGCGCCACATCGACGCCATCGCCATCGCCGACGCCCGCCCCGACCCCACGACCGGTTCCACCGCTGGCCCGCATCGAGCACACGATGATGGCGGAGACGAAGTGGGCCACGCCGCTCGTCGTCAGCCACAGCGGCGTCGAGGGGCCGCGCGTGATGGTGCTGGGTGGCGTACACGGCAACGAGCCGGGCGGCTGGCGGGCCGCCGAGCAGATCGCGCAGTGGCAGCCGGCGGCCGGCAGCCTGCTCACGATCCCGCGAGCAAACGTGCTCGCGACGTACGAGTTCGAGCGCACACTGCCCGGCTCGGCGACCTCAACCGCCTCTACCCCGGCCGCAGCACGCTGCTGCCGATGATGGTGATGGCATCGGAGATCGTCGCCGTTGCGCGTGAGTTCGAGGTCGATGTGCTGCTCGACCTGCACGAGTCGTGGGGCTTCTTCGCTGAGCGCTCCGAGAACGGCACCGCCTTCCTCGGTCAGACGGTGACCCGGGGCTCGGGGCCGCTAGAACTCGCCGAGGTCGCCGCGATCGTGGGCACGATCAACGAGCAGACGACGTCGCGAGAGCAGCTTGAGCTGCGAGAGCGCGGCGTCTTCACGCGACCGCCCAACGCTCCAGCGGACTTCGAGGACGACGAGCCCGAGCAGGCGAGCATCACGCAAGCAGAGACGATGACTCAGTTCCGCGGCAGCGGCAGCAGTTCACTCTCGATCGGCTCGTACGTTCCCGGCCTGACGCCGATCCTGATTGAGATGGGCCAGGATCGGCAGCCGGAATGGCGACGATCCGAGCTACACCAACTCTTCGTGCGCACGACGCTCGAACGCTGGGGCATGATCTAGGCTGGCAGCCGCCCTCGATGGTGCGCAGCCGTCGACGTTGCCGATCGCAGACGGCTGACGTAGCGTGTCGGCCTGTCCGAGCGGTCAGGACGGCGGCTCAGGCGGGGATCGCAGGACTCGTATGCGCGTTGATCCGGACCCAGCCGCACCGACGGCCCCCCTCTCCGGGGCAGCGGTCACGCACGAGGACATCGAACTCGTCGCCGCCGATGGTGCCCGCTTCGCCACGTTCAGCGCGATCGCTGACGACCCGCGCGGCCCCGCCGTGATCGTACTGGCGGACGTGCGTGGGCTCTTCCACTTCTACGAGGAGCTGGCGTTGCGCTTCGCCGCGACCGGCTACGACGCGATGGCGATCGACAACTACGGCCGCACGGCGGGCCCGGCGAAGCGCGACGACCCGGAGTTCGACTGGCGCACCAACGTCACCCAGACCACCCGCGAGGGGGTCGCGGCCGACGTGCGTGCGGCCGTCGAGCACCTGCGCAGCCGCGAGGGCCAGTCGGATCGCAGCGTCTTCACCGTCGGCTTCAGCTTCGGCGGCAGCAATTCGTGGCTGCAGGCGACCGAGGGCCACGGCCTGTCAGGCGTGATCGGCTTCTACGGCCGCACCGAGCAGGGGCTACCGCAGGCGATCCCGCCGGTGATCGAGCACGTCGGCGAGATGACCTGTCCCCTGCTGGCGTTGATGGGCGGCGCCGACCCGATGATCGACAAGGCCGGCATCGACGCCTTCGACGACGCCCTGACCGCCGCGGACGTCGAGCATTTCGTTCTCACGTACCATGGCGCACCACACTCGTTCTTCGACCGCTCGCACGGCGAGTACGAGAGGGCGAACGCACACGCGTGGGCGAGCATGCTCGCCTTCATCGAGATGCACGCATAGCTACATCACGGATTACAGAGATGAGGAGCAGCGAATGATTTTCAGCGCATGGCCGGGCTCGGCGACGAAGTGGGACGGCTTGATCGATCTCTGCCAGCACGTCGAGCAGACCGGCTGGGACGGGCTCTGGATCGCCGACCACTTCATGCCGAACCGCCCCGACAGCAACATCGGCCCCACGCAGGAGGCGTGGACGCTGCTCAGCGCGATCGCCGCGCTGGTGCCACGCGTGCGCATCGGCACGTTGGTCACGGGCAACACCTACCGCTTCCCGCCCGTGCTCGCCAAGCAGGCCGCGCAGGTCGACATCATCAGCGGCGGCCGCCTCGTCCTCGGACTTGGCGCGGGCTGGCAGGAGAACGAGCACGAGGCCTACGGGCTGGAGTTCTACACCGTCGGTGAGCGGCTGCGACGGATGGAAGAGGCCGTGCAGATCATCAAGGGCATGTTCACGAGCGACCAGACCACGTTCGAGGGCCGCTACTACACCGTCACCAACGCGCCGCTCGACCCCAAGCCGGTGCAGCAACCGCACCCGCCGATCCTGATCGGTGGTGGCGGCGAGAAGGTCACGCTGCGCGTCACCGCGCAGTACGCCGATGAATGGAACACCTGGGGCGATCCCGCGCACCTGGCGCAGAAGATCGGCGTGCTCAACGAGCACTGCGAGCGACTGGGCCGCGACCCCGCCGAGATCAAGCGCTCCGCGCAGGCCGTGGTCGTGCTCTCCGACGACCCGGAGGTCGTCTCAAAGGCGCTCGAAGGCCCCGGCCGCGCGACGATCGCGGGCAACGTCGATCAGCTCAAGCAGACGATGCGGGAATACATCGATGCGGGTGTCGACGAGTTCATCATGCCGGACTTCAACCTCGGCAGAGACGTCGAAAACCGCAAGCAGATCTACGACCGATTCATCACGGAGGTTGCGCCTGAGTTCAGGTAGCGGCTGAGGCGCGCAATTCGCGTGTGATAACGTCCGCGCATGCGATACATAGCGTGGGTTCGATGGTGGCACAGCCTCTTGGTTGCCGCGGGGCAGGCGCAGCTACCGGCGGTACAGCTGTTGCGAGGGGCGAATGGCCCAGTGACCCAATCGTTCAAATCGGTCTCTTCCTCGGCGTAGCAACTCCGGCTGGCCTCGGAGGTTGGCTGAAGCTGCGCGACGAGATGCGGACGACCGAAGCCACTCAAGACTCGACGTTCAGGGAACGCATCGCAATAAGTGACGAGATCGGTGGCCTCCGCGACAAGGGAGTTGACGAGGATGATGCTCGGCTCCTTACGCGCCTCGACTTCCGCAAGCGCCTCGATGAGCGCCTGGCCCAGTTCGAACTACTGGACCGCGCTCCGACGGGAGAGGTATCACCGGATCCCGAAGTGACCACCACGGCTACGAAGCTGGAGGTAGATGAACTACGCAGACTGCTCGATGAGTCGCGTCTGACGACCGATATTCTTGACGCGCGCCGATGGTACCTCCGTGGCAACGCCCTCCTTGCGGCCGACCGTAACGAGGATGCGCTGACAGCGTTCGACCGCGCGATCGCGTCCGAACCTGACGTTCACCAGGTCCACAACAATCGCGGTACGGTGCTCGGAATGTTGGGACGATTCGAAGAAGGTGACGTTGCTTACAGAAGGGCGATCGAGCTCTCTCCAGAGTCGTCAAGCCCGCACTTCAACCGAGGCGTATCACTGGGGAAGATGGGTCGGTGGAAAGACTCACTGCAATCGTATGATCGAGCGATCGAACTGCAGCCAAGCGACTCGCCTGCACACAACAACCGCGGAGCAGCGCTGTCAGCACTGGAGCGACACGACGAGGCACTCGCCGAGTACGACCGGACCATCGAGCTCAAGCCAGACCAAGCTGGCCCCCACCTGAATCGCGGCATGGCCCTTTCTCAACTCGGAAGGCACGATGAATCACTCGCGGCCTTCGACGAGGCCATCACAATAGACCCGACGAACGGACCCGCGTTCAACGGTCGCGGTGACGAACTCGCTGAGTTGGACCGCGCGGAGGAAGCTCTGGCGGCCCTTGATCACGCCACCGAACTCGACCGTGACGACCCTCGACTGGGCAGAAATCGCGCGATCGTCCTCGCGGCGCTAGGTCGCTACAGAGACGCCCTGGCTGAGATCGAACAGCGCCTTGAGCTGTCGCCCGATGACGAGGTTCATCTCTACAACCGCGGCGTCGCGCTGGCGCTGCTTAAACGCTACGCAGAAGCGTTAGCCAGTGTGGAGCGCGCGTACGAGATTGGGTTCGACGACTTTGAACTCGCCGAGACACACCCGTACCTCGAAGCCCTCCGCTCAGACCCCGAGTACGGCCCCAAGCTGCGCGAGCTGATCGCGCGCTACCGACCCGCCGACGAGGACGAGACTGCCGGCCACTAGCGGCAGCTACGCGAAGTAGTCCCAGCGGTCGGTACCCCGTATCAGCGATCGGGCGTGGTTGATCTCGCCCGCGTGGTACGACGCGTGGCTCACGAGCACGGCGACGAGCTTGCGCAGAGGCTGTTGCTCGCCCCAGTGAGCGGGGCGCGACTCATCGAGGTCGCCGTCATCGAGGGCTGCGACCTCCGCGACGAAGCGGCTGTGGCCCTCGCGCATCCACTCGACGGTCTGCTCCATCGAACGCGCCGCCGCGACGACCTCGGCGACTGCCGAGTCCCACGTCGGACCGCCAGCGCCGAAGGCGAAGTCAGCGTAGACCCACGGAGCGAGACCGGCGTGCGCGGCGATCTCCGCGATCGTGCGACCCCCGCCCTGCGGCACCGTGTTCCACGTGGCCTCATCGACGTTGCGCAGATTAGCCATCAGCGAGGTCTCGTCGTCACCATCGAACGCGAGGTCGAGCAGCGAAACCAGTTCTTCAACTCTCGGACCGGGCATCACCACGCCTCCGCGTCGCCCTAGACGCACATCCGACGGACGATCTCGTACATCAGCTCGCAGCCCATGTTCAGGTTGTCGACGGTGAGGAACTCGTTGTTCGCGTGGAAGCCAGCCTGCTCTTCCGGGCTGATCAGCGCCGGGATGAAGCCGTACGCGGGGATGCCGCGCTGGCGCAGGAAGCGGTTGTCCGTGCCGCCGACGGTCATCGAGGGGACGACGACCGCCTCCTCCATCGCGTCCTTCACCACGCCCTCGATCGCGCGGTAGAGCTCCGTGTCCCAGTCGACGGGGACGGGCGATTCCAGCTCCTCGGGGCCCGACTCGAACTCGATCTCGATCGCCGGGTCATCGATGAAGGCCGCGACCTCGTCGCGCCACGCGTCGGGCGTCTGGCCCGGCAGCAGGCGGCAGTCGATCACGGCCGAGGAGCGCGCGGGGATCACGTTCGCCTTGATGCCGGCATCGAGCATGGTCACGTTCAGCGTGTTCATGAAGCGCGCGCCCATCTGCGGACTCGCCGCCATCACGGCGCGCACGGCGTCCTCCTCGACGCTCGCCATCAGCCCCGCATCGACGAGCCGTTCGACGTATGCGCGTGAGTCCGCCGTGTACGTGACGCCGCGGTCCCACTCGGCGAGCCGCAGCAGCGTGCGCATCAGCCTCAGCGCCGAGTTGTCGTCGTGCGGCACGCTGCCGTGGCCGGGCCGGCCGACGGCGGTGATGCGCAGCCAGCAGATCTGCTTCTCGTTCGTCGCGACGCCGAAGAGCTGCGTCTCCTGCCCGGCGAAGTTCGAGCTGCCGCCGCCGCCCTCGTTGATCTCGAACTCGACGTCGACGAGATTGGGGCGGTGGTCGCAGAGCCAGCCCATGCCCAGCGAACCGCCGGTCTCCTCGTCGGGCACGCCGCAGAAGATCAGGTCGCGTGTGAGCGGCAGGCCCTGTCGCTTCGCGAGCAGGAACGCGATCAGCTGCATCACGCCCGCGCCCTTCATGTCGATCGCGCCGCGACCGTAGACACGCCCGTCCTCGACGACGCCCTCGAACGCGGGGTAGTCCCAGTACTCGGCCTCGACGGGCACGGTGTCGAGGTGGTTGCAGAGCATCAGCGCGCCCTTGCTGCCGTCGCCCGCGATGCGCGCCCAGACGACCTCGCGACCCGGCACCGTCTCGATGTATTCCGTCTCGATGCCCTCCGCCTCGATCAGCGCGCCGAGGAAGCGCGCGGCGGGTGCCTCGTTGCCGGGTGGGTTGGAGGTGTCGATCTGGATGTAGCGCTGGAAGATGTCGAGCGCCTCGGCTCGGATCGCGTCCCAATCGATCTCTGGCATGCGCTGTCCCCTCGACCGCTTCCGATGGCTGCTCGGTGGCTCCTCGACGGGAGCGTGCGGCGCACAGCGTACCGCGTTGCTCGCCATCCACGCGCATGCGCTAGCATCCGCAACGCACGTACGACCGCGAGGAGGCATTGATGACGGTGACGCTGGACTGGCTCGGATGCGCGACTTATCGACTGAGCGTCAATGGATTCGTGATCTTCCTCGACACCTTCATGGACCGCATCTCCACCGCCCCCGAGGTCGGGTTGACGTCCGAGCAGGTCTCCGAGGCGGACTACATCCTCGTCGGTCACGCCCACTTCGATCACCTCGCCGGCGCCGACGTGATCGCGAAGAACACCGGCGCGAAGGTGATCGCGAACCACGAGGCCGTACGCGTGCTGACCGAGGAAGGCGTCCCCATCGACCAGTTGCTGCCGAGCCAGGGCGGCGAGCTGCACCGGCTCAACGACGACGTCACCGTGCGCGTCTTCCCCAGCCTGCACTCGTGCATCTGGACCCGCGCCGCGCGCCCCGGCACGGAGGTCACAGGCGATCTGGGCCTCAGCGAGGAGGAGCGCGCAGCCGTGCGAGCGGAGATGCAGGCGCGCCCCCGTCGCAGCCAGCCCGACCCGGAGTTCGTGCGCGAGTCGGCCGAGCTACGAGCGCGGCTCGCCAGCAGCTCGCACATCGGCGGCGCGCTCGACTACCTGATCACCACGCCCGAAGGCACGATCTTCTTCCAGGACAGCATGGGCTACTTCACCGGCATCCTGAACACGATCACGCCGGATGTGGCCCTGCTGGCGGCTGCCGGACGCGGCAACATCGACGGCGAACCGATCCAGGGTTCGGTTGAGCAATTCATCGCAGGCGAGGTGCAGATGCTGACGCCGCAGCGCGTCGTACTCGGCCACCACGACAACTGGGTGGGAACGCCCGACGTCCCCGACATCACGGACATGACGCCGGTCCACGAGGAACTGCAGCGCGTCGCGCCCGACGTCGAAGTGGTCGAGGTCGGCTACCTCGAAGGCACGACGCTCTTCTAGCGGCGCCGGAGCGGATTCGATGGCAGAGGACCTCGCAATCATCACGGTCACGACGCTGGGCGAGATCAACGAGTGCCTGCTGATCCGTCGTGCCGTCTTCATCCGCGAGCAGGGTGTCAGCGAGGCCGAGGAGATCGACGGCCACGACGATGACCCCGCGACCGTATCGAGCGCGATCCACGTGCTCGGCCGCGTGCAGGGCTTCCCCGCCGCCACCGGACGGCTACTGATCGATTACCCCGAGGGTGATAACGCCCACGTCGGCCGCGTCGCGGTGATGGAGCAGCTACGCGGGAACGGCTACGGGCAGGCCGTGATGGAAGCGCTGCAGGCGATCGCGCGCGAACGGGGCTTCCCGGGCATCACGCTCGACGCCCAGCTCCACGCGATCCCGTTCTACGAGCACCTCGGCTACAGCGCGCACGGCGAGGTCTTCCTCGATGCCGGCATCGAGCATCGGGTGATGGACCTGGCGTTCTAAGAGGGGCCGCCGCCCGGAGCGCCGCCCTACCCGCCCCGCAGCGCCGTCGACGAGATGTCGACGCGAAAGCGCGACTCGGGAATCGCAGCCAGTAGCGCCGTTGCCTCGGCCGGCACATCGACGTCATCGAGCGTCTCGAAGCTGCCCTCGTTGATGCGCCCGGCGACGAGCACGTGGCAGTCGAGCGCCTGCATCTCGGCCAGCGCCGCCAGCATCGCGGGCTCGGAGCCATCGTAATAGCGCGGGTGGACGAGACGCACGGCAGTGTCCCAGCCGATCACGAAGGTGCGCCCCGGCAGCAGCCGGGCCTTCTCGACAAACGTCGGCGCGCGCGTCAGCAGCACGCGGCCGTCATCGCGGAACTGCGCGAGCCGACGTCGCACCTCTGCGTCCGCGAGCGGCGGCTTGTCGACGTTCGTCACCGATAGCTCAAAGCTGGCCTCCGCGCCCACGATCTCCGCCGCAACGGCAGCGAGCTGCAGATGGCCCTCGTGGAGCGGATTGAACGAGCCCGGCAACACCACACCCGAGTCGGCGCGACCGGCCTGTTCGACGCCTGCCGTTCCGTCCGACGCGACCGCAACCAGTTGCACGCCCTCGTCGGCGGCTACGAGCGCGGCAATCGGGTCGGTGGCGCGCTCGGCGTCGCTCACGGCGACCGGATCTCGAGGCGCTCGTCGGCAAGCAGCCCGAGCGAAAGCGTCGATTCGACGCCCGACGCGAGCGCGAGCGCGTGCAGCAGCAGTCGACTGACCACCTCTTCCTCGCCCGCGCGGTCGCGGCTGCCTTTGCTGAGCGTGAGGCTGTAGACGCTCTCACCGTCCTTGCTACTCACGGCCACCGCACAGTTGTGCTCCCCGCGCTTGGCGCGGTCGGTCGCGATCGTCGCCGTGCAGGCGACGCCGATCACTGGTGCGTCACCGTCGCGCAGCTCGAGTGCGCGCCGGTGTGACGCGCGGGCCATCGCCAGCGCGGTCTCTGCCGAGACGAACTCGGCCGGCTCCTCGCCAACGAGGTCGACCATCGATGTCGCTGCGTACGGAACAAGCGCCTCCAGCAGCGTGCGTGAAGCGCCCGGCACGGCGAGCAGCCACGCCAGCGCCTGCGAACCGGCACCCGTGGCCGCCACGACCGCGAGCGGCGGCGCAGCGTGGATGCGTTCGACCAGCTCGTCGACGTCAGTCATGGAGCTGTCGCTCATGCGGATGCTCGCAGCAGCGGTTCGACCGCTTCCGCCCACGCCAGCAACTGCTCATCCGCGCCGAGCCGGGCGCTCAGTTGCAGCCCCAGCGGCAGACCGTCCGAGGCTCCGGCAGGCAGCGTCACCGCCGGCATTCCCGCGTGTGTCCACGGCAGGTTCATCGCCGGGTTGCCGGTCGATCCGAGGCCGAACGGCGCGGGGCCGGGGGCCGGCGGGCTCGCCCACACGTCGATGCCGCGCTCGTCCATCAGCGAGCGCAGGCGCGCTTCGAGTTCAGCGATGCTGCGACGTCCGGCCTCGCGATCGTCGTCGCTCGTCGTGCGGCCGGCCTCCACCAGCAGCGCGCTGCGCGGGCGGTAGAGCGCGCCGTACTGCGTGAACCACGCGTCGTGCACATCGGCGAATTCGGCCGTGGCGATGTCGCGGTGCCGCTTCGTCAGCACTTCGATGTCGTCGAGCGCCGGGATGCGCTGCACCTCGCGGCCCGCCGCCACGAGCGTCGCGAGCTGCTGCTCGAACGCGGCGAGACCAACCTCATCCGCCTGCGCGATGTACGGCCCGTCGGGCACGCCGACGATCGGCAACTGCCCCGCCGATGCCTCATATTCGTCGTGCCGCCAGCCATCGAGTAGCACCGACGCCCCCAGCGCGACTCCCGCCGCATCCGGCGCGAACGCTCCGACGTGGTCGACGCTCGGCGAGTAGTACAGCACGCCATCGGTCGGGATGCGGCCGTAACTCGGCTTGAATCCGACAACGCCGCAGAAGGCGGCCGGGCGAATCACCGAACCGACGGTCTGCGAACCGAGCGCCAGCGTCGCGAGGCCGGCAGCGACGGCAGCGGCTGAACCGCTCGACGAGCCGCCGGGCGTGTGCCCGACATCGTGCGGGTTCCGCGTCGGGCCGGGTTCGAAGTAGGCGAATTCCGTCGTTACCGCCTTGCCGACGATCAGCGCGCCCGCCTCGCGCAATCGCGTCACGCATGTCGCTTCCGGGCCCGCGAAGAGTTCGCTCGGAATGGCGGTGCCGGCGCGCGTGGTCAGTCCATCGACGTTGATGATGTCCTTGATCGCGACCGGCACGCCGTACAGCGCGGGGCGCGTGGCGGCATCCGGGAATCGCGCCTCGATCGCCTGCGCCTCGGCACGCAGCCGTCCGACGCGGTCGTGCTCCGGCAGCAGCGCGAGGATGCGCGGATTCTCCACCTCGATGCGCTCGATCAGCGCCTCCGTGTTCGCGGTGACCGACGTCTCACCACTGCGCAGCGCGGCGGCGAGGGCATCGAGCGGTTGAGGCGTGGGGATCGTCATCGGCGGCTACCCTTCGAGCAGCACGAGCGGGTTCTCGCGCACCATGCGGCCGCCATCGGCTAGATCACGTTCGCTTCGCGCAGCGCTGTGATCTGATCCCAGTCGTAGCCGAGTTCCAGCAGCGTCTCCTCGGTGTGCTGGCCCAGCTCCGGCGCTGGCCCCTGCACGCGGCCCGGCGTCTCGCTGAAGCTGAGCGGTGTACCGACGGCGCGATGACCCTCGAAGTGCGGGTGCTCCAGCTCGATCAGGTACTCGTTGTCCCAGACCTGCGATTCGGCGATCACACCGGCGTAGTCGTGCACCGGCCCGCTCGGCACCTCCTCCTCGCCCATCCGCGTCAGCCAGTGCTCGCGCGGCTGAGTCGCGAAGTGGGTGGACAGCTCCGCCAGCAGCCAATCGCGATTTGCGGCGCGTGCGAAGGCGTCGGCGGAGCGCTCATCGGTGAGCAGGTCGTCGCGGTCGAGCGCCCGGCAGAGGCCGGGCCAGAACTTCGGCGTCAGCACGCCGACGGTGAGCCAGAGGGCGTCGCCCGCCTGGTAGTACGTGAACGCCGCGCTCGCGCGGGGCGGTCGAGGGTTCTGCGTGCCGGTGTGCAGGAACGGCGTCACGCTCAGCGTCTGGAGCGTCATCATCGCGCCGAGCTGCGAGACGTCGACCTTCTGGCCGACACCGTGGCGTTCACGGGCGATGATCGCGCCGAGGATGCCGTAAGCGAAGATCATGCTGCCGACCTGATCCGCCAGCCCCCACGCGATGTGCGCTGGCTCCTCGCCCGGCCCGCCGCCCTGCATCACCATCGCGCCCGACATTCCCTGCGCGACGACATCGAACGAGCCCTGCTCCGCCCACGGCCCCTTCGGCCCGAAGCCGCTGTTCACGGCGTAGATCACCATCGGATTCACCTTGCGGAAGTCCTCATAGCCGAGTTGCAGGCGGTCCATCACGCCGGGGCGAAAGTTCTCCGTGATCACGTCCGCGTCTTCGGCGAGCTTGTAGGCGATCGCGCGACCCTCGTCGCTGCCGAGGTCGAGCGTGATGCTGCGCTTGCCGCGATCGAGCGCCTCGAAATAGCTGCAGAAGCCGTCCGGCTGGCGGCCAAGCGCGCGGCCGGGGTCACCATCGCCCGGTCGCTCCACCTTGAGCACGTCCGCGCCGAGGTCGGAGAGCATGACGGTGGCATGCGGGCCGTTCTGGAATCGTGTGAAGTCGAGGATCTTGATCCCCTCGAGTGGTGCGGGCATGCGCGGGGCCTCCGTGGCTGTTCGATCTGACGTCGGGCGTCGTTTGCCGGGCGATGATATATCGCCGCGTCGATGGCGGTGCGTTACGGCACTGCGCTAGAGGGGCGGGCGCGAAGCGGAGCCTGGCTGGCGAGGTGGGGCTATCGACGTCCGGCGGTCTGCGAGAACGGGTTCTCGACCTGCTCACCTCGATCGGCGCAGTCGGAGCAGATCACGGACTTGCGACGGAACGTCGTCCCACCCTTGATGACGTACTGGCCACAGAAGACGCACTTGCCTTCCACACCGGTCTCGCCACGCTTGAACGCGCCGACCACGGCCTCGTCCTCGTCACCGCCCGTTGCCGCCGCGGCGTCACCACCACCCGACGCAGAAGCCGTCACGGTCTTCTCGCGCACCGGGACATCTGCGATCTCGGAGCGGGCCGCGTCCTTGTCCTGGTACCAGAGCGCGTTCATCGCCACGAAGCGAGTCTGGTCGTCCGGGACCTCGTTCTCGGGGAAGATCGCGTCCACCGGGCAGGCCGGCTGGCAGGCACCGCAGTCGATGCACTCGACCGGGTCGACGTACAGCATGCGGTCGGTGCCCTCGTCGAACTGGATGCAGGCGACGGGGCAAACCTCGACGCAGGACTGATCCTGCTCGTCGATGCACGGTGTGGTGATGACGAATGTCACGAGGCCTCCAACGTCGCGCGTCCATCGATGTGCAGGAGCGCGCGGAACTCAGGCGAATCCTATCGGCAGCGCCGGGAAGCGTCCATCGGAGGTCGCGACGGACAGTGCATCCGACGCGCGAGCGACGTAGTCGCTATTCCCCTGCTGCTTCAAGAATGCGCACCACGCCCGCGGTCCCATCAACCTCGACCAGCGCGCCGTCCGCGATCGCCTGCGTCGCGTTGCCACTGCCGACGACCGCCGGAATGCCGTACTCGCGGGCGACGATCGCGCAGTGGCTGAGCACCCCACCAGCATCGGTGACCAGCGCACCAGCGACGCCGAACAGCGGCGTCCACGGCGGCGAGGTCGTCATCGTCACCATCACATCGCCGCTCTGCAGGCGCTCCCCGTCGGCGATGCTCTCGATCACTCGAGCGCGTCCGGTGTGGGTGCCCGGCGAACCCGCCTGGCCGGTCATTTCGACGATTGCCGCGGTCTCATCGTCGTCACGGCTCTCCACATCACTGTCGAGTCCGAACATCAGCCGCACGCCGGGGCGCCTTGGTACATCCACCCCGAGGAACGCCGGCGCGTCGACAGGAGCCCAGCGCTCCATCTCGGCTCGTCGCTCGGCGATGCGACCACCGAGGTCGGTCGTGTCATCCGAGCGAAGTCGGTCGAGCAATTCCGCCAACTCGACGTACATCACGTCTTCGACATCGGTGATCGCGCCCCGCTGTTGGAGGCGGCGGCCGCCCTCCACCAGCGCCTGGCGCACCCAGTACATGCTCTGCTGATCGATCCAGTAGTTGTGGTTCTCCATCAGCATTGATGTCCGCTGAGCGATCTCCAGTCGTTCGTTGAAGCGGTCAAGATTCGCATCGTCACCCGCAAGCTGCTGGCGGGCCGCCTCGATCGCCCGTTCCCGCGCGTCCACCAATTCCGCCCGGCGGGTATCGAAGTCCGTCTCGTCATCGAGATAGAGTTTCAGCAGCGCGAACAATGGCGTTGGATTCTCGACCCACGTGACGTCAGCCATCTCCGTGAAGTTGTCGCTCTTGCGCCCGAACTCAGCAAGGAAGGTATCGATTTCGTCGAGCAGGCCGGCAGCGGCGGGGAGGCCGCGCAGGGCCGTCAGCAGTTCCGCAGCCTCAGTGGAGCGAACGATGGCTGCGGCACCCTCAACTGCTCTCGCTGACACGGCCAGCCGACGGACACCGTCACCGGCTTCGAGGCTCTTGTTCGGGAAGCCCTGAAGCATCGTGGCAGCGGTCAGCTCGTCGACGCCGAGGAGTTCACCGGCGAACGCGCTGAACCCTAGTTGCCCGACCTCAACCATGCTGTGGATCGTCCAGAATCGGGCCGTGCGATCGAGAGTGTCCTCGATGTGTGCAGCGATCTCGACGTCGTCGGCTGCACCAAGGTCGAACCGCTCGAAATGGCGCAAGTGCTGCTGGATCTCAGGCAGCCATGTTTCGTCCCACATCGCCAGGTTGGCCGCCCCTTCAGGGACGTCGTCAGCAGGCACGGGATCATCCGGAAGTGGCCGCCTCTCGCCACGATAGAGGTACGTGTTGATCCGCGTGATGGCCGTTCGGGTCGGGAACCCCTTCGCCGCCCCGCCCTGTCGGAAGCCCTCGTACAACGTGCGATCATTCACATCGAAGGACAGCGGCGTGACCGGAGCGGGTGTGTGCCAGACTTCCTGCATCCACGCGCGCCGCGCGTCGCTCGGTTCGTCCCACTCGACAGGAAAATCAGCCGGAGGAGTGATCGGCTCTGGTCGGGGCTCGTCGGGCATCCTCGCTCCTTGGCGCGTGCGCACTCTACCACCCGTCCGATGGGAACCTCCGCCGAACTCGCGCGTTATCATCCCGCAGATAGCTGTACCGGCGAGGAATGAACGCAACGTGAACATCGACGTCAACGCTGAGGCCGCGGTTCGGGAGGTCTTCGAGGACCTCTTCAGCAGCGAGTACCGCAACGCGCAGGAACGCAGGTCGCTCTGGGTGCCCAGCCCCGACACGTCCGCCGTCGGCACGGCCGCGAAGGAGATCGCCTTCGGCGTCGATGCGATCGACGAGATGGAGCAGCGCATCAATGCCGAGGCCTTGCTCGACTACACGATCGAGAACATGGATGTGACCGTCCACGAGAAGGTCGCGTGGGTGCTCGCCGCGGTCGTCGGTGAGTGGGTCGCCGACGGTGAGACGCAGCAGATGTCCCTGCGCGTGACCGCCGTGCTTGAGGAGTACGACGGCCACTGGCTCGTCGCCCACCTGCACAAGTCGGTGCCGGACCCGCGGGTGCCGGAGGGCCTCTCGTTCCCGACATCGATGGAGTCGATCGCGATTTCCGTGCGGGCCGACCGGCCCGAGCTCGAAGGGCTCTTCCCGACCGGCACGGTGACGATCGTCTTCAGCGACATCGAGGACTCGACCGAGCTCAACGTCGCGCTGGGAGATACGCGTTACGTCGAGCTGCTGCGCGAGCACAACGAGATCATCCGCGACTGCGTGGCGGAGCACTTCGGCCAGGAGGTGAAGAACGAGGGCGACAGCTTCATGCTCGTCTTCGGCTCGGCGAAGAACACCGTCTCCTGCGCGATCGAGTTCCAGCGCCGCCTCGCGCGTCGCAACGAGGGGGCGGAACACCCGATCCTCGTGCGTGCCGGCGTCCACACGGGCGAACCGGTACGGGAGGCCGATGACTTCTTCGGGACGCAGGTCGTGATGGCCTCGCGCATCGCCAGTCGAGCCACCGGCGGCGAGGTGCTGGTCTCGTCGCTGCTGCGCGAGCTCGTGGAATCGAGTGGCGACTTCCAGTTCGAGGCGCGCCGCCCGGTGACGCTGAAGGGGCTCTCCGGCCGCCACCGGCTGCATCGGGTCACGACCTGACACCGGCCGGCGCTGACCATCGCGCGTGACACGCGCTGTACGATTGCGCCACTCGATCACATCGATAGCAACGGCAAACGCAAACTGAACCGACCGTCATCGACGGCTAGAGGGACTTACGAATGAACATCGGCGTTGGACTCGACTTCACGCTTGGGCTCAGCTACGAGGACCAGGTCGCGCTGGGCCGTGAAGCGGCCGAGCAGGGCTACGACGAGATCTGGACGCCCGAGGGCTCCGGTCCCGACTCGTTCCAGCTGTGCCAGATGCGCTGGCAGGCGAGCAAGGACGTGTTACCGGAGGGGCTGCGCACGGGCATCTCCGTCTCACCCGTCGCCTACCGCACGCCGATGGGCTTCGCGATGAGCGCCGGGACGCTGGGCGCACAGACGAACGGGCGCTTCGTACTCGGCATCGGCTCGGGGCAGGTCTACCGCGCCGCGTTCCGCAAGGCGATGGGCATCCGCAGCGGCTCCACGCTGGCGATCATGCGCGACTACCTCACCACCGTCCGCGGGCTGCTCGCCGGCGAGATGATGAACTACGAGGGTCCGGCGCTGACCGTGCAGGGCCAGAAGCTCGGCATCGACCCGCCGCCGCAGACCCCCGTCTACCTTGGCGCGCTTGGCCCGAAGATGCTCGCGCTCGGCGGCGAAGCAGCCGACGGCATCTGCCTCAACTGGTGCACGCCCGACCAAATCGCACTCGCGCGCGAAACCGTCGACGCCGGCGCGAAGATCGCGGGCCGCGAGGCGGGCTCCGTGCCGCTGCACGAGTACATCCGCATCTGCGTCGATGACGACGTCGATGTGGCGCGCGCGGGTCTTGCCCGCGCCACGATCGGCTACGCGATGGGTCCGGCAGGCGTCGGTCGCGACGCCCGCTTCGGCTACCGCCCCCACTTCGACCGCATGGGTTTCGCGGACGAGTTGGCCGAGCTCGACAAGATGCGCGATGGGGGCGCGACGCAAGAGGAGCTGAACGCGGCGGCGTCCGACGACCTGCTGCTCAGCGTCGGCTACTACGGCACGCCGGACGGCGCATACGACCACTTCCGCAAGCTCGCGGAGGGTCTCGATGTCGCCGTCGTGCGCGTGGTCGCTGCGAAACCCGGTCTCGACGCGGTGCGCGCGGTGATGCAGGCGTGCGCGCCCGCCGCGCAGTCGTGACGCCCGAGCAGGCGGACTACCTCGCGGCGCACCAGCTCTGCGTGCTCGGAACCGGTCGCAAGGACGGCTCACCGCAGCTCTCGACGGTCACCTACCTCTACGACGGCGAGCGGCTGCTGACTTCGATCACGAAGGACCGCGCGAAGTACTGGAACGTGCTGCGACAGCCGCGCGTCTCCGTGCTCGTGCCCGACGGCCGCGCGCAGGTGATCGTCTACGGTAGCGGCGAGATCCTCGAGGGCAAGGCGCGGGACGAGGCGATCATCGCGATCCGCGCGCACCAGGGCGACCCGCTGCCGGACGACTACGACCTCGATCGCTTCTCACAGCGCCTCGACGAGTTGCAGCGCGTCGTGCTCAGCGTCACACCGGAACGGGTGCTCGGCGGCGAGTGACTCGTCGCGCCGACAGGTGCGTCAGACGGCAGTGTCAGGCAGCGAGGTGGGTCGTCGTGACCTCGGCGAGCGTCGTGTCGTCGGGGCCGGTCACGCGCGTACGCACGACGGTGACGCGGCGACCCTGACGAACGATGCGCGCCTCCGCGAAGATGTCGCCCTCGCGCTGATTCGAGAGCAGGCTCGCGTGCAGGTCGAGCAGCAGAGGGAAGCCGCTGCCGTCGTCGTCGATCTCGGCGCGGTCACCTGCGAGCGTCGTGGCAGCGAGGTCGGCGAGCCAGATCATCAGCCCGGCCTGCACGCTGCCGACGGTGTTCGTTAGCTCCTCGCTGAACGGAACGCGGCAGCGCACGAAGTCGTCGTCCCGATCGACGACCTCGAACGAGAACGCGTAGTCAGATCTCGATGGGACAAATCGTTCGGTCATCGCTTCCCCGCATCCTGCGTGCAGTGCCGTTAGCCGAACCTCGATCGCGCTAGGCGAAGCCCTCGGTCGGCTCCTGCTCCTCGGGCCACTCCGGCCGCGCCTGGTAGAAGCGCTCCGTGCCGTAGACCTCGTCCAGCAGGTCGTCCGACACCCGCGAGAACATCCCGCTCTCGCCGAACTGCGAGCGGTGCATCGAGGACGCCCGACGCTTCATCGCGATGTACGCGCGCGTGTCGACGGTGACGCTCACCGTCGGCTGCGGCTTCGACAGCATCTCCTCGAAACGTTCGCGCTGCTCGTCGGTAATCGGCTCATCGAGCAGCCCGCGTTTCTCCATCTCGAAGCGCACCTTGGCGAACCCGCCCATCATGCGCGCGCCCCAGAAGAGCCGCTCCGGCTGCCACGGCTCACCGCTCTCCGGATACGCATCCGCGTCGGCGCAGGCCTCAAAGGCCGCTATCGTGTGGTTGTGGGCGGCGATGTGGTCGGGGTGGCCGTAGCCCCCATCTGCCTGCCACGTGAAGACGAGGTGCGGGCGCACGTCGCGCATCACGCTGAGCACGGCGGGAACGGCGACCTCCGGCGGCTGCTGGTGCCAGCAGCGCTCGTCCTCGTTCTCCGGCGTGCCGTCCATGCCGCTATCGCGGAACGGGAGGAAGCGCACATCAGCGAGCCCGATCTGCGCCATCGAGGCTCGGAGTTCCAGTTCGCGGGTGTAGCCCAGCGTCTCCGGCGTCGATAGCGCGGGGTCGCTGATCTCGCCGACCTCGCCGCGCGTCGCGCAGAGCAGCGTCACCTCGTTGCCGGCGTCGAGGAACGCCGCCATCGTGCCGGTGATCTGCCCCTCGTCATCCGGATGCCCGTAGATCGCAAGGATCCGCTTGCCAGTCACACCAACGACGTTGCCGTCTGCCATCTTGAATTCCTACCTGATCCCGTACCAACTCCGACGCCACGCGTCAGACCAGCGGACACGGTGTCACGTCCTCCGGTCGCGGTAAACCTCGATGCGGACGAGCGACCGCTACAGCTTGCGACCGACGAATACGACGTGGCGGCGACCACGCTTGCCGCGTGCGTTCAGCGAATGCGTCGAGGGCTCGAACCCCGCAGCACGCAGGCGCCGCTCAAACGTCGGCTCTTGGCCCACGGACCAGACGGCCAGCGCGCCGCCGGGTCGCAAGGCGGCGCGTGCGGCGGCGAGGCCTGCGCGCGTGTAGAGGCGTGAATTGGCGGGCTGCGTGAACGAATCCGGGCCGTTGTCGACATCGAGCAGGATCGCGTCGAAGCGCGATTGGTTGCCATCGATCACGTCGACGATGTCGCCCTCGACGACCTCGCTGCGTGGGTCGTCGAGCGGGTGGCCTGCGAGCGGACCGAGCACGCCGCGATTCCACTCGACGACCTCCGGGATCAACTCGCCGACGACCACCGACGCGCTCTCCGGCAGCAGGTCGAGCGTCGCCGCCAGCGTGTAGCCCATGCCGAGACCACCGACGAGCACGCAGGCGTCCGACGACGGCTGCGGGCACGCGAGGGCCATCATCGCGGACTCGGAACCGTGCGCGCGGCTGACCATCAGGTCGTAGCCATCGGCGCGGATCACGTAGTCGCGGTCATGGCGGCGCAGCTCGAGCGTGCTGCCGTCAGGCGTCGTTGCGGTGGCGAGCGTCTCCCACGGTTTCACTCACCCACGATAGCAATGCCAGCGCCTGCACCGCAGCACCGAGGGCCCGCAAGCGTGCGCGATCAGGCTCGCTTGAAGAGCGGCAGCGTGACCTCGTCGGTGACGCGTTCGAATACGACCTCGACTGCCATGCCGATCTCGATCTCGTCTGGCGGCACATCGATCAGGTTCGATGTCATTCGCGGACCCTCTTCGAGCTCGATCTGCACCGTCGCGAACGGCGTGTGATCGACGAGCGCCGGATGAATCGGCTGATGCGTCACGGCATACGAGTAGACGGTGCCTCGTCCCGAAACCTGCGACCACTCAAAGTCGAACGAGTGGCACTGCGCGCAGGCCATCCTCGGCGGGTGGCTGAGCTGGCCACAGTTCGCGCAACGCTGTAGCAGCAGCTTCTCCTCAAGCAGAGCGGCGAAGAACGGCTCCGCCTCCTCGTCCGGCTGCGGCAGCGGCAATCGTTCCGGGCGGTTGAGCTCCCACTCGGCCATCACTCGCCCCGCTCGAAGATCACCGCGCCCGTGCCAATGCCGGTATCGACGAAGGAGAACTGCGCGTCCGCGACCTGCGATGTCGACTCGCCGCGCGCCTGCCGCACGCCTTCGAGTAATTGGTTCATGCCCTGCATGTACGCCTCCGAGAGGTGACCACCCGACGTGTTGACCGGCAGCGAGCCACCGTCCCATGCCATGCCGCCGTCTTCGACGAAGCGCCCGCCCTCGCCGCGCTCGACGAAGCCGTAGTCCTCCAGCGCGAAGATCACGAACGGCGAGAAGTGGTCGTAGATCTGCACGACATCGACGTCGGAAGGGGCGATCCCGGCCTGCGCGAAGAGGCGAGATGCGAGGCGAGGCACGGTGCCGCCGGCGGTGCCCGGCCCGGACTGCGCGGTCGTGCGGATCAGCGCCGTCGGGCCGCCGCGATCGCGAGCGCGCTCCGCCGACGTGAGCACGAGCGCGCCACCGCCATCCGTCTCCAGGCAGCAGTCGAAGAGGTGTAGCGGCTCGACGATGAACCGCGATGCCTGATGGTCCTCGATCGTCAGCGGCTGGTCATAGAACGTCGCGCGCGGGTTGCGGTTCGCGTGAGCACGCTCGGTCACGGCGACCATGCCGAACTGGCGGCTGGTGACGCCCGTCTCGTGCATCCGCCGTCGCGTGGTCATCGCCAGCCCATGCTGCGGCGTGAGCATGCCGAACGGCTCGGTGAACGCCGCCGCACCCCGACCGGCGCGACCGGTCACGTCACCGCGGCCGTAGCGGCGGCCGGAGCGCCCGTTCATCGCGCGGTAGATCACGACCACGTTCGCCAGTCCGGCGTGGATCGCAGAGGCCGCGTGCGCCACCAGCGCCGCGCCCACGTTCCCCGCCTGGTTCACCTCGCCAAACCACGCGAGGTCATTCACGCCGAGGTTCGCGGCCACGGTGGCCTCCGCGCTCGTGTCGACGGACCAGCGCATCAGCCCGTCGACCTCGGACGGGTCTATTCCGGCGTCGTCGAGCGCCGCGAAGATCGCTTCGAGTGCGAGCCGCAGCTCACCGCGGCCAGACTCGCGTGAGTAGTCAGTCTCGCCAATGCCGGCGATCGCCACGCTGTTCTGAAGACTCATGCCGGGCCCCGTTCTCGCTCCCGGCATGCTACCAGCCGACTGCCGAAACAGAATATATAAAGAATGTAGTGCAGAAAGTCAGCAAATCGATTACCGTCGTCGCTCAGCTTCCGTGAGCCTGACGCTCGCAAGAGCCCAAACAACGATGAACCTCACTCTCCACTCGAGGAATCGACACAGATGAACATGCTTCAGCCAGAGCAGAGACCGTGCATCCTCGTCGTCGACGACGAACCGATCGTCGCCGAGGTAGTCGTCGGCACACTCGCGGGTCGCGGATACGACGTCACCGGCGCGGGCGGAGGGCAGGAAGCAATCAATCTCGCGGCGGAGCATCGATTCGATCTGGTGCTGCTCGACGTGAAGATGCCCCAGCCGGACGGCTGGGAGACGCTCTCAGCGCTTCTCAAGCGCGACCCGGGCCTCGCGGTGGTGATGGTCAGCGGTCACACCATCGAGCAGGAGGCGGTCGAGCGCGGCGCGCGCGCGCTGATCCAGATGCCGTTCGAGACGGCCAACCTGCTGGCGACCGTCGAACGGTTCGCTCCTCGCGATACCGACCAAGTTCCGGAGCGGACCGCGAGCCCCGCATAGGAGCGCCGTGATGCGGCCCGTAGGGCACGACCGGCGGTAGGCTGTGCTCACCGATGGCACTGCTCGACCTCGTCGCCGCCGCTGACCGTATCGGGATCGCCGCGTTCGCGATCTCCGGTGTCGCCGTCGGCCTGCGCGCCCACATGGACGTGTTCGGCCTGCTCGCGCTCGGGCTCGTCACGGCCGTCGGCGGGGGCGTGATCCGCGATGTCGTGATCGGCGACGTGCCGCGCGTCTTCATCGCGGACGACTACCTCGTGATCGCGGTCGTCTCTTCGCTGGTCGCGATCGGTGCCGGCGCGGCCGGCTGGGAGACACCCGATACCGTGATGAAGGCCGACGACGCGATCGGCACCGGTGCGTTTGCGACGGCCGGCGCGTTGATCGCGTGAGACGCCGATCTCAACTGGGCCGCCGCCGTGATCCTCGCGGTGCTGACCGCGACCGGCGGCGGCGTGCTGCGCGACGTGCTCGCATCGAACGTGCCACGGGTGCTGCACTCAGAGATGAACGCCACCGGCGCAGTTGCCGGTGGTGCGCTGACCTATGTGCTCGCCGAGCAGGCGATCGACGTCGAATGGGTCACCGCTGCCGGCGCACTGCTGGCGGCTGCCGTCGCCGGGGTCGGGCAGACGGGCCTCTGGCACCTGCCACGCCTGCGACTGAGCGACGAACGGGAGAGCGACGAATAGCAGAGCGACGAAGCGCGAAATCGACCGCCGATTGCGCGACCGCATACGGCGCGACCGGGTACAGTACGCCTGGATCGAACGGACGAGCAGCGAGGAGGAACTGATGCCGATCGAGCAGCTCAACGGGGCCGACCTCTACTACGAGTCACACGGCGAGGGCCCGGCGGTCATCTTCCTGCACGGCGCGGGTGGCAACCACATCTCCTGGTGGCAACAGGTGCCGTCGTTCAGCCAGCGCTACCGCTGCATCACGATCGACCACCGCGGATTTGGACGATCGACCGATCCAGACGGTTCCGGCAGCGAGAGTTTCGCCGCCGACCTCGAAGCGCTGCTCGACCACCTCGGCATCGCATCGGCGGCGCTCGTCGCACAGTCGATGGGCGGACGCACCGCCTCGCAGTTCGCGCTCGCGCACCCGGACCGCGTCTGGGCGCTGGTGATGTCGGACACCCTGGGCGTCTTCTCGTGGGCCGACCTCGCTGAGCGTCGTGCGGTTTCGCGTGAGAAGAACCTCGCTGCGGCCGCTGAATCCGGGACGCTGCTCCGGGGCTACATGGCTCAGGGCTTCATCACCGGTAGCCCCGAGATGACCTTCCTCTACGGTCAGGCACAGGCCCTCAACCCGCCGCGCGAAGCGACCGCCCCCGTCGAGCCGCTCACCGAAGAGCAGATCGCCGCGCTCGCCCCGCCGACGCTCTTCATCGTCGGCTCCGAGGATCCGGTGGTCGCGCCCGAGTTCGTACGCGAGGTGCAGGCGGTCGTCGACGGGTCCGAGATGGAGGAGTTCCCCGGCGCGGGTCACTCCGTCTACTGGGAGCAACCAGACAAGTACAACCCCGTGCTCGCCGCCTTCCTCGCGAAGCACGCGTAAGCCGGCGTGACCAGCAGGCGCAGCGCGTGACGATCACTCGCCGTGGCCGCACCCGTGGAGGCAGCGCGTTGAGCGCCGACGAACCACCGAGCCGGGCGCTCTCGCTGCTTGCCGGCGAGTTCGGCCGCTTCATCGTCGTCGGCGCGATCAAGACCGCGATCAGTTACGCGGTCTTCCTCGCGCTCTTCTCGGGACTCTCGCTTCACTTCATGCTCGCGGGCGTGCTCGGGTTCATCGCCGGAGCCGTACCCGGCTTCGCACTGACCCGAGGGTGGACGTTCCGCTCCAGCGCTTCGGTCGCGACGAGCGGTCCGCGCTACGTCGTCGTGCAACTGATCGCGCTCACCACTCACTCCGCTTCGCAGTGGGTCGGTGAGGCGGCCCTCGGGGTACCCGAGATCCACACGCAGCTCCTCGGCATCGCCGCATCGACGCTCGTCAACTTCGGGCTGACGCGTCAGTTCGTCTTCTCCTCGCGGGCGGGGCGAGCATGACGGAACTGCGATACGACGTTCGCGTCGAGGGCGTGAGCCGCACCTTCACGCGGGCCGGTGACGAGGTCCCCGCGGTGCGCGATGTCTCGCTAGACATCGCCGAGGGCGAGTTCGTCGCGATCGTCGGTCGCTCGGGTTCTGGCAAGACCACGCTGCTGAACCTGATCGCTGGGCTACAGCGCCCCGATGACGGCGCGATCTCGATCGGTGGCGACGAGATCACGCGGCTCAACGAGCGCGATCTGACGAAGGTTCGGCGCAACACGATCGGGTTCGTGTTCCAGTCCTTTGGTCTGCTCCCGCTGCTCTCGGCGGAAGAGAACATCGACCTCGTGCAGCGCGTCGCCGGCGTCGGTCTGCGCGAGCGCAATGCGCGCACCCGCGAGCTGCTGGCCCAGGTCGGCCTCACGGCGCGGGCGCAGCACCGCCCGTACGAACTCTCCGGCGGCGAGCAGCAGCGCGTCGCGATCGCGAGGGCGCTGGCCAACCGTCCACGGATTCTGATCGCCGACGAACCGACCGGTGAACTCGACACCACCACGGCAGAACAGATCTTCCTGCTGCTGCGCGAGATCGCCAGCGAGGGCGTCACGATCATTACCGCCTCGCACGACCCGCTGGTGCTCGACCACGTCGACCGCATCGAGGAGCTCGCCGACGGGCGCCTGCTGCGGCCAGCGGAGCGCACCTTCGGACGCGAGGCGATGATCGCCCCCGCGCCGACGCGGACGACGACCGGAGCACCCGAGGATCCCGCAGACCGCTTCGCACCGTGGCGTCCGGGAGCGGCGGGCGGTCGGAGCGTCGCGGCACCCGACGCTCCGACCGAGGACGGCGGCGAGACGCCACGCGACTCGTTCGACTCCTTCGACTCCTGGCCCGTGGCGCGAGCGAAGACCGCTCTCACCTTCGCCGAGCTCCTCGCCAGCCCCGGCACGATCGGCATCGCGTTGGTGATGATCACCGGCCTCGCTGCCGCGCTGCGGTTCTACGACCTCGGGCGCATCGGCCTCGGCAACCTCTTCTACGCCTCGGCAATCCGCTCGATGGGCCTGAGCTGGCACAACTTCCTCTACGCCGCGTACGACCCCGCGGGGACGCTGACCGTCGACAAACCACCGCTCGCCCTCTGGCTGCAGGTCGCGTCTTCGAAGCTCTTCGGGTTCGGCGACTGGTCGCTCGTGCTGCCGATCGCGCTCGCGGGCACGCTCGCCGTCCCGCTCACCTACGCCGCAGCGCATCGCGGCTACGCGGGCCGCAACGGGGCCGCCGCGGTCGGCTTGATCGCCGCGCTGCTGCTCGCGGTCTTCCCGGAATCAGTCGGCACGGCGCGAGACTCGACGATGGACGCGGTGATGATGGCGCTCGTCGTTGGCGGCGCGTGGATGCTGATCGCCGCCGTCGAGGGCCGTCGCCCGGTGCTGCTGCTCGCGTGGGCCGTGCTGATGGGCGTCGTCTTCAACGTGAAGTTCTTCGAGGGGTTCGTGATCGCTCCGGCGGCGATCGCCTACGTGCTGGTGCGCTGGCGTTCCGAGCTGGTCGCGCGGCTGCCGGTGATCGTGGCGACCGGCGCCGTCGTGGTCCTCGTCTCGCTTTCGTGGGTGACGTTCGTCGAACTGACCCCCGCCAACGAGCGGCCGGTCGTGATGAACGATGTCTCGAACAGCGCATACGGACTGGTCGCGCGCTACAACGGCCTCGAACGCGTGCTGCCGGCCGAGGTGACGGTCTTCGAGCCGCTCGAGGACGATGACGACGACGCGGTCGCGCGCCGCGCTGCCTCGGCACGCCGCTTCGGTGTCGGTGACGCCGGTCCTGCGCGGCTCTTCGCCGGAGCGAACGGACCGCTGATGGGAACGATGGCGCTGCTGGCGCTCGCGGGCGTCGCCGCGGCGATCTGGCGACGGCGCGACTGGCTCGACGGGCCCGGCCTGCTCTGGGTCGGATGGGGACTCACGGGCATCGTGCTGTTCTCCGTCTCGAACCGCGCGCCGGTGCACTACACGGAGGCATACGCTCCGGCGATGGCCGTGCTCGGCGCGGTCGGCATCGTCGAGGCGTGGCGGGCGCGCGGTCGCTGGGTCGCGCTCGTATTCCCGCTCGCCGCCCTGCTCACGCTCGGATACGCACGGGCGACGATCCACGAGTTCCCGCCACTGCTCGACTGGGGCGAGTGGGCGTTCCGAGGCGGCGTCGCTGCGGCAGCGATCGCGCTGATCGCGACGCTCGCTCCGACGCCGCGCAAGCTGCGCGATGCGCTAAGGGCACTACCGGCGATCGCCGTCGTCGCGTCGATGCTGATCGTCGCGAGCTGGATCGCGACCGACAACCCGGGCGGCGGCACGATCACGCGCCCGAACCCGATGATCTACGCGCATGAGAACCCGGCGACGCCCGCCGCGACGAACGTGCCTGCAAAGGCTGCGATCGAGATCGCCGGCGAGCAGGGCGACGCTCGCTACGCGTTCGCCATCGATGGCATCAACACCGCCGGACAGGCGATCTCGTTCACCGGCGCCTCCGTGCTGCCGCTCTGGAGCGAGTACCAGCGCCGCCCGGTGCTCGAGGCAGAATCGCTGGACGCGCTATTCCGCGCCGGCGACGTGCCGGCCGTGCTGCTCAACCGCACGCGATCGGATCTCGAACTGCTCGACCCCGTCTACGAGGTGATCGGCCGCTACTGCAATATGCTGCGCTTCGCGACGTACTCGCCGTCTAGCCTGCCGCGGTCGCAGCCGATCAACCGCACCTGGCACGTCGTCAGTTGTGGCTCTGCGCCAATGAACTGACCCCGCTGAACTGACCTGCACGCATCGTGCGCTAGTCGCGCGGGCGAATCTCCGCCAGGTCGGCCATCAACTCCAGCGTCTCGGGATTCGACCCGCTGATCGTCATCCCGGTCAGCCCGCAGTCGCGCCACGCCGCGAAGCGCTCCTTGATGCGCGCGACCGGGCCCACGAGGCACGTCTCGTCGACGAACTCGTCCGGCACTTCCTCAAGCGCCTCCGCCTTGCGATGGTCGAGGAACAGCTCCTGGATGCGCTCGGCCGCCTCGCCGTACCCGCGCCGGATCATCTGCTCCTTGTGGAAGTTCATGTCGCGGTGCCCCATGCCCCCGACGTAGAGGGCGACTCCCGGCTTGCGACGTCGCAGTGCACCGGCGACGTCGTCGGTAATTTCAACCGTCACGCCGGTCTGGATCTCGAAGTCGGCCATCGACTTTCCGCCGCCGGCGCGCTCGAAGCCCTCGTTGATCCACGCCATGTACTCGGGCATGCGCGCCGGGGTGAAGCCGAGCGGCAGCAGGCCATCGCCGTGCTCGGCCGCCAGCCGCACGTTCGATTCGCTGCCGCTGCCGAGCCAGATCGGAAGCTTCGGGTTGGGATGAAGGATCGACATCAGCGGCTTGCCGAGGTGCTGGGACCCCGGTCCGTCGTAAGGCAACGGGTACTCGCGGCCCTCGTGCTCCACCGGCGCGCCGCGCTCGCCGATCTTCTTCATGATCTGCATGTAGTCGCGCAGCATGTAGTACGGCTTGCCCCACGCACGGCCGTACCAGCCCTCGACGATCTGCGGGCCGGAGACGCCCAGTCCGCAAATCACACGATCTCCGCCGGCCATCGCGTCCAGCGTCTGCATCGACATCGCCGTCGCCGCGGGGCTGCGCGCCGCTGTCTGAATGATGCTGGTGCCGAGGCGAATGTCCTTCGTCAGCGCCGCGAGGTAGGCGAGCGGCGTGATCGCGTCGGAGCCATAGGTCTCCGCAGTCCACACGGAGTCGTACCCCAGCCGTTCCGCCAGCAGCACGCTCTCGACGGGCAACTGCATCTCGGCACCCGAGTAGCCGATTCCCATTCCCAGCTTGATCGCATCACTCATCGCAGTCTCCTCACGCGCGCGCCCACTCTACAGGCAGCGCGACCCTCGATGGCACCACCGCGCGTTAGCGGTTGATCACCGGCGAGCGTCGAGCGCGGCCGCTGCGCGATCCGATCACCAGCAGCCCGGCAGCCGCGATCAGCGCGCCAGAGACGGTGAGCACGAGCGGGATGCTCGTCGCGTGGACGAGCACGCCGAGCGTGATTCCGGCGACGATCTCGCCGACGACTTCAGCCTGCGACAGGAACGAGTGCACCGTCGCGCGCACCTCGCTTGCAACCCGTTGGTTGACCCAGATCACGCTCACGGCGCGGGTCACCGGCTCCGCGATACCCGTCACGAGCAGCACGCCACCCATGCCGGTAGCGTCGTTCGGCGCGCCGGCGAGCAACAGCAGCCCGACGGTGCCGGCGAAGGCCGCAGCGGCATAGACGCGCCCCGGCGCGCCGACGCCCTCGATGCGGCTCTCGACGATGCGCAGCGCGAGTCCGCCCGCGATGAGCGCCGCGAGGCCAAGCGCCGTGAACCAGACGATCGGGTCGGGCTGCGTCGGGAAGCCGAGGTCCAGCAGCCGCTTCGGGAAGAGGAACCCGACCTGCGTTCCCGCATTTACGAGGAACGTCGCCGCGAGTACGACGAGGATCTCGCGGTCGCCGCGCGCCAGCGCGACCCCGCGCCTGAAGATTGCCACCGACCCACGCCAGCGACGCTCTCGCGTCGGGGTGAAGTTGTGCTCGCTGAAGCGCATGGCGATGACCAGACCGAGCACGATCATCCCGCCGCCCGCGACCACGACCGCCGACCCGAGGTCGGTTGCCCACGCGAGCGCGCCGAACGCGATCAGCCCCGCGGCGGCCCCGAACTGCTCCCGGCGAGCGCGCGCCATCAGCACGCGGTCGATGCGGTTCGGCTCGTCGAGCTCATCGGTGATCCACGCGACGTCAGCGCCGCTCGAGAACGTCCAACCGAGTCCCCAGAGCACCTGCGTCGCCAGCAGCAGCGGAAAGGCCGTGACGAGGCCCAACATCACCATCCCGCTGCCCATCACGAGGTGCGCGACCACCAGAGACCACTTACGGCTGAACGCGTCGGCAACGACGCCCGTCGGGACTTCCGCCACCAGCATCGTGATCGCCATGGCGACGCCGTAGAAGACAAGCTGGGACGCGGAGAGATCGGCGACGACCACGAGGTAGATGCTGGGACCAGCCACCAGCCGCGATGGAAGACGGCACGCAGGAACGTCCATCGCAGGAATACGGCGGCAACGTCCGAGGCTGCGCGATCGGGACCGGACATCGCCGGATGGTATGCGGCGGCTACTCGCTCGCCAACCGACTGCGGATAGTCCGCGACGTGACGCGAGGCACCACAGGCCGCCAATGCCTGCGCGCGACCCTCGGCTTGTCACCAGTCGACTGCTCTGCAAGCGTGGTTACATGGCGTCACGACGGCTAGATGCGGCGGAACTGTAATGACGATCGGGTCGCGTGACGCTGCACCGACCGACGCCTCGCCCACCCCCGGCCGGGGCACCATCGATGGCGATGCCGTCACGGATGGCCTCTCCACCGCTAGCGGCGAAGGCGGGCCGCTGACGCGTCGCACGCTCGAGTCGCTGTACGACCCCGGCTTCCGCTGGTTCTTCGCCGCGCTGATGGGGCATTTCACGGCGATGAACATGCAGATGTTCATTCGCGGCTGGATGGTCTTCCAACTCACCGGCAGCTACTCGATGCTCGGCGCGATCACGCTCGCGACGGCGATCCCGCAGATCTTCCTCTCGCTCGTCGGCGGGGTGATCGCCGATCTCGTGCCGCAGAAGAAGCTGATCGTTCAGATCGGCCAGTTCGCGAACGCGCTGAACGCACTCGTGATCGCCGCCTTGATCTTCTCCGATCAGATCTCCGTGCAGCACCTGATCATCGCCGCCGTCGTGCAGGGCAGCACCATGTCGCTGATGCTGCCGGCGCGCCAGGCGATAACGCCCGAACTCGTCGGCCCCGAGCGGCTGATGAACGCGATGGCGCTCTCGACGGCGGGCATGAACACCGCTCGCCTCGTGATGCCGGGGCTCGCCGGCTGGCTCGTTGCAGCAGTCGGTGGCGGCGAGGGCGTCGACGGCTCGCAGTACGTCTACACGCTGATGAGTTCGATGTACCTGATCGCCGTGGTGTTGCTGCTCAAGGTGCCGGACACGACGGCGAGCCGCGACGGTGCACCCCGCAACGTCTCTGGCGCGGTGCGCGAGCTACTCGACGGCCTCGCCTACATCAGAGGCAACCGCGACGTCTCGCTGGTGCTGTGGGTGAACCTGATCCTCGAGGTCGTGGCGATGCCGTACTTCTTCCTGCTACCCGGCTTCGTCGCCGATGTGCTCGATGGCGGCGCGCTGGAGGTCGGCACGCTAATGAGCATCTCGGGCATCGGCTCGCTCGCGGGTTCGCTGCTGATCGCGTCGCTGCCGAACCGACGACGCGGGCTGGCGATGATGCTTGCCGCGTTGCTGCTCGGGGTCGCGCTGCTCGCCTTCTCCGCGTCGACGATCTACTCACTCTCTGCGGTGATTTTCATCGTCGTCGGATTCGGTCAGACGGCGCGCTTCGCACTCTCCGGCGTGCTGATCCAGGCGTACACGACCGACGAGTACCGCGGCCGCGTCTCGAGCGCCTACAACCTGAGCTGGGGCTTCACCAACTTCGGGACGTTCGGTGTCGGACTGGCCGCCGATGCGGTCGGCGTACAACTCGCGATCGGCACGACCGCAGTCGCGCTGATCGCCTGCCTCGCGGTTACGCGTATCCGGACGCTCACCTAACGATGCCGCGACTCGGCGGCGCTACCGCCGACGGCTAGCCTCGCGGTAGGCCGAGTCCACGGGTGGCGATCACGTTGCGCTGAATCTCCGAGGTGCCACCGGCGAGCGTCGCCGAGACCGTCGAGAGGTACATGCGCGACCAGCGACGCTTCATCGGCGTCCACTCGTCATCCTCGTCGAAGAGCCCACCGTAGAGGCCGAGCGTCTGCGTGGCGGTGCGCGCAAGACGCTGCGAGAGCTCTGTGTTGAACATCTTCGCGACCGATGCCTCGTGGTTCGGGATCTGCCCCGTCGCCTCCATCGAGATCACGCGGTAGGAGAAGTTCTTCGCCACCTCCGCCTCCACGTAGCGCTCCGCCAGCGCGGCACGCACGGGCTGCGAGCGTCCGATCATCGAGCGGCCGGTGTCGGTGTCGCGCTCCTCGATCAGGAAGTCGCGCAGCGCGTCGAGCGTCTGCCGCTGGCCGAGCGACTGGCCTATGCCAGAGCGCTCGAAGTCGAGGTGCGTCGCGCCCACGTACCAGCCGCGGTTCACCTCGCCGATCGCGTTACGCACCGGGACGCGCACGTCCTCGAAGAAGACCTCGTTGAAGCCGGACGCCTCGGACATCTGCTTCAGCGGGCGCACGGTGATGCCCGGCGAGTCCATCGGCAGCAGGATGTAGGTGATGCCGCGATGCTTCGGGGCCTCAGGGTCAGTGCGGACGAGCGCGAACATCATGTTCGAGAGGTGCGCGCCGGAGGTCCAGATCTTTTGGCCGTTGATCACAAAGTCGTCGCCGTCGCGGATCGCGCGCGTCTGCAGCGAGGCGAGGTCGGAGCCGGAGCCGGGCTCGGAGTAGCCCTGGCACCAGCGCGTCTCGCCGGTCACCATCTTCGGCAGGAATTCCTTCTTCTGCTCCTCGGACCCGTGAACCATGATCGTGCTACCGACGGTCGGGACGCTGAGCCGGGGCGCGCTAGCCTCCGTGAACTCCTCGTTGACGATGAATTGCTCCATCTTCGTCATCTGCGCGCCGCCGAGCTCCTCCGGCCACATCGGCGCGATCCAGCCCTTGTCGACGAGCGCCTCTCGCCATTTCGCGATCGCTGCCTTCTTCTCGTCCGGGTCGTCTTCGTCGAAGCGGCGGTCTTCGTCGGGCTTCAGCCGAAGCTGATCCGGCAGGTTCGTCGCGATGAAGTCGCGCACCTCTGTGCGGAATGTCGCCTGCTCTTCGTTATCGTTGAAGTCGACCATCGCTCACCACCACTCTTCCGACGTACGCGTCCCGCCAACACATATGCGTTGGCCGCAGCATCTTACTCCGACTCGCCGCGATCTGCGCGCCATACGAACGCGGGTGTATATTCGCGCGGCTGACGAGGGGGCAGATCACCGATGAGCAGTGACACAAGTACGCCGACCGCGACGCTTCAATCCTACGGAGCAGCGACGGTCGCCGCCGATATGGACGCGTGGAAGGCGCTGGTGACGGACGGCTTCACGTACGTCCACAGTAGCTCCGTCCGCGAGACGAGGGACGAACTCGTCGCAGCCTTCGAGGGTGGCCGTCGCTACCGCTCGTGGGAAGTCGAAGACACGGTCGAGGAGCATTACCCCGGCTGCGCCATCGTGACCGGAATCGGGCACCTCGGCGTCACCCGCGACGGCGAACCGGCGTCGCTCGACGTGCGCTTCACCGCCGCGCTCGTCCCGGCGGACGACGAGTGGCGGCTCGCCGCGATTCAGACGACACGACTCCCCGCCTGACGGCGGACCATCAAGCAGACGATCGACGATCGATCGAGGAAAGGCAGACCACCGATGACCCTTGACGGAAAAGTTGCACTGGTAGCGGGCGCGAGCCGCGGGATCGGCGCTGACATCGCGAGATACCTCGCCGCGGCTGGCGCGAAGGTCGCCGTGGGCGCGCGCACCGAACAGCAGCGCGACCCTCGCCTGCCGGGCACGATCCACACCGTTACGAAGGAGATCGAAGACGCCGGCGGTACGGGTATGGCGATCGTGCTGAACATGCGCGACACCGAGAGCATCACCGGCGCAGCCGACGCGGTCGCGGCCGAGTACGGCCGCCTCGACATCCTCGTCAACAATGCCGCGATCTTCGTCCCCGGCAACCTTGAGACCGTCGAGGAGCGGCACATCAACCTCAGCCTTGAGGTGAACCAGCGCAGCTACATCCTCGCGATGCGCGCTGCGGTGCCGCACATGCGGGCGGCCGGTGGCGGCCACATCGTCAACATCTCGTCGGTCGGTGCGATTCCACTCGGCCCGGGGCCGTACACCGAGGATCAGCAGAATCGTGGCGGCGACATCTTCTACGGCGGCGAGAAGGCCGCACTGGAGCACTTCTCACAGCGCCAGGGTGCGATGCTGCAGAAGGACAACATCGCCGTGAACGTGCTCTCACCTCGCGGCGGCGTGCGCACGCCGGGTAACCGCATGGCCTCGAACGACCGTGAGAATCCGGACCTCAACTTCGAGGTCGCCGACGACATGGGGCAGGCGACGGTCTGGATCTGCGAGCAGACGCCGCAGGAGTACACCGGCAACATCCTCTACGACAAGGATCTGCTGACCGAGGCCGGCATCGAGCACAAAGGGCCGTTCCGGGACTAGCCGCTCGACGGCAGCTGCCACCGAACGACGAGGAGGACGCTGCATGCGCCAGGTCAGCAACAACGTCTACGCCGAGATCTACTACTGGGGCTGCAATCCCGGGTTCGTCACGACCTCGGACGGCGTCTTCATGATCGATACGCCGCAGCAACCGATCAACGCGGTGCAGTGGCGCGAGCGGCTCTCGGAAGACGGCCCGATCCGCCATCTCGTCAACACCGAGCCGCATGGCGACCACATCCTCGGCAACTCGTTCTTCCCCGGCGTCGAGGTGATCGGTCAGACCCTGATGGAGGCCCGCTACGAGGAGACGATTCCGCGTATGCAGTCTGACGAGCGCGTGGAGCAGATGCAGGAGACCGACCCGGACAGCGTCTGGCTGCTCCAACACCCGCACTACCCGCCGAACCCGCCGACGCGGCTCTTCGACAAGGAACTGACGGTCGAGCTCGGCGATCACACGATCGAGCTTCATCACATCCCCGGACACACCCCGCCGCAGACAGCCGTCTACCTGCCGGACGAGGGCGTGGTCTTCACCGGGGACAACGTATTCCATCGCATGATGAGCTTTGTGCAGGAAGCCGATCCGTGGGAGTGGCTGGAGGCGCTGAAGCGCATCGAGGCGCTGGGCGCGGAGGTGATCGTGCCCGGCCACGGGGAGCCGTGTGACAACAGCTACTTGAGCGAGCAGGCGACGGTGATCGAGGGCTGGATCGATGCTGTCGAGGACTTCGTGAAGCGCGGCCTGACCGAGGAGGAAGCGCTCGCCGAGCCTCGGCCCGATGTCGACCCCTACCCGATCGGCCAGCGCCTCTATCCGGCCACCGACCGCATCAAGGCGCTCAACGTCGGCAACGTCTACCGCCACGTGATCGCGCGGCAGGCCGGCTAGAGACCGGCCGGCTAACGAGTCACATCCAAGGCGTTGAGCTAGGGCCGCACCAGCAGCTTGCCGCTCGTCGTCCCCGCCGCCATCCGCGTCAACGCGTCCGCGACACCGTCGAACCCAACATCGTCGCCGATGCGCGGCGTCAGCTTGCCCTGCCGATGCCACTCGAAGAGATCTGAGAGCCGTGACTGGTACTCGGCCGCGTCGCGCAGGTAATCGCCGAGGCCGGGACACGTGAAGAAGATCGACCCCGCCGCCTGCATCAGCGTGGTGTCGAGCACACCGACGGCGCCCGACGAGCCTCCGTAGAGCACGCACGTGCCGAGCCGCTTCGTCGACTGGAACGACCGCTCAATCGTCGCCGCTCCGACGCTGTCGTAGACGGCATCGACGCCCTGCCCGTCCGTTACCGCCTGCACCGCCGCGACGACGTCCTCCTGCCGATAGCGAATCGCGACATCCGCGCCGAGCGCGAGCGCGATCTCGGCCTTCTCGTCGCTGCCGACGACGGCGACCGAGCGCGCTCCTCGGAGCTTCGCGATCTGCACGAGCAGGTGCCCGACACCGCCCGCGGCAGCCCAGATCAGACAGCTCTGACCCGCCTCCAGCGGAGCGGTCGAGACCGCGAGGTAGTGCGCGGTCGTCCCCGCAACCATCAGCGAGACCGCGACGTCGTCGGTGACATCGTCCGGTAGTTTCACGGCGCGCCATGCCGGTACTGCGGCCTGCTCCGCGAACGCGCTCGGCAGCGGGTTCCAGTAGACGACGCGATCGCCGACGGCGAACTCGCCGCCATCGCCGGCATCGAGCACCGTGCCCGCAGCCTCAACGCCCGGCACAAACGGCGGCTCGGCGCGCCGGCTCGCCCCGGAGACCATGCCAGCATCGGCGAAGTTCATACCCGCGACGGTGACGCGAACGAGAATCTCGCCCGATTGCAGTTTCGGCTCATCGACGTCGGCGACGGTGATCACGTCGGGCGTTCCGAACTCAGGGACAACAGCAGCGCGCATGGGAACCTCCGGGTACCGGCGAATGGTACCTCCCGATGCCACCCGAACAGTCGCCCTTGCGCGGGGCGGTATGCTCCCTGCGGGTCGTGTGGCAAGCACTGCCTCGGCGGGGGACTCGATGACAGGACCACTCAACGGCACACGCGTGCTCGATCTCACCGGCAACGTCGCGGGTCCGTACGCGACGAAGTTGCTCGCCGACTTCGGCGCCGATGTGATCAAGGTCGAGCCACCCGACGGCGATCCCGCTCGCGGCGAGGCGCCGTTCTTCGGTGACGAACCCCACGTCGAGGGATCACTGCGCTTCCTGCACCTCAACACCAACAAGCGCAGCGTCACCCTGGATCTCGGATCCGAGGATGGCGTCGCGGCGTTGCGCAAGCTCATCGCAGGCACAGACATTTTGATCGAGGACTTCGCACCGGGATGGCTCGCGGCGATCGGACTGAGCTTCGAGGCGCTATCGGAGCTGCGGCCCGGTCTCGTACTCACCTCGATCACCCCGTGGGGTCAGAGCGGGCCATACGCCGGCTATCAGCTCACCGACCTCACCGCTCAGGCGATGGCGGGCCCACTGATTTGGACCGGCAGCCGCGACCGTGAGCCGCTGAAGAACGCGGGCTCGTTGGCGATGCACCAGGCCGGCGGCGTGGCGGCGCTGGCAACGATCGCCGCCTACCTGCGGCAGGAGCGCAGCGGCGAGGGTGACTGGGTCGATGTCTCGATCTACGAGACGCAGGCCGGCTCCCGCGACCGCGTGACGCCGTACCTGACCAACCACTCCTACTCCGGCTACGAGTTGAAGCGCGCCGCCGCGGGCGTCTCCCTCGCCAGTGGCGTGCGGCCCTGCCTCGACGGCTACGTGCACATCCTCGGCACCGGCGGCCCGCGCAGGCTGAACGCGTTTCTCACGATGATCGGCCGCGCCGAGCTGGTCGGCGACGCACGCCTGCAGGGTGCGCTCGCTCTCGTCGACCCGGCGCTCGTCGAGGACATCGAAGCGTCATACCTCGGCTGGCTGATGCAGCGAGGGAAGCGCGAGGCGATCGCGGAGGCGCAGCAGCACAACCTACTCGCCGGACCGATCAACAGTCCGGCAGACCTCGTCAGCGAGCCGCACTTCATCGACCGCGGCGCGTGGGAAAAGATTGACCACCCGCACACCGGCGCGCAGACGTACCCGGGGCGCCCGTTCATCATGTCCGCCTCGCCGCGCCCCGCTGCGAGCCGCGCGCCGACGCTCGGCAAGCACACCGCCGACGTGCTCGCCGCCCTCGACGGTGGCGCTGGCGCGTGGGCCGCGCGCGAGCAGCCGGTACCGGCCGAGAGCGATGCTCCGACGGGGCGGCTGCCGCTCGACGGCGTGCGTGTGATCGACTCGACCGTCGTCTGGGCCGGCCCCTACTGCACGCAGTTGCTGGCGGAGTGGGGCGCGGAGGTGATCCGCGTGGAACCGATCACGCGCTTCCAGCCGCAGACGCGGCAGATGGAACGAGCGACGACCCGCGATGAGCAGATCGAGCTGCACGAGCGCGGCACCGGCAGCCCGGGCGGGCACACCTTCCCCGACCTCGACCCCGGCGCGCGCCCGTGGGACCGCAACTCCGGCTTCAACAGCCACGCTCGCAACAAGCGATCGGTCACCGCCGACATCAGCACCGACGAGGGCCGCGAGCTGTTCCGCCGGCTCGTCGCCCACGCGGACGTCTTCGTCGAGAACAACGTGCCCGAGACGATCGAGAAGGCGGGCATCACTTACGACGAGCTGAAGGCGATCAATCCGGACCTGATCATGCTGCGGATGCCCGCTTACGGGCTGGACGGGCCATTCAAGAACTACCGCGGCCTCGGGCTGCACGTTGAGGCGACCGTTGCCCACCACTACCTGCGCGGCTACCCCGTCGGGACCCCGGACGAGGCGGGGAGCGGACTCGTCGGTGATGCGATCGCCGGCATCCAGGGCGCGCTGGCCGTGGTGATGGCATTGCGTCATCGGCTGCGCAGCGGGCGAGGGCAGCAGATCGAGCTGGCGCAGGCGGAGAACTTCCTGCCGATCATCGCGGAGCCGATCCTCGAGTGGACGATGAACGGCTCCGACCCCGGCCCGCGCGGGAACCGCCACCCCAGCCACGCGCCACATCAGGTGTACCCGACGAGCGGCAAGGACGAGTGGATCGCGATCGACGTCGAGACCGACGCGCAGTTCGCCGCGCTCTGCGAGGTGCTCGGCAGCTCAACGCTCGCGGCCGACCCGCGCTTCGCGACCGCCGGCGAACGGCTGGCGAACCTCGATGCGCTCGATGCTGCGATCGGGGAGCTGACGCGCCCGCACGAGAAGTTCCCGCTGTTCCACTCGTTGCAGGCTGCAGGCGTCGCGGCCGGGCCCGTGCAGACGGCAGCGGAGAAGCGCGCCTGCCCGCAGCTCGACGCGCGTGGGTTCTACGAGGAACTGGAGAACGAGGTCACCGGGCGTCACTGGTACACGGGCCTGATCTGGCGCATGGCGAACACGCCGAACGCGCTGCGCAGCGCGCCGGTCACGCTCGGCCAGGACAACGAGTACGTCTGGAAGCAACTTGTCGGCATGAGCGACGAGGAGTATCGAGAGCATGAGCAATCGGGACAGATCGGCGACAGCTACGCACCGGAGCTGGTCGCCCACTGGCCCTCTGTAGCAGCGGCACAGCAGGCCGGAGGAGCAGCGAATGGCTGAGCAAGTAGTAGTGGTAACGGGGGCCGATCAGGGCTTCGGCAAAGCGGCGGCGGAAGCCTTCGCGGCCGATGGCGCGCTGGTCGTCGCATCCGACGCCGACACGTCAACGCAGGAGGGCGGCTCGGCCGTGCTCCGCGAGGCCGTCGATGCGCGTGGTCGAGTCGATGTGCTCGTCTGCGGGGCGGCGGTGAACCGGCCCGGTTCGCTGCTCGACCTCTCGGTCGAGGACTGGGACGCGACGATGGCGGGGACGATCAAGGCAGCCTTCACCGTGGTCCACGACGCCTCCGTGATCATGCGTCAGCAGCAGCAGGGTCGCATCGTGCTCTCCACCTCCGGGCTCGGCATGTCGCGGCTCTCGAACACCGATGGCGGAGTCGCCTTCGCGGCGGCGTCGGCCGGGATGTACGGCTTCGTGCGCGTGATCTCGAAAGACCTCGGCCGCTACGGCATCACCGCGAACGCGATCGACCTGCAGGCGCTCGGCACACTCGACGACGGCGACTCGCCGTGGCTCGTGCCCGGTGAGGCCGGCAGTGCCGAGGACGCGGCCACCTCGCTGGCGCGCTACCTCGCCTCGGACGAGGCGGACGACGTCTCCGGCGAGGTCTTCCTCGTCAGTCGTGAGCGCATCGCCGTCTACTCGCGGCACCGCCAGGACATCGTCGCCAGCGTGCCCGGTGGCTGGGACGCCCAGAAGCTGGCAAGCCATTTCCGAGGCACGCTCGGCACGCCCGTGCGGCTCGGCACCGAGACCGGCGGTGCGCTGGCCCAGATCAGCGCCGCACAGAGCAACGGTTAGGAACGAACCATGCTGCTAGAAGGCAAAGTCATTGCAATCACCGGCGCGGGGCGCGGCATCGGGCGGGCGATGGCCCAGCTCGCCGCGCAGGAAGGCGCGGCCGTCGCCGTCAACGACTTCGGCGTGAACGTCGATGGCACGTCGCCATCCGACGGCCCTGCTGCCGAGGTCGCGGAAGAGATCACGAAGGCCGGTGGCCGGGCCGTCGCGAACTTCGGTTCGGTCGCCGAACCGGACGGCGCGCGCAGCATCGTCGAACAGGCAGTCGCCGAGTTCGGCCAGCTAGACGGCATCGTCAACAACGCCGGCATCCTGCGCGACCGCATGATCTTCAACATGACGGAAGAAGAGTGGGACGCCGTCATGGCGGTCCACCTGCGCGGCAACTTCCTCTGCACCCAGTACGCGGCGCTGCAGATGGTGAAGCAGCAGTCGGGTTGCATCCTCGGCGTCTCGTCCGGTAGCGGACTGATCGGCAACAGCGGGCAGGCGAACTACGGTGCGGCGAAGACTGCAATCGTCGGCCTCTCGATGGCGGCAGCGCGCGAGCTGGCCCCGCACGGCGTGCGCGCGAACGCCTACCACATCGGCGCGCAGACGCGCATGACGCCCGGCGGGCCTCAGGCCGAGCGAGCGCAGGAGGTGCGCGCCGCGGCGGGCATCGGTCGCGAGCGAGCGGCAAACCGACGCCCGAACCTGCCCGAGGATGGCGTGCCCCTGCCCGTCTTTCTGCTCTCCGACGAGGCTGCGGACATCACCGGCCGCGTCTTTGCGATGAGCGGCGACTCCGTGGGCATCTACAACGACATCTACCCCTCCCACACGGCGCTCAGCGACGAGGGCTGGACCGTCGAGTCGATCGCCGAGTACTTCCAGACGGGGCTCGGCGCGGGCATCACCCGCCTGCCACGAGCGTCCGAGGACTAGCGAAGGCTGAGGAGCGGCGATGAGCGGTATCAGCGGAGCGATCGCGGTCGTCGGCATCGGCGAGCCGGAGCAGATCGGCATCATCCCCGACAAGACGGTCAACCAGTTGATGGCCGAGGCCTCGAAGGCGGCGATCGAGGACGCCGGGCTGACCAAGGACGATATCGACACCGTCTACTCGCACGGCGGTCCTGCGGCAAATATCGCCGAATACCTCGGATTGATGCCGGTGCGCGGCATCGACACCACCTCAGCCGGCGGCGCGTCGAACCCGATCCAGTTGCAGCACGCCGCCGCGATGATCGCGGCCGGCATGGCCGAGACGGTGCTGATCACGCACGCTGGCAACAATCGCTCTGGACGTCGTGCGAGCGGGCAGCTCTCGATGGGCGGCGGCGGCAACTCGTGGGACACGCCGATCGGCCTGATCGGCCCGCCGACGAACTACGCGCTCGCCGCTCGCCGCCACATGCACGAGTTCGGCACGACGTCGGAGCAACTCGCCGAACTCGCCGTCTCGACGCGGCGCTGGGCGGAGATGAACCCGCGCGCGATGATGCGCGACCCGATCGACATCGACGACGTGCTCGACTCGCGGATGATCGCCGACCCGCTGCACCTGCTCGACTGCTGTCTCGTCTGCGACGCGGCGGCATCCGTGGTGGTTACCTCGGCTGAGCGCGCCCGCGACCTCAAGCAGCAGCCGATCTACCTGCTCGGCGCGGGTGAGGGCCACACGCACGTCAACATCTGGCAGATGGAGGACATGAACCGCACCGCCGCGAGAGAGTCAGGCGACATCGCCTTCGCGATGGCGGGGATCGACCGTGCCGACATCGACGTCGCGCAGATCTACGACGCCTTCACGAGCGAGGCGATCTGCATCGTCGAAGACCTCGGCTTCTGCGAGAAGGGCGAGGGCGGTCCCTACATGGAGGGCGGCCGCACCGGCCCCGGCGGCGACTTCCCGATGAACACGCAGGGCGGCGGACTCTCGTTCAACCACCCCGGTACGTTCGGCATCTGGACGATGGTCGAGGCCGTCCGCCAGCTCCGCCACGAGTACGAGGGCACCGACCGACAGGTCGCGGACGCCGAACTCGCCATCTCGCACGCCAACGGCGGGCACCTCAATCACCAGGTGAGCCTGATCTGGGGACGGGAGGCGTCATGACACAGGAGACACTCCCCCCGAAGCCGCTGCCGACGCCGGACTTCGACACAGAGCCGTTCTGGACGGCGCTGAAGGAGCACGAGCTGCGGCTGCAGCGCTGCGCCGACTGTGAGAAGGCGTACTTCTACCCTCGCTCGCTCTGTCCACACTGCTGGAGCGACAACGTGCAGTGGGAGCGGATGAGCGGTCGCGGTACGGTCTACACCTACACGATCGTGCGACGAGCACCGCACCGCGCCTTCACCGACGATGTGCCGTTCGTGATCGCGGTCGTCGAGCTCGAGGAAGGTCCGCGCATGCCCGTCAATCTCGTCGACTGCCCCGTCGATGACGTGCGCGTCGAGATGGCGGTCGAGATCGTGTTCGAAGACATCAACGACGAGATCACGATGCCGCGCTTCCGCCCGATCGGCGGCTAGCAGGCGCAAGGAACCCGCGCGATGCCCGCGCAGATATACGACTGAGAACGGAAGGTCGCAGCATGCATCTGGACTTCAGCCCTGCCGAAGAGGCGTGGCGCAGCGAGGTCGTCGAGTTCCTCGAAGCGGAGATCCCCGCCGACTACCGCGGCGAGACCGCGTACGAGGACGATGAGGCCTACGAGTTCACCCGCTCGTTCGCGCGCAAGCTCGGGGGGCGCAACTGGCTCTCGCTCGCGTGGCCGGAGCGGTACAGCGGGCAGCAGCCACGGTCGAAGACCGAGCAGGCGATCCTGATGGCGGAGATCGGTTACCACCGCGGGCCGTTCATGAACTTCCAGAGCGACCCCGCGTCCGCCCTGATCTCGTACGGCACGGACGCGCAGCGCGACCGCTGGCTCGAAGACCTGCGCACCGCCGAGATCGGCTTTTGCAACGGCCTCACCGAGCCGGAGGCCGGCTCCGACCTCGCTGCGCTCTCGTTCAGCGCCGTCGAGGAGGGCGACGAGTTCGTGCTCAACGGCGAGAAGATCTTCAACACGCGCGCGCACCGCATCGAATACATGATGGTCGCGGCGCGCACGACGCCGGATGCGACGAAGTACCGCGGCATCAGCGCGATTGTCTGTGACCTTGAGACGCCGGGCATCACCGTCGTCCCGAAGATGGACCTCGGCGGCACGAACCTCAGCTGGATCTACTTCGACAACGTGCGCGTGCCGAAGGACAACCTGATCGGCACGAAGGATCAGGCGTGGTACGAAGCGCTGAGCGTTGACCTGCACTCGCGCCCGGGTTCCGGGCCCTACAGCTCGCAGCGCACCTTCGACGACTTTGTGCAGTTCTGTAACCAGGAGCCGGTCGGCGGTCGCCTGCTGATCGACGCGGAGGAGACGCGACTGATGCTCGCCGAGTTCGCGATCGAGCTCGAGGTCCAGCGTCAGCTCTACTGGCGCACGATCTGGGCGCGTGAGCAACGCGAATCCGGCAACGACGTGATCGGCGAGAAGATCGGCGGCGGCCTGCACCAGTCGAGCAGCTCCGTGCTCGGCCTCTGGCAGAAGGAGTGGACGCCGCGTTTCATGCACGCCGCCTACCGCCTGCTCGGGCCGTACGGACAGCTCAAGTACGGCGACCGCTGGGCACCGATGCTGGGCGAGATCGAGCGCGGCGTGCGGCTCAGCCACTCCAACCACGCTCACGGCACGCCGGAGATTCTGAAGAACGTGATGGCCCATCGCGGCCTCGATATGCCGCGCTCATAGCGGCCGGGGAGCGATTGCGATGGACTTCAACCTCAGCGAAGAACAGGTGCTGCTGAAGCAAAACGCGGCACGCATGCTCGCCGACACCTGCCCGACCGATGTCGTGCGGCAGGCCGAGGACGACGGGCGCTACGCCGCCGACCTCTGGCACGATCTCTCCAACCTCGGCTGGCTCGGCCTCGGCATCAGCCAGGACGGCGGCGGCGCGGGCGGCACGATCTTCGACCAGATGCTGCTCGCCGAGGAGTTTGGCAGGGTGCTCGCGCCCGTGCCGTTTGTCGCAAGCAACGTCGTCGCGGCGGCGGCGATCGAGGGCAGCGGCAACGCACAGGCGATCGGGCGCTGGCTGCCGCCGATCGCCTCCGGCTCGCGCATCGCGACGCTCGCGATCGCCGAATCAGACACGCTCTGGGACATCGACGGCATCACGCTCGCGGCCACGTCCGACGGCGACGGCTACCGGCTCGACGGCGAGAAGCTCTTCGTGCTCGATGGCGTCTTCGCTGACGACATCGTCGTCGGCGCGCGCAGCAGCGAGGGCGTCGTGCTGGCGATCGTGCCCGCAGACACCCCAGGCGTGACGGTAGAGCGGATGGACACCATCTCCGGCGACGGGCAGGCGTCGATCCGGTTCGAGAACACCTCAGTGGCTGCCGACCAGGTGATCGCCATCGGCGACGCTGCCGAGCAGGCGCTCTCGCGCGCCGTCGACCACGCCTGCCTCGCGCACTGCGGCTCGATGCTGGGGGCGGCGCAGGTCGGCATGGACATGGCCGTGGAGTACGCGAAGGATCGCGTGCAGTTCGGTCGCGCGATCGGCGGGTTCCAGGCGATCCAGCACAAGCTGGCGACGATGATGAAGGAGCTGGAGAGCGCCCGCGCGATCATCTACTCGACCGCCTGGCAGTACTCGCTCGGCAACGCGGACTCGCAGGCCGTCTCGATGGCGAAGGCGTGGATGAACGACGCCAGCGACCGCTCGATGTGGGAGGCGCATCAGATTCATGCCGGGGTCGCCTACATGATGGAGTTCGACCTCCAGCTCTACACGAGGCGCTGCAAGAGCTGGGAAGTGCTCTTCGGCGATACGCGACACCACCGCACTCAGATCGGCGACGCGCTGCGGGCACCCGTACGGCCGTGACCGCGCTGCGGCGCTACGGCCGGCGGCTCTTCCTCACCGACCTCGGCAAGGGCACGATCGCCGTCGCCGCGCTCGGCGTCGGCATCGCCTGCTCCGACGACGACCCGCAGCCCCCGGCCAATTCGACGGCACCGCCGCCGATCGCGACCGAACCGACGCAGCCCGACGCGACGCCAGCGCCCACCACAGCAACGACGGTCGCCACGGCTGCGCCGGCGGGAACCGTCGCCCCAACCACCGCCGTCGCGGAACTTGCCGCCGTCGACTGGTCCCGCGTCGTGCTCGGCAATGTTTCCGCGTACGCGCTGGTGCGAGCGGGCGAGGCCGCGATCGTCGACACGGGGACGTCCGGGAGCGCCGGCTCGATCGAGGCGGCTCTGGCCGCCGCCGGGCTCGGCTGGGACACGGTTGGGCACGTGGTCGTCACGCACTCGCACGGCGACCACATCGGCAGCCTGCCCGACGTGCTCGGCCGCGCGCCCGACGCCACGGCGTACGCGGGTGCTGGCGACATCGCACGTATCACGTCGCCGCGGCCGCTGGTGAGCGTCGGCGACGGCGACCGCGCTTCGGGCTCGACATCGTCGAGACGCCGGGCCACACGCCGGGGCATATCAGCCTGATCGACCCGACCGGTGGGCTGCTGCTGGCAGGCGACGCGCTGAATGGTAGTGGCAACGGAATCGCCGGTCCGAACCCGCGATTCACGCCCGATATGGCGCAGGCGAACGAGTCCGTCCGCAAGCTCGCCACCCGTTCGTTCGAGACGGCGGTCTTCGGGCACGGCGATCCGGTCGAGGGCAACGCGTCCGCGCTGGTCGCGACCCTCGCTGCGGGTCTCTAGCGAGTCCGCTCGCGGCGCTCCCCTACCCGCCGACCGCGCTCCGACCTATTCTGAGGGCGTTGAATTACGTTCGGAGCTACTGATGAAGTTCAACCGTCGCTCACTGGCAGTGCTCATCGTTGGTGCCGTCGCCGCGTTAGCCGTCGCGTGCAGCGGAGGCGATTCCGACGCCGACCCAACCGCCATCGCCGCCGTCGCGACGGCGCCAGCCGCCACCGAGACCGCCGCTCCCGAGGACACTGCGGTCATGGCGCTCACTGACGTGCAGTCGGCCGTGATCCGCATCGAGGCCGAGGGCACGTTCCGCGATCCCGACTTCGGTGTGCAGATGAACGCGGCCGGCAGCGGCAGCGGCTTCATCATCGACCAGTCCGGCCTCGCAGTGACGAACAATCACGTCGTGACCGGTGCCGGCCTGCTGCGCGTCTTCGTCGGTGGCAGCAGCCGCTCGCTAAACGCCCGCCTGCTCGGCGTCTCCGAGTGTTCCGACCTCGCCGTGATCGACATCGAGGGCGACGGCTTCCCCTACCTGCAGTTCTACGACGACACGATCACCGCCGGCATCAGCGCATTCGCGGCCGGATTCCCGCTCGGCGATCCCGAGTACACGCTGACGCGCGGCATCGTCTCGAAGGCGCGGGCGGACGGCGAGAGCGAATGGGCTTCGGTCGACTACGTGCTCGAACACGACGCGCAGATCAATCCCGGCAACTCCGGCGGCCCGCTCGTCACCGAGGATGCCCTCGTGCTCGGCGTGAACTACGCGGGGTCGTTCTCGTCCAACCAGTCATTCGCAATCAGCGTGGAGGAGCTGCGGCAGGCAGTCGACCGCCTGAGCACGGGCGAGTCGGTGACATCGATCGGCATCAACGGCCAGGCGATGTCGGACGGCAGCACGTCGGGCATCTGGGTCGCCTCGGTCAGCTCCGGGTCACCCGCCGACCGCCTGGGCATCTTGCCCGGCGACATCATCACGCGCCTCGAAGGCCTGCAGCTCGCGACCGACGGCACGATGTCCGACTACTGCGACGTGCTTCGCACCCAGGGCTCTGACGACGTGCTCGCCGTCGAGGTGCTGCGGAACGATACCGAGCAGCTACTCGAAGGACGGCTCAACGGCGGCGGCGGCCTCTCAGAGTCGTTCTCCTTCGCCCGCGAACTCGGAACAGATCTCTCCGACTCCGACGATGCCGTCTCGGTCTACAGCGGTTTTCACGAAGTGACCGACGACTCGGGGCTGCTCTTCGTCGAGGTCCCGCTGGAGTGGGATGACCTCAACGGCACTCCGTGGTTTACCGATGGACCGTTCGCTCCCTCGATCACCGTCTCGGCGGACGTGGAGAATTTCTGGGGCCAATGGACGGAGCCGGGCCTCTTCTTCGGCGTCTCTGAGGAGCTTGCGGAGCTTGCCACCGTCGAAATGCTGCTGGAGAGCGTCAGCGAGGAGTTCGGGCTGGACATCGCGTGCGAGTACGCCGGTCGCTTTGACTACAGCGACGCGCTGTACACGGGCCAGTACGACCTCTACGGCAACTGCGGCGAGGAGGGCGTGCTGTACATCTCTCTGGCGGCGCTGCCCGAGGACGAATCGTTCCTGATCAGCGTGCAGGTGCAGCTCCTGACGCAGGCCGACGCCGAAGTGCTGGATCGCGTGCTCGACTCGTTCATCGTCCTGGACTGACCGCGAGGCTGCTCGTGTCGCTCGGGGGTCAAACCGCGGGACGGTGAACGCTGAACTGCTTCTCATCCTGCTGGTACGCGTCGCCGGGTCGCTGCCGGTGCTGCGGTGGGCGTTTGTCGGTGCACTGCTCGCGATCGCGTTCGACCTGAGCGATCTCTTCATCAGAGAACTGGTTGACCTCGGCGGCGTGCCCGACTACCAGCGCGTCGACAAGCGGGTCGACTCTGTCTACCTGCTCACGTTCGCCGTCGTTGCGTCGCGCTGGCACGGCACCGCTCGCGCCGTCGCCCTCTCGCTGCTCGGGTACCGCCTGCTCGGCTTCGCGGTCTTCGAGCTCACCGACAAGCGCTCGCTGCTCTTCTTCTTCCCGAACGTCTTCGAGTTCTGGTTCCTCTTCGTCGCCAGCCTGCCCCACTGGCGACCCCAGTTCGCGTTCACGCGACCGGCAACAGCCGTGGCCCTCGGTGCGCTGACCGCGTTGAAGCTCGCCCACGAGTACGCGCTGCACGTCGGACGCTGGTTCGACGGCTTCACCGCCATCGAGGCGGTGCAGGCGATCGCAGACTGGCTGGCGCTGCCGCTGAGCTAGGCGCTCAGCCGCAGCGCAGTCAGGAGCGCGGCTGCGCGGACACCGCGCTGAAGAAGTCGGCCACGCCCGCCGCAACGATCGCGACGGCGTCCTGATCGAGGTAGCCACTGCGGTGGTCCTTCCCGGTCAGCGCCAGGAACTCCGCCCGCTGCGCCATCTGCGCCGCGCCGAGCATCGACGAGAAGTAATCGTCCCGGTCGCCCGCGTAGAGGAAAAGCGGCAGCGGTGTCGTCTTCAGCACCTGCCGAGCGCCCCCGAACCGCGCCGTCTCCGCGAAGAGCAGCTTCATCACGTCCTGCTCCTCGTCGGCGAGCTTCCGCCAGAGGTCGCCGAACGCCGCCTCGACGGTGAGACCCGGGTACGGATCGGATTGCGGGCCGAAGCCGCCGATCGCGAGTGCGAGGAAGCGTTGCGGCGCGTACGTCGCGGCGCCCCATCCGATCCAGCCGCCCATCGCGTAGCCAAGGAAGTAGGCGCGGTCGATTTTCAGCTCGTCGAGCACCGTCGTCACATCGACGACGCGCGTCCGCAGCTCGTAGTCCTCCTGCGCAGGCGGCCAGCCGCTCTGCCCGCGACCCCGCGAATCGATCAGGATCAGTCGGTAGTTGTCGCGCAGGGCGTCGGTGTACCCGGCCATGCGCCACCCCTCGAGGTCACCGCCACTGCCGTGCATCAGCACCAGCGGCTCGCCCTCGCCCTCGGTCTCGTAGTGGATGCTGACGCCGTCCGGCGCGTTCACAAATGGCATGACATCCCCCTGGCAGGCTCAGAGTATCCTCGTGGCCAGACTCTACTCCGGTGACCATGCGAAGCACAGACCCGGAGAGGGCAGCCGTCCGCTGACGAGGGAGCCTCCATGCGCGCGATGATCTGCCGAGCGTGGGGGGACGTCGACTCACTGCAGCTCGAAGACATCCCGAGCCCCACGCTCGCCGCCGGCGAGATGCGGATTGGCGTGCGTGCCTGTGGCGTGAACTTTGCCGACATCCTGATCACGCGCGGCGAGTACCAGGACCGGCGACCGTTCCCGTTCTCTCCGGGCATGGAGGCGGCCGGCGTCGTGCTGGAGACCGGCGAAGGTGTCGAGAACTTCCAGCCCGGCGACCGCGTGCTCGCGTTCCTCGACCACGGCGGTTACGCGGAGGAAGCGATCGCACGCGAGCCCGACGTGACGGCACTGCCCGACGGGATGAATTTCACCGACGCAGCGGCGTTCCCGGTCGTCTACGGCACGTCGCATCTCGCGCTGCGACATCGTGCTGCCCTGCAGCCGGGGGAGACGCTGCTGGTACACGGCGCGTCCGGCGGCGTCGGTCTCACCGCAGTCGAGATCGGCAAGGCGATCGGCGCGACGGTGATCGCATCGGCGAGCACAGCCGAGAAGCTCGACGTTGCCGCGAGTCGTGGTGCCGACCACCTGATCAACTACGCGACGGAGAGCATCAGCGACCGCGTCCGCGCGCTCACCGGTGGTGTCGATGTCGTCTACGACCCCGTCGGCGGCGACGCCTTCACGGAATCGCTGCACGTGATCAACCCCGGCGGACGGATGCTCGTGATCGGCTTCGCCAGTGGCACCGTGCCGCAGATACCGGCCAACCACCTGCTGGTGAAAGACGCCACGGCGATCGGGCTCAGTCTCGGCCAGCTACGACGCCACCGGCCGGACACCGTGCGCGCCGCGATGGAGGAGCTGCTGCGCTGGCACCTCGACGGCAAGATCGCGCCGTACATCTCGGACAGCTTCGACCTCGCAGACGCGCCGCAGGCGATGGCGCTGCTGCGCGATCGCCGCTCGCTCGGCAAGGTCGTGCTCACCGTCACCGCCGACAACTAACGGGCCCCCTGTCGGGGGCCCGTTAGTTCGGTTCGTTCGACGTCGATGTGCGCTAGCTGGGCATCGCGCCGATCTGTGCCATCAGGCTCATTGAGTCGAATTCGACCCACTGCTCCGTGATTTTCCCGTCGACGACGCGCTGGATGCCGTTCGCGGTCAGCGTCAGCGGGTTTCCGCTCGCGGGCACGCCCATGAACTCACCGGCGTGTGTCCCGTTCAGCGTGAGGCGGATCGAGACGCACTCGCCCTCGGCGACCATGAAATCGACCGTGTGCGTGAGGTCGGGGAACGCGCCCCAGAACACACCACCCAGCCCGCTCTGCGTGGGAAGGTCGTTCGGCTCCGCAGCGCCCGGGAAGTGGCTGAGCATGCCGGGATCGAGCAGTTCGTCGGCGAACGAGAGCATGTCTCCCTTGCGCCCGTCCAGCAGTTCGAAATAGCGACGCGATACGGCCTTGTTCTCTTCAGTGGGCATTGATGCTCCCAGCTCACTCTCGCGGTTCGGCGATGATTATAACGGCTCTCACTCTCGCCACCTCGGAAGCCCGCTCACGTGGCTGCGTATCGAACAGCGATGCGACGACGTCGCGCGGTGATACAGTCCGCGCGATCAGAGCGCAGTGTGCGGAGCGATGCCATGCTCGAACGATTCAAGGTCCCCGAAGCCGACCGCGTCTACGTCCCCGTCGACAGCATGCGCAGCGCGACGGAGGCGATCTTTCGCGCCGTCGGCCTCACCGACGTCGACGCGGCGCAGGCCGCCGATGTGCTGATGACGAACGATCTGCGGGGCGTCGAGTCGCATGGCGTCTCGAACATGCTGCGCTCGTACGTTGCGGGATATCGGGAGGGACGACTAACGCCGCAGCCGGAGATCGTCGTCGAGCACGAGACGGAGACGACCGTGCGGCTCGATGGCGGCGGCGGTCTCGGCCTGCACGTCGCGCCGCACGCGATGCAGCGAGCGATCGCGAAGGCGCGCGAACGAGGCATCGGCTCCGCCGGGGTGCACAACGTCGGCCACATGGGCGGCACCGGCTACCACGCGATGCTGGCGCTCGATCACGACATGATCGGCATCGCGATGAGCTCCAGCGGCAGCCTCTCGATGGTGCCGACGTTCGCCGCCGAACCGCGCCTCGGTACGAACCCGATGGCGTGGGCCGTGCCCGCGGACGAGATGCCGCCGTTCGTTTTCGACATCGGCACGACACAGGTCGCGCAGAACAAGATGCGACTGGCACAGCGCGTCGGGGCGAAGATCGCGCCCGGCTGGATCGCGGACGAGCACGGCACGCCGGTGATGGTTGAGACGGACGCGCCGGAGAAGTTCTCGCTGCTGCCCCTCGGTGCGACGCGCGAACTCGGATCGCACAAGGGCTACGGCTTCGGCACGATCGTCGACATCATGTGCAGCGTGCTCGTGGGACTGGGGCCGGGGTTCACGGCGATGACGCCCGGCTACCACCTGATGGCGCTGCGCATCGACGCCTTCACCGACCTCTCGCAGTTCAAGCGGGACATGGATGCGCTGCTCGAAGGGCTCGCCAGCACGCCCCCGGCCCCCGGCGAGGAGCGCGTCGTCTACGCCGGGCTGCTCGAAGCCGAAGACACGAAGATCCGACTGGCCGAGGGCATCCCCTATCACACCGAGGTGATCGAGTGGTTCCGGCGGGTCGAGGCAGAGATGAAGCTCGACTTCGACTTCACCTAGCCGCCTCAGCCTTCCGCGTAGCCTCATTCGTGGCCGGTGATCGGCGTCACCGTCGTCGCGCGTGCGAAGTGGCGCGCGCTACTGCACGCGTCGTAGCGAAGCCGGAGCGTGGCTGGGCACCACGAATCCCACCTCGTAGGCGAAGACCACCGCTTGCGTGCGATCACGCAGCGCAAGCTTCGCGAGGACACGCTTCACGTGTGTCTTCACGGTGCCCTCGCTGATCACGAACGCCTCCGCGATCTCCGCGTTCGAGTAGCCCGGCGCGATCAGTTGCAGCACCTCCCGCTCGCGCGGCGTGAGCTCGGCGATCTGCGTTACGACTGCCTGCTCAGCGGACGGCTCGATGTCGAGCACCTCCGCCGCGGATCGCTCCGCGACGGATGGCTCGACATCCTGTGTCTCAATCTCCGGCGTCTCGACGTCGGTCGGCCGAACAGCGAGCGGCTGCCCGCCCTCCGGAACCGGAGGCGTGTCGTCAGGCGACGACGTCACGGTGGGCACGCGCTGCGCACGACTGCCGAGCATCAGACGCGCCCACGACGCGTGCACCGCCGAGGCGATGTTCACGAGGTGAATGCCAACGAACAGTGCTGCCACGCCGATCGGCACGAGGATCAGCGCCTCCGTGGATTCGCTGAACGCCGCAAACCCGAAGTCGATCTCACTCTGGTCAATCACGTCAAGTTCGAGCAGCAGTGGCGCGGTGATGAACGAGCCCGAGACGGCCCCGATCACGACCAGACCAGAGAACGCAACGACGCCGACCGGGAACTGCACGAAGAGGTACGCGAGCCCCGTCCACGTCGTCGGGTCGATCAGCCGGGTCCAGACCTGGCTGCGGAACGACTGCCCACGTTCGATCGCCGTCGGTGGCCGGCGCAGTTCGTGCTGGTTGATGTGTCGAACGAGCCACGCTTCGATGTCACCCGCCCACCTCGTGAGGTAGAGCGTAGCGAGCAGCACCACCGGCCCGACGATCGTCCAAATCAGCGCCCCACCAACCGCGAAGGCGGTGACGAGTGCGACGAAGTAGGCGATGCCAAGCGGGAACATCGCGAAGAGGTGGGCCGCCCTCAGGTACGTGCGGGCCGAGATGATCGGACCGAACAGGCGACCGGCCCACGACCGATCCTGACCATAGACGGCTGTGAATGCTTCTCTCATGGTGAACTCCTTACATCATCGAGAGTGGTTACGGCGACAATGTCCGCCGCCGCCCCATGCGCGTGCGTCCCCCCGCAGTGGCATTCGACGGCCGATACCCCCTGCGAGGTACGTCCCTCAGACTCGCATTGGGCTGAATCGCGCTCGCAGCACGTGCGCTATGCTGTGGCGCGCACCGCAGGCACCGCACACCGCAGGCACATGGAGCCCCAATGACCCTTCCGATGGCTGGCATGCGCGTTCTCTCGATGGAACAGGCCGCTGCACTGCCCTTCGCCACCCGCCACTTCGCCGACCTTGGCGCGGAGGTGATCCGCATGCAGTCGCACCGCCGAGGGCCCGGCGCGGTACTCGACGCGATCGGCACCCGCAACAAGCTGCAGCTGGCGCTCGATCTCTCCGTTCCCGGCGGCTCCGAGGCATTCCTCGCGGTCGCGGACAACTGCGATGTCGTCGCGCACAACTTCACCCCGCGCGTCGTGCGCAAGTTCGGCATCGACTACGAGGCCGTCAAGGCGCTGAAGGATGACGTGATCTACGTCTCCCTCACCGGCTTCGGCACGACCGGCCCGTGGGGCGAGCGCCCACTCTTCGGCCCCGGCGCCGAGGCGATGTCGGGACAGAATCTGCTGATCGGCACGCAGGGAGGCTTCAGCCCCGGTCGCCCCGGCACGATCACGTACGCCGATAACATCTGCGGCCTGAACACCGCGTTTGCGGTGCTCGCGGCGCTCGACGAGCGCGACCGCACGGGCAGCGGCCAGCACATCGATGTCACGCTCTACGAGACCGCCGTCTCGCAGATCGGCGTCGCGGTTACCGAGCGCGCGTTCGGCGCACCGCTGCCCGAGCGCGTCGGCAATCACGACCACGCGTTTGCGCTGCACGGCGTCTTCGATGCCGCAGGCACCGACCGCCACATCGCCATCGCGGCCACCGACGAGCAGCTTCCCGCTGCGCTCACAGCGCTCGCGGTCGACTCCATCGATGGCATCGCCGACGCAATCGCCGCCGAGCAGGCCGAGACCAGCGTCGAGCGCCTGCAAGCCGCCGGCGTCGCGGCGTCGGTCGTCGCTGACGCGAGTGACACCGCGAGCGATGCCCACCTCTGGGATCGCGGCACCTTCGCCCCGGTCTTCACCGAGCAGGGACCACTCCCGGCGATGGGTCCCGCGTGGGGTGGTTCTGCGGACATCAGCGAGGGCGTCCCGATGCAGGCCGGTCGGCATGTCGGCGCCGACACGCGCGACGTGCTCGGTCGAATCGGTGGCCTCGACAAGGCCGCGATCGATGAGCTCTTCGAGAGCGGCGTCGCCGGTGAACTACTGCCGCAGGGCACGCCCGGCGCCCTGCCCGCCCCGCAGGTCGCGATCGACCGCGGCGAACTCGCGCGCGTCGACGACCAATTCAGCGGCTGGCAACTCGCCCAGGAGCGGTCGCAATGAGCACGGAGCGACCACGCGCGTTCGACCTCACGACGAGCGTCGGCGGCGGCTACGCCGCGAAGCTGCTGACCGAGGTCGGCTGGGACGTCGTCCAGCTCGAGCCTGAAGCAGGCGCGCCGCTGCGACATCAGACCTCGCGCTGGGGCGGCGGCGAAGGTGGCGCGCACGCCTTCGTCAATCACGGCAAGCGCAGCATCACCACCAGCGACCGCTCGACGATCGAATCACTGGCAGCTGCCGCCGACGTCGTGATCGGCGATTTCTCGGCGGCCGGACTGGCCGAGGCGCAACTCCCCGCGGACATCCACTCCTCGCTGCAGCCGCGGTTCGTCGTGACCTCGGTCAGTGCCTTCGGCCTCACGGGGCCGGACGCCGAGCTCGCTTCCGCCGACATCGTCGTGCAGGCGGCCAGCGGGCTGATGTTCCTCACCGGCGAGCACGACGAGCAGCCGATGCAGCTTCCGCCGCACGCGGCGTCGATGACCGGCGGACTCGCGGCCGGCTCGGCGACGCTCTCCGCGCTGCGCTCCGCGCGCTCCGACGGCGAACTGCGCCGCGTCGATGTCTCGATCGTCGAGGCGATGGCGTCGCTGACCCACGGTCAGGTCTCGCGCTACGTGCGCAGCGGCGAGGTCGCCCGGCGCGAGCAGCGCATCAAGCAGGCGCTGCGCATGGTGCCGTCCTCCGACGGCTACGTGTACTGCGCCCCCGGCGCGGTCGCCGCCGTGCGCATGGAGGGGATCGCGACGCTGCTCGATGAGCCGCGGCTCGCCGAGGAACGCTTCCAGACCGCCGAGGGTCGCATGCAGAACTGGGACGAGTACCTGGAGCTGTTCGTACCCCCCTTCGCGACGAAGCCCGCGCAGACGTGGTTCGAGGAGGCCGATGCGCTGCACCTCACGTTCGCGCTGGTGCAGTCCGTCGATGACCTCTTCACCTGCCCCCAGCTCACTTCGCGCGACCTGATGCGAGAGATTCCGGGGCCGAATGGCGCGTCAGTGCAGATTCCGGGCCGGCCGTTCAAGCTCTGGGATCCACCCGAAGAGCCGCGGCATGCGCCACAATCAACCGGCGAACACACCGACCAGATTCTCAGTGAATGGCTTGGATAGGAGTTCGAGATGACAACGCAGGCACACGGCGAACGACGGCTCACGGCATTCATGGAGAACCCGGACGCCCCGCGCCCCGGCAACGTGATCCACTCGACCGATGGCGGCAAGGACTATGGCTACACCGCCGCCCTCGTCGGCGGCGTCACGGTCTACGGCTGGACGGCCCCGGCGATCATCGATGCGCTCGGTGAGAGCTGGCTCGACCGCGGCTGGGTCGAGGTCTCGTTCCGACGCCCCACCTACCCCGGCGACGAGATGGTCGCGCGGCTGGTCGAACAGGCCGATGGCGGGCACGAGCTGACGATGGACAACCAGGACGGCCACCACTGTCTGGCCGGCTCGGCCGGACTCGGTGATGCGCCGTTCCTCGCTGAGATGGCGACGCCGGAGCTGCTCACGGCAGCCGACCGCCCGAGCGAGATCCCCGCGCTCACGCTCGACAACGCGCCGGTCGGCAAGGACATGCTGCCGATGGCCGTACCGCACTCGAAGGATGAGGCACGCGAGTACGCGATCGAGAAGGAAGCCGACGACAACCCGCTCTACCAGGGCGAGCATCCGCTGATTCACCCTGGATGGATCGCCGCGCGCATGACGCCGCTGATGCACCACTCATTCGACTACGCACCCGCGATCCACGCGAAGAGCCACATCCAGCACCTCGCACGCGCCGAGGCGGGCCAGACGTTCACCGTCGCCGCGCGATGCATCGACGCGTACGAGCGCAAGGGCCACCACTACATCGTGGCTGACGGCCTGCTCCTGGCGGAGGATGGCTCACACGTCGCACGGGTGCGGCACACGACGATCTTCAACGTCGCGAAGCGGGGCTAGGCGGGCGAGGTTGGACGGGACTGAGCGGGGCGGAACGCCCGCCCGTCGCTAGGGGTAGCGCAGCGGTCCACGTCCGTTTGGCACCCACAGGCTGAGGCGCGGACGCATCCTGTCGAGCAGCGCGTCTCCAAGATGGAGCAGCGGCGTCAGTCGCAGCACCCGCGCGAGACGGCCCACGTACCGCGTCGGGTGCAGGTACTCAAGCAGCATCACCGCAGCCGGACCACCGACGAGATCGCGTCCATCAGGCGCCACGAAGTGCCAGTGGTCCGCCCACTCTGCTTCTGGCCTCTCGGCGAGCAGCATCGCAGCCTCCACGCTGCCCAGCGGGAGCAGCGCGAGTTGCTTGCGCCGGTCTATTCGCGCGACGAACCTCGCCGCGAAACGACAAGAGCGTCAGTCGTCGCCGTAGATCAGCACTGGCCGCGTCGGCGGCTGACTGGGACCGCTCATCTTCGCCATCAATCGCTCCCCGGTCGGCGTCTTGCAGTTGTCAGGTAATCGAATCGCTCTGGCAACCTACCGCCCGTCACGCTGTCAGGCCAACACGCCCGGTCGCGCAGCGCTCTCACGTCGCGGCTCAGGGCACGACATTCAGCACCTCGTCGCGAATGTTCACGACGAACGTAAACGAGGCACCGCCATCGTCGCTGCGGTAGAGCAGGTAGCCGTCCTTCGCCGCGTAGACGACGCTCGGGTCCGAGGGCGCGAAGGCGATATCGCGAAATGGCGCGTCAGCGTCAGCGGCGGCGGCACCGTGCGTGACCGCCGCTGCTGATTGCGTCCGCAGGCCATTCGTCGAGCGATAGATCTGCGTCTGCGAGATGTAGAGCACGAGATCGGCGTTGTCGGGCGAGACGATCACGGGGCCGTTGCTCTGGTTGATGGCAGTCGATGACCATGCCGCGCCGCCGTCGCGCGAGACCCAGTGCCGGTAGGTGCCGCCCGCTGCGACGTAGATCGCCTCACCGCTGGCAGAGAGCGTGACACTGCCGATGTCCGGCGGCAGCGACGCCACACCTTCGTACGATTGCCACGTCAGTCCGCCGTCGATGCTGCGTAGCAGTCCGAGCGCGCGCGATGTGTCGTCGAAGTCGTGGCCGATCGCGACAAACGTCGTCGGGGTCGTCGGTGCCGTCGCGAGCACCCAGCCGTTGAAGCGGTCGTTGTCGTCGATCTCGACCCGCGTCCACTGCTCGCCGCCGTCGGTGGAACGGAAGATACCGCCATCGAAGTACGGGGGCTCGGAGCCCTGCCAGTACGAGGGGAAGCCACCCTCGATGCCCGCGATCACGAGGTCCGGGTCGGACGGATCGACGCGGATCGCGGTGATGCGCGAGGTGACGAGCCCGCAGTTCTTGCGCGCCCAGGTGCGGCCGCCGTCCGTGCTCTTGTAGATGCCCGCGTGCACGACCGGGCTCTCGCCCACGAACGCGCCGGGCGAGTCGAGAGTGGAGGCGAACACGATGTTCGGATCGCTCGGCGCATAGGCGATATCCCAGATCTCCGCATAGCTCTCGCCGAAGAACGTGCGTAGCCCGTAGCGATGGCGCGTCCATGTCGCGCCACCGTCAGTGCTGAGCACGAATCCGTTGCGCTCTGTCCCCATCAGCACGGTGTTGGGGTCGCTTGGGTGCACCGTCAGCGAGCGGAATACGCGATCGCCGTCGTTCGCTCCGGGTTCCGAGGGGCCCGAGATCGCCACGGCTCCGTCGCCGAGCGCGTTGCTGCACGGGTCGTCGCTCGACGCGACGGTGGGCGTGCCGTTCGTCGGCGGCGTCGATGACGTCGTGGTCGAAGCGGGCTGCGAACTGGCCGCCTTCAGGCTGACGACGTCAGAGGCATGAAGTTCCTGCAGCGTGTTCGCGAAGCTCGGCGCGCCGGGGATGAAGACGAGGAACTGCTGCGTCGCGACATCGAGCGCCCAGACCGCCTCCACGTCGAACTGCTGCGCCGCGATCAGGGCCGCGATGTCGTCGGTGCCGGCGATCGTCGTTGTCAGTCCGCCCGGCGGTGGCACCGGTGCGACGTTCGCGGCGGGCTGCTGCGCGGGCAGAGCGGTCGGGCCGAGCAGCAGCGCGCCGAGCACTGCAACGACGATCGTCGCGACCACGAGCAGGCGAGCGCGCACTCTGCTGTACATCATCGCCCCGCGTTCTCCCACCGTGTCACCCATCACGATCGTCGGGTCTTCGGCACGCCCTCGCCAGCGTTGATCACGGCGGATGGCTTGCGCCCCCCTGCTATGGTGCTCGTCTCAGGGGGCCACGGGACAGCGTCCCATCGGCCGACCGGCTCGCGGAAGGCGACTCACGGTCGCGGGAGGTGCCGCATGAGCGGACCGCTCGAGGGCATTAGCGTCATCGATCTGACGCGCAGCGTCGCGGGCCCGTACGCGACAAAATTGCTCGCTGATTACGGCGCGGACGTGCTGAAGATCGAGCCGCCCGACGGTGATCCGTCCCGACGCTTTGGGCCGTTCCCCGACGACATTCACGACCCGGAACGCTCCGGATTGTTCCTGCAGCTCAACACGAACAAGCGCTCGATCACGCTCGATCCGTCGACGCCGCAGTCCGCGCAGACGATCCTGCAACTCGCCGCCGACGCCGACGTGCTGATCGAGGACTATCGGCCGGGGGAAGCCGCAGCGTGGGGCTGGGGCCCCGATGCGCTGCGCGCCGTGAACCGAGATCTCGTGGTCGCCTCGATCACGCCGTTCGGGCAGAGCGGCCCCTACCGCGACTACCTCGGCTCCGAGCTCACGCTGCAGGCGATCGGCGGGCCGATGCACGCGAACGGCTCTCGCGAACGCGAACCACTGAAGCTCGCGGGCCACTACGCGCACTACCACGCTGGGGCGACCACCGCGCTGGCCGTGATGATGGCTCGCTTCCGCGTTGAACGCGGCAGCGAGGGCGACTACATCGATATCTCGATCCACCAGTGCCAGTCCGCGTGCCGCGACCGACGCACGATCTACCTCACGGCGGCGTCTTACAACGGCGTAGCGCCGCTGCGACTGGCGCGCGCCAACCGTCGCATGGGCGCCGGTGTGCGGCCATGCATCGATGGCTACGTGAATATCACCGGTGCCGGCAGCCGCCTGCCCGGACTGCTCAAGCTGATCGGCCGCGAGGACCTGCTCGATCACCCGGACATCGGGGCCCCGCCGGCACTGGTGCCGGGCGAACTGTTCGACGAGGTAGAGGGCTCATTCACCGCATACCTCTCCGAAACGCCCAAATTGCAGGCGGTGGCGGAGGCGCAATCGATCGGGGTGCTGGCCGGAGCCGTGCTAACGGTGTCGGACCTTCTGACAGATCCCGGGTACCGAGAACGCGGATTCTGGGAGACGATCGATCATCCGGTCGCCGGCCCGGTCGAACACCCCGGCAGGCCCTTCCTGATGTCGGCGACGCCGCGCCCCGCGCCCCGACCCGCGCCGCTGCTCGGCCAGCACAACGACGAGGTGCGCGCCACGCTCGACGCGAATCCGGACCCCACGCCAGTCGTCGGCGGCGCATCCGACGCGCATCGATCGCTCCCCCTCGAAGGTCTGCGAGTCGCCGATATCACCGTTGTCTGGGCAGGGCCCCACGTCACGCAGCTGCTGGCGGAATGGGGGGCCGAGGTGATCCGGGTCGAGCCCGTGAACGTGATCCAGCCCGCCACCCGCGGCTCCGAGAACCTTGTCACGAAGGAGCAAGCCCTGGAGCTGGCCAAGCTGGGCCAGCCCTCCCTGTACCCGGATTTCGACCCCGGCCCGGAGCCGTGGAACAACGCCGCGTCGTTCACGTCGCATGCCCGCAACAAGAAGTCGATGGCCTGCGACATCATGTCGCCTGAGGGTCGCGAGGCCTTCCTGCGGCTGATCGAGCAGTGCGACGTGCTCGTCGAGAACAACGTGCCCAGCACCATCGACAAGGCCGATATCGGCTGGGACGTGCTGCGCGAGGTGAATCCGAATCTGATCATGTTGCGCATGCCCGCCTACGGGCTCGACGGCCCGTACAGCAGCTACCGCTCACTCGGACTGCACGTCGAGGCGATGGTCGGACACACGCACCTCCGCGGCTACTCCGACGGGACGCCTGAGGAATTGAGCGAGAGTCTCGCCAGCGACGGGTTGTCCGGCGTCCAGGGTGCGCTCTCCGTGACGATGGCCCTGCGCCATCGCGAGCGAACGGGCGAAGGGCAGTTGATCGATCAGCCGTTGACCGAGGGCTTCGTGCCGACACTCGCTGAATTCGTGCTCGACATGACGATGAACGGACGCGACACGCCTCCGCAAGGCAACACGCACCGCTGGCACGCCCCGCACAACGTCTACCCGACGAGCGGCGACAACCAGTGGATCGCAATCGACGTGGGTACCGACGAGGAGTTCGCGTCGCTCTGCGAGGTCGTCGGCGGGACGCCGCTCGTGATCGATCCGCGCTTCGCGACCTCAGCAGCCCGGCTTGAGCACCGCGACGACCTCGATGTCGCAATCGCCGCACTGGTCGCCGACCGCGACAAGGAGCAGCTATTCCACGAGCTGCAGGCCGCCAACGTCGTCGCGGCCCCGCTGCGCGACACCGTCGAGGCACTCGACGACCCGCAGCTGAACGCACGGGGCTTCTTCGAGGAGCTGGAGACGCCGGGACGGGGTCCGCACCGCTACCCGGGCCTGATGTTCAACATGGCGCAGACGCCGAACCACCTGCGCACCCCGCCCGTGCGGCTCGGCGAGCACAACGAGGAGATCTATCTCGACCTCCTCGGCTATTCGCGCGACGAGTACGACGCGATGGTCGAGAGCGGCCTGATTGGGACGCGCTACCCAGAGAGCCTGCTGAAGAAGCGCTAGCGGCCCGCTCCACCTCCTGACGAACTCTGTACACTGCGGCGGCAAATCGGCTGCGGCTCTTGCGCGCTCGTGAGCGTTGCCCGCAGCCGGCGAGGAGTGCACCGATGACGGCGAATCAGTACGAGACATACGACCCGGAGAAGCACGGCCGCGATACCGCTCAAGAGGTGTTCGGACCGGTCGTCAAAGTCGACAAGCACGAAAACGGTCAGATCTACGTGATCACGATGAATCGCCCTCATCGCATGAACTCGATCGGCGACGGCATGGGCGAAGCGCTCCACGATGCGTTCGCGGAGTTCCGCGATGACCCGACCGCCCGCGTCGCGATCCTGACCGGCGAGGGCGACCGCGCCTTCTCCGCCGGCGCCGACCTGATCGCCACCTCGGAGACCCGCAAGGCGCAGGCGGAGAGCGGGGGCAGCAGCGGCTACCGCGCCCCGCGCCAGTCCAGAAACATCGTGCCGATGGCGGAGGGCATGAACCTCTGGAAGCCGACGATCGCCGCCGTGAACGGTTTCGCCGTCGCCGGTGGCTTCATGTACGCGATGCAGTGCGACATTCGAATCATGGCTGAGCACGCCCGCGTCGGCATCGCTGAGGTGCGATGGAACATGCCGGGCGGCTACTGGATGGCGCCGCTGACGCGCCAGATCGGCCTCGGCTCCGCGCTGGAGCTGACGCTCTGGGGCGACACCCAGTACACGGCGGAGCGGTGCTACGAGATCGGCTGGGCACAGCGCGTCGTGCCGAAGGAAGAGCTGATGGATACCGCGATGGACTACGCCCAGCGAGCCCTCTCGATGGCGCCGCGAGCCGTCCGCAATATCAAAGAGGCGCTCTACCGCGGCTACTACATGGAGCCGCTGCAGGGTGACGCCTATGGCCGCGGACTGGAGCAGAATCTCGCCGGGATGCAGGACTCCGTCGAGGGTCCGACGGCGTTCTCGGAGAAGCGAAAGCCGCACTTCACCGACAGCTAGCCGCGCGACCGGAGGGCTACTCAGGCCAGTCCAGCTGCGACTCGGGGATGTCGAGGGATCGTGCGTGCGCCCGTGCCTCGTCTCGCCCGGACGCGTCACCGCGCTGGTAGCGGAAGACGTGGCCCGGAAAGATCACGAAGCTCTCTGTCGGCGAGTGGAAGTCGACGTACCACCCCGGCTCGTCGAGGGCCGCCGCGAGCTTCTGTGCGAGATCTTGCGCGTCGCTCTCATCGACCTCGAAGTCGAGAAACGTCCAGATCGGCGGCTGATCCGCTGTATTGCCCTCGACACGGAGCCTGCGAATCCTGGTGACGGTCACGCCAAGACTCTCCAGCGTCGCACCGACGCGCAGGCTCTCAGCGATCAGCATACCGGTGATCATCGAAACCTCCCGGGCCTCGCGCAGACTCAAGACGAGGGCGCGCGGCTCAACTCAGATCAGCGCGTCGGGCTGCTCCAGTAGCTCCACGATGCGCGCGAGGAAGCGACCGGCAGGCGCGCCATCAACTACACGATGGTCGAAGCTGAGGCTGAGCGTCGACGCCCGGCCGCGCACCGCCTCGCCATCCTCGAAGCGCGCGACATCGCGCACCCGGCCAACGCCGAGGATCGCCGACTGCGGGGGGTTCAGCACCGGTGTGAAGCCATCGATCGGCAGCGTCGCCAGCGACGAGACGGTGAACGTGCCGCCCGAGACATCGTCGACGGTCAGCGCGTCCTCACCGGCACGCTTGCCGAGTCCCCCGACCGTGCGCGCAAGCTTCTGCAGGGTCAGCGTGTCGACGGCGCGCACGACCGGCACCATCAGCCCGGCTTCGATGTCGGTCGCAAAGCCGATGTTGATCTCCGGCTCAAGCACGATAGCATCGCCCTCGATCCGCGAGTTCAGCCGCGGATGGTCGACGAGGGCCATCGCACACGCCTTCATCACCAGCGGCGTGAGCGTGACCGCGACGCCATCGCCGCGCCACTCCCGATTGAGCCGGTGCAGCAGATCCGAGGCGGGCGCGGCATCGATCTCACTGAAGAGTGTTAGTTGCGCGCTCTCCTGCAGGCTCGCCCGCATGCGCTCGCCGATCGTGCGACGGCGACCGCTGTACGGCTCCGTCGATGCGCCGGGCGGTTTCGCGGAAGCGGTAGAAGCGGCTGCGCCGCCCTCGATGTGGGCGCGCACGTCCGACTCCGTGATGCGGCCGTTCGGCCCTGAGCCGGCGATCTCGCCGATCTCGATCGCGTGTTCACGCGCCAGCCGACGCGCGATCGGCGTCGCGAGCACGCGCTCGCCTGCCCCGCGAGCCGGTGGCGCTGCGGGTGGCGTCGCTGCTGGCGGTGCACTCGATGGTGTGGCTGGCGCGGCGGGCGCGCCCGCTCCGGAACTCGACTCGCTCCACTGCCCCGCGACCTCGTCGATCAGCGGCTGCGGCACGTCCGACTCGCCCTCGGCAAGCAAGCAGCCGACGACCGCGCCCGGCCGCAGCTTCGTGCCGGGCGGAACGAGCTGCCTGAGCACGCCCGCCTCCTCCGCTTCGACCTCTACTTCGACCTTCTCGGTCTCCATCTCGAAGAGCGGCTGACCGGCGTCGACCGCCGCGCCCTCGTCGACGAGCCAGCGGACGAGGTCGCCCTCCTCCATCGTCATCCCGACCTTCGGAAAGTGGATCGCAGTCGCCATCGGCGCTAGCCGTTCACCAGCCGCCGCGTCGCCTCGGCGATCTGCTCAGCGTTCACGATCCACTCCTGCTCAAGCACGGGGCTGTATGGCACCGGACTGAAGGGCGCACCCAGTCGCAGCGGCGGCGCGTCGAGGTAGTCGAACGCCTCGGTCGCGATCTGCGCGTTGATCTCCGCACCGATCCCGCCGAACTCGACCGCCTCGTGCACCGTCAACACGCGGTGCGTCTTCTGCACCGAGGCCACGATCGTCTCCGTGTCGAGCGGCTGCAGGCTGCGCGGGTCGACGATCTCGACGTCGATGCCCTCGCCTGCCAGCGTCTCGGCGGCTGCCAGCGCCTCATGCACCATGTACGCCGTCGCGACGATCGTCGCATCCGTGCCCTCGCGCACCACGGCGGCCTTGCCAAGCGGGATCGCGTAGTTCTCCTCCGGCACCGGCCCCTGCAGCCGCGAGCAGCGCTTGTGCATGATCACGAAGACGGGATTGTCCTCGTGCATCGCCGACGTCATCAGGCCCTTGGCGTCGTATGCGGTGCTCGGCATCACGACCTTCAGGCCGGGGATGTGGCAGAGCAGCGCCTCTAGGCTCTGCGAGTGTTGCGCCGCCATCCCGGTGCCCGCGCCGGCGTTCACCAGCACCGTCAGCGGCAGGCGAGCCTTGCCGCCAAACATGTACTTCATCTTCGCCATCTGGTTGATGATCTGGTCGAAGCAGACGCCGATGAAATCGATGAACATCAGGCTGATCACGGGACGCAGGCCCTGCGTGGCGGCGCCGATCGCGAGGCCGGTGATTGCGTTCTCCGAGATCGGCGTGTCCATGATCCGCTTCGGCCCGAACTCGGTGAGGATGCCTTGCGTGAGGCCGAATACGTCCCCGCGGGCAGCGAGGTCAATGCCGGCGACGAACACCGAGTCATCGGCGGCCATCTCCTGGTGCAGTGCCTCGTTGATCGCCTCGCGGTAGCTGATCTGGCGGTCGGTTGCAACGTCGGTTGCTGTCGTCATCGTCGTTTCCTCTCGGTCGTGCGCGTTCGCTGCTCTGCTCTCGGCGCGCTAGCTGTAGACGTCGGTCAGCAGCTCTGAAAGCTCCGGATACGGCGCTTGCTCGGCGAACGTGATCGCCTCTTCGATCTCGCGCTGCACTTCCTCGGTGATGCGATCTGCCGACTCGCCGGAGAGGATGGCGCGCTCGTCGAGCACGCCGCGCAGGATCGTCAGCGGGTCGCGCTCGCGCCACGCATCGCGCTCCTCGATCGGCCGCGGGTCGCCCTCGCTGCGGCCGGTGTGACTGTAGAAGCGGTAGGTGTCGCACTCGATCAGCGTCGGGCCGCCGCCCGCGCGGGCGCGCTCGATCGCTTCGCCCGCCGCCGCATGCACCGCGAGCACGTCCTGCCCGTCGACGGTCACGCCGGGGATGCCGTAGGCGGCGGCGCGATCGGAAAGCTTCGTGATCGAGCCCTGCCCCTCCTGCGGCGTGAACTCGCCGTAGTGGTTGTTCTCGATCACGAAGACCGCCGGCAGGTCGAAGAGCGCCGCGTAGTTCAGCGCCTCATGCCACGTGCCCTCGTTCGTCGAACCGTCGCCGGAGAAGCAGACGGAGACGCCCCGCGTGCCCTGGTACTGCGCCGCGAACGCCGCGCCTACGGCGATCGGTGGGCCAGCGCCGACGATACCGTTCGCGCCGAGGATGCCGAGATCGAGGTCGGCGATGTGCATCGAGCCGCCCTTGCCCTGGCAGTAGCCTGCGGCCTTGCCAAGCAGCTCCGCGAGCATCAGCTTCACGTCGCCGCCCTTCGCGATGCAGTGCCCGTGGCCGCGATGCGTGCTCGCAATCGTGTCCGACGCCTCGAGGTGCGCGCAGACGCCGACGGCGACCGCCTCTTCCCCGGCGTAGAGGTGCACGGCGCCGGGGATCTTCGCCTGCTCGGCCATGCGGCCGGCGGCTTCCTCGAACTCTCGAATCGTGGTCATCGTCCGGAACATGTAGAGCAGTTGCTCAGCGTCGAGTTCGGCAGTCATACCGGACCTCCCAGTGCGTGCGCTCGGGCGTGCGCCCGAATACTACCCGTTCGCCGTGCTGCCGCGCGGGGCATAGAAGTGAATCGCCTCGCCACCGACGGCCAGCGCGGCCTCCTTGATCGCCTCCGAGAGCGTGGGGTGCGGGTGTACCGTCGCCGCCAGCTCCGCCGGGGTCGTCTCCAGCAGGCGCGCGAGACTCGCTTGCGCGATCAGCTCCGTCGCGCCGTGGCCGACGATCTGCGCGCCGAGTAATTCCTGCGTCTGCGTGTCGATCACGAGCTTCACGAACCCCTCGCCGCCATCGACGGCGACCGCACGCCCGCTCGCGCCGTACGGGAAGCGCCCGACGCTCACCTCGTGCCCGCGCTCGCTCGCCAGTGCTGCGGTCAGCCCGACGCTCGCCACCTGCGGCTGGCAGTAGACGGCGCGCGGCATCCAGTCGTAATCAAGCGATGCGGGGTCGAGTCCCGCGATCGCCTCGACAGCAGTGACGCCCTGCGCCGAGGCGACGTGTGCCAGCGCCAGCTCGCCCGTGAGATCGCCGATCGCCCACAACCCTGCGACGTTCGAGCGGCAGTGACCATCGATCTGCACGAAGCCACGGTCGAGCGCGACGCCGAGTTGCTCAAGGCCCAGCCCCTCGCTGTTCGGCGCGACACCGGCGGCGACCAGCACGCGCTGCGCCGCCAACTCCTCGCCAGAGTCGAGCGTCACTGTCGCGCCGTCATCGGAGGCCGCAACGCCCGCGACCGGCGTCGACGTCCGCACCTCGATCCCGCGTCTGTTGAACGAGCGTTCGAGGGCGGCCGCGGCTTCCTCGTCCTCGCCGGGCAAGAGCTGCGGCAGCGCCTCGACGACCGTTACCCGCGCGCCGTAGGCGCTCCAGAGATAGGCAAACTCCACGCCAACGGCACCACCGCCGACGATCACGACCGGGTCCGGCGGCTCCCGCAGCAGCAGCGCCTCGCGGCTGGTGATCACGCGCTCGCCGTCAACGTTGATGCCCGGCGGCGCGGTAGCACGTGCGCCGGTCGCGAGGATCACGTTCGCCGCCTCGATCGTTCGCCCGTCCGGCTCGACGCGCAGGGCCGTCGCCGATGTGAGCTGCGCGCTGCCCTCGATCACTTCGACGCCGTGCTGCCGCAGCAGGAGCGCGACCCCGTCGCACAGCCCGGCAGCGACCTCCTGGCTCGCGTCGGCGGCACGTCCGAGGTCGAGGTGCAGGCCGTCGAAGGCGATGCCGAGGCGTTCACCGTCGTCGCGCACGGCGGCCACCAGCTCGGCGGCGTGCAGCAGCGTCTTGCTCGGGATACAGCCGTGGTTGAGGCAGACGCCGCCGAGTGCCTCGCGCTCGATCAGCGCGACGCGCAGGCCGAGCTGCGCGGCACGGATCGCCGCAACATAGCCGCCTGGCCCTGCGCCGACGACGGCGACGTCGTACGCCTCGCTCTCAGCCATCGGAACTCCGCGCCGCCGCCCCGTCGGTCGCTGCGCTCACCTGCTGCGCGGCGTGGTACGAAGAGCGCACGAGCGGGCCTGCCTCCACGTGCGCAAAGCCGAGCGCGCGGCCTGCGGCTGCGATCGCTTCGAACTCCGACGGCTCGTAGTAGCGAGCGATCGGCAGGTGCTTCGATGTTGGTCGCAAGTACTGGCCGACCGTCAACAGCTCGCAACCCGCAGCGCGCAGGTCAGACATCGCCGCGGTCACCTCATCGAACGTCTCCCCGAGCCCGACCATCAGCCCGGACTTCGTCGGCGTCTGCGGTGCGAGCGACTGCGCACGGCTGATCAGCTCGAGCGAGCGTTCGTAGCGCCCCTTCGGCCGCACGCGCGGGTAGAGCCGGGGCACCGTCTCGATGTTGTGGTTGAGCACGTCGGGCCCAGCCTCCATCACCGTCGCGAGCGCGGCCCAGTCGCCCTCGAAGTCGGGGATCAGCACCTCGACGTCACAGGCAGGGTGTCGACGTCGGATCGCGCGGATGCAGGCGGCAAAGACGCCCGCGCCGCCGTCCGGCAGGTCGTCGCGGTTCACCGATGTGATCACCGCATGATCGAGCGCCATCGCCGCGATCGCGTCGGCCAGCCGGCCCGGTTCGCCAAGGTCGAGGCCCGACGGACGGCCCGAGGTCACCGCGCAGAATCCGCAGGCCCGCGTGCAGATGTCGCCGAGGATCATGAACGTGGCCGTGCCCGCACCGAAGCACTCGCCGATGTTCGGGCAGGCAGCCTCCTCGCAGACGCTGCTCAGGTCGTGCTCGCGCAACAGCTCGATCACGCCGCGATAGCGCTCCCCGGCGCGGAAGCGCGTGCGAATCCATGGCGGCCGTCGATCCTCGACCGCGAGCGGCACTTCCACTGACGTCCTACCCGGCACGCCGCAGGCCCTCCGCGTAGCGCTCCACATCGAACGTCAGCCCGAGCCGCGAGCCGAGCGCCGCGACCACCCTCGACTGCACCGCCGCCATCGACGGTGCGACACCGAGCAGGCGCTGCATCGAGGTCACGCCCGCATCGCCGATGCCGCAGGGGACGATCGCGTCGAACCTCGAAAGGTCGGTGCTGACGTTCAGCGCCAGTCCGTGCGTCGAGACGCCGCGCTGCACGCGCACGCCGACGGCGGCGACCTTCGCGCCGCTCACCCAGACGCCCGGCCGCCCCTCGACGCGTTCGCCGCACACCTCGAAGTCGCGCAGCACGTCGATCACCACGCCCTCGAGCGAGCGCACGTGGTCGACGGGAGCGATGCCACGCGCGCGCAGATCGAGGATCGGATAGACCACGAGCTGCCCCGGCCCGTGAAACGTCACGTCGCCGCCGCGGTCACTCTCGACGAGTTCGGCACCCTGCAGCGCCAGTTCCGCCTCGCTGCGCAGCACGTGCTGCCTGCCGCCGCGCCTGCCGAGCGTGTAGACCGGCGGATGTTCGAGCAGCGCTACGGCCTCGTCGGCCTCACCGCCGGTATCGCCCTCGCGGCGCAGCGACGTGGCGGTCTCGCGTTGCCAGCGCGACGCGGCGCTGTACGGAACCAGCCCTGCCCGCAGCAGACGAACCGTCGCGTCCATCGAATCAACCCCCGCACGCCCGGCTTTCGTTTGGCCCGGTACGCCCGGCCGTGATGCTACACGCTCAGCGCCATCCGCCGTCGTGCCGCTATCATCGTCGCTGAGACACCGGCCCTCGACGACACGATTCCGGCGGAGTAGCTGCGATGGATGCGCCACCAGTCCAGTACGCACGTACCGAGGACGGCGTGAGCATCGCCTACGCGGTGCACGGGTCCGGTCCATCGCTCGTCTACCTCAGCGCCTACAGCCATCTGGACATGGACTGGCGAGTGCCGGAGTTCCGCGCGTGGATGGAGCGCCTGGGCTCTCGTTGGCGCGTCATCCGCTACGACGCTCGAGGGTTCGGACTGTCAGAGAAGGTGGGTGACGAGCCCCGGACCCGCGCTGGATACGTCTCGGACGCACGGGCAGTGCTGGAGGCCGCGAGCGTGGACCGCGCATTGCTCGTCAGCCGCACCAGCCAAGGCACTGACGCAGCGGTGATTCTTGCTCACGACCTTCGCGACAGGTGGAGTTCTCTTGTCCTCTGGCACTCAAATCTCACCGGTATACCCCCAATCGTTGAAGCCCTATTGGCGGTTGAGAAGTTCGACGCCGACGTGTTCACTCGGACGCTGTTCCTGTGGTACGGATGGGAGGACGCCGCTTCGAGGCGACTCGCGATGGAGGCGTACGCAGCCTCCCGTTGGCCGGAGATGCGAAGAGCACGAGGCGCGGGCCTGGCACTAAGAATGTCTGCCGGCGAGGAAGCCCAAGAACTGGTCGCTGCACTCGAAATCCCGGCGCTGATCATGTCGAGACGAGACTGCATCGCGGTCCTGACGGAAGAAGGCATCCAGATAGCGCAAACTCTGCCTGGAGCGAAACGTCTCACGCTTGAGGGAAGCGAGTGGCATCAGGAACTGGGTGATTCTGAGGCGGTGGCGCTGGCGTTGGAGGAGTTCGATGCGGAGCGTCTGGGCTCCGTGCCACGCGATTCCGTGCCCGCCTCGTTCCAGACCATCCTCTTCACCGACCTCGAAAGCTCGACCGCGCTCACCCAGCGCGTCGGCGATGAGGCGGCGCAGGAGGTACTGCGAGGGCACAACAGCGCCGTCCGAGGTGCGCTCGAAGCACACGACGGCCGCGAGGTGAAGCACACCGGCGACGGCATCATGGCGAGCTTCCCGTCGGCGGTCTCAGCCGTCGAAGCCTCGCTGGCGATTCAGCAGGAGCTCGAGGGCGGTGAGGTGCGCGTCCGCATCGGGATCAACGCCGGTGAGCCGATCGCCGAGGACGACGACCTCTTCGGCACGGCGGTACAGCTCGCAGCGCGCATCACCGACCGCGCGAAGCCGGGGCAGGTGCTGGTCTCAAACGTCGTGCGGGAGCTCTGCGCAGGCAAGACGTTCGCGTTCACGTCGGCCGGTGACGCGACGATGAAGGGCTTCGACGAGCCCGTCGCGCTGTATCAGGTGACCGTCTGA
>DASCQM010000005.1:0-15402 GCA_036013055.1 Dehalococcoidia bacterium | reverse complement strand
CCCAGTCCGCGCTGGTCTCAGAGACGGCGAGGAAGCGGGTGCCGATGAAGTATGTGATCCAGGCGTACAGCGCCCAGCCGACGAGGCTGAAGGCGAGCAGTGCGAGCGCGTCGACGATCACGTCGTCGCCGCCGCTCAGCGCGGTGCCGATGGCGATCGCGATGCTGCCAGCCACCACGACAATCGCCGCCTGCGAGGTGGCGTCGCGATCGTGCTCAACCTCCTCGTAGACGTCGGCCTCAAGCCGGGCAGAGCGGATCATGCGGCCGGTCAACGATCGATCTGGTCCGGTTGATTGCATCGGGTCCCCATCCAGTACGCGCTGATCGTAGGCCGCGAGGGAGGCTTGCGGCTACCGAGGCGCAGTCAGCTCGCGTAGACTCTCGCGACTGTGAGCGATCGAATGACCGTGTACCGCCTCGGTGGCGGCGACCCCGACTGGTCGTCCGAGAGCATGATCCGACGCCTGATCGTCAACGCGACCGGGCTCTTCCTCGCCTCGGTGCTCGTCTCGGGCATCGAGATCGACGACTGGCAGGCGCTGCTGGCGGGGACGGCGATCTTCGCGATCGTCAACGCGCTGCTGCGGCCGGTCGCGATGCTGGTCTCGTGTTGTCTCGTGATCTTCACGTTCGGGCTGTTCGTGGTGGTGATCAACGGGGCAATGCTCGGCGCGACCGCATGGGCCGCCGGGCAACTCGACCTCAACTTCACCGTCGATGGCTTCTGGAGCGCGGTCTGGGGAGCGCTGGTGATCTCGATCGTCTCGCTGCTCGCGAACGTGTTCGCAGCCCGACGACGCAAGGACGAGGATCGACGTGCCGACTACTAGCCCGCCTGACCCTTCGACGGGCTCAGGATGGGCGGTGAGGCGGCGGCTACGGCCCTCGCTGCCCCGTTTTGCGCCTCGCACCCGGGCCTTGCCCGCGGCCGGCGCGCGAGGGGGTGCCGACGGCTTCGACGCGTACCGCACAGGCCTTGTACTCCGGAATGCCGGAGAGGCCGTCGAGCACGTCGTTGGTGAGGAAGTTCACCGCGACGCCTTCGAGCTGCACGAACGGCACGAAGAGCTCGCCCCGCTGCATGCGGTCGACGACATGCACTTCGGCAACGATCTCGCCGCGCCGCGAGGCGAGCTGCACGTCCTGGCCATCTTCGAGGTTCAGCCGGGCCGCATCGTCGGGGTGCATGTCCACAGCAACGACGGGAACGGTCTCGACGAGGCCGGGCACGCGCCGCGTGATCACGCCGCCGTGCCAGTGGTAGAGCGAGCGGCCGGTGATCAGCGTGAAGGGGAAACGCCGCGACGGTAGCTCTGCGGAGGGCGCTCCCTGGGTGACTGGCACGAAAAGGCCGCGGCCGCGCGGGAACTCATCCTCGAACAGTCGCGGCGAGCCCGGGTGCCCCGTCTCCGGCACCGGCCACTGCACGCCACCGTCACGGTCGAGGCGGTCGTGCGACAGCCCCGTGATGATCGGCATCAGCGAGGCCATCTCGTCGAAGATCTCGGACGGGGATCCGTGCTCGTACCCCTCGGTCGGGCGTTCGAGCAGTGCGAGCACGCGGCGGGCGATCTCGTTCGTGATCTCCCAGTCGGCTCGCGCCTCGCCCGGGGCATCGACGATCGGGCGGATCAGCTGCACGCGGCGCTCGCTGTTGGTGAAGGTGCCGTCCTTCTCCGCGAACGACTGCGCGGGCAGCACGACATCGGCGGTCTCCGCCGTCTCGTGCATGAAGATGTCCTGCACGACGAGGAAGTCCAGCTTGCTGAAGGCCTCGCGGGCGTGGGCGAGGTAGGGGTCGGAGACGAGCGGGTTCTCGCCGACGACGTACATCGTGGTCAGGCTGCCCTCGATCATCGACTCGATCATGTGCGTCGATTGCTCGCCCGGCTCGGGGTCGAGTTCGACGCCCCAGGCCGCGGAGTACTTCGCGTTGGCGGGGCCATCGAGCGGTTCGTAGCCGGGGAAGGTGTTGGGCAGACAGCCTGAGTCGCTGCATCCCTGCACGTTGTTCTGGCCGCGCAATGGCGAGATGCCGCTGCCGAACTTGCCGACCTGCCCACAGAGCAGAGCGAGGTTGACCAGCGCGCGAGCGTTGTCCGTGCCCATGGAGTGCTGCGTCACGCCCATGCCCCAGATCAGGCAGGAGCCGTTGGGGTGGGGGCGGGCGTAGAGCCGGGCGGCGCGGCGAATCTCGTCCGCCGGCACGCCGGAGACGCGCTCCGCCTCCTCAGGCGTCGCCGCCTCGACAGCCTTGCGCCACGCCTCGAAGTCCTCGGTGCGCGCCTCGACGAAGTCGCGGTCCCAGAGATCCTCTTCGAGGATCACGTGTGCCATCGCGTTGAAGAGCGCCACGTCCGTGCCCGGCCGCGGCTGGAGGAACACCTCCGCGATATCAGCGAGGTCGATGCGGATCGGGTTCACGACCACCAGCTTCGCGCCGTCGCGCTCGACGGCCTTGCGCAGCCGCGAGGCGACGACAGGGTGGTTCTGGCTCGTGTCGCTGCCGACGACCATCAGCGTGCCGGCGTTGTCGTAGTCCTCGTACGAGTTCGAGGTCGCGCCCGAGCCGACCTGCTCCATCAGCGCCACGACCGAAGGCGCGTGGCAGAGCCGCGAGCAGTGGTCGACGGAATTCGTGCCCATCACGGCGCGCGTGAACTTCTGCAGCACGTAGCCGTCCTCGTTGGTGGCCTTCGCGGAGGCGATCGTGGCGTACGAACCGCCCGCAGCGGCGAAACGCTCCGCGACAAGGTCAAGCGCTTCGTCCCAGCTCGCTGGTTCGAGTTCGCCGTCCCGGCGAATCAGCGGCGTGGTCAGGCGATCCTGCGAATGCACGAACTCGAGGCCGAAGCGACCCTTCACGCAGGTCATGCCCAGCGAGGAGGCGTTCTCCGGCTCGCCGTCGACCCAGGCGATCTCGCCGCTGACGGTGTTCACGGCCAGCCCGCAGCCGACGCCGCAGTAGGGGCAGGTCGTGTGGACGACATCGGTCTCCGGCCCTCGCACGCTCGCGGTAGCGGGGACCTCCGCCTTCGGCAGCAGCGCGCCGGTCGGGCACTCGGAGATGCACTGGCCGCACGAGGTGCAGTTGGACTCCGCCCAGGGCGCGTCGAAGGCGACGCCGATCGTCGCCTCGTGCCCGCGGCCGTTGATGCCAATCGCGCCTATGTGCTGCGTGCGCTGACAGGCATCGACGCAGCGCCCGCAGAGGATGCAGTCGGCCATGTTCAGGTCGAAAAAGACGTTCGAGCCGTCGCTCTTCGGGTCGGGCACGGCGGGGTAACTCGACTGCGTGAGCCCGTGCGCTCGCCCCTCGCGAGCGGCCTGGCCCGCGCCGGCACCATCGCCCGACATGCCGATCGTGAGGTCGAGCACCGCGCGGCGCATGCTCTGCGCCCGCTCCGACGTGGTGAGCACCGCCATCCCCTCGGCGGCGGGCGTGTGGCAGGCGGCAGCGAGGCGAGGCGCACCCTCGATCTCCACGAGACAGGTGCGGCACGCGCCGAGCGGCGCGCGGGCATCCGCCTTGCAGAGATGCGGCAGGTCGGCCGCGGCCGCCTCGACGGCATCGAGCAGCATCGCCCCCTCGGGCACCTCGACTGGCGTGCCGTCGACGGTCAGCGACAGCATCGCGGCGGGCGCTGAGGTCGTCATTCGGCGGCTCCGATCGTGAACGCCTCGGGGAAGGTCTCCAGCACAGAGGCGACCGGACGGCCCGCCATCCCGCCGAGCTGGCAGAGCGAGGCCTCGGTCATCACGTCGATCAGCTCATCGACCCTCGCGCGGTCGACCGAGGGCGCTTCGAGCAGCTGCACGAGCCGCACCGTGCCCTCGCGGCAGGGCGTGCACTCGCCGCACGACTCCTGCGCGTTGTAGCGAGCGAGGTCCAGCGTCACGCTCGCGAGGTCTGTCTCGCTGGCCAAAGCCGTCACCGCGCCCGCGCCGAGCCCGGCCATCTCCAGCGGCGTCGCGAACTGCGACGGTGGGACGAAGCTACCGGAGGGGCCGCCGAGCAGCAGCGCCGCAACGTCCGAGGACGCCGCGCCAGCCTCCGACAGCACGCTCTCCCACGTCGTCTGCCCGTCGATAGCCACCTCGTATAGGCCGGGGCGGGGCACCGCGCCGGAGAGCGGAATCAGCTTCGTCGGCGCTGGCGGCGGGTCGAAGAGCTGAGTCGCGGCCGCGAGCGTCTCGACGTTGTTCAGCAGGGTCGGGCGGCCGAAGACGCCGGCCACGGTGATCTGCGGCGGCTTGAAGCGCGGGATCGGGCGCTCCCCCTCGATGCTGTTCAGGATCACCGTCTCTTCGCCACAGACGTACCCGCCCGCGCCGGAGCGCACCTCGATCGCGAGGTCGACCGTTGCGCCGAGCGCGTCGCCACCGACAATTCCCGCCTCGGTCGCCTCACCGAGCGCGCGGTCGAAGCTGGCGCGCGCGTTCCGTGCCTGTCCGTTGATGTAGACGAAGGCCTGCGTTGCGCCGGTCGCGTGGGCAGCGATGATCATGCCTTCGAGCATGCGGTGAGGGTCGCCCTCCAGCAGGTGGCGGTCCTTGAACGCCCCCGGCTCGCCCTCCTCTGCGTTGACGACGAGCACCGGCGGCTCGCCCGCACCGCTCGCGAATCGCCACTTGCGGCCGGTCGGGAAGTGCGCACCACCGCGGCCGCTCAGCCCCAGCTCGTCGACGGCGTCGATCACCTCGCCCGGCGACATCGCGAGCGCCGCTGAGGCCGCCTCGTAGGCCCCGCCCGCCAGCGCATCGTTCAGCGTGCCGTCGCTACGGCCGAGGCGTGCCAGCAGCCCCGCGCGGCTCTCGTCGCCATCTTCGTCGCGCGTGTCGCACGACCCGGCCATGCAGATCAGCAGCGGCGCGACACCGCTCTCGTCGAGCCGCCCGAAGCGGTGCGTGTGTCCCCCGCGCACCACCGTCGCGGCGGGGGCGGCCCAGCAGGCACCGTCGCAGCCGGCCTCGGCAAAGGCCGCGCGCCCGGCGCGACGCAGCTCATCGATGAACGGCGCGATGCCGACGGCGTGGCCGCAGGTGCCGCCGTGGACGTAGACGCGGGCGTCACCATCGAATGGTGGGTAGGCGGCGCGCAGGGCATCGAGCGTCATGAAGCAGCTCCCGCACTCGCCAGTCCGACCAGCCGTTCGCGGGCGCAGCGGCCGTGCAGCGCACCGTCGCCGTCCTCCGCGACAGGCGCGAGCGCGCAGAGGAAGCGGCAGTCGATTGGCGCGGCACGTTCGCCCAGCGCCTCGATCAGCGCATCGGCCCCGGCCTGGCGGCAGGCGACGCCCGTGCAGACGTGCCACTGGCCCTCGATCGGTGCTTCGAGCCGCAGTTCGGAGTAGGCCGTCGCGGTCGCGTAGACCTCGGAGAGCGGGATGCGCGTGTGGTTGGCGACGTGCTCGATCGCCGGCTCCGGCAGCCAGCCGAGCGCGTGCTCGGCCGCCAGCAGCGCGGGCAGCAACTGGTCGCGACGTCGCGGCAGCGCATCGACCGCAGCGCGCATCGCATCAAGCTCAGATTCGGGAATTTCGCCGCTCATTACTGCGCATTGTAAGGCGCGCGCGCTTTGCGGCGGAGCTTCGCGTCAGCTTGCCGCTTGACCCTCGATCGTGACGGCGTCGCCGACGGCGATCTCGCCGCCCGCCGCCGGCACCGCGAGCACACCCATCAGCGGCTGCTCGTGCCCGAAGACCGATGTCAGCGTGTTCATTACCGCGAGGTCCCGATCACCGCTCTCCGGGTTTGCGTGCGTGGCGAGGCAGCGCACGATCGGCTGCGCGACCTCGAACTCCATGTCGCCGATGCGGAGCGTGCGGCCGACCCAGTTGAATTCGTCCCATGCATCGATGCCTTCGACCAGCACGTTGCCGCGGAAGCGACGCTCATCGACCTCGGCATCCATCGCCATGGCGAGCGCTTCGATGCTGGCGCGGCCGATCACGCTGATGTGGCGCGAGGTGTGGTCTGCCAGCGCGGGTGCGGCCGTGTCGCCGACGAGCTGCAGTGGAGCGCGCTCCGGGTGGTCACGCAGTGGGTTCTCGGGCAGCGTCGCGATGTACTCGCCGACGGCGGCGGCGATCTGCCCGCGACCGGCCTCGTCGAGCGCGGCCTCCACCAGCCTCTTGCCACTGAGCGTCACCTCGAGCCGCGTGCCGCCGGCATCCAGCGAGGCGCCGATCAGCGCCAGCCCGGGGGTGTTCGTCAGCGTGAGCATCTTCTTCGGGTGCCACCACTCGCCGAAGTCGGGGTCGCCGGCGTCCGCGAAGAGCAGCCCGAGCACGCGGTCGCCCGCCACCGGTCCGGCGTCGAGCACCGTGAGGCGCTCGTGCGGCTGCGGGGCCATCCCCTTCACCGGGTGTCGGTAGAGAGCTGCGACTTCAGGCATGCCCGGATTCTACGCGTTCCGGGGCGGGGATCAGGCGAGGATGGTGCTTGTCTCTTCGCCGGCCACCACCTCGATACGGTCGTCGAGGCGCTCGGCGAGCTGCGGGACGTGAGAGATCACGCCGACCATGCGGCCCTCCGCGCTCGGGTCCGCCAGCGACTCCAGCCCCTCGATCGCCACATCGAGCGCCTGCGAGTCGAGCGAGCCGAAGCCCTCATCGAGGAAGAGCGACTCGAGCGAGATCGCCCCGCCGGTTCCGGCCAGTTCCGGTAGGCGTTCGGAGAGCGCCAGCGACAACGCGAGGCTGGTGAGGAACGTCTCGCCGCCCGAGAGCGTCTTCACGGAGCGCTGCTCGTCGCCGTTCTGATGATCGACCACCGCGAACTCGCTACCCTCCAGCACCAGCCGGTAACGGCCGCTGGTGAGCTGGCCGAGCCGCGCGGAGGCGTCCGCTGCCAGCACGCGCAGCGCCTCCTCCTGTACGTATGCGATGAAGCGGTCGCCCTGCATCTCCTGGGCCAGCGCGACGGCGACCGATGCTGCGCGCTCCTGCTTGCCGATCTCCTGCTTCATGCGCTTTGCCTCTTCGACCTCGCTGCGTGCGCGCTCCAGCCGCTCGTTGAGGCCGCCGAGGGCCTGGGCCGCCTGCTGCCCCTCCTCCGCCGTCGCCCGGAACAGCGCCTCGACGGCGGCGACATCCGGTACCGCTGCCGCCTCGAACAGCCCGTCAGCCGCGAGCTCGGTGCGCGAGGCGTCGAAGGCGGTCGCCGCGCGGTTCGCGGCTTGCTCTGCGGCGGCGACGGCGGCGGTCAGTGCCTCCGCCTCGGTCGCCAGGCGTTCGCGCTGTGTGCGCCGCTCGTCGCGTCGCGCTGTCGCTTCGGCCAGCGATGTGCCGGCCTGCTGCGAGCCGATGGCGAGTTGCCCCGCGCGCTCGGCGCGGCGATCGAGGTCCGCCAGCGTCTCGCGCAGCGCATCGGCATCCGTCGTGCCCGCATCGGTTGTGTTGTCTGTCGCAGCGACGCGAGTGTCGATTGTCGCGAGCGCCGTCATCGCGCGGTCGTGGGCACTACGAGCCTGCTCGACGGAGTGTGAGAAGCCCTTCAGTTGCTCCGCGGTCAGTAGTGCCGCCTCCCCGGCGGCGCGGGCCTCGCTCTCGGCGGCCTCGCGCAGCGCCAGCGCGTCGAGCAGCGGGGTCGGCTCGGTCTTGCGTCGCACGCCCTTGCCACGGGGCTCGAGGTCGGCGGGCAGCCGCGCGAGCAGCAGTGCGACTTCCTCGGCAGCGGCGCGAGCCTCCTCGACCGCCTCGCGGGCAGCGAGGGCGCGGGCCAGTGCCTGCGCCGCCTCCGCGCGAGCACCCTCGAGCGCGCCGCCAACCTCCTCGATCGATGCGCCGGCGGTCTTCAGTTCCGCGTCGAGCGTGGTGCCGTGCTCGACGATCGCCGCCAGCGCTTGCTCGCCGTGCGCCACCCCTGAGGCTGCGGCGATCGCGACGCCGGCACGCCCGCCGTGGGTCGCTCGGGCAGCGTCGAGTGTCCGGCCTGAGTCGGCGGCGGCGAGTTCTGCGGCATTGAGGTCGGGCGCGTCATCGTGCGCCAGCTCGCCCACCGCCTCGCCGCAGATCGGGCAGGCGTCGCCCGGCTGCAGGTCGCGCTTCAGCGTCGTCGCCGCGTCCACCATCCGCGCGCGGTCCAGCGCTTCGCGGTCTGCGGTCGCGTGCTGCTCGGCGGCCGTCATCGCAACGACGGCCTCGGCGAGCGTCGTCTCCGCGTCGGTGACGTGCTTACGTAGGTCGGCGAGCACGGCTTCCGCCTCCAGCCGCTCAGTCGCGAGTGCTTCGGCGCGCGTAGCGAGCGTTTCGAGGGCCTGTACGCGCTCCTGCTGTGTCGTCTCCTGTTGTGTGGCAGCCTCCCCATCGGATACGGCCTTCTCGGCGGCAGTTGCGAGCCGTTGCTGCTCCTTGCTCACGTCACCGGCCGCATCGACGAGCGTGGTGGTGGCTTTCGCGAGCGACTCTGTCGCGCTCTTCGCCTCGTGCTCATGCCGCGAGGCGGAAGCGGCGGCGGACTGCTCGCGGGCCTCCATCGTGACGAGTTCCCGCTGCGCGGCATCGACGGCGCGCTGCGCCTCATCGCGATGCGTGAGCAGGGCAGCTAGGTCGCGCAACCGCCCGTGCTGCTCCGCGTCGTACGCCAGCTCCTCGCGCTGCTTCGCGAGCGCCACGGTCGCCGCTTCGGCCGCGGTCACGGTCTCGCTGGCACCTTGCTCGCCAGTCGTCGCCGCAGCGAGCGCCGCAGTTGCGGCATCTGCTGCGACTCGGGCAGTCCCTAGCGCCTTCGCGTCCGCGTCCGCGGCGCGGGCGAGTCGTCCGAGGTCGGCGATACGCTCGCGGCGGCCCTCCACGCCCTCGATGCTCGCCGTCAGCGCGTCGCGTTCGCGCTCGATCTGCTCGACCGCGCCGGGAACCGCGAGGGTGAGGCGCGCAAGCTGCTCATGGAGCGACTCGGCGAGCTTTTTCGCCCCGCCGGCGCGCGTCCGCGCGGCTCGCCCGGCCGCCTCGTACGTGTCGAGGCCGAGCAGGCGGGTGAGGATCGCGCGGCGGTCCTTCTCGTCGCCTCGCAGGAAGGAATCGAACGCGCCCTGCGGCAGCACGACCGTCTTCGTGAAGGTCGCGTAGTCGAGCCCCAGCAGGTGCGTCACCTGCGCCGTCACCTCGCGCGACCGATCGGAGAGCGGCGACCACTTGCCGTCCTCCGCCATCACCTCCAGCCGGGTGCCGGTGGCGGCGGGCGCCTTGCGGCTGACACGGTAACGGCGTCCGCGCGCCTCGAAATCGAACCGCACGGACATCGAACTCTCGCCGTGCGTGACCAGCTGCTTGGTCGATCGGCCGACGCGCGGCACCTGCCCGTAGAGCGCCCAGATCATCGCGTCCAGCAGCGAGGACTTGCCCGCGCCCGTCGCGCCGGTGATCACGAACAGCCGGCGATCCTCGAAGTCGACCACTGTGGTGTCACGGAACGCGGTAAACCCAAGCAGTTCGAGGCGAATCGGCTTCACGAGGCGGCGTCACTCTGCGGCGCGTGCTCGACCGGCGCCAGCTCGATCGCCGCCTCATCCAGCATCTCGCTGAACAGCGCGACCAGCTCCGCGGCCGGTGCTGCACCGTGCTGCGATCGGTAGTAGGTGGCAAAGAGATCCTGCGGGCTGAGGTGGGCGAGGCCCGGTTCCGGCTCCGCACCGTCCCGCTGCGGGTAGTCGAGCCGCACATCGACGGCGGTCGGGATCGCCTCGCGCACCCGCTGCGCCAGCCCCGGCTGCGGGCCATCGACGTCCAGCACGACGCGCACGTAGGCGTCTGCAACCTCGTCCGCTCGCGCGACGACCTCGTCGAGCGTGCCGCGCACCTCGACCAGTCGACGGCCCTTCGTGATCGGCACGGTGTACGGCTTCGCGGGCAGCCCGGGATGCGCCTCGATGATGCGCACGACCTTCTCCTGCTCTCGCTCGCCGAAGTCGAGTTGCAGCAGCGAGCCGGAGTAGGCGGCGGGCGCGGTGGTACTCAGCACCTCCTGTGGCTGGTGGATGTGGCCGAGCGCGATGTACTGGGGCGTCGAGGGCAGGGCGGCGGGCGCGACGCCATAGGCCTGGCCGATGTGCAACAGTCGCTCGGAGCCATCGACGGCCGCGAGCAGCGCGCCATCGACGAAGAGGTGCCCAGCGAGGATGTTGATCGTGTTCGCAGCGTCGCGGTCGGAGAACGGTTCGCACATCGCACGGTAGAGCTCCGCGGTGCGCTGGGCGTAGCTCTCGAGCTGCTCGTGCGCGAGGCCGAGCACCTCGACGGCGTCGATTACGCGCCCTTCCTGCACCCACGGGATCGCCGCGATGCGGGCTGTCTCCTCGGCTGTCGTCACGGTCAGGATGCCGCCCTCGTCCGGGCGGCGGACGAAGGCCTGCGTCTGCACGCCGAGCAGCTCCGAGAGCCGCCCGAGCGCATCGAGCTTGCGCGCGCTGTCGTGGTTGCCGGCGATCAGCACGACATCGACGCCCAGGCCGATGAACTCGCGCAGCACCTCGTTCAGCAGCCGGTCGGACTCCGGCGAGGGTGACGCGGTGTCCCAGATGTCACCGCAGACCAGCATCGCATCGACCTGTTCGACCTTCGCGATCTCCACCAGCTCCGCCAGCACGGCCTCGTGCTCCGACGCGCGGCTCTTGCCTCGCATCGTGCGGCCCAGGTGCCAGTCGGCGGTGTGGAGGAATTTCATGCGCTAGCCGTCGAACCGCGCGAAGGGGTCGGCGGCGTCCCCGCCTGTACCCACCTCGGAGGGTCGCGTCGCCCAGGCGGGGCGGGGGAACTGGATCAGCAGCGGTACCGGCAGTTCCGGCTGGCTGACGATCATCGTGCCGGGTTTCAGCAGCCGTGCACGCTCGCGCGCCGCAGCCGAGAGGAAGCGGTACTCGCTGCGCCCGGCCTCGGCGGCATCGAGGCGGCCGACGACGCGGAAGGCGGCCTGGCCAACCACGCGCTGCTCCACCTCGCTGGCGGTCTGCTGCGCCCCGATCAGGATCACGCCGAGCGATCGCCCGCGTTCCGCGATGTCCAGCAGCAGCTCCTTGATCGGGCTGCGGCCATCGCGCGGTGCGTACTTGTTCAGCTCATCGACGACGACGAAGAGGGGAGGGGGCCGGTCGGAACCGCGTCGCGACTCGCGCTCCTCCATCTGCTCGCTGAGCACGACTCCGACGACGAAGCGCTGGGCGCGGTCGTGCAGGCGGTGGATGTCGATCACCGTCACCTGGTTGCGGGCGGTGTCGATGCGATGGTCGGCCGCGTCGATCTCGGCGAACTCGTCGCCGCGGATCAGGTTGCCGACGTGGCGAGAGGCGCCCCGCAGCCGGCGCATGAAGGCGCGAATCGTGCCGATGCTGGCCGCGCTGTTGCCCGAGCCCCCGGCCCAGCGTCGCCCGCCAAGCTCCTCGTCGGGGTCGGTGTGCAGCTCGATCACCTCCAGCAGCTCCTCGAAGCTCGGGACGACCGCACCGTCGATCACGATGTTCGCGCCCGGCGGGCTTGCCTTCGCGACCTTGCGCAGCTCCGCCTCCACGGCATCGACGACGTACGAGAGCTGCGAGAGCTCGGAGTCGGCATCGGCGAAGAGGTAGCGCAGGTAGCCACGCTCGCAGAAGTCGCGCAGCGTCCAGAAGAAGCCCGTCACACCCTCGATGCGCGACCCGGTCTCGGGCATCGGCTGGTCGCCGCCGCGCACCGGCGCGAAGAAGCCGACGGAGCGGAACGGCGTCGCCGGGAGGTCGAGCTGCGCGTACTTCGCACGCTCTGTGTCGTCGAGCTTCGCGTTCGGCTTGTCGAGGAAGAGCAGATCCTCGCCTTTGACGTTGAAGATCACCGCCTTCGAGTTCGCGGCACGTTCGCCCAGCGCCCCGCCCTCGAACAGCGTGTGCAGCAGGAAGGTGGCGTAGCTGGTCTTGGTCGCTACGCCGGAGATGCCGGAGATGTTGACGTGCGCGCCGTTCGTGCCATCGAGGAACTGCAGGTTGCCGAAGAGCGAGTCCCCGGCGCGCGAGATGCCGATCGGGAAGGTCTCATCCATCTCGTCGTAGAAGAGCGCCGCCCGCTGGGTCTCACCCTCCGCGATCTCCACGGGGCTGCCGGGGACCGGCGGGACGTAGACCTCCGGCTCGAGGCGCGTCACCGAGACGTGCGCTGCCACGACCACCTTCGCCGGCAGCACACCTTCGCTGACGAGGCCCACGTCCGAGGTGAACGACGCGCCTTCCTGGTGCGCCTTCACCTCATCCACCAGGCCGTAGATCTCCACGGGCTCGCCACCCGGGAGCTGCGAGGTGACGTGCACGACATCATCGAGCTGGAGGTAGCGATCGGGGTCGACGTAGACCCAGAACCCGAGCGGCGTCGAGGCTTCCTGCTCCGTGCCGAGGACGAGGCCGACCGGCCCGACTGGCGCAGCGGAGCTGCTTGCCCCCTTCGATTGCTCGCGTGCGATGGTCATCTCGTCAGGCTCCTTCTCGCAGTAGCACGGTTGCGGCGTGGACCGCATCGGCACCCTCACCGACGGAGGCGGCGAGCAACCGGCGCAGCCAGCGACGGTCGCCGAGGCGATGCGTGAGCACGGTTTCCAGCGCGCCAACAGGGGTCAGGTTCTGGGGCGCTCGGGGGTCGCGGATCGGCGACGAAGCGAGTCGCGGCAACGCCATCGTCGACTGGTCGGCGAGCGCGGTTGCCTCCGGCAGTGGAGCGAACCCGGGCGCCTCCAGCCGCATGATCCCGCCGAGGTGGTGGTAGCGGCTGCCGAGGTCGGCGATGCGTATGAACCAGGAGTACCGCTCGTTACCCGCGTCATCAGTGAGCCTCATCAGCGGGGTGCGCTGGCCCACGCCCAGCGCCGGGAGCACGCGCAGGCGTTCCGCATCGATGTACCAGTTGTGGATGCGCTTGATGTAGCCGACGACCCGCTTGCCCGGCGAACGTAGGCTGCGCAGCGGCCCGTCGACCAGCGTCAGCACGCTGTCGTCCGCGGAGAGTTCCTCGGCGAGCTTCGCTTCCTCGTCGAGCATCTTGCGGTTGAGCGCATCAACGAGCTCGTTCGACGTCGTCGCCTTCGGCGGCACCTCGGCGACGAAGCGCAGCACGTCGTCACCGGCGACCACATCGCGGTCGATCGGCTCGCCGCCGGTCTGGAGGTAGCGGCGCTGCACGCTGACGTATGGCTCAAGGATGCGCGCGCCGCTCGCCTCGCAGCGCACCGCGCCGACGGCGAAGGAACCGAAGAGCCCGAACAGCGGCTCGCCGCCCGGCCCATCGTCCATCGCGTGCGCCTCGGCGCGACGAACGCCGTCGATGATCTGCAGCGCCGCGGGCGGATCCGAGGCGGGCTCGACGGGCGCCCACTCGATGCCCTCGACGTCCGCGTCCGCGGTCGTGTTGGAGTCGGCGCCGCTCTCGGCGTCGAACTGCATCGCAGTGCCGTACTCGGGGGCCCAGGGCAGGAGGCGAAGCGGCATCAGCATCGATCCGCAGGGAGGGATTTGAGGGTGGCGGGAGTATAGCAAACGAACGACTGTTCGCCATAACTGTATAGGCAAGTTATCCACAACTTGAACCTGAGCGTTCGCGCTGTGCCTGCCCTCAGTCACCCGGCTGGCGTAGGCTCCAGCGGTGAGAGCCAATCCGAGGGATGCGCGTGACTGAGCCCGGGCCGACCGACCTCTTCGGCGAAACCGCCGACCGAGCGCCCTACGTGCGCCGCATGTTCGGCGACATCGCCGCCCGCTACGACCTGATGAACACGCTGATGACCGGTGGCCGCCACCACGCCTGGCGCCGGCTCGTCGCCAGTCTGATCGTGCGCCCCGGCGACCGAGTGGTCGATGCCGGCAGCGGGACGGGCGACTTCGCCTTCGCCTGCGAAGAGGCGGGTGCGGAAGCAGTGCTCGGGCTGGACTTCGCCCCCTCGATGCTCGACCACGCGCGGACGAAGGCGGCACAGCGAGGGTCGAGCGCGAGCTCCTTCGCGCTGGGCGACGCGACGCAACTACCGCTCGCGGACGGATCCGTCGATGTCTGGTGCTCCGCCTTCGTCGTGCGCAACATCCCCGACCTCGATCGCGCGCTGGCGGAGGCGCACCGCGTGCTGAAGCCGGGCGGCCGCATCGGCGTGCTCGAGATACCGAGGCTGGGCGGCGGGCTGCTCAGGCCGCTGATCCGGCTGCACTTCGCCCACCTCGTCCCGCTGCTGGGGCGGCTGATCTCCGGCCACTCCAGCGCGTACCAGTACCTGCCGCTCTCCGTCGACCATTTCCTCACGCCGCAGGAATTCTCGCAGCGGCTGCGCAACGCGGGGTTCGAACTGCGCAAGGTGCGCGTGATGATGCTTGGCACCGTCGCGATGCACGTCGCGGAGCGCCTGCCGGACTAGCTCAGGACTGAGTCCTCGAGGGGTTCGCGGGGTACGTCTTCGCCCTCGTTGATCATCTGGTGCGCCAGCGGGGCCAGCGCCTTCACCATCTCGCCCACCACCTCTGCGCTCGCGTCGCACTCGCGCAGCGCCTCTGTCATGTGGCGCAGCCAGCGCCCCGCCGCGCGTTCCGAGATCACGAATGGGAAGTGCCGGCGACGCAGCCGAGGGTGCCCGTACAGGTCGGAGTAGCGAGCTTCGCCCCCCAGCCACTGCTCCAGAAACAGCTTCTGCTTCTCGCGCCCGCCGGTGAGATCGTCCGGGAAGAGTGAGCGCAGCTCCTCGTCGCCCTCGATGCGCCGATAGAACGCCTCGACGACACGCTCGACGCCCTCGCGGCCACCGAGGCGGGCGAGCAGCGAGGGGCCGACGTCCGCGTCGTCGCCGGCACTGGTCGGCGGCTCGCCACCCGGGTTGAGGAACTCGAACGTCATGCCGGGCAGTGTAGTTCGCGGGCTGGGTAGTTCCCACGCCTGATAGGCTTGCGGTGACCTTGACGCGAACGTGACGGCCGTTGCAGATGCCGGGCCACCGCCGCGCAAGGATCGTGAGCAGGGAGACACCATGACTCAAGAAAAGACCGAGACACCGCCGGGCAGGCGCATGCCGGAAACGGACGACTTCCCAAGCGGGCCTGCCATCGGCGAGCCGATGCCAGACTTCACGCTGGTCAACCAGCGTGGCGAATCCACCAACTTCGCGGCCGCGCGATCGGGCAAGAAGGCGTTGGTCGTCTTCCATCGATCGGTTCGCTGGTGACCGTACTGCCGAACGCAGCTCGTGGAGCTGCAACAGCAGAAGGACGAATTCGCGACCGCCGGCATCGAGGTCTTCGCGATCAGCTATGACCGCCAGGACGCGCAGGCCGCCTTCGCCGAGCAGAACGACATCGACTTCCACCTGCTCGCCGACGACGACTCGGCGGTGATCAAGCAGTACGGCATCCTGAACACCCTGATCGCGGAGGATGAGGGCGTCTACGGCATCCCGTTCCCCGGTTCCTATC
>DASCQM010000004.1:0-27662 GCA_036013055.1 Dehalococcoidia bacterium | reverse complement strand
GGGCAGATGGTGCGGGGATAGAAATGCACCTTGTTGCACGTGGTGCAACGGGGGAGCATCAGCTTGCCCTCTTTGCCGCCGTCCCAATAAGGCTTGGAGACGAACGGGTCGGGATTCGGAATCGGCTTGTTGTAGTCGGCCAACGGCGCTTCCTCTACTTCGCGCTCCGTGAAACGGTCCCCCTGGAGCACCGTGGGGAGGCAGCGCAGCAACGGCGACCGAGCCTATCGGCAAGCTCTTGGGGAGCATTGCTAGATCGAAGCAGCGGGTCAGAAGACCCACAGAGGCCTGGTTCGCGCGTCGCTGTCGCGACCGCCGCGAACTCTACGCTGGCCCTGACTGGGCGGTCAACATCGCGGGCCGTCGTGTGGCGCGGGAGGGGCGAGCGCTCGCCGCTCCCGGCGATTCGTTGAACCCAGTCATACCCCGTGCTAGTGTCGCGACGATTTCAGATTCATGTTGACCTAAGGTCGCGAGCGTTCGCTGGCCGCCGCGTTCAGGCCGTGAGGGGACATCTCGTGATCACTGAAGAATACGGGCGGATCGCGTTCCTGCTCCTGTTCGCGCTCGCGTTTCCCGCGCTGCCGCTTATCGCCTCGCAGCTCTTCTACCGCCTGCGCATCCGCCCCGAACACCCCGACCCGGTGAAGAACGCGACGTACGAGTGTGGCGTTGAGAGCGAGGGGACGGCGTGGGGTCAGTTCAACGCCCGCTATTACCTCTTCGCGATCGGCTTCGTGATCTTCGACGTCGAGGTGATCTTCCTCTACCCGTGGGCGGTACGACACGCCGAGCTGGACCTCGGCTCGCTCGTGAAGGCCGTCGTCTTTATCAGCGTGCTGGCCTTCGGGCTGGCCTACGCCTGGCGACGTCGCGCGCTGGAGTGGCGCTAACTTGCCGCGAGGATCGCGCCAGCTCGAGGGCCACGATGTCGCCCGCCGCCTCGCCGAGGGGGTTGAGGGTGCCGTCGCCGCTTCGACCGACGAGTGGGTTGAGGTTGCGCCGAACCGCATTGAGGATGCCCTGCGCTGGCTGCACGACGACGCCGACCTCGATGCCGCGCAGCTCTCGAACCTCTGCGCGGTCGACCGCAGCGACCGATTCGAGGTCGTCTATCACCTGCAATCGCTCGACCAGAACCACCAGATCGTCGTCAAGGCGATCGTCGACGACCGCGACGAGCCGTCCCTGCCCAGCGTCTACGGCGTCTACCGCGGCGCGCTGCTCCAGGAGCGCGAGGTCTACGACCTGATGGGTATCAGCTTCGACGGCCACCCGGACCTGCGGCGGCTCTTCCTCTGGGAGGGCTATCCCGGATTCCCGCTGCGCAAGGACTTCCTGCAGGTGCAGGGGCACCACCCGGGTCTGCCGGGCTTTCCGTACGAGAACCCGGAGCAGCCCGTCCGATGACCGCTGCGACCGAGCCGTACGTCCTCAATATCGGGCCTCAGCACCCATCGACGCACGGTGTCTTCCGCATCCGCGTCGTCATGGACGGCGAGCGCATCGAGGACATCGACATGGTCGTCGGGTACCTGCATCGATCGATGGAGAAGCTGGCCGAAGAGCGCACCTACACCCAGAACATTCCGTTCACCGACCGCACTGACTACCTCGCGGCGATGTCGAACAACCTCGGCTACTGCCTCGCCGCCGAGAAGCTCGCTGGCGTCGAGGTGCCCGACCGGGCGTCCTACCTGCGCGTGATCTTCGCCGAGCTGCAGCGCATCGCGAGCCACGCGATGGCGAATGGCCAGATCGTCAGCGACGCCGGTGCGTGGCAGACGCCGCTGCTCTACATGTTCCGCGAGCGGGAGAAGATCCTCGACCTCTTCGAGATGACCTGCGGCGCGCGGCTGACGACGAACTACATGCGCATCGGTGGTGTCGCCTACGACCCGCCGGACGAGTTCTACCCCGCCGTCAACGCGCTGATCGACGAGCTGCCGGATCGACTGGACGAGTACAACGAACTGATCGTCGACAACGAGATCTTTATCGCACGCGCCCGTGGCGTCGGTGTGATCTCCGCGGAAGACGCGATCAACGCGTCGCTGACCGGGCCGATGTTGCGCGCTTCCGGCGTGCCGTGGGACCTGCGCAAGGCCGAGCCCTACGCCGTCTACGACCGCATGGATTTTGAGATCCCGGTCACCCAGCAGGGCGACTCGTACGACCGCTTCATGGTGCGCATGGAAGAGGTGCGGCAGTCCGTCCGCATCATCCGGCAGGCGCTCGACGATATGCCCTCCGGCGCGCACAAGACCGACATCCCGCTGGCGATCCGGCCCGAGCCGGGCGAGGTCTACTCGCGCGTCGAGGGGCCGCGAGGAGAGCTGGGGTTCTACCTCGTCTCGGACGGTGGCCCGGCCCCATACCGCTTCCACATCCGCCCGCCCTCGTTGATCAATCTCTCGTTGCTGCGCGACATGGCCGTGGGTGCCTCGCTGCCAGATGCGGTCGTGGCTCTCGGCTCGATCGACATCGTGCTCGGGGAGGTCGACCGATGATCAATCCGGTCGCCGCGGTCACGCGCCTGCGGGTGATGGGGCCTGCCTACTTCCCGACGGGGATCCGCGAACGCATCCCGCGCCCGCGTTCGAGGGTGCTGCTCGTCGCGGCGATCGTGTTCTTCGTCGTGAGCAACGCGTTCAACGTCTTCCTCGGCTACCTGATCGTGAACGGGTCGCTCGACGACAAGTGGTACGACTTCCGCGATCTCGGCATCGGGATGCGCGAACTGACCGCGTGGCTCGATACGCAGAACGCTTCGTTGCCCTCGGGATTCGATTCGGTCGGCTTCCTCGGCGACCACTGGATGTCGTACATCGCGACTGGCTTCATTGGCGCATTCGCGATCCTCAACTTCATCGGCATCGTGCTGCTGATTCTCGTCTGGACGGAGCGCCGTCTGCTGGCGCGCATCCAGGTGCGACGCGGCCCCAACCGCGTCGGCCCCTATGGGCTGCTGCAGCCGCTGGCCGACGCGCTGAAGCTGATCCAGAAGGAGACGCTGATCCCGGAGGGTGCCGACCGCTTCCTCTACTACCTGCCACCAGTGCTGATCTTCATCCCGCTGATGCTGGTCTGGGGTGTGATGCCGTGGACGCCGAACATGACCTACCTCGACGTAAACGTCGGCGTGCTCTACATCCTCGCTGTGGGCTCGCTGAGCACGCTGGCGATCTTCATGGCCGGCTGGTCATCGAATAACCACTACGCTCTGCTGGGTGCGATGCGGACGATCGCGATGATGATCTCGTACGCGATCCCGCAGAGCCTCTCGCTACTCGCGATCGTGCTGATCGTTGGCTCGATGAATCTGGGCGATATCGTCGCCTGGCAGTCCGATCACAACCTCTGGCTCGCGCCGCTGCTCCCGCTCGCGCTGTTCTCGTTCTTCTTCTCGGCGACCGCCGAGCTGAACCGCACACCGAACGACATCGCCGAGGCGGAGTCGGAGATCGTCGCCGGGTTCCACACGGAGTACTCGGGGATGAAGTTCGGCCTCTACCTCGCGGTCGAGCTCGGCAACGCGCTCGCGGTTGGGGCGCTGGTGGCGACGTTCTTCCTCGGCGGGTGGTCGCTCTTCGGGCTCGAGAACACGCTGCTCCCGCCGTACATGATCTTTGGCGTGAAGATGGCGATGATGTACTTCGTCTTCATCTGGCTGCGTGGCACGCTGCCCCGCTTCCGTCTCGACCAGCTGATGGCGTTCGCGTGGAAGTACCTGATTCCGCTGACGATCCTCAACGTCCTGATCGTCGCCGTCGAGGCATCGATCCTCGCCCGCTGGGACGTCAACGAGTTCATCTCGCTCGGCCTCTTCACCATCGGCAACATCGTGATCGCCGCTGTGCTGCTGCGAGGCTGGTCACGCGCGCTCGGCTACCGTCCCGAGACCGAGCCGTTGATGCACCCGACGCTCCACGGCACCGTCGGCGGCCTGAAGGAGGCGCAGCGTATTAGCAGCGTCGCCGCAGCCCCCGATGCAGCGGGGAGCCGCTAATGGAGAGCGCAGGCATCATCGCGGCGTTCTGGATCCTCGCGGCCGTCACCGTCGGTGGCGCGCTGGCCGTCTTCCTCTCGCGCAACCTGATCCACGCCGTCGTCTTCCTCGTGCTCTCGTTCCTCGGCATGGCGGGTCTCTTCATCACGCTCTCCGCCGACTTCATCGCCGTGGCGCAGATCCTGATCTACGCAGGTGCCGTCTCGATCCTGATGGTCTTCGCCGTGATGCTCACGCCGATGTCCTCGCGCGACAACGCCAACTCGCTCTACGCCATGCCCGGCGTGGTGCTCGGGCTCGCGGTCGCGATGGGCGTCGCGTTCGTGGCGAACGACGTCGAGTGGAGCGTGCTCGCCGACCTCGATGCGGACCGCTTCCCGACGACCGTCGGTGCCGTCGGAGACCTGCTGCTCGGCCGCTACCTGCTCGCCTTCGAGGTTGCGTCGATCCTGCTGTTGGCCGCGCTGATCGGCGCGATCATGCTCGTGCAGGAGGATGACGCCTGATGAGCATCCCCGAGACCCTGAGCATCGAGCTCGCCCACTACCTCACCGTCTCCGGCGTAATCTTCGGCATCGGCATCGCGATCGCGCTCTCGAAGCGCAACGCGATCGCCGTGCTGATGGGCGTCGAGCTGATGCTGAACGCCGTCAACCTCGCCTTTGTCGCGTTCGCGCGCTTTGGCGATCGCTTCGAGGCGAACGGCATTGATCCGCTCGCGGGTCACGCCTTCGTCGTCTTCGTGCTCACGGTCGCGGCGGCGGAAGCCGCGGTGGCGCTGGCGATGGCCGTGCTGGTCTACCGGCGTCGCGAGACCGTCGACCTCGATCGCATCAACCTGATGCGCTGGTAGGGGGCACGCGATGTGGGTGAAGTTCCTCGACCTGCCAGACGGCTACGCCGCCACGATCTGGCAGGAACTGTTCTCGGCGCAGGGCCTCTCGGTCCGCGTCGTTCCGCCCACCGACGTTGGTTCGATGCGAGATTCGCGCGAGATCTGGGTGCCGGACGGCAAGACCCACATCGCCCGCGAAGTGATGAACAAGATCTGATGCGCTGATGTTGCTTCCTGAGATTCCAGAGATCGCGGTCTGGGCGATTTACCTCGCACCGCTCGCGTCTTTCGTCGTGATCGGCGCGGCGCTGCGCAACCGCCCGCTGCACGCGGGCCGGCTGACGATCGCCGCCGTCGGGCTCTCCTGGCTGCTCGCGCTCTGGGCGCTCGACACCTCGCTCGACGTCGATGGCGTCGCGCTCGGCTTCCCGATGCACGAGTGGCTCACGCTCTTCGACCTCGAAGTCGTGCTGGGCGTCCGCCTCGATGGTTTGACCGCGGTGATGCTGGTCGTCGTCACCAGCGTCTCGCTGATGGTGCAGATCTACTCGACCGGCTACATGGACGGCGACACCGGCTACGCCCGCTACTTCGCCTACATGTCGCTCTTCACTGCGGCGATGCTCGGGCTGGTCGTCTCGGCGAGCCTGCTCCAGCTCTTCGTGCACTGGGAGCTGGTCGGCCTCGCCTCGTACCTGCTGATCGGATTCTGGTTCCACAAGCCCTCGGCAGCTGCGGCGGCGAAGAAGGCATTCATCGTTACGCGCTTCGGCGACTTCGGCTTCATGCTCGCCGTGCTGCTGATCTGGACGAAGACCGGCACCTTCGAGATCGCCGCGATCAACGAGGGCGCGGAGCACCTCTCATCGGCGGTGCTCGCGGGCTTCACGCTCGGGCTGTTCGCCGGTGCCGTCGGCAAGTCGGCGCAGTTCCCGCTGCACATCTGGCTGCCGGACGCGATGGAGGGCCCGACGCCGGTCTCCGCGCTGATCCACGCCGCGACGATGGTCGTCGCCGGGGTCTACCTGATCGCGCGCTTCTTTCCCTCGTTCGAGGCCGCACCATCCGAGGTCACCAGCACCGTCGCCTACATCGGCGGCTTCACCGCGATCTTCGCGGCGACGATGGGTATCGTCGCGACCGACATCAAACGCGTGCTTGCCTACTCGACGATCTCGCAGCTCGGATACATGGTGATGGCGCTCGGCCTCGGCGGGTACGTGGCGGCGATCTTCCATCTCTTCACGCATGCCTTCTTCAAGGCGCTGCTCTTCCTCGGTTCCGGTTCCGTGAACCACGCGACGAACACCTTCGACATGCGACGCATGGGCGGTCTGCGCCACAGCATGCCGATCACGTTCTGGACGTTCATCATCGGTGCGCTCTCGCTCTCGGGCGTCTTCCCGCTGGCGGGCTTCTGGAGCAAGGACGAGATCCTGCTTGATGCGTACAACCACAACACGCTGCTGTTCTGGGTTGGCGTCACCGTGGCGGGGATGACGGCCTTCTACATGTTCCGCGCGATCTTCCTCACCTTCTTCGGCGAGTACCGCGGCGGCGAGCCGCCCGAGGAGCCGGGCCACGGCTCCGACCCCTCACATCCGCATGAGTCGCCACGCGCGATGTGGGCACCGCTCGCAATCCTCGCGGTGCCGGCGATCGGCATCGGCTGGGTCAACCTCGGCGGCGACTTCGGCGTCTTCGTGCAGGGTGCGCTGCCACACGTCGAGCACCCGTTCGAGTTCCACATCGACTCATTCGTACTTGCGGTTTCAACCGTCTTCGCGCTCGGTGGCATCGGCCTCGCTGCCGCGATCTACTACGCGCGCCAGCCGAAGGCTGAAGTACTGCTCGATCGGTTGGCACCGGTACATTCGGTCGTCGAGAACAAGTACTACATGGACACGATCGCCGAGACCGTGCTCGTGCGGCGCGTGCTGCTCGGCGGCGTCGGCGCGTCGGCGAGTCTCTTCGACCGCTATGTCGTCGATGGCGTCGTCAACGGCATCGGCCTCGCGACGCGCACGGCTGGTGATGCCGCCCGCCGCGTGCAGACGGGGCAGATGCAGGCCTACACCTCGCTGATGCTGATCGGCGTCGTCGTCGCGACGGCGCTGCTCTTCGGGCTACGGGCGGACCAACTCGACCGGCTACGTGATTGGTTGGGCGTGTAGATGCTGACGCTCTTCCTGCTGCTGCCGATCGTTGGTGCCGCGATCCTTGCGATCACGCCGAACGAGAAGAAGGACGAGGCGCGCTGGATCGCGCTGACGTTCAGCGGGCTCGCCTTCGCGGTCTCGGTCGTGATCTTCGCGACGTTTATGTCGCGGCTCTACTCGGACACCGGCGTCGAGGGCTATCAGTTCGTCGACCGCTTCGTCTGGATCGACGCGCAGGATGCCGGCTTCACCGTGCAGTACTTCCTCGGCGTCGATGGCCTCTCAGCACCGATGGTGCTGCTGACGGGGCTGCTCTCACTCGCCGCGGTGCTCGTCTCATGGCGCGTGGACCTACGCGTCAGCGAGTACTTCATGTGGCTGCTCGTGCTGGAGACGGCCGTCTCCGGCGTCTTCCTCTCGCTCGACCTGATCCAGTTCTTCTTCTTCTGGGAGCTGGAGCTGCTGCCGATGTACCTGCTGATCAGCATCTGGGGCTCCGGTCGCAAGGAATACAGCGCGATGAAGTTCCTGCTGTACACCATCGCGGGGTCGGCACTGATGCTCGTCGGCTTCCTCGTGCTCGGCCTCACCGCCGGCACGTTCGACATCGCCGAGTTGTCCGCGAACCCGCCGACGACCGCGCTGGTGCCGCTGTGGGCCGTCTTCTGGGCGATCATGGCCGCCTTCCTCGTAAAGCTGCCGGTCTTCCCCGTGCATACGTGGTTGCCCGATGCGCACACCGACGCACCGACCGCCGTCTCCGTGATGCTCGCCGGCGTGCTGCTGAAGATGGGCGGCTACGGCATCCTGCGTATCGTGTTGCCGATCCTGCCGAACGAGGTGCGCGATTTCCGCGTGCTGCTGGCGGCGATCGCCGGCTTCTCGGTCGTCTACGGCGCGATCCTGACGTTGCGCCAGACCGACCTCAAGCGCCTGGTCGCCTACTCGTCCGTCTCGCACATGGGCTTCGTGCTGCTCGGCGTCGCCGCATTGACCCCGCTCGGGCTCTCCGGCGCGGCGCTGCAGATGTTCACGCACGGCACGATCACCGGCCTGCTCTTCGTCATGGTTGGCCTCGTCTACGACCGCACGCACACCCGCGAGATCTCGGAGATGACCGGTCTGATGCACCGCATGCCGTTGATCGGTGTCGTGATGGTCGTGGCCGGACTGGCCTCCCTTGGTCTGCCCGGGCTGAGCGGATTCGTCGCTGAACTGACCGTCTTCCTCGGATCGCTCGGTGAGCATCCTGCGGCGACGATCGCCGCAGTCTCGGGCGTCGTGCTCGCAGCCGGGTACATCCTCTGGATGATGGAGCGCGTCTTCATGGGCCCGGCCGATGACCGCTGGGAGCACCTCACTGACGCAACATCGTGGTGGGAACGCACGCTGATGGCCGGGATGCTGATCACGATCATCGGCGTCGGCGTCTTCCCGCGTGTGCTCACTGACGCCGTCGAAAGCGGCATCGCGCCGATCATCGCGATCGTGGGGACGACGTAATGCCAGTCTCCGGACCGTGGGAACAGCTACACGCCATCGGCCCGGCCGCCGCGCTCTTCGCCGGGGCCGGCGTCGTGCTGACCGCCGACCTCGTCGACCGCCGCGCGCCGACGCGGGTTCTCACGCTCGTCGCGCTCGCCGTCGCGTTCAGCTACGCGCTCTGGCACCAGGCGTCCGGCAACGCCGACGCGACGCTCGAAGCCTTCGAGGGTGCGGTGGTGCTCGACCGCTTCGCGCTCTACTTCGCCTTCCTGATCATCGCGATCACGTCGGTCGTGACGATCGTGGCAGCGGAGTTCACCGACCGCATCGCCCAACGTGGCGAGTTCCACGCGCTGCTGCTCGTCTCCGCGGGGGCGATGCTGCTGCTGGCGCAGTCGAACGACCTGATTGCCATCTTCATCGCGCTTGAAACGACCTCGATCTCGCAGTTCGTGCTCGCAGGCATCGGTCGCGATGATCGCTCGTCGGAGGCTGGTCTGAAGTATCTGCTGACCGGCGCCGTCGCCGCTGCGGTGCTGCTGTACGGGTTCGCGTTCCTCTTCGGCCTCGCAGGCACGACCTCGCTCGATGGCATCGCGGCTTTCGTCGTGGAGGGCGACGCCGGCACGTGGCTCGCGCTGGTCCTTGCGTTTGTGCTCGTCACGGCGGGGCTCGGCTTCAAACTCGCGATCGTGCCCTTCCACGCATGGGTGCCGGACGTCTACCAGGGCGCGCCGACCCCGGTCACGACCTTCCTCTCCGTCGCCTCGAAGGCCGCGGGATTCGCGATTGTGCTGCGGGTCTTCTACGCGGGCCTCGGTGGCGGCGGCACGTTCATCAGCGAGGACTGGGCGATCCTCTTCGCGGTGCTCGCGGGCCTCTCGATGACCTTCGGAAACATCGCCGCGATGCTCCAGACGGACGTCAAACGGCTGCTTGGTTACTCCTCGATCGCACAGGCAGGCAACATCGCCGTCGGTCTCGCCGCGGTCGCGGCGGGCAGCACGCTCGGGCCTTCCGGCATCCTCTTCTTCCTCGCCGCCTACGCGGTGACGAACGTGGCGGCGTTCACCGCCGTGATCGCGGTCTCGCATCACACGGGCTCGGACAACATCACGGCGTACGCCGGCCTCCTGAAGCGTTCGCCGGTGATCGCGGTCGTGCTGGTGCTGGCCTTGCTCTCGCTGACCGGCATCCCACCGACGGCCGGGTTCCTGGCCAAGGTCTACATCTTCAACTCGGCGGTGCAGGCCGGTGAGACGTGGCTGGTCTGGCTCGTCGCCATTGCCGTGCTGAACACGGCGATATCGGCCTTCTACTACCTGCGCTGGGCACGCACGATCGTGCTTGATGAGCCGACCGCGAACTCGGCGATCCGCCCGACGCAGGCGATCCGCGTATTGCTCGGTGCGATGGCGATCGGCGTGCTGGTGCTCGGCCTCGTGCCCGAGCCACTGATCTCGGCCGCCCGACGCGCCGCAGAGGCGCTCCAGTAGCAGCCCGCGTCGCGCCAAGTTCCCCGTACTCTGATCGCATGCCGTACGACGTCACTGCCGACCTCGATGGTCCCGCTCGCGGGCGGATCGAACCTGCGACGTACGTCGCGCTGATCGAATCCGTGCTCGCCGCGGAGGGCATCGAGGATGGCGCGCTGACACTGCTCTTCGCAGGCGACGAGTTGCTGTGGCGACTCAACCGCGAGCATCGCGATGTCGATGCGCCAACCGACGTGCTTTCCTTCGCCGACGATGACGACGAACCGATGCCGACGGACGCCGGCGAATCGACCTACATCGGTGACATCGCCGTCTCCATCGAGATGGCGGCGCGGCAGGCCGGCGACGCGGGGCTCACCGTCGAGGAAGAGCTGCGTCACCTCGTCGTGCATGGCGTGCTGCATCTGCTGGGGTACGACCACGAGAGCGACGACGATGACGCGAAGATGAGCGCGCGCGAAGAGGCGGTACTGGGTCCGCAAATTCACGCCGGCGGCGGGCATGACTCACACGCCTGACGGATGAGCGGGGCAGGGGCCTCATGTACACTGGCTCTCGCCCGATCTCCCCTCGGGTGTGCGGGGCCACTGTGAACGAGTCGATGACCCCTCCGGCGCTGCCTGGACCGAACGATCAGCAGGTGCTGTATCGGAAATGGCGCCCGCGCGACTTCGCGGACGTCTACGGCCAGGAGCCGGTGATCACCACGCTGCGCAACGCGATTGCGGCCGGTTCGCCGGCGCATGCCTACCTCTTCTCCGGCCCTCGTGGCACCGGCAAGACAACCTCAGCCCGCATCCTGGCGCGCGCCGTGAACTGCGCCTCACCGATCGAGGGTGAGCCCGACAACGAGTGCGAGAGCTGCGTCGCGTACCTCGAAGGCGTGCCGCTCGACCTGATCGAGCTCGATGCGGCCTCGAACCGGGGCATCGACGAGGTGCGCCAGCTTCGCGAGAGCGCGGGCGTTACGCCCAGCCGTGGGCGGTACAAGGTCTACCTGATCGACGAAGTGCACATGCTCACGGAGCCGGCCTTCAACGCGCTCCTGAAGACACTCGAGGAGCCACCGCCGCATGTGATCTTCGTGCTCGCGACGACTGAGCCCCACAAGATCCCATCGACGATCCTCTCGCGCTGCCAGCGCTTCGACTTCCGGCGCATCTCGCTGGAGGCGACTGTCGCGCAGCTACATGTGATCGCCGAGGGTGAGGGGCTTACGGTCGCGGATGCGGGACTCGAACTGATCGCCCGTGAGGCGACGGGGTCGCTGCGCGACGCCGTCAACCTGCTCGACCAGATGGTTGCCTACCACGGCGGCGACCTCGGTGTTGACGTGCTGCGCGCCGGGCTCGGCCTGGTCGTCGATGATCGCGCGACCGCACTCGCTCGCGCCGCGGTGACGCGCGATCTCGCTGATGGGCTCGACATCCTCGCTGCTGCGAGCGACGACGGACTCGAGGTGCGTGCTTTCATGCGACAGGTCGTGGCTGCGCTACGCGCGACGCTGCTGATCAAGGCCGGTGCCACTGACGTCGGACTTGCCGAGAACGAACTGACCGAGCTGCGTGAGGTAGCTGCCGACGTCTCCACTGCCGATGTCGTTGCCGCGCTGCGCGCGCTCGGTTCGCTCGACTTCCGCGGCGATGCCTACGACTCGCTTCCCGCCGAGATCGCGTTCGCAACGCTGGCGGTAGCCGAGGCCGCGCCAGCAGCGACGTCAGCCCCCGCACAACGGGCGTCTGAGGCGGCTGCGAACCGCGCCCCTCGCGAGCGCCAACCTCAGCAGCGCCAACCTCAACAGCGAGAGCGGCAGCAGCGAGAGACGACGCCGCCACCCCGACCGCCCGATCCGCCGTCGAGTGCGCCGCCCGCAGCGGCAGCGGACGATGCTCCGACTGCGGATGCTGCACCCGGGGACGCACGCGAGCCCGAGCGCGAACCAGCCCGCGACGTTCCGACTGCTGCGGCACCCGACGAGCCCGCGAGGCAGCCCGAGCAGCCGCCCACGTCCCCGGCACCGGAGAAGGCGCCAGCAGCGGCGCGTTCGCGTGCGTCGACGTTCGAACCCCCGGATGAGGGGACGCCATCGCCGGAGCTGGTCGAGTTGCGTGGCAATTGGGAGACGATTCGCGAGCAGGCGCGGAAGGGGAATCTGCGTGCGGGCGCGCTGCTGAACTCCCAGTGTTACATCCGCACGTTTGATGGCGACACCGTGGAAATCGGATTCCGGTTTCCGGCCCACGTCGATCAGATGCGCACGCTCGACTCGGGTAAAGTGATGACGGCGATCACCGAGGCGATGAGCGCTGCCGTCGGCCGCAGCGTTGAGGTCGTGCCGGTGCTCTGGGAAGAACTGAGCGGTGCGAGCCAGGCCGCCACGATGCCGCGACCGAACGTCGGTGGACACCTCGTCGAGGAGGCGCTGAAGCTCGGCGCCGAGCGGATCACGGAGTAGCCGCGGTTGCCTGACCCTGCACGCTCATCCGTCGCATCGCCGATCACGCGATTGATCGAGGCCTTCCATCGCCTGCCCGGCATTGGACCGAAGTCCGCCCAGCGGCTGGCTTACCACGTGCTGCGCTCCTCCGAGGAGGAGGCGCGCTCGCTCGCCGAGGCGTTGCTCGACGTGAAAGAGCGCGTCGTGCTCTGTGAGCGCTGCCAGAACGTCGCGGAGCACTCGCCGTGCGGCGTCTGCTCGGACAGCTCTCGCGACCGCACCGTGCTCTGCGTTGTTGAGGAGCCGCTCGACGTGCTCGCGATCGAGCGCACCGATGGCTTCCGTGGACTCTTTCACGTACTGCATGGCGTGATCTCGCCCGCCGACGGCATTGGCCCCGAGGAGATCAAGATCGCTGAACTGCTGGCGCGCCTGCGCGACAGTGATACCGAGGTGGCCGAGGTAATCGTGGCGACAAACCCAAACCTCGAGGGCGAGGCGACCGCGATGTACCTCGCTCGCTTGCTCGGGCCGCTCGAAATCCGCGTCACCCGCCTCGCGCGTGGGCTGCCTGCCGGAGCCGACCTTGAGTACGCCGACGACCTCACGCTGGGACGGGCGATCGAGTTCCGACAGGACGTGAGCTGAGATGCTGGTCTGGCTGGCGCGATTGACGCTCTCGCTCGTTGGCCTGCCGCGCGCCGTGCGCTGGTTCTTTTACACATTCGTCTTCATGCTCTTTCTCTTCGCGCTGGTGAGGGCTCCGGCGCTGAACGCGCTGTTCGCCGCGCTGCAGGTCGCGTTCTGGGTCTCGGTCGGTCTCGGTGCCGCTGACATCGTCAGGGCTCGCCAGGGCCGTCGGCGCTAGCGGAACGGGGAGCGCGCTCGATGCCCGGTCGCCCGCCACGCGTGACGAAGACGCCGGCGGTGGTGCTGCGCCATCGACGGCTTGGCGACGCCGACCGCATCGTCACGCTGCTCACGCCCGGCCGCGGCAAGGTCGACGCGGTCGCCAAGGGCGCGCTGAGACCGCGCAGCAAGCTCGCCGGCCACCTCGAACCGGCGATGCACGTCGAGGTGCTGCTGGCGCATGGGCGCAACCTCGACATCGTCACGCAGGCGCAGACGGTCGACGCCTTCGCGGGGCTACACGACGACCTCGAGCGACTGACGACGGCGATGTACATCACCGACCTTGCGGATCGCTTCACGGTCGAGCATCAGGAGGCACAGTCGCTGTACGAGCTGGTGCACTCCTCACTGGTACGGCTGGCGCGTGGGGACGGGTTGCAGCTCGTGATCCGCTGGTTCGAGTTGCAGCTGCTGGCCGAGAGCGGCTTCCGCCCGGAATGGTACGAGTGCATCAGTTGCCGCAACGCGGTCGATGCCGATGCCGCATCGTGGTCATCGACGTCGGGCGGCGTGGTCTGCCGCGATTGCCGGTCGTCGCACCCCGAGGCCGGTGCAATCGACGCCACGACGCTGAAGGTGCTGCGTGCCTACCAGGATGGGTCGTACGAGGAGGCCGCGCGCATTCGGCTCACGCCGGAGCTGGCCGCGCGCCTCGAACGGGTGATGCATGAGCTGATGGAATCGGTCGCGGAACGCGAACTGACGAGTCAGCACTTCGTGACTGAGGCGCGCCGAGCGGGGCTCGCTGAACAGGCTGGGCAGGCTGAGTAGTCGAGACGAGCGGGGCGGGGCGACTAGCTGCGCCGCTCCATCACGTAATCGATCAGACCGTCGAGCTTCTCGCGCTCTTCGCCGGGTGGCAGCGCACTGAGCGCCTCACGCGCGCGATCGCCGAAACGATGGGCCGCCTGCGCCGCTTCATCGAGCGCACCCGAGCTGCGGATCTCCTCGATCGCCTGCGCGAAGTTCTGCTCGCGGTCGACATCGTCGAAGGCGCGCTTCACCGCGTTGTCGCCGGGGTGCTTCTGCATGTAGAAGATCGCCGGCAGCGTGATCGTGCCCTCGCGCAGATCGGAACCGATCGGTTTGCCCATCTCCTCGGCGTCCCCTGTGAAGTCGAGCAGGTCATCTACGATCTGGAACGCCATCCCCAACGACTCGCCATAATGGCGCAGCGCGTCGATGTGCTCCTCCGGCGCGCCGGTGACGATCGCGCCACCTTCCGCCGCTGTCGCGAAGAGCGAGGCGGTTTTGCCGCCAATGCGGTCCATGTAACGTTCGACGTCCTCCGAGTACTCGAAGGCGGTGATGTCCTGCTGCAGCTCGCCAGCGGCCATTCGACCGAGCGTGCGAGCGAAATGACGGACGACGCGCGTGTTGTCGGTGCTGGCGATCAACTCAGCGGCATGCGCGAACATATAGTCGCCGAGCATCACACTGGCGGAGTTGCCGAAGAGCGCCGCAGCGGTCGGATTGCCGCGCCGCTCGGCCGCCTCATCGATCACGTCGTCGTGTACCAGCGTCGCCGTGTGCAGCAATTCGACGCTGGCGGCGAGCGGGACGAGCACCTTGAGGTTGTAGGTACCGTAGCGACCGGCCAGCAGCGCCATCGCGGGCCGCATCTTCTTGCCGCCGCCCTTGAGCATCGATTGCATCATCTCGCGTAGCCACGGCATCTCGTCGTTCGCGAGCGAGAGCAGCCTCTCGTCGATCAACGGCAGGTCGTCGGTCACCGGACCGTAGAGCTGCGACGGCGTCGCGGAGGCGATCGTAGATGGTGGTCGGGATGCAACACCTGCAGGTGCGGGCGCCTCCGTTGCTGCCGTGGCGATTGGTGATCCGATCGAGCGATCGTCCCTTGCGGGGAGGAGCAGCCAGAGCACGACGTAGGCGAACGCGACGAGTCCACCGGTGAGGATCGAGAGCGCCACGGTGAGTGCTCGCACGACACGCAAGCTCAGCTGGCGGTCGGCCGCGAATCCTGCGCAGACGCCGCCAAAGACCCCATGGTCGATATCTCGAGTCGTCGCCAGCGTCATATCGTGAACCCGAACAGCCTCGCCGCGTTGTTGGCGGTCGCCGTAGCTACCTCATCGAGGGAGCAACCGCGCAGATCCGCGACCTCCTGCGCCGTCCGCAGTACGTACGACGGCTCATTCCGCGAACCTCGATGGGGTTGCGGCGTGAGGTACGGGCAGTCGGTTTCGACCAGCATAGCGCCCAGCGGAATGGAGCGCGCCACCTCGCGCCCTCGCTGGTTGTTCGCGTAGGTGACGGTGCCCGGCACCGAGATCAGGAATCCGATGTCCTGGTAGCGCTGCGCCAGTTCCGCGTCGCCCGCGTAGCAGTGCATCATCCCGATCTCACGTTCCGCGCCCAGGTAGCGGCCGCTCTTGCGTGACCACTCAGCGAGGACAGCGAAGCAGTCTTCGTCCGCGTCGCGCGAGTGAATCACCACCGGCAGCGACAGCTCGCGCGCGAGATCGAGCTGCCAGAGCAGCGCCTCGTACTGCACCTCCGGCGGCGAGAGGTTGCGATAGAAGTCCAGCCCGATTTCACCAATGCCGACGAACTCGCCGCCCTCGAAGAGCGTGCGCAGCGCGGCGCGCTCTTCCGGCAGCTGCTTCGCGGAGTGCGGGTGCAGCCCGCCGACGGCATAGACGCGACTATCGGCCTGCGCCAGGGCGAGCGCGCGCAGGCTCGTCTCGCTGTCGGTGCCGACCTCGACGACGGCAGTCAGCCCGGCGTCCCATGCGCGGTCGATCGTCGCGTCGTAGTCGCGCTCGAACTCGCGAGACCAGGTGTGTGCGTGTGCGTCGATCAGAGGCGCGCTCAGGGTCACTGGCCCAGCCGTGCTTCTTCCTCGTCGGCCAGCGCGGCGTCGAGCTTCTGGACGAGCGGCGATGGCTCGGGCAGGGGGGTACCGGGCGCGATCTCGCTGCGCAGCCAGCCGGCGGCCTGGATGTCGCCTTCATTGCCGGCAAATGCCCACGCCTGTGGCGAAGTGAAGGGTAGGAACGGCTGCAGCAGCGTCGCGATGCCGCTGACGACGTTGACGGCGACGTAGAGCGTCTCAGCGGCCGAATCGCGGTCCGTCTTCACGGCCTTCCACGGCTCGCGCTCATCGAGGTACTGGTTCGCCTCGCGTGCGATCCCCATCGCGGCTGTCAGCGCGGCGCGCATGTGCACCGCCTCGATCTCCCCGCCAACGACGTCGTAGGCGGCGTCGACGCTCGCGAGCAGTGCGGTCGACTCGGGCGCCAGCTCGGCAGGCGGCTCCGGGACGCGGTCGTCGAAGTTGCGACGGGTGAGCGTCATCACGCGGTGCACGAGGTTGGCCCAGCGGGCGAGCAGCTCGTCGTTGTTGCGGCGCACGTACTCCTGCCACGTGAAGTCGGAGTCGGACGTCTCCGGCATGATCGCGGTCAGCATGTAGCGCAGCGGGTCGGGGTCGTGACGGTCGAGGTAGTCAGGCATCCAGACGGCCCAGTTGCGGCTGGAAGAGAGCTGGCGCTGGCCCATGGTCAGATACTGGTTCGCTGGTACGTCGTAGGGGACGTTCAATCCCTCGTAACCGAGCAGCATCATCGGCCAGATCAGCGTGTGGAACGTGATGTTGTCCTTGCCCTGGAAGTAGACGGTCTTCGCCGCCGGGTCCTTCCAGAACGCCTCCCACCCGTCCGGGTCATCGTTTGTCGCGAACCACTCCTTCGTCGCCGAGAGGTACCCGATCACGGCCTCGAACCAGACGTAGATGCGCTTGGCCTCGTAGCCCTCCATCGGCACAGGGACGCCCCACTCGATGTCACGTGTGATCGCGCGGTCGTGCAGGCCCTCATCGAGCATGCCGAGGGTGAAGTTCTTCACTGCAGGCCGCCAGTGATCCTGCGCGGAGACCCACTCCTTGAGCTGCTCGTTGAAGGCGCTGAGCTTGAGAAAGAAGTGCTTCGTGTCGCGCGGTTCTGGCGTCGCGTCGGAGAGCTTCGAACGCGGGTTGCCGAGTTCGAGCGCATCGACGGGGCGGCCGCAGTCATCGCACTGGTCGCCGCGCGCATCCTCGTAGCCGCAGTACGGGCAGGTGCCTTCAACATAGCGGTCGGGGAGGAAGCGCCTGACCTGAGGGTCGTAGAGCATCGTCTGCTCAGCCTCGTAGATGAATCCGCGCTCCACGAGCCGGTTGAAGATGTCCTGCGAGGTCTCGATGTGGTTCTCGGTGTCGGTGTGCGTAAAGAGATCGAAGTCGATGCCGAAGCCGTCGAACGTGTCGAGGAAACTCTGATGGCTACGCTCGAAGATCGCCTCCGGTGTCGTGCCCTCCTGCTCGGCGACGATCGTCACCGGGGTGCCGTGCGAATCGGAGCCGGAGACCATCAGCACGCGATTGCCCTTCATGCGGTGGTACCGCGCGAAGATGTCGGCCGGCAGGTACGAACCGGCCACCTGACCGGCATGCAGGGGCGTGTTGGCGTACGGCCAGGCAACGCAGACGAGAATGGTTTCGGGCATCGCGCGGGATCGTAGCATGCAGCCCTCGCACGGCCCACGCTGGCTGACGATTGATGGCCGATCGGCTGTGACGCGCAGTTCGATCTTGACCGCGCACGGGGAGGGCGCTAGCCTCCTTGGAAATCATCTCCCGCTGATTCATGGTGATTCATTGTTTGAGATGAAATTCTTTCCTCCCTCCGTACCCGGGGGGAGTTTGTGCGTAGAGGGGCCCTTCATCGCGGAGGGCCTTTGTGTATCCCGCGAAATTGCTGTCCACAGTTCGAACGTTGCATGGATCAGGGGTGGTCGATGGTAGCCGGTGACGTCCACGAGAAACTCGACGCGGAAGTAGCGGCGGCTCAGTCCGGCGTGCAGAAGAAGAGCCTCGAACAGGCGTGGGGATTCGACGATGTCGCGATCGTCCCCGGCGCGCTGACGACAAATCCCGACATGGTCGAGCCGACGTTCCGGCTGGGCGAGAACGAGTTCGCGCTGCCGATCATGGCGTCCGCGATGGACGCCGTCGTCGATCCCGACTTCGCGATCCGCTTCTCGAAGCACGGCGGGCTGGCGGTGCTCAACCTCGACGGCGTGCAGACTCGGTACGAAGACCCCGGCGCGGCACTCGACGAGATCGCAGCAGCAGACCAGGACGACGCCACGGGGGTCCTCCAGCGCATCTACGAGCAGCCGATCGACCCGAATCTCGTTGGGCAGCGCATCGAGCAGATCAAGCACGGCGGTGGTACCGCCATCGTCAGTTCCACCCCACAGAACACGAAACGCTTCGCGCCGCTGGCCGTCGAGGCCGGCGCAGACTACTTCGTCGTCCAGTCGACGGTGACGACCGCCCGCCACGTCTCGACATCGCTGCGAGGGCTGCGGCTCGACGAGCTCGTCGAACAGATCGCGCCCGTCCCGGTGCTGGTCGGCAACACCGTCGACTTTGGCGCCACGATGGAGCTGATGGAGACCGGGGTGCAGGGCATCCTCGTCGGCGTCGGCCCGGGCGCTGCCTGTACCTCGCGCGAGGTGCTGGGCATCGGTATCCCGCAGATCTCGGCCACCCTCGACACCTCGCACGCACGCGACGTCTTCTTCGAGCGCACCGGCCGCTACGTCTCGATCATCACGGACGGCGGCTTCCGCACCGGCGGCGACGTCTCGAAGGCGATCTGCGCTGGCGCGGACGCAGTTATGATCGGCTCGCCGCTCGCCGGCACCGAGGGCGCGCCCGGTCGTGGCTACCACTGGGGCATGGCGACCCCGCACGCCGAGCTGCCGCGCGGCGTCCGCGTCCACATTGGACAGGGGCACACGCTCGAAGACCTGCTCTTCGGCCCGACATCAAGGACGGACGGCACGGAGAACCTCTTCGGCGCGCTGCGGACGTCGATGTCGACCTGCGGCGCGACCTCGATCTCCGAGTTCCACGACGCGAGGATGGTGATCGCGCCGTCGATTAAGACGGAAGGCAAGATCTACCAGATCTCTCAGGGGACGCGCGGCTAGAACCCGCGTCGCACCTCGACGACCCGACCGATGCCCGCGAGGTCATCGTGGATCACCGCGCTGTCGCCGAACGGAGCGAAGAGCGCCGCGACGTCTTCCGCCTGCCCCGCACCAACCTCGATCAGAACCGCTGCCGGGCCGTCAGCGACGTGATCGGGCAACTCTTCGAGCAGTCCGCGCAGCAGGTCGAGGCCGTCCGTGCCACCGTCGAACGCGAGCCGCGGCTCGGCGTCATGCAGTTCCGGCGGTAGCTCGGCCCAGACGTCCGTCGGGATGTAGGGCAGGTTCGTTGCGATGATCTCGACGCGCTTCGGCAGCGGCTCAAGCAGCGGACCCGCGAGCAGCACGACGCGCTCCATCAGGCCCAGCGACTCACGGTTACGGCCTGCGTAGGCCAGCGCCTCCGTCGACGTGTCGATGGCGAACATCTCGACGTTGATCGCGTGCTTCGCGACCGCCAGCGCGATCGCGCCGCAGCCGGTGCCGACATCGACGGCTCGCACCACGCGCCGGTGGTTGGGGTGCTCGCGGATCGCGGCGAGTGTCGCCTCGACGAGCGTCTCGGTCTCTGGTCGCGGGATCAGCACGCCGGGGCCGACCTCGAACGTCAGTCCGTAGAACTCGCGCCGCCCGAGGATGTAGGCAAGCGGCTCGCGTGCCTCTCGACGTTCGAGCAGCTTCTCGAAGGCGGCGAGCGTCGCGTGCTCGGGCACCTCCGCGCCCTCGGCGAGCACGCGCGTGCGATCCCAGCCTGCGGCCTCCGCGTACATCAGCTCAGCTTCCAGCTTGCCCTCGTCGATGTCGTCGGATGCTCCGGCCGCGATCAGGCGGCGGGCGGCTTCGTGCAGGCGTCCGCGGATACGAGGGGGCATCGCTCAGGTGCTGCTTCGACCTGCGACGGAGCCGGCCGTCAGGCCGTGGTCGCCTGGAGCAGGCGCGACTGTTCGTCGAGCGCGACGGCGTCGATCAGCTCGTCGATCTCGCCATCGAAGATGCGCGACATGCCGTGCGTCGTCATGCCGACGCGGTGGTCGGTGATGCGGTCCTGCGGGAAGTTGTAGGTGCGAATCTTCTCTGAGCGAGTGCCGGTACCGACCTGCGCGCGGCGGGCGTCGGCGAGTTCGGCGTCGGCCTTCTCGCGCTCCATCTGGTAGAGCCGTGCGCGCAGCACCGCCTCAGCCTTCACGCGGTTCTTCGCCTGCGAGCGCTCGTCCTGCATCGCGACCACGATGCCGGACGGCTCATGCGTGAAGCGCACGGCGGTCGCGACCTTGTTCACGTTCTGCCCGCCCGCGCCGCCCGAGTGGAAGATGTCGATGCGCACCTCGTTCCAGTCGATGTCGACCTCAACGTCGTCGACCTCGGGCAGCACCGCGACCGTGGCCGTCGACGTGTGGATGCGGCCCTGCGACTCCGTCTCCGGCACGCGCTGCACCCGATGCACGCCCGACTCGTACTTCATGCGCGAGTAGGCGCCCGTGCCGTGCAGCTCGAACGTGATCTCCTTGTAGCCGCCGGCCGAGGCGTCCGACGTGTTGATCACCTCGGCCTTCCAGCCCTGCCGCTCGGCGTAGCGGGCGTAGATGCGGAAGAGGTCGGAGGCGAATAGCGCGGCCTCCTCGCCGCCGGTACCGGCGCGGATCTCGACGATCACGTCCTTCTCGTCGGCGGGGTCGCGAGGGAGCAACGCGACCTTCAGCTCTTCCTCGATGCGCTCGACCTCCGGACCGAGGCGGTCCTCTTCCTCGTGGCCCAGCTCCTTCTCGTCGGCGTCGCCATCGCGGACAAGCGCGCGGGCATCCTCGAGCGCGTCGGTCGCGTCGCGGAACTGACGAATCAGATTGACGGTGGATTCGAGCTGGGAGCGTTCGCGCCCGAGATCAGCCAGCCGACGATGATCCGAAATCACGTCAGGATCCGAGAGCAGGCGGTTCACCTCCTCGAATCGGGCCTCGATTTCTGCCAGTCGTTCAAGCATCGACTCAGGATAGCAGGGGGGACGGCTAGCGCCCGGTCAGGAGACGGTAGCGGTCACCGACAACACCGGCGGCAGCGTGCCGGGCAGACGTGACCAGTGGTCGCCGCCGTCGATGCTGGCGTAGACCTGCCCGTTGCTTGTGCCGACGTAGACGCCCTCCTGCTCCAGCCCGTCGGTATCGAGGCCCTCGCGGTAGACGCTCTGGTAGTCGTGCGGCCCCGGCAGCCCCTCGGTCAGCGGCTGCCACGATGCGCCGTCGTCGCGTGTGCGGTAGACCGTCAGCTGCCCGTTCGCGACGCGGAAGTCGTCGCCGACGAGCGGCACGATGAACGCGGCGTCCGGCTGCCGACGTGTGACGGCGACCGGGAAGGCGTGGAACGTCGGCAGGTCCGGCGAGACGTCGGCCCACGTGCGCCCGCCGTCGTCGGAGCGGAAGACGCCGGTGTGTGCCTGCCCCCAGAGGCGGTCGGGGTTCTTCGGGTCGAGCCGCATCGTGTGCATGTCGAAGTGCGCGGCGGGGTCCATGTCCGAGGCGACGTTCGCTGCCGTCTGCGAAATCAGTGCCTCGCCGACCGCTTCCACCGGCTGCGGCTGGTGCTGAAACATCTCCCAGCTCGCGCCGCCGTCCGACGTGACATACGAGCCGCCGGCACTGATTGCGATGTACATGCGGGACGGGTCACGCGGGTCGATCTCGATCGAATGTGTCATCCCCGAGAGGTCGCTCTGCGCTGCCGCACGCCGCCGCGTCAGCTCATCCTCGATCGGCTCGCCGAGGCCGTCGACGATCGCCTGCGCCTCCTCCTCGCCCTGCGTGTCCCAGACCTCCATCACGCCCTGCTCCGCACCGGGGACGGGCCGCCAGAACGGGCGCAGCCGGTGGCGGTTGATGCCCTCGACCGACGCCCACGAGAGCCCGCCGTCGTCGCTGCGGAAGAGCCCGGCCGGGTCCGTTCCGGCGAAGATGACGCCGGGCTGCCTCTCGAGGCCGAGCCGCACGTGCCAGATGTTGCCGATCGAGATGCCCATGTCCGACGGGAAGTGCAGCCCCTCCGAGTGCTGATCCCAGGTCGCGCCACCGTCGTCGCTGCGCGCGACCGATGGGTCCCACCAGTTGTTGTTCGCCGCTGCGAGCAGCCGGGGCGTCGTTCCTCGTCGGTCCTCGACCACGTGGTAAACCGCCCAGCCGCGCGCATCGGCTCGGAGAGCTCCCAGCGCTCACGTCGCTCGTCTGACGTGTAGATGAACGCCCCTTTGCGCGTGCCGACGAGCACCTGAACGCGATCAGCCATGACGCACTCCTCAGCACGAGTGTGATGGTCTAACGAAGCTGGAATTGTACTGGAGGCGGTCAGACCGAACCTGACGCGCGGGTCAGTCCGCAACAGCCCCCGCGACATCGACGAGCGCGACTTCGCGCTGATCGCCGTCGTCGAGCAGCGGCTTCAGCTGCGCGACGCCCTTCGCTGCCTCGTCGTCGCCGACGATCACGGCGTAGCGAGCGCCCGACGAGTTGGCGGCGCGGAGCTGCGCTCGCATCGAGCGGCCCGGCACGCCCGCGCGCACCGCGACTCCCGCCGCCCGCAGGTCGCGGGCAAGTCGCGCGGCGGCGATTGCGCCTGCATCGCCCAGCGGGACGGTGAAGACGTCCGGCGTCACGTCGTCGAGGTCGGGCTCGCTCTTCTCGATCTCAAGCACCAGCCGTTCGATGCCCGTCGCGAAGCCTGTGCCGGGCGTCGAGGGGCCGCCGAGCATCTCGATCAGGCCGTCGTAGCGCCCGCCCGCGCCGAGCGTCGACTGCCCGCCGGCGTCCTGCGGCTGGAACTCCCAGACAGTCCGCGCGTAGTAGTCGAGGCCGCGCACGATCGCCGGGTCGACCTCGTACTCAACGCCGAGGCCGTCGAGCAGCGCGCGGACCTGAGCGAAGTGCTCTGTGTCTTCCTCGCTGAGGTAGTCGAGGATGCTCGGCGCGTCCTGCAGCGCGGGGTGGTTCGCGTCCTCCTTCGAGTCGAGGATGCGCATCACGTTCGTCTCGTAGCGTCGCTGTGAGTCGGCGGAGAGCGTCTCAAGGTGCGGCGCGAAGTGCGCCATCAGCACCTCGCGGTAGGCGGCGCGCGTCTCGGCGGTGCCGATCGAATTGAGACGCACCGTGAAGTCGGTCAGCCCGAGCTCCGCGTAGAGCGTGCGCTGCAATTCGAGCACCTCGACGTCGGCCGCCGGCGACGGGTCGCCGATGCACTCGACGCCGAACTGCCAGTGCTGGCGGTAGCGTCCTGCCTGCGGGCGGTCGTAGCGGAAGGTGGGGGCGAAGTAGTAGAGCCGCACCGGCTGCGGGCGGCTGGCCATGCCGTGTTCGAGGTAGGCGCGGCAGACCCCGGCCGTGCCCTCCGGTCGCAGCGCGAGCGTACTGCCGCCGCGGTCGTCGAAGGCGTACATCTCCTTGGAGACGATGTCGCTCTCTTCGCCGGCCGTGCGCGTGAAGACGCCCAGTTCCTCGACGATCGGGGTCTCGATCCGTCGATAGTCGAAGAGCCGCGCCACGCGTTCGGTCGTCTCGCGCACGTGACGCCAGATCGCCTCATCCTCGGGCAGGACATCGTTCATCCCTCGCGGGGCCTGGAAGTCGGGCATCGGCGGCGCTCCTGCTCCGACTGTACGTGTATCGATGGCGCGTGCGGAAGGGGCGGCGCGGCGTTCGTAGTTGGGGGCGAATCTAGGCCAGCAAGCCGGACGCGGCTTCGGGGTGGCGCGCACTGACGGGTGAATCCGGGCGTGATAGTCTCGACAGAAGATGGTTGTGACCGACCAGACGCCTGCCGGCGTCGCAGAACTCTTCGCAGAACTCGAATCTTACCTACCGCCTGACCGCGTCCGCGACATCGAGTCGGCGTACGAGTTCGCCGAGCAGTCCCACGAAGGCCAGACGCGCAAGTCCGGCGACCCCTACATCACGCACCCGATCGCCGTCACGCGGCTGGTCGCCGCGCTGCGCATGGATCCGAACACGCTCCAGGCCTCGCTGCTGCACGACGTGATCGAGGACTGTGACGTCACCGCCACCGATCTGCGCAAGCGCTTTGGCGTCGAGGTCGCGACGCTCGTCGAGGGTGCGACGAAGATCGAGCGCATCGGCAGCCCCGACACGGCGTCGGCGGACGCTGAGACGCTGCGCAAGATGTTCGTTGCGATGGCGGAAGATGTCCGCGTGGTGATCCTGAAGATCGCCGACCGCCTCCACAACATGCGCACGCTGCAGTACGTCTCGCCGGAGACGCAGCAGGAGAAGGCGCGCGAGACGATGGACATCTACGCGCCGCTCGCGGCCCGCCTCGGCATCTGGCAGTTCAAGTGGGAGCTTGAGGACCTCGCGTTCCGCTATCTGGAGCCGGAGCAGTACCGGCGCGTCGCCAGCGTCGTCAGTTCGCGGCGCGGCGAGCGCGAGCGATTCGTGCACGGCGTCGAGGAACTGCTACGCGACGCACTCGAAGACTCCGGCGTCGACGCCGAGGTTAGCGGGCGGGTGAAGCACCTCTACTCGATCCACGACAAGATGCAGCGCTACCAGGCGGACGGGCGCTCATTCAACCAGATCCATGACCTGCTGGCGGTGCGCATCCTCGTCGAGAGCACCGCAGACGCCTACAACGCGCTCGGTGTCGTGCACCAGACGTGGCCGCCGATCCCCGGCAGCTTCGACGACTACATCGCGAACCCGAAGGAGTCGATGTACCAGTCGCTGCACACCGCGGTGATGGGCCCGGACGCGCACGCTTTCGAGGTGCAGATCCGCACCTACGAGATGCACGACGTCGCGGAGTACGGCGTCGCTGCCCACTGGCAGTACAAGGAAGAGTCGAGCAAGCGCGACCATCGCGATGAAGAGCGCATGGTCTGGCTCCGTCAGTTGATCGAATGGCAGCAGGAGGCGTCAGGGACGGAAGACTTCCTGGAGTCCGTGAAGACGGACGTCTTCCGCGACCAGGTCTTCGTCTACACGCCACAGGCAGAGGTGCGCGTGCTTCCCGCCGGATCGACGCCGATCGATTTCGCCTACCGCATCCATACCGACCTCGGCCACCAGTGCGCCGGCGCGAAGGTGAACGGGCGGCTCGTCCCGCTGAGCACGAAGCTTGAGAACGGCGACGTGGTCGAGATCCAGCGCGGTCGCAAGTCGGCCGGGCCCTCGCGCGACTGGCTCGTCGATGAGCGCGGCTACCTCGGCTCCAGCCATGCGCGCCAGAAAGTACGCCAGTGGTTCCGCCGCCAGTTGCGCGGCGAGAACATCACGCGCGGCCGCGAGCTGCTGGAGCGCGAGCGTAAGCGACTCGGCCTGACGACGGTGCCGGTCGGCCTGCCTGCGGACCTCGGCTACGACGACACCGACGACATGCTGGCGGCGATCGGCTACGGCGACGTCTCGCAGCAGCACCTCACGCAGAAGCTCGCGGACCAGGCGCCGCAGCCTGACCCCTCGCAGTTCGCTCCCTCGCACGTGCCGGTGCGCGGTTCACCAGCGGTGCGTGTGCTCGGCACCACCGGCCTGCACGTCGTGCTCGCGCGATGCTGCAACCCGCTGCCCGGCGACGGCATCATGGGCTACGTGACGCGCGCTCGCGGCGTCTCCGTGCACCGCAACGACTGCCGCAACGTGATCAACGCAGATGAGCACGACCGGCTCGTCGAATGTGACTGGGGTCCGTCGGGAGAGCTCTACACGGCGGGCGTGCAGGTGCTCGCGTGGGACCGCGTCGGCCTGCTGCGCGACGTCAGCACGCTGATCGCGGGCGAGCGCGTGAACATGGTCGGCGTGCGCACCGAGGAGCACGACGACCGCACGACGACGCTGCATGTGATGTTGGAGACAGAGGGTGGCAGCCAGTTCTCAGGGCTGCTGAGCAGGCTGGAAGGGATCCGCGGCGTGATCATCGTCAGCCGCGCGGATTCGCAGGGAGCAATTTCATGATCCACGAGCTACGCACGTATCAGGCCGCGCCGGGCAAGCTGGCTGCGCTGAACGCTCGATTCCGCGACGTCACGCTCGGCTACTTCGCGAAGTACGGCATCGAATCCGTCGGCTATTGGACCTACGCGCACGGCGGGTGGAGCAACGATCTCGTCTACATGCTCGCGTTCGAGGACATGGACGACCGTACGAAGAAGTGGGCCGCGTTCGGTGCGGACGAGGAGCGATTGAAGATCTTCGCCGAGACCGAGAAGGACGGCCCGCTGGTCACCCGCATCCGATCCGACATCATGCGACCGACCGACTACTCGCCACTCCAGTAGCAACGCAGTACGCCACTTCAAGGCTCGCTTGGCGCATGCCGTCGAGGGGGGATCGATGCAGTCGGAATCGGGCCAGAGGTTGCTCGCAAATGCGGGACGGCTTGTCGATCGACACGCGATGCTCTGGGTCAGGCGCCTGGACGCGCCCGTTGATGAGGTCTGGAAAACGTCAGTACCGTCGCAGGCCTCGAAAGGTGGTGGATCGTCCCGCCGACGAAATTCGAACTCCGTCGTGGCGGCGCGTTCGATCACCACTGGAGCAACACGGTCGCGGACTTCAAGGAGCGTGAGTACATCGACTTTGTGGAGAACACCGGCGACTACGCGTCAACCGGTGGCATGCGATTCGAACTGGGCACGGTTGATGAGCACACCACGATGTTCATGTTCCTGGACACATGGGGGCCGGACGCTGTACTTGAGTCCGGCGGAGGAGATGAGGCAGAACAGGCAGGCGGACCGGGCACTCCGTGGCCCGGTGTCGCGGCTGGCTGGCACGCGATGGTGGACAGGCTCGAATCCGTCGCCGGGGGACGCGAGGCTGAGCACGATTACGATGAACTGACCAGGTTCTACGTTGGCTACCTTCGCGACATGTACCGCTGGAATGCGATGGTTCGGCGCGGATCCATCTCTGATTCTCGTTAGATCGCCGGGCGCGAGCGCATCCGGACAGCAGGGCGCTGCGGGCTGACTCGATCGCATCGAGATGTTCAGCGACGTCCTGCTCGCGCCACCGCGGAGTGTTGAAGCGACGGACACTGCGGTAGTCTGCGCGCAATGACTCTTGCCAGCGTACGCAGCGGGGCGCTCACCGGCGTCGACGGCATCGCGGTCGATGTCGAGGTCGACATTGGCAGCGGGCTGCCCGCATTCAACATCGTCGGCCTCCCCGACGCCGCCGTGCAGGAGGCGCGCGAGCGCGTCCGCTCAGCGATCCGCAACTCCGGGTTCGATTTCCCGCTGCGCCGCATCACCGTCAATCTCGCGCCCGCCGACGTGCGCAAGGAAGGCCCGATCTACGACCTGCCGATCGCGGTGGCGATCCTCGTCGCATCGGAGCAG
>DASCQM010000003.1:0-155943 GCA_036013055.1 Dehalococcoidia bacterium | reverse complement strand
TACCCCTTCAGACCGAGCACTTTCGTGATCGCTGCCGTCAGCGTCGTCTTCCCGTGGTCCACGTGACCAATCGTTCCGACGTTCGCGTGCGGCTTCGTCCGCTCAAATCGCTCTCGTGCCATCTCTCGCTCCTACGACTGTTCGACGCCTTCGCGTTGATTCTCTATGGAGCCCTCAAACGGATTTGAACCGTTGACCTCGTTCTTACCAAGAACGCGCTCTACCGACTGAGCTATGAGGGCTAGATGTTCAGTTGGTGTACTTCGGTTCTCATTCATTTCACTGTACGACTGGTGGCCGGGCGACTGGTGACCGTCTCGTCACCGTCGTCTCGTCGCCATACAGCCGGCTGTCGGTTTGGTTGGTGCAGGGGGCAGGATTCGAACCTGCGTAGCCGTTAGGCGGCGGATTTACAGTCCGCTGGAATTAGCCACTCTCCCACCCCTGCCAGACCCGGAGACTTCGGTGACTCCGCTCCAGTCAATTCACTCGAGTGAATCGAGAGTGGAGCCCGAGAGGGGATTCGAACCCACTAACCTGCCGATTACAAATCGGCCGCGCTACCATTGCGCCACTCGGGCGCGATGCCACCGGTTGTCGCCTGACAGCAAACATCGCTCCCCGACCTGTCAACCGCCGGAAAGCGACTGCATCGAGTATAGGCCCGCGTTCTGACGCAGGCAACGCGAGTCCTAGGCATTCGGGACAGGATGCGAGCCGCTATCCGCGAGCGCTCCATCGAGGGCCCTCAGCGGTGTCCTCGATCTCCACACCGGCTTCCGACAGCGCATCGCGGATCTCGTCCGCGCGAGCGAAATTGCGATCCTGTCGCGCCTGCTCGCGGCTGGCCAGCAGCGCCTCGATCGTGCCGTCGACGTCGGTGCCGCCGCAGGAGACGTCGAATTGGCTGGCGAGCTTCGATAGCGTCGCTGCATCGAGTTCGACGGCGGGCGCGTCATCGAGGCGCAGTCCGAGCACGCCGGTCAGCTCACGCAGGCTCGCTTGAGCATCGTCGATCGTCCCGCCGTCGTCGCGAGCACGGTTGATCGCGCGTGCGAGGTCGAAGAGCGACGCCAGCGCTTGCGGCGCGTTCATGTCGTCATCCATCGCAGCGATGAATCGTTCGCGTTCAGCGGAGGAGTCGAGGACCGCACCGTCGCCGGCCGGTGACTCACGCATGGCGTTGCGCAGGCGTTCGATGCCAGCATTCGCGGCCGCCATCACGTCATCGCTCAGCGTCGATGGGCTGCGGTAGTGGCTGCCGAGGATGGCGAGGCGCAGCGCGTCCGGATGCCACTCGGAGAGCGCCTCCGAGACCGTTGTGATGTTGCCGACCGACTTCGACATCTTCTCGCCCGCGAGCTGGACGAGGCCGTTGTGCATCCAGATCTGCGCGAACTCGGTGCCCGCCGCCTCCGACTGGGCGATCTCGTTCTCGTGGTGAGGGAAGACGAGGTCGAGCCCGCCGCCGTGGATGTCGAAGCTGTCGCCGAGGTAGCGCTGCGCCATCGCCGAGCATTCGATGTGCCAGCCCGGACGGCCCGGCCCCCACGGCGAGTCCCACGAGGGCTCGCCGGGCTTGGTCGCCTTCCAGAGCGCGAAGTCGAGTGCGAACTGCTTGTCGTCGCCGGGCTCGAAGCGCGTGCCCGTGATCAGGTCGTCGATGTTGCGGTGCGAGAGCTTGCCGTAGTCGTCCTTCGACTGCACGCGGTAGTAGACGTTGCCCTCTGCGGTTGAGTAGCCGTGATCGTGCGCGATGATGCGTTCGGTCAGGGTGATGATCGACTCGATCTCCTCGGTCACGCGCGGCCGGTGGTTCGGCGTGTCGAGGTTGAGCGCCGCCTGCTCGTGCTCCCAGCGATCGATGTTCTCCTGCGCCAGTTCCAGCGGGTCGCGGCCGAGTTCGTGCCCTCGTTCGATCAGCTTGTCGTCGACGTCGGTGTAGTTCGTCACGTAGGTGACGGTCCACTCGCGCCAGCGCAGGTAGCGGACAAGCACGTCGTAGACGATCGCCGACATCGCGTGCCCGACGTGGGCGTCGGCGTACGGCGTGACGCCGCAGACGTAGATGCCGACGGTGTTGGGCGTAAGCGGCTCGAAGTCCTCGACCTTGCCGCTGAGCGTGTTCGTGAATCTCATCGGTCGTCCCGTTCGGCGGCGGCGATGTCCGGCGCGTCCGTCGAGCGTGCTGTCGAGGCGTCGGTGATGCTGCCCTTCGCCAGTTGCTGCTCGATCTGCTGCAGCCGGCGTTCGAGGCTGTCGATGCGGTCCCACTCGGGGTCGGGCAGACGCTGAATTGTGTCGTTGCTCTCATCGCGGAACGCGATCACGTGACCCGGCACGCCGACCACTGTCGCGTTCGGCGGAACGTTTGAGGCGACGACCGAGCCGGCGCCGATGCGCGAATTCTCGCCGACGATCACCGCGCCGACGATCTTCGCGCCCGCGCCAACGACCACGTTGTTCTCAAGCGTCGGATGGCGCTTCTCGTGTCGCGTTGAGGTGCCGCCGAGGGTGACGCCCTGGAAGAGGTGGCAGTCGTCGCCGATCACCGTCGTTTCGCCGATCACGACGCCCATGCCGTGGTCGATGAAGAGCCGGTGCCCCATGATCGCGCCGGGGTGGATCTCGATGCCGGTGAGCAGCCGCGAGAGGTTGGAGATCAGCCTCGGCAGCAGCGGTATGTCGGCAAGCCAGAGCGCGTGCGCGAGGCGGTGGATGATCAGCGCGTGGACGCCGGGGTACGTCAGCAGCACTTCGATCGAGTTGCGTGCCGCGGGGTCTCGAGTCTGTGCGGCCCCGATGTCTTCCCGAATGGCCGAGAGCCAGCCCATGTTCGGTTCCTTGTGCTGCGTGGTCGTGGTTGGTGAGTTGCGGAGGTGGGGCGACCCTGGGGTTCCTGCGTCGGCAGAGCCCTGAAGGGAGCTAGTAACGCCCCTCACAACATGCGCAGCGAGCCGAACGGCTGTATGTGGCGTGGATTGCAATCATCGCTTCCATGGTACCCCGTCAGGGTACGGTTCCGTCGAGCGCCACGAGCGGTAGCTGCGCGAAGTCGCGGCGACGCTACCGGGCGCTACGTCGCCTGCTCGTCCAGCAGTACAACGGCAGTCGCGGCGATCGCCCGACCCTCGCCGATATCGCCCAGCCCCTCGTTTGTGGTCGCCTTGACGTTCACGAAGGAGGGTTCGATGCCGACCGTGTGTGCAATCGAGTCGCGCATCGCGGGGATGTGCGGCGCGAGCTTCGGCTGTTCCGCGATCACCGTCGAGTCGATGTTGTGCACGCGGAATCCGCGCGCGGCGACGAGGCGCACGATGCGCGTAAGCAGCACGCGGCTGTCGACGCCACGCGTCTCCGGTTCCCCCGGCGGGAAGTGCTGGCCGATGTCGCCCTCGCCGGATGCACCGAGCAGCGCGTCCGCGATCGCGTGGATCAGCGCGTCGCCATCGCTGTGGCCCTCCAGCTGCGGCGCGCTCGGAACGTCGACGCCACCGAGGCGCAGCGTGCTGTCTGCGTCGCTGCTGAAACGATGGACGTCGTAGCCGTTGCCGACGCGCATCACGGCCCTTCTCCTGCAGCGGCGGCAACGATCGCCCGCGCGCGCTCCAGGTCTTCTGGCGTCGTCACCTTGAAGTTCGCGGCGTCCCCCTCGACGGTCCACACCGCCTCACCGAGCCGTTCGACGAGCGCGGCGTCGTCGGTGGCATCGGCCGCGAGTTGGCCGTCGTCGGCGGCGTGCGCGCGTCGCAGTAGATCGCCGTCGAAGCCTTGCGGCGTCTGCACGGCACGGGTGACGTCGCGGTCGATCGTGCCGAGGATGCGGCCGTCGGCATCGACGTGCTTCAGCGTGTCGGCGATGCGCACGGCCGGCACGACTGCTCCGTGCTCGGCGATCGCGGCGAGCAGGCGTTCGACGAGTGCGACGCTGACCAGCGGGCGCGCACCGTCATGCACGAGATAGCGGTCCGCCTGCGGCGCGGCAGCGATGCCGGCCGCAACCGAGTCCTGCCGCCGCGCGCCACCCTCGACGACCTGCAAGTCGACCGGGGCCTCCCCGGCGAGCGAGCGCAGCATCGAGTGCCGTTGCGCTGGGGCGACGAGTACAAGCACGTCGACGGCTTCGATCGCGGCGAGCGTACGCAGTGGGTGCGCGACCAGCGGCTCGCTGCCGAGGTCGGCCCACAGCTTGTCCTCGCCGCCCATGCGCGCGGAGCTGCCTGCGGCGAGCAGGATGGCTGCTGTCGTGAGGTCGGGCATCGTGCAGCAAGTCTATCTGCTTCCCAGACCAGTGACGGGAGCGGTCACGCGGATTGCGTGACCTCCGGTATGGACGACCCCGCACCGGATGGCGGAAGATCAGCGGGCATGGAAGGAAGAACGATGATCATGACGACCTCCGACACAGTTCCAGGCCGCGAGATTGGCGAGACGGTTGGCCTCGTGACCGCGAACGCCGTGCGGGCACGGCACGTCGGTCGGGACATCCTGGCCGGGCTGAAGAACATCGTGGGCGGCGAGATTGGCGCCTATCGAGATCTGTTGGTCGAATCCCGCGAGGAGGCGCTCGATCGACTCGCCGCGGACGCGACCGCGGGCGGTGCAGACGCGATCGTAGGCCTGCGTATGGCGACTGCCTCAGTGGCGCAGGGTGCCGCCGAGATTCTGGTCTATGGCACGGCGGTCAAACTCGCCTGAACGTCTTGTGGCCCTCGCAACGCCGCTCTAACCTCGATAGTCCAATCGCGCGCCTGGCAAACCCCGTCTGGACCCGATGACCACGACGTATGAGGCACTGATCGGCCGTGTGGTGAAACCTGCCCGCTACGCGGGTGGCGAACTGCACTCGGTCACGAAGGACTGGGCTGCCCACGACGTCCGTGTGGCGCTCGCCTACCCGGACCTCTACGACCTCGGCATGGCGAACCTCGGGCTCTCGATCCTCTACGAGATCGTGAACCGCCGTGAGGATGCGCTCTGCGAGCGGGTCTTCTCGCCGTGGACGGACCTCGAGGAGCTGATTCGCGAGAATAGCGAGACGCTACGCTCGCTCGAGTCGCGGCACCCGGTGAGCGAGTTCGACCTGCTGGGCATCACGCTCCAGTACGAGGTCTGCGCGACCAACGTGCTGAACATGCTCGATCTCGCCGGAATCCCGATCCGCACCGCCGACCGCGCCGATGGCGACACGATCATCCTCGGTGGTGGCTCGGTGGCGCTGGAGTCCGAGGTGCTTGCGCCCTTCTTCGATGCTTTCGCGCTTGGCGAGGGCGAGGAGGTGCTCGCCGAGATCGTCGATGTGGTGCAGGCGTGGAAGGCGGCGGGGGGCGGACCGCGGCTCGAACTGCATCGCAAGCTGGCGGCCGTGCCGGGCGTCTACGTGCCGTCGCTCTACGAATCGCGCTACAGCGAGGACGGCAGCTTCGAGGGGACGTACCCGATCGATGATGCTGCGCCGGAGCGCGTGACGCGCCGCGTGATGCAGACGCTGCCGCCGTCCGTGACGAAGCCGATCGTGCCCTTCATGGAGGTCGTCCACGACCGTGCGGTGATCGAGATTCAGCGCGGCTGCACGCAGGGCTGCCGCTTCTGCCAGGCCGGGATGATCTACCGCCCGACGCGCGAGCGCAGCGTCGAGGAGGTCGTGCGCGAGGCCGGAGAGCTGCTCGACAACACCGGCTACGACGAGCTCTCGCTGATGTCGCTCTCCACCACCGACCACCGCGACATCGTGCCGATGGTGCATGCGCTGATGGATGCCTACGGCGATCGCGGGCTGAAGATCTCGATCCCCTCGACTCGCGTCGACTCATTCTCCGTCGAGGTGGCGGATGCCGTGGCGCGGGGCAAGAAGCACACGCTGACGGTGGCGCCGGAGGCCGGTTCGCAGCGGCTGCGCAACACGATCAACAAGCTCGTAACCGAGCAGGATCTGCTCTCCTCCGCCGAGCACGCCTTCGCGAACGGTTGGACGTCCGTGAAGATGTACTTCATGGTCGGCCAGCCGACGGAGATCGACTTCGACATCGAAGAGATCGCTCGTGTCGCTGCTGCGGTGAAGGCGATTGGCACGAAGCACATCGGCGGGCGCGCCCGCGTGCGTGTCTCGACCAGCAACTTCATCCCGAAGGCGCACACGCCCTACCAGTGGGTCGGTCAGTGCGACGCCGAGACGCTCAGCCGACGTCACCAGTTGCTGCGCGACCTCTGTCGCAAGGCGAAGGTGCAGTTCACGTGGGAGGCTCCGGAGAAATCGCTGCTGGAGGCCGTGCTCTCGCGCGGCGACCGGCGCGTCGCCGATGTCGTCGAGACCGCGTGGCGGTTGGGCGCGAAATTCGACGCCTGGTCGGAGCACCACGACTGGTCGATCTGGCAGCAGGCGTTCGACGAGCATGGCGTCGACCCCGCTACGTACGGCTACCGCGACCGCGACCTCTGGGAGGCGCTGCCGTGGGACCATCTCGATTCCGGCACGCAGAAGTCGTATCTGCGCGGCGAGTGGCTGAAGACGCTGAACGAGGAGATCACGCTCGACTGCAAGCGCGACCCCTGCAACGTCTGCGGGCAGCAGGGGCTGAACGGTGCATGCCGCCACAAGATCGCCGATCTCGTCGATATGAAGCAGAGCGGCGCGACGACGCAGGCTGACCGCCTTGCCGAGCAACACACGCGCCTGAGCGCGCCGATCACACTCGTCTAGCCCTCGCTACTTGTCGGGTCACGGCTTCTGCGAAAGACTCTTGCGGAAGAGCAAACGCGGAGGTCTCCAATGCTGCCGACTGACGATCCGATCGACCTCTACCGCACGTGGCTCGCCGAGGCGACGAGCAGCGAGCCTGACCTCGCGGAAGCGGCGAACCTCGCGACCGCATCGGCGGAGGGCCGCCCCTCCAGCCGTCTCGTGCTTGTGCAACTGCGCGAGGATGGCGATTTCGAGTTCCACACCAACCGTCAGTCCCGCAAAGGACGTGAGATGGCGGAGAACCCGCACGTCGCGCTGACGTGGCACTGGAAGTCGCTCGGCCGGCAGGTGCGCGTCGAGGGCGTGGCCGCGCTGCTCAGCGACGAGCAGTCCGACGCCTACTGGAACGAGCGGGCGCGCGGTAGCCAGATCTCGGCGTCGATCTCGCAGCAGTCGGAGCCCGTCGATTCGCGCGAGGAGCTAGACCGCCGTCGCGCGGACCTCGATGCGAGCGCGGGCTACTTCCCGGTCGCTCGGCCCTCGCACTGGGGCGGCTATCTCGTGCGCCCCGACCTCATCGAGTTCTGGATCCATCGCGACGATCGCCTGCACGACCGTCTGCAGTTCCGACGCACCGAGACCGCCGGCGAGTGGCTGGCGACCCGACTGCAGCCGTAGGCCGCGCCGACGTCCGACGCCAGATCGCGACGACATCGGCGCGACGTGGCGTAGACAGAGCGCGGCGCAGACAAGAAGGAGCCCCACCAGTCGGTGGGGCTCCTTGCGTAGCGTGTTCCCGAGGGCCCGTGGCCCTCGTTGGTCGCTAGTCCGGTTCCGCGACGAACGAGGTCGCGAGCTCCGGCGTGCGGTCGGCTTCGCCCGAGAGCTCTGCCGCCTGCTCCGCAGCCAGCCGCTCTTCGCGCTCGAAGTCGAAGAGGAACGGGAGCAGCAGCGATTCCGGAATCGGAATCTCGGCGATCGGCGTTGGCCGATCGACAACCACTGAAGCCCGCGCCGGGATCAACTTGCCGATGATCACGTTCTCCTTGAGGCCGCGCAGGTAGTCCGTGCGGCCGGAGATCGCGGCATCCGTCAGTACCCGCGTGGTCTCCTGGAAGGAGGCTGCCGCGAGGAACGAGTCCGTGTTCAGCGATGCCTTAGTCACACCCAGCAGCACCGGGGTCGCCGTAGCGGGCTCGCCGCCCTCCGCGACTGCTCGGTCGTTGCGATCCTCGAACGCGGTGCGGTCGACGATCTCAGTGCTGAGCATGTCCGTGTCGCCCGGGTCATCGATCATCACCTTGCGCAGCATCTGGCGCACGATCACTTCAATGTGCCGGTCGTTGATGTTGACGCCCTGCGAACGGTAGACGCGCTGCACCTCATCGACGAGGTACTTCGCAACTTCGCCCGCACCGCGGATCGCCAGCACATCCTGGGGGTTGAGATACCCCTCGGTGAGCTGGTCGCCGGCCTGCACGAATTCGCCCGTCTCCACGCGCGTACGAGACGCAGCAGCGATCGGGTACTCGCGGGTGTCGGTGTCGTCCGTGACCAGCTTGATCGCGACCGGCTTGCGGGTACGACCCTTGCGAATGTATTCCACGCGCCCGTGCACGGGAGCACCGACGTAGACGGAGGGAAGCTGGGCCTTCTTGCTGCGGCCCTTCTTCTTCTTCGTCTCTTCGTCCTCTGGCACGGCGGCCAGCAGCGTCTCTTCTTCGACCATCTCGCCGTCTTCGACCAGCATCTCGTGTTCCTCGGGGATCTCGATCTCCTGGTCGTAGGTCTCCGTGTGGCTCACGGAGATCAGACGCTGGTCGCCGTCACGATTGATCTCGACGATGCCGTCGATCTCAGACATCACTGCCTGCCCCTTGGGCACACGCGCCTCGAAGATCTCCTCGACGCGCGGCAGACCCGACGTGATGTCGAGCGCCGATGCGACACCGCCAGTGTGGAACGTCTGCATCGTGAGCTGCGTCCCCGGCTCGCCGATCGATTGAGCGGCGATGATGCCGACGGCGACACCCATCTCGACGATCTCACCCGTTGCGAGTGAACGGCCGTAGCACCGCTGGCAGATGCCGCGCGGTGCCTGACAGGCGACAGGTGACCGTACGTGCACCTGCTCGACGTTCAGCTCAACCACCTTCGCGGCGATCTCTGCGGTGATCTCCTCGTTTGCCTCAAGCAGCACCTCGCCGCTGTCCGGATCGGCGATCGCGGAGGCCGACCAGCGGCCAACGATGCGCTCCGTGAGCGTGGCAAGGATTCCGGCCTCTGCGTGTTCGCGCAGCCAGACGCCGAGGATGGTTCCGCCTTCCGGGGTGCAATCTTCGAGCCCCACGACGAGGTCCTGGGAGACATCGATCATGCGGCGGGTCAGGTACCCGGAGTCCGCCGTGCGCAGTGCCGTGTCCGCAAGTCCCTTGCGGGCACCGTGCGTGGACATGAAGTACTCCTGCACGGAGAGACCCTCGCGGAACGAGGATCGGATCGGCAGGTCGATGATGCGACCGGAGGGGTCGGTCATCAGACCGCGCATGCCCGCCATCTGGCGCACCTGCGTGATGTTTCCCTTGGCACCGGAGTTGGACATCATTGCCAGCGAGCCGTCCGGGTCCATGTTCGCCGAGATGGCGTCCTGGACGTCGTTGGTCGTCTCGCTCCAGATGTCGATCGCGCCGCGGTATCGCTCCTGCGCGGTGATCAGGCCGATCTGGTACTGGTCAGCCATCTCATCGACGCGGCGATCGGCGTCCGCCATCAGGTCGGACTTGCCGATCTTCACATCGAGGTCGCTGCTCGCGATCGAGATGCCGGACTGGGTGGCGTAGCGGAACCCGAGGTTCTTCACCGCGTCCACGAACTCGATCGTGGGCTCCGGCCCGAGCTCGTTATAGATCCTGGCGACGAGCTCGCGCAGACCCTTCTTGTCCATCAACTGATCGAGGAAGCCCAGTTCAGAAGGCACGACCTCGTTGAAGAGGATGCGGCCGACGGTGGTCTCGATCAGCTCGTCGTCGAGCTTGAGCCGCACCGGCTTGTCGATCCGCAGGTGCCCCAGTTCGTAGGACATCTTCACTTCATCGACGGTGTACGCGCGGGTGTCCCCGGCGTTCTCGCGGTTGCCCGCCGGCTCGTACGTCATGTAGTAGCAGCCGAGCACCATGTCGAGCGTCGGCGCGACGGTTGGTTCGCCGTCCGACGGTGAGAGCAGGTTCTTGCTGCTGAGCATCACCTGGCGCGCTTCCGCGACGGCCTCGTACGAGAGCGGCACGTGGACGGCCATCTGGTCGCCGTCGAAGTCCGCGTTGTAAGCGAAGCAGACGAGCGGGTGGAGCTGCAGCGCTGAACCCTCGACGAGTACCGGCTCGAAGGCCTGGATACCGAGACGCCACAGCGTCGGTGCGCGGTTTAGCAGAACTGGGCGGTCCTGGATCACCTCGTCCAGCACGTCCCAGACTTCCGGTCGGGCGCGCTCGACGATGCGCTTGGCGCTCTTGATGTTGTGCGCCAACCCCTTGCGGACGAGCGCGTGCATGATGAACGGCTTGAAGAGTTCCAGCGCCATCTTCTTGGGCAGACCACACTGGTGCAGCTTCAGATCCGGGCCAACGATGATCACCGAGCGGCCGGAGTAGTCGACGCGCTTACCGAGCAGGTTCTGGCGGAAGCGCCCCTGCTTGCCCTTCAGCAGGTCAGAGAGCGACTTCAGCTTGTGGTTGCCCGAACCGCTGACGGCGCGGCCACGCCGGCCGTTGTCGATCAGCGAGTCGACGGCTTCCTGCAGCATCCGCTTCTCGTTGCGGATGATGATCTCCGGCGCGCCGAGGTTGAGCAGCCGCTTCAGCCGGTTGTTGCGGTTGATCACGCGGCGGTAGAGGTCGTTGAGGTCGGAGGTCGCGAAGCGCCCGCCGTCCAGTTGCACCATCGGACGCAGATCCGGCGGCAGTACCGGCAGATCCGAAATCACCATCCACTCCGGGCGGTTGCCCGACTTGCGCAGGGCCTCGACGACACGAAGGCGCTTGGTCGCCTTCTTCCGTCGCTGTCCTGAGGTGGAGTTGATCTCCTCGTTGAGACGAACCCGCAGTTGGTTGAGGTCGAGGCGGTTGAGGATGGAGAGAATCGCCTCGGCACCCATGCCCGATTTGAAGACGAGGCCGAAGCGCTCTTCCATCTCGGCGTGCTCGGCCTCGGTCAGGATCGTGAGCTCGTCGGAGACGAGCGGGTCGGCGAGCTTCTCAAGGCGCTTCGAGAGCGCCTCGTACTCCTTGCCGACGGCGGCGCGTGCCTCCGCGATCTGATCGCGCAGCGGCTCGAGCTCCTTGAAGGCGTCATCGCGCTTCTGCTGCTCGGCGGCCTCGGCGGCCATCTGCACATCGGCCTTCTGGTTGGCGACCTTCTCTTCGATCGCACCGACGGCCTGGCGGGTCATCTCCTTGAGCGTGGCGAGCGTGTCCTTGCCGAGCACCTCACCGCGTGAGGCGACCGATTCCTTGCCGAAGGTGATCTTCGCGCGCAGCTTCTCGCCGTCGCGTGTCTTGATCTCCTGCTCCAGCGCGCTCGCTTCGGACATCGTCTCGTCGATCGACTTCGCGAGCTCTTCGTCGGCGGTGACGAGTTCTTCGTCCTTGCGCCGAATGATCTCGGCGAGTTCCTGCTCCAGCGCGGCCTCGCGGACGGTGATGCGACTGGACGTCTCACCCTCGCGGCGGCTCACCTCTTCGTCGATCTCCTGGTGCAGCAGCTCGAGTGCGTGCTGTCGCGCCTCGTCGTTGACCTCGGTGATCACGTACTGCGCGAAGTAGAGCACGCGCTCAAGCGCGCGCGGCGGAACATCGAGCAGCAGGCCGATGCGGCTCGGCACGCCCTTGGAGAACCAGATGTGTGCGACCGGCGCGGCCAGGTTGATGTGGCCCATGCGCTCGCGTCGTACCTTGCTGCGCGCGACCTCGACGCCACACTTGTCGCAGACGATGCCCTTGTAGCGGACGCGCTTGTACTTGCCGCAGAAGCACTCGAAGTCCTTTTGCGGGCCGAAGATGCGCTCGCAGAAGAGCCCGTCCTTCTCCGGCTTCAGCGTGCGGTAGTTGATCGTCTCCGGCTTGGTGACTTCGCCGTACGACCACGATCGGATCTGGGCCGGTGAGGCCAGTGAGAGCCGAATCGCGTTGAATTCGTTTACTTCAAGCAAGAGCATCCTCCGCTTCGCGACCCGAAAGGTTGATACCGAGCGACGGAATCGACTCGATGTAGTCCTCCGAGAAGGAGACTTCCTCTTCTTCTTCGTTCAAAATCTCAACGCTCAGTCCGAGCGACTGGAGTTCCTTGACGAGCACCTTGAAGGACTCCGGTACGCCGGGCTCCATGGTGTTCTCACCCTTGACGATCGCCTCGTACGCCTTCACGCGGCCGACGACATCGTCCGACTTCACGGTGAGCATTTCCTGCAACGTGTGCGCGGCGCCGTACGCCTCCAGTGCCCACACCTCCATCTCACCGAAGCGCTGCCCGCCGAACTGCGCCTTACCACCCAGCGGCTGCTGGGTGATCAGCGAGTACGGGCCGGTTGAGCGCGCGTGCACCTTGTCTTCGACGAGGTGGGCGAGCTTCATCATGTAGATGTAGCCAACCGTTACCGGTCGGTCGAAGGGCTCGCCGGTGCGGCCGTCGTACAGGATCTGCTTCCCGTAGATCGGGGCGGCATCGCCGGAGCGGTCCTGCACCTCGGTGATCCGCGTGTCGAAATTCTCGTCGGAGAGCCGGCGCACGTTGGTCTCGCCGTGTCCCTCCATCCAGAGCGTGAGACAGGCGCGGCGTGCCGAGCCCACCGGGCCGGTGCGCAGCACCTCTTCGGCGTCGAAGCGCCCCTCGCTGAGGTAGGCCTCCATCGCGGCGACATCGACGCGCTCGCCGACCTCGCTGTCGGACTTCGTGAGCGCCTGCTCCGTCTCGACGGCACCGGACTGAATCGCGATCCAGGCCCGCGCCAGCGCGTCCTGAATCTCCCCGTCCGTCGCGCCATCGAAGACCGGCGTGATCGTGCGGAAGCCGAGTGTCGATGCGGCCCAACCGAGGTGCGTCTCAAGCACCTGGCCGACGTTCATGCGCGACGGCACACCGATCGGGTTGAGAATGATCTCAGCGGGCCGTCCGTCGGCGAGGTACGGCATATCTTCCAGCGCGTTGACGCGCGAGACGACACCCTTGTTGCCGTGGCGGCCGGCCATCTTGTCGCCGGGGCCAATCTTGCGCTTCTGGGCGACGGCGACGCGCACCATCATGTTCACATCGGCGGAGAGGTCGTCCCCTTCCGAGCGACGGAAGACCTTGACGTCGATCACCTTGCCGCGCTCACCGTGCGGGACGCGCATCGAGGTGTCTTTCACCTCTCGCGCCTTCTCGCCGAAGATGGCGCGCAGCAGCTTCTCTTCCGGCGAGAGCTCGGTCTCACCCTTCGGCGTGATCTTGCCGACGAGGATGTCACCCTCGCGAACCTCAGCGCCGACGCGGATGATGCCCTCTTCATCGAGGTCCCGCAGCGACTCTTCACCGACGTTCGGGATGTCGCGCGTGATCTCTTCCGGGCCGAGCTTCGTGTCGCGTGCCTCGTTCTCGTGCTTCTCGATGTGGATTGAGGTGAACTTGTCCTCGCGGACCACGCTCTCGGAGAGCACGATCGCGTCCTCGAAGTTCAGCCCTTCCCACGACATGAACGCCACGAGCACGGACTGGCCGAGCGCCAGTTCGCCGTTCTGCGTCGACGACGAGTCGACGAGCGCCTGGCCGCGCTTCACCTTGTCGCCGAGCCGCACCAGCGGGCGCTGGTTGATGCACGTGCCCTGGTTGGAGCGGACGAAGGTCAGCAGCGGGTACTGGTGCTCGCGTCCGGAGTTGTACTTGATGGTGAGGAAGTTCGCGGTTGCGCGCGTGACCTCTCCGTCCTCCTCCGCGATCAGCACCTGACCGGAGTCCTTCGCGGCCTGCGCCTCGATGCCGGTGCCGACGATCGGCACTTCGGGACGGAGCAGCGGCACGGCCTGTCGCTGCATGTTCGCGCCCATCAATGCGCGGTTAGCATCGTCGTGCTCAAGGAACGGGATCAACGCCGCCGCGACCGAGACGATCTGCTGCGGCGAGACATCGATGTACTCGACCTCGTTGCCCGGAATCACCAGGTTGGCGGCACCGTGACGGACCTCGACACGTTCGCTGAGGATGTTGCCATTCGCATCGATCTGCGTGTTCGCCTGCGCGATGCTGAACGTCTCTTCTTCCGTCGCATCAAGGAAGATGGTCTCCTTGCCCGCGAACGGGACGACATCGATCTTGTCGCCCTTCGCGTCAGCGAGCTTGGCGGCGACGTCGGCGTCCACGTGGTCGCCGGCACGTCCGAGGACGCGGTTCCCATCGTCCCGTACGTCGGCGGCGAGGATGCGGCCCTTGAGTTCGCGGCTCTTCTTGCCCAGCTCGTGCTGGACGGGGCGGTACGGCGTCTCGATGAAGCCGAAGTCGTTCACGACGCCGTAGGTCGCCAGCGAGCCGATCAGGCCGATGTTCGGACCTTCAGGGGTCTCGATCGGGCAGATGCGGCCGTAGTGGCTGTGGTGGACATCGCGCACGTCAAACCCGGCGCGGTCACGCGAGAGTCCGCCGGGGCCCATCGCGGAGAGCTTGCGCTTGTGCGCCAGCTCGGCGAGCGGGTTGACCTGGTCCATGAACTGCGAGAGCTGCGAGCCGCCGAAGAATTCCTTCATCGACGCGACGACGGGGCGGATGTTGACCAACGCCGATGGCGTGGCCTCCTCCGGGTCGGTGATCGTCATGCGCTCGCGCGCGACCCGCTCCATGCGCAGCAGGCCGATGCGGAACTGGTTCTGGATCAGCTCGCCGACGGCGCGCACACGACGGTTGCCGAGGTGGTCGATGTCGTCCGGCTCGCCGCGCGAGTTGTTGATGTCGATCATCGTGCGCACGATCGAGACGAGGTCGGCGACGCGCAGCGTGCGCTCCTCCGGCGCATCGACGAGCGCCAGCCGCTTGTTCACCTTGTAGCGCCCGACACGACCGAGGTCGTAGCGGCGCTCCGCGAAGAAGAGCTGGTCCAGCAGGTTGCGGGCGTTCTCCGCCGTCGGCGGGTCGCCCGGGCGCAGGCGGCGGTAGAACTCCTCGAGCGCCTGGCGGCGGTTCTCGGTCGTGTCCTTGGCCAGCGTGGCGTCGAGGTAGTGGTGGTCGTCGTCGATGTCGACGTCGGCGAGCATCGCGCGCACGGCGTCGTCGCTGCCCAGGTCTTCGTCATCCTTGTCGTCGTCCATGTCGATCGCGCGCAACAGCACGGAGACCGGGAGACGGCGCTTGCGGTCGACTTTTACGTAGAGCACGTCCTTCTTGTCGGTTTCGAACTCAAGCCATGCGCCGCGGTTCGGGATCAGCTTGGCAGAGGTGAGACGTCGGCCGGTGGCCGGGTCGGGGGTGGCGGTGAAGTAGACGCCGGGCGAGCGCACGAGCTGCGAGACGACCACGCGCTCCGCGCCGTTGATGATGAAGGTGCCGTGCTCCGTCATGAGCGGCAGATCGCCCATGAACAGTTCCTGCTCCTTGATCACGCCGGTCTCCTTGATCTCCAGTTGCACGGTGACGCGCATCGGAGCCTCGAAGGTGCGATCCCGCAGGCGTGCCTCGCGCTCGCTGTACTTCGGCTCCTCGAGCCGGTACTCGCCGAAACGCAGCGACATGCGGCCGCCGGTGAAGTCATCGATCGGCGAAATCTCGTCGAGCAGGATGCGCAGCGACTGATTCAGGAACTTGTCGTAAGAGTCCTTCGACATCTGGATCAGGTGGGGCATCTCAAGGACAAGTTCAGACTTGCCGTAGTGCTTCACCGTGTCTGGGATGGTCCGAATGGAGCGCACAATGCGACGGTCGGTGGTCAAGCTCGACTCCTCAGATGGGTCACTGATGGTTCGCTGCCTGGAGACGCACAAGCGTCGACGCGGCTGATCTCAGCGAGGTACGGACACACGAAACGCCCGCCAGCGATTCCCCGCTGCCGGGCTATCTGATTCGAGCCGTACTGAGATGAAGCCGCGCCCAAGATGAAGAATTATATGCAATCTGGCGCAGAACAGCAAGCGTAGTCGGCGGCGATCAACCTGTCAACGGGATTTCCACAGGTTGAGACTGCTGCAGACTCGCCGTCCGCGGCCCGACGCGAGCGGCTCCCCGGGACGCTGGCTGGCGTCACTTGCTCGCCCTGCCACCCTACCCGCCCGCGCGTCTACACTGTCCCCCGCCCAGCCCCAACCGACGTATGGCACTTGATGTGAGGCACCCATGGATTTCGAACTCTCCGACGCCGACAAACTGATCCAGCAGAGCGCTCGTCGCGTCGCGCAGGAGGTGATTGCGCCTCGGGCTGCAGAGATCGATCGCGATGCCGAGTACCCCGAGGACGTCTACGAGGCGTTCAAGCGCGCCGATCTGCTGGGCATCACGCTACCGACCGAGGTCGGTGGTGCCGACGCCGGGACGATCGCGCTCGCCGTCGCCGTCGAGGAGGTCGCGAAGTACTGCTGCTCGTCTGGTCTGATGCTCCTGCTCTCGTCGCTCTCGACGCATCCCGTGAAGCTCTTCGGGACGCCCGAGCAGCAGGCGGAGTACATCGGACCGGTGGCGCGCGGTGAACAGCGCGCTGCGTTCTGCCTTACGGAGCCGGACGCGGGCTCTGACATCGCGGGCATGCAGTCGCGGGCGGTGCGCGATGGCGACGACTACTTGATCTCCGGCCAGAAGTGCTTCATCTCCGGCGGGCCGCTCGCCGACGAAGTCGTCGTCTTTGCGAAGACCGACCCCGACGCCGGTGGGCGCGGCATCTCAGCCTTCACCGTCGACACCAACACCCCCGGCTTCGAGGTGACGTCCGAGGACAGCAAGATGGGCGTGCGCGGCGTGCCGACGGGGCTGCTGACGTTCGACAACGTGCGCGTCCCGGCGTCCGCGCTGATCGGCGAGGAGGGGCAGGGCCAGCGCATCGCGCTGAGCACGCTGAGCAGCCTGCGGCCTGTCGTCGGTGCGCGTGGCGTGGGACTGGCGGAAGGGGCGCTCACGTACGCGCTCAACTACGCGCGGCAGCGGCAGGTCTTCGGCGGTGCGGTCGCCGATCTACAGGCGATCCAGATGAAGTTCGCCGAGATGGCGATCGAGATCGAAGCCGCCCGGCTGCTCGTCTACCAGGGTTGCTGGCTGATCGATCAGGGCCGCTTCGGTCCTGAGAGCGCCCACATGCTGGCGATCGCGAAGGCGTACGCGACGGAGATGTCCAACCGCGTGGCGTCCGAGGCGCTACAGGTGCTCGGTGGTGCCGGATACATGGCCGATCACCCGCTGGAGCGGCACTACCGCGACGCCCGCCAGCTAATGATCGTGGAGGGCACCAGCGAGATTCAGCGCGTTGTGATCTCGCGTGCGCTGCTCGACTCCAACCTCGTCTACCCGTAGCTCGCTAGTCTGCGCGCGTGACCTCCACGGCCTCCGGATCGTGGGGGCGCAGCGAGAGCTCCTCCCACGTCGGCCAGGCCTCCTTCGGGTCGTTCGTCGACGTGCGCAGGCCGATCGAGGCGAGCAGGTCGAGCGGTGGTGCGGTGGCATATTCCGGGTCGCGGGCGGCGAACCAGATCAGCAGCGTCATGCTCAATTCGTCGGCGTCACGGATCAGACGCTGCAGGAAGCGTCGCTGTTCGGCCGCTGTCGACGAGTTCAGCCCCTCGCGGCTCTGCGCCGACGAGTAGCCGACGGAGACGAGGCCCAGCGGCAGGTCGGTGTGCTCCCTGATCTGCGAGTAGTAGAGAGGCGGCACCTTGCGCGCGACCGCGAAGGCGAACAAGGGGTAGCTGGTGATCGCGAAGACATCGAGCTGCTCGCCGAAGTCATCGATCAGTTCCCAGCGCGGCACGTGCGGTGGTTCCCACGGGATCAGGCCGAGTAGCTGCTCATACTGGAAGCTCGCGAAGACGGTCGTCTCCGGGCTCGCCTCCTTCACGAGGTCGTACGCCTCGCTGTAGGCACGCACGAAGGCGAAATAGCCGTCCGGATCGCGCTCGAATGCCGCGTTCACTTCCATGCCAAGCACGAGGTAGGCGGGGCGATAGTTGAGCGCGATGTGCTTCGCTTCGGCGACGAAGGCGTGGCGGAGATCCTGGTTCGAGAGGTTCTGACCACCGTATCCCGGCGGCAGCGCCGCGAGCTGGCCGCGATCGGTCGGGTCGAACGGGTCGAGCGCGATCATCAGGTCGAGGTCAAGCTGAGCCGCTGCGGTGCGCTCCGCGATCGTCTCATCGCGGCGCTGGTCGGAGAGGATGATGCCCGGGAGGAAGTCGGCCCATGCGGGCGGACGCTGGAGCAGCAGTACCTCCCCGAAGCCCGCGGCGGTATCCCATGCCTCGATGTACGCGGCATCCGTCAGCGTGGCCGGCAGCGAGGAGAAGCCGATCTGGTAGCTGCGCGGAGGGCCGGAGTCGATGCGCTGGTCACGCGAGAACTCGAGCGGCCGGGTGACCTCTTCTTCCTGGCAGGCGATGAGGGCGAGCGAAAGCAGTGCGGTCACGAGCAGGAGCGCGGCGCGGCGCGCGTCTCTCGGGTAGCGGAAGGGAGCGATCAGGAAGCTACGGCGCACCACGAGATTGTCAGCGTGGTCACGCAGCCGGTCAATTTCTGATGCTCGCGGACGATCGGGAAACCCCCGACATCGATGTTGGGGTCGCAGCCGACGATCACCACATGATCAGTTCCGCGCGACCATTGGAGGTCGAACCATGGCACAGACGTTGACGCTGGATCAGCTTGCGCTGCAACTCGCTGGAGTGACCTCGACATCGGATGCTCGCGCCGTGGTCAATCGTGCCTCGCGGATCGCCGGTGTGCCCGACAATCGCGCGCTGAACGCATTTGAACTGCTGAAGGTTTGCCAGGCGCTGACCGCCGAGGGTGGCGTGATCCAGCAGATGGCGGAATCGATCGCGACGAGCGCGCTCGAATAGCGGCCCCCGCGCTGCGTCTGCGAGCTACAGCTACGCGCTGCTGCCGTCCTCCTCGTCGCGGAAGATCGCTTCCTTTGCGACGTCACCCCACGAGAAGAGCGCGGCCGCGAAACGGATCGCCGTTCGCTTGTCGAGTTCGTCAGTGGGCAGGTCCTGCATGAACTGCGTTACGCGCTCAGTGATCCCTCCCTCCTCATACAACTCGACCGGACGAAAGACGCCGAAGCTGGACGAGGCGATTGGCGTCGATCCGGGCTCCGCACAGGCGATCGCGAGCGCCATCTGATCGATGCCGTATGGCCGCCGTGTCTCGGCGATGCGGTCGCGGCACCAGTCGAGCATCTGCTCCGTGGTCGCTGCGATTGTGTCGGCGTCGATGGGGTGGTCGGTCAGTACCCATTCGCCCTTGCGCAGTCCGGTGCCCTCGCTGATCGAGTGCTCAACGCGGGAGCGCAGCGTGTCGCGTGCCGAGAACCGGCCGAGTAGTTGCGATAGCACCGTGTGCCCCCTTTCTGGCTAGCGCTCGGGAGTTCCCGCCACCAGCCGCTCATGCTGAATCATCGACAACAGGTGCGTGTTGCCTATGACGGTGGCATGACCATCGGAATTCTGAAGAACGCCTGAATCCGACTCTCGCCCGGTGCGCCGTCATCTCGCCGTCAGAATGCCGGTGTACACTCGACGCATGGACAGTTCATCTAGATTCGATCTGCGCCAGCTACAGGAGTCGCTGGAGGGCGTCGATCACGCCCTGATCCGGCTCACGCCGATGATCTCCGAGCGACTGCTGATCGACTTCCGCACGAACGAACACGGCGGCCCCGGCGTGGCGCTGTTGCCGGAGGTGAAGTCGCTCGAGGAGCGGATGGAGACGATCGAGAGTGCCCGTCCCGGGTTCGACCGACCGGAGCGCATCAACGTGATCATGTGGCCGATGCGCGTGGCTGCCCTGCGGCGCCTCGGCGTGATGGAGATGCTGCGCGACCGGCTCGCGTCGCTCGATGGATTCGATGCGCTGCGCGATCTGGACGCGATCTACGATCAGCTGCTCTCGCTCGAGCGAGACGAGCAACGTCGCGCGGTCACCGGCGAGGGCTACGAGACGCTCTGGTCGATGACGGACGAGAACTGACCCGCTCGCAGCCCCCTCGGCCCGCCTGACTGATGCACCGCGACCGCTTTCGACGACTCGTCCAGCGCGCGATCCGCTCGGTTCCCGCAGAGATGCGACGCGAACTCGCTAATGTCGAGGTCGTGATCGAGCGCGAGCCCTCACTGGAGGAGCTGGCGTTCGCCGGCGGTGCCAGGTCGGGCCTGCTGGGCCTCTATATCGGGACGCCGCTCACGGAGCGCTCCGAGTATGGACTGACGACCCCCGACCGCATCGTGATCTATCAGGGGCCGCTGGAGCGGACGTTCCACCCCTCCGAGTTCGCACGCGAGGTGCGGAACACCGTGATCCACGAGATCGCGCACCACTTCGGCATCGATGATGACCGCCTGCACGAGATGGGCGTCAGCTAGCCCGCACCGCCAGCGCGATACGACTGTCCGGCTGGCGCGTCGGTTGGGCGCGCCGCAGTGCCCTGCTAGAGTGCGTCGGCGTTCAGAGTCAGCGTGTGGATTGGGTACACCGTGACCAGTGCAGTGACTGAGACATTCGTGATCGGGCTTGATGACACCGACACACCCGACGGCGGAGGCACCGGTCCGCTCGCTCGCGCGCTGGCGGCAGCAGTCGAGGCGGAGTCGTTCGGTACGTCGCTCGGCGTGACGCGGCACCGGCTGCTCGATTCGCCGAAGATCGACAAGACCACGCGCAACACCGCACTGGCTGTCGCGATCGCCACCGAGCGCTCACTCGACGACGTCGAGGACTACGTCGTCGCGTTCGTGCGCAAGGCCGTGGAGCGCGGCTCGGACGCGGGTGTCGTGGTGCTCTCGCGCCACTCGGATATGCCGCACGTGCTCGCTTTCGGTCGTCGTTGCCAGCAGGAAGTGATGACGCTGGCCGATCAGGAGACGTTCGCGACGGAGGGCAACGTGCGCTCGCGGTCGCTCGGCAACAAGCGTGCCGGAACGATCGGCGCGCTTGCCGCGGCCGGGCTACGCGCCGGCGGCAAGGACGGCCACTACATCGACCTCGCAGGGCTTGCCGACGTCAAAGGGCGCACGCTCGCCGGGCAGATCCGCACCAACACCGCGATCGAGAAGGTGCTCGACGAGGCGCTCGACGAGGAGCTGGATCGCGATGACGCCGTCGACTGCGGCGAGGGGCTGTGGCCGCGCGTGGTGCTGGGCGAGCCGGTGCTGCTGACGCGGCGGTCGGAAGAGGACCGCAAGCTCTGGATCCCGATCGACCACGACATCGACCCGTAGCCGCCGGTGCCTGCTCGTGGGGGGAGGCGCTACGGCCCGATCATCCGCTGCAGTTCCTCCGGCGTGAACGCGCGCAGCGTCTCGCTCACCACGTTTCCCGCCTCCGCGATGTTGAAGAGCCCGCTCACCATCGACTCCTCGCTCGGGGCATCGACGGCGACGACCAGGTCGTACTGGCCCTGCGTCCACCACATGCCGAGCACTTCGAAGCCGGCGGTCTCGTTCAGTTCACGGAACTCGGAGGCGCGATGCACGGTGTCCTTCATGTGCGCGCGCCCCTGATCCGTGAAGCGGTAGAGCACCAGGTACTGCGGCATGTTTGTTCCCTTCGCGTGGCGCTGGACGGTCTGCGCGGCGAGTCTACGCCACGTCTGCTTAGACCGCGTGTCGCTGTATCAACCGCCGCGCCGCGCCGGCGACGAGTTCCGCCGCTCGTGCCATCGCCTGATCGACAGGCATGCCGTCGGGTGCCGCCGCTTCGGCGTCGCTGATCTGTGGAGGGATGGCATCGATTGTGCCGCCGACGGCGAGGCATGGGCGGTCCGATGCGTCTGCCAATCCCGCGACGTAGGCGACAGCCTTGCCGTAGGCGGTCTGCGCGTCGAGCCGGCCCTCGCCGGTGACCACGAGGTCGGCTGCCGCGATCTGCTGCGGCAGCCCGATCGCCTGACCGACGATCGTCGCGCCGCTCGCGATCGTGCCGCCCGCCGCCGCGATCAGCCCGGCCGGCAGCCCGCCGCCCGCGCCGCTGCCATCGATCGTCGCGATATCGACATCGAGATCGGCTGCACAGCGATCCGCCCAGCGGGCCAGCGCGGCCTCCAGTCGTGGCACCAGCTCCGGCGTCACGCCCTTCTGTGGCCCGTAGATCGCGGTCGCGCCTTCCGGACCGAGCAGCCGGTTCGAGACATCGACGGCGACGCGTAGCTCAGCGTCCGCGAGCAGGGGGTTCGCGTCGGTGGCGTCGATGCGCGCGAGTAGACCGAGCGCCAGCCCGCCGGGCGCGAGTTCGCTGCCGTCGCCGTCGAGTAGCCGCAGGCCGAGCGCCTGCGCGGCCCCCGCCCCACCGTCGTTCGTCCCGGTGCCCCCGACACCGACGGTGATGTGACGTGCCCCCTGCCGCAGCGCGTCGCCGATCTGTTCGCCGACGCCGTACGTCGACGCGACGCCGGGATCGCGGTCGGCCTCGGGCACGAGCACGAGGCCCGCGACGGTCGCAGCCTCGATTACGGCGCTGCCGTCCGGCAGCAGCGCGTAGGCGGCGTCGACGGCTTCGCCGAGCGGCCCCCGCCAGCGGCCGTCGATCAGTTCGCCTCCGCTCGTGGCATGCACGAGCGCGACCGTGCCGGGGCCGCCGTCGGCCGTCGGTGCCTCGATGATCTCGGCGTCAGGCATCTCACGTCGGATGCCATCGCTGATGGCGCGGGCGGCCTCTGGCGCGGTCAGCGAGCCCTTGAATTCTTGCGGGCAGACGAGGATGCGCATGGATCGACCGCGCCTAGGTGCCGTAAAAGCCGAGCAGACGCAGCGCGGCACCGATCAGGATCGCCGCGACGTACGCGAAGCCGACGATGCGCAGCCGGCGGCCGAGCGCCTGAAGCCGGCCGGGCGAGTACAGCAGCATGTACCCGATCAGCAGTGCCCCGGCGATCAGGGAGAGACGTAGCAACGCGGACATGGCAGCATCCTAGCGGAGCGACGAGGGAAGAGGCCGGAATTGCACTACCGCAGGCTGGGACGCACGGAGTTGATGGTCGCCGAGGTGGGCTTCGGGACCGCATCCCTCGATGCGTCCGACCATGACGGCACGGTTGCTGCCGTGACAGCGGCGCTCGACGCGGACGTGAGCCTCGTCGAGTTCGACGCGTCCGACGCGGCGATGGCGGCCGCGATCGGTGAGGCCGTTGCGCAGCGCCGGCTGCACGTGATGCTGGTTGCGACCGGCGACGGTGACATTGCCGAGCTGGAAGCGGCCGCCGCGCAGCCCGGCGTCGGTCGCATCGACGGCTACCTGCTCCAGCCGGCTGCCGCCGATGCATTGCTGGCGCTGCGGTCGAGCGGTCTCTGCGACGTGATCGGCGTGGCCGCCCCCGACGCTGCGGCTGCGCTGGAGGCGGTCGAGCGCGGCGGCATCGACGTCGTGCAACTGCCCTACGCGTTTGGTGGCGACGATCCGGGTGCCGTGATCGATGCGGCCACCGAGGCGGGAATTGCCGTCCTCGGCTGTTCGCCGCTCGCGGGAGGCGCGCTGATCGGCGGCGATGCGGGCGTGGCGCTCGACGCATTCTGCGAGGGTGAGCCGCGCACGCGGGCGCAGGCGGCGATCGCCTGGGCGCTCACGGAGCCTCGTCTCGCAGCGGTCGTCGCGGGTGCGCGCAACGTCGAGCAGGCGGCGGAGAACGCCGAAGCGTCGCGCGCCGCGCCGCTGCCAACTGCCTAGCACCCCCGAGGAGAGAGCTGCTCCCGACGGGATACCCTCGGCACTTGACTAGAACGCACGTTCTACACTAGCCTGCGCAGGACGTACCAATAGAACGTATGTCCTAGCAGGTGATCAGATGACAACTCTCAGCCCCACCAACGCCCCTCCCACGGCCGCACGTCGATTGCGTCGCATGGCGGCACCCGGTCCGCGCTGCCCTGACTGCGCCGGTCCGCTCGTATTCGGCGAGGGCTGCAGCCTCTGCCCGGTCTGCGGCTACTCGGAGTGCGAGGTTGGGCGACCGGCTCGCGTCTAGGGCCGTCCAGAAGCCGTCTATAGCAGGTACTGGCGCGGCAACTCCACTCAGAATCGTTGCCATTGTAGACCGAGGCGCGAATCTGCTCGTATACTCGGTTGCGTCGAGCGATCGACACTCCCCGTGAGTGGCTGGGGAACCGCCTGTGGTCGTCCAGAGCGAATCTGAACTGAAGGCGGCTACGCGTCGAATTCGACGCAATGTTGTCAACATGGTCTACGGAGCGAAATCTGGCCACATCGGCGGATCGCTCTCGGCGACCGATATTCTCGCCATCCTCTACGCAAATGTACTGAAGCACGACCCGGCTCGCCCCGATTGGCCGGAACGTGACCGTTTCATCATGAGCAAGGGTCACTGCACGCCGGTGCAGTACGCCGTGCTCGCCGAACACGGCTACCTCCCGGTCGACGAGTTGGACACCTTCCGACGCTCCGGCACCCGCCTGCAGGGCCACTCCGTGCTCGGCAAGCCGCCGGGCGTCGAGAACACCGCCGGCTCGTTGGGGATGGGGCTCTCGTTCGGGCTCGGTATCCGGCTCGCCGCGCGTCTGCAGGGGCTCGACTCCTGCGTCTACGTGATGATGGGCGACGGTGAGCAGGACGAGGGTCAGATCTGGGAAGCGGCGATGGCAGCGTCCCACCACGGCATCGATCGTTTCGTCGGGCTGCTCGACCGCAACGGCATCCAGAACGATGACTTTACGGCGACGACGATGGGCACCGAGCCACTGGATGAGAAGTATCGATCCTTCGGCTGGGAGGTTCGATCGGGCGTCGACGGTCACGACCTCGGCGCGGTCGAGGAGGCGCTGACGTGGGCACGCGACGTGCGCGGCGCGCCGGCCTGCATCATTTTCGACACGGTGAAGGGCAAGGGCGTCTCCTTCATGGAGGGCAACCCGAAGTTCCACGGCGCGCCACCAGACGATGAGCAGTTCGCCCAGGCGATGGCCGAGCTGGCGGACGAGGACTGACGCGAATGACAGCCACCCCGCTCGCCGCAGCCGCCACCAGAGAAGCACTTGGCCCGGCGCTGATCTCGCTCCAGCAGAGCGGGCTCGACATCATGGTCTGCGACGCCGACCTCGGTAACTCGACCACCGCGCGCGCCTTCCGCGAGCAGTTCCCTGACCGCTTCTTCAGCTTCGGCATCGCCGAGCAGAACATGGTCTCCGCCGCCGCGGGCATGGCGACGATGGGCCACTCCGTCTTCGTCAGCACCTTCGCTGTCTTCGCCGAGCACGCCTTCGACCAGCTCCGCATGTCGGTCGCGCAGCCGAACTTGAACGTCACGTTCGTCGCATCGCATGGGGGCGTCTCGCCCGGCGAGGACGGTGCTTCGGCGCAGTCGATCGAGGACATCGCCGTGATGGGCTCGCTGGTCAACTTCCGCGTGATCGTGCCTGCCGACGTCGTCGAGGCCGCCGCTGCGGTCGAGGTCGCGGCGCGCACGCCGGGGCCGTTCTACATCCGCACCGCGCGTGCCAAGGCACCGATCCTCTACACCGACGGCCCGCGCTTTGAGCTGGGCAAGGCCAACGTGATGCGCGACGGTGGCGACGTGACGATCATCAGTTACGGCATGCTCGTCGAGCGCGCGCTCGCCGCCGCCGAGCTGCTGGCCGCCGACGGCGTCGATGCCCGCGTGCTGAACATGGCGACGATCCGGCCGCTCGACGTCGACGCGCTTGAGGCTGCCGCTCGCGAGACCGGCGCGATCGTGGTCGCGGAAGAGCACCTCACCCATTCGGGGCTCGGCGCGATGGCCGCGCAGACGCTCGCGACCCGTCAGCCCGTGCCGATGGAGTTCGTCGGTGTCGAAGACCGCTACGGCGAGTCAGGCACCTGGAGCGAAGTGCTTGAGATCATGGGACTGACCGTCCCGAACATCGTGACGGCGACGAAGCGCGCGGTCGCGCGCAAGGCGTAGCTCAGCCGTCCGGTCGGCCGCCCTATCCCACTCCCAGCAACGGTAGTAGCTCGTCGAGCGTCGCGAGCGTCGCGTCCGGCTGCGGGCCGTCCGACGGCATCGCCGCACCCTCGCGGTTGAGCCAGACCGCCGCCAGCCCCGCGCCCTTCGCGCCACCGACGTCGGCCGTGTAGCTGTCGCCGATGTAGACGGCGGATGCGGCGGGCACGTCGATTGCCTTGAGCACGTGGTTGAAGATCGCGGGGTCGGGCTTACGGATGCCGAGTTCGCCGGAGACGGCGATCGACTGGAAGTAGCCGTCGATGCCGAGCGGCGCGAGCCGTGAGCGCTGGTTGCTCCCGCGACCGTTTGTGATCAGCGCGAGCCGGTATCGGCCGGTCAGCGCATCGAGCGTCGGGCGAGTATCGGGGAAGAGTTCGAAACCGACATCTCGCTTGCTGGCGTATTGCCTGTCCATCTCATTCGCCAGCGGCTCATCGGTGCTGGCGTGCTCCGCGAGGAAGCGGCGGAACGCCTCGAGTAGCAGTGAGTCGTCCCACTCCCCGCCTCGTTCGACCGCGCAGGCGAGCACGAGCGGCTGGAAGACATCGTCATGCACGTGCTTCGGCGATCCAAGCTCGCGGAGCTGCGGGTAGCGCTCGCTGGCGACAGTGAGCACCTCGGCAAACGCCCGGCGCCAGACGGCCTGCGTGTCGACGAGCGTGCCATCGAGGTCAAAGATCACGGCGCTGATGCCCGGCGGGAGCGTGCCGGAGGTCGAGCTCACCCGCTGAGGCCTGCGATCCCCTCGGCGGTGTCGCCCTCTTCACCCTCGCCGAACTCGGGCTCGTCGGCGAAGGTGCCGATCTCCTGGCCGCGCCAGACGGTGACGATGAAGTCCTCGCGGTACGGGTCGGCGGAGGTGACGAGCTGCTCGTCGATCTCCGCGATCAACTCCTGGATCGCGTCGTCACTGAGCGACTCGTGAATCGCGAGCGTGGCGTAGGCGACGGAGTTCGTGTAGTGCACGTCGACGCGGCCGAGCGAGTGGTCGGCGTCCTCGATCGTGTAGGACTCGGAATAGGGTGTGCGCGCTTCGCGCTCGAATCGGTATTCGCCGGGCATGGTCTCGCTCCGCTGGTCGCTAGGTTCGGGTAGTCGCGTCGGGTCGTTGCGTGTGCGCTAGTCGCGCGTGTGGCCGGAGCCGAGCACCAGCCACTTGTAGGACGTGAGCTCGCGCAGCCCGATTGGGCCGCGTGCGTGCATGCGCTGCGTCGAGATGCCCAGCTCCGCGCCGAGCCCGAACTGCGCGCCGTCGTGGAAGTAGGTCGAGGCGTTGACGAAGACGGCCGCAGCGTCGGCTTCCAGTTGGAAGCGCTGCGCGGTCGGGTACGAGTCCGTGACGATCGCCTCCGAGTGCCCGCTGCCGTGCATGTCGATGTGCGCCAGTGCCTCATCGACGGAGTCGACGACCAGCACCGAGCAGTCGAGCGAGAGCCACTCGCGGTCGTAGTCCTCCGGCGTGACGGCAACGCTCGCGCCACCATCGAGCAGCGCTCCCGCGCGGTCATCGGTGTGCAGCGTGACGCCGTGCTCGTGCATCGCGCGGGCAACGTCCGGGATGAAGCGCGCCGCCACGTCGGCATGCACGAGCAGCGTGTCCATGGCGTTGCAGACGGAGGGTCGCTTCACCTTCGCGTTGACGGCGATCTCGCGCGCCATCTCGAGGTCGGCTTCAGTGTCGATGTAGGTGTGGCAGACGCCGATGCCGCCAGCGACGACAGGCATCTTCGCCTCGTCGATCACGCGTCGGATCAGGTCGGCACCGCCGCGCGGCACCATCAGGTCGATCGATTCCTGCGCCGCCAGCATCGCGCCTACCTCGGCGCGGTCGGTCGAGTCGATGAACTGCACGACGCCGGACGGCAGCCCGGCCGCCTCGGCCTCGCGGGCGATGATCTCGGCGAGCACGGCGGAGCTATCGTGCGCGTCCGTTCCGGAGCGCAGCACGACGGTGTTGCCGGCCTTCAGGCAGAGTGCGGCAATATCGACCGTGACGTTCGGTCGCGACTCGTAGATCGCGCCGATCACGCCGAGTGGCACGCGAGTACGGCCGATCTGCAGGCCGTTGGGCCGCGTCGACATCTCGATCATCTCGCCGATCGGGTCGGGGAGCGCCGCGATCTCGCGGGTGTCCTCGGCGATGCCGACCAGGCGCTCGCGGGTCAGCACCATGCGGTCGATGAAGGCGTCGGTCAGTCCCTTGTCGCGGCCGCGCTGCACCTCAGGCTCGTTGACAGCGAGGATGCGATCCGACTCCGCGGTCAGCGCGTCGGCGATGCGGTGGAGCGCGTCGTTCTTCTGGTCGGTCGTTGTCGATCCCATGCGGCGGCTCGCGACGCGGGCGAGCGCGGCTTTCGCGGTGGCTTCTGACTGTGCGATCGCGGTCATGAGGTGATCGATCCTACACGAGCACGAGGTTGTTGCGGTGAACGATCTCTTCGCCGTGCTCGTGCCCGAGCACATCGACGATGTGGTCCGAGCGCACGCCTTTCAGCCGCGCGACATCCTCCGCGTTGTAGTTCGATTGCCCGCTCGCGATGTGCGTGCCGTCCGAGGATTCGATGCGCACCACGTCGCCGCGTTCGAACTCGCCGCTGACCTCCGCGACGCCGACTGGCAGCAACGAGGTGCCGTCGCCCCGCAGCGCCTGCTCCGCGCCGCGATCGACGACGATCACACCGCGCACCGGCAGCCCGGAGAGCAGGTAGCGGCGGCGGCTCTCGCGGCGGTCGCCTGTCGGTAGGAAGTGCGTGCCGGGGTTGTCGTTGAAGCAGGCCCGCAGCACGGTACCCGGGCGCCTGCCGTCCGCGATGATCACGTGCGTGCCTGACTGTGTCGCGATGCGTGCGGCCTCGACCTTCGTGCGCATGCCGCCGGTGCCACGCCGTCCTGCGGTGCCCGCCGCGGCCCCCTCGATGTCTTCGTCGATCACGTCGACGGTCTCGATCAGGCGGGCGTCGTCGGAGCTCGTCGGGTCTGCCGTGTAGAGGCCCGCGGTGTCGGTGAGCAGCAGCAGCAGGTCGGCGTCGATCAGGTTCGCGACCTGCGCGGAGAGGTTGTCGTTGTCGCCGATCACCGATGCCTCGATCTCTTCGACGGAGACCACATCGTTCTCGTTCACGATCGGCACGACATCAAGGTCGAGCAGCGCGAGCAACGTGTTCCGCGTGTTCAGGTAGCCGAGGCGGTCATCGAGGTCACCGCGCGTTAGCAGTGCCTGCGCGCTGGTGATGCCGCGCGCCGCAAACAGCTCATCCCAGAACGACATCAAGCGGCTCTGGCCGACGGCGGCGAGCACCTGAGCGGAGGGTGGTTCGCGACCCTCGACGGGGCTGACGCGCTCGCGTCCGGCCGCGATCGCGCCGGAGCTGACGACGATCGCCTCACCGCCGCGCGCGCGCAGCGTGGCGATCTGGGCGACGATGCGCGCCATCTCGTCAGCGTCGAGGCGGTCGCCGCCTCCTGTGAGCAGGTTCGTTCCGACCTTCACCACCACGCGTCGAAACGCGAGGCCGTCCAGTCCGCCGCTCTCCTGCTGGCCTCCACCGTCGGTCACGGCGACACTCCCTGTACGCGCTGGTCTCATCCACTAGGATCGCCGAGCGCGTGCGCTCCGTCGAGGCGCTGTCGTCGATGCGTGCGTGCAGTCTCGTGCCGGGAGGCAATTTGTCCGCTGCCGCAGACTCGAACTCCGCAACCTCACGGCCGCCGTGGGTGATCGCACGTCGGGTGCTGCGACGCGCGATCGTTAGCTTCGTCGAGGACCGCTGCACGCACATGGCTGCGGCGATCTCTTACTTCGCGCTCTTCGCACTCTTCCCGCTGACGGTGCTGGCGATCTCGACCTTCGGCATCGTGTTGCGCGACGCGAGCGTGCAGGCCGACGTGCTCGACGCGATCGTGCGCGCCCTACCGGTGAAGGAGACGAGTCTCGAGGACTCGTTGCGGGATCTCGCGGATCTCGGGCCAACCGTCACCGTGATCTCATTGATCGCCGCCACCTGGACCGTCGGCACGCTCGCCGGGGTGATCAATGGTTCGATCAACGTGGTCTTCGACGTCGATCGTGGCCGCCCGCTACTGCGCTCGAAGCTGATCGACTACTCATTGATGCCGGTGATCGGGGTGTTCTATCTCAGCTCGCTCACCCTGACCGCCGTCTGGCAGGTGCTGCAGGTGCGGTCGGCGAACGAGTTCGGGGGGTTCGAGTGGCTCTGGGACGCGGGAGCGCTGGCAATTCCCGTGGTGCTCACCTTCGTCACCTTCCTCTTCCTCTACTGGCTGCTCCCGCACCAGCAGATTCGCCTGCGCCACGTCTGGCCCGGGGCGCTGATCGCCACGCTGGGCGTCGAGGCCGTGAAGCACGGATTCACGCTCTACGTCGCGAACATCGGGAACTACGACGTGGTCTACGGCTCGCTCGGGAGCGTGATCGCGCTGCTCTTCTTCGTCTACCTCAGCGCCAACCTGATGCTTTTAGGCGCGGAGATCTCCGCAGAGATCCCGCATGTGCTGCGCGAGGAGCCGCGTCACGGCCACGCCGGCGCGAGCGAGTCTAACTGGGGCGTCGTCTGGCGCTTCCTGCGCGGTCTCGCGGTCGCACCCGTCGAGGAAGCCGGCCCGGCGCTCCCGCGTCGAGTCGCCGATCGCGAGGAGGACGAGTGGGGCTAGGCGGCTACGCCTTCGTCACCGCCAGCGTGACGGCGTGACCGTCGATCTCGACGTCAACTGATGTCGTGCTGTCGGCCGCTGCCGCGTCCTCGACTGAGAGCGCCAGCGTCTCCTCGCTGATGTAGTCGCCGTGTGCGGCGAAGACGGCCTGCACCTCCGCGTCACCCTGGTAGCTGACGTGGATGCGGTCCGAGATCTCGAACTCTGCGTCGCGTCGCAGGTCCTGTAGCCGTCGCACGATCTCGCGCGCGAAGCCCTCCGCCGCCAGCTCGGCCGTGATCGTGGTGTCGATCAGCGTCGCGTAGCCACCGTCTTCGGATGCTGACCAGCCCTCGTTCGCTTCGACATCGACGAGCAGGTCGGCCCCGGTCAGCTCAAAGCCATCAAGCTCGATCGGCTGGCCGGTGCGCATCTTCGTCGCGAGATTGGCTGCGTCGGCGGCTTCGATGGCGGCGCGGATGCGGCCGATCTCCGAACCGAAGCGTGGGCCGAGCACTGGCAGATTGGGACGGATGCGGTAACGCAGGCGGTCGCCGCCCTCCTCCGCGACCTCGACGCGCTTCACGTTCAGCTCCTCGGCGACCTGCTCGCTGAGCTGCTGCAACGCTCGGCGCTCGTCGCTGGTGCGCGGGATCAGCAGGGCTGTCGCCAGCGGCTGACGCACGCGGATCTGCGCGGTCGAGCGCGCTCCACGGCCGAGCGAGACCATGCGACGCACGATCTCAACCGCGGCCGACAGCTTCTCGTCGATCGCGTCCTCATCGGCGGTTGGCCAGTCGTCGAGGTGTACCGAGCTAGGAGCGCCCGCGATCTTGTCGCCGACGAGGTTGCCGTAGATCGCCTCCGTCACGAATGGCGTGAAGGGTGCGAGCACGTGGCTGAGCGTGGTCAGGCAGGTGTAGAGCGTCCAGTACGCCGAGGCGTCGGGCGCCTCGCCGTCGGGCGTCCAGAAGCGCCTTCGGCTGCGCCGCACGTACCAGTTCGAGAGAGCATCGACGTAGCCCTCGATGTGCATCGCGGCCTCCTCCGGGCGCCAGCGCTCCAGCGAGTCGGTGACGTGGCGAGTCAGTAGATGCGTCTCGGAGAGGATCCAGCGGTCCAGCTCCGGCTTTTCCTCTGGCTCGCTCGCCGTCGCCGGATCCCAGCCGTCGAGATTCGCGTACGTGATGAAGAACGAGTAGACGTTCCAGAGCGGGATCAGGAACTTGCGGCGCACCTCGTCGCCGATGTGGTAGCCGAAGTTCATGTTGTTCGCCGGCGTGTGGCGGGAGTACATCCAGCGCATCACGTCGACGCCCATCTTGTCGGCGGCGTCCTCGAACCAGATCGCGTTGCCCTTACTCTTGTGCATCTCCTCGCCGTTCTCGTCGCGCAGCAGCGCGTAGGTGAACGTGGCGCGGAAGGGCTCGGTCTTCTCGAGCGCCGCGCCCATGGCGAGCATCGAGTAAAACCAGTTGCGGAACTGCCCGGGGAAGCTCTCTGAGATCCAGTCGGCCGGGAACCATTCCGCCCACTGCGAGCCTTCGCCCTTGTCGTGGCGGTAGCCGAGCGTGGAGAAGGGCACGATGCCGGCATCGAGCCAGGGGTTGCCGACGTCCGGGATGCGCGACATCTGCTCGCCGCAGTCGGGGCAGCCGAGCTTCACCGCGTCGACGTACGGGCGGTGCGGTGAGTTGCCGGCGAACTTGTCCCAGCCCTCGACGGCGCGCGCTTCGAGTTCGGTCTCGCTGCCCATCACATCGACGTGGCCGCACTCGCACTTCCAGATCGGCAGCGCGAGGCCGTAGTAGCGCTTCTTGGAGATCATCCAGTCGTCCATGTTGCGCAGCCAGTCGAGCTCGCGCTCCATGCCGAAGGCGGGCACCCAGTTGATGCGGCGCGTGATCTCCATCATGTCGTGCCGCAACTCGTCCATCGAGATGAACCACTCGTCGACAACGCGGAAGACGAGTTCGTTGTCGCAGCGCCAGCAGACCGGATAGCGGTGCGTGATCGGCTCGACGCGCTCCATCACGCCCTTCTCCTCGAGCGAGGCGAAGACGGCGGGCGCGACGTCGCCGGCGAATTGCCCTTCGAACGCGCCGTAGCCATCGATGTAATGGCCGGACTCATTGAGCGGGGCGAGCACGGGCAGGTCGTACTCTTTGCCGAGCAGGAAGTCGTCGTGCCCGCCGCCGGGCGCGATGTGCACGATGCCGGTGCCTTCGTCCTCGGCGACCTCGTCCCACTCGATCACGCGATGCTCGACGCCGTCCTGCGCCGCGAGCTCGTCGAATGGCCCGCTGTAGGTGAGGCCGATCAGCTCGCTGCCGGGCAGCTCTGCCTCGATCTCGACCTCGCCGTGGAGCACGGGCAGCGTGGCCTTCGCCAGGTAGAAGACCTCGTCACCGCGCCGGGCGCGCACGTACGTCAGCTCCGGGTGCACCGCGGCGGAGACGTTCGCGGCGAGCGTCCACGGCGTGGTCGTCCAGACGAGTAGTGACTCGTTCTCGCGGTCGAGTAGCGGGAACTTCAGGTAGACACTCTGGTGCGTGATCTCGCGATAGCCCTCGGTCGCGATCTCCATGTTCGAGAGACCGGTGCCGCAGCGCGGACACCACGGCATCGAGTCGGTGCCCTCGTACAGCCAGCCGCGTTCGTGGCAGACCTTGAGGAAGTGCCAGATCGTGTAGTTATTCTCGTCCGACTTCGTGTGGTACGAGTCGTCCCAGTCCATCCAGAAGCCGAGCCGCTTCGACTGCTCCGTGATCACGGCGGCGAAGCGATCGACGCGCGCCTTGCACTCCTCGACGAAGCGGTCGATGCCGTACTGCTCGATATCGCGCTTCGAGCTGAAGCCGAGTTCCTTCTCGACCTCGACCTCGACCCACAGCCCCTGGCCGTCGAAGCCGTTCTGGTAGCGCTGGCGGAAGCCCTGCATCGTGCGCCAGCGCAGGAACAGGTCCTTGTACATGCGCCCCCACGCGTGGTGGACGCCCATCGGGTTGTTGGCCGTGATCGGGCCATCGATGAAGGAGTAGCGCTGCTCTGCGTCGTCGTTGCGCGTCAGGTACTGCTCGGGCGTGCCACGCTCGCGCCACTGCTCCATGATCTGCTCTTCCTGCGCGACGAAATCGACGCGGGATGAGATCGGGTCGAAGACGGGGTCAGCCATGGGTGTACTTCCTGCTGTGTTGGGCGTCGGTCGGCCCGTGCCGCGGGTATAAGAAGGCCCGCCCCTGTTGCAGGACGGGCAATACGCCCGCGGTACCACCCGCGTTGCTCCTCACGACCGCGTCGATGAGGAACCGCTCACCGCACCACGGGCCGCGTTCAGCCGCCGATGGCACTGCCCCTGATAACGGTGGGCGCTCCGGCCGGGCTTACTACCTGCGTCCGCGTGCGGTCGATGCACGGTGGGGACGAGGGTTCGGTCGGCGGCTCGGGAGTGATCTTCGTCCGTCGCTGGCTCGCACCCGGCTCACACCGTCCCGGGTTCGCTCGTACAGCCGTCTGCGGCGGACTACTCGCTCCGTCTTAGCCTCTGTTTCGAGTGTAGGACGGGCCAGCGAGCGGGGCAACGTTCAGGGGCACGGCTCCGGCACCCTGTCCAGCGCGCGCACGGTTGTGAGCGGGACGAAGTCCTCGTCGCGAGCGCGCGTGCAGAAGTCGGCGATCTTCGCCTCGTCCGTGACGTAGTCGACCGCGAGCACGAGCTTGCCGTTGTATGTGAAGGCGGCCATCACGTCGGTGACCTCCGACTGGATATCAAGCGGATTGTTCTCGTCGGCGTCGCCGAAGTAGAACGTGTCCTCCAGGCCGATCCCGTCGACCGTCCGCACGTAGCTCGCGACGTCGAACCCCGGCACATCGAGGATGGCGGAGCCATTCTGGACAAAGACGAGCAAGCCCGGCTGCCGCCTGGATCCTGCGATGCGAGCGACGAGGCTCAGCATCTCAGAGGCGGCGTTCTCTTGCTCAAACATCTCGCCGTCGGGACCGAAGAATTCGAAGGCGTCGATGATGTCGAGGTAGACGCCGTCGAACCCCGCTTCGCGGATGTCGTCCCGGTACTCGAGGACGATGTTGAGCCAGGCGGGATCCCAGTATCGGACCTTGTAGTTCCCCTCCCACTCGGGGTTGGTCGGTCCGAGCCAGGGTGGCGGCTCGGACTCCCAGGCGGGGTCCCAGTAGCTGCGGTACGACTCCGCCTCGCCGATGCTGAGGTAGGCGAGGACCGTGCGTCCGCCTGATCCACCATCCCGCAGCGCGGAGATCTCGGCGCTGGTGAATCGACCCTCGTCGCTGCCGTCGCGGCTGTAGTCGATCACGAACAGATCGAAATCCGAGGCGATAAGCGGTGCGAGGTCGAGGTCCGCCCCGTCCTCGCCCTGAAGCTGGTACGCCCACGACTGAACCCGCGGTGCGGATATGAAGGGGGCCTCGGGTACCGGCGTCTGTTGCGCCGCGTCATCGTCGCCGTCGGAACTACAGCCGACGGCGACCAGAGCAAGTGCAGTGAGCGCCGCAGCGATCGCGAAGTTGGTCGCTCTCACGTGTCTTCCGTTGACGTCGGACGCGGGTGCCTGGCTACTCCGTGATCGGCGCCGGTGTGGAGTCGGCGGCGGCCTCCGTGTCGGCGACGACCGGACGCGCTTCCTCTTCCTCGGCAGGCTGCTCGGCCTCGTCGCTCGCGGGCTCGTCGGCGACCGCCACCGTCGCGGCGTCTTCACTGCGGCCGGAACCCTCCAGCTCGACCTCGGGCGCGCTGCTGCCGCCGGTCGAGACGGAGCGTGCTGCCATCGCCTCGGACTCGGCGGTCTCAACCGCCTCCTGGCGCCTGCGCTCCTCGTTGTAGCAGTCGGAGCAGAAGACGGGCCGGTCGCCGCGCGGGACGAACGGAACTTCAGCGGAACGCTGGCAGCCGGAGCAGGTAGCGACGTGTAGCTGGCGCGGCGTGCGACCACCCCACGAGGCGTAGACGCCGTAGCTGGGAGCGTCGTCGCGGTCCTCGGGGCGCATCATCTTGCGCTGGGTGCGGCAGGACGGGCAGCGGACGGGGTCGTTCTGCAACCCCTTGCTCGCGTAGAACTCCTGCTCACCCGACGTGAAGACGAACGGGGACGAACAGTCGCGGCAGGTCAGTTCTCGGTCGGCGAATGCCATTGGGTACTCCTTCGATGCCCCCGATGTTCGGATCGTCGGGTCACGGACCACGCGAAACGCAGACGCGTAGCGCGTCTGTTCGTGGGGTGCCCTTGTAGTGAGGGGGGCCGTATCAGTATAGCAGCGTTGGCGAGTCGCGCCCGACGACGACGTTGCCGCCTAGGGGCGCAGCCGCCGCATCAGGCCCCGGTACTCCTCGCTATGCAGCAGCATCGACGCCAGCGCGAACGCGGCGAGGCCGCCACCGCCGCCGGCCACGCTGAGGAGCAACGCGCCACTGACGCTCGCATCGTCGACGCCCGCAGCTCCGAGTAGCACGAGCAGCAGCACCACGGCCTCCGCCATCACGATCGTCGCGACGACCGTGTGCGTCACCGAGCGGCGCAGGGCCCTGCCATCGAGGCCCCCGAGCCGCACCTGCAGTGTCCGCAGCAGCAGCAGGAACTCGGCGATCGCCGCCATCGATGCGGCCGCCGCCAACCCTCGGATGCCGAACGGCGCGACGAGCGCGGCGCAGAGCGCCACGTTCGCGAGCATCGCCAGCACCGCGAACTGCACCGGCGTGCGCGTGTCCGAGAGTGCGTAGAAGCCGCGACTGAGGATCTCGATGCCGGCATGGGCGAAGACGGCGACAGAGAAGAGCATCAGCGCGTCGACGACGAGCTCGGTCGATGTGGCGTCGAAAGCGCCGTGCTGGAAGAGCAAGCGCACCGCCGGCTGGGCGAGCAGCAGCAGTCCGGCGGACGCGGGCACCGCGAGGAAGAGGATCATGCGCAGGCTGCTGCTGACGGAGCGGCGCAATGCCTCCATCTGCTGTTCGGCTGCCTGCTGCGCCAGTGTGGGGAAGACGGCCGTGGAGATCGCCATGCCCACGACGCCCACCGGCAGCATCATCATCAGGAAGGCGTAGCTGATCGCGCTCACGGCCCCGTCCACGACGAACGAGGCGAAGAAGATCAGCACCAGGAGGTTGATCTGCCCCGCCGCCAGCCCGAGCACGCGCGGGCCCATTAGCCGCGCGACCTCCGCGACGCCGTCCGATCGCAAATCGAGCGTCGGACGCCATCGCATCCCCGTTCCGCGCAGCGCCGGGAGCTGTACGGCGAGGTGTCCCGCCGCACCGGCGATCACGCCGATCGCGAGGCCGTGGACCCCGAACGCCGGCTCGAGCGCGATGGCACCGACGATGATCGAGGCGTTGTAGATCATCGGCGCGAGCGCCGGGGCGAGGAAGCGTTGCCGCGCGTGCAGCATCCCCGTCAGCATCCCGGAGATGCCGAAGAAAATCGGCGAGAGCAGCATCATCCTCGTCAGCTCGACCGCCAGCGCGTGAAGCTCGTCCTGCCGCCCGCTGTCTTCGCCCAGACCGGGCGCGAGCAGCGGCACGATCAACGGCGCGAGCACGAAGGCGGCGGCGGCTGCGACGAGCGTGGCGACGGCGATGATGTTGAGCACGCTCGATGCGAGGCGCCACGCCGCCGCCTCGCCGCCACGCAGCGCGACGCGGCTGAACGTCGGGATGAAGGCCGCAGAGAGCGTGGCCCCGGCCAGCACCTGGAAGACCAGGTCGGGGAGGCGGAAGGCGACCCAGTACGCGTCCAGTTCCGGGTCGGTGCCGAAGGCGTCGGCGATCGCGACCGAACGCAGCAGCCCGAGCAGGCGCGAGCCGAGGAAGCCAACGATCACGATGCCCGCGGCGCTGGCTACGCTCGTCTGCGCGCCGCCGCCACTGAGGAAGCTGAAGAGGCGACCGGATCCGCCGCCCGATCCGTCGCCCGCGCTGCCATCGGCGGGTGCGTCCGGCGCGTCAGGTGGCCGCTGTGTGGGGTCGTTCGACAAGGGGCGTTCCTGCTGCGTCGCCGGGTGTCCTGAGCGGAAGTCTAGCCCCGGGGTGCATCTGGCGCGCGAGGGCGCTACGATATTTCGGCAGCTGAGAGATATCGATGCCCATTACCGTCTCCGCAAAGAAGCGCGCTCGGCAACACATCCGCCGCGCGTCGCGCAACCGTCCGGTTCGCACGCAGCTCACGCACGCCCTGCGCGGCGCTCGCGAGGCGATCGAGGATGGCGACGCTGCCGCCGCCGATGCCGTTCGCGAAGCACAGTCCGCCCTGGATTCCGCCGTTCGTCACAACATCATCCATCGCAACTCCGCGTCACGACGCAAGTCACGCCTCGCGAAGGCGCTGAAGGCGATGCAGGCCGCGAGCTAGGCTCACGCCGCTCTTCTTCCCCACGCCCTCCGACTCGTTGCCTCTTTCCGCACGTCTACTGTTCGTGCGCTGACTTTCGGCGCAACGCATCCTTCCGACGCCGTGCGTCCTTCTGGCACAGCGCGTCGTGCCGCGCGATACTCCGGTTCGACCCCAACGCCCTGATCCGCTGCCGGCTGGTGCCGTCCGGCGGCTGAGGGCCCAGTGCACAGGCGGGACTGCTCATGGCATCGATGCGCGCGACGATCTTCAACGCCCCCGGCGACGTGACGGTGGAGGATCGACCGCTGCCGGAACCCGGCCCCGGAGAGCTGCGCATGGCCGTGGCCGCCGCCTCGCTCTGCGCCTCCGATGTGCGCGTCTATCGCGGTGAGAAGCACGCCGATGCGGGCGTGATTCCCGGCCACGAGATCGCCGGCGTGATCGATGCCATCGGCGATGGCGTTGAGGGCTTCGCGGAGGGCGACCGCGTGATCATCTGCCCGATCCTCGCCTGCGGGCACTGCCGCTACTGCCTGATCGGCAAGCGCAACCGCTGCGTCTCGCGTCGCACGCTCGGCTATGACCTCGATGGCGGGTTCGCGCAGCACCTGTTGATCCCGGAAGAGCTGGTGAGCCTCGGCCACGTGCTGAAGATGCCCGACCAGCTGCCGATGGACGTCGCGGCCCTGACCGAGCCGACGGCCTGCACGCTGAACTCGATCGAGCTCTGCGAGGTCGTGCCCGGCACATCGCTGGCAATCGTCGGTGCCGGCCCGATGGGGCTGCTGCACCTGCTGCTCGCCCGCGCGGCTGGCGCGGCTCCGATCATCGTCAGCGAACCGGTCGCCGAGCGGCGCGAGATCGCCGCACGCTGGGGCGCGGATCTGGTGCTCGACCCGGAGAGCGACGACGTACCGGCAGCGACGCGCGGGATCACCGATGGCTACGGCGCGGACGCGGTGGTGCTGACCGTCGGCGTTCCGGCGCTCGTGCAGCCCTCGCTCGACCTCGTGCGTAAGCAGGGGATCGTCAATCTCTTCGCCGGGTTCCCGGCGGGCAGCGACCCGGTGCCGTTCGACCCGAATTTCATCCACTACAGCGAGGTCGTGCTCAGCGGCTCGCAGAACGCGACGACGGATCAGTATCGCCGCACACTGGCGATGATCGGCGCGATCGAGCAGATGGCAGACGTTGCCACGAACCGTTACGACATCGAGCACTCGCCGGATGCCTACACGTCACGACTGGCGATGAACGGGCTGAAGTCGCTCGTCGAGTTCCCGGGCGTCGACGCGATCTGATGACCGGCCCCCGACCTCCCGAGGCCGACGGCGACGACGGCGACGGCGGGGCGCTGGGCTCTGCCGCGTCGGATGCTGTCGCTCCGGACTCCGATGGTCCGGGCAGCGACGTCGACGACGTCACGCTCGGCACGCTGCTGCTTGAGGCGCGCCGCGCGCGCGCACTGACGCTGGCCGATGCCGAGCGAGACACCCGCATCAACCGCGACTACCTGGAAGCACTCGAGCGCGAGCAGTACGAGTTGCTGCCCGCCCCGGTCTACGCCCGTGGCTTCCTCCGCGCGTACGCCCGGCACCTCGGCCTCGACGAGGACGCGGCGATGTCGCTGCTGCCCGCAGATCTGCCGTCACCGCAGGGGCTGGAGCCGATCGCCGGGCTGCGGCGCGGATCCGGCCTCGGGCTGCCGATGTTGAACCTCCCGGTGATCGCTGCGGTCCTTGCGGTGGTCGTGATCGTCGCGGCGGCTGCCTTCGCGTTCACCAGACTGGGTGGCGGCGATGAGAGCGGGATCCCCGCAATCCAACCTCCGACGTCGGCCTCGCCAGTCGCGAGCGAGACGCCGACCACGGATGCCGCGGCCAGCGCGACAGCCTCAGCGGCGGTGCCGCCGTTCGACGTTGGCGAGACGCCCAACTTCATCGGCGTCGATCTCGCCACGGCGGAGGCGCTGCTCACGCAACTCGGCCTGCGCTTCATCGTGATCGAGGTCGAGAAGTCGGACGTTGTGGTCGGTGAGGTCTTCGCACAGGCGCCAGATCCCGGGGCCGCAATCACCTCGGACGACGACGTTACGCTGATCGTATCCAAGGCCAGCGAGTAGCACGGCCAGACTCAGTCACGCTCGCTCACTTCATCGGATGCCAGCTGCTTCTGGTCGCATGGTCTGACCCTCGTCAGTCTGGGCAACTACCTGCAGGACCATCAGAAAGACGAATTTGACGAACAGGTCTCCAAAACCTCGTCAGACAAACGTAATGTGATTGTGACAACAAGTACTTGTTATCGAGTCTCAGATACGCGATAGTACAAGTGCGGGATTTCACAAAGCCCGTTTCCACACGAAGCTCCCAGTCGAGGGTGAAGGCCCAGGCAAGGGAGAGATGGGGAGGCCCCAGGATGACATTGAGCGTTAACACGTACTACAACGCGCTGCTTGCAGCCGGTCGGGTACGCGAACTGAGCATTGCCGAGGCGCGCCGTGATCTCGTCGAGATCGAGCGAAGCGTCTCACCGCCGCTGTACCAGTTCTAGCTTCGGCTAGAGGCCCAGCGGGCCGATCAGACTGACGGAAGGTGCCCACCCCTCTGGGTGCCTTCCGTCTTTCTCTGTGTTGCGCCTTTGGTATGTGCGCACACTGGCGAACGGCCCCGTTCGCGGCCCCTACCGCTCATCGCCAGGGGCGAATTCATCGATGCGAGTCTCGATCACGTCCGCCCGCCCGATCACGTGGTCATCGATGAAGTGCAGGGCATCCTCGATCTGAGCGCGCGCCGTTGCTGCCTCGCCCGAGACGGCGGCGAACCCGATCTCCGCCTGCCGCACGTCGTCCTGAAGTCCGACCTCCGCGGCCGCGAGCCGATGCCGCGTGCGCAGGCGTTCGACGAGCGAGCGCACCACGGCGCGCTTTTCCTTCAGGCTGTGCGTCTCGATCAGTCGCAGTGTGACGACGACGCTGACGGTGAGCATCGCCGCGTCGCCTAGAAGCTGGCGGGTGCCGCGTCGCTCTCGGACTGGGTCGAGGGGTCAGCGGCCTCGTCGATGGCCTCGTCGATGGCCTCATCGGTGGCTTCGTCGGTTGCTGTCTCGTCGGTGGTTGTGCTGGCGTCCGGTTCCGACGCGGTGGCCCCCATGCCCTCGAGTGGCTCGGGCGCATCGGGCGGTGGCAGCGGTGCCAGCACATCGAGCGGCGGGAGGTCCTGCGGGCGTTCGAGGCCGAAGTGCTCGAGGAATCGCTGGGTGGTGACGAAGAGCCTGGCGCGACCGGGGCCGGGCGCGCGGCCAGAGTCCTCGATCAGTCCGCGCGCACGCAGCGTGGCGATTGAGCCGTCGCTGCTCACGCCGCGAATCGTGTCGACCGTCGCGCGCGTCACCGGCTGCTGGTACGCGACGATCGCCAGCGTCTCCAGCGCGGCGTTCGAGAGTCGCCGTTGTGCCTCGAGTCCGAGGAAGTATTCGACGTACCGCGACGCCTCAGGCGCGGTGATGATCTGCGCGCCATCCGGTCCGATTTGGAGGCGCAGCCCTCGCTCGCTCAATGACTCGGCGATCGCATCGAGCGCGATGTCGATCATCCGACGTGAGACGCCCAGAGTGCGCGCGAGCAGCGCCGGTGGAACCGGATCCTCAGATACGAAGACCAGCGCCTCAACGACGTTTGGCAGCAGCTCGTCGGAGGGGGCCGGGAGGCCGCTCTCGATCTCGTCGATGGCGATCTCGTCGGCGGCTGAATCAGGCGGCATCGATCGTGCGTCTCCTCTGCGGTGCGTTCAGGATCAGTTCCTCGTAGCTCACGGCGAGCTGGACGGGCCCCGCGAGCGCGAGGTCGATATCGCCAAGATACCGCTCGATCGCCATCGTCGAAGCCTCCGACGTCTTAGCGAGGCGCGCGTGCGCCGTCACCGTGAGCGCCACATCGACTCCGACGCCGCGCCCGTGCAGATTGTCGACGCGTACGCCCGCGTCGAGCACGTCGACGTTGTCAAGCAGCAGCGCGCGGAGGCGGCGAGCGACTTCATCGACGGTGATGGTGCCACGGTTCGCGGGCAGCCGCAGCGGGCGGCGTGGAGAACTGGCGAGCGCCCATGCGACGACGTACGCCAGTCCAGACGTCGCAACCAGTGCCGTCGTCGCGATCGCGCGGCTGGAATCGGTGCCGTTGCGCAGCCACGCGAGGGTCTCCTCGCCGGCCTCGAACGCAGCCGGGGGCTGCATCCAGAGCAGGGCGATCGCAGCGGCGAACAGCACGGAGACGGCCGTGGCGTTGCGCAGGTAGCGCCGCGTGGCTGGGTCGTGGGGAGCTGGCATGGGTACCTGTGCCGCGTTGCGCACGGCCTACTGCCGATTGGACGGGCCGGCAGCCTCTAACCCCGCCAGGGTTAGCGCGCACTTGAGTGCGTCTGGTAGTTACGATGCCCCGGATGATCGTCGATGTCCATACCCACATCTTCCCACCGCGCCTGATCGAGGAGCGGGAGCGACTCGCCGCGTCTGACGACGCGTTCGGTGAGATGTACCGCGAGCCGCGTGCGCGCATGGCCACGGCCGAGGATCTGTTGGCGTCGATGGATAGCGCGGGCGTCGACGTTTCGTTCGCCGCAGGCTTCTGGTGGGGCGACGCTGCGACCGCCGAGGAGCACGCGAGTTACCTGCTGGAGGTTGCTGCGGCGTCGGCTGGCCGCATCGTGCCGTTCGTTCCTGTCACGGCCGCGACCGACGACGCAGCGCTGCGCACGCTCCTCGAAGGCGGAGCACGCGGCCTCGGCGAAGTACGTCCGGGCGATGAGGCGGCCGGAGCCCCCGTCGACGAGGCGCTGACCGCGATGCTGACGCGCGCAACCGGCGACCTGGAGCTGCCGCTGCTCCTTCATTCCTCGGAAGAGGTCGGGCACCAGTATCCCGGGAAATCGGGCGGCTACACGCCGGGCGCGCTCTGGCAACTGATCGAGTCCTGTACCGACCCGCGCTCGCGCGTGATCGCGGGTCACTGGGGCGGCGGCTTCCCGTTCTACGCGCTGATGCCGGAGGTGCGAGCGGTGCTCGCCAGCGGCCGGCTCGCCTTCGACAGCGCCGCGTCGCCACTACTCTACGACCCCGCCGTCTTTGCGCAGTCGCTCGCGCTCGTCGGCAGCGAGCACGTGCTCTGGGGCTCCGACTACCCGCTGCGCGACCAGGCGCGCGACCGCGCTGCTGTCGAAGCGGCGATCGACGGTGACGCCGACCGCGCGGCCGTGCTCGGCGCGAATGCCGAGCGCTTCCTCTCGCTCTAGGCGGACCGGAGCGTCCGATGCGCGTCTTTGTCGCGATCGAGTTGCCCGAGGCGTGGCGGGATGCCGCCCGCAGCGTCCGACGCGAGATCGAGGGCGGGCTCGACGACGACGCCCGCGCACGTCTGCGCTGGGTCGACCCGTCGCTACTGCACCTGACGCTGCGCTTCATCGGCGAGGTCGATCAGCAGCGTGCCACCACGATCAGCGAAGCGCTCGACGCAATGGCTGTCACCAAGCCGATCGATGTTGCCCTCGCGTTGACGGCTGCCGGCACGTTCGGTCCAGCCGGACGCACGCAGGTGGTGTGGCTCGGCATCGACGGTGACGAAAGCGGGCTCGCGAGGCTCGCGGCTTCGGTCGAGAGCGCCGTTGTGAGCAGCGGCGTGAGAGCCGATGAGCGCGACTTTCGGCCGCACGTCACGCTCGCGCGCGTGCACCGTCGGGCGTCGCGCACGGAGCGCCGAGCGATCGCGGAGGCGGTCGCATCGGTCGCTCCTCCGGCCGTGACGGCCGCGTCGGAGTTCCGCGCGAGGGGCGTCGCGCTCGTGCGATCCGACCTCGGCAACGACGGTCCGACATACACCGCGCTGACGCGTACGGGCGGGGGAGATCTTCCGTCTGGCTGACAAGGTCCGAAGGTCCTGCCACCGTCCGTTGACGTGCGATCGTACGGAGGTCTAGTCTCCTGCCAGAAGGAGTCTTGCGATGGAAACTTCTCACCCGAAGCACGACGCAACGCCGCGGTTTACCGCGGCGTCTTTGTGTTCCGGGTGCCCTCGTTCTCCCCTCGGGCGATTGGAGATCCCATGCACTCTGGGATGATCGGCAAAGTGGCGAAGGCGCACCGATACGCCGAGGAACGCGACCGCTTCGGTTTCGCGACCCTGGCGGTCACGGTGAGTGGTCAGAACGACTCTCACGAGGTCAGTCTGGCCGACGGTCGATGGAGTTGCTCGTGTGAGTTCTTCGACCACAACACGACCTGCGCGCACACGATGGCGCTGGAGATCATGCTCGACGGGATGCTGCCGGCGATCACGGCTGACGACGAGAAGGGCATCACAGCCGCCTGAGGCACACTGCGGCCCAGGCCTGCTGCTGACGGCGTGGACGTTAGCTCGGTAGCAGGTCGTCCGAGTCGCTAATGCGCAGCGCGTTGCGCACGCGCTTGCGGATACCCGGCTGCGCCAGCGAGGCCAGCACCGCCAGCGTCAGCAGCGCGACGGCGAATCTTGCGCCGCTGCCGACGCCGTCCGAGAAGGCGGCCAGCCCCCAGAGCACGGTGAACAGTCCGCCCAGCATGAAGCCGATGCGCAGCACGTCGACGAGGGCCGTCGCTGCGACCCCCGCGAGGATCAACAGCCCGCCCGCCACGACGACCCCTGCCAGCATGCGACGGTGGTGCGCGTCTCGTTCGTCGCGCCATTCGTCGTACGCGTCGTCCCGTTCCCTTTGCGCTTCAAGTTCAGCCTCGGTCGGGAGAGTACGCACGCCCTTGTCGTCGACAGTCGCAACGGGGCGCGGGCCCGTGTCGAAGTCGGGTGATTCCGGGCCGGGGAAGAAGGTGACGCCGCCGAAGCCGACGGTGAGCACCACGAAGACGCCGATCGCCAGCGCGTAGATCACTCGGATCGCTGTTGGCATCGCGCTAGCCTTCGTATCGCTTGAAGATCAGCACCGCGTTCTGCCCACCAAAGCCGAAGGAGTCCTTCATGACGACTGCAACGTCGCTGCTGCGCGCCTCGTTCGGCACGTAGTCGAGGTCGCACTCCGGGTCGGGGTTATCGAGGTTCACCGTCGGCGGGATTGTTCCCGTCAGCAGCATTTGCACCGCCGCGACTGTCTCCACACCGCCCGCCCCACCGAGCAGGTGGCCGATCTGCGACTTCATCGCGGTGACCGGAACGTCGTAGGCGTGCTTGCCGAAGACCGAGTGCAGCGCGTGGGTCTCCGCGATGTCGCCGACCTGCGTGGCGGTGGCGTGCGCGGAGACGACATCGACGGCCTCCGGCGGCAGGCCCGCGTCGTCGAGCGCCGTGCGCATCGCACGAGCCGCGCCGCTGCCGTCTTCGGGCGGCGCGACGAGGTAGGTGGCGTCGGCGCTGACGCCGTAGCCGGCGATCTCCGCCAGCGGCGTGGCGCCACGAGCGAGCGCGTGGTCGAGGCTCTCGAGGACCAGCATGCCGCCGCCCTCGCCGGGCACGAGCCCGCTGCGGTCACGGTCGAAGGGCCGCGACGAGGCCTCGGGGTTGTCGTTGTGCGCTGTCGAGAGCGCGCGCATGGAGGCGAAGCCGGCGAGTCCGATCTCGCTGATCCCGGCCTCCGAGCCGCCGGCGATCATGACGTCTGCGGTGCCGCGCCGGATCACCTCCGCCGCGTCGCCGATGCCCTGCGTGCCTGCGGCGCAGGCGGTGGTCGCGGTGTTCGTGTAGCCCTGCAGGCCGAACTCGATTGTGATGTTGCCGGCGGCCATGTTCGGCAGCATCTTCGCGATGAAGAGCGGGTCGACCTTCATGCCACCGCGCTTCAACACCGTGCGCATCGCCTGGTCGGTGTTCGGCAGTCCGCCGCCACCGTTGCCGACGATCGTGCCGATGCGCGCGCGGTCTTCGGACTCAAGGTCGAGGCCGGCGTGCGCGATCGCCTGGCTGCTCGCGGCGATCGCGAATTGCGAAAAGCGTGCCATCCGACGTGCGGTCTTGCGGTCGAGGTATTGCGTCGGGTCGAAGTCCTGCACCTCGCCGCTGACCTGGCAGGGGTAGGTGTCGGGGTCATCGAGTGCGTCGACAACCGAGAGCCGGCCGGTGGCTGAGATTCCCGCGATCGACTGCGACCACATCGTCTCGAGGTCGTTGCCGAGCGGGCAGACGACGCCGAGACCGGTCACGACCACGCGACGTCGCCCGTTCGCATCCGTGCCGTTCTGTGCCATCTATGCCCAATCTCTCGCGGTCGGTCGCCAGTATCGCACTAGCGCAGGCCAAACGCCCGGTCACCGGCGACGGCCAGCAACTGCTCGCGCGCCTCGGCGACGGTGTAGAGGCTGCCGACGACGAAGACCACCCCCCGCTCGCCCGCGATCGCACTGGCGACGTCGATCGCGCCCTCGATGTTCGCTGCCCGCTGCACGTTCGCCCCGGCCTCGGTGAACGCGCGCACGACGTCGACGACGTCGGCGGCGCGTTCCGAGTTCGGAGGCGCGACGATCACTGTCTCGCCGCGCTCGACCAGCGCCTCGGCGATGTCATCCGTCTCCTTGCCGTCGAAGAGCCCGACGACGGTGACGCGCTCGGCCGGGAGCTTCAGCTTCGCGATCGTCTGGCGGAATCGCTTCGCTGCGAGGGGCGTGTGCATGCCGTCGACGATCGTCAGCGGCTTCTGGCGCACGACCTCGAAGCGGCCGGCGATCTGCGCTCTCGCGAGACCGTCCTTCACGGCGGCTTCCGGCAGCTCCTCACCAGTGCTCGCCCACGCCAGCTCGGCGCTGCGCACCGCGGTCGCGGCGTTCTGCACCTGGTGCGGGCCGACGAGCCGCAGGCGCAGCCCTCGGTAGGTGCGCAGCGGCGTCTTCAGGTCGATCTGCTGGCCTTCGAGGTTCTGGCTCGCGACGCGGACGGCGCAGTCGTCCTCGATCACGTGCAGCGTCGCGCCGACCTCATGCGCACGCGCCCGCATCATGTCGAGCGCCGAGGCGCGCATCGGCGAGACGACGACCTCGCACGGGCCGGTGATGATGCCGGCCTTCTCCGCCGCGATCTCGCGGATCGTTTCGCCGAGGATGGCGGTGTGTTCGAGGTCGATCGGCATGATCGTCGCAACGGCCTTCCCGGCGACGGCGTTCGTGGTGTCGAGCCGGCCGCCGAGCCCGCACTCAAGCACCTGCCAGTCGCAGCCGGCTTCGGCGGCAGCAAGCCAGCCCATCACGGTCAGCAGCTCGAAATAGGACCAGCCGGCGCTGGCTTCGTCCGCGAGCAGGCGATCGGCGACTGTGGCGAACGTCGCGTGGTCGATCGCCTCGCCGTCGATTGCGATGCGTTCGCGTGCCTGGTGCAGGTCCGGCGAGGTCTCAAGCAAGGTGTGGGCACCGGCGGCGCGCAGGATGCTCTCGACCATCGTCGCGGTCGAGCCCTTGCCCTTGCTGCCGGCGATGTGGACGGTGTGGCGCGCATCCGGCCGGTCGTGGGCGTCGAGGAACGCGCCGATGTGGTCGACATCCCACTTCTTCGCCTCGGCGGCGTTGCCCGTGCGCTCGAACCCACCGTGCGCGAGCAGGCGTCGAACGGCACCGATGTACGCCTGGAGATCGCTGTCGCTCGTCATGCGGGCAGTGTATCCAGCGTGCCTGCGGAGCGCGCGACCTGATACGTTCTTGTCATGACATCGAGCGGGACATCGAATGGCACATCGGACGGTTCGCCCGACCCTCGCTGGCGTCGCCTCGGCGAGCTGCCCGCTCACCCGGCGGCGCGCTGGGATGGCGCAGCCGTTGGCGTCGACATCAGCATCGAGGCGTGGCTCGGGCCGTCGAACGCCGTCGGGGCGCACTACTTCCGGCTCTTCCTCGAGAGCAAGGAGCTGGGGCACAGCAACGACGCGCTGCTGCTCGGCATCGTGAACACCGGCCCGGTCGCGGGGCACAACTGGGTTGAGGTGATCGACTACCGGGAGGTGCTGCCGATGGATAGCGGGCAGGAAGTGACCGTGCCCGAGTCCGTCGAGCGGGTCGTCTTCGGCCACCTCGCACAACTCGTTCCTGTCGGCGGCCATCTGATGGTCGAGTACGACTCCTCCGCGCGCTCGATGACCGCTCGCGCGCTTGCCGCCGGCGCACCGCCGCGCGCGACGCCGCTCGGTGAGACGCTCGCCGCGACCGGCTGCGGCGTGGCGATCCGCGACTGGTACACCTCCGAGGGTGGCCGCGAGGGACGACGGAAGCTACAGGGCTTCCGCGCGGTCGATGGAGACCACCAGCATCAGCGCGATCGCGAGACGCTGGTCGCCCTGCGCCAGTTCTTCGACAACTCGGCGCACCTTGAGTGGGACCTGCAGTCGAAGACGAGGGGAATCGCCGAGCAGGCGATCACGGAACTGGAGACGCGGCTCGGTCCGCTCGCCGCGCAGGCGTAGCCGCGACGATGGTGGCGGCACGCGTGACGGTTTGACCGCCCTCGTCCGCCGTCGCTACGATCCGCGCCGTCAGCTTGCGCCCGTATCTGCGAGCACATCGCGAGGAATGCCATGCCGCAGACACTGAGCGTGATCAAGGCTGCCGTCGGCGGATTCGTCGGCCAATCGGCCGTGCATCCGGACCTGCTCGCCATCGCTTCGGAGGCGGTCGAGCGCTCCGTGCAGGCCGGGCTGCTGATCGATGGGCTCGTCACGCACTGCGGCGAAGACCTCGTGCTGATCGTCTCGCACGAGCACGGCGAGGACGCCGAGACCGTCCACCGCTTCGCCTGGGACACCTTCGTCGAGGGCACCGCCGTCGCCCGGCAGTTGAAGCTCTACGGCGCGGGACAGGATCTGCTTGTCGACACCTTCCCGGGCAGCATCACCGGGGCGGGCCCGGTCTCCGCCGAGCTGCAATTCGAGGAGCGGACGTCCGAGCCGGTAATCGTCTTTCTCGCCAGCGAGACATCGACCGGTGCGTTCAACATCCCGCTCTACAAGACCTTCGCCGACCCCTTCAACACGCCCGGTCTCGTGATGGCCGAGTCGATGCACGCGGGATTCGCGTTCGAGGTGCACGACGTCAAGGCGCAGCGAAAGATCATGCTCGGCGTGCCGGAAGAGCTCTACGACCTGCTGGTCTTCATCGGTGCTTCCTCACGCTACGTGGTGAAGCGCGTCGTCAGTCGTGGTGGCGATGTCGTCGCCGTCGCGTCGACGGACAAGCTCGCGGCGGCGGCAGGGCGTTACGTCGGCAGCGACGACCCGGCGCTGATCGTGCGCTGCCAGGGCGACTTCCCGGCCGTTGGCGAGGCGCTGGAGCCGTTCACGACCGCGTGGACCGTCGAGGGCTTCATGCGCGGCTCCCACACCGGTCCGCTGATGCCGGTAGCGACTGCGAACGCGCAGGCCGGCCGTTTCGACGGGCCGCCTCGGGTGGTGGCACTCGGCTTCCAGCTCGCCGAAGGCAAGCTCGTCGGTCCGCGCGACCTCTTCGACGACCCGTCCTTCGACAACGCACGTGCGGAGGCGAACACGGTCACGGACTACCTGCGTAAGCACGGCCCCTTTGAGCCCCACCGTCTGCCGCTCGACGAGATGGAGTTCATGACGATGCCGTCCGTCGCCGAGAAGCTGGACCCCCGCTGGGTCGAGCTGCGCTAGCGTTCCTGTGGCGACCAGTCAGTCCGCTCCCAGGCGGCTCGTGCTCGCGACGGGCAACGCCGGCAAGGTGCGCGAGCTGCGCGAGCTGCTTGATGGTTGCGGCTGGGAGGTGCTGGCCCCAGCCGACATCGCGCTCTCCGCGCCCGACGTGATCGAGGGCGGGCGCTCCTACCTTGAGAACGCCACGCTGAAGGCGATCGCGTTCTCTCGCGCCGCCCGGCTCCCCGCGCTTGCGGACGACTCCGGGCTGGAGGTCGATGCCCTCGATGGTCGTCCCGGCGTCTTCTCGGCGCGCTACGGCGGACGGCGGGCGAGCGACGACCACCAGCGCTGCGGGTTGCTGCTCGACGAGCTGCGCGACGTGCCGGCTGGGCGTCGGGCGGCACGCTTCCGGGCGTCGATCGTGCTCGCGCTGCCGGGGGGCGCGACGGTTTCGCGCGAGGGCACCGTCGAGGGGCGGATCGCGGCTGAGCCGCGCGGCGCGAACGGGTTTGGCTACGATCCGGTGTTCGAGCTGCCGGACGGGCGCACCATGGCGCAGATTGGCGACGAGAAGTCAGCGTTTAGCCACCGGGCGCTGGCAATTCGTGCGATGATCAAGGTGCTGAAGGAACTCGCATGACCGCGCCCGATTCGCCTGCCGATCTGCCGCTGCTCGACCGCTTCCAGCGGCCGCTGCAGGACTTGCGCATCTCCGTCACCGACCGCTGCAACTTCCGCTGCCGCTACTGCATGCCGCGCGAGGTCTTTGGTTCTGACTTCACGTTTCTGCCCCGCGACGAGATTCTCAGCTTCGAGGAGATCGCTCGCACCGCCAGTGTCTTTGCCGACCTCGGCGTGCAGAAGTTCCGGCTGACCGGCGGCGAGCCGCTACTGCGCGCCGACCTGCCGAAGCTGATCGCGATGCTTTCCGCCATCGAGGGTGATGGCGATGGCGTTGACCTCGCGCTGACGACGAATGCGTCGCTGCTCGCCGCGCAAGCGGACGCGCTGGCGGAGGCTGGCCTCGATCGCATCACCGTCAGCCTCGACTCGCTCGACGACGGCGTCTTCCGTGCGATGAATGACGCCGAGATCCCGGTCACGCGCGTGCTCGAGGGCATCGAGGCGGCGACCGCGGCGGGGCTCGGCCCCGTGAAGATCAACGCCGTCGTCCGTCGCGGTGTGAACGACCACACGCTGGTCGATCTGGCACGGCACTTCAAGGGCACGGGCCACATCGTTCGTTTCATCGAGTTCATGGACGTCGGCACGACCAACGGCTGGAACCTCGGCGAGGTCGTGACCTCGGCCGACCTGATTGAGCGTATCAACGCCGAACTGCCACTGGTGCCGCTTGAGCCGAACTACGACGGCGAGGTGGCGAAGCGCTGGGCGTACGCCGACGGCGAGGGCGAGATCGGCCTGATCACGTCGGTCACCGAGCCGTTCTGCGCGACATGCACCCGCGCCCGTATTTCGGCGGACGGCCGCCTCTACACCTGCCTCTTCGCGATCCAGGGCATCGACCTGCGCGCCGCGCTGCGCGAAGGCATCGATGATGGCGCGCTCGCGGATCTGATTCGCGGCGTCTGGGCGGAGCGCGAGGACCGCTACTCGGAGCTGCGATCCAGCGCGAGCGGCGACCTGCCTCGCATCGAGATGTCATACATCGGCGGATAGGCTCGGGCGGAGATCGACGGTGAGCGTGAGCAGCGAGCAGACCCCATCCGCGACCGCGGGAGACGCGGGACTGAGCCACCTCGACGAGCAGGGGCGCGCGCGCATGGTTGATGTCTCCGCCAAGGACACGACGGTGCGCGAGGCGACGGCACGAGGACGCATCGAGATGCAGCCCGAGACGCTGCGTCTGATCGTCGATGGGCAGATCCCGAAGGGCGATGTCCTGGCGGTGGCGCGCGTGGCCGGTGTGATGGCTGCCAAGCGCACGCCGGACCTGATTCCGCTCTGTCACCCGCTCCCGCTCAGTGCCGTCGAACTTCTGCTCGATCCGGACCACGCCAGCCCCGCGATCGTGATCGAGGCGACCGTACGCACGACCGCTCAGACTGGCGTCGAGATGGAGGCGCTGACAGCCGTCAGTGTGGCGGCGCTGACCGTCTACGACATGTGTAAGGCGGTCGAGCGCACGATGCATATCGAGGCGGTGCGGCTCGTCGCGAAGTCCGGCGGCAAATCCGGTGACTTTCGCGCGGAGTAACGAACGGCGAGACTGTTCTCGACACGGCCTGGCTGCGGAGCACTCTTGATTCGAATCGGGCACCCTCGACAGTGGATCGTCGCGACCCTCGCCGCCGCCTTGATCGCGTGTGGTGGCGGCGACGCGGATGACGATGCCACCGCCAGCGGAGTTACCGGCGGTACGTCAGCGACGGCGACCGTCGAGTCAGCGACGCCCGAGCCGACCGCGACGCCCGCGGGTCGCTGATCCGGCCCTCCTCGGATGCCCCGGCGGCCGCTCCGACCAGTACGCTGGCCGCCACGCCCACGCCCGCCGTCGTCGTTGTGGCGACCGCAACGCGGACGGCCGTACCCGGATGCTCGCCTGGCCCCTCCGCGCCACCGGCGATCTACTACGGCTTCGAACTGGCCGAGGGGGCAGTCGTCACGACCTTCAACAGCACGCGGCCCGGTTGTGAGGACATCGTCTGTGAGCGCTCAACGGTCGATGACGGCGGGTTCTGGATCGTGCGCATCGCCGGCGATTCGATCTGTGGCGTGCGCAACGGCGACACGATCATCTTCAAGATCGGCGAAGAGTTCTCAGCGCACGAGGAGACGTGGGTCGCGGGTGGTGTCCCCGCCGACGTCGCGCAAGGGATCGCGCTCCGCGAGTAGCAGGTCGTGCTCCGCTAGCAGGGTCGCGCGCCGTGAAAGGCGCTCCGCTACTGCTGCTGCGCGAGCAGGTACTCGACAGCCGCGCTGACCGCGCGGTGCGCGTAGCCGATGAACTCGGCCGGCGGCAGATCGTCGAGGCTGACGCGGTTCTCTTCCGTCATCGCGACCGCCGAGCCGGTGTCGGCTTGATCGACATCGAGGCCGACCTGCAGCTCGTAGATGCCGCCGTCGTCGGCTAGGATCACGCAACCATGGCCATCACCGCCGTCGGTGGGGGGCTCCACCTCGATGCCGTACGTGAAGAGCGCGCCGGGAAACGGCGGAAACGGGTCGATTTCGCTCGTCAGCGTAGTCAGCAACTCGCGCAACTGACCGGCCGCACGCTCGGCGATCAGGTCAGCGTGTGCGCGATGGAGCAGTGGGTCATCTGCCAATGTGAACCTCCGAACTTTCTACGATGCTAGTCCGTCGTATCTGAGATCAGCAATCTGACAGATTCCGTTCAACGCCAATCCATGTATAGTCGAAGCGATGATGCAGGAAACTCGACAGCAGATTCTTGATTACCTTCGCGTCAATCCTGACGCGACAGTCCGTAATCTCGGAGAGATTCTCGGACTGACGGCGACCGGCGTGCGTCAGCATCTCACGATCCTTGAGCAGGGCGGCCTGATCGAGAGCCGCGAGGAGCGCGGCAAGGTTGGCCGTCCCGCGCTCGTCTATTCGCTCACGGCCGCCGGCGAAGCAAGCTATCCGCTCGTATATGACCTGCTATCAAACGTCCTGCTCGACGAGGTCCGCGCCTCGTATGGGGCCGAGGGCTTCCAGCAGGTGATCCGAGGCGTGGCGACTCGCATGGCCGCGCCGCACGTCCAGCGCCTGGAGACGGCAACCACGCCGCTTGAGCGCGTGGGCGAGGCGTGCGCGGTGCTCCGCGATCAGCACATCGTTGCCGACTGGGAAGAGGGCGGAGGCGCGTTCCTGCTGCACGAGCGCACCTGCCCGTACCCCGAGGTCGCGCGTCAGAACTCATCCGTCTGCGCGATCGACATCGCCTACGTCCGCGAGTTAACGCAGATGGATGCGCGTCTCATCGAATGCCGCGTGCGCGGCGACAACCTCTGCACATACCGCCTTCAGCCAGAAGTCGCGACTGCCTGATCGTCCCGGTCGACCGCTCGTTCGACGTTGAACTCCCGTGAGCCGCTGATTCGCGATAGCGCTATCATTGCGCCGTCGCGTGCGGTACCCGCCGCTCGCGCGTCCGTTGTCTCGCACACCTCCCCGCTGGTGAGCGCCTGAATGGGTATCTGGGTCGGACGCTATGCGATCGCCGACGGGCAGGTGCAGGAGCACGGCCCCTGGCTTGCCGAGCGCGGGCGCGCCGATGGTGATGCCGACGCCCGGTTGCTGGTGCTGACGGAACCGGTCGACGAGCGCTCAGGTGAGTTCTGCCACGAGGTCGCGAGTGCCGTGGCCGAGCTCTTTGCCCGAGAGATACTCTCGATCACCGGCGGCCTGCTGCGCGCGCTGGAGCAGGCGCACGGCAACCTCGCCGAGTGGAATCGTCGGTCGCTACGCGAGCACCAGGTATCGATGGGCGTCACCTGCGTCGTGATCCGCGAGCAGGAGGCCACGATCGCGCAGGTCGGGCCGGGCTCCGTCTACCTGTGGGGACCCGACGGCTATCAACGACTGACGACGAATGGGGAGCCGAGCGCTTTGCCGCTCGGAGGGAGCGAACCCGTTGAGCCGGTCTTCCGCTCTGTCTCGCTGGAGAACCATCAACTGCTGCTCGTGAGCAGCGAGGTCGAGTCGGTCGTCCCCCCTGCCGAAATCGCGAGCACGCTGGCGAGCGGGCCGGAGCGCTCGCTCGCCGAGCTGTTCATGCAGACGCGCGAGATCAGCGACATGACCGCGGTGCTGGTCGCCGAAATCGAGGGTGCCGAGGCGATGCCGCCGGCACCCGTCGAGGTCAGTGCGGTCTCGCTTGAGGAGCCACCACGCGGGTCGAGCATCGAGACGCTGGTGGACGGAGACGGCAGTGACGACGGCGGAGCGCCGCGCTCGCGCGTCGAGCTGCCCGCGCTGCGGCGTGCGCGCGTGGCGGGCAGCGGCACCTCCGTGCGGTTGCCGTGGCGCGCGATCGGTGCCGCCGCGCTTGCGCTGCTGCTGCTGGTCGCCGTCGTCCGCTTCGCACTGCCGCCGCTGCTCGCCGAGGACCGCGAAGCCCGTCTCGCTGAGGCGCTGACGACGGCGACCGAGAGTCTCGATGCGGTGAGCGAGAGCGAGGATGCGGTCGAACGTCGCGCGCTGCTTGAGTCGGCGCTGACCGCGATCGCCAGCGCGCGCTCGATCTCGCCGGACGACACGCAGTTACTGCTGCTGGATGCGCGCGCGGCATCCGTGCTCGTCACGCTCGACGCCGTTGTCGAAGTCGAAGACCTGCGCGAGATACTCGATCTGCAGGGGCAACTGACGGCCCCGGCGAATCCGCGAGGCCTGGTCGCGGGCCGTTCCGCGCTGTGGCTGCTCGACGAGGGCGGGGGGCGCGTCTTCCGCATCGATCTTCCGCAGGACGGCGGGCCGGCGCAGTCGGCGGTGGAGGTCTACCGCAGCGGTCAGCGGTACGGAGGAGCGGTGGCCGGGCAGCCGCTGGCGATCGCGTGGGATGCGGCCGGTGAGCGGCTGCTGACATTCGATGCCCGGCGCACGCTCTTCGCGATCTCACTGCCCGAAGATGCCGACGATACGAGCGACGACGGTAGCGAGGGTCTGCCTCGCGTGCTGCCGGTGCGCGGGGTTGCCGACGTCCCCTCCGTACAGGCGATCGCCGCCTACTCGGGAAACCTCTATCTGCTGGATGCGGAGGGCGGCGAGGTCTGGCGCTACCTCCCCGCTGGCGACGGCTACGACTCGGAGCGCGGCGGCCTGCTCGGCGGCATCGCGATCGACGACGCGAGCGCGATCGCCGTGGACAGCGATATCTTCCTGCTCGGCGAGTCCGGAGGGGTGCGTCGCTTCCAGCTCGGCGTCGAGCAGCGTGCGCTGTTGCGCGGGCTCGATGCCCCACCGGCGTCATCTGCCGCCGTCGCCGTCAGTACTGCGAACGGGCGCGTCTACATCGCCGATCGCGGCGGGCAGCGAGTCGTGGTCTCCGCTCGCAGCGGCGACTTCGTGGCCCAGTACCGCCACCCTCGCTTCTTCGACCTGCGTGGGCTCACCCTCTCCGCCGATGGCACCGAAGTGCTGGTGCTGACCGGCGACGGAATCTTCGCGTTCGACGTGGATCCGGACCCGACCGCACCCGGACGCTGACTACGCGACGCGGAGTGCGCCGCCGCTCCCACCGCAACTGGTTCCGCCTGTACCCTCGACGTGAACGACAGGCGACCTGAAGGGCAGGGCCGGTCGATGACGCGAATCCTCGCGCTGGAGACATCGTGCGATGAGACGGCGGCCGCCGTGGTCGTCGACGGTCGCCGCACGCTCTCAAGCGTCGTCGCCTCGCAGGATCAGCTACACGCGGAGACCGGCGGCGTCGTACCCGAGGTCGCCGCGCGTGAGCACCTGCGGGCGATCCTGCCGGTCGTGCGTGAGGCGCTGCGGCAAGCGGAGTGCGGCTGGGACGACCTGGACGCGATTGCGGCGACCGCCGGACCGGGGTTGCCCGGTGCGCTCGTCGTCGGCCTCAACGCCGCGCGTGGCGTCGCCTACGCGCGCGGCCTGCCGCTGATCCCCGTCGACCACATCGAGGGGCACGTCGCCGCGAACTGGCTCGGCGAGGAGGAGCCGGAGCTGCCCGCGCTCGCGCTCGCGGTCTCGGGTGGCCACACGGAGCTGCTGCTGATGGAGGATCACGGTCGCTTCCGCCGTCTCGGCGGCACGCGCGATGATGCTGCCGGTGAGGCCTTCGACAAGGTCGCGCGCCTGCTCGACCTCGGCTACCCGGGCGGTCCGTTGATCTCCGCACTGGCACTGACCGCCAGCGACCGCTCGCTGCGACTGCCGCGCGCGTGGATGCGTGGCAGCGACGATTTCTCGTTCTCCGGCCTGAAGACCGCGGTGCTGCACACAGTGCAGGCCGATGATGCGCCACCGGCCGCCGAGGTGGCGTGGGCGTTCGAGGAGTCCGTCGCTGACGTGCTCTCGCGCAAGACGGCGCGCATCGCGGAGCGTGAAGGCGTCAGTTCGATCCTGCTCGCCGGTGGCGTGGCCGCGAACGGGCGGCTGCGCGAGCGCATGGCGGAGCGTGCAGGCGTCCCGCTCTTCATCCCGCCGCCCGCGCTCTGCACCGACAACGCCGCGATGATCGGCGCCGCAGCCTTCCGCCATCTTGATGCCGCGACCGACCCCGCGGGCCCGCTGGATATCTTCCCGACGGCACGTCGAGGGAGCCTGCGGCTCTCAGCCTAGCTCGATCGCCCGGGCGAACTGCGGCGTTCTACCCGCCCGGCCGTGCCGGTTCGCTCAGCGGACAGGCGCCGCAGCCGCCACGCTCGCACCACAGCTCCTGGAGATGCAGCAGGCCCTGCGCCCACAGCGCGCCGCCGCCGCCCGGTGGTGTGCGCTCGCTGCCCGTGAGCGCCGCCGCGAGCGTCCGTGTGCGGCCATATGGCCGTGGCGCGGGCCACTGCGATGCCAGCGCGGCGGTGCGACGTGCGAGCGCGATGTCGCCGTAGGCGGCAGCACGGGCAGCGAGCAACGGGAGCACGGCGTTCCACGCGACCTCGGATGCGCGGCCGCGGCCGAGTCCCGATGGCAGCAGCGAGCAGTCCCGCAGCGCATCAATCAGTTTGCCGGGGCTGGCCATGTCCGCGAGCGCGTTCAGGATCGGCCACGGATCGCGTTCGCGCCGAGCCGCGCCAATGTGGTCGCCGGGTCCGTCGTCGGAAGGTGCGCGGGATCGCCGCCCCGCACTCGCGGCCAGAGCTCGCTCCCGGAGTTGTTGCCACGCGCCATCCCAGCCGCGCTCTTCCGCCAGCCGGGCGGCTCGCCAGACGCGTTCCGCGAGCCGCCGTCTTCGGCTGGGGGCGCGACCCGCGCGCAGGGCGGAGCGAGCAGCGGGCCACGTCGCAGCAGCGTTCGCACGCGTGAGGGCGCGCGCAGCGTTGGAGCGAGCGCGACCGTCGGCGCGGTGACTCCGTTCGCGAGCGTGATCTCTGCGTCGAGGTCGTTCTCCCAGACGACGTGCAGGACGACCCGGTCGTACGCCGGGTCGCGTCCGTGCCCATGGCGGTAGAAGTCCGACGCCCGCAGATGCAGCTCGACATCGCCGCTTGCCGGCACGCCGTCACGCGCGAACGTGACTTCGCGGACGTCCGGCCCCGGTCCCCTCCCAGCGCGGCCTGCGCGCAGTAGCGGCCACGGCAGCGCTGGGAGGGGACCGGGGCCGAGTAGCCAGAGTGCCGTCAATTCATGTTCGGCGAGCGGCTCGTCTCGATCGTCCGCGTCGGCGCGGTACGTCGCGAGCGCCTCAGCAGCTCGCACTACAGCTCGACCCCGTTCGCGGCGCGGTAGCGGCGCCGTCATCGCGGTCACGAGGCGACTTCCGAGTCAGTGTCGTCGCTCCCGGCCGCTTCGACGTCGTAGAAGCCGCTCTCCTCCGCTACCAGATGCAGGAGCCGGCGCGACATCCGCCGCGGCGTGCTATTGCCAACCTCCCACTCGGAGACCGTCTGCTGACGCGTGCCGAGCCTGCTCGCGAGTTGATCCTGCGTCGCTGCGATGTGCCCGCGTAGCTGCTGGACACGTGCGGCGTCCCAGCCGCGTTCGCTGCGTTCCTCGTTCGCGTCGGGGCGCCGATCGTCAGCCACGCCCGCAGTTTACACGAAGCCGTGTAAGTCAACTCGACGTAACACATGCAGCACGATGCAGCGAGGCCCGCAGCGAGATTCCCGCCGAGTCGGGCGTTCCGTGTGTTGGCACTCTACCAATGAGAGTGCTAACATCCCTCGGCTTAGCTATCAGAAGTGAGCTGCGCGGGTTCGCGCGCTCGTTGAAATGAGGAGGCAACGTCTTGCCGACCAACGTTGTACCAATGACCGACCACATCGTCCTCCAGGCGGTGGAGTCGGAAGAAGTCACCGCATCTGGACTCGTCATCCCCGACTCCGCCAAGGAGAAGCCGCAGCACGGCGAAGTGCTCTCAGTCGGCCCGGGCAAGATGAACGATGCCGGTGTCGTTGAGTCAGTCGATCTGAAGTCCGGTGACCGCGTGCTCTACCAGAAGTACACGGGCCAGGAAGTCACGGTCGACAAGGAGGACTACCTGATCATCAAGTTTGGCGACGTGCTCGCGAAGCTTGAGGACGCGAAGCCCGCACGCAAGAAGAAGAGCTAACGGGGACGCCGGCTCCAGAGGGAGCAGCGAACACCGTAGGGATCTCAACTGCAGAGATCCCAAGCGTAGAGAACCGTATCGACTGATTGGGCCTGACGGCCTGCGTCGATTGCCCGATCAGGCCGAGAGCCGGGGGACAGCATGCCTGCAAAGATTCTGAAGTTTGATGAGGATGCGCGCCGCGAATTGCGGCACGGCGTCGACCTGCTTGCGAATGCTGTGAAGGTCACGCTGGGCCCGCGCGGTCGCAACGTCGTGCTCGACAAGAACTACGGCCCGGCGGTGATCACCAAGGACGGCGTCACCGTCGCCAAGGAGATCGACCTCAAGGACCGCTTCCACAACATGGGCGCGCAACTCGTGAAGCAGGTGGCGATTCGCACCAACGACGTGGCCGGCGACGGTACGACGACCGCGATCGTGCTCGCTCAGGCGATCTTCCATGAGGGCATGCGCAACATCGCCGCCGGGGCGAACCCGATGGACATCCGCATCGGGCTCGAGGCCGGTGGCCGCACGATCCACCAGTCACTGCTCGGCATGGCGACGCCAGTCGAGGACAAGGCGACCGTTGCCGCTGTCGCGACGATTGCCGGCAACGACTCCGAGATCGGCGATCTGATCGCGGACGTCATGGAGCAGGTCGGCAAGGACGGCGTGATCACGATCGAGGACGGGCGTTCGCTCGTTTACGAGACCGAGGTCGTCGACGGGATGCAGATCGACCACGGCTACTACTCGCCGTACTTCGTCACGAACAACGACCGCCTCGAGGCGGACCTGGACGACCCCTTCATCCTGCTCACCGACAAGGAAATCTTCGACGCGAAGGACATCCTGCCGCTGATGGAGAAGGTGCTGCAGGTCTCCAAGAACCTCGTGATGATCTGCGGTGGCGTCGCGGACGAGGCGCTACAGGCGCTGATCGTGAACAAGATGCGCGGGACGATTAACCCGCTGGTCGTGCTTGCACCCTCGTTCGGCGACCGCCGCAAGGAGTCGCTCGAAGACCTCGCGATCCTCACCGGTGGCACCTTCATCACCGAGGACATGGGCCGCAAGCTCGAGGACGCACAGATCGCCGACCTCGGTCGGGCGCATCGCGTCGTCTCCGACAAGAGCATGACCACGATCATCGAGGGTCACGGTTCCGATGAGGCGATCCAGAACCGCATCCGCCAGATTCGCTCCCAGGTCGATGACATCGCTGGTGAGTTCGACCGCGAGAAGGCGCAGGAGCGACTGGCGAAGCTCGCCGGTGGCGTCGGCGTGATCAAGGTCGGTGGCGCGAACGAGATTGAGGTACGCGAGAAGAAGTTCCGCGTTGAGGACGCGCTCTCCGCGACTCGCTCGTCGCTCGAGGAGGGCGTGGTTCCCGGCGGCGGCGTCGCATTGATCCGAGCCCAGAGCACGCTTGATGCGGCAATCGAGGAGGCAGGCGAGACCGACTTCGGTACCGGCCTGCGCATCCTGCACAAGGCAATCGAGGCCCCGCTGCGGCAGCTCGTGACGAATGGCGGCGGCGAGCCCGCTGTAATCGTTGCGGACGTCCGCGACGCCGACCACAACGTCGGCTACGACGTCGCGAACGAGAACTTCGGCGACATGTTCGACCTCAATATCATCGACCCGGTGAAGGTCGTGCGGGTCGCGCTTGAGAGCGCCATCTCGGTCTCGGCCTTGATGCTGACGACGGAGAGCGTGGTCGGAGACACCGAAGAGGCAGCGCTGCCGATGGGCACGCCGCCGTCCCCGGAGATGGGAATGGACTTCTAGTCCCTGCCGGTAGGGATACCCGCTCGGTCCCAACATCGAGAGTGACTTCCAGAGCAAGGCAAACAGGCCGCCCGATGGGCGGCCTGTTTGTATCTGACGTTGCGTGTCTGAGGCCGCGGGTGGCGCGGCGTGATTTGTCCGCCGGCTAGTCGAAGAGCGCGTCCGCCGCTCGCAGTACGGTGCGTTCGACCTCCGTCGGCAGCGCCTCGAGCGCTTGATCGAGGGCGAGTAGCTCGACGCCTTCCAGCATCGCATCCGGTTGAGGCTCACCGGTCACACTGACGGCGAGCGGGCGTAGCCAGCCGAGTTCCGAGCCACCGAAGCGCGGGTGTGCCATGCGCACGGGGATGCGCTGCTCCGCCGTCTTGATCGCGCCGTTTGCGCTGACGGTGAGGTTGAGCCGCCCCATCAACGTCTGCACGGCGTGGGGCAGGTCCTCGCTGACGCCGGGCAGGGCGATCGAGAGCATCGCGGGGTGCGGCCAGTCCTCCCAGCGCACGAAGACGTAGCGCGGGGCATCGTCGGCTCCCGGCTCCGTTTCCACGCCCGCTTCGAGGCCCGTCTGCAGGCGCGCGGCGACGAGCAGGCGCTCCGGGCGGTCGTCGGACGGCGGGCGCTCGCTAGCCATCGATGCTCACCCCGGCCGTGATCTCCGCGCCGTCGATCGGTCCGACGAGCGCGATGTGCAGTGCGTCGTCGTTGATCACGCGTGCGGCGACGCGTTCGATGTCTTCGATCGTGACTGCCTCGGTCTGCGCGATCGCCTCTTCGGGCGTGAGGCGCGGCAGGTCGAGGATCTCCTGCGAGCCGTGCCAGGCGGAGACGGCACGCGTGTCCTCGAAGCGGAGCTGCACGCGGCTGCGGATCAGGCCCTTGGCGCGGTCGAGCTCCTCGCTGCTGACCGGCTCGCGCACCCGTCGCAGCTCGGCAGCGATCTCAGCCACAGCCTCGCGCGCGTTCCCGGGGTCGACTCCCGCGTAGAGCCCGAACATGCCGGTGTCGCGGAGATGCGAGACGTAGGTGTGGATGTCGTAGCAGAGGCCCAGCTCCTCACGCAGGCGGGCGAAGAGGCGCGACGACATGCCCTCGCCGAGCAGCACCGAGAGCACGTCGAGCGGGTAGCGATCTTCGTCCCGGTAGCTGAGACCGCGGGTGCCAAAGGAGATGTGGACCTGCTCCGTCTCCTTCTCGATCGTCCCAACGCGCTCCCCTCGTAGCCGGCTCTCCTCGCGCAGCCAGTCGGCCGGGCCGCCGGAACTCCAGTCGCCGAGCGTGCGGCGGATCAGGTCAGCCGTCTCCCGCTCGTCGATCGCCCCGGCGACGGAGACAACGACGCTGTCCGCGACGTACTGGTCGCGGTAGTACTGCGTCAGCCGCTCTGGCGTGATTGCCGTGACCGTCTGCGGCGAACCGGCGATGTCACGGCCGAGCGGTTGCTCCGCCCAGAGCAGGCGGTCGAGCAGCAGCCCCACCTGTTCCGCGGGCGAGTCCTCCGTCGCGGCCAGCTCCTCGAGGATCACTCCGCGCTCACGTTCGATCTCGGGCTCGCGGAAGAGCGAGTCGCGGAGCATGTCGGCAAGCACATCGAAGGCCTGCCCGGCGTGTTCTGGGACGACCTTCGCGTAGTAGACCGTCAGTTCGCGGTCGGTGACGGCGTTGATCGTGCTGCCCATGCGGTCGATCTCGATCGCGATGTCCTGCGGCAGCGGTCGGCGGTTCGTGCCCTTGAAGCAGAGGTGCTCGATGAAGTGCGAGAGCCCGGCGTCGGCCGCACTCTCATAGCGCGACCCCGCGGCCAGGTAGAAGGAGATCGAGACCGAGCGGGCCTGCGGGACCGAGGTGGCGACGAGCCGCAATCCGTTGTCGAGCGTTTCTATCAGTGCCACGGTGGCTGATGCTAGGGCTGTCGCTGGTGACGGGCAATCAAGGGGCTACGACTCCAGCCAGTTCACATCCCCGTGCAGGTCCGGATCATGCTCCTTGCCCGCGAAGACGGCGTACTCCGCCTTCGACTCGGCGACCGTCGTCGAGTCGCCGTGACCGGGCAGGACGAGCGTCGCATCTGGCAGCGTGTGCAGCTTCGAGGTGATCGAATCGATCTCCTGCTGGAGCGCTTCGTTGCTGCGCGAGTGCCCGGGGCCGCCCGGGAAGAGCGTGTCGCCGGTGATCACCGCGCCACCGACGAGCAGCGAGATCGAGCCCGGCGTATGCCCCGGCGTGTGGATCACCGCGACGGTCGCACTACCGAGGGTGATCGCGTCCCCCTCGGCCAGCGGCTGCACGTTGCGCGACTCGTCGAGGTTTGTCTCTTCCGCACCTGCGGAGACCGCCGCCGCCACGCGTTCACGCATCGCGTCGTAGCCGCCCCAGTGGTCGCCGTGGGAGTGCGTCACCAGCACGTGGTCGACGCGCGCACAGTCGTCGCCGAGCGCATCGAGCACCGCTTCGACGCCCTCTGGCACATCGACGATCGCGAGGCCGCTGCCGTCGGTCGAGCGCAGCACGTAGCTGTTGTTCGCCATGCGCCCGAGCGCGGGGAACAGCTCGATCGTGATGTTGTCGTCGGCGTAGACCTGCGGCACTGGTGACTCCGTCTCGTTGGGCGTCGGGTGTCCCAGTATCGTACTGCGCGAGTTGGGTGAGCCGTCGCGCTCGCGGCTATCGCCGTCGCTGGGCCTGTGTCGGTGGTTCGTTACCGAGCCCGCAGTGGCGTCCCTGCATCCACGCCAGCCCGTCGTCGCAGAGCGCGACGAGCAGCGAGCGCACGCGTGCCTGCTCCGCCGGTGACGTCGCCAGTTCGCGTACCAGCGCGGTGACAGTGAGGCCTTCGACGTTCGTCGCGGCTCGCAGCGCGCGCATGATGCGGCCCCGTAACTGGCGGTCCGAGCCCTCGAAGCGAGCCTGCGCGCGCACCGGCTCCGCGCGCTCGCCGGCATCGAAGCGAGGGCGAGCAGCACAGAGATGCGCGAGCACGCACTCGCCGCAGTGCGGGCGGGGCGTGCAGACGCGCCCGCCGTACTCCATCAGCGCGGGGTTCCACTGCGGAGCAGTGCCGGGTCGCAGCAGGCGCGTCGCGGCCTGTTCGATGGCGGCTGCGGGCGTATCTCGTGCGGGCTGCAGGTCGCCGAGCACGAGCCTTCCGACGACGCGCACGATGTTCGTGTCGATCGCCACTGAGTCCTCGCCGAAGCCGTAGCAACGCACGATCGCGGCGGTGAACGGGCCGACGCCCGGCAGCGCCAGCAGCGCTTCGGGGTCGCGCGGCAACTCGCCGCCGTGCTGCTCTACGCAGATCTGCGCCGCCTCGTGTAGCGCGACCGCCCGACGCGGGAAGCCGCCTCGTCCCCAGACCCGCAGCACGTGCGCACGTGTCGCGGTTGCCGCGTCGTCGACAGTCGGGAACGCCGCCATCCATCGCTCGTAGAGGATCAGGACGCGCGAGATCTGAGTCTGCTGCGAGCAGACGCCCGCGACCAGCGCCGCGTAGGGGTTGCGGCCGGTTCGCCACGGGAAGTCGTCGCCTTCCGCCTCGTACCAGTCGAGGAGCAGCGAGCGGATGCGCCCGAGGCGCTGCGGCGAGAGGTGAGCGGTCACGTCGACCATGCGCCGCAGCGTACGCGGCGCGCCTTGACCGCGCGATCACGGCGCTGCTAGGTTCCGCGCGCGCCAAGGAGCACCGCATGTCGCCCGCCACGATCACTGTCACCGACCGCGAAATCGCCGGAACGACGATGCATGTCGTCGAGAGCGAGAAGCACGCGGAGGCCGTGCGCGGCATCGTCGGCAGCTCCGCGCTCACCGATCAGCAGGTCGTTTTGCTGAAGGCGCTCGGCTTCAAGTTCAAGACGAAGAAGGCTCCGAAGCGCCGGGCGACATCTAAGGCGAAGACGAAGCGAAAGGGCAAGGTGAAGGTCGATACGCGCACGAACGTGATCGACGACAACCTGACGCAACACGTGGTGATGGTGCGCATGTTCACCCGCACCTTCCCGACGTCGAACGTCTGGATCCTGCATGACGGTGACGAGGCCGCGCTGATCGATTCCGGTTACGGCGACGACCCCTCGGTCGATGCTCGCGTGGACTACCTGAAGAAGGAGATGTCGGGGCTCGACTACAAGTACATCGCGATCACCCACCACCACTTCGACCACTCCTCGGGCGGGCGCAAGCTGCGCGAGGCGCTGGGCGCGCAGACCGCGATCAACCCGATCGACGCCGAGCTGCTGCACACGCCGACCGACTCCAACGAGGACCTTCCCGACGAGGAGGAGATCAACGAGCGCGCCAAGGTCTGGCACGACGAAGCGGTGAACACACCGATCGACCTAGAGATGGCCGACGGCGACGAGTTCAAGGTCGGCAAGCTCACTGTGCGCGCGGTGCACACACCCGGCCACACCGCCGGGCACAACTGCTACTGGGTGCCTGAGACGGGGATGCTCTTCACCGGCGACAACGTGCTCGGCGTCGGCACTTCGGCGATCGGCCCGCCGCCGCGCGGCGACATGGAGCAGTACCTGGAGAGCCTGCTGCGCATGCAGGAGTTGCAGTCGACGTTGATGGCACCGGGCCACGGGCCGGCCGTGCGCGCGACCGACGCCAAGGTTCAGGAACTGATCGACCATCGCAAGGAACGCGACCGCCAGATCATCGAGTTGATTGACCGCGGCTACGACAGCGACCGCCAGATCCGCCGTTCGATCTATCCCGAGATTCAGAAGGGATTGCGACGCGCCGCGAGCGGCCAGATCCGCTCCCACATCGCGCGCCTCGTCGGGCTGGGCGACGTGACCGTCGAAGAGGGCGAGCGCGAGTGGAAGGTTGCGCTGACGCGCTAGATCGTCAGGCCCGTTGCGCTCGATTGCTGCGCACGTGCGATACTCGAAGTCCGGAGCTGCGCTGCTGAGAGTGCGGGCGCGGTACGGTATCGACGTTTGACGACTGAAACATCCGCACTCCGCTCTTGCGGGGTAGAGCCTTGAGTAGCGACACGGTAGCTTCGCTGCCGCTCTCGAACCTGTTTCCAGCCAGTGCCGGGCTCTCGCCCGAGGGTCACCTCACGCTCGCTGGCATCGACGCGCTTGAACTGACGCGCGAGTTCGGCACGCCGCTCTACGTCTATGACGCGCAGACCGTGCGTGAGCAGGCCGCCGCCTACCGCGGAGCCTTCGAGTCCGCCTACCCGGACAGCGTGGTCGTCTACGGCGCGAAGGCGTTCCTCAACCGCCCGTTCGCGCGCCTGATTGCCGACCAGGGGCTGGCCTTCGACGCGGTCTCGGGCGGCGAGATCGAGGTGATGCGAGCCGCCGGCGTGGACATGGCGAGCGTCTACTTCCACGGCAACAACAAAGGTGCCGACGAACTGCGGCTCGCTGCCGAGCTGGGCGTTGGTCGCGTCGTGATCGACAACATCGACGAGATCGAGCGAGCCAACGCGGCCGCCGCGGCAGCGAGGATCGTGCAGCCGGTGCTACTGCGCATCTCGCCCGGGGTCGATGCGCACACGCACGAGAAGACCACGACCGGGATCATCGACGTGAAGTTTGGGGTGCCCGTTACTGGTGGCGACGCCGAGACGGCGCTACGCGCGATCGTCGCTGCACCGAACCTCGAATTCCGCGGGCTACACCTGCACCTCGGCAGTCCGCTCTTCGACCTCGAGCCGTACGACTACGCTATCGAGGTCGCCGGGCAGTTCATCGCCGATGTCTGCCGCGACAAGCTCGGGCTGGAGGTGCAGGAGTTTTCGCCCGGCGGCGGCTTTGCCGTCGGCTACGAGTCCGACCGCGAGCCGCCGACGCCGCAGCAGTACGCAGACGTGATCGCCGGCTCGCTGCAGCGCGAGGCCGACAGGCACGGCTTCCCCCTGCCCCACCTCACCGTTGAACCCGGCCGCGCGATCGCCGCGCGTGCTGGCGTCGCGCTCTACAGTGTTGGTTCGCGCAAGGCGATCCCGGGCGTGCGCACCTATGTCTCCGTCGATGGTGGCATGGCCGACAACATCCGTCCGACGCTCTACGGCGCGCGCTATGAAGCGCTCTCGGCTGAGCGGCCGCTCGCTCCCGCCGAGGAGGTCGTGACCGTCTCTGGCAAGTACTGCGAGTCGGGCGATGTGCTGCTGAAGGACGCGAATCTGCCCGCGCTGCGGGAGGGCGAGGTGCTGGCTGTCCCGGCATCCGGCGCGTATCAGCTCTCGATGGCCTCCAACTACAACCACTCCTACCGCCCGGCCGTCGTGCTGGTCGACGATGGTGAGGCGCGTCTGATCCGGCGTCGTGAGAGCGCCGAGGACCTGATGTCACTGGACGTGGACTGAGCGATGACCTCTGAGCGTCGCTGGGCCGATGACTGGGGGATGGTGGGACAGGCGCACGCCGTCTCGTCGCTCCGCCACGCGCTGCAGTCCGGCCGCCTCTCGCACGCCTATCTGCTGAGCGGTCCGGAGGGCATCGGCAAGGCGACGTTGGCGATTCGACTGGCGCAGGCGCTGAACTGCGACGCGGACGCTGCGCCCTGCCTCGAATGTGCCGCCTGCCGACGCGTTGGCAGCGGTGCCGCTCCCGACGTCGAACGGATCACGATCGGTGGCGTCTGCGACGAATCGTCGCACGATCACAGCGCAGACAACTCCACGCGTATCCGTATCTGCCAGGTGCGGCGCATCGAGCGTGTCGCCAACCTCTCCCCGTTCGCCTCGCCGCGACGCATCTTCATCGTCGATACCGCCGATGAGCTGCAGGCTGAGGGCGCGAACGCCCTGCTCAAGACGCTGGAAGAGCCACCTGCGTCCTCGCTGCTGTTCCTGCTCGCGACCGACCCCGAGGCGCTGCTACCGACGATCCGCTCACGCTGCCAGCAGCTTGCGCTGCGACCCGCACCTACGGACGAGGTTGCCGCTGCGCTTGTCGAGCGCGCCGACGTTGGCGAGGCGGACGCGCTCGACCTCGCACGGCTCTCGCGCGGACGCTACGGGCGGGCCGTTGCGATGCACAGCGACCCGTCGCTGGAGGTCCTGCGCGAATCAGCAACGGAGCAGGTGCGGGCGCTGAGCCGCGCCAGTCGCAACGAGCGACTGGACGCCGCCGAACAGCTCTCGCGCGGCTGGCGGCAGGAGCGGGAAAGCGTGCTCGCCACGCTCGACATCTGGCGCTCGTGGTGGCGCGATGTGCTGCTTGCAGTCACCGCCGTCGATCGTGAAGGGCCAGCTTCCGACGTCACCGAGGACTGTTCACCCGCAGAGGCCCTGCGCGCGCTCAGCGCGACGCAGCGGGCTCGCGAACATCTACTTGAGAACACGAATGCGCAGCTGGCGCTGGAGGTCCTGATGTTGGACCTTCCCGTGCTGCCAGCACGCGACGGAGAGGAGGCCCGCGAGGACGTGGCGCAGCCGGTCGGCTGAGCGCGGCATCGCGGGGAGCATGGGTGATACTGACCAACCGATGGTAGGCATCCGATTCACGGAAGCGGGGGCGGTCTCGTATTGCCGTCGCGGCGACGTGGATCTGGGTGTCGGCGACTACGTCGTCGTGCAGACCGATCGTGGCGAGCGGCTCGGCTGGGTCGTGATCGCGCCCGATCAGGTGCTCGCATCCGAGCACCAGGGGCCGATGCGCCTGATCGACCGTCTCGCGACGGAGGCCGACGTGCAGACGTGGCAATCGAACAAGGATCGCGCGCAGGAGGATGCCAGCCGCGCGCAGGAACTGGCGGGACGCGCTGACCCTCGCGTGCGTGTCGCCTCGGTCGATTACGACCTTGCGGGGGAATATTGCGACCTGACGTTTGCGGCCAGCGAGCGCATTGGACACGACTGGCTGCAGCAGCAGACGTCGGAACTGTTCACTGCGAAGGTCGGGATCACCCAGGTTGGTGACCGCGATCGAGCGAAATCGATCGGCGGTCTCGGCGTCTGTGGCCGCGCGCTCTGTTGCGCGACGTGGCAGACGGAGTTCCCCGCGATCTCCGTGCGCATGGCGAAGGAGCAGGACCTCTCGCCGAACCCGGCGAAGATATCCGGCGTCTGCGGCCGCCTGCTCTGCTGCCTCTCTTTCGAGGTCGAGGCTTATCAGGAGCTGCGTGGCGATCTACCGCAGGTCGGGAAGCGCGTCACGACGCCGATGGGCCGCGCCCGCATCCTCAGCGTGAACGCGCTCAAGCAGGTCGTGCGCATGCGCATGGATCAGGGCGGCGCGGTGATTGAGATCGCCGCCGACGAGCTGCGTGCGCAGTACGGCACGGCGGTTCGGCCCGAGGAACTGGAAGCGAAGATCGAGGAGCCCGCGCGGCGGCAGGACCGCGAGCGCCGCGACTCGACGGTCGCCACGCTGACACCGACGGACACGCGTATCGCCAGGCGCCGACGGCCGGATGAGCGGCCCGCGAAGGGCACCGAGCAAGCATCCGACGGGGCATCCGATCAGGCGTCGGACGACGGCCAGCAGCGCAAACGTCGCAGGCGCGGTCGCCGTGGCGGGCGTCGACGGCGTGGCGGTGGCGGTGGCGGGAATGCGAGCTAGCGAGCCGCGCTGGTCGCCCTAGTCGCCTGCGATCGCCTGGAGCTGGGCGATGTGGTCGTTGTGATGAATCACTCGACGTTCGACGAACTGGCGAATTGAGAGCCGCCCGGCGCGCGGGTGTACGACCGGTCGGCCCCACCAGGCGTCCTGTAGCTCTTTGAGAACATCGACGCTGCTGCCGATCGCGTCGGTCAGTGCCGTCAGCGCGTTCGTGCCGTTCATGCGGGCGAGACCGTGCTCGCGGATCACCTGATCCTCGTCCCACATCGTGATCAGCGGGGCCTCCTGCCAGACCATGCGGCGCAGGTTGTGCGCGTCTTCAAGCGCGTAATAGGTCATGTGTTGCAGCACGCGGGCGGGTGACCACTCGTCGTCGCTGGGGGCGGTGTTGAAGTTCATGCTGGAGCGACCGCTGAGCGCCGCCTCCGCGCGATCGGGAACACCCGCGAGCGCCTCGACCTGCGGAAGGTACTGCTGCACGTTGCCGGTCACGAAGTCGATGCGTGCCATCAGGCCCCCTCGATCGTCTCGAAGATCAGTTCAATCTCGACCGGCGAGTTCGATGGCAACGCCGCCACCCCCAGCGCGAGCCGGGTGCCGACGCCATCGTCTTCGCCGAGGACGTCGCGTAGCAGTTCGCTCGCGCCGTTGATCACGGCCGGCTGGTCGTAGAAGTCCGACGTCGATGCGACGTAGCCGACGAGTCGCACGACGCGCAGGCCGTCGAGGCTGCCGACGAGCGCGTTTGCGGCCGCCAGCGAGTTGATCACCGCGACGCGCGCGGCTTCCTGCCCCTGCTCGATGCTCACGCCGTCGCCGAGCGTTCCCGCATTCACGATCTCGCCATCGCGAACCGCGACCTGTCCCGAGATGTAGACGAGGTTGCCCGTGCTCCTCGCGGGCCGGTAGACCGCCATCGGGGTCGCCGGGGCGGGCAGTTCGATGCCCAGCTCGTTCAGCCGTTCAGCAACCATGGGAGTCCTCTTCGGATTCGCTGTCGTTCAGACTGTCGCTCAGACGCCTTCTGGCGTCAGCCGGTCGAGTAGCCCGTCCAGCTCTTCGTCGCTATAGAAGTGGATCGTCATGCTCCCCGCGCCGCGCTTGTTCCGACGCAGGGAGACCTTGGTCCCGAGGCTGCGCCGCAGCGATTCCGTCAGGGCTTCGATCTGCGCGTCGACGGGGTCGACGACCGCAGCTTTGGCCGGGGCCTCGCTGCGCCACTCGCGTACGATGCGCTCCGTCTGACGCACGTTCAAGCCTCGTTCGACGACCTGCTGCCACGCTTCCCAGCGCTGCGTTCCGTCGGTGACCCCGAGCAGGGCGCGTGCGTGCCCCTCGGTCACCTCGCCGGACGTCAGCGACGCCTTCTCGTCCTCACTGAGGTCGAGCAGCCGTAGCGTGTTCGCGATCGCCGTACGCGACTTACCGACGCGGTCCGAGACCGCTTGCTGAGTGAGTGCGAACTCCTCGATCAGCCGGCGGTACGCGAGCGCCTCTTCGAGCGCGTTGAGGTCGAGCCGCTGGACGTTCTCGATCAGCGCCAGCTCCAGCAGCTCCTGCGGCGTGCTCTGGCGGATCGTGACCGGGACATGCGTCAGCCCGGCGGCGCGTGCGGCGCGCAGCCGACGCTCCCCCGCAATCAGCTGGTAGACCGTCTCGCCGCTCTCTCCCGTCGCTTCCGAGACGAGCAGCGGCTGGATGATCCCGTGCTCCTTCACCGACGCCGTGAGCGACTCGATGTCGACCGTGTCGATCGACGTACGCGGCTGCTCCGGGTTCGGTGTGACCAGCGAGACCTCGACCTCGCTCACCGGGATGCGCTCGTCGCGCGGTGGCCCGTCCGGGATCAGCGCCGAGAGTCCCCGTCCGAGTCCGCTACTGCGTGCCATGGTTGCCTCCTGTCGTGTCGCCAGTGCTGCCGCCGTTCGGCGACATCTCTAGCTGCTCCAGGAGCTCGTCAGCCAGTGCCTCGTAAGCACGGGCCCCTGCAGAGAGTGGGTCGTAACTCTGGATCGGCTTGCCGTGGCTCGGAGCCTCGGAGAGCCGCACAGAGCGGGGGATGACCGCGTGGAATGTGTTGTCGAAGTGCTGCCGCACCTCAGCTTCGACTTCCTTCGCCAGGTTGGTGCGTGCGTCAAACATCGTGAGCACGATACCGCGCAGACGCAGGCTCGGGTTGATACTGCCCCGGATCAATTCGATCGTCTGCGAGAGGTGGCCGAGCCCTTCGAGTGCGAGGTACTCCGTCTGCACCGGGATGATCACCTCGTCTGCGGCGGCGAGCGCGTTCACGGTGAGCAGGCCGAGCGAGGGCGGACAGTCGATCAGGATGAAGTCATAGTCGACGCGCACCGGCTCCAGCAGCTTCTTCAACCGGTACTCGCGGGCGAGCACGGAGGTGAGCTCCACCTCCGCACCGGCAAGATCGGGCGTGCTCGGCACGACCCGCAGCCCGGCGGTGACGGTCTCGACGACGAGCTCCGCGAGCGGACGCTCATCGACGAGCGCTTCGTACATCCCGTCCATCCCGTCGCGCGTGCCGTCGCCGGGGCGCGGCGCTGCGTCGACGGTGCCCGCCGCGGAGGTGGCGTTGGCCTGCGGGTCGGCATCGACGATCAGTACCCGGTAGCCGCGCTCGGCTAGCGCGGCACCGAGCGAAACCGTCGTGGTGGTCTTGCCGACGCCGCCCTTCTGGTTCGTGATCGCGAAGATGTAGGTCATGAGCTGGTCGCACCGATCCTCGCCTCGATCGCGGCGAGCGGTGGCAGCTCCGCCGGACCGACGACCTCGACACAGGCGGCGGCGTACGCGCTCGCCAGCCGGCCGGCGGTCTCGTCGTCGTCGCCACGCGCGAGCGCGAGCATGAAGGCGGTGGCGAAGACGTCGCCGGCGCCGTTCGTATCGACCGGCTCGGCGAGCGTGACGTCGATGTGGATCGGGTCGTGGCCCGCGCCGTAGATGTCGGCACCGGCTGCGCCACGCGTGATCACGACGCGAGCGTTACGACCGATCGCTAGCGTCATCTCTTCATACGTCCAGCCAGACGTCTCCTGTTCCGAAAGAAATAGCGTGGTAGTGGTGGAAAAAGCTCGAATGAGGTCGGTAGATGGTCGTGAACGCTCGACAATACGTGAGGAAGATGTGAGCGCGCGCTGAAGCCCCTGCCCTACCAGCGCTCGCTGGCCGTCGCTTGGGATGCCCGCGAAGGATGCGCAGTCGTCCTGTGGCACGAGCGGCATCAACATCACGGTCTCCGCCTGCGCCCATCCCTGCGGAAGGTCGGACGCCAGCAGCGCTCGCGAGGGTTGGCTCGCCACGGTCAGCTCGCGGTCGTTGCCTCGGGTGGCGTGGCTGAACGTCAGTGTGGCGTCCGGCACGACGGTGACGTCGTGGCCATCGAAGGCGGGCGGAAGCGAGTCCGGGTCGCCGATCGTGAGGATCGCGAGCCGTGTTCCGAACGAGTGTGCTGCGCGAGCCGTGTATGAGACCGCGCCTCCTGGACGTCGTTCGGCACCGATCACGTCAGTGGCGAACGGACCGATCGCGAGCATCTTCGGCGGAGAGGGAGGCATGCGTCTCTCCCGACCTCACGGAATCTACGGGGAGTGAGTGACCCGATCGCGGGCCCCGGGGTGTCTCGTGACTACTCTCCGGGAAGCACCTCGACCTGCCGGTTGTTGCCGGACCCGACGCTCTCGGTGGTGACACCATCCATCGCCTCGAGCGTGAGGTGGATGATGCGGCGCTCCGCGGCGGGCATCGGCTCAAGCGTGATCACGTCACCGGTGTCGATCACCTCGCTGGCAACCCGCTCGGCGAGGTCCTGCAAGGTGTTCTCACGACGCCGACGATAGCCTTCGACGTCGACGGCAAACACGTGGTCGCCATCGTAGCGGCTGGAGACCATCACGTTCAGCAGGTACTGGAGTGCCTGCAGCGTCTCGCCGCGGCGGCCGATCAGGAGGCCAAGCTCGTCGGAGGCGTCGTCTGTCTCGCCGTAGATGTCGAAGACCTGCGTCATCAGCCCGACGCCATCGCCGGCGGTCTCGGGGTCGCGGCCGCTGATCTCGGTCTCCTCGAGGCCGAAGAAGTTCAGCAAGTCGCGCAGGGTGTGCCCCGCGAAGTCCATCTCGTCTTCGGCGTCGGCCGGGGGTGCCGAGGGAAGCTCGTCGGGCGCGCCGGGCACCAGCATCGGCTCTTCGGCTGCCGTGTACGGCGCGGATTCGCGACGTGGTCGCCGCTCGCGCTGCTCTCGACGTGGCTCGTCGCCTCGACTGTCGCTTCGGCCGTCGCTGTCACTATCGCCCGAGCCGCCGTCGCCGGAGCCACCGCGATTGCCGCGTCCCCGTCCGCGACCGCCACGGCCGCGCCCGCCGCGTCGACGACGTCCGCCGCCCTCGGACGATCGCTCACCGTCGCCATCGCCGTCTGATGATCGTTCGCCGTCGCCGTCACTCTGGCCGTCGCGGTCACCGTCAGACGACGCGGCACCAGCCTTCTCGGCGACGCGGACGATTGCGGCTTCGGCACCGATGCCGAGGAAGCCGCCCTTCCTACCTTCGCGGACGACGTCGACGTCGACTTGATCGCGATTGAGGCCGAGTTGACTGAGAGCCCTGGCGACCGCTGCGTCGACGTCTGGTCCGCTGGTTTCTACTTCGTTCGCCATCGTTGGTCCCTATCTCGGTACTGGCGTCCTCGTCGTCATCGTCGGAAGAATCGCCGGGCTGGGTGTCGGATTCGGTCGTGGTCAGTGCTGTTCCTGCGGCAGGTGTGATGCGGGATTGAAGCTGTTCTGGAATCAGTGAGCCCCAGGTGAAGTCACCCGGGCCTAGGAACGTCCAGTGCAGGATAATCCCAATCACGGTCGTGGCTGTCCAGTAGAGGCCCAGTCCCGCCGGAACTGCGATCACAAATGCCGCGAACATGATCGGCATCATCCACTGCATCATCTGGCTCATCTGTTGCTGTTGGTCGCTCTGATTGCCGGTCGCTGAGGTGCGCGAGACGGAGATCCGCTGCTGCAACCACATCGACGCGAAGACGAGCAGCATCAGCGTGATGCTGGTGACGTTCGTACCCGAGGCGGTGAGGTCCATGAAGAAGAAGTCCGTGTTCAGCGGCAGCGCGTCATGCATGAAGCGGGCGCCGAACATGGAGTCGATGTCGTAGAGCCTGCTTTCCAGGTAGAGGACGCCCTCGGGTGAGTTGGCGAGCGTCGTGCGGATCACCTGGTACATCGCGATGAAGAGCGGGAACTGGATGATCTGAGAGCCGAGACAGCCGAGAGGGTTTACGCCGGATTCCTTGTAGAGCTTCATCGTCTCCTCGGAGCGGCGGCGAGGGTCGGAGTACTTCTTCTGCAGTTCCTGAATCTGAGGCTGCAGTTCCTGCATTGCGCGAGTCGACCGCATCGTGCGCATCGTCAGTGGGAAAGTAATAACACGTGTGATGAGCGTGAAGGCGAGGATGGCGAACCCGAAGGAGCTGAACGCGCCGACGGTGAGCAGGATCATGAAGTTGATCAGGGGCGTCTCGAGGAACGTCTGCCAGATGAAGCCGATAGGCATGGGAGCTCCTGGAAGCCTCTGCTAGTCGCGTTCGAGGTAGACACGGACGGTGCCGGTGGCGGGATTCACCTGCCAGAGACCACCGTCGTTGTCGGCGTAGATGATGATGTTGGAGTCGATCTGGATCGGGTCGGCGTAGAAGCGCTCCCCGTCCACGGAGTGGACCCAGAGTTCGGCTCCGTTGCTCGCGTTGATGCCGCGGATATCACCATCGCGAGTGGCGACGAGCAGCACGCCGGCGACGACGATCGGCGCTGCGCGAACCTCGTCGCCGTCCGGCGGTTGCGAACGCCACTGTTCTGCGCCTGTCGTTGCATTGAAGGCGTACGCAGTGCCATCGACAGCAATGGCATAGAGAACACTACCTTGCAGCAGTGGACGGCCCCAGAACCACCCAGAACCGCCACCAGCGCCTTCCGGCCAGCGCTCAGCCCCGCCAGCAGCGAGGTCCAGCGCATGAATGCGGCCATCGAGCGATGGCATGTACAGCAGGCTGCTGTCGGCGAACGCGTCGCCGGCGATGCTGCCGATGTCCCGCCTCCAGGCGGTGGCACCGCCTGTGAGATCGAGCGCGATCAATGAATCGTCGATGCTGCCGAGGTAGATGCGACCACCATCGATGTGTGGCTGGGTCCAGAGGCGGCCGCCGACGACGATCGGGGCCGTGACCGCTGCGCCTGAGGCTGTAGCCAGCGAGTGCAGGTTGCCTTCCTCGGTTGCCACGTACAGCACGCCGTCGTGCAACGCCGGGGTAGCGACGATGCGCTCGTCGAGCTCGATCGGGCCGCCCCACGCGGGCAGTGGCCGGCCGGCAGTGTCTCCGCTGAGGGCGAGAGCGACGACCGTGCCGCTGTAGCCGGCGACGTAGACCGTGTTGCCCTCGATGATCGGCGTTGCGTAGATCGTGTCGAAACCGATGTCGTCATCGGCGCTGTTGTGGGTTGGATACGTCCAGAGCGGAGCGGCGGGGTTGAGCGGGATCGTGGGATCGGCAACCTGAAAGGCTGAAATGACGCCCTCGTCGGACTGCGTGACGAGGATGTCGCCGTCGTAGGCCGGACTGGACCAGCCACTGGCCTCCGCGATCCGCGCGCACCCGGTAGCGAAAAGGGCGAGCACGAGCAAGGCGGGAAGGAGCCAGCGTCGCGATCGCGTCAGACGTGGCGCTGGCAGGGAATCGAGGGTGGATCGTCGCATGGTTAGGGGTGTCACACGTGAAACATAAGGGATTTCACGATTGTCTTATGCTCGCCTTTCTGTCGCGCCCGCGGGGGGACGAGCGTGTGCGTGGGAGTGCTGCATCGCAGCATCGACGGCGTCTGATTCCGCTGTTGCTGGTGAACCTAACTCAGATTCGACGACGACCGGGTCGTAACCACCGGCTCGGCCGGGCCGGCAGCGTGCGATGCGGCGAATGCCCATCCAGGTGCCGCGGACCGCACCGTGGCGCTCAACGGCCTCGTATGTGTAGGCGGAGCACGTCGGCTCGTAGCGGCAGTTCGTGCCGAGCGATGGCGAGACCGATCGCTGGTAGAGGCGGATTGCTGCGAGGGCAGCGCGTCTCAGCATCGAACGTCTTCTACAGCCAGTGACAGGTGGTTAGTAGTAACAACGCTCATTGAGAGCCATCAATCAGCGACAGCTTGCGAGCAATAGTCTCGAATGCAGCCGTGAGCTCTTGATAGCTTGCATTTTCCACAAGCGGATCGGCCGTGATCACGATGTCGTTGCCCGGCGTGAGCGCAGTCTGGCGAATGATCGCGCGTAGCCGACGTCGGGCCTTGTTGCGTACGACCGCGTTGCCGACGCGACGGCTGATGGCGAAGCCATAACGATTGCGGTGGAGACCGTTCTCATGCGCGGCAAGGCGAAGCAGACGGCTGCGAGAACGTCGACCGTGACGCATCACCGTCGTGAAGTCTGAGCGGCGGCTGAGGCGCGGATTGGCGCTACGTACGACGGCCATCATGGCGCTGCGTCTCCCGCAGTCACGCTCACTTGGGGCCTCCGGTTGGTGGTGGGGCGGTGGGTGTGGCTAGACGGACAGGACGCGGCGGCCGCGCTGACGGCGGCGCTGAATGACGTGGCGACCATTGCGCGTCGACATGCGCGCGCGGAAGCCGTGCTTCCGCTTTCGCGGGACACGCTTGGGCTGCCAGGTTCGTTTAGGCACCTGAGGTTCCTTCGATTGCCGATCGAGTATACGGAGCGCCGGCGCGCAGGAGCAATCGGGGGGCTGCGGTGACAGCCGGTGGCACGGCAGCGGGACGGGGAGCGTCGCAGCACGAAGCGGCGTGTTGCGGCCGAGGACGTTCGCTAGCGGATCGATGGCGCCGGCGCACCGGCGTAAAGGTAGCGGTACCACGCGTACTGCTCGATCACCGACTCGACGTATCCGCGTGTCTCGGTGAAGTCGATGGCCGCGATGTAGCCCGCTGCACCCGGCCACCACTGGTCGTCGAGCCAGCGTTCGGCGTTGACCGGCCCGCCGTTGTAGGCGGCGAGCGCGGCGAAGATATTGCCGTCGAAACGCTCGAGCTGGTCGCCGAGGTAAGTCGCTCCGAAGCGCAGCGAGGTCTCCGCATTGAAGAGGCTTGCGAGCTCCCATGGCACACCGAGCGAAGACGCGATTAGCGCACCGGTCGGCGGGATCACCTGCGTCAGCCCGCGAGCGTCGGCGAATGAGACCGCGAGCGGGTTGTACGCCGATTCCTGACGCACGAGCGCCAGCAATAGCAGCGGCGGGACGCCTTCGTTCGTCGCGATCTCGCGCGTGACGTCTCCGTAGGCAAGCGGGTAGGTGAGCCGCTCGACGGCCAGCGGTGTCGCCAGCCGCTGCTCCGGCTCCATGCGCGCGAGCACGCTGATCGCGGCGAGCGAGGCGATGTCGGTCAGCCCGGCCTCCACCGCCACCAGCGCGAGATCGATCAGCGAGTGTGGGTCGTGCAGGATGTCGCGTCGCAGCGCGAGCAGGGTCGATCGCGCGAGGTCGCGCTCGCCGACGTCGACGAGTGCCAGCGCGACGGCGAGGCGCGGGTCATCGCTGATGAGGGGCGTACCGGCGGCGCGGATGCCGAGCGTCTCGGCGACCCAGAGCCGGACCGCTTGCTCGTCGGAGGGTTCGACGCCCCACTCGTCGATCGCGCGCGCCGGGAGTAGGTTCGTTGCGTCATCGCTGCCAGCGAGCAGCACGTCGATCGATCGCGGGTCGAGACCGGCAAGAGCGAGCGGTTCGCCGGCGAGCTCCGCGAGCCAGACGGCAGCGCGGTCGGCGGTCGGGGAGGGTGCGCTCTCGGTGAGACGTCGCAGGCGCGCGGTCGCGGCATCGATGTTGCCGCCACGCGCGAGGACGAACGGATCGCGGAGCGAGGCGCGGACGGCAAAGGTCGAGACGGGGAAGTCGACCGCCAGTCGACGATAGTCGTCGGAGGCATCTCCGTAGCGGCCGACAGCTTCGTAGAGCAGGCCGCGCCACCACAGCGCGTCGTCGGTCAGGCCGCTCGCCGAGAAGCTGATGTGTGCCTCAAGCGAGCGCGTGTAGTAGTCGATTGCCAGAGCCTCGTCCCCGTCGCGTTCGGCAAGTGCTGCGAGGAAGAACCACGCGGAGGCCTGCGAGCTGGCTGCGAGGCCGGCATCGAGGGCTGCAAGGTACTCGGCGCGGGCGCGGTCGTTCTCGCGTGAGCGGTAGTAGACGTACCCGGACTCGAGCAGTGGCGGCGGGCTTTCGGCCTCGATCAGGGCTTCGAGCGCGGGCAGGGCTTCAGGCGCACCCGGCGAGGTCGCGAGGACAGCCGCAGCGTCGTCCTGCCAGCTCGCGTCGCCCGCCTCACGACGGGACGTGGCGGCCAGCCAGCGAGCAGACGCTATCTCTGCCGCGCTCGCTGCGGGGTCCCGCGCGATATCGGCGAGCGCCGCGAGCGCTTCATCGCTGCGTGTGAGGCGAAGCAGGGCACTGACGCTCTCGTGTAGCGCGACGAGCCGCAGGTCGTCCGGCGTCGCGGCATCGGCAGCCGCCGCGCGGAACGCCGCCACCGCCTCGACGTCGCGGCGGTGGCCGTCGACGGGTGCGGCGAGAGCCTGAGCGAGCCGCAGCCGCGCGACGGTCGGGAGCGCCCCGCCGCCAGCCTCGACGCGACGGAGAGCGAGCGCGGCCGTGTCGAAGTCGCCGGCGTCGAAGGAGGAGCGACCGAGCAGGTAGGAGGCGCGTTCGGCGTCGCCGGCGAGGGTCGGAGCGCGGTGGCGGAGTAGCGCGGTCGCGAGCGTTGCCGCCTCGCCGTTGCGGCGACTCGCCGCGCGCGAGCGGATCAGTCCACTCCACGCCTCGGCTCGAAACTGCGGCTCGGTAGTCGTGAGCAGGTCGAGGAAGAGCGAGGCGGCCTCGTCGTTGCGCCCGACGTCGAGCGTGGCGCGGGCATCGCGCAGTAGTGCGGCGGCATCCGGCTGCTGGGCGGTGGCTCGGGTCGCGGAGGTATGCAGCAGCGCGGTTGCCAGCAGCGCGAGCAGCAGCGCCAGCTGGAGGGTGAGACCCCGAGCGAACCCCCGCATGCGGGCAGGGTAGCGCCTCCATCGATCGCTCGGGTGCCGCATGGATCGGTGCGGGGGTACACTGCGGTCTGCAATTCTGATTCGAAGGAGGAGAGCAGCGGTGAAGCGTCTGACACGACTGACGGCGATGGTGGCGGGGAGCGCGTACGCGCTGGTACCCGCACTGGCGATCGCCCAGGAGCATGATCGCTCACTGGAGGCTGCTGGTGAATTCTGGTCGGTGGCGTTCTACGCTGCGCTCGGCGCAGGGGCGTTGCTCCTTCTCAGCTCGATCGCGTACCTCTACCGGCATGAGCGCGGCCTGAATTGGGACTTCCAGAAGCCCGATGCTGACGACCACGGCGAGTCGCACGACTGAGTTCGTAGGACGGGGTTTGCAAGACAGAGTCCAGCAACAGAGATCCGAAGGGGAGGGGTTCCCGGATGCTAGAGATCGGCGCAAAGATGCCCGATTTCACGTTGCGAAACACGCAGCGTGAAGAGGTGACGCAGGAGATGTTTGACGGGTCGATCGCCATCATGGCGTTCTATCCGATGGCGTTCACCGGCGGCTGAACGAATGAAATGAACGGCTTCCAGGCGATCCACGAGGAGCTGGAAGCACTGGGCGCCCACGTGGTGGGTGTCAGCGCAGATACACACGCAGCAAACGGCGGATTCGCCGAGAAGCACGACATCGCCTTCCCGCTGCTCTCCGACTGGCCGAAGTACGAGACGATCGATGCTTTCGATGTGCGCCGAGAGGGGCAACCGCTCGCGGTGCGCACGACGTACATCTTCGATGCGGACGGTGTCGTTCGTGCGATCGTCGATGATCCGCGCGACATGCAGGCGCATCCGGACGGTGCGCTGGTGGCGGTGAAGGAGCTGGCTGGCAAGTAGACGGCTGTGAGTCGGAGATAATCAGAACGGCGGCCTTTGGGCCGCCGTTTCTTGTTCTGTGGGAGGTGAGCGAAGCTAGTCGGCGCTGGCCTCGTTCTTCAGCGCTTCGTCGATCTCGCCAACGCGACGTGCGACCACGTCGAGGCGTTCCCGCAGCTCATCGCGCATCTCCTGGAGTTGCTCCATCTTGCGATCCACGATCTCGCTCTGGAGTTGGAGCGCGGTCTTGATCTGCGTCGTGCGCTGCTTGCGTTCGGGCAGGTCGCGGTCGGGGCGGAACGTTGAGCGCATCTGCTTGAGCAGCGCCTCGGCGTCGACCATCTCCTTGATCTCGGCAAGCGAGAGGTTGAGCAGGTTCTGAAGCCGCTTGATCAGCTCAATGTGCTCGATGTCCTGATCGGAGTAGAGACGGAAGCCGCCCTCCATCCGCTCGGCCGGGCTGAGTAGCTTCTTCTCTTCGTAGAATCGGAGCGTGCGCTGGGTGACGCCAGTGCGCTCCGCAACCTCGCCAATCTGGTAGCGGGCCGTATCGCGGTCGGCGGCGGCGTCGTCGACGTCGACGGTTGTGGGGGGTGTCGCCTCTCGCGTCATGACGCGATCGTAGGAATCAGCGACTCGAACCGTCAAGCAACGAGCCTGCAAATTCGTCAGATTTCGGTTTGTCTAGTCGAGATCGTCGTCGTCGTGATCGTGGCCCGCAGTCAGCGATGGGAGCAGCGGGTCACGCCGCTCGTCGTCTTCGCGCTGGTGCGGCGCGGCAACTTCGCGGGCGGCAGCGACGACGTCTGAGAGCGCCGCCGCGTCCGTGGCGAGGACAGCAGGCGCGCCGGCATCGCGCCAGACCTCGAGCGTTGTGGCGGAGACGGCGCTTGCCACCGCGATCACGAGCGGTGAGCGCGTCAGTTCGACGATGCGACGCATCGCGAGTTGCTCGCGGACCGTCATCGTGGTGTTGTGCGCGCCGAGCAGAATCGCATCCAGTCGCAACGGCGCGATCATCCGTAGCCGCTTTTCGTCCGCGTCATCTTCGAGCGTCAATACCCTGCCGAGGCTGCGCTCGAGCAGCGCGTCCGCGGCGGTCGCTCCGTCGTCGAACAGCAGGAAGTCGCCCTTCGCCTCGGCAACCGCCTTCGTCTCGTCGGCGGTCGCGCCTTCGAGGCGGATGCCGACGGGCGTCTCACCCGCGGCCTCGACGATCGCGCCAGCTGAGGCGGCGTCGCCGGTGAAGAGCAGCGCGCCCGCGCCGGCTTCGATCGCGGCTGATGCGGCTGCGACGTCGGCGACCTCGGCGATCACGAGCACGTGACTGTTGTCGACCGCGGAGCTGCTGGGTGCGAAGCCCATGCTGCCGCGCTGGCGACTGGACGTGTTGCGGAGGCGTTCGCGGAGCTTGCTCATTGGCGGAAGGTGCCCTGTCTCGATCGTGGGCCGCCTCGTGGGTGGCCTCGCTGCGGATGGTCAGTGAGCGGACGGTCTGCCTGGATGGTCGACTGTCTGACAAGTGGACTGAATGGAGCCGGCGGGGGGATTCGAACCCTCGACCTGCTGTTTACGAAACAGCTGCTCTACCTCTGAGCTACACCGGCGTCGCAGCGATTTTAGACTCGAATCGACGGTACCTTCATCACCTCGCCGGCGGTCAGAAGTGCCTTTGACAGCAACTTTGACAGCAACGCGGTCACGAGGCGTCCCAAATTGCACTGCTCAGTCGATCTATCGCGTCGCGCTGTGACTCGTCCGTCACGTGGCTATAGACGTTCATCGTCGTGCTGATTTGAGCGTGTCCGAGTACCTCCATCGCGACACGAGGCGGAACGCCTTGGGCGGCCATAAGCGAAGCTGCGCCGTGCCGCAGGTGATGGTATCGCATAGTCGGGATACCGGCTGCTGACAGGAGTGAGCGGAACCTCTTGCTGACTGACGTGCCATGCAGCGGGCCACCGCGCTCACTTGCGAAGACGAGCCCGCCCCAGACATCGGACTCCCACGCAGGCCCAGCCTGCGGTCGTTCTTCTCGTTGCCGCGTCCTGTGTTGGCGAAGTTCTATGACGAGCTGGAGCGGCAGCGGCAGGGTGCGTCGACTGCGCTCAGGAGCCGTCATCCTTTACGAACACCAGCTCGCCGGTCGCGCCCTCGATCGTCAGCGTTCCGCCGTCGACGACGACGGTGGTGGCTCCTGCCAGCGCGGAGAGGTAGGTCTGTTCCTGGTCCATGACCGCCTGTACGCAGGCCATTGCCGTGACGGCAAACGGCGACGGGAAGTCCAGAGTGCTGCCCGACACCTCGTATCCGCTGGCGTAGCTATTGCATCCGGACGATCCGGTGACAGCGCCTGCAGCGAAGTTCGCGGTGACCGTCGTCCCGGAGACGAGGCTCGTACCCACCAGCGAGGTAAGCGTCCACCCATTCTGTGTCAGCGGGGAAATCGCACCGAAGATCAGTTCGCCAGTGGCGGTCTGGATCGTCAGTGCGTCGCCGCTGATGGAGAAGCTAGTGGCACCGGCCAGGGCAGTAAGGAAGGCTTGCTCCTGGTCCATAACCGCCTGCTCACAGGCCATCGCCGTGACCACGAACGGCGACGGGAAGTTGAGCACGCTACCGTTCACCTCGTATCCGCTAGCGTAGCTGTTGCATCCGGACGATCCGTTGGCGGCACCGGCAGCGAAGTTCGCGGTGACCGTCGTTCCAGAGACAGGATTCGCGCCTGCAAGGGACGTAAGCATCCATTCGCTCTGCGTCAGCGGGGTAACCGCGGTGAACACGACTTCGCCGGCGGCAGTCTGGATCGTCAGCGCATCACCGTCGATGGAGAAGCTGGTGGCCCCTGTCAGCGCGGCGAGGAAAGCCTGCTCCTGGTCCATGACCGCCTGCTCGCACGCCATCTTCGTGGCCGCAAACGGTGAGGGGAACACCAGCATTCCGCCGGCCGCCTCGTAGCTGCCCGTGTAGCTGTTGCACCCGCTGGAACCCGAGACGGTGCCAGCTAGAAACTCGGCAGTGACCTCTGTCCCGGCGAGGACGGCCGCACCGGAAATCGTGGTCATTCGCCACGAGCTCGCTGCGAGCTGCACGACGTCGGGTCCGGGAGTCAGAACGACCGGCACCACGTCGCGCGGCGGCGGGAAGCCTTCGCCGCCTGAGACATCGACCGCGAACAGCTCAAGCCGCCCTACTTGCTCGTCAGCGACCGTGTAGCTGACGAAGATCGAGAATGGTGCGCGACCGTCGACGCCGCCCCCGCTCGCGAACCCGCTCGCGAGTCGGACGCCGGCCCGGTCGTACAGCTCCCAGTTCACCGTCGATTCGAACGTGCGCGAGCAGCCCTCAACCGTCGAACCGCTCGGGAACAATGCTCCCGACGCTGGGGACGTGACGGAGACCAATGAGTTCGCCCCACCGGCCGACTGAGTCGCGCATCCGACAGGAACGAGTGCTCCCACGTCTCTCACGAGTGATCGGTCGGTGGGCACCGTTGGTGCAGTTGCGAGGGGCTCGTCTCCGCGGCGGGTCAAATACGCGATCCGTACCTCGCCCGCGACGATCTCGATCCTTCTCACGCTAATTCGGTCGCCCAGCAGGATCGGGTCAAGCACGACCCCATCCGCGGTGAGCGCCGAGACGTAGGAGAACGTACCGCTGCCGCCCGGGCTGCTGATCAAGATGAATGCGGCGTCGGTCAGCCCGTCGCCGTCGAGGTCCCCGTACGCGTTATATCCGGCGAGCTGCGCGACCGCCACGGTCGCAGCCCCCGGGACAATCGGCTGTTCGTCGCGGCCGTTCTCAAGTGTGAAGGTGAATCCGTCGACCGTGATCGTGACGCCTGCGATGTCGAGTGCAGACTCAGCAACTGCTTCGCAGCGCGCGGTGAACGGGCTCGACGGCTCGATCGTCGCTGGGAAGTCCGCGTTCACCACCGGCGGTGCTCCGGGGACGTACATCTTCCACTCTCCGCCCGCGCCGACGGCCAGAGCGATGGGATCGCATCCTCCAGACTGGAGCGCGGAGACCAACGCCTCTGGGGTCGCGTTCTCGCCGGCTACCAGCAGGGCAGCCCCGCCCCGCTGCGGCACGGAGCCACTGAACGCCGCGGCGGGCACCTCTGCGCTCGCGCGGCCACTGCCTGTCGCGGCCATCGCCAGCACAAGAATCACGGCAAGGCCCGCCATTGCCGCTACTGAGACACTCGGCGCTCCTACAGGTGACGACGTGAGACGGCTCATCACGGATTTCCTCCGCCGCGACGGGGATGGGAGCACCGCTATTCTGGCGCTTGCACGATCTTCCGTGGCGGCAGCGATGGCGTCGAGTACTGGTGACCGATGGCACCTGGTCGAGCTCGCCCTTCGCAGCGTGCTCGGTGCCGGAGGCGATGCCTTCGCGTCCACTCGGAGGCCAGTAGCGTAGCGACTGGCCAGTCAGCACATCGTCAGGACATTCGCAAGGTCTCTTGTCCTTCTCGCTCGCATACTTGGCGTCGAAGTCGATGCACGAATCTGCGCTGCGGGGGTGCTAGATGTCGCTAGTCCACGAGGCGTCGGTCGACGTCGCGCTCCGAGGCGTACTCGAGAAGCTGCAGACCGGGATCCTCGTCCGTGACGATCAGGGTAGTTTCATTCTGGTCAACGACGCGCTCTGCGACCTGCTGGGACGCAGTCGAGGCGAGCTGCTCGGAAGATCGGACATCACCGCGTTCATCCACCCCGACGAGCACGCAGAGGCGCTCGAACGAGAACGTACGCGTACCGATGGGGACGCCCTAACGACAGACACCGCGACGCGGCGACTCGTACGATCAGACGGATCAGAATGCCGCGTCCAGGTCGCCCGGCAGCCACTTCGTCTGAACGATGGCTCATCAGGTGTGTTGCTCGAGATTCGCGATATCAGCAATGAATTCGCCGCGCACAGCGCGCTGCAAGAACGTGATGAGCGACTCCGCTCAGTCTTCGAGGACTCGCTCACGCCGATGTCGTTCGTTGACATTCGGACGCGGGAGAGCATCCGCAATCGCGCGTTCGCAAGCATGCTCGGGTACTCGCTCGAAGAATTCTCCGAGCTCCCACGAGAGGCGATGCTCAGCCCCGAGGATCTGCGGGATGCGGTGCAGCGGGTCGAGAGCATCATCGGCGGAGGTCCCTCGGATCGCGAGGCGTTCCCGCGAAGCTACATCCACAAGGACGGGCACCTGGTCGATACTCTCGTCCAGACGGCTCCACTCAGCATTGACCGTGAGCGGGTCGGGGTCCTGATCTCACTTCGCGATGTGACGGCGGAGCACGCCGCGTTGCTGGAGCTGACGGAGACCGCGGAACGATTCCGCGCCGTCTTCGAGGATTCGCTCACTCCGCTGGTGCTCATGGACCCACGTACCAACGAGATAGCCCGCAATCGAGCGTTCGCAGACATGCTCGGCTACCCTGCGGACGAGATCTCAGAGCTGCCACGGGAGGCGTTTGTGCTCCCCGAGGACGAATCGAAGACCGAACAGCGACTCGCCGACTACTTCGCCAGTGGCGAGCTTGAGCCGAATCCGTTCCCTCGTCGCTACACGCACCGCGACGGGCACATGGTCGATGTGATCGTCCAGTCGTCGCCGCTCACCGTCGCCGGGAAACGAGCCGGCGCGCTCGCCTCGCTCCGCGATGTGACGTCAGAGCTGGCTGCGCAGGAAGCGTTGCGGGAGAGTGAGGAACGCTTTCGCGCTGTTTTCGAAGACTCGGTCACGCCGATGTGGCTCTTCGATGATCGGACCGGGGAGGTGCGTCGCAACCGTGCCTACGCGACCATGCTTGGCTATTCGGTCGAGGAACTGTCAGCACTTCCGGCCGCGGCGCTGGTTCGACCTGAAGACCTTCCGGAAGCACTGCGGCGATATCAGGATCTGACAGACGGACGCGTCCTCGAATCGGAACTAGCCACCGGGCATTACGTCCACCGCGACGGTCACGTCATCGACGTCGTCTTCCAGCAGTCCCCACTTGATATCGGTGAAGAGCGCCTCGGCGTCCTCGTCGCGATCCGCGATGTGACCGCCGAACACGCCACCGCGAGGGTGCTGCAGGAGAAGGAAGAGCACTATCGTGCCCTGTTTGAGAGTGCGCAGGTCGGCAATGTCGTCGTCGGTCGAGACCACAAGGTCCGATTTGCCAACGAGGCGGCAGCACGACTACTCCGGTATGAGCGCGAGGATCTCATCGGCCGGCCTTACACCGACCTTGTGCACGAGGGCGAACGAGAGTCGGTGGAGTCGAACCTCGATGCCGTGTTCGCGGGCGAATTGACAGATACCGCAGGCGGACGGACCCGGCGTTTCCTGCGGGCCGACGGGGCAACTGCAACAGTCCACTCCACTTCGTCCCTGTACCGCGAGGACGGAGAGGTGACCGGGATCCACGTCGATTGGACCGATGTGACCGAGCTCCTGAGGCTGCGAGATGAGCGGCTTCAGTCGCAGAAGCTGGAGGCCGTCGGCACGCTGGTATCCGGGGTCGCGCATGACTTCAACAACCTGCTGACGAGCATCGGAGGCAGCATCGAACTCGAGACGACCGCGAGGGGTAGTTCAGCCTGGCTCGGCCGGGCGGCAGTCGCCACGGCCCGTGCTTCGGAGCTCGTCCAGCAGCTGCTGCGCTTCTCAAAGCGGGCCGACAGTAATCGACGGACGGTGGACCTCGGAGAGCTCGCGGAGGAGACGGTGACAATGGTCCGCGAGATGAGCGACCGGCGCATCGCAATCCGTGTTGAGAAGCCCGGTGTCGCCACGCCGATTCTGGCAGACCACGCGCAGGTTCAGCAGGTACTGATGAACCTGGTTATCAACGCGTGCGACGCGGTCGCTGAGCGGCTCGGCGATTCAGCCCTGGAAGCTGGCTATGAACCGCGAGTGACAGTGACCCTCGGGCAAGCAGATGAGCAGGACCCCACGATCGGCAGCGAGGCCGGACCGCCGATGGAGTTGCGCGTCGCCGACAACGGCATCGGAATGTCGCCTGAAGTACGCGCTCGAATGTTCGACCCATTCTTCACGACTAAGGATGTCGATCAGGGGACCGGGTTAGGGCTCTCTACGGTTTACGGAATCGTCAGCGACCATGACGGATCGATCACCGTCGAGTCCATCCCAGGGAAGGGCTCGGCCTTCGTTGTTCGTTTCCCGACACTTTCCGTCGATCGTCGCTTGCCGGGAGACGCCGAACGGGCTGGCGAAGTCACGGAGGGCCGAGGGGCAGGCGCGCGCGTACTGGTGGTCGATGACGAAGTCGTGATCGGCGAGATCCTGGACGGGGTCCTCGGCGCTGAAGGATACGACGTCGTGTGTGCGGTCGGTGGCCGGGAGGGGCTGCGGCTAGCGGACGATCAGCCGTTCGATCTCGTGCTGCTGGACATCAACATGCCCGGCATCGACGGCTGGGAGGTGCTGGCTGAGCTGCACCGCAAGAATGCTGATCTTCCGGTGATCATGGTGAGTGGATACGCGCAGCAAGCCGAGGCCGAAGAACGAGGGGCGCGGGCGCTCATCCAGAAGCCTTTTGACAGCTCCGAGCTACTGTCTGCAGTGAGTGAGCACATTCACGCGTAATCAGCGATGAACCTCGACGAGATCGGTGAAGACTGTCGGAAGGCCGCGAACAGCGAGATAACACCCGGTTAGGTGCGGTAGCGGGTCGATTGGGCTCAAACTGCCGTAGAGGAGCAGCGGCAGGCGCACGACAACGCTTCACGAATTGGGGCCATCTTGGGGCCACGTTCGAGATGATCGGGTGGTACTGGGCGGGACCAGCGTCCGTGACGAACACCGACTTCGAATCCAGGGCGGGACGAGGCGTGTCGCCTCGGGATCGGCTGGGATCAGACCTAGAGACCTGCGGAGGCAGAGGTCCGAGACACTAGTCCTGACGTGAGCCGGGTCGCCGCAGGGTGGCCACGTGGGTGGCCACGGGGCGCTGACGGGTCCCGGCCTAAGCGGGCGTGATCGGCGAGTGGATGTCTTTCTCAGATACGAAATAGGGCGAAGGGCGCTCTGATCGGGCGTTCCAATTGCGACCGGAGCTGATTACGAAACAGGTGCTCTACCTCTGAGCTACACCGGCGTCGCGGAGTCCGAATATATCGCGAGCGCAGGCACGCTCAATCGGGGGGTGCGGGACACTGGGCGCGAGTGGGTGCGCGATCAGGTCGAGCGGGCCGCGTGGCCAGTCACTCGTGTTGTTCCTTCGACCGGGAGCGGGCGCCTGTTGCGGTGACGCTATCTCACGCCGACCGACGGTGTCGCTCGCGAACGCTACGCCTTCTTCTTCGCCTTCTTCGCGGCGCGCTTCTCCTTCAGGCTCGCGGCTGCGGCCTTCTTGACGTTCTTTCCACCTTTGTCCTTCGATGCCATCCGTGGCCTCCTGACGGACTGCGGTCAGCCCGGGCGAGCTGCCCCAATAGTCTAGCGCCCCACGAGCGTCGTCGGCCGCGCGATCCGAAAGACCGAGCCTCGCGGCCCGGTCTCTTCACGTTCTCTCTACCCGGGAGCAGCATTCGCACAGCGCTAGCGTCCCGATTCTTACGAAACAGCTGCTCTACCTCTGATCTACACCGGTGTCGCGGAGTCCGAGTGTGTTGCGAGCGCAGGCACGCTCAATCGCTACTCTTCGGCGGCAGTATGATGGCGCCTCCGCTGCGGCGGATTGACCGCCGATGCCACGAATGGAGCATTCGATGACCCGACTGACGCTGATTCCCCGCGACCAGATGACCGAGGAACAGGGCGCTGAGTTCGACCAGCTCGCCCAGTCGCGGCCGGTGCGCGCCGATGGGACGTTCGGCGGGCCGTTCGACCCGTGGATTCGCAGCCCGGAGTTCTCGCGTCGGGTGCGCGGACTGGCGACGATGCTGTGGGAACGCACCACACTGGATCGCGGCATGGTCGAACTGGCGATCTCGGTCACCGCGCAGCTCTGGCGTTCGAACATCGAGTGGGTCGCACACGCGCCTCGCGCCGTGCAGTACGGCATCCCGCAGGAGGTGCTCGACGCGGTGCTCGCGGGCGAGCGACCCAGCGCCGCAGCCGATGAGCAGGTCGTGCTGTTCGATGTCTGCGTCGCACTGCATGAGGATCGCGAGCTGCCGCCGGCGCTTTACCGGCAGGCGGTGGAGGCATTCGGCGAGCAGGGGCTGGTCGAGATCACCGGCGTGATCGGCTTCTACACGTTGGTCGCGATGACGCTGACCTCGTTCGCGGTGGAGCCGGACGCCGACATCGACGTGCCGTACAGCCGTCGGATGTAGCTGCGCGGGGAGACGGGTCGTCGCCTAGAGACGCAGCTCGCTGGAGTGGCCGGGGAAGATCCGCGCCTCCGGGTCGGTGCGATGGCGCGCCGCGTTTGCCGCGATCGCGGCCTGCGCGAAGCCGGTGACGATCAGGTTCAGCGGCTCCGAGCCCTCAACAGCGGCGATGTCTCCGGCCGCGAAGACGCCGGGCAGGTTCGTCTCCATGAAGCCATCGACGCGGATGTGGCGCGTGTCGGCGAGTTCGATGCCCCAGTCCTTGATCGGCCCAAGCGCCGCTTTGAAGCCGATGTTGATCAGCACCGCGTCGACATCCAGATCGCGCGTCTCGCCGGAGCGACTCTCGCGGATCACGGCGTGCTGAACGGTGCCGTTGCCGGTGACCGATTCCAGTTCCCAGAAGGTCATCACGGGAATCGGGCTGGCGTGTAGTTCGGCGAGGCTGGCCTCGTGCGCGCGGAAGCCGTCGCGGCGGTGGATCAGCGTGATATCGCTGGCCCAGTCCTTCAGGTTGAGGCACCAGTCGACGGCCGTGTCGCCGCCGCCGACGATCAGAATCTTCTGTCCGCGAAACGGGCGCTTGTCCTTCACGAAGTAGTGGACGCCATTGTTCTCGAACTCCTCGACGCCCGGGCTCGTGAGCTTGTTGGGGACGAAGGCGCCGATGCCGCCGCTGATCATCACCGTGCGGCTGTAGTGCGTGCCGTGTCCGTTCTGCATCGCCCAGACCGACTCGCCATTGATCTCGACGCGCTCCAGCTCGTCGACGCGCTGCTCGTAGACGAACTCAGGCTCGAAGAGTGAGCACTGCTCCATGAGCATGGCGACGAGGTCTTTCGCCTGCACCTTCGGGTGGCCGGGGACGTCGTAGATCATCTTTTCCGGGTAGAGCACCGCAAGCTGGCCGCCCGGTTCGGGCAGCGCCTCGATGATCTTCGTGCGCATGTCGCGCAGCCCGGCGTAGAACGCCGCGAAGAGACCGGTCGGGCCGGCACCGATCACCGTGAAATCAAAGACATCCTCGTCGCCCATCGGGGCCTCCGTGCATCTCTCGATGTCTGACTACCAGCGTACGACGGCTCAGGCCCGGGACAGGTGGGTTCCGGTGCCGCGGATCGCGGGTACTATCCCCGCCGTGGCCGGTGGGGCTTCATCTAACGTTCGACTACGGGGAATGCGAGGAGCAGGGGGGAAGCCCCTGATCTCCCGAGGCTGAACGTCAGTCCGACCGGCGATCCCTCACTAATCAGAATGGGGCACGGGGCGCTCAAGTTCGAGTGGCGTTGGTCCTACCGACTCGGAGCATCAGAGTCCTTCGGCCGGAGGAACTAACGGTCGGCTAGAGGTCCTTGTGCCGGAAGTGCCAGATGCCACCGACGATCGAGACGACCGAGAGCGACATGAAGACGAAGAGCACGCGCACCTCGTCCCAGACCGGAGTTTCGCCGCGGAATGTCGTCGGCAGCTCGTTGATCACGGCCGTCGCGCTCATCCACGTCAGGCCGACGAACTGCAGCACCGCGCCGGACATGAGGATGCCCGCGATCAGTACGAGCACGGCGAAGAGCACGTTCCGCATCAGCGTCGAGAGCGTGATGCCGACGGCGGCGAGGAACGAGAGCAGCGCGGCGACCATCAGCAGGCCGACGATCACGCCACCGACGGAGGCGTCCGAGACCGCGTATCGCATCACCAGGTAGGCGAAGGGCACCATCACGAGGACGTAGACGCCAAGCGTGACACCGAGCCGGGAGGCGATCTTCGCGGTGATGTACTCCGTGCGGGTGACGGACTTTGAGAGGATCGAGTCAGCCGTGATACTCGCTTCGCCGCTTACGGCGCCGACGGCGAGGACAGCGACGGCCACCGCGGAAAATGGCACGTAGATTGCAGCGGTGTAGGCAGCCAGCGTCTCGGAGGCGAGTTCACCCTCGTTCGCCGAGACGATCACGAGGAAGAGTGCGGGCGCTGCGAGCAGCCCAACCCAGATGCGAACGAGCCAGGAGCGGGTTAGCTGGCTGACGTCATAGCGTAGGATCGCCAGGAACGCCTGCATCGATTACCTCCGGCTCCTCAGCAACAATGTTCTTGCCACTGCCGCTTGGCCCTGAACGGGTGCCGGCAATGTCCTGTGTGGCGGCCCATGCCGCCGCGCGCAGGAATCCGCGCGTACGGTCCTCCTCCAGTCGTGTGAGGAAGGCCTCTTCGATCTCGTCGGCGCCGGTGTTGATGTGGAGCAGCTCCACGCCGGTGCGGTCGATCAGTTGGAGCACGCGGTCGATGTAGATCGGCAACGGCTCCGTACCCAGGAACGTGATGCGGAACTCGGCGCCCAGCCGCTCCCACTGCAGCGACCCGATCTCGTCGAGCGTCTGGATCTGCTGCTCGAAGGCGGTTGTGTTGCCCTCGATCTCCACGGAGATCGTCCCCTGTCGCGCGAGCCGACGCATCTCGGACATCGGGCCGGTGTAGATCGCCCGGCCGGAGGAGATGATGCCGACGTCGGTGCAGACGCGTTCGACGTCGCCGAGGATGTGCGTCGCGATGATGATCGTGCGGTCGCGTCCCGAGAGCTCGCGGATCAGCTCGATCGTCTGCTTGCGACCGGAGGGGTCGAGCCCCGAAGTCGGCTCATCGAGGATCAGCAATTCAGGGTCGTGGATCAGCGCTGCGGCGATGCCGAGGCGCGTGCGCATGCCGTCGGAGAAACCCTCGACGGTCTGTGAGGCGGCGCTCGTGAGGTCGACCGCTTGCAGCAGCCGCGAGAGCTGGATCTGTGTTTGCTCCTTCGGCATGCCGGAGATGGCTCCGACGAACTGCAGGTACTGGATCGGGGTGAGGTTGCGTGGGAAGTGCGGATTCGTCGGCAGGTAGCCGATGCGACGTCGCAGGTCCGCGCGCTCGGCGGTCATCGACTCGCCGAAAATCTTGACGTCGCCAGCCGTCGGGCGCTGCAGTCCGAGCAGGATGCGGAAGGTCGTGGACTTGCCCGCGCCGTTCGGCCCAACGAGGCCGAACACCATGCCCTTCTCGACGTTGAGGTCGAGCGCGTTCAGCGCGATATACCGATTCTGATAGATCTTGGTCAGTTCTGACGTCTCGACGACCCGCATTAAGGGTCCCTCCACCGCGAAGATATCTTAGCAACGTTATGTGCGAATGCGGTACCCGGCGCCCGTTATCGTTCCATGTGCCTGCCCAGCCACCTACACTCTCTGTGTGATGGACCGCGTGCTCGTGATCTCTGATAACCCTGCACATGGGGTGGCCGCTGAGGCCGCTTTGCGCCTCGATGGCCGCACCGTTCAAACCGAGCCGACGGTGGAGCGTGGCCTGATGACCGCGCGTGAGTGGCAACCCTCGCTGCTGCTGCTCGATCTCGGCATCGGCCTGACAACGGGCGGGCTGGCTGCGCTGTTGCGCGACCAGCAGGTGCGCGACGGCCTGCCGGTGATCGCGATCGCCGCTCCGCAGCAGCTACAGATGGTGGGCGCGGGCGTCGATATCGCCGATGTGATCCTGCCGCCGCTCGATGAGGATGAGCTGCGCGCGCGGGTCGCTCGCGTGCTCTGGAAGCGCACGGGCAGCGACGACGCCTCGGTAATCCGTCGTGACTCGCTGGTGCTCGATCTTGAGCGCTACACGGTGACCGTGGACGGCGAGGTCGTTGACCTCACCTACAAGGAGTACGAGCTGCTGAAGTTCCTGGCCAGCGATCCCGGGAAGCCGTTCACGCGGGAGGCGCTGCTGAACCAGGTGTGGGGCTACGACTACTACGGAGGGTCCCGCACGGTCGATGTTCACGTGCGGCGCATCCGCGCGAAGATCGAGCGGCACGAGCAGTTCATCGAGACGGTGCGTAACGTCGGCTACCGCTTCGTCGATCGCGAGCCGCCGCCGCCGCGCGACTAGCCGATCGCTGATCTGCGCACGGCGGGCGTTACGGCCCGGTGTTACGGCGACGTGAGCCGGTAGCCCACGCGATGGACGGTGTCGAGGTAGGGCGCAGCATCGCCCAGCTTGGATCGTGTGCGCGAGACGAGCACCGCGAGCCGCCGTCGCGTTGATGCCGAGGCATCGTCCCAGAACTCTCGCCCGAGCTCTTCGTAGCTGGCGACGCGCCCCGCGCGTTCGGCGATCGCGAGTAGCACGTGGAACTCCATGTATGTCAGCTCCACCGGCTGGTCGCTCACGGTCACGCGATAGCGCTCGCGGTCGATCGTCAACACGCCACAACGGATCGTCGCGGCGTGCTGTTCTTGAGCGGGAGCCTGTGGGGGTGCCATCGTGATCCCGGTGGCGGGCCCTGCAACGATGCGGGGCCCGCCGAATGCTTGTCCAGGGTCTAGAGCGCTTCGTCGTCGAGCTCCCCGGTGCGGATGCGCACCGCACTGGTGACCGGGGTGACGAAGATCTTTCCGTCGCCGACCTCGCCCGATCGGGCGGCCTCGACGATCAGCTTGATGATGGGCTGCACCTCGTCGTCGGCGACGACCATCTCGATCTTCACCTTCGTGAGGTACTCAACGGAGAAGGTGCGTCCGCGCCACTGCTCCGTCACCCCACGTTGGACGCCGTGGCCGCGAACCTCGGTCAGCGTCATGCCGCCGTGCTCGACTTCCTCCAGCGCGACCTTCACGACCTGGAGTCGCTCCGGGCGAATGATTGCTTCGATCTTGTGCATCTGTCTCTCCTTTCTTTCGGGAGCCTTATTCCTCGGGAGCTGAGTCGGCTGAGGTAAGTCCCGTCAGCGCGGCTCCGGTGTGCAGACCGAATGGGTCTCTCGCACCGGTGAACTCTGGGTAGGCCTCCATGCCGTGCTCGCCAACGTCGAGACCGGACTCTTCCTCGGCTGGCGAGACGCGCAGTCCGATCGTAGCCCTGATGCCGACGAAGAGGACGATGGAGATACCGACCGTCCACGCGCCCACGGCAGCGATGCCGAGCGCCTGAATCTTCAGCATGTCGAACCCGCCGCCGAGCAGCAGGCCGTAGCTTTCGGTCTCGACACCAAACGCATCGGCCATGAAGGCCTGCGAGGTGAAGAGGCCGACAGCGAGGGTGCCCCAGATGCCGTTCATCAGGTGCACCGGCACCGCACCGACCGGGTCGTCGATCTGCAGGCGGTCCAGCAGTTCGACGCCACCGACGATGATCGCGCCGGCCACGAGGCCGATCACGACGGCTGCCCACGGGTCGACCGTAGCTGTGGGAGCGGTAATTGCGACGAGTCCACCGAGTACGCCGTTCAGCGTGAGGCTGAGGTCTGACTTCCCGGTTCGTGCCCAGCCGATCGCCATCGCCGAGAGCGCGCCAGCGCCTGCGGCCAGCGTGGTCGTCACAGCGACGCGCGCAGCAACCGCTGCCAGTCCGCCGGTGAGACCGAGCGTGGAGCCGGGGTTGAAGCCGTACCAGCCGATCCAGAGCACCATCACACCGAGCATCGCGACGGTCATCGAGTGACCGGGCATCGGGTTGATTTCGCCATTCGGGCCGTACTTGCCGAGGCGGGGACCAACGACGATTGCGCCGACCAGTGCGGCCCAACCTCCGACGGAGTGAACGACCGTGGAGCCGGCGAAGTCGACCATGCCGTTGGCACCGATCGGGTCGTCGGTGAAGGCGGTCAGCCAGCCGTTGCCGTCCCAGATCCAGTGTGTGACGACCGGGTACACCACGGCGGTGATCACGACGGTGTAGACGAGATAGGCGTGGAACCTCGTGCGCTCCGCCATCGCGCCGGAGACGATCGTCGCTGCGGTCGCGGCGAACGCGAACTGGAACAACCACGTCGGGTAGTCGGTGAAGTCGGCGAGGAAGAAGTTCCCCGAGCCGACGAAGCCGTTGGCGGCCTCAGACGCGCCGTAGGCCAGCCCGAAGCCGACCGCCCAGTAGGCGATCGCACCGACCGAGAGGTCCAGCACGTTCTTCATCAGGATGTTCACCACGTTCTTGGAACGGATGAACCCCGCTTCCACGTAGGCGAACCCCAGCTGCATGAACAGCACCAGAATTGCGGCGATCAGCAGCCACGCCGTGTCGATCGCCGTCGCCAGGTCGGCGATCATCTCGGCGGTCGGTTCCTGCGCGGATGCGGTCGCGGATCCGATCGCGAGCGCGAGCGCCACAGCGACCACCGCGACGACCGGGAGCATCAAGATTCTTCGTTGCATAGTTGTGTCCTCCTTCACGATCGGAGGCTAGGGTCGAGAGGTTTCGCAGCGGTGTCTGTCCGATGAAGCTTTCGTGACGGAGTTGTCTCCCGCGTGTTTCGGTGACATTGCGAGCCGCACGGGCGCGGGGCAGGCGTCGGTGACGAGGCGCGCCGCAAGACGTATGCCGGAGGGAGGTCTGGGACCTGCGGCAGTGGCGAGAGAGCGCCGCTTCTGGTATTCAATTCGGGGCCCCGTTCCTTGCCACCCTCGGATGGGACGTGGCGGGGAAACAAATCTGTAACAGTGGGGTAACGCGGAGGAAACTGCGTCTGGGTACCGTTCGGGTTGCTCAACCCGCACGCGGGCGCGATAGCTCATCGCACGAGTACAGCGACGCCGGTCTTCTCTGCGGGGGGCGGCGAGAGAGAAAGGGATGCCTGTGACTCTTCAGGAACTTCTCAAATTGATTGATGACAAGAACGTGACGCGCATCGAACTGCGCGCCACAGACCTGTTCGGTCGATGGCAGCACTTCACGTTGCCGCCGTCGCAGGTGGACGAGGACCTGTTCGAGAACGGCAACGGATTCGACGGCTCGAGCTTCCGCGGCTTCCAGCAGATCCACGAGTCGGACATGCTGCTGATGCCCGATATCGAGAGTGCGCGTTTCGACCCGATCCCGCAGCAGCCGACGATCACGATGCTCAGCACGATCGTCGACCCGATCACACGTGAGCGGTACATCAAGGACCCACGGACCGTCGCCATCAAGGCGGAGGAGTATCTGAAGACGACGGGGATCGCCGATACGGTATTCATCGGTCCCGAGCCGGAGTTCTTCATCTTTGACGAGGTCCGCTATCAGCAGAGTCAGGGCCAGGCGTTCTACGTGATCGACTCCGAGGAGGCGCACTGGAACACCGGACGCGACGACGAACTGAGCCCGAACCTTGGCTACAAGATCGCGGCAAAGGAGGGCTACGCGCCGGCACCGCCGTTCGACCACACCGCCGACCTGCGCGCGGAGATGGTCAGCGAGTTGCACGGTGTGGGCGTGTCGACGTTCATCGACCACCATGAGGTGGCTACTGCCGGACAGGCTGAGATCGGCATCGGCAAGGCGACGCTCGTCGACCAGGCCGACAACGTGCAGTGGTACAAGTACATCGTCCGCAACGTTGCGCGTCAGCACGGCAAGGTTGCGACGTTCATGCCGAAGCCGATCTATGGCGACAATGGCTCCGGGATGCACGTGCACCAGTCGCTGTGGAACGGTGAAGAGCCGCTCTTCTACGACAGCAACGGCTACGCCGGCCTCTCGCAGCTCGCGAAGTGGTACACCGGTGGCATCCTCAAGCACGCGGCGGCGATTCTCGCCTTCGGTGCACCGTCGACGAACTCGTACAAGCGGCTCGTGCCGGGCTTCGAGGCTCCGGTGAACCTTGCGTACTCGATGCGCAACCGTTCCGCCGCCGTGCGTATCTCGACCTACCGTCGTGGACTGCCGAACGAGCCCGCGGACAAGCGCATCGAGTTCCGCCCGCCGGATCCGACCGCGAACCCGTACCTGGCGTTCTCGGCGATGCTGCTGGCTGGCCTCGATGGCATCCAGAACGAGATCGACCCGGGCGACCCGCTGGACCGCGACATCTTCGCGATGACGCCGGAAGAGTTGAGTTCTATCCCCACGGTGCCGCACACCCTGGGCGATGCGCTGGACGGGCTGGAGTCGGATCACGAGTTCCTGCGCAAGGGCGATGTCTTTAGCCAGGACCTGATCGACACGTGGCTTGAGTTGAAGCGCGCCGAGGTCTCGGAACAGGGCCAGCGCCCGACGCCGTACGAGTTCGAGCTCTACTTCAACGACTAACGTCGGTCGTAGTGACGCCTCGCACAGGGGCGCAGCAAGCGAGGGCCCCGGGGGAGACTCCGGGGCTTCTCTGTGCCGGCTTCTCTGTTGGGGCTGCTCTCCCACCGCCGCTGAGTGGACGGTCCGCCGTCGATAGTGATTGGGTGGAGACCGGTCGTTTCGGACCGGCCTGGCTGAAGGTGCCGTGATGCAGGTTGCCGGGGTATGCGACGTTTGCAAGCTGCCGCTGGCAGCGCGGGTGACCAGCGTGCAGATCATTCCCGGCAAGTTGACAGCGATGTCGGACGGCGTTCAGTTGGTGGGCGCAGGGCTCAGCGAGAGCTTTACCGTCTGTCGGCCATGCGCCGATCGCATCACCGACCACATGCATCACCTCGTGAACGGCGAGAACATCGCGGAGATGCATCCTGACGGCGGGAGTTGTCCGGTCAGCGACCCGCGCGAACACCTGGCGGCAAGCTAGGTACTTCGGCCGACGCAGCGCTGGTGCCCGATGGCACCGGGCACCGTCAGATCAAGGCGCGTCGAACTCGGGGCAGGGGCACTCACCATCGAGCGCCGCGCATTGCTGCGCGCCGGGGTGATCGAAGCGGGTGTGGTGGCAGCACTTGCAGATCGATGAGAGGGGAGCGTCCATGGCGCCGCGAGCATGCGCGCCTTTCCTGACGAATTCAAGGAGATCAGAAGGCGATTGGTGCGCTTTCGATCCGGCCTGACAGCACTGTCAGCGTATCTCTCCTGCACATCGGTCCGTTGAGCGGGAAACACCGCCGTAACCTCTCGGGTCTACGATCGCAGCATGAATGCCAACACACTGGACACCGGTTCCCGACAGCACGTCGTACAGGCGTGCCGCGAGAACGATGTGAAGTTCATCCGGCTCTGGTTCACCGACATCCTCGGCATCCTGAAGTCCGTCGCGATCACCGTCGAGGAGCTCGAGCACGCGCTCGACGACGGCATCTCGTTCGACGGCTCCTCGATCGAGGGCTTCGCGCGGTCGGACGAGACCGACATGCTGCTGATCCCCGACCCGTCGACGTTTCAACTGCTGCCATGGCGTCCTCGTGAGCAGGCCGTGGCGCGGATGTTCTGCGACGTGCATGAGGCGAATGGCGAGCCCTTCGCCGGTGACCCTCGCGGGGTGCTGAAGCGCACGCTGGCGGTCGCGGCCGAGGCCGGATATACGTTCTACGTCTCGCCCGAGATTGAGTTCTTCTACTTCCGTAATCAGGACGGCACCGAGGTGCTGGACGATGGCGGCTACTTCGATCTCACGCCGCTCGATGGTGGCACCGACCTGCGCCGCGAGACGGTGCTGACGCTGGAGGAGATGGGTATCCCGGTCGCGCTCAGTCACCACGAGGCGGCACCGAGCCAGCATGAGATCGACCTGCGGCATACGGATGCGTTGACGATGGCCGACTCCGTGATGACCTACCGGCTGGTCGTGAAGGAGGTCGCGCTGCAGCACGGCGTCTACGCGACGTTCATGCCGAAGCCGATCGCGGACCAGAACGGGTCAGGGATGCACCTGCAGCTCTCGCTCTTCCGCGGCGAGTCGAACGCGTTCTTCGAGGACGACGATGAACTGCATCTCAGCCCCGTCGCGCGGCACTACATGGCCGGGCTGCTGCGCTACGCGCCGGACCTGATGCTGGTCACGAACCAGTGGGTGAATTCCTACAAGCGTCTGATGCCCGGCTTCGAGGCACCGACGTATGCGACATGGTCGCCGAAGAACCACGCCGACCTGCTGCGCGTCCCGGCATACAAGCCGGGCGGGGAACTCTCGACGCGCGTCGAGTACCGGGTTCCGGATGCGGCCTGCAACCCGTATCTGATGCTCGCGTCAGTGCTCGCCGCCGGCCTCGAGGGGATCAAGAACGAGTATCCGCTGGCCGCGCCGGTGGAGCGCGATGTACGTGAGTTCAGTCCTGAGATGCTCGCGGAACGCGGAATCGGGGTGCTCCCGAACTCGCTCGGCGAGGCGATCGCGGCGTTTGGGCAGTCGGAATTCGCCCGCGGGGTGCTTGGCGGGCACATCGTCGACTCGCTGCTGGCGAACAAGCAGCAGGAGTGGGTGGACTACCGCTCGCAAATCACGCAATTCGAGCTCGATTCCTACCTCAGCGTTCTGTAAGTCAACGCTTCGCTCACTCTGGCGCTCCGAGTCTGTTCCGCCGTGCGGTCACACACGCATGTGCGGTATGCTGCCGCGGCGACTCCACAAATGAAGCGCGAATGCGAAGGGGGTTCCGTTTGGCGCAAGAACAGGAACTGAAGGCCACTGACGAAGAGAAGGCCGCAGTAGAAGAGATGAAGAAGTCCATTGGCAAGGGTGGCGCTCCGGTGACGAACGAGGTCACCTCGACCGACATCCGGTTGTTTGCCCGTGCCGTTGGTTATACCAACCCGATCTACTTCGACGAGGCAGCCGCGAAGGCAGCGGGTCACCGCGCCCTGCCGGCGCCTCCGGGATACACCGGGCGCCCGATCTTCAACCCCGCCGCCGGCGGTGGTGGTGGCGGTGCGCGTAACCCGCTGTTCGGCAACAACCTTAACGGTGGTACCGAGGTCGAGCCGGTCGCCCAGATCTACGCTGGCGATGTGCTGACCGCGGTCGGCAGCGCGACGGCCGTCGATCTGCTGCCGAGCCGAGCATACGGCCGCATCGTCGTCCGCAAGTCGGAGACGGTGTACACGAACCAGGATGGCGATGTCGTGGCGAAGACGCGCGGCACCGGCATCTCCTACTAGGCGAGGGTGACCGATGGCTGATCAGAACTACTGGGACGACTTCGACGAAGGCGCGGAGATCGCCCTGGACAACGAGGAGATGAGCTCGCAGCGGCTCGTCGTGTGGGCCGCCGCATCCGGTGACTTCTACCAGATTCACTACGATGACGACTTTGCGAAGAACAACCGGCTGCCGGACATCATCGTGCACGGCGCGCTGAAGGGGATGCTTGTTGGGCGACTGCTCGATGAGTTCGTCGGCGCTGATGGCCGTATCGCGAACTGGGGTGTCTCCTATCGCGGCATGGACGAGGCACGCAACCCGATCAAGATCTGGGGCACGGTGACGAAGAAGTACGAGGAGGGCGGAGAGGCCCTGCTCGACCTCGACGTTGGCGTCTCGCACGACGACGGTCAGCAGACGACGCCGGGCACGGCGACCGTCGCGCTGCCGAAGAAGTAGGGTCACCTCCAGACGCTGAACGGTAGACATAGCCCCGTGGCGGGGTGGGTTTAACTGAAGAGACCGGGCCATTGGCCCGGTCTCTTTCTGTCTGTGCGGTTGCGCCTGCGTCCCCGAGGAGCGTGCGGCGGGCCTGCGCGGCCCCTAGAAGGGCGCCTGTCCGCGGGCGTTCGCCATCACGGGCGGCAGGCCCTGCATGCCGCGGATCAGGTTGACCTCACCTCGGTGTCCGTTGAGGTGCGTGATCAGGTGCAGGCGGATGTTGTCGCTGACGGTCTCCGTGCGCTGCCCGAGCTGGACCTCGCGCTCAAGCTCGCTGTCGTCGCTCATGGCGGCCAGGAAGGCGTCCGTGGCGTCGTAGACCGCCTCCGCGTACTCGGTGAAGGCATCCATGTCGTCGATGTGGACCTCTCGCGCCTCTTCCGTCGTCTGGCCGGTGCCGTAGCTCTCGGTCGGGAAGCCGATGCGCTCCGCGTAGTTGCCCTCGACGAAGATGTGCGGCCTGTCCTGGCAGATGCCGTTGATCATCAGATCTTCGATGCGCGTGGTGTGGAAGAGAATCCACGCAACGGAGTGGCTCTCACCGTCCGGGACGAAGTGGATCTGTTCGTCGCTCTGCCCGTCGCGGGCGTCGCGGAACGAGCCGTGGATGGAGTCGAAGCTGTCCTTGATGAAGTCGATGGCGCTCATGCGGGGCCCTTCCTCAGCCGCCGCACCGTAGCAGCGAGGGGGTGCCGCGGTCGAGACGCGGTAGATGCGGATGCGCGGGCTGTGGGCGGCTAGTTGAGCGCGAGCACCCGGGCGGCGCGGTCAGCGACGGTGAAGAGCGGGCCGGCGTAGATTCCGACGAAGAGCATGCCGGCGAACATCGACGCGGTCGCCGCGTATCCGGCGGGGGAGAGGCGCCAGCGCTCGGCCTGGCCTCGGGCGGGCTCGACGAGGTACATGCGGCGAATCACCTGCAGGTAGTAGTAGAGAGAAATCGTGCTGGCGATGACGGCGACCGTGGCGAGCCACAGGAAGCCTTCCGAGGCCGCAGCCTGGAAGAGGATGAACTTCGTCACGAAGCCAGCGAGCAGCGGCATCCCGGCGAGCGAGAACATGCCACCCGTGAGCACGACGGCGAGGTACGGGTTCGTCTCCGCCAGCCCGGCGAAGTCATCCAGCTCTTCCTTGCCGGTGCGGTTGTGGAATGCGATCACGGCGCTGAAGACCGCGAGGTTGGTGAAGAGGTAGCCCGCCATGTGCACGAGCAGCGCGGAGGCCGAGGCGTCGGAGATCGTCGTCAGCGCCATCAGCATGTAGCCGACCTGACCGATCGATGAGTAGGCGAGCAGTCGCTTGATGTTCGTCTGCTGCAGCGCGATCAGGTTTCCGAAGACCATCGTCAGCACCGCGACGCTGGCCATGATCCACTGCCAGTCGTCGATCACCGGCAGCAGCGGCCCCGCGAAGAAGCGAAGCAGCAGCGCGAAGGTCGCGGCCTTCGACGTGGCCGAGAGGTAGGCGGTGACGGGGAGCGGCGCGCCTTCGTAGGCGTCTGGCGTCCACATGTGGAAGGGGACGGCCGAGGCCTTGAAGCCGAGCCCGCCGATGATCAGCGTCAGTGCGAGCACGAGTGAGAGCGAGAAGTCGGCGGTGCCCTCGGAGAAGGCTGCACCGATCTCGGCGTACGACGTGGAGCCCGCGATGCCGTAGATCAGGCTCAGGCCGTAGAGCAACATGGCCGACGCGACGCCGCCCAGCAGCACGTATTTCAGGCCAGCCTCGCTGGAGCGCGAGTCGTCCTTCGCGAGTGAGACAGCGACGTAGAGCGAGAAGGAGAGCAGCTCGATCGAGATGTACGCGGTGAGCAGCTCACGCGCGGCGGCCATGTAGATGGCGCCGATCGTCGAGAGCAGCAACAGCGCGTAGAACTCGCCGCGGTGGCGGATGTGCTTCTCGATGTACTCGTAGCCGCCGACGATGACGATCAGGGCTACGCCGGTGAAGAGGACGCGGAAGAACGTCGTGAAGTTGTCGATGGAGATCAGGTTCGCGAAGTCGTCGCTCTCATCGACCCATAGCAGCGAGACCGCGCCGGCGGCGATCAGGCCCAGGCTGGCGATCGCCGGCAGGACGGTGCGTCCGATGTGCAGTTCCTTGCGGAAGAGGTCGGCGAGGATCACCAGCATGGCGGTGCCAGCAAGGATGAACTCCGGCGTCAGGAGCAGGTAGTCGAAATTGAGGTCAGTCATGATTTCGCCCTCCTACAGCGTCACGCCGGGAATGGTGGCGGCGATCGTCGTTGAGATGCGGTCGACCCACCACGATGGCCAGACGCCGAGCAGGATGATCGATGAGGCGAGCACGGTGGCAGCCGCCTTTTCCGCGCGGGTGATGTCGCTGAGACCGCGCCAGCGCTCGACCGGGTCGCCGAAGAATGCGCTTGCGAACATGCGCAGCAGGTAGGTGGCGGTGAGCGCCGCGGTGAAGACGGCGAGCCCGCCGACGACCGGGTAGGCGCGGAAGGCACCGATGAAGATATGCACCTCTGCGATGAACCCGGAGAGCCCGGGCAGGCCGAATGAGGCGAGTGCGGCGATCACGAAGAAGGCCGCCCAGACCGGCATGACTCTGGCCATCCCCGAGAAGTTGGAGATGTCACGGTTGTGTGTCTGGTCGTACATGCCGCCGATCAGGAGGAAGAAGAGGGCGGTCATCACGCCGTGGGCGAACATCTGGAGCACCGCGCCGGTCATGCCGATCGCGTTCATCGTGCCGAGGCCGACGAAGACGTAGCCCATGTGCGAGACGGATGAGAATCCGGTCATTAGCTTGAGGTCGTCCTGGCGCAGCGCCGAGATCGCTCCGTAGAGCGCGCCGCTGATGCCGAGCACGATCAGGCCGGGTGCCCAGTACTCCGCGCCCTCCGGCATCATCTGGAAGCCGAGGCGGATGACGCCGAATGCGCCCACCTTCATCAGCACGCCAGCGTGCAGCATCGAGACCGCAGTCGGCGCGGCGGCGTGGCCGTCGGGCGACCACGGGTGGAAGGGGAAGAGACCGGCCAGCGTGCCACAGCCGATCACGACCATCGGGAAGAGCAGCAACTGAGTCTTGCGGTCCATGTCGGGGGCGAGTTCGAAGAGCCGCACCATGTCGAAGCTGTCGACGCCGGTGGCGCTGATGATGCCGAAGATGGCGGTGAAGATCAGGATCGAGCCTGCCACAAGCATCATCATCAGCTTCATCGCGCCGTATTCCTTGCGCGTCGAGCCCCAGACACCGATCAGCAGGTACATCGGCAGCACGGCGAGCTCGTAGAAGAAGAACCAGATGAAGAGGTCAAGCAGGACGAAGGTGCCGAAGACGCCCGCCGCCACCAGGTAGAGCAGGATGAAGAAGTCCTTGATGCGGTGCTGGATCTTCCAGGAGACCCATGTGCCGGCCATCGTGATGATGCCGGTGAGCAGCACCATCGCCGCGCCGATGCCGTCGACGCCGACCTTGAGCTGGATGCCGTCGTCGCCGAGCATCCCGGCGTTGGTGATCCAGTCCCACGCGCGCACGCCCTGGAACTGGGCGCCGCTCTGGTAGTCGTACTGCGCGAAGACGTAGACCGAGAGCACGAACATGAGCAGGCTCGAGACCGCCGTCATGCCGACGATCACGCCACGCTCCCTGGAGGGCGTGAACATCAGCAGTACCGATGTCGCCATCGGCAGGAGGAAGAGCGTGAGCAGGACGTAGCCGTCGTCTGCCGTGAGTCCTGAGTCAGAGAGCATCGTCAGGCCCGTCCTAGTTCATTCCGAATGCGACGAGCGAGATGGTGACCACGCCGATCGCCATTCCGAGCGCGTAGTTGGGGATCTTGCCGGTCTGCAGGAACTTCAGTCGCAGCCCGAGGTATCCGAGGCTCTGCGCGCCACCATCGACGCCGGTCTCGTTCACGACCTTCTTGTCGAACCATGCGACCACGCTGGCGAGTCCAAGGACCACGCGGTCGATCGTCGCCTGGTAGAGGTGGTCGATGTAGTAGCGGTTGACGAGCAGCGTGTGCAACTCGGGCGCCCAGCCGCGCGCTCGTTCGGCGCGCTCCGCGCGACCGCGCCAGTAGACGAGGCCAATCACGATGCCGATCACCGAGGAGGCGGTTGCGGCGGCAGCGATGTCGAAGTGCAGCTTGTAGGCGTGGCCGTGTTCGCCGTGGAAGACGATTTCGCCGATGCCGCCGGCGAAGCCAAGCACCTCGCCGACACCATCGAGGGCGAGGAAGCCGGCGGTGAGCGCAAGCGAGGTGAGAATGATCAGCGGAACCGTCATGATCGGCGGTGACTCGTGTGCGTGGTCGTGGACGGCCTGGTTCTTTGGCTCGCCGAAGAAGGTGAGCAGCACGAGGCGCGTCGAGTAGACCGCAGTCAGCAGCGCGGTCGCGGCGAGCAGGACGTAGGCGAAGGCCGGCGCGCCGCCCTGGGTCGCAACGAGGATCTCGTCCTTCGACCAGAACCCCGCCAGCGGGGCGATACCAGCCAGCGCCAGCGAGCCAATGATGAAGGTGACAGTTGTGATCGGCATCTTGCGGCGCAGGCCGCCGAGCTGCTCGACCTCCTGCTCCTCCGTGGCGTGAATCACCGAGCCGGAGCCGAGGAAGAGCAGTGACTTGAAGAAGGCATGTGTGAGCAGGTGGAACATCGCGGCGGTGATCGCCCCGACGCCGAGCGCGACGAACATGAACCCGAGTTGGGAGATCGTCGAATAGGCGAGCACGCGCTTGATGTCGTTCGCCACCAGGCCCATGGTTGCGGCCATGATCGCGGTGAGCAGTCCGGTGTAGAGCACTACGTCGCGGGCGATCAGCACCTCGTCGTAGATCGGCAGCATGCGCGCGACGAGATAGACGCCAGCGACGACCATCGTCGCGGCGTGGATCAGCGCGCTGACGGGGGTCGGGCCTTCCATCGCGTCGGGCAGCCAGACGTGCAGCGGGAACTGCGCCGACTTACCGGCGGCACCGGCGAAGAGGAAGAGCATGGTGATCGTGAGGTATTTCTCGTCGAAGCCGCCGTCCTCGGCGAAGTGGATGATCTGCTGGATGTCGAACGTTCCTGCGCCACGCCAGAGCAGGATGATGCCGATCAGCAGCCCCACATCGCCGATGCGGGTGGTGATGAACGCCTTCTTCGCAGCTTCCGCGGCCGACTGGCGTTCCCACCAGAAGCCGATCAGGAGGTAGGAGGCGAGGCCGACGCCCTCCCACGCGAGGTAGAGCAGGATCAGGTTGCCGGAGATGACGAGCGTGAGCATCGCGGCTGCGAAGAGCGAGAGCACGGCGAAGTACCAGCCGTACCGCGTGTCCCCGTGCATGTAGCCGACGGAGTAGACCATCACCATCAGCGTGACGATCGTGATCGCCGCGAGCATGACGATGGTGACCGAGTCGACGTACGTCGAGAAGTCGATCACGAAGAAGCCGTTGCCGATGGTCAGCCACTCGAAGGAGTAGCTGTTGACGCCGCCGTCCTGGAAGTCGAGCACGATCGCGGCGGAGAGGCCGATCACGGTGACCATGCCGAGGATCGCGGCCCAATCGCCGTGCCGCGGCATGACGCGATGGAAGAGCGCGATCACGACGAAGAGCGCCGCCGGGATGGCGGGCAGTAGCCAGGCCTGCTCCATGCCCATTCCTCGTTGCCTCGCCTTCCGTTCGCCGCAGCCCTCGTGGATCGCGGCAGATTGCTACCCGAGCGTTACCACTTGAGCGTGTCGGCCTCATCAACGTTGGCGCTGCCGCGCTCGCGGAAGATCCGCAGCACGATGCCGAGCGCCAGTCCAACTTCGGCCGCGGCGACCGTGATCACGAAGATCGCGAAGACGATGCCGGTGAATTGATCTTGATCCCGATATGCGGAGAACGCGACGAGGTTGATCGAGACTGCCGCGAGCATTAGCTCAACGGCCATCAGGATCTGAATCGCGCTGCGACGTGCCAGCACGCCGTAGAAGCCAATCGCGAAGAGCACGGCTGCGAGCGTCAGGAAGTTGTCCAGAGGGACGTCGAGCGGGCTCACGATGCGGCCTCTTCTTCGCTGTTCAGGTCATCGTCAGCGTCATCGCTGCGGGCGATCGCGATCGCGCCGATCAGGGCGACGAGCAACACGAGCGAGGCGATCTCGAAGGGAACGCCGAAGTCACGGAAGAGGCGGATGCCGAGATCCTCGATCGGGACGACGGTCGCACCGGCATCGTCCCAGGTTGCGTCGAGCACGGCACCGACGAAGATGCCGCCGATCAGCGCGGCGACGATCACGGCGAATGGCTTCTGCGCGCCATCGGCGACAACGGGATCGTCGGCCGCACGCGTGAGCATGACACCGAAGAGCAGCAGGATGGTGACGCCGCCGCCGTAGACGAGCAGCTGGACGAGCGCGAGGAACTCGGAGCCGAGTAGCAGATAGATGCCGGCGACGCCGATCAGCGCGCCGACGAGGCTCAGAGCCGCGTGGACGAGGTTCGAGAGCAGCACGGCGCCGAGTGCGCCAGCAACGATCAGTCCAGCCGCCGCCCAGAAGACGAACTCGGGAGCGGTGATCTCATCGAGGACCAGTAATGCAATCAGTACGCCGACGACGGGTGTCGCGACGAGGATGGCAAGCGTGCCACCGACAACGATGACCCGATCCATCTGGGCCGGAAGCGGGAGGCGGTTAAGCATCTATGGCTATCTACCTGACGGACTGCTCAGTGTCGAGCGGCCATCAGGACTTGATTCCAGGCCCTATTCGGGTACCCACTCGTTGATCTTGCCCTGCTGGTGCTGGGCCAGTAGCTGCGGCAGATCCATCACCAGATCGCTGCGGTCATGCACCGAAATCTCGTGACCCTGCCACGTGTTGTTCATTGAAATTGCATCGAAGTTGCAGGTCTCCACACAGATGTTGCATCGCATGCACCGTCCGTAGTCGATCCAGAACTTGTCGATGATCTTTCGTCGGCTGGAGTTGCCACCCAGTGATGTGTGGGCCGGGTTGTCCTTCATCAGCACCGTCATGCACTCGACGGGGCAGGCACGCTCGCAGGCGTGGCAGCCGGTGCAGAAGGGCTCGTCCGCGTCGCGGTCCCAGAGCAGCAGCGGGAACGCGCGGTCGCGCTGAGGGATCTCGCGGTGCGTCTCCGGGTACTGGCGGGTGACCGGCTTGCGCAGGAACGTCGAACCGGTCGTGAGCATGCTCTTGAGCAGGCCTCTCATGCTACGGCCTCGCCTTCGGCTGTCAGTGGCGCGGGCTGCGGACGTGGCTTACGCACGCCGCGGTCGATGATTGCGAAGAGCAGCACCGTGCCGGCACCGCTGGTCAGCAGCAGGAAGAGGTCGTGCCAGCCGTATACGAGTACGAGTCCGTTGAGCAAAATCTGTGCGAAGACGAGCGGGATCAGGACCTTCCACGCGAAAGACATCAACTGGTCGATGCGCAGTCGCGGCAGGGTGACGCGCACCCAGAAGACGAGGAAGATCAGCAGACCAGTCTTGGTCGCGGTCAGCAGGAGCTGCCACCAGCGACCGAGCGTCACGGTGACAGGATCGACGTCGACGCCGACCGTGCCGAGGAAGCCGACGAGGTTGAGGTCGTAGGCGCCGTCACCCAGCGGCCACGCCCAGCCGCCGAGGAAGACCGCGGAGCCGATCAGAGCCATCAGGAAGAGCGCGGCGTACTCGGCGAGGAAGAACATCGACCAGCGGATTCCGCTGTACTCGATGTGCGGCCCACCGGCGGTCTCGGACTCGCCGAGCGCGATGTCGAACGGCGTGCGGTTCAGTTCGGCGAGCATGGCGATGAAGAAGACAACGAAGGCCAGCGGCTGCCAGACGACCAGCGGCACCCGACCCTGACCGATCACGATGTCGGTGAGGTTGAGCGAACCGGCGACCATGGCGACGGCGAGCAGCGAGAGCACGAGCGGGATCTCGTAGGAGATCGCCTGCGCGGCCGCGCGCATGCCACCGAGCATGGCGTAGCGGTTGTCCGAGCCCCACCCGGCCATCACCCAACCGACGATGTTGATTGAGGAGACCGCGATTACGTAGAAGAGGCCGAGTTCGAGGACTCGTACCTCGAAGTCCATGGCGAAGGGGATGGCGACAAACATCAGGAAGACGGGGATGAAGACGAAGTAGACGGCGAGTTCGAACACCCACGGGTCGGCGTTGGCGGGGCGCAAGTCTTCCTTGCCGACGAGCTTGAGCGCGTCTGCGAGTGACTGGAGCATCCCCATCGGGCCGGTGCGTGTGGGGCCGAGTCGCATCTGGAAGCGGGCGATGATCTTACGTTCGATGTAGATCAGGCCCATGACGACGATCGTCATCACGCCGGTGATCATGCCCATGCGCGCAGCGGCATCGAGCCAGGTGTTGATTTCGAACCCGAACAGGTCGTTGTTCATCGGTCGACCTCGCCGAGCACGATGTCAATCGAGCCGAGGATCAGTACCGCGTCAGCGACGTAGCTGCCGACGACCATGTCTCGCAGCGGTTGCAGGTTTGAGTAGCAGGCGGAGCGGATCTTGAGGCGGTGCGGGCGATTGCCGCCCTGGCTGACGAGGTAGATGCCGTATTCGCCGCGTGGAGCCTCGGTGCGCGTGTAGACCTCGCCGGCCGGCACGCGCAGCAGGCGGGACATGCGGTCGGGCATGATCGGGCCGTCCTGCAGCTTCGCGAGGCACTGCTCGATGATGCGCACGGACTGGCGCATCTCTTCGATGCGGCCCGCGAAGCGGTCGAAGACATCGCCGTTCTCGCCGAGCACCATGTCGAAGTCGATCTCGTCGTACTTGAGGTAGGGTTCGTTCTTGCGCACGTCCAGCGGGACGCCAGAGGCACGGATCGAGGGGCCACTCATGCCCCAGTCGATGGCGTCCGCGCCAGAGATGATGCCGATGTTCTTGGTGCGGGCGAGGAAGATCTCGTTCTTGGTCAGCAGCCCGTCGATCTCGTCGATGCCCAGCCGAGCGTCGGCCAGCACCTCGTGGACGCGCTCTACGAAGTTGTCGGTCACTTCCCACGCCAGTCCGCCGGGGCGGAAGTAGGCGTACATCATGCGGTCGCCGGTGATCTCCTCGAAGAGGTCCTGCACCGCTTCGCGATGGCGGAAGCCGTAGGTGAACGCGGTGCCGAAGACGCCGACGTCAGTACCGAACGCACCGGCGAACATGAAATGGCTGGAAATGCGGTTCAGCTCACAGAGGATCATGCGAATCCACTGGGCGCGGTCGGGGACCTCGATCTCCATCAGCGTCTCAACGGCCTGCACGTACGAGAGCTCCGCGTTGAAGGCGGCAAGGTACTCGGTGCGGTCCATGAAGCCGATGCCCTGGCGATAGTCCATCGTCTCGCAGAGCTTCTCCGCGCCGCGGTGGAGGTAGCCGACGTACGGCACGACTTCGCGCACGACTTCACCATCGATGGTGAGCACCATGCGGAAGACGCCGTGGGTCGAGGGGTGCTGTGGCCCCATGTTGAGCATGAGGTCTTGGGTCTCGTACTCGTGCTCGTGGCTGAGTTCGGTCGTCATTCGGCCTCTACCTCGTATGCCATGCCCTCGCCCTGCAGCACTTCGATCTCGGCAAGCGGATGATCCTTGCGCAGCGGAAAGGTGTCGGTCATGTCCTCCGGCAGCAGCAGCGTGCGCGGATCCGGGTGGCCGGAGAAGCGGACGCCGAACATCTCGGCGGTCTCGCGCTCGTGCCAGTTGGCGGCTCGCCAGACGGTCGTCGCGGTCTCGAGCGTGAGGTCGTCGTTGGCGAGCACCGTCTTCACGGTGACGTTGTGCAGCTTGTCGGTGGAGTAGAGGTGGTAGACGACCTCGATGCCGTCCGACTCGTTGTCGGTGGCGGTGAGGCTGCGCAGGTAGTCGAAGTTCAGCGCTTCGTCGTTCTTCAGGGCGCGCAGCCCGCGGACGATCTGGTCTTTCGGGATGGTGACGAGCAGGTCCTGAGCGCCGGGTTCGGGGGAGGCGTCGATGCCGGAGAGGGCACGGTCGACCTCGCTCCAGATCGTCGCCGCAAGCGCGGCTTCGCGCTCGGCCGCGTCGTTCGCCTCAGATTCGCCGTTCGTGTTGTCGGAGGTCACGAGCCGGCGGCCTTCCGCTCTTCCATGATCAGCTCCTGCAGCGCGACGAAGCCGTCGAGCAGGGCCTCGGGTCGAGGCGGGCAGCCGGGTACGTAGACATCGACCGGCACGATCTTGTCGACGCCCTGCAATACGCGGTCGTAACGGGTGTAGGGGCCGCCGTTGGTGGCGCAGGCACCCATCGAAATCACCCACTTGGGGTTCGGCATCTGCTCGTAGAGCAGCTTCACGGAGGGGGCCATCTTCTTGGTCACGGTACCGGCGACGATCATCACATCCGACTGTCGCGGCGAGGGCCACGGGACGATGCCGAAACGGTCGAGGTCGTAGTGCGACATGTAGGTCGCGATCATCTCGATCGCGCAGCAGGCGAGCCCGAAGGTCATCGGCCAGAGTGAGGACTTGCGCGCGGCAGCGAGTGCGAGGTCGGCCGGCACCTGGATCACGCCGGGCAGCACGGAGCGATAGAGCGCCTGGCCGGGCTGGTGTTCAACCGGAGTCAGTCGCGGAGCTTCCGCGGGGTGCTCAAAGGGGACGAGGGGCAGCGGCTGCGGCTCGGCAGGAGCGTCGGGCGTCGTTGCGGGGGCTGAGGTCTCGGTCGTTTCGGTCGTTCCTACCGCCACTGGAGCGCTCCCTTCTTCCATGCGTAGGTGAGGCCAACACCGAGGATGCCGACGAAGACGACCATTTCCCAGTAGGCCTGTGCCTGTGGGACGTCAATGAAGGAGACGGCCCACGGGAAGATGAAGACGGCTTCGACGTCGAAGATGATGAAGAGGATGGCGTAGAGGTAGAAACGCATGCCCACGTTGGTGGAGGCGCGCCGGATCGGCAGCATCCCACACTCGTAGGTGGTGCCCTTCTGACGCTCTTTGGAGAAGGGCGCGAGCAGTCGCGATCCAAGCAGCGCAGAGACAACCATGATGAAGCCGACGCCAGTGGCGATCAGGACAGCGAGATAGTTCCCGAACAGTTCGTCCAAGACCGGCCACCTCCCCGCAAAAATCCGCGCCGCGTCAGGCCTTTGCGAACCTAGCAGCGGCCCTTGGCAGTGTCAACGGACTGGCCGTTGTGGGCTAGAGTCAGCCGATTTCGGTCAGACTCTGTTCGAGGCCTTCGAGCCGGCCCTGGGCGGTCGCCAGCCGATCGCGCTCGGTTTGTACGACGTTTTCCGGGGCGCGCTCGACGAACTGTTCGTTGGAGAGCTTCTTCTCGATCTGCGCCACGTTGGCCCGCGCTTCCTCGATCTGCTTGCCGAGGCGTTCACGCTCGGAATCGAGGTCAAAGAGGCCTGCCATCGGCAGCACCACGCGCCCGACCGGAAGCACCGACGTCACCACGCCGTCCGAAGGCACGTCGTCAGTGCCGTCGACGATGTGCAGCGGGCGGGCGCGAGCCAGCACCTCGATCGCCTCGGCCGTGGAGCGGGTCGCCTCGGTCGCCTCAGCCGCGACGATGTAGGCCTCGACCCAGTGCCCGGCATCGACCTTCTTCTCTGCGCGGGTGTTACGGATCGCGCGCACGAAGTCCTGTACGGCGGTCAGATCGCGCTCGGCGTCATCGTCGAGCAGCGATTCGTCGGCGACCGGGAAGCTGGCGAGGATCAGCGCGGCGCGGCCGTCGGGGTCCGGCCGCACGTCGGTCAGTCGCTGCCAGATCGCCTCCGTGACGAAGGGCATCACGGGGTGCATCAGCCGCAGCAGGCGGTCGAGCACGTGGACGAGCACGGCGGCCGGGGCGCGGTCACCGGCGCGCATGCGGATCTTCGCGAGTTCGATGTACCAGTCCGCGTACTCGTCCCAGAAGAAGTCGCGCACCTGCCGCGCGGCCTCCGCCAGTTCGAAGCGCTGCATCAGGTCGTCGTAGCTCGCGACCAGTCGCTCGGTGCGCGAGAGGATCCAGCGGTCCTCCGCCGCGCTGTGCGAGCCCGCCGATGGCGCGGCGAGGTCATCGCCATCCTCGAGCGATGTGAGCACGAAGCGTGATGCGTTCCAGAGCTTGTTCGCGAAGTTGCGGCTGGCCTCCAGCCGCTGGTCGGTGAGGCGCTGGTCGTTGCCCGGCGATGAGCCGGCGACGACGGTGTAGCGCAGCGCGTCGGTGCCGTACTCGTCGATGGCGTCGAGCGGGTCGATGACGTTGCCCTTCGACTTCGACATCTTCTGGCCGTCGGCGGCGCGCACCATGCCGTGCAGGTAGACGGTGTCGAAGGGGACGCGGTCGGTGTTGTAGAGGGAGAGCATCACCATGCGTGCGACCCAGAAGAAGATGATGTCGTAGCCGGTCTCCATCACCTGCGTCGGGTAGTAGCGGTCGAGAGTCGGGGTCTGCTCAGGCCAGCCGAGCGTGGAGTGCGGCCAGAGGCCCGACGAGAACCAGGTGTCGAGGGTGTCCTCGTCCTGCCGGATGTTGGCGCTGTTGCAGTGGGCGCACTCGGTCGCGTCCTCGACGGAGACGGTCAGTTCCTCGCAGTCGTCGCAGTACCAGGCTGGGATGCGGTGGCCCCACCAGATCTGACGCGAGATGCACCAGTCGCGGATGTTCTCGAGCCACTGCATGTAGGTGCGCTCGAAGCGCGATGGGACGAAGTGCAGGCTGCCGTCGCGCACGACCTCGATGCCGCGCTCCGCGAGCGGCTGCATCTTCACGAACCACTGCTCGGAGATCAGCGGCTCGACGATGTCGCCGGAGCGCTGGCAGTGCCCGACGGAGTGGGTGTAGTCGTCGATGTGGTCCATCAACCCCTGCGCATCGAGGTCGGCGACGATGCGGTCGCGCGCGACGAAGCGGTCGAGGCCGGCGTAGGCCCCTGCCTCGTCGGTCATCGTGGCGTCGGTGGCGATGATGCTCAGCGTCGGGAGGTCGTGGCGCTGGCCGATCTCGAAGTCGACCGGGTCGTGGCCCGGCGTGACCTTGAGCGCGCCCGAGCCGCCCTCGATGGAGACGGCCTCGTCGGCGATCAGCGGGACGGAGCGCGTGGTCGTCGGCACCTGCAGGCGACGCCCGAGCAGGTGCTTGTAGCGGTCGTCGTCCGGATGCACGGCCACGGCGGTGTCGGCGGGGATCGTCTCCGGGCGCGTCGTCGCGATTACGACGTACTCGTCGGTCGGCTCGTCGTGGTCGTCGACGACCGGGTAGCGCACGTGCCAGAACGCGCCGGGTTCGTCTTCGTGTTCGACCTCAAGGTCGGAGATCGCGGTCTCGCAGCTCGGACACCAGTTGATCAGGTACTCGCCGCGATAGATCAGGCCGTCGTTGTAGAGGTTGAGAAACGTGGTGCGGACGGCGGCCTGCGGGCCCTCGTCCATCGTGAAGGTCTCCGAGGACCAGTCGGCGGATGCGCCGAGCCGTCGGTGCTGCTCCGAGACGCGGCTGCGTGAGCGTCGGACGAACTGCCAGACGCGGTCGAGGAAGCCATCGCGGCCGAGGTCGTGGCGGTCGATGCCCTCCTTCGCGAGTTCGCGCTCGACGATCGCGTTGACGGCGATCGCGGCGTGGTCGACGCCGGGCAGCCAAAGAGTGTCGTCACCCTTCATGCGGTGCCAGCGAATCAGGATGTCCTCGATCGCGTCGGTCAGCGCGTGGCCGACGTGCAGCTCACCGGTGAGGTTGGGCGGCGGCATGATGATCGTGAAGGGCTCGCCCTCACCGGAAGGGCGGAAGAAGCCGGACTCTTCCCACCAGGCGTAGAGGTCTTGCTCGACCGCTGACGGATCGTAGGCGGGAGCCATCTCGCGGTCGTTGCTGCGTGGTGCTGACGTCATCTGGGCCTTCGTTCGTCGGTGATCGTTCGGTTGCTAGTCGCTGGTCGCTGGCATGAAAAAACCCCGCTGGGCGGGGCGCAGGCGGTCAGGTCCTTCGCTGAAGGACTAGCCGCCGATGGCTACTACTACGTTCTCTACTACTGCGTGCATCCGATCGATCGTAGGGGCGACGGGTGCAGGCGGTCAATCGGCGAGGCGGTTGCCGATCTCCTCGGAGATGCGTTCGATGCGCCGCTGACGCGTCTCAGGGCGTTTCGCCTCAGTGAGCCAGTCGAGCATCGAGCGTCGCATCGCCGGCGGAAGTGCGAGCAGCCTTTCGATGCCGTCGGACGGCAGGGCAGCAGCGAGGTCGTCAGGGATCGGTGCTTCGCGCGGGTCGTCATCGAGCGCGAGCGTGATCGTCACGTCGTCGCCCTCGCCGACGCCGGCTCGGGCACGCACGTCGCCGTTCAGGAAGAGCCGGTGGTTGCCGCCCCCTCGCGGAACCAGCGTCGTGCGGAAGCGATGGCTGTTTGCCGTGGCCTGCACCGGAATGTGCGACCGGGCCGGCAGCGCGCCGCTAACCTCGGACGGGACATCAACGCAGTAGTTGATCGCCAGCCGGTAGATGGTGGCGGCGAAGTCGTTCGGCAGCCCCGCGTTGCGGTCGTCGGTCGGCTCGGTCATGCCGCGATGGTAGCGGGCCGGCGCTTCCGCAGCGTGGCGCGAGCGGGTACGCTCCGCCCTCGACAGGTTCGACGGCGGCGATTCGAGCGCCGGTTCAGCGGAGCGGGGTGCGTGCGGTGCAGGTGAACGGGCTCGGCTATCCGGCGATCATCGTGCGCAACTTGCAGGCGTCGCTGGAGTTCTACACGCGTACGTTCGGGATGCAGCACCTCTACACGGAGCCGAACCGCGATGACGCGGAGTCGTCGCAGGCGCTCTTGCACGCGGGCAACGACAGCTACGTGATGCTGATCGGCCCGAACGACCCGAACCTGAAGCTCGCCGATGCCAGCCTCGGCGTCGGTTCGATGCAGTACCTCACGCTCGCCGTCTCCGGCGAGACGATGGATCGTGCGTTCTTCGAGCTGTCGAGCGCCGGGATGCAGGCGAGCGAGGAGATCACGCGCGGCTACGAACGGCTGGTCTTCATGGAGGACCCGAATGGCGTACTGGTGCTGCTAACGGCGTGGGCGACCGAACCACCCGCCGGAATGGCCCGCGCCGACGTGCTGGCACGCGCCAACGCGCTGCGCGAGTCACAGGGCTCACCGTTCGTCGAGGACATGCACATCCGTCAGGCTATCGCCGAGTTAAACAGCTAGACTGTTCTCCTACCGCGCTCCCCCGCTCGAATGCCGGGGCGAGTCAGCGAGGAGGCACTCGATGGTCTTCAATACGCCCGGGCCGGAGAACTACGACCCGCACGCGATGAAGGCGGAGCACGCTCGCAAGGGCGAGCACATCAGCCGCGGGAACCAGACGATCTGGCACGACATCTGGTACTTGCTGGGCCGCGTCGTCCGAGTGTTCCGCCGGCCGAAGCGGCGCTCGAGCCTCTAGGCGGCGCGCGATGACCTTCCCGAACGTACCGCCGCCCCAGCATGACCCGCTCTGGATGAAGGCGGAACACAACCGTCGCGTCGACCGGCTGAGCAAGGGCAACAGTACGACGAGCACGCACAACGTCCGGGGCGAGATCGGGTACTTGCTGGGCCTGCTTGTGCGGCCGTGGCGCTGGTTCAGGCGCGGGGGCTAGCCCCTCGGCATGCCGAGCCCGCGCTGGGCGATGATGTTGCGCTGCACCTCTGAGGTGCCGGCGGCGATCGTGCTTGAGACCGAGTTCAGGTAGCTGGCCGAGAGCGCCCCACCGAGCGGGGCGTTGGCCGAGCCGGGCGCGAGTCCGCCGGCGAGGCCGAGCATCTTGATGCCGGTGCCAGCGATGCGCTGGCTCAGCTCTGAGCCGTAGAGCTTGGAGACCGAGGCCTCCGCGTTTGGCACCATGCCCGCGGACTGCATCCACGGAATGCGGTAGGCGATGTTGAAGCCGACTTCCAGTTCGAGCCAGCGGTCGGCCAGTTCGTAACGCGTCTGCTGGCGGTCGGCGATCAGGCCGGCGTCCTGCTTCACGATCTCGACGAGCCGCTCCACGTTTCGCTTGCCGCCCGAGTAGGCCTGCACGCCCGAGCGCTCAAAGTCGAGCGCCGAGGCGACCTGGTACCAGCCGCGGTCCTCCGTACCCACGAGGTTCTCGGCGGGGATGCGGACGTTGTCGAAGTAGACCTCGTTGAAGTTCTGTTCGCCGGCCATGTTCGTCAGCGGCTGGACGGTGATGCCGTCCGTGTCCATCGGCACGGCAAAGGTGGAGATGCCACGGTGCTTCGGCGCGGTCGGGTTGGTGCGGGCTGCGAGCCAGCCCATGTTCGCTTCGCGTCCGCCGCTGGTCCAGATCTTCTGGCCGTTGATCACGAACTCGTCGCCGTCGCGCACGGCGGAGGTCTGCAGCGAGGCGAGGTCAGAGCCGGCACCCGGCTCCGAGTAGAGCGTGCACCAGATGTCCTGGGCACTGGTGATGCGCGGGAGGTACTGCTGCTTCTGCTCTTCCGAGCCGTGGAGCATGATCGCCGGGCCGACCCACTGCACGCCCTGCCCGCCGCCGCCCGGCATGGCGCGGTACGAGGTCTCCTCGTTGAAGATCATCTGCTGCATGTGGGGGGCGTCGAGGCCGCCGTACTCTTTCGGCCACGCCATCGCGAGCCACTGACGGTCGGCGAGGCTCTGCGAGATCTTGTCGGCGAGCGCGTTGCGCTCCTCGCTGGTGGCCGGGAGCGTGAAGCTGGCGTCGTTCCAGTCCGCGGGCAGATTAGCGGACAGAAAGCCGCGCAGTTCCTCGCGGAACGCTTCCTCTTCGGGCGTGAACTTCCAGTCCATGTGGGGAGATCCTTCGGCAACGTCGCCGTCCGTCGGCGGTTCGGCGCGGACGAATAGTGTAACTCTCTGATCGTCGGAGGGGGGCGTGCGGCTGCGTACTCGGGCCTGAGGGCGTCGCGTGATACTATCGGCCCGCGACCGCGAAAGCGCGGACGCTACCCACCGGCTCAGACTCAGGGAGCGCCTCTTTGGTGCAGGAGATGGCGGTCTTCACCGGCAACGCCCACCGCGGGTTTGCCGAGGCCGTGTGCAGGCACCTCGAGATCCCCCTCGGTGAAGCCGAGGTCTTCGACTTCTCGAACGAGAACACGTTTGTCCGCTTCCTGCAGAACATGCGGGAGCGTGATGTCTTCCTGATCCAGCCGTTCGTCGGATCCGTGAATACACGGATCATGGAGCTGCTGATCATGGTCGATGCGGCGAAGCGCGCCTCTGCCGGTCGCGTGACGGCGGTGATCCCGTACTACGCGTACGGGCGCTCCGACAAGAAGGACCAGCCGCACATCTCGATCACCGCCCGCCTGCTCGCGAACTTCATCGAGGTGGCGGGTGCCGACCGCGTGCTGACCGTCGATCTCCACGCCGGGCAGATCCAGGGCTTCTTCAACATCCCCGTCGACGAGCTGCACGCGATGCCATTGATCGTCGAGCACTTCCGCGGGCTGAACCTCGACCGCCCCGTGATCGTTGCGCCGGACGTGGGCCGTGCGAAGGACGCGCGCAACTTCGCCGACCGCCTCGGCGGTGACCTGGCGATCGTCGAGAAGCGGCGCAGCGGCAACGACGAGCAGGCGGAGTCGATGACGCTGATCGGTCCGGACGTGGCCGGGCGCGACACGGTCCTCTTCGATGACGAGATCCTGACCGGCGGCACGATCCTGGGCGCGATCCAGTTGCTCGGTCAGGTCGGCGCGAAGTCGATCCATGTCAGTTGCGTGCATCCGTACTTCCGAGGCCCGGCATTCGAGCGGCTGAACATCCCTGAGATTACCGAGCTGGTCTACACGGATACCGTGCCGGTCGAGGATGGCGTCTTCGATCAGGTGCCGCAGACCGTGATCTCGGTTGCTCCGCTCTTTGCCGATGCGATCCACCGTATTCACACGGGCGGGTCGGTCAGTAGCCTCTTCCGCTAATCGCATCGCTGCTGCGGGTATTCCCGAGAGCCATGGTTCCGACGTCCCGTACAATAGATGAGTTGGCTCTCACCGCTGACGCGCAGGTAGCTACAGGCAGGTAGACGTGGTCGGACTCTTCCGCAAGGTGCTTGGCGATCCGAACGAGCGCGCCCTTAAGCCGCTGCGCGAACTCGCCACGGTCGTGAACACCCACTCCGACCGCATGGCGGCGATGAGCGACGACGAGCTGCGCGCGCAGACCGACGTGTTCCGCGCCCGCCTCGCTGATGGCGAGACTCTCGACGAGTTGCTGCCGGAGGCGTTCTCCGTCGCGCGCGAGATGGTCGCGCGCGTCACGGGAGACCGCGCATTCGACGTGCAGATTATCGGGGCGATCGCGCTGCACCGAGGTGCAGTTGCGGAGATGGCTACCGGTGAGGGAAAGACGCTGGTCGCCACCCTCGCGCTCTATCTCAACGCGCTTGAGGGCAAGGGCGCGCACATCATCACCGTGAACGACTACCTCGCCTCCCGTGATGCCCAGTGGTACGGGCCGGCACTGCACAAGCTTGGGATGGCGGTCGGCGTTCTGCAGCACGACAGCGCGTACGTCTACTCGGACGAGGCCGTCTCGCAGCAGCGCGGTATGGAGCATCTGCTCGCCGTGCCGACGCGTGCCGAGGCGTACGAGCAGGACATCACGTACGGCACGAACAACGAATTCGGCTTCGACTATCTGCGCGACAACATGGCGCGCACGCCGGAGCAGCGCGTGCAGCGCTCCCGGCACTACGCGATCATCGACGAGGCCGACAGCGTGCTGATCGATGAGGCCCGCACGCCGTTGATCATCTCCGGCCCGGCGCAGCAGGACACCGCGATCTACCCGCGGTTCGCGCGGCTCGTGCCTTCGCTGCAGCGGGAGCGCGACTACACCGTCGATGAGCGCACGCGCTCGGTGCACCTCAACGAGGCGGGGGTCGAGGTGCTGGAGAAGGGGCTCGGCGTCCCGAACATCTACTCGCCGGAGAACTTCCAGCTCACCCGCTACATGGAGGCGGCGCTGAAGGCGCAGATCATCTACCAGCGCGACCGCGACTACGTGGTGAAGGACGGTCAGGTCGTGATCGTCGATGACTTCACCGGTCGCCTGATGGAGGGTCGCCGCTGGTCGGACGGGCTGCACCAGGCCGTCGAGGCGAAGGAAGGCGTGAAGATCCAGCAGGAGTCGGTCACCTACGCGACGATCACGCTCCAGAACTTCTTCCGCATGTACGACAAGCTCGCCGGGATGACCGGTACGGCCGTCACCGAGGCGGAGGAGCTGAACGAGATTTACGAGATCGACGTGATGGTGATGCCGACGAACGTGCCCATCACCCGCGACGACCTCGCGGACTACATCTACCGCGACAGCAGCGCGAAGTTCGGCGCCGTGATCGACGACATCGTCGAGAAGCACGAGAACGGGCGGCCGGTGCTCGTCGGCACGGTCGCGATCGAGAGTTCGGAGCATCTCTCGGAGTTGCTGCAACGTCGTGGCATCGACCACGAGGTGCTGAACGCAAAGCAGCACGCGCGAGAGGCGACGATCGTGGCGGCGGCAGGTCAGCCCGGCGCGGTCACGATCGCGACGAACATGGCCGGACGTGGCACCGACATCAAGCTCGGTGAGGGCGTTGCCGATAGTGGCGGACTGCACGTGATCGGCACAGAGCGGCACGAGTCACGTCGCATCGACAATCAGTTACGAGGGCGTTCCGGACGCCAGGGCGACCCGGGCTCAACGCGGTTCTTCGTCTCCTTCGAGGACGACCTGATGCGCCGCTTCGCGCCGGAGTGGCTGCCGGGCATGATGGCGAAGATGGGGATGGACGAGGGGCTCCCACTGGAGTCGAAGATGGTGACGCGTGCCATCGAGACCGCGCAGGGCAAGGTTGAGGCCTACAACTTCGACATCCGCAAGAACGTGGTCGAGTACGACGACGTGATGAACACGCACCGCGATGTGATCTACCGCGAGCGCGACCGCGTGCTGGTCGGCGAGGATCTGCGCGAGACGATGCTGACGATGATCGAGGAAGACATCGAGCGTCTCGCCGACGAGCACCTCGGCACCGACCCCGACGGCGAGGCGCTGATCGTCGCGCTGGAGGCGGTAGCACCCGGCAGCAGCGAGCTGGACGCCGACGAGCTTGAGCGCATGAGCGTCGACGAGGCGTCGGACGCCTCGATCGCGGTCGCGGAGCGCATCTACGGCGAACTCGAAGAGAAGGCTGGCGAGGAGTCGCAGCGCGTCGTTGAGCGGTACACGCTGCTCTCGACGATCGACGCGCTCTGGGTCTCGCATCTGACGGCGATGGATGAGATGCGCCAGGGCATCGGGCTACGCGCGATCGCGCAGTCAGACCCGCTGGTGGCGTACAAGGCCGAGGCGCACGATATGTGGGGCCAGCTGCTGGAGAACATCCGCACGACCGTCGTGCGGCAGATCTTCCACGCGCGGCTCGTCGTCGGGCAGAAGCCGACGCCGCAGGCCGCGCCGCAGCGGACGCAGGAGAGCGGACCGTCCGAGGCCTCTTCGGGTGGTGCGATCGGCGGCGGAGAGGCCGCCGCGCCGACGGCCACGGCGACGCAGCAGCGCACCGTCAAGAAGGTCGGGCGCAACGAGGCGTGCCCGTGCGGTTCCGGCAAGAAGTACAAGCGCTGCCACGGAGCTGCGGTCTGACGCAGCCTCCTACCTCGATACCCTCGTGAACGAAATCCCGCAGATCTGGCTGTTCACCGGCATTCCCGGCGCGGGGAAGTCGACGATCGCGCAGGCATTCGCGGAGCACCACGATCGCGCTGCCTTCGTCGCCGGCGACGCGCTGCGCGAGCTGGTGGTCAGCGGCGTCGCATGGCCCGAGGGCAATGAGCTCGAGGGCGAGGCGTTGCGCCAGTACGAGCTCTCGATCCGCAATCAGTGCCTGCTCGCGCGGTCGTTCTCGGAGGCAGGATTCCTGCCCGTTCTCGATGGCGTCGTGGTCACGAAGCACCATCTGAAGGCGTACACGAGCTACCTCGTGGGCGGTCAGGTGAACCTGGTCGTGCTGGCGCCATCCGCCGACGTGGCGCGTCGCCGCGATCTTGAGCGGGCGGGGGAGACGTCGCCGGACTTCACGCACCTCGATGCGGTGCTGCGCGAGGAGTTGGCCGGGCTCGGTCTCTGGGTCGACAGCAGCGCACTGACGGCTGAGGCAACGCTGGCCGCCGTCCTCGAAGAGCGCGGGCAGGCCCGGGTCGCCTAGCCGCCCGCCTACCCCTGCCCGCCTTTACAATTGGTTGATGGCTACTCCCCGATCTGGCGCGAAGAAGGCATCGACGAAAGCGTCGTCGAAGGCCACGCCGAAGAAGCGAGCCTCGCGTGCTGCCGCGAAGGCGACGAAGGCACGCGTTATCCGCTCGGGGCCGCTCGAGGGCGAAGACGGGGTCGCGACGTTCCGCGCGGCGCTTGCTGACGGTGAGCCCTGGTACCCCGCGCTGCTCGATGTCGTCGGCCGCTGGGTGAGCTCCGAGGAGACCGTCGGCAAGGAGGTCTACACCTACCTGATCGCAGGCGAGGCGTTCGACTGGCTGCGTCTTGCGCAGCGACTGCTCGCCGGCGTGCCGGGCCTCGTGCCGAAGGACGAGGCGGAGCGGCTGCTGCTCTTCGGCCTGGCGCCGGACGGCGGTGACGAAGAGGAGTTCGCGCGTGCGATCGGGCCGGAGAAGCACCGCGCGCACCTTAACTTCCAGTACGGCGTGATCGTCGAGGAGGCGCTGCTGCTCTCGGCCGAGCTCGAGCTGAACAAGGCGGGCACGCTGGCGGGTGCGTACGAGGTGCTGGCCGACGTCGCTGCGTACCAGCGAGTCTACGGTCGCCCCTTCGACGAGCTGCTGGGGATGTTTCGGGCGGAGACCGAGGCGAAGGTGAGCGAGAAGCTGGGCGTTGCAGACGTGCAGGCGTTTACCTACTGGTGCTCGAAGTACCGCTTCCGGATGGGCGAGCCGGCCCGCGTTGCCTCGGACACGCGCAAGGCGCTGGCGTTGCTCTCGACGATGGAGTCGTCACGCGCGCGCCTCGGCGGTCTCAGCCTCGATGCGGCGAAGGAGATCGTGATCAAGGGCTAGCCTGGCGCGGTTCAATGCAGAAATGACAGAGCCCCGGCTTGATGCCGGGGCTCTGTCATGTGGCCGTCTGCCGTGCGGAGAGGGGTGCCGCGTGGGGTCGGACTGCGCTGCTAGTTGCTCGACTTGATCTCGATCTGCTTCTGCTCCTCCGGCGTCGGAATCGTCAGCGTGAGCACGCCATCGGCGAGTTCCGCAGCGACTTCGACGTCGGGTGTGTTGCGGGGAAGCGAGATGCGACGGCTCACGGAGCCGGTGCGACGCTCGCGCCGGTAGTAGTGCTCATCGCTCTCCTCCGATGCATCTTCGTGCCTTGCGCTGATGGTCAGCACGCCGTCCTCGACGGTGACCTCGATCTCCTCGGCGCTGAAGCCGGGCACCGATGCGCGGACGGTCGTGTCGCCATCGACCTCGGAGATGTCGATCGGAAGCGTCGCGACCGCATCGGCGTTGGTGAGCCGGCTGCGCGGCGCCGCGAAGCGTTGCGCTGAGAAGGGCGAGTCGTCGAAGAATCGGTCCATCGCGTGGCGGATGCCGGTGAACTCGCGGTTGAATCTGGGCTGTCGTCTCACAATCAGTGACATGACGGTTCCTTTCAGTACGGTTTGAGTGTGTTTGCTGTCTCTCCCGCCTGAAGGCACGTTATCGTACCTGCGCGACCGATGTCAAGAGAATATGAGTCGAACACGCTTAGATATATGCCTTTGGGCGGTATCAGTATGCTATATTGAGTGCATGGCAAATGACCTCTACCGCGTCCTCGGTGTCAGGCGTGACGCGTCCGACAAGGACATTCGATCGGCGTACCGCAAGCTGGCGCGCCAGTTCCACCCCGACGTGAACCCGGGGAATGTCGAGGCGGAGAGCCGCTTCAAGGAAATCAACGCGGCCTACGACGTGCTCTCGGACTCCGATTCACGTCGTAAGTACAACCGCTATGGCGACCAGTGGCAGCACGCTGACCAGTTCGAGCAGGCCGGAGGCCGCGGCTCACCGTTCGGCGGCGGCGGTGCGCAGTTTGGCGGCTCGCCGTTCGGTGGCGGGGGCGACCCGTCGGGTGCGTTCGGCGGTGGCATTTTCGATTCGCTCTTCCGTCGCGCGGCGGGGCAACAGAAGGGCGCCGACGCCGAGCACACGGTTCGCCTGACGCTTGAGGAGGCCTACCGGGGCTCTTCGCGGACGATCGAGGTGCGCGAGGGCTCGGAGACCTGCCAGATCTGCGGCGGCGCGGGCGAGCTCGCGGGCGCGACTTGCCACGCCTGTCGCGGCAGCGGCAATGCCGCGCCGGTGCGTCGCATCGAGGTGACGGTTCCTGCCGGGGTGCAGGACGGCACGCGCATCCGCGTTGCCGGTCGCGGCGGCTCAGGCTCAAACGGCGGCCCGCCCGGCGACCTCTATCTGCGCGTGACGCTGCGGCCGCACGCGAACTTCGAGCGTCGGGCCGATGACCTGCATTGCGACATCGACGTACCGGTCGAGGAGGCGGCGCTCGGCGGCGAGGTGCGGGTGCCGTCGCTGAGGGGCAAGACGCTGGCGCTGCGCATCCCGGCCGGGACGCAGAGCGGCAAGTCGTTCCGCCTCGCGGGGCAGGGGATGCCGCGCAAGGGCGGCGGCTTCGGCGACCTGCACGTGCGCGTGCTGCTGACGTTGCCCGATCCGATGAGCGATGAGCAGCGGGCGCTCTTCGAGCAGCTACGCGCGGGCAAGAGCGGTGCGACGAGTGAGACGAGTGAGACAGGGGCACCGGCATGACGAACTTCTCTGAGAACGAGCCGGTCTTCGCGATCTCGGTCGTCTCGCGAATGGTCGGGGTACACCAGCAGACGTTGCGGTCGTACGAGCGCATCGGCCTCGTGCGGCCCGCCCGCTCGCCCGGCAACACGCGGCTCTACTCGCAGCGGGACGTCGAACGTCTGCGCCGCGTGCAGGGCCTGATGAGCGACCTCGGCGTGAACCTCGCTGGCGTCGAGGTGATTCTGCGCATGAATCAGCAGATCGAGGAGTTGCAGGGGCAGCTCGCCGAGATGCAGCGGGAGATGCGGGTGCTGGGCGGCGAGCGGCGCGACGGAGCGTCGGACGGGCCTGCCTCAGACGAGGGCGAGTCGCGCGATGGATAGGGACGCGACTGCGTCGCGGGGTGTTGTCCCCTTCGGGGGTGCCCGCCCACCCGCCCTGGCTGCGGGGGCTTCGCCCTCTCGCCCCCGGAATCTGGTGGGGGAAGCGCGGTTCTGGAGTGGAACGATGACATACGAGCTGAGGAACAGGCCGAACAGCGAGGGCGTAACGCCATGATGAGACAGGATCGATTCACCGAGCAGGCGCAGACGGTGCTGCAGCAGTCGCAGCAGATCGTGCGCGATCAGCGGCACTCGCAGTGGGACGTCGAGCATGTCTTCCAGGCGCTGGTCGAGCTGAAGGACGGCCTCGCGCGCGAGGTGCTGCAGAAGATGGACGTGAACGTCGATGCGCTCGGGCGTCGCATCGCGGCGCACCTCGACCGCTCGCCGAAGCTCGGCTATGACGTCGTGCAGATCTACACCACGCCGCGGATCGTCGGGATGCTCGAGGGCGCGAATGCCGAAGCCGAACGGCTGAAGGATGAGTTCGTCGGCGTTGAGCACCTGCTGATCGCGATCTCGGATGACCGCGACGGCGAGTCGACGACAATGCTGGTGGAGTTCGAGATCACGAAGGAGCGCATCTACGCGGCGCTGCAGGAGATCCGTGGCACGGCCCGCGTCGATTCGCCGACGGCGGAGTCGAGCTATCAGTCGCTGGAGCGCTTCGGCCTCGACCTGACCGAGCTGGCGAAGGCGGGCAAGCTCGACCCGACGGTCGGCCGCGAGGTCGAAATCGCGCGGGTGATGCAGGTGCTGAACCGGCGCACGAAGAACAATCCGGTCGTGATCGGGGACGCGGGCGTCGGCAAGACGGCAATCGTCGAGGGGCTCGCGCAGCGGATCGCTGACGACGATGTGCCGGAGCGGCTGAAGGACAAGCGGGTTGTCTCGCTCGACATGGGCGCGCTGGTTGCCGGCTCGAAGTTCCGCGGCGAGTTCGAGGAGCGACTGCAGGCCGTGATGCGCGAGGTGAAGGAGTCCGGCGGAGAGGTGCTGCTGTTCATCGATGAGCTGCACCAGGTCGTCGGCGCCGGTGGCGCGGACGGCGCGATCGACGCTTCGAACCTGATGAAGCCGGCGCTCGCGCGCGGCGAGCTGCACGTGATCGGGGCGACGACGCTCGACGAGTACCGCAAGCACATCGAGGAGGACCCGGCGCTGGAGCGGCGCTTCTCGCCGGTCTACGTCGATGAGCCGAGCATCGATGACGCGGTGGCGATCCTGCGCGGGCTGCGGCCGCGGTACGAGAAGCACCACGGGCTGAAGATCACCGATGAGGCGCTGGCGGCGGCGGCCCGCTTGAGCGCTCGCTACCTCACCGAGCGTCAGCTACCGGATAAGGCGATCGACCTGATCGACGAGGCCGCATCACGGCACGTGATCGAGTCCGAGTCGCTCCCGCCCGCGCTGCTCGACGTGAAGGAGCGGCTGAACGACGCCTCCTCGCGCATCGACTCGGCGGCGGCGCGCGAGGACTTCGAGGAGGCCGCGCGCATCAAGCAGGAGGTGCTGGAGATCCAGGCCGAGTACGCGGGCCGCGAGGGTGAGTGGCGGGCCGATCACGGCGTCACCGACGATGTGACGGAGTCCGATATCGCCTCACTGATCGCGCAGATCACGGGCATCCCCGTCGATCGCATGCTGAAGGATGATGCGGATCGCCTGCTTCACATGGAGGAGGCGCTGCACGAGCGCGTGATCGGGCAGGACTCAGCGATCTCGGCGCTGGCCGACGCGATCCGTCGCGCGCGCAGCGGGCTGAAGGATCCGAAGCGGCCGATCGGGTCGTTCGTCTTCATCGGTCCAACCGGCGTCGGCAAGACGTACCTCGCGAAGGTGCTGGCTGAGTACATGTTCGATGACGAGGATGCGGTGCTGCGGCTCGACATGTCCGAGTTCCAGGAGGCGCACACCGTCTCGCGGCTGATGGGAGCGCCGCCCGGGTACGTGGGCTACGACCAGGCCGGTGAACTCACGGAGGCCGTGCGACGGCGTCCGTACCAGGTGGTGCTCTTCGACGAGATCGAGAAGGCGCACCCGGACATCTTCAACACGCTGCTGCAGATCATGGACGACGGCCGCATCACGGATGCGCATGGCCGCCACGTCGACTTCCGCAACACCGTGGTGATCCTGACCTCGAACGTCGGCACTGGCGAGAAGCAGGGGCCGCTGGGCTTCGTGCGCACGAGCAACGAGTCGGAGCGGGAGCAGCTTCACAGTCGCGTGGAGACGGGGCTGAAGAAGATGTTCCGTCCCGAGTTCCTGAACCGGCTGGACGAGATCATCGTCTTCGAGCCGCTGACGGAGGCCGAGATCGCGCAGATCACAGAGCTGATGGTCGAGGAGGTGCGCGAGCGCCTCTCGGAGCAACTCGTCGACTTCCGCATCACGGAGGCGGCGAAGGCGAAGCTGCTCGATGAGGGCTTCGACGCGGACTTCGGTGCGCGGCCGATGCGTCGCATCGTCGAGAAGCGCGTGGAGAATGAGCTGGCGAAACGCGTAATCGGCGGCGAGTTCGATGACGGCGACTGCGTGGTCGTCGATGTCGTCGATGGCGAGTACACGTTCACGCGCGAAGAGGCGGCCGAGGGCGCGCGCGAGCCGGCGAACGAGACAGCCAGCGAAGAGGTCGCGGTCAGCTAGCCACCGGGTTCTGGCGCGCGTCGATCGGCGCGCAGCCAGAGCACGTACACGACGCCGCCGAGCAGCAGCGTGGCGAGGCCGATCGTCGTCAGCGCGCCCTGTAGCGAGCGTTCGCCGAGCAGGCCGGCGATCGGCGCGCCGACCGCAAACATGATCGAGACGCCGAGGTGACGCACTGAGAGCACGGTGGCGCGCACCTCCGAGTCGGTGCGGCGGTTGATGTAGTCGTTGATCAGCGGCGCCCGGGAGTTCATGGCGGTGCGAGCGATCGCGAAGCCTGCAAACGCGCCGAGGTGGTCGATCGATCCCATGATCACCAGCACGAGCGGGGGCAGGAAGAAGAGCAGCGTCAGCGAGCGGCGCATGCCGATCAGCTGTGGCAGCCGGTAGACGAGGAGCACGCCGAGCGCCGCGAGCAGTTGCAGCGGGGCGAAGAAGAGTCCGAACGCTGCGATCGGGACGTCGTAGTGCTGCAGGAACGGCTGGTTCAGCATCATCCCCGCGGTCGCCGCGAGGATGAACATCGTCGTCGCGAGGATCAGCAGCGCGACATGGGGGGTTCGTCGCAGCGCCCGTCCACCCTCGCGCATCGTCTGCATGTATCCGAGTGGGATCGCGCTTCGGCGTTGCGGCGGCTCCTGCAGCAGCGCGACGATCGGGATTGCGACGACGAACATGGCGGCGCCGGCAAAGATCGGCGCCTGGAGCGAGATGAGGCCCGCCATCAGTGCCCCGATCAGCGAACCAGCCATCGTCGCGAACGCGCCGAAGGCGGTGATACGCCCGATCACCTTCGGGAAGTCGTCCTGCCGGCCCTCGGCGGCGAGCGTCTCGAAGACGTATGCGTCCATGTTGCCGGAGTTGAACGCGATGCCGCCCGACCAGAGTACGTACGAGAGGATGAGCAGCGGAAGGTTCCCCGCGAGCGCGAAGAGCAGGATGCCCGCAGCGCCCATCGCGTCGGCGACGATGAACGTCGCTCGGCGGCCGAAACGGTCGGAGAACGCACCCGTCGGCACTTCGGCGACGATTGCGACGGCCCAAAAGAAGGTCTCCATGACGCCAACCTCGCCGAGGCTCAGTCCTCGCAGGTCGGTGAGGTAGACGATCCAGATCGGCAGGAAGAGCATCGACTCCGCGATGATGGTGGAGGCGGTGAGCAGCCGGATATTGCGGCGTGCTGAGAACGTGCCGCTCGGCGTGCTTCCCGGTGCTGGCTGGGACGCTTGAGCCACCTGTTCCCCTCGCAGGGTGCGTAGCTATAACGCGCGTGGCGCGCCGTAGTTGCCTGAGCGCGTATGCCTCCGATAATGGACGCGCCGCCACCGATGCATGAGGAGGCCCCGTGTCGCAAGATCGAAACCGCCGCCGGCAACGTCAGCGTCGCCGTCGCGAGCGCGAAGCAGCCGAGACCGAAGCGTCCGAGGAGCAGCAACCGCAGAAGCGCCGGCGAGTGCAGACGGGTGGTGGCCGCGCGGGAATCCGCGAGACGATCGACTCGTTTGGCGGGTTCCTCACCATCGGAGGGGTCACCGGCGCGCTGGCGCTGCTCGTCTACCTCGTGATCGCGAATCCGCTCTCAAGCGCGTCGAGCGATCCGCTGGCCGGTGACAGCGTCGAGCTGCCGGCCGGCTCAGAGGCGACGCGGCACACGACGAACGCCGGGGACCTCGTCGGCGAGCCCGGCGAGCCGCCTTCGGGTGGTCCGCACTTTGGCGGTCCCGAGTGCGTGCCGCCGGACTACGGAACGTTCTGCGGGCCGCTGCCGTACGGTGTCTACGATCACCAGGTTCTGGACGGGAACGCGATCCACTCGCTTGAGCACGGCATCATCTGGATCAGCTACGACCCTGAGCTGATCGCGGGTGAGTCGTTGCAGTCACTGGAAGACCTGGCGAACGACTTCAGCCGTGATGTGATCCTCTCGCCACGTGAGCAGAACGCGCTGCCGATCTATGCGGTCTCGTGGGGCCGCATCCTGCGCATCGATGGTACCGACGGTGTCGAGATCGACGAGCTGCGCGACTTCATCACTACGAACCGCAACCGCTCGCCGGAGCCCGGTATCAGGGGCGCCGGGCATCAGTAGGCGACAGCGCCGCCGGGGCGACCGGCGCGTGATTGACGGGCGATCGGAGAGACGATGAGCCGCAGACGAGCCCGCCGACGGCGGGGCGATCGGGAGCGCGCGGGCTGGCGCATCTTCGTCGATTCGATCGGTGGCTTCCTCACCGTCGGCTGGATCGCCGGGGCGGTCGTGGTTGTCGCCGCGCTGATCGCGTTCAGCGGCTCGGATGGGGAGCTGAGTGAGACGCCGTATGTGCCGGTCGTGCGCTCCGACATCGATGGCCGCGTCGAGGGGGTGCCGGGCGCGCCCGTTCGCATCATCGAGTTGTCCGACTTCCAGTGCCCGTTCTGCCGCCGCTTCACGCTGGAGACCGTGCCGACGCTGCGTGCCGAGTACGTCGAAACCGGGATTGCGACGATGGAGTATCAGCACTTCGCGTTCCTTGGTGAGGAGTCGGTGCGCGCGGCGGAGGCGGCCGAGTGTGCGCTGGAGCAGGGCGCGTTCTGGGACTACCACGACCTGCTCTTCCTGCGGCAGGGCGGCGAGAACGAGGGCGACTTCTCCGACGGGCATCTGAAGCGATTCGCACGTGAGCTGGCGGATGCGAAGCCGGGGTTCGATGTCGGAGCGTTCGATGAATGCCTCGACTCGGGACGGATGCGCGTGGAGGTCGAGGCCCAGACCGGGGGCGCGCGGGCGTCGGGCATCTCGACCACGCCGTCGTTCGTGATCAACGGCATCCTCGTGACGGGTGCGCAACCGATCGAGGTCTTCCGGCAGGCGATCGAGCTGGCTCGCTCGGGTGAGTAGCCTGCTCGATCGACGCCGCGAGAGCGCGCTGGTCGTGTTCTCCGGGGCCGGAGTGGCGATCGCCGGCTATCTGAGTTGGGTCGCGGTCGAGGGGCCAGACGCGATTGCCTGCGGCCCGGGTAATTGCGGGGCGGTGCAGTCGTCCGAGTACGCTGAGATCGGGACGGTGCCGGTCGCGATGCTCGGGCTGACGATGTACGTGCTGCTGCTGTTGCTGGCTGTCGTTCGTCGATTTCGCGACGACGCGCCGCGGGTGACCGGCGTTTGGATCTTCTCGCTGGCGCTCGCCGGGACCGCGTACTCGGCGTACCTCACGTACGTCGAACTGTTCGTGATCGATGCGATCTGTAGCTGGTGCGTGGCGTCGGCGCTGGTCGTGACGGCGACATTCGTACTCGCACTGCCGGAGATTCGCGCGTCAACTGACGATCGCGAGGGTGGCCGCCCACCGGACGCAGAGATATGATCGCGCCCGCATCGTTGAGGACGTCCCATGGTAAGTAACACGACTGAGTTCGCCGCCGACATCGAGATCGGCTACGACGACCTGACGGTGATGTCCGAGGTCGGATTCGACGTCTTCATCTTCAACTGGAACGATTTCACCAGCCCACCGCCGTACTACGTGACCGTCGAAGGCCGACGCTTTAGCTTCAGCTCGAAGACGGTGCTCTTCCAGGGCCACGGAGCGGTGCTGGCGGGGCTGATCGCGGAGCACGACGCCGAGGGGCGCATGGTGCTGCTGGTTGAGCGCGATGACCGCTACCTCCTGTACCTCCACGACCCCGCAGCCGAGGCCGCCGACGAAGACGAGGAAGCCTCCGACGACGCTGATTCCTCGGACGACGCAGAGTAGCGGAGTCCCGCCACTCTCCGTGTGACCAGTGCCCGGACGTGAATAGCGCCCTTACCCGGTGGCAGATCGCCGCGCATACTCGGCCGAGATGAGCGCGAGTCAGAGCCAGCGTCGCCTGATGAGCATGCCTTTCGGCATCGCGCTCTTTTCTGTGCACTTCTATTTCGCCGCGTACTTCATCTCGATCGTGCAGGTGCCGCGGGTGCTCGTCGACGAGCCTGACTGGGTCGTCGGCCTCGTGGTCGGGGTGCTAGGCGTCTCGGGGATGGCAGCGCGCCCGCTTGCCGGCGTGCTCGTCGACAGCGGCGACCGGCAGCGCTGGATGCGGGTCGGCGCGATCGCGACGGTAGTCACGTTCCTCGGCTACGCCCTCAGTGCGGATCCGTGGGTGATGCTGATCTTCCGGCTCGTGCATGGCGCCGGCATGGCGCTGTTTACGACGTCGTTACTGGCGATGGTGACCAGCTTCCTGCCGGAGCGCTCACGAGGGCTCGGCGTGGGCGTCTACCAGTCCTCGAACGCGATCGCGCAGCTGTACGCGGCCGCGCTGGCGGTCACGATCTCCGGGCTGACCTCGTTCGAGTTCGTCTTCGTGCTCGGTGCGGTGGCGGCGATGGTTGCTGGCCTGGCCGGCGTGTTCATCGTCGAGCCGGAGGCGGAGCGGCCACCACGCGTGCCGTGGTTGAAGCGGCAGTGGATCTCCCGCACCGGGGTCGCACCGGCGGCGGTCTTTCTCTCGATGACGACGACGTTCGGTGCGGTGCAGGCATTCCTGCCGCTGTACGCGCTGGAGCGCGACCTCGGGAACGTGGGTCTGTTCTACTCGGTGTACGGCTTCTCGTTGCTGGTCTCGCGGTCGATCTCGGGAGCGCTCTCCGACCGCTTCGGACGCGGACACGTGGTGTTGCCCTCGCTGCTGATGGGGTCGGCGGCACTATTCGGACTGGCGGCGACGCAGTCGCAGGCGGCGCTGATGGTCGTTGCGGTGGTCTACGGCATCGGCTTCGCGGCGGTGCAGGTGACTGTGGTGGCGATGGTCGTCGATCGCACACCTTCGACGCTCCTGGGCGCAGGCATGGCGACGTACACGATGGCGTGGGACGTCGGCGCGGTGCTGGGGGGCATGCTGCTCGGCGTGCTGGTCGAGCTGACGTCGTACTCGTTCGGGTTCATGCTCTGCGGCTTCGTGCCGCTGATCGGATTCGCGTTCTTCGTCGCGAAGCTGCGCTCGCCGCTACCGGCCGAGACTGCGGGTCAGGCGAACGTCTCGCCGTAGCGCTGCTCGTGCGTGGCGCGCAGGCGTTCGACGTGGGCGCGCAATTCCGCCGGCTCAAAGTCACTGGTGAGCATGACCAGCGCGTCCTCGCCGTCGTTGGCGTAGTAGCTTGGCAGGCGGCCGACCTGCGCGAAGCCGAACTGCTCGTAGAGCGCGATCGCGCGCTCGTTGCTCGGCCGCACCTCCAGCGCGATCGAGCGCAGCTCCGAGGAGAGCGCGAGGCTGAAGCACTCCAGCAGTAGCCTCGGCGCGATGCCGCGTCGCTGGTGGTCGGGCGCGACCGCGAGCGTGACGAGGTGCAACTGATCGACGGTGAACCAGACGCCGAAGAAGCCGACGATCGGATCGCCAGTTGGTTCGAGCCTGAGCAGCCGCTTCAGCCGGTGCAGCGGTCCGCTCGGCGGTGGGGCGGCCTCGTGCGGAGCGCTCTCCGCTCGTTCGATGGCGACGACATACTGGGCGAGCTGGTTGCGAAGCTCCGCCTCGAAGGTCGTGCGCGGCCAGGCGTCGGCGTATGCGGCCTGCTCGATGCGGCGCACCTGCCGCAGGTCTGCGCGCGTCATATCGCGCAGGGCGATCTGTGTGCGTGCGGTTGTCGCCATGGCGGCAGCGTAGCAAAGGGGGCGCGGCCAGCAGCGCCATCGGTACGTCGACAGCAGAAGAACGAAGGTTCTATTCTCCCGCATATCGAACTTGAATTGAGGCTGGGAGACTTGAATTGACGCATGAATTGGATGGGCAGCTGCTCGACCAGCAGCTTGATGAGCAACTCGATCCTGAACTCGAGGCCGTGCTTGATGACGACTTCTCGGAGGAGCCGCAGCAGACGCTCGATGAGCTCGCCGCGCTGGCGGAGGCAGAGGCGACGGCCGCTGATGCGGAGGTCGCTGCGCAGGCAGAGGACCTGGCCACCGCGAGACGCGAGCTCGACGTCGAACGAGCCCAGGCCCGTGCGGCCGTCGAGCGCTACCGCGAGGCGGTGCTGGCGGCCGAACCCGAGTTGCCGCCGGAGCTGGTCAGCGGCGAGACACTGAGCGAGGTCGATGCGTCGCTGGATGCCGCTCGTCGCGCGGTGGCGCAGGTCCGCGAGCGGATGGGCGTGGAGAGCGAGACGAGGGCCGGCTTCCCCGTCTGGGCGCCCGCGCGCAGCGGTGTCTCGACGGCGGGCATGAGCGCGGCGGAGAAGATCGCCGCGGGCCTGGAGCAGCGAACGGCAGCGAGCTAGCGGCTAACCATCGCGCCCGATCTGCCGCGCGGCGGGGGAACGGAACGGGGACAGGGACCCGCCATCAGGCGGGTCCCTGTTTGTGTGTGGCGATGGGCGGGGTATCGTCGATGGTGGATCGTGCCGAGGAGCCCCACATGGAAGTCGATTTCGCGTTTCTGGCCGACTCTGCGCAGGAGAGTGGCGGCAAGCTGCACGCGCTGGGGATCGGCATCGACCGGCTGATCACGTCGGAGGTGCCGATCTCGCGTGGGGCGCTGGCCGTCGTGGTGCAGGTGCGCTACTGGGGCAACGAGGCGGGCGCGAAGCCGCTGGCGATCCGGGTCGTCGACGCCGACGGTGGCAATGTCCTCGATCCGATCGACGGTCAGATGCAGTTGCCGGAGCCGCCGGGCGCCCCCCTCGGGACGGCGCGGCTGATCATCGAGCTGAACGGCGTGACGTTTCAGCAGTTCGGCGACCACGCGATCCACGTCGCGCTCGATGGCAGCGACGTCGCACGGTTGCCGCTCGCGATCGTGCAGGGGGTTGCATAGCGCCGGTCGGGGCGCCGTTCGTAATGCCATTCGCCCCTCTGGCGTCAGCGAGCTTGCTCGCGAGTCGAACGTTCGTTCGGTATACTGGCCGCGGCGGGCTTGAGGGGGCGTGGTGACGGACGAGCGCGAAGGGCCGCTGACGCCGACCGCAACTGACGACGACTTGGAAGCGGATGGCGCTGCCCGCGGGCTACGTCCGCGCGGGTTCGACCAGTATTTTGGCCAGGACACGGTCAAGGAGAATCTGGGGATCGCGATCCAGGCTGCGCTCGGCCGCGGCGAATCGCTGGATCATGTGCTCTTCCACGGTCCGCCGGGCCTCGGCAAGACGACGCTTTCGATGATCGTGGCGTCCGAGATGGGCGTCTCGATCCGCATCACCAGCGGGCCAGCGATCGAGCGCTCCGGCGACCTGGCGTCGCTGCTGACGAGCCTGCAACCGGGCGACGTGCTCTTCATCGACGAAATCCACCGTCTGCCGCTCGCGGCGGAGGAGGTGCTCTATCCGGCGATGGAAGACTTCTCCGTCGACATCATCCTCGGCAAGGGGCCGAAGGCGCGCGACGTCCGGCTCAAGCTGAACCAGTTCACCCTCGTGGGCGCGACCACGCGATTCGCGCTCGTCTCGCAGCCGCTGCGCGACCGCTTCGGTTCGACGTTTCGCCTCGACTTCTACGACGTTCCGGCCCTCTCGCAGATCGTGCGCCGGTCGGCTGAGGTGCTCGGCTGTTCGATCGACGACGGTGGCGTCGAGGAGGTCGCGATGCGATCGCGCGGCACCGCGCGCATCGCCAACCGGCTGCTTCGTAGAGTTCGCGATTTCGCCGAGGTCGAGGGCGACGGCACCGTGACGCGCGAGCTGGCCGACGCCGCGCTGCGACGGCTGCAGATTGATGAGCTGGGCCTCGATGCGATGGACCGCGAGCTGCTGCGCGTCACGATCGAGCGCTTCGGTGGCGGCCCCGTCGGACTGGAGACGCTCGCGGCGTCGATCTCCGAGGAGTCGGACACGATCATGGACGTCTACGAGCCGTACCTGCTGAAGATCGGGTTCCTGCAGCGCACGCCACGCGGCCGCGTGGTGATGCCGAGCGCGTACGAGCACCTGGCGATCGAGCAGCAACTCGGCGCATCCGACCCGCAGGCGCCGCTCTTCGATCGCGACGCATGACGCCTGGTCGCACTCGCATCTCGTCGGGCGGCCCGTGGGAAGAACGCGTCGGCTACTCGCGGGCCGTGCGCGTCGACGACCGCATCTGGGTCTCCGGCACCACCGGCACGCACGCTGACGGCACCGTGCCCGATGGGGCGGCCGAGCAGGCACGACTCGCGCTCGAGACGATCGGGAGCGCACTCGTCGAGGCGGGGGCGTCGCTCGATGACGTGGTTGCGGCGCGTGTCTATGTGACGGACATCGAGCAGTGGGAGAGCGTCACCGACGAACTGCGCGCGCGACTTGGCGCCGCGCGACCGGCGCTGACGCTGGTCGAGGTGGCGCGGCTGATGCTGCCCGCGCACCTCGTCGAGATCGAGGTCGAGGCGGTCGTCGGATCGGCTTCGGCCTGAATCTACGCGGCCTGACTTCGTTCGGTCTCAGCCCGCACGGTCCGAGCCCGCACCGACGCGGAGGCGTGACTAGCGTTTGCGGATGATCGTATAGGTGGCGCGTCCGACCGCGATCAGCGTGTCCTCTTCGTCGTGAACCTCGACCGAGATGAACGCGAGCGCGCGGCTGCTGCGCAGCACCTTACCCTCCGCGATCACCGCTGAGGTCGCCGCGTTGAGGAACGTGGCATTCATGTCCAGCGTGGCCTGCCCGGTCCATGTCTCGTCGTCGGCTCGTCGCAGTGTCGCAGTCGCCGCACCACCGGCCGCATCGATCAACGCGCCGATTGCGCCGCCGTGCATCACCTCGGCGCGGCGGGTGCCGAGCCCTTCGCGCATCGGTAGTCGTAGACGCACATGCCCCTCCTCGGCGGACTCGACGCTGATGCCGAGTTCGACCCAGTAGGGCACGCCATCGGCGTCGATCAGTTCGAGCAGGCGTGCGGGGTCGTCAGTCGTCATGGTGACCCTCCCGGGCGGATGGTCGGTCGATGGTACAGCTTGCCGCCGAGGCAAGCGCGACCGGGCGCGTGTGGGCGGGGAGCGAAGTTAGGCGGGAGCGCCCTCGGGCGTCTCGTCGCTACCGGCAGACATCACGACTTCCTCGCCCTGGTCGCCGTGGGTCGTGAACGTCATGCGGTAGAAGTCCGCGTACGCGCCGTTCATCGCCATCATCTCGTCGTGGGTGCCGACCTCGACGATCTCGCCGCTGCGCATCATCACGATGCGGTCGGCATCGCGGATCGTTGAGAGGCGGTGCGCGATCACGAAGGAGGTGCGATTGGCGAGCACGGCCTTCAGCGCCTGCTGGATGACGCGTTCGGTCTGCGTGTCCACGTGCGCCGTCGCTTCATCGAGGATGATGATGCTCGGATTCGCCACGACGGCTCGCGCGAAGGCAATCAGCTGCCGCTGGCCGATCGAGAGGTTCTTCCCACCCTCGTTGAGGTAGGTGTCGTAGCCGCCGGGCAGGCGCTCGATGAAGTCGCTGGCGCCGACGGCCTCGGCGGCAGCATGGACCTCGTCGTCAGTCGCGTCGAGTCGGCCGTAGCGGATGTTCTGCGCGACCGGGCCGGAGAACAGGTATGGCTCCTGCAGCACCACGCTCATGCGGCGCGTGAGGGACTTGCGCTGAATGTCGAGCAGGTCGTGGCCGTCAACCTCAATCGAGCCGCCCTGGATCTCGTAGGAGCGGTTGATCAGCGCGGTGACCGACGTCTTGCCGGCACCGGTGTGGCCGACGAGTGCTACCGACTCCCCCGGCTCGACGTGCAGGTCGAAGTCGCGCAGCACCGGCACGCCGGGGAGGTACTCGAAGTTGACGTGGTTGAAGTCGACGCGACCTTCGATCTCGCCGAGCTCGACGGCGTCGTCGGCATCGACGATCTCGGGCTCGGTGTCGAGCACCTCGAAGACGCGGTGGGCACCGGCCATCGCGCGTTGGAGCATCGTGTACTGCAGCACGATGTCGCGAATCGGCGTGAAGAAGCGCTGGATGAAGAGCACGAAGCCCATCGCAAAGCCGATGGCGGATGCGGCGTCGAGCGTGCCGTTGAAGAGGCGGATGCCGATCACGATCAGCACCAGCACGGTGGCGACCGTCGACAGCACTTCAACCATCGGCATCACGATCGCCTGCAGGCGCATCGCGCGCATGTTCGATTCGCGGTTCACGGCGTTCAGGCGGCCGAACTGGCGCAGGTTCTCGTCCTCGCGGCGGAGCGACTGGACGACTCGGATGCCGGAGACGTTCTGGTTGATGTTCGAGTTCACCTCGGAGATCGCCTGGCGCACGTGGATGAAGGCGGTCTGCGCGTAGCGCTGCCAGAAGAGCATCGCGATCACGAGGATCGGGACGGTCGAGAGCGCGACGACGGCGAGCTGCGCGTCCATGTAGAACATGAAGAAGATGACGATGCCGAGTCCGGCAAAGTCCGTCAGCACGTTCAGCATCCCGGTTGTCAGCAACTCCTGCATCACCGTCACGTCCGACGTGAGGCGGGACATGATGCGGCCGACTTCTTCCTTGTCGTAGAAGCTGAGCGAGAGCTTCTGCATGTGTCGGAAGACGTCCATTCGCAGGTTGTAGAGCAGCCGCTGGGCGATCCACGCCGTCGTAAGCTGCGTCGCGACGTACGAGACCCAGGCGAAGATCGCGAGCCCGACCAGCAGCATGCCGAGCTGGTTGATCGTGCCGAGGCTGGCGCCGCGTACCGCTTCTTCGAGACCCCGGCCGATGATGAATGGCTGCGAGTACTGGGTGATCGCCGTCCCGATCATGCCCAGCAGCGTGATCAGGATGCGCGTGCGGTAGGGGCGCATGTACGGCCACATGCGCTTCATCAGCTTCCAGTCGTAGACGTTGCCCAGCTCTTCGTAGTCCCAGCCGTCGTAGCGTCCGCCTTTGCTCTGGCTGTCGTTCCAGTTGCCGCGACCGCCCCAGCCGTTTGCACTGTGTCCGCCCCAGGCCATTACGAAGGCTCCACTGCGGCGCGAGCCTCTTCCTGGTCGCGTAGTTCAAGGTCGTAGATCTCGCGGTAGAGGCCGCCGCCTTCCAGTAACTCCTCGTGCTTGCCACGCTCCACGATCTCGCCGTCGCGCATGACGATGATCTGGTCGGCGGCCTGCACGGTGCGCAGCCGCTGCGCGATTACGAAGGTCGTGCGTCCCTCCATCAGGTTCTGCAGCGCCTCCTGGATCAAGAACTCGGTGCGCATGTCTACGGACGACGTGGAGTCGTCGAAGATCAGCACGCGCGGATTGAGCAGCAGTGTGCGTGCGATCGCGACTCGCTGGCGCTGCCCGCCGGAGAGCGTGACGCCGCGCTCACCGACCCAGGTGTTGTACTTGTCCGGCGTCGAATCGATGTACTCGTGGATGCGGGCGGCCTTGGCGGCCTCCGTCACCTCGTCGTCGGTGGCGTCCGGAGCGCCGTAGCGGATGTTGTCGCGGATCGTGGCGGGGAAGAGGTAGACGTCCTGCTGCACCATCCCGATCGCGCCTCGCAGCGACTCGGTCTGCACGTCACGCACGTCGTGGCCGTCGATGGTGATCGCACCATCGGTCACGTCGTAGAAGCGCGGCAGCAGGTTGACCACGGTCGACTTGCCGGAGCCGGTCGGGCCGAGCAGCGCGATCACCTCGCCTGGCTGCGCGTGGATCTCGATGTCGCGGAGCACCGGCGAGACCGCGTCGTAGCCGAAGGAGACCTTGTCGAAGATCACCTCGCCGCGCTGCACGTCGATCGGGGGCGCGCCCGGCTTCTCCTGGACCGCCGATTCGGCGTCGAGGATCTCGAAGATGCGCACGCCGGCGGAGTAGGCACGGGCGAACATGTTGACGATGAAGCCGAGCATGCGCACCGGCATCTGCAGCAGCGTCAGGTAGACTTGGAACGCGACCATGTCGCCTGCGGTCATGTTGCCGGCGGCGATCTCGCGCGAGCCAACCCAGAAGACGAGGCCGGTGGAGAGCAGCCAGAGCGAGAGCATCGTCGGGTTGTTCAGCGCCTGGATGAAGCTGGTGCGGTAAGACGTCTCGAAGAGCTCCAGTGCCTTCTCATTGAACTTCTCTTCCTCGTGCTCTTCCCGCGAGAACGCCTTCACGACGCGCATCCCGGTGAGGTTCTCCTGTAGCACCGTCGAGATCTGTCCGTGCAGATCTTGCACCTGCGTCCAGAGCGGTCGCATGTAGAGCGAGACGAACGAGGCCTGGCCCGCGATCACCGGCATGAACGCCAGTGCGACGATCGCGACCTTGACGTTCAACGTGAGCATGAACGCGGCGGAGACGCCGACCAGCGCGAGCACCGAGATCAGGCGGATCACGGCCATGCCGACGAACATGCGCACGCCTTCGACATCCTGCGTCGCGCGCGACATGATCTGTCCGATTTCGGCGTTGTCGTGGTAGGCGTACGAGAGCCGCTGGAGGTGATCGAAGATGTCGTTTCGGAAGTCGAACGCGATGCTCTGGCCGATCTTTTCGGCCAGGTACTGCTGCGCGTAGGTAAAGACGCCGCGCGCGACCGCCGCGACGAGCAGCAGCGCGGCGGCGAGCGCCAACGTGCTCATGTCGCCTTCGACGACGCCGTCGTTGATCTTGAAGCCGGTATCGACGGCGAACTTCAGAAGTTGTGGCGTTGCCACCTGCATCGCCGTGACGGCAGCAGTTGCGGCAAGCGTGAGCAGGAGCCACCAGCGGTACGGCCAGCCCCGCGCGAGCAGCCGAAGGTGGACGGGCATATTGCGGCCGCTCATCCTGCTCCTTCCGCAGTGGCCAGAATCAGGTCAGATTCCGCAGAAGGACAGTGTAGGCCGATCCTCACGTAGAGGGGAAGGATTGAATCCCTTACGTGATGCACGGCCCGCCGCCGCTTCCCGCCGAACCATCGAGGTCCATCCCGCGCAACAGTTGCTCGAGGAGCGAGCCTGACGCAGCTGCGGCACCGCAGCACGCGCGCCATGTATCGCGTTAGGGTTCGTCGCGGACGGTACCAGAACCCGTCCGGAGCGACTCAGCGCAGCGGTCCGAGAGGTCTTTACGGCCCCTCGTCGTCCGCCATTCGTGGGGACCGCGGCGGGAACTGCTGGTACGGATAACGCGCGAGCGCGTTGTCATCGAGGTCGATCCCGAGCCCGGGACACGCCAGAAGCCGTTTGACGGTTCCGAGCTACTGGTTGCCGTGAGTCAGCACATCCGCGTAGCCAGGCCAAGATGGATCTCGACGAGATCAGAGACGATTACCAGAAGGCCCTCAGAGCCTGGCACCTCGCATGGGCCCAACGAGAAGTCGCTCATCGAGATCACTTCCCACCCCTTGGGTCTCTTCAATTAGACTCGGAAGGTGCCTTAGAGCTAAGTCTTAGGTGACTGGCTACGTGCGAGGGCGAAGCTGAGACGACCTAGACAAGCACCTAGCGACCGACAACAACGCGGCCATCAAGGAACATGACACTAGAAGTCAGCACCATGACGTCGTCCTGCTCCCCTTCACGCTCCATTTGTACCGCTAGATACGGGTCACTGGTGCCGCCAACGATGCGGACGAAGCCACCAGACGATGCGGCTAGCTCCAGCACGAACACGCCGGGTCCCGTCCCCAGTTCCTGATCTTCACCGAGCCACGCGACGACGCTTCCTTCACTGTCCTCGATCTCAAGACGCCGGGTGCGAAGGACGTCCGAAACCGACTGTTCGAAGGCTGTAGTTCGGATCGCGAGCTCGTTGACGCGGCCCATCAGGCTTGCAAGTTCAGCTTCCACCGACTCGTTGCGTTCCTCCAGTGCGACTATCCGGGCCTCAAGCGGGCTCGTGTCGGAACAACCGCTTGCGAAGATGAGAATGACGAACAAGGCGGCGATTGTGACCGCGGTCGTGCTTGAGCGCATGAAGACCTCCAGTTGATTACGTGCCGCCACCCTAACAAGGATGCTGGGGGCTCGGGCCCCGTTCAGCACGCGCTGGGCGCGGCGTGCGAGGCACCCTTCTTCTCAAAGTCTGGAGGACGCTCGTCGGCTCGTTGAAGTCAAGTTCGAGTGGCGCATTCGACGACGCACAGTCGCGCATCATCCCCGGCTGGGTCGGAGCATGGCGACACCCGCCAACGGCGGGAGGGCAATAGCGGGCACAACCGGTATGATTCAAGCAGCGCGAGGGTCTGCCTGTAAACGGAGACCGAAGGATCGCGCCTATGCATCTCGCTCGACGACTCGCCTGGTATGGAACAACCGTCGCTCTCGCGACGTTGACCGCAGTCTCATTAATGTTTGCGAGTCCGGCCACCGTGGCCGAAGCAGCCGCAATCACGGGCCTCGCTGGCGCAGCCACACCCCCGCTCGTCGGGACCTCGAATCCCGCTGGTCGCGTGGCCGTCGGTACGACTGCGACGACGATCGTTGAGGGAATTGACGCCGTGCGGATTCAGTTGACGTTCCCAACCGGGACTACGCTCAGCCCTGAAGCAGCGACTTCGACTACGTGGACATTCAACGCTGACAGCGGCGGTTCGAGACTGACTGCGACTGCAGCAGTTCCAAGCGGCACGACGGTAATGATCACCGCAACCGTCGGCGACGGTGACTACGACGCCGGTACAGCACTCACCATTTCAGCCGCCGCAGGGGCGATCATGTACCCAACGACAGCGACCGCAACAGGCTCGCTGACGATGAGTACCATCGGCTCAGGTGGCGTCATCGACACCGCGACGATCAATACGTTCACCGTCGTCGGGCTCACTCTCTCGGCCTCGCCAAGTTCGATTCCGGGTGATGGTGTGAGCACCTCCGCCATCTCCGTGGTCTCAAGCGGGCCCGCAACCGCCAACGGCGAAACGCTCACCATCAGCACTACGAGCGGCACGTTTGTCGCTGCGACCGGGGGCATCAGCGGCAACCTATGGGCCACGACGCCCGTCGTTTCAGCGTCTGCTCCGACGACCATCCTCACCGCTGTGACATCTTTCGGCACCAATGCGGCCAATGCCGTAGTTGGTCTACTTCAAGCCCCGAGCTCGGGGGAGGGCCAGTCGGTAATCCAGGCATTTGTGACACCTCCCAGTGGCGGCTCGCAGCAGATGGCTCAAACACTCGTTACCTTCACGGGCGCGCTCCCCGCGTCTGGGATCATCTGGTCCGTAGCGATCAGTCCGAGCTCGACAGTTGCGGCTGATGCGAGTGCTTCGACCTCACCCCTGACCCTCGTGGTAGCCGACGTGAACGGGAACGCGCCCGAGGCAGGCTCTGCCTACACGCTCACATCGACGGTCGGCACCATCGGTAGTCTTACGGGCATCTTCGCGACCGGCAGTGGATTCGGAACGAAGTCCGTGAGCGGCACCCTCACTCCCGGGGACGCTGGTACGTTCGTCGTGACCGGCGAAGGGCTGTCGGGCACGTCGACCCTAACGTTCTCTAGTGGACTGGCGGTCGCTCAAAAGTCCGTGCTGTTCTCAGGCGCAACCACTGAAATCACCGGGGAAACAAGATCATCTATCGGCCAATGGACCCACCTTGGCGCGAGCACGATTGCTGACGACGCTCCCATGGTGAGCTTCACGATGAAGGACTCAAGCGCCAACATTGTGGTAGGCGTTACGCCACTGCTGGTGGTGACGCCTCCGGGCGCAGTGACCTTCGGTGCCGTCGGTGTTTCATCGCTCGGGACCGGACGCTCGGACACGCTGATTACTGCCGAAAACGCCGTGCCTGGGGCGGTAGTCTCAGTGACAGCGTGGGTCGGGCTCGTCGCGGGAACGGTGAGCTTCACAGTCGGTGGAACGGACGCGCAGACTCTGGAGGTCACGGCCCCAAACGTTTCACCCGTGGAGGTCAGCCGCATTGACGTCGTCGTGAGGGACGCCTTCGGAAACATCGTGGCGGACGGCACCTCCGTCACTGGGTCAGTTACGAACGGCACCCTCGCCGCTATCGCCGTCGATACCATCGGCGGCAAGGCGACGTTCACTTACGTCTCGACGTTCACCGAGGGGACCGTGCTCTTCACAGCCACCGCCGGGACCGCGTCAGCGACGGGGACGTTCGACGTTCGCGCCGGAGCGTCGACTCCGTCGAATGAGCCCCTGGTGGCTCCACCTGCAGGGGGGCTCACGGTTGGTGCCGCCAGCACGGACGACATCAACGCCCTAGTCGAGCTTCAGACCTTTCATGTTGAGTCGGTCTGGAAACTCGATGTTGCAACGCAGACCTTTTTGAGCTTCTTCCCGGGCGCTGCAGCGTTCGCGAATACGCTCACCTCGATCTCAGCAACGGATATCGTCACTCTTCGCTCGCGGTAGATTGGCGGCAATTAGTAGCGACCACCGAGACGGTTGGACACTCGGCTCTCGTCGATTGCGATTCCATGCGGATCCCTCGATGACATCCAGCAGCCCATCAGGCCGGCCGGGTCGGAGATCTTGTCAGCAAGGTTGACAGCATCGGCGGCGGACTACGGGGGACACACGGCCATCAAATCGAGTTAGGCTAGGGCGGGCGGAAATACCCGGATTCCGATCCGGCGTCGTAGATGGATGTGAGCACTCGAACGCTGTCGCCTGCGCTAGGACGATGGGCTGTACCCGATATCGCGGTGCTCGGTCCTTCGGTTGAACGGTTGATCACTCAGGCGCGTGCTCCTCGTGAGTGAATTGGAGTACCCGCACTCCCGGTGCCGATGGACGAGCAACGGGATATCACTATTCCGTCGGTACGGGTGACCCTGATCCTTGGCTCTTCAAACCAGGTGACGCTTCGCCCAGGGTCACGGAATGTTTCGATTCTTGTGTTGGATCACTGTGGTAACCCCATAAGAGGGCGCGGAGAGCGCTCCGGAAACCCTCAGCCACCGTGAGGTGGGTCGTCGAGGCGGTGCGCGTCAGCATGGTGATGTGGATTCAGGAGCCAAGTGCCCAGCCATGATGCCACTCCCGTATCGAACCCAGCTTGCTGACACCATCCGTGGGCGTCATACATCCTTGTTCAGAGCGAGCACGTGCGACCTCGTAGGTGCGTGCTCGGGTGGTTCTTTGCTGGCTCGCAAGTCCAACGCGCGATCCGGCCGCTCTGCCGGTCAACCCTGCGCATGATGCGACTACTCTGTCCTGGCTCGATTCAACCTCGCTACGCTCTGACTACTCACCTCCTCTGTTGGCGATGTTCATGACAATCGGGATCGATAGCGCCGCAGCTACGTTCGCACCTTCAGACGCCCCAGAACTGCTTCAGCAAGCGATCCGACAGTTGTCTCGTGCCTGCCTCGATCAGCGCCCGGCCAGCGCTCAATGCCATCGGATGCTGGTGCCAGCCACGGCTCTCGCCGCGTTCGATGTTCAGCTCTAGGTATCGGAGCGCCGCCTGTGCTGGTGACTCCCATGCCGAATCCAACACCTGCTGGAGCGCGGGCCACTGCTCGACCTTCCACGGCTCGACCTTGTCGGCGAGGAAGAAGACCCATGCCGCATCGTCGAAGTCGGGGTGACCGGAAGTGTGCCAGCGCACGGCATGGACCACCCACGGGTCGCAGAGATCGAAGTCCGCGCAGAGTTCCTCGGCCGCCAGTGGCCCGTGCAGCAGCACCGGCGCGGCGCGCTCGACCGGATCCACTTCGAGCCCGCGGTCCGCGGCGCGCGTGAGCAAATCGGCCGGCTCCAGCGCGCGCAGCAGGTCGTGGCCCTGCGCTGCCAGCAGCAGGCGCTCGGTCGTCGCGACGTCGAACGCGTGCCGCTCCGCGAGCGCTGCCGCGAGCGTGACGACGCGGTCGATGTGCCCTGTCACGCCCGGCGGGATCAGCGGCGTCATCTGTGCGCGCAGCTTGCGCTGGTCTGTCGTCGGCATCGTCTTGCCCGTCCGATCTGGAGACGCTCCCCGGCGCATGCGGGACTCGTTGCTCTGCATCAAGGGAGTCTACCGATGGGTGCGGCTGCGGCGCTCGCCTACGTTGCGTGAGGCTGCCGTAACAGCCTGCGATACGAGGTGGCTCATGGGAGCACGGATGCGCTCTTCCGACGTCAATACATTGTTCGCTTCTGCGGTTGCGATGGTCGCAGCGGCGCTGGCCGGAGCGCTCACCTTCGGAGCGACACTCCTAGTGATCGCGGGTGGCAGCCTGGTGGTCGCCGGCATGGCCCTGCTGGTCGCCTCTGCGATCAGCGTCATGCTCGCGCTCAGGCACAGGGTTGCCCTCGCGAAGCCAGTGCAGACGAGCGCCGCGACCGATGCGCGCACCGAGCAGGTCGAGCCCACCGCACACACGATGCCCACGGCACCTGCCATGCCGCCGCCGCCGTCGAACCGCAGCGGTGCGGATCTGTCCGCCTCCGTCGCGCACGACCTCCGCTCACCGTTGGTCACGGTGCACTCGTACCTTGAGTTGCTGTCCGAAGAAGCCTTTGGCCCGATCCCCACGGAGGCGCGCGAAGCAGCTCAGCGGGCGACCGTGGCCGCCGGGCGCGCTCAGTCGATGGTCGAAGACACGCTGCGCCAGTTCGCCGTCACCGCCGCCACGCTCCCGCTCGACGCGCCGGAGATGAGCGTCGAAGCGATGGTCGAGCTCGTTGACATGAGCGGCCTGATGGAAGAAGTCGTCGTCGCGCTGGAGGCGGAGATCGCATCGTCCGGCGCGGAGCTCGACCTTGAGCAGCTACCGGCCGCCCGCGGCGACAACGGCGCGCTCTTCCGCGTCTTCGCGAACCTGATCGAAAACGCGCTGAAGTACAGCCCCGCCGACACGACGCCGCACGTCACCGTCAGTGGCGACGTCTCCGACGGACGCTGTGAGATCACCGTCCGCGATCATGGCGTCGGCATCTTCCCTTCGGAGCGGGAGATGATCTTCGAATCGCGGATTCGTGGCGATGGTGCCAATGCCCACGCGGGCAGCGGGATCGGACTCTCAACGGTGCGCGACCTGATCGAACAGCAGGGCGGGCGCGTCTGGGTCGACCCGACGGTCACCGACGGCGCCAGCTTCCGCGTTTCACTGCCGGATGCATAGCGCGCCATCGACGTTGTTCGCGCCGCGATCGAGCGGCAACCGAAGACGGATAGCAAGAGGCCGCCCACCGGGCGGCCTCTTGTGTTGTGCCAGTGACTGGCTGCGCGAGAGCTAGATGCCCAGCTGCTGCGCGACCAACTCGCGGTGGTGGTCGGCGTCGCCGAAGGCCAGCTCCGCACGCTTCTGGCGGCGGAAGTACAGCTGGATCTTGTAGTCCTTCGTGAAACCGATACCGCCGTGGATCTGCTGACCGTGCGCGACGACGCGGCGGGTTGCTTCGGAGCACCACGCCTTCGCCATGTTGACATCGATCTGCGCGTCGTCCTGACCGGTGTTCACGGACCAGGCGGCCTTGTACATGATGAATCGCGAACCATCGACGTCCGTGACCATGTCAGCGCACTTGTGCTGAATCGCCTGGAACGAACCGATCGGGCGACCGAACTGCACGCGCTCCTTGGCGTAGTCGACGGCAATCTCGAAGTCCATCTGCGAGAGACCAACGAGGTAGGCGCACTCACCAACGGTGAAGCGCTGCAGCACCGGAGCCAGAGCAGCCCAGCCACCACCATCGGTGCCGAGCAGCTGGCCGGTAGCGCCGTTGAGCTTGACCTCGCACTGCTTGTCGCGGGCGATGGTCACGAGCTGCGTGACCTCAACGCCGGCCTGGTCGGTCGGGACGATGCCGAGCGTGACACCAGCCGAAGAGCGGCCAGCGACGATCATGTAGTCGGCGACGTTTGCGTCCGGGACGAAGAGCTTCGTGCCGGTGAAGGTGACGTCGTTGCCGGAGACGCTCGCCTCGGCCTGCACGCCCTCCTCGTCGAACCGAGCGGACGGCTCGGTCAGAGCCAGCGTGAAAATCAGGTCGCCGGAAGCGATGCGCGGAAGGAACTCAGCCTTCTGCTCGTCGGAACCAGACTCGATGATCGGGACTGCGCCGCCGAGCACCGTCGACATGTACGGTCCGGGCACCAGAGCGCGGCCGAACTCTTCGAGCAGTACGCAGAGGTCGATGAAGTCGAAGCCGGCGCCGCCGTGCTCCTCCGGGATGAGCAGACCCTGCCAGCCCTGCTCGGCCATCTTGCCCCACAGTTCGGGCGAGTAGCCCTGCTCGTCTTCTTCCATCTCGCGAACGAGCGTCTCGGGACACTCATTCTCCAGGAAGTCACGAGCCGCGTCTTTGAGCAGTTCTTGCTGCTCGCTCAGGCCCAGGTCCACTGTTGGCTCCTCTCACCTGGCAGTCCTTCTGGATCTGCCGGTCGGTTCGCAGAATAGTGCGGCGAGAGGCGTCCGCTGGGGACACGAGAACACTGAACCGCCGCTGCTCAGCCGGAGGGATTATTGACGCCGCACGAGTCTGGGGTCAAGGGCCGTCCGAATCTGATGCTACCGCGGCCCCTCGCCACCGCCCCCCGAGGCGACGCCAAACGACGCGATTCGACGCGGTCGACGGGGCAGCAGCGTGCTCGTGACACGGCGCTTCTGACCCCGAATTTCAGACAGAGAAGAGGCCGGGCATCGCCCGGCCTCTTCGTTCACCGTGACCGGGGAGTTGCCCCCTCGGTCGCTTCGAGTGGGACCTAGCCGCGCGGCAGTCCGAGCCCGCGCGTCGCGATCACGTTGCGCTGGATCTCCGAGCTGCCGGAGAAGACCGTGTGCGGCGTGGAGCCGACGTAGTCGCGCACCCAGTGCGCCTTCATCGGTCCATCCTCCTCAGCCCAGAGGTTGCCGTAGAGGCCGAATGCTCGCAGGCCAGAGCGGGCGAGCCGCTGGTGCACCTCAGAGCCGTACATCTTGTTCATCGATGCTTCGTAGTTCGGGATCTCCCCGGCGTGCTGCATCGAGACGATGCGGAACGCGAAGTTGAAGAGCACCTCCACCTCAACGTGACGGTCGACGATGTCGAGGCGCGACGCGATGTCGTAGTCCGCCCGTGTCATCGCCTTTCCGTCGTCGGAGTCGATGAACTCAGCGAGCTGCTTGAGGTTTCGGCGGTAGCCGATCGCTCCGCCGATGCCGGAGCGCTCGAAGTCGAGCAGCGTCATGCCGATGTACCAGCCGCGGTTCTCCTCGCCGACGAGGTTCTTGGCGGGGATGCGTACATCCTCGAAGAACGTCTCGTTGAACGGTTCGTTCCAGCCCATGTCCATCAGCGGTCGCACGGTCAGTCCCGGCGTGTTGATGTCCATCATCACGAAGGAGATGCCGCGGTGCTTCGGGGCGTCCGGGTCGGTGCGGACGAGGGCGAAGAGCCAGTCAGCGAACTGTGCGCCGGAGGTCCAGATCTTTTGCCCGTTAATTACATAGTCGTCGCCGTCGCGCGTCGCGCGCGTCTGCAAGCCGGCCAGGTCGGAGCCTGCGCCCGGCTCGGAGTAGCCCTGCGCCCAGGCGACCTCGCCGGAGAGCACCTTCGAGAGATGCTCCTTCTTCTGCTCGTCGTTGCCGTGGACGATCAACGTCGGGCCGAGCAGCGAGACACCCATGCCGCCGACGGACGGAGCGCCGGACTCAGCCATCTCCTGGTTGTAGATGAACTGCTCCATCGTGGTCAGGCCGGCACCGCCGTATTCCTTCGGCCAGTGGGGCGCGATCCAGCCGTTCTCGGCGAGCGCGGATGCCCATGCCTGCGCGGTGTCGCGGCGGGTGGAGTCGTCTGACTTGCGGTCGGCCTGCCAGCCGCCGGTGAAGCCTTCGCCCTCTTCCTCGCCGCCCTCGGCGGCCTTGCGATACGGCTCAGGCAGACGGTCCTTGATGAAGGTCTTTACTTCGTCACGGAAGGTTGCTTGATCGGGTGAGTCTGCCCAGTCCATGTGGTTCCTCCAGAAAGAGTTGAGGTGTCCGTCCCGATTTCGCTGAGGCGCCGTAGCGGGATCGTCTTAGGTTCAGGGTTGCCGCCATCTGCCGTGGTGTCAACTGACGGACGAACGCAAGCTCCGTGACCAAACGCCCCCCGGCGGAGCGCACGACGAAATTGACGCATCGCCGTTCCGTCCTCAACAATGTTGGCATGGCCGGAGCGGTCAGAGCGGGGGCTCACGTGCGCTTGATGCGCAATTTCTTGCCACTGATGGTGGTCGTGGCGGTGTTCGCCTCGACGCCGCTCGCCGGTGGCGCCGCGCCGCACCCGTTGGCGACACTCTGTCCCTCACTACAGGGTGAGGCTGAAGATCTGTCCGCGAAGGTCGGCTTTGTCGTACTCGACCTCAATGACGACACGATCTGCGCGGCGAACGACGGCGATACATTCCGCACCGCTTCTCTATACAAGCTGCTGATCCTCGTCGAGGCGTACGAGCAGATGGCCGCCGGTGACTTCTCGCTCGATGAGACGATCACGATCGAGGAGCGGCACTGGGCCGATGACCCGCCCTCGTTGCGGCAGGAGCAGCCGATCGAGTTCGAGGCGCGCGAGGCGCTGCGTCGCATGATCATCCACTCCGAGAACTCGTCCGCGCTCGCGCTCTACGAGCGCCTGACGCCCGTCGCCCTCGCGGCGGCACCCTCGCGGCTCGGGCTCGGCGGCACATCTCTGGATGGCCCCTTCATCACCACCCCGTCCGACATCGCGGCGCTCTATGCGGGGCTCTACCGCGGCGATATCGTCAGCGGCGACGCCAGCGACGAGATGCTGACGGTACTGCGCGACCAGCAGATCAACGACCTGATCCCGCTGCGGCTGCCGGACGGCATCGCCGTCGCACACAAGACGGGGATCATCGAGCAGTCGCTGCATGACGCGGGCATCGTCTTCGCGCCCGGCGGCGACTTCGTGCTCGTGCTGATGACCGAGTGGGAGCGCGACATCGACGACTCGTACGTCGCGATCCACCAGATGGCGAGCCTCACCTACGACGCATTCGCCGCTCCGTTCGAGGTCACACCGCCGGTCACCGAACCGCCTGTGCCTGTGACGGCCGTCGAGGCCGCACCAGTGGTCGCGGATCCGGCGTCGGTCGCCGTCACCGTCCCCGCGGTACCGGCCGCAGCGCCGCAGCCTGCGGCAGTGATTCCGGCAGCACCAACCGTCCCGGTCGTCGTCCCCGCCCCCGCGATCGCGTGGTGGGAGCAGACGACGGTGCGCGTTGGCGCGGTAGCTGCCTTCGGCCTCGCGATCGTGGCTCTGCTGCTGCGCTCTGGCGCGGCCGGATCGGGGAATACCCTGAGTTCGATCGTCGCCCGATTCCCATATGCTAGGGTTGATCGGCGACAAGTTATGGCGACGGGGGAGAGCACATCTATGCCATTTGGATCCCGCTCGCGGTAGGACGAAGAGCCCGTGCCGCTGAGCCACAACCCGAGATTCCCCTGGAGCTGGACTCACAGCGGCTCCAGCGCCTGGTCCAGTACTTCAGCGCTCAGACCGAACTTCTGAACGAGATGCGTACGCAGGTCGAGTCGGAGATCACGCCACTCGTAGACCTGATCGGTCACCAGCGACAGACCGTCGATCAGCTGCTTGAGAACCTCGAGCTTCAGTTGCGGCCGCTCAATGAGTACGCGGCGACGGAAGAGTCGAACCTCCAGTCGCTTGAGCAGCGGCTGGGCGGTGAGCAGTCGGAATTCGTGCTCAGCCAGTTCCAGACGTACCTCGGCCAGCAGCGCCAGCGTATCGAGGAGACCCATCAGCGCATCAGCGATCAGCGCGACCCGCTTGCCGCCTACGCCGACCACCAGCAGGACGCCGTCGAGGTCGCGCTCTCGCGATTCGATGCCGATGTCGATGCCCTCGAACAGAACCTCTCGGAGCAGCGCAAGGTGATGATGCGCATGCTCGACGCGATGCGCTCAGAGTCCTTCACCGTCGTGCGCGGCTTCCTTGCCGATCGTGAGTCGGAGCTCTCCGATGCCGCGACAAGCGGCGAGACGCACCCCGGCAAGCTGGGCGAGCAGCTCGCCAACCTCGGTGGCGCGATCAGGGGATCATCGGATCAGCACGTCAGCGAGGTCGTTGCCGCGTCGGATCGTGCGGACGAGACGCTGAAGCGTGCCGCACCCAGCGGTCCGCGATCGATCGTGCCGCCGTCGGCTGATGATGACGCCGCAGTGGCCGAGGCTGACGAAGAAGCTCGCACCTCCGCCTAACGCCGCCTCTTCGGAAACACGTCTCCAGACGCGACTCTGTCGGGTGACCTACTCCTCGTTCCGCTCCGGGACGACGATTCGTGGCACGTCCGGCAGATCGGGGAGGTCGTCGAGCGCGACTTTCGAAACATCGATCACGTTGCCCTGCTCGATCTCGCGTTCGAGTTTGCCCATCAGCTCCTCGCGCCGCTCGCGGGCCTCCGTGGTCAGCTCCAGCTCTTCCTCGATGCGTTCCGCGAGGATCCGTTCCGGTGCCTCGCCGCGGCCGGGGATGCGCGCCTCGAGGATGCCGTCGAGCGTCGAGTAATGGTTGCCGCCGACGAAGTGCAGCGGGCGTGACTCCGGCTCGTCGACGGTCCAGTTGGCATCGAACGACTCGGGATCTACCTGCACGGAGACCGGCAGGCCGACGAACAACAGGTGATCGCCGATCGGGATCACCTGCTTTACCTCGCACTCGACCCACGCGACGCAACCATCGATCAGCGGCGCGTTGATGCGCCGAGCGCCGAACGTCTCCATCTGCGTCGCCTCGAACTTGTCGATGTCGGAGCCTGTCAGGCTGCCGAGGTACTGCACGTGGTGGAGCAGGAGGCGGCTCGGGAAGTTCAGCGCGAACTCCTCAGCGTGGCTCACCATCTCCGCGCTGTAGCGCGACTGTTCGATGGCGATGCCGATCAGCGGCGGGTCGCCGGAGAGTGGGGCGCACCACGCCAGCGGCATCGCGTTCTGCTGGCCCTTGTAGGTCGTGGTGACGATCACGACCGGACCGCCCATCAGCAGGCGGGCGGCGTTCGTGACCGGACGTTCTTCGATGTGCTCTGGTGGTGGCTGTGAGAGTCCGCCGTCGTCGCTACGGTTGGAAGTCATGGTGCGAGTATAGCTGCGCTCTGGTGGCGGCTGCGGATGCTGACGCTACTTGAGAACCGCTACTTGAGAACCTTGCCGTCGCGCACTTGCGGCGGGAGGAACTCGGAGTGGCAACGGTGACAGGTGAAGCCGATCGGGTGTTCACCCTCCGTCATTCCGTTGTTGTCTCGCCAGCGCGCGGAGAGCGCCTCGTGATTACAGGTCGCGGCGTCGGGGACATTGCCGGGTCGGGCCATATTGCACTCCTTGCGCGCGGCAAGCGTAGCGCGTGACGCGGTCGCGCTCCACGCCCACCTGCCGCGTACTACACTCCTGCTCCACCGCAGACAACCTGTTGCCGGGGTGTCGTGGCATTGCCCTCATCGCATTGCCGCTGAACTGCCCCGAGGCTCGGAAGAGACGATGGCCAACACCGTTTCGCGCGCCGCGCTGCTCGTCGTCTGCGTTGCCGTCGCCGCTTTCGCCTTCACACTTGCGGCCGGCGTCGCCCCGAGCGATCGGCCTCCCGTCGCGACGCCGGCTGCCGCTGGCGATTGGCAGCGCGTCGAGGTGACGGCACTCGGCGACCCGTCCGACGTTGTCGCGTACATCGAGGGCCTCGGTGGCGTGATCGAATTGCGCTCGCACCAGCGGGTGCAGGCGCGGCTGCACGAGTCGCGGATGCTCGAGCTTGCGAACGCCCGCGAGTTGCTGCGGGTCGAGCCGCCCGCGCAGGCGGTTCCGCTGCAGCTGCCAACGGCGCTCTCGCTGATCGGTGTCGATCGCTGGCGCGCCGCGGGCTTCACCGGCCACGAGGTGCGGGTGGCCATCCTCGACGCCGGGTTCGATGGCTACGAGGACGCGCTCGACAACACGCTGCCGTCGCAGGTCGTCACGCGATCCTTTCGCGGGGACGGAGCGATCGATGCCGGCAGCGATCACGGGACGCGCGCGGCGGAGATCGTGCACAGCGTGGCGCCTGGCGCCGAACTCTACCTCGTGAACTTCGGGACGATTACCGAGCTCTCAGCCGCCGTCGACTACCTGGTTGAGCAGGAGGTCGGGATCGTCTCCTTCTCGCTCGGCTTCATCCATAACGGGCCGGGGGACGGCACGGGGCCGGTCGACGAGATCGTCTCGCGTAGTGTCGGCGCCGGCACGCTCTGGACGGTCGCCGCGGGCAACTGGTCGCAGCAGCACTGGACGGGCACGTTTACCGACGACGATCAAGACTCGGTGCACGAGTTCACTTCCTCGCTGCAGCAGAACAGCCGCGAGTTCTCCGCCGGGGATCTGATCATCGTCTCGCTGCGCTGGGATGACACCTGGGGCGCTGCCTGCTCCGACTATGACCTGGAGCTGTTTGGCCCGAACGGCTCGCTCGTGCGTGCCTCACGGCACTCGCAGGACTGCACCGGCAACCCCGTCGAGGGTATGCAGATCCTCGCCGCTCAGTCCGGGCGGTACGGGGTGCGCATCGTGCGAGCATCCGACGACGTCTCGCGGCGGCTCGACCTGATGCTCGTTGGTTCGCCCGGCCGAGGTGAGGCGCTCGACATCTTCTCCGTCGGGGGCTCGCTTTCGGAGCCGGCCGACCACCCGCTGGTGCTCACCGTAGGTGCCGTCTCCGCGCTCGACCCCGGCGTCGTCGCGTCATTCTCGTCGCGCGGACCCACGGTCGACGGCCGCACCAAGCCCGACGTGCTCTCGCCCGCCGGGCTCGCCGGTGCTGTCGAGGGAGGCGCGAGCTTCGCTGGCACATCGGCTGCCGCGCCGCACGTCGCTGGGCTCGCGGCGATGCTGCGTGAGGCGTTCCCGAGCGCAAGCGCGCGCGATCTGCGGGTCGTCGTCAGCGAGCGTGCGGTCGACATCATCGAGGGTGGCGACGGCGCAGCGGAGGGCGCGATGTCCGCGCTGGCCAACCTTGGCTCGCTGGCCAACCTCGGCGCGCTGCTGCCCGCCGGCGCGGACGAATCGGTGCTCGTCGGCGGGTTACCGCCCGGCGAGGGTTTCGCACCCTTCATCTACCTCGGGCCTGACGGCTATCCGCTGCGCTTTGCGCACCTGCTCGTCGATGAGCGGCGGCCGCTCGCGTGGTTCAACTTCGCGGTGCAGACGCAGCAATGGCTGAGCTTCTTCCCCAACGCTCCGGCGTTTGTGAACTCGCTCGAGAGTGTGGAGCACGGTGCGCTGCTCTTCGGCTGGTTCGATGCGCCGGCGACGTCCGGCGATGTCGCTGCGAGCGAAGAGGACGGTGCAGTCGGGATCGACGAGACGCAGCAGTAGCCGCTGCCAGCGCTGCCTACGAGGAGACTTGCCGGCGGATCAGCGAGTCGATCGGGGTCGGTTCGGCGGAGTCCTCGGACTCCAGCAGCATCTTCTTCAGCCGCTGAACGCCCTTGTGCTGGAGCACCTTTACGTTCGTCTGCTGCTTGCCCAGCGTCTCGGCTGTCTCGGCCACGGTCAGGCCCGCCGCGAAGCGCAGCAGCACGACCTCGCGCTGAGCCTCGGGCAGCTCACGCACGGCCTCGAAGACCTCTTCGATGGCGATCTTCGTCTCTATCAGTTCCTGAGGGCCGCGCTGCTGGTCGCGAATCGACTCGGAGAGCTCCGTCGTCTGGCCGCGTGTCGCGTTCTTGCGGTGGAACGAGACGACGTGGTTGCGCGCGATGCGAAAGAGCCAAGCAGCGAAGGGGCTGCGCTGCTGCTCGGCGGTGCCCAGCGCGCGCCACTCGAACTTTTCGATGGCACCAAGCACCTTCAGGAAGATCTCCTCAGCCAGGTCTTCGGCGTCGCTAGCGTCGCGCACGCGGGAGAGGCAGAAGCGGTAGACGCGCGGCAGGTAGGCGTCGTAGAGGTCGCCCATCGCCTTCTGCTCGCCACGGGCGGCACGTTCGACGAGATTGCGCTCCGCGCCAAGCGGCAGCGTCGGCGACGAACGGTCGGTCGAGGTGACGTCAGCCGACGTGGCGTCGGCCGCGTTCAAGTCGTCGTTCGGCGAGGAGGGTTGATCAGTCAATCGATGCTCCGGCCGCCGCTTCCGTCAGTATAGCCGCTACATCCGTAACGTCATGCAACCGAGATCGGTTCCCGGGCGCGCCCGTCAGCTTTGAAGTGAGATGCAGCAGCTTCCGTCATGGCCCGTCAGTACAGATACGTTGCGACGCGGTACGAGGATCGCCCGATATCCGTCGAGGAGCGCCGAGAGTACGGGAGGGTCGGTGAGAGCGCTACTGGCTCTGCGCGGCTACGAAGTAACGCGAGGCGACGATCACGCCGTCCTTGGTCGCTTCCTGAGCGGAGGCCAGCGCCGGAATCGACTCTGCTGGCACCAGCAGGCGGCTCAACGTGTCTCGACCCTCGGCGGAAGTGACGAGGTAGGAGAGTACAGAGAGGCGGTCGATTGAGTCCGGGTCGGCGTCGATCAGCGTGGCGACCACCGTCGTGCTCTCGGTGATGGTGCGCAGCAGGCTCGGCGAGATCGGCTGGCCCGTATCGGCCTCGACGACGATTTCCTGGAGCGCCGTGACGAGTTTGGTGACCGCCTGATCGACGATCTGTGTCGCTTCGCTCTCAGTCTCGGACACGGGAGGTCGTGGTGCGGCGTCTGAGTCGTCGATTGGTGATGCTGCGGGAGCGGGTGAGACGGCGGGAGCGGGTGAGACGACTGCCGGCGTGACCGTGGTTGCGGCCGAACCGCCGAATCCAATCGCGATTGCGAAGCTGATTGCGGCAGCGGCAGCGGCCGAGGCGATCGGAGTGAGCACGTTCCACCGACGGTAGAACGGTACCTTCGGCTCGGGCTGGTAGATGATCAGTCCGGTCTCAGGCTCCATCGCACGCATGATCTTGGCGCGAGAGCGAGAAACATAGGCGGGATCGGGACGTAGTGACTGGTAGGTATGGCG
>DASCQM010000002.1:0-297344 GCA_036013055.1 Dehalococcoidia bacterium | reverse complement strand
GGTCCTACCGGAACTCGGGCGGCGGATTCTGCTCCGCGTCGACGTACCAGGGCGCGAATCAGACCGGGTCGGACAGTGTTGCTTACGGCAACGGCGAGTTCATCATCACGATCGAGGCGAGCGCAGCAGTGTTCAGGTCAAACAACTGCGGCACCTGGTCACCGCTGGCGAACTAGACCCACCGCCCCGGAGCGGATGAGGGGCCTTGGCGGAGACCCGTAAAAGCATCGGACCGCCCCCACGCCTACCAGCCTAACGAAGACGATAGGTCTGGAGCGTAAGCCTCGACAAACTGTCGCGTAGTCTCAACGACGTGCTCGACCTCCAGATCGAGGTCGGAAACGTGGGGGCCGGAGATGTCGACCCCGAGAAAGTCATGACCCTCGTCAGTGCCATCGAGACCCGGTGGATCTTGCCGCTCGCGAGCGAGCATGTCTCGCACTTCTTCAGGGAACAGTGCACCAAACGCTAGTCCTTCGGCGAAGTAGCGCGACCACTGCCAGCTGATTGTCTCATCGGCTCGGACCTTCTTCTTCGTCAATCTCTCGAACGCCGTGGGATCATGGATCGAAAGGCTCACGCCTTCGAGCCCCAGCAACTCCGGAAATTCTGTCCGGGTGAAGAGGGCAGACAGCCCGACCTGCTCGTCGCCGATCGCTCGCTGCCGCTCGGCAATCGAGGAGGCCGCAAACTGGAAGAACCGTTCCACCTGCTCGGCGGGGAGAACGAGAGCTGCGAGTGCCCGCCCGTAGTCTGCCCGGGCCATCCCGAGCATTACTCCACGCTCGAAGACATGGGTCGCGAGCATCGCGACTATGCCGAACTCATAGTAGTCGCCGCCGAAGAGTCGCTTTCTCGGCACCGCAGCCTCGACTCCGATAAGGAACAATTGCGCCAAGCTCGGCTGGCCTTCGTTGGTCATGAACTACTCCGCAAAACGACGCACAGTTTCCGAGAGCGGTCGCGGAACCTGCCGCGCCTCCGCCGACAGCAAATGTATCGTGCGGCTCTGCAGGTCACCGGACCGCGGATACGAGAGTACCGAATTCTCGGGCATCCTCAGCGTTCCCGGCGACTACGCCGTCCTCGTGTCTTCGGGCTGCGGAACTTGGTCACCTGTCAGGGGTCGCGAGGAACCCGCTCTGATGGAGCCGCAGAGATCATCTGATTGAGCTATGTCCCGCGTAGGGAGATTCAGGTGGCAACTGAGAGAAGGGGACGGCTTCTGGTGTTCTTCTCATATCCATGGTCTTCGGTCCGATGCGAGCCGTACCGCTGTCAGTCGCTACGCGAGGAGTGCCTGGGCTCGCTTGATCGCCTCCCTGACACCGCGCTCAGTGGTTGGAACGCGCGGTCGGCTTCCTCCCGTGCGAACCACAAACAGAGGATCGTCTTCTGCGCGTACCGCCGCATCGGTAGCGATGTCGATCGACGACTCGTCATCTAGATTGCGCCGTACCCAAAGTGCGACGTCCCTTCGGATCTGTGGTCTCCAGTCGAGCGCGTAGTGCCGCTGACCAGACGGATACTCTTCGTCCAGCACCTCATCGATCGCGATTTCCGCCAATGAGCGGGCCACGCGAGTGGTCCACTCGCCACGTGGCACCTCGTTCGCGACGGCGTCAAGGCGATCAAGTGCCGCTCGCGCCAATCGCTCCCGAGCGAGCTTCTTCGAATCCGGGCGGTCCACGGTGATATCACCGAACCCCACGCCGTACGTGTCCGGCAGGTGAAGCTCCGCGACAAGGGACGTTTGGGGCAATTCGCTCAGGAGGAGTCCATCACGCTCGAAAGCTAGGTCGGAGATCTGATGTCCCTGTCGCGCCACCCTGAGCAGCCAATCGCAGGTCCATGACAGCTCGATGAGACTGGGAGCTATTTCCTTCAGGATGGATTCGACCGATTCGGTGACCTTCGTGATGGCGACGGCGACCGTGGTGTCACTCTCATCTGCGTTCGGCTGTCGGTCCATCCACTTCCGGAACGCTGTTGCTCGCGTCCAACCATTGAGGACCGTCCCGGTGCCTAGTCCAGGCACGTGCCCGCCGGACGAGACGATCAGAGACGTGGCCTGTCCGTACAGCCGAGACAGATTGTCAGCGTCCTGCCTGAACTTGATGTGCCGATCGGTGACGGGAGAACTTAGGATCTCGCGGAGTTCCTGCGCTTCGGCGGGGGAAGCTCATCACAGCGGTTCGCGATCTCTGTCGCACTCTGCTCCCTCGCTGGGCCGAACAGCTCTAGCTCAAGGCACCATCGGGCGAATGCTGCGCGGTCGACTGTGACCACGGGGCGACCGCTAGTCGTTGGGGCCGAGAGTCACGCTCGACCATGCGGAGAGGGAGGACTTTAGGGAGCGTGGACCAAAGCGGACGCGAGCGCGCCTCGCCGTTCGGTCGGCTGCAAGCTGGTGTGTCTGGTAAATCGAAGGAAGCACTCTGCGTTTCTCACCATTGAACGAACATCGGCATGATCACGTGGACGTAGTTGTCGTCGCCGATCGGGCGGAGCACGCCGGGGCTGGGCTGCTCTTGCGTCTCGATCACCACGCGGTCGCTGTCCAGCACTTCCAGCACCTCGCGCAGGTAGCGGCCGTTGAAGGCCACCTTGACCTCATCGCCATCGACCATCGCGTCGATCTCGCCCTCGTTGGTGCCGAGTTCCTCGGCGCGGGCGCTGAGCGTGAGGCGGCCGGGCGCGCCACCCTCGCCGGGACTGGCGATCAGCCGCACGATGCCGGATCCGTCGCGCGCGAAGATCTGCGCAATGCGGGTCTCGCGGTTGAACTCGCTGACGACGACCTCGGTGCGGGTCGTGCCGCCCTCCGGGATCAGGCGCTGCGTGTCGGGGAAGGTGCCCTGGATCAGCTGCGCGATCAGGTTGGCGTGACCGAGGTCGAACTGCACCTGTGTCCCGGCGGCGTTGAAGGTGATGGCGATCGGGCCATCCGCCTCGCCGAGCATGCGCGTCAACTCGCCGAGCGCGCGGGCGGGGACGATCACGTCGCGGTGATCGGTCGAGGAGGGTAGCTCGAGCGTGTGCACGGCGAGGCGGAAGCCATCGGCCGCGGCCAGCCGCATCACGCCGTCGTCGATGTTGAAGTGGATACCCGTGAGCACCGGCCGCGAGTCGTCGGTGGCGGCCGCGAAGACGACCTGGCTGAGCGCGCGACGGAAGCGCGCGGCATCGACCTCGATGGTTGCCGAGTCGTCGACGGGTGGGATCGGCGGGAAGTCGTCCGGGTCCATGCCGCCGATCGAGGCGTCGTTGCGCGCGCACGAGAGCGAGACCTGCCGCGAGCGCTCGGCCAGCGTCATCTCGATCGCCTCGTGCGGCAGCGTGCCGACGAAGTCGGAGAGCAGCCGCGAGGGCATGGTGATCGAACCGGGCTCGGTGATCGTGGCGTCGATCATGTAGGTGATGGCGATCGTCTCGGCGTCGGTAGCTGAGAGCGTGATCTTGTCGTCGCTTGCCGAGAGCAGGATGTGTTGCGTGATCGGCAGAGTGGAGCGCGCGGGGATCGCACGCGCGACGGCGCTGAGGCCGCGATTGAGATCTTCTTGCTGACAGGACAACCGCATGCGGGGAGTTCCATGCAAGATCGGCAGCCGCAAAGCGCCAAACGCTTAGGTGACTGCACAGTTCAGGCGTAAAAGTATAGCATCTGCGCCGTCAGACGTTATATCCGGAGCGCACGGACGCTACGAGTCGCTCGCCGCCTCGAACGCCCCGCGGGCCGCCTCGATCGCGCGGTCGATCAGCGCCTCGTCGTGTGCCAGCGAGACGAACCACGTCTCGAACTGCGAGGGCGGCGCAAGCACACCCGCCTCGAGCATCGCCCGGTGGAAGCGCCCGAAGGCATCGAGGTCGCACTCGCGGGCCGTGGCGTAGTCGTGCGGGAGCCCCTCGCGGAAGAACGGGGTGACGGCCGATCCGACGCGCCCGACGGTCAGCGTGACGCCGGCTGCGGCCGCCGCATCCTCGAGGCCTGCCTGCAGCCGAGCGCCGAGTTCATCGAGCCGTGCGTACGCGCCCTCGGTGGCGGCGAGCGTGTCGAGCGCCGCGATCCCCGCCGCAGTCGCGAGCGGGTTTCCGGAGAGCGTGCCGGCCTGGTACACATCGCCCTCGGGCGCCATGCGCGCCATCAGGTCGTCGCGACCGCCGTATGCGCCGACGGGCAGACCACCGCCGATCACCTTGCCCAGCGCGGTGAGGTCCGGAGTCACGCCGAACCGCTCCTGCGCGCCGCCGCGTCCGACGCGGAAGCCGCTGATCACCTCGTCGAAGATCAGCAGCGCGCCGTGTGCGTCGCACAGGTCACGCAGCCCGGCGAGAAAGCCATCGCCCGGCTGCACGAGGCCCATGTTCCCGGCGATCGGCTCGACGATGATGCAGGCGATCGCGCCGGGGTGCGCGTCGAAGGCGGCGGCCATTGCCGCGAGGTCGTTGTACGGCGCGACGAGCGTCTGCGCCGCGAACGCCTCCGGCACACCGGGAGAGTCCGGCAGGCCGAGCGTCGCGACGCCCGAGCCGGCCGCTGCGAGCAGTCCATCGGCGTGGCCGTGGTAGCAGCCATCGAACTTGAGGATCAGGTCGCGACCGGTCGTAGCACGGGCCAATCGCAGCGCGGACATCGTCGCCTCGGTACCGGAGCTGACGAGCCGCACGCGGTCGATCGAGGGCACCGCCTCGACGATCCGCTCGGCGAGTTCGGTCTCGGCCTCTGTCGGTGCGCCGAACGTCGTCCCGCGCTGCACCGCATCCTGCACGGCGCTGACGACCGTCGGGTGCGCGTGGCCGAGGATCAGCGGTCCGAATGAGGCGACGAAATCGATGTACTCGTTGCCGTCGACGTCGGTGACGTTCGCGCCTGCACCGCTCACCAGCACCACCGGCTCGCTGCCGACCGCGCGGTAGGCGCGCACGGGCGAGTTCACTCCACCGGGCAGCACCCTGCGCGCTCGCGCCATCAGCTCCTGCGACCGCGAGTGGCTGCGTGCTTCGCTCATGACACTCCCTCGCTACCGCCCGGCGCTGCGTTGTCCAGAATCGAGACGAGGTCGGACAGTTCGGCGACTTCAACATCAGGCGTCGGCAGGTCGTCGGCGGGCGCGCGCTCGGAGCGCCGGACCCACGCCGTGCGCATCCCGGCCGCGCTGGCTCCGCGCACATCGGTCGGCAGCGAGTCGCCGACGTAGAGCACACTCGCGGGATCGACGCCCAGCTCCTCGCAGTGGGCGAGGAAGATCGCGCGGTTCGGCTTGTAGGTGCGCAGCGTCTCTGACGACTGGATCGCGGCGAAATCGAAGCTGCATCGCGAGAGCGCGCCGAGCAGGAAGTCCTCATCGGCGTTCGAGAGCAGGCTCACGGTGTAGCCGCTGGCCGCGAGCCGTTCGATGGTGGCGTGCGCGTCGTCGTAGGCGGGCGCGTCGGTGAGGCCCGCGCGAGTGACATTCGCCGCGTGCTCGGGATCGCCATCGAGGTCGTGCGCCGCGAAGGTGATCTCCCACTGCCGTAGCCAGGTCGTGTACGTCGACTTCCATTCGGGCACGGGGCCGGTGGCCATGTACTGCCAGTCGGGACGCCCCTCGTCGTTGAGGTGCTCGGACCACGGTCCCGCCTTGATGAACGACTGCAGCAGCGTGCGGTAGACGGCGTCGTGGTCCGGATGCTCGAGCCCCTGCGCGGCGAGGATCGACGTCACGCCGGCGCGGAACTCCGCGTCGTGGAACTGAAACAGCGTGCCGTAAGCGTCGAAGGTAACGACGCGAATCGCGGCCGCGTCGAAGGGGGAGCGCTCTATCGCGAGTTCAGCCAGCGGGCTGCCTCCTTGGCGTGGTAGGTGATGATGATGTCCGCGCCTGCGCGTCGGATCGAGGTCAGCGTCTCAAGCGTGATGCGCTCCTCGTCGACCCAGCCGTTCGCGGCGGCGGCCTTCAGCATCGCGTACTCGCCGGAGACGTTGTAGGCGGCGAGCGGCAGGTCGGTCGACTCGCGCGTCGCGCGAATCACATCGAGGTAGGCGAGCGCGGGCTTCACCATCACGATATCGGCGTGCTCCTCGATGTCCGCAGCCACCTCGCGCAGTGCCTCGCGTACGTTGGCCGGGTCCATCTGGTAGCCGCGGCGGTCGCCGAACTGCGGGGCGGAGTCGGCGGCCTCACGGAACGGGCCATAGTACGCGGAGGCGTACTTGGCGCTGTAGGCCATGATCGGCAGCGACTCGTAGCCGCGAGCATCGAGCGCCTCGCGGATCGCGCCGACGCGCCCGTCCATCATGTCCGATGGCGCGACCATGTCGACGCCGGCATCGGCACAGGAGACCGCCATCCGCGCCAGCAGCTCCAGCGAGGGGTCGTTATCGACCTCGCCGCTGGGCGTGAGCAGGCCGCAGTGGCCGTGGTCGGTGTATTCGCAGAGGCAGATGTCGGCGATCACGGCCAACTCGGGGTCCGCCTGCTTCAGGGCGCGAGCGGCCTGCTGAATGATGCCGTTGTCGTCGTAGGCTTCCGTGCCCGCTGCATCCTTCGAGGCGGGGATGCCGAAGAGCAGCACGGCGCGCACGCCGAGTGCTCGCAGCTCCGCAGCCTCGGCGGCGAGTTGATCGACGGAGAGGCGTGACTGGCCGGGCATCGACTCGATCGGTTGCCGCACGTCCATGCCATGGGTGACGAAGATCGGGTAGACGAACGAGGCGGGATCGAGCCGAGTTTCGCGGACAAGGCCGCGCAGTGCCTCGCTCTGACGTGTGCGACGGGTGCGCGTGAAGCCCGCGCCGCGAGCCGTTGCGATGTCACTGATCGTCGTCATGGTGTCGCCTCCGCCCTCGCGGGCTCTGATTGCATCGAGTGTAGGTGCGTGCGTAATGCCGCGACCAGTCCGGGCACCGAGTGCTCGGCAGCCACGACGTCCGGCGTCAGTCCTAGCTGCGCGGCGGTCTCCGCAGTCGTCGGGCCGATGCAGGCGATTGTCGCGCTGCGCAGCGATTCGAAGTCACCGCCGAGCAGAGTGGTGAGGTTCTTCACCGTCGATGACGAGGTGAACGTGACCGCATCGATCTTGCCCTCGCGTACGAGTGCGAGCGCCTCGGCCGGCGGCTCGGCCGGCGGGGCAGCGAGGTAGAGCGTCAGCTCGTCGACGCTCGCGCCGGCAGTCCGCAGGCCGTCCGGAAGCGCCTCGCGCGCACCCTCGGCGCGTGGCAGCAGGATCGACGTTCCATCGAGCTGCTCCGAGCCCATCGCCGCGAGCACGCCCTCCGACGAGGCGTCGGCTGCGACGAGGTCGGCGATCAGCCCTCGTTGCTTGAGTACGCGCGCCGTCGCGTCGCCGATCGCGCAGATGCGCGCGCCGGCGAAGACGCGCGTGTCGGTCTCGTGCTCGGCGAGCAGGTCGAGGAAGACATCGATCGCGATTGCGGACGTGAAGACGACCCACCTGTAGGCGCGTTCGCGCAGGGCCGTCACGACACGGGCCACCTCGGCGCTGTCGGCGCGCCGCTCTACCTCGATGGCGGGCAGTTCGACGGGCGTCGCGCCCTCGGCGCGCAGCAGCTCGACGAGCGTCGACGCTTGGCTGTGCGAACGCGTGACGAGCACGCGCTGGCCTGCCAGTGCGCCGCCGCCAGCCGAGAGCTGGGCGCGCAGCGTCACGACGTCGCCAACGACGAAGAGCGCGGGTGCCGCGATCTCTTCGCGGACGGCGGCCGCCGCGATCTCGTCGAGCGGCGCTTCAACCACTCGCTGGTCCGGTGTCGCGGCGGCGTGGACCAGTGCGGCGGGCGTCGCGGCGTCGCGCCCTGCGGCGATCAGCGCGGTGGCGATCGCATCGATGTTGCCGACGCCCATCAGCACGACCAGCGTGTCGACGGCAGTCGCGAGGCGGTCCCAGTGCACCGCCTGATCGGGCTTCGTCGGATCCTCGTGGCCAGTGATCACCGCGAAGGACGAGGCGACGCCGCGATGTGTGATCGGGATGCCCGCGTAGGCCAGTCCCCCGATCGCGGAGGTGATCCCGGGGACGACCGTGAACGAGAGGTCGTGCGACTCGAGCGCCACCGCTTCCTCGCCGCCGCGCCCGAAGACGTAAGGGTCGCCGCCCTTGAGGCGGACGACGCGCCTGCCGGCCTGCGCGTGCTCGATCAGGGAGGCGTTGATCTCGTCCTGCGTCATCACGTGGTCGCCGGCGGCCTTGCCGGCGTTGATCAGCAGTGTGTCGGGCGGGCACTCGTCGAGCAGCGCCGCGGGGGCCAGCCGGTCGTAGAGCACGACCTCCGCCTGCCGTAGCGCGCTCAGCCCGGCATGCGTGATCAGCCCCGGGTCGCCCGGACCGGCACCGACGAGCCAGACGTGGCCTCGAGCCTCGGCTGCGTCGATCGCTCCGCTCACGGGGTGGCCCCCGCCTCGGTCTCTGCCTCCGACGTTGATTCGCCTGCCAGTAGCCGCTCGGCGAGACCGCGACCCAGTGCCTCGGCTTCGGCGGGCGGGCCGGTGACGTCGCCGAATGCGGGCAGCGTGCCGTCCTCGTCGCTGCCGATCATGCCGCGCAGGGCGAGCAGATCGCCGGAGAGCCGGGCGTACGCGCCGACCGGCAGTGAGCAGCCGGTGCCGAGTGCTGCGAGGAAGCCCCGCTCAGCCTCGGCGGCGGTGCGCGTCTCGGTGTCGTCGATGGTTGAGAGCAGCTCGATCGTGGCGTCGTCGTCGTCGCGGCATTGCAACACGACCGTGCCCTGCCCGGGCGCGGGCATAAAGGCCATCTCCTCGAACACCTGAGTCGCTTCGTCGAAACGGCCGAGCCTGCGCAGGCCTGCGGCCGCGAGAATTGCGCCGTCGTACTCGCCGTCCGCGACCTTGCGCAGCCGCGTGTCGACGTTGCCGCGGATGTCGAGCGTCTCAAGGTCGGGCCGCATCGCGCGCAGCAGGGCGACGCGGCGGCGCGAGCTGGTGCCGACGCGCGCGCCGGCAGCGAGGTCGGCGAGCCGGCGGCCGCCAGAGGCGACAAGCACGTCGCGCGGGTCTTCGCGCGGCAGGAAGGCGGCGAGGGTGAGGCCTGCGGGGACGTCGGTGGGGACATCCTTGAGCGAGTGGACCGCGATGTCGGCCGCTCCCGTCAGCAGCGCCTCTTCGACCGCGCGGACGAAGACGCCGCGCCCGCCGAGCACCGTCAGCGGCGTCTCGCGGTCGCGGTCACCCTCGGTGCTGACCTCGACGGTCTCGGTCTCGATCTTGGCGTTGGCTGCGTTCAGTGCGGCAATCGCGAGCTCGGTCTGCACGAGCGCCAGCTGTGACGCCCGGGTGGCGAATCGCAGGCGTGGGCTGCCGCCGGTCATTCGCCATCAACCGGCACGACCGGCACGTCCGGCTCGCCGAGGTTGAAGAGTGAGCGCAGCGTCTGGACGTATTCGTCCTGGTCGCCATGCTCACGCAGGTTCGTGATCGGGTCGTGCAGCAGTTGCTTCACCATCGCCCGCGTCATCACGTCGAGCTGCTCGATCTGCCGGTCATCGAGGTCCATGCGCCGCAGTGACTTCTCCACCTCGCGCTGTCGAACGTCATCAGCGTGCTCTGTGAGGGCGGCGATTGTCGGCACCACCTGGAGCTGCTCCCACCACTCGACGAAGCTCGCGGTCTCCTCGGTCACGATCGCTCGCACGTCGCCGACCTCGCCCTCGCGCGCCTTGATGTGCTCGGCGATTACGGTCTGCAGGTCGTCGAGGTCGCGGTAGGCGACGCCGGGAATCTCGCGCACCAGTGGGTCGAAGTCGCGCGGCAGGCCGATGTCGATCACGGAGAGCGGGCGCTGGTCGCGTCCGGACATCGCTCCGGCCAATTGATCGCGCGTCACGAGGTGGTCCTGTGACCCCGATGCTGAGATCACGACGTCACTCTCGCTGAGCGCGTCGGACAGTCGATCGAACGCGATCGCTTCGCCACCAAGGTCGCTCGCGAGCGAAGTGGCGCGCTGGGCCGTGCGGTTCGCGACGAGCACGCGTCCGACGCCGTGCTCCGCCAGCGACTCGGCGGCGACGCGCCCGGCGTCGCCGGCCCCGATCACGAGCACCGTCGCGTCCTCGACGGCGGGGTTGAGGATGCGCGCCTGCTGAACGGCGACCGACGAGATCGAGAGCGTGTGCCGTCCGATCTCTGTCTCCGTGCGGGCGCGGCGTCCCACTCGGATCGCGTTGTGGAAGAGCCGCGAAAGCAGCGCGTTGTCCGCACCGGCATCGACGACGTCCGAGAACGCATTGCGCACCTGTCCGAGGATCTCCGATTCGCCGAGCACCATCGAGTCGATGCCAGCGGCGACTGCGTAGAAGTGGTCGATCGCGTCGGCATCTCGACGGAACTCGAAGAACGACTCCGCGAGTTCCGGGTCGGCACCGGCTTCTTCGACCAGAAACTCGATCACGGCCTCGCGGGAATATGTGCCGGGGAGGTACAGCTCGAAGCGGCTGCAGGTCACGACGACCGCACCCGCACCGAAGCAGCGCTTCACGGATTCCAGCAGTGCAGGTACGTCGTCGGTGCCGACCGTCAGCCGTTCACGCACGTCGAGCGGTGCGTTGTGATGGCTGGTTCCAACGAAGGTGAGCATTGGGCCCGTTCCCGATCCGTTCTATTCCTAGCCGGCTCGCGTGAGCAGCGGCTGTTCGATGCCGAGGATCTCGATCAATTCCTTCTTCGCGTCCGCGTAGGCGCCCCTGCGCACCACGGCGGCCAGTTCCTCACTGAGTTCGCCCTCGCGTTCCTGCGCCTCGCGCAGCTCGTCGGCGGCCCGGCGCAACGTGCCGCGCACCTGGCCGATCGCGTCTTGCCAGAGGTCTGCGGGGATGCGGTTCGGGCATGTCGGGCACAACAGCGGCGGCGGCGTGCGCGTCAGGCCACACTCGCCAGCGCATTCGAAGTCGCGCTCACGGGCGAGGATTCGCACCTCCGCAAGGAGGTCGCCGAGCATCTCGACTTCCTCGCTCAGGAACTCGCTCACGTTCTCGCGCAGCCAGCGCGCCATCGCCGGGCTCGTGCCTGCGGTGGACATCGCGATCGTGATCTTCCCGCGCGTCAGCATGGAGGGCAGGATGAAGTCGCAGTTGTTCACGTCGTCGGCCGCGTTGACCCAGATCCTCGCGGCACGGGCCTCGGCGGCGATCTCGCGATTCACCTCGCCGTCATCGGTCGCGATCATCACGATCTCGTAGCCCATGATGTCGCCGGGCTCATAGGCGCGCTGCAACAGCTTCGCCTTGCCATCGTCGATCAGTGCCTGCATCGGTTCCCCCAATTCGGGAGAGATCACCGTGACGTCGGCGTCGGCATCGATCAGTTTGACGATCTTCTCAAGCGCGACGTGGCCGCCACCGATCAACACCACCTTGCGCCGTTCCATCTCCATAAACATCGGGTAAAAGCCCATTGGGTATCCGTTCTACTTAGTACCCGCCGTAGCGGTGTCGTATGCGCCTGTGACTCCCAGCAGGACCCGATCAGCGAGTCCGGCGATCGCCTCGCGCGCCTTCGCTGCCTCGTCCGGGGTCAGTTGACTGCGTTCTGCCAGTTGCTTCGCCGTGTCATCGAGAGACTTGCGGAAGAAGGTGAAGGCCTGCACCGCCTGCAGCAGCGGCGTGTTTCGCTGGTAGAGCATCTGACCGTAGGTCGTGCCGATGCTGTCGACCTCCGCCTCAATCCCCTCGCGCTCCTCGTCGCCGGAGGCCGCGATGAACGTCTCGACGAGTTCCACCAGCCGACGGCCGAGCGGGCGCAACGCCTCGCGCTCGTCCTCGTGGATGTCGCTGTACCAGTCGCCGGCGTCGCTGCCGGAGTGCAGCGTGCGTCGGATGCGCCGCACCGCCGCGGTCTCAAGCTCGTGCTGCGTACCGCCGCCGCCTTCGGTCAGCGTCACCAGGTCGGATTCAGCGAAACGGCGATGCCCACCGGGGGTGCGGAAGCAGCGGATCTGGCCGGCATCGGCCCAGCGACGGACGGTGGATTCGTTCACGCCGAGAATCTCGCACGCCCGTCCGAGGTTCACCCATCGGGTTTCCCCGTTATCCGCTTCTGTTTTCCTGGTTGTCACTTCAGAACCTCGTCAATTCTGGCAATCGCTGACGACAGAGATGGAGAGCTTACCACCCACATCTCACGATTATCCGGTCGCTCGCATCGACTCCGCGTCGATTCCCACGAGCGTGCACCACTCGCGGTAGGCCACGGGCGAAAACTCCGACGGCTTGATCTTGCTGCGTCCGCCCCAGAAGACGTTGCTGTACGAGATTTCGATGCCTGCCTCTTCAAGGTGGGCGTCGATCGCAGCCTTGTGCTCCAGCAGGTACTGCTTGTCCTCGCTCGCGTGGGCAACACCCATCACGTTCACGTTTCCGAACTCCGGCCCGGCGTCCCGCCAGTAGGCGTGGGTCATGATGTGGTGGCGACCGAGTTCGATCCCGGCGTCGATCTCTCGTCCCTTCGTGACCGCCCAGTGGAAGAGGGCGTTGTACCGCGTCACGCGCTCACCCCCCGGCAGCGGCTTGGAATGTTCGAGGAAGGTCGAGAAGCGACCGAGCAGGCCACGCTCGTGGAGCGACTCAGCGACCGTGTAGAACTCGTCGAGGGAGACGCCAGCCTCGTCCGCTCGCGGGCGCCAGAGGTCCGGAGTGATCTCGTGCGGCTCAAGCTCGCGCTTCAGCGCCGTCATCACCTGCCAGTCGCGAGCGTCGAGCGTGACGATCTCTGCCGTGATCATCTCGCCCGGCTCGTCGCTACGTGCGCCCGGCTCCGTGTTCCTGCGTCGCAGGTGGCCGACGCCGAGCGCGAAGAGCGCCTTCGCGGGCATCGCACGGTAGGAGAGCGCACCGATCTGCTCGGCCAGGTAGTCGCAGTGCCGCTCGATCGAGTAGCCCTGCGGGACCTTCAGTGTCGTCCACAGCCGGTAGGCGGAGCCCAGCGTCTCGCTGTCTGTGCTGCGGATCACGACGTGACCCGAAGCGGGATCCTGCTCGAAGAGGTAGTCGAAGGCGTCGTTCAGCTTCTCCTGCGGCACCTGCCACGCGACGAGCGCCCCCTCGCCGAGGCGGTTCGCGATCATCGTCTGTCGCACGCGACGGATCACGCCGGCCGCGACCATCGCCTGCAGGCGCTCCGCGACGACATCGATGGCGACGTCCGCACGGGAACTGATCTCCGCCAGCGGGTCGCGATGGAATCCGCCGAGCTGGTCTTCCGAGACCTCACGGATCTTCACGTTCGTCTCGTCGTCGATCGAGACGGGGACGCTCGCGGGGGTCTCAGTCGTCATCAGTCCGTCCTTCTATGCGCTCGGTGCAAGGCCAAGGTGGCTCATCAACTCGGTGGGGCTCTCCATGCGGCGGCAGGTGAACATCGGCGTATCGCGCTCGGTGTACGCGGACGATTCGGAGTCGCGCAGCTCGCGTACCAGCGCCAGGAACTCGCCGGGGTCGTCCCCCTCGAAGGCGACGACGAACTCCTGGTCATCGAGGCCGTAGGAGTACGTGGTGTTGATCTTGATCTCGTGGTACTTGTGCCCGATCTCGATGTGCTCGCTCATGATCCGCTGGCGCTCCTCGCCGGGGAGCTCGTACCAGTCGCGGATCTTCACCATCGGGTAGACGAAGAGGTAGTCGTTGGTGCCGCCGTCTGCGCGGATCTTGTCGCGTTTCGCCGCGCCCTCGTGGATAGGATTCGTGTAGATCGACCGCATCGTCATCGAGAGGTAGGAGTGTGGTCGCTGCAGTGAGGCGGAGGCTGGGGAGCCGAGCAGTTCCGCGTGCCAGTCGGTGATCAGCGAGAGCTCATCGGCGACCTGCCAAATCAGGAAGTCGGTGTCGGCGCGGGTGCCGACCGTCGAGTAGAGACGCGTGAGCATGCGCTCGCTCGACCGCTCGAGCTGCGACGCGAGCGTCTTCGCCAGCGCCACGCGATCCGCGTCTGAGCCGCGGCGCACATCGTCGCTGACGCGGAAGAAGCTGAACTTCACGAACTGCACGCCATGGGGCGAGCCGCCCCCGCCGAAGGCACTGGCCGGCGGACCGCTTGGGCGGCCGGCGGCAGGTGCTCCGCTGGCGTGGGGGTGTTCCGTCGACGTCACGCAGAGACTTCCAGCAGCTCATGGAGCTTGCGCGGGTCGACCTCGGCATCCGGCAGCAGGCCGCCGTAGTTCGACTCGTAGAGGTCATCGACGCGCTTGAACTCCTCCGCCGTGAGGTCGGCGCAGTCGGACGCGCCGGCGAATTCGTTGAGCTGGTCGACGTCGTAGATGTTCGGCAGGGCGCCAACGATCTCCGGCGTGTCGAGGATGAAGCGCAGCGCCGCCTGGCTGAGCGTGCGGCCCGTGCCGTCCGTGAGGAACGCCAGTTGTTCGATCTTCTTCACGCCGTTCAGCAGCCAACCGCGCATGCGGTGGTTGCGGTGGTCGTTCGGGTCGAACGTCGTGTGCTCGTCGTAGCCGCCCTCGAGCATCCCCGAGGAGTGGGGCACGCGTACGAGAAGCGAGCGGTTCGCCTCCCTCGCGGCCGCGATCAACTCGCGACCGGGGTCGAGTTCCAGCGCGTTGTAGATCATGTGCACGACCTCGACGTCGCGTTCGAGCGCGAAGAGGCCCTCGTCGAGCCAGCCGATGGCAGGGCCGAGCGCGACCCCGACGCTGCGCACCTTGCCGTCGCGTCGCGCCTTGTCGAGGAAGGTCCAGACGTCGTCGATCTGCATGTACTCCATGCGCACGTTGTGCATCTGCCAGAGGTCGATACGGTCCGTGTCGAGGCGGCGCAGTGAGCTGTCGAGCGCCTCTTCGAGGAACTTCAACTCGAAGCTGTGTGGAGCCTCGACATGCCCTTCGCGGCGGTCGTCGATGTTCGCCTGCCAGTTGTAGCCGAACTTCGTGCTGACCACGATCTTGTCGCGCTCCGCGCCGGGGAAGGCCTGCGCGAGGATCGTCTCGCCGCGGCCGTTGCCGTAGGTGTCGGCGGTGTCGAAGAAGTTGATACCGCGGTCGTAGGCCTGGCGGAGCATAGTCACCGCCTCGTCGTCGGTCTTCTCGCCCCACCAGCCGGCGGTCACGGTCCAGACGCCGAAGCCGACCTCTGAGATCTCGATGTCAGTCCCGGCGATCGTCCGATACCGCATCCGTTGACCTCTCCGCGCGAGTGTCTCGTCGTGGCCGCAGCGTCAGCGCGCCGACCGTCGATTAAGCGTGCGGATCTCGGTGGCTTGCGACAAGGATCGAAATTGCGCGATTTGGACAGTTTCAGCAGGTTTACCCAGTCTTCCAGCAGGAAATCTGCCGGTAGAGATGCCAGTTTTGCGGTTTCGCTCCGTTCCTGGGATGTCAGGCCTGATGAGCCGCTGACGGCGCGCCGTCGTTGGGGGTCTCCCCGATCGCTGAGATGGCGGGAGTTGCCAATATTAAGGCCACAGAACCCTCACGCGTACGTTAATGCTGAATTAGCAGTGTTAATGGTGTAAAGGCGTGGGTGCCGACTTCGGCGAATGGGATGACGGAGGAGACAGAGAATGAGAATGACGGTTCAGAACAAGCTCTACGGAGGGTTTGGGATCACTGTCCTGCTGCTGCTGGTTGTCAGCGCGGTGGGATTCGTGGGCCTGGGCTCAGTGACGGACGCGACAGCCGACGTCAAGACATCGGCTGAACTAGACGACGCAGTGATGTCGATGCAGATCGCGTTGCTCGATGGGATGGAGCTTGAAGCACAGGCTCTGATGACCAGCGACACGACAGGTTTGCGCGATGAATTCGACGTCACCGTCGAGAGCTTCGACGGGGCGTTCCAGACGCTGATGGAGAAGGGCAACGCTTCGGTCCGCGAGACCGCGGAATCGGCGGATGTTGGCCACGAATCATTTCAGGTGGCCGCTCGCGAGACGCTGGATCTGATCGATGGCAGTGGTGCGAACACGGCGGTACTCAATATCTCCGGACGCCAGCGCATGCTGTCGCAGCGGATGAGCAAGGAAGTACTGCTTGTTGCCGCCGGGAACCTCTCCGTTCGTGACTCGCTGCAGGCGACATCGGATGAATTCAACGCAACACTTGGCGATCTGATCAACGGGAACGCTGAGCGTGGCCTGCCGGCCGCGCTGGGCGACGTGCCCGCGCAGCTCGCGACCGTCTCCTCGATCTGGGAGCCGATGCACGAGCAGGTCAAGGTCGTGCTGACGGCCGCTCCGGACTCACCGCAGTTCGCGAGCGCAGTCTCATACATCAATGGCAACAACGTGTCGCTGCTCGTCGAGAGCAACGTCGCGGTTGGCCTCTACGCCACGCAGCTCGACCTCGCGCGCGCAAACCGCGTCGACGTCACCGTTCCTGCAGTGGCAACGATCCTTGAGTCGCTTCGAGCGACTGAGGTTCAGGTTGAAGCATTCGGCGACGCCGCTCTGGCGAGCGCCGATTCGACGAGTGGCAATTCGTCGATGCTGCTGATCAGCATCGCAGTTGCAGCGACGGCAATCGCTGCCGCCCTCGCCTGGTTCATCGCCAAGGGCATCGTCGGTGGCGTCCGCAAGATGGTTGCGGCTGCTGAGGGAATCTCACAGGGCGACCTGGAGCAGGACATTACGGTGTCGACCAACGACGAGATCGGTGACATGGCCGCTGGCTTTGGCGAGATGGTCGAGTACCTCAACGAGATGGCGTCCGCAGCGAACAACATCGCCCAGGGCGACCTCGGCACCGAGGTTACGCCGCGGTCGGAAGTCGATGCTCTTGGCAACGCTTTCGTGCAGATGCAGGGCTACCTCTCGGGGACGGCAGCAACCGCCGAGGCGATCGCCGGTGGCGACCTCACGGTCGATGTCACGCCGCAGTCGGAGCGTGACGCACTTGGTGTCGCTTTCAGCTCGATGGTGACGCAGCTGCGCTCGACGATCGGGCAGGTGCGCGACATCGCTGACTCGCTCGGTTCGGCGAAGGACGACCTCGGTCGCTCCGCCGACCAGGCAGCCAGCGCGACGCAGGAGGTTGCGAGCACGACCTCACAGGTCGCTGACGGCTCAAGCCAGCAGGCAACCAGCGTGCAAGAGACCAGCAAGAGCATGGACCAGCTCGACCAGTCCGCACAGCGGCTCGAAGAGCAGGCGGAGCGCGACGTCGCACAGGCCGCGGACCGCATGGCGGTCAACGCTCAGGAGGCCACGAACGGCGTCGGTGAGACGGTCGAGCGTGCCAGCGCCGGTGCGGACCGCGTGCAGGCGACGGTCGATGGCATCGCGCGCATCAAGACATCGATCGATGGTGCCGCGGACGAGATTGCCGGCCTCGGTGAGCGATCACAGGAGATTGGCAAGATCGTGGCAGTGATTGAAGACATCGCAGCCCAGACCAACTTGCTCGCACTGAACGCCGCCATCGAGGCGGCGCGAGCGGGCGAGCAGGGTCGCGGCTTCGCCGTTGTTGCAGATGAGGTACGCCAGCTTGCTGAGCGCGTCTCGTCAGCGACGAAGGAGATCGCCGAGCTGATCGGCGGCGTCCAGCAGGGCGTCGACGGTACGGTGCGGGCGATGGAAGAGGGCGCGGCTGAGATGGACGCCGGCACGGCGGCAGCGGCAGAGGCCGCTGCGGCACTGACGGCGATCCTCGGATCGGTCGACGAAGTGAAGCAGCAGATCGATGAGATCGCGAGTGGTTCGGAGCAGCTCAAGGGATCCAGCGCCGAGATGCTTGGCGTCGTTGGTGAGTTGAAGGACATCGCCGGTTCATCGGCGGAATCTGTCACCAACATCGCGAGCATCGCGCAGGAGAACGCGGCTGGCTCCGAGCAGGTTTCGGCAGCGGCGGAAGAGATGACGGCGCAGGTCGACCAGGTGTCGGCGGCCGCGGTCGACCTCGGCCGCATGTCGGACGAGCTCAGCACCGAGGTCTCGGCGTTCCGCCTTGAAGGCTCGGACGCATCGCGTCACGAGCTGCAGGCGGTTCCGACGGCGAACGAAGCGGCGGATGACGCCGCGGAGGACGCTGCCGCTGCCTAGCAGTCAAGACCAACATGCACCCGACCCTCGCAAGGGGTGACGGCGCTAGAAGCGGCCCGCCGGATTCCCGGCGGGCCGCTTCTAGCTGCGTCCGCCATCTGATCGACGTGACCCCGAGCGGTGACATCTCACAGATTTTACCGCTGGCCTGTTGGTTAACTGACAGGTTTCTGAGTTGTAAGGCGAGTTGGGGAACTCCCTTATCGGCGGTACGGTGCTTCGTTCCGCACTATCAGTACGAAAGGCTTTGAGCTGAACTTGCTCTTTCGCAGGGTATTGGGGATCGAAACGATGGTGACTCAGCAATCGCTGACGGAGCAGTACGGCTTGAACGCCGCAGACCAGCAGACACGCCTGGCCTGGGTTCAGATCACGGACAGAGACACCGAACTGATTCAGGCGGCGGCTGCCTACCTGCGACCGGTCTCCGGTGACGTTGCCCGCGAATTCTACGATCACTCATTCGGATTTCCGGCCTTCGGCGCGAAGGTCACGGAGTCCGCGTCCAATCGCGGCGCATTGGAGGGTGCACAGGAGGGCTACTTCCTTTCCATCCTCGATGCTCGCACCGATAACGCATATTTCGAGAGCCGCCTGAAGATCGGTGCTCGCCACGCGGAGCTGGACGTGAAGCCTCGCTGGAACGTCGGCAACTACGCCACGTACGCCGGGCTGATCTTCCCGCGACTCGCCGAGCACCTGGACGGGCAAGAGCTGCTGGACACCGTGATGGCGTTCCAGAAGATCTTCACCGTGGACGCTTCGCTCGCCGTCGAGGCCTACGTCAATGGCCTGATGAACCGCCTCGTACAGGTGAATGGCCGCCTTGGCCCGGCTGCGACGGCGCTCTCCGGTGGCACGAACCAGGTCGACACGGCTGCGAGGGAGATCGCCGGCGCGATCCAGCAGATCGCGCAGGGTGCCGCCGACCAGACCGAGACCATGACGAATGCTCGTGGTGAGATGGATACGCTGACGCAGGCGGTCGCTCAGGTCTCCAAGGGCGCCACGGAGCAGTCCACCGGCGTCGAGAAGGCGAACATCGCATCGACGGAGATGCGCGAGGCGTTGACCGATGTCGCCGACGCAGCTTCCCGCGCGGCGGAGAAGTCAGACGAGAGCCAGTCGGCTGCCGAGGAAGGCATGCGCTCCGTGCAGGAGACCGTCGAGGCGATGGAGACCATCAACTCGGCCGTCGTCTCAACGTCGTCGCAGATCGAAGAGCTGAGCGAGAGCGGCAAGGAGATCGGCGCGATCACTCAGACGATCGGCGAGATTGCCGACCAGACAAACCTGCTCGCGTTGAACGCGGCAATCGAGGCGGCACGCGCCGGCGACATGGGTCGCGGATTTGCCGTTGTCGCTGACGAGGTGCGCAGCCTCGCCGAACGCTCAAGCGGCGCGGCGAAGGACATCGCCTCGCTGATCGAGAAGGTACAGGCGGGCATGGACCGCAGCGTCTCGGCGATGTCGGCCGTGATCCAGGACGTGGAGTCCGGGTCGGAGAAGGCACGTGAGGCGGGTGACGGCCTGCGACGGATCGTCGGCGTTTCGACCGAGCTCGGTGGCGAGGTCACGACGATTGAGCAGAGCACCGGTCTCGCCGACAGTTCGGCGACCACCCTTGCGGGGGTGATCGAGCAGGTCGGTGGGCTGGCGCAGGAGAACAACGCGCTGGCCGAGCAGATCACCGGCCAGAGCAACGGCATCCTCGAGCAGATCGATGCGGCGAGCTCAGCGGCCGAAGAGTCGGCGGCTTCCAGTGAAGAGGTCTCGGCGAGCACGGAAGAGGTGACGGCGCAGGTTGGCGACATGACCGCCCAGGCTGACGGTCTCAGCGAGATCACCACCGAGCTGGCCGAGTTCCTGGTTTGGATCGGTGCTTCGGAGCAGGCCGCGGAGGCGAAGGCCGCGTAGTACAGCGCTTCACGGCTGACTGCAGACTACCAAGCGGTCCCGCTACTTCCCGAGTGGCGGGGCCGCTCTGTGTTCAGCGCCCTCGAGGCTGCTCCGGTCCGCGGTTGACGGAGGCATCACCGAAGCGGTCGCGCAGATCATCGAGCGTGTGGTCGAGTCGCTCCTGACGCTCCTCTTCGGCATCCGCGGGCCGCAGCGCGTCGAAACCGAGTTGCCGCACATCGTCAACGAGGTTCGTTGCGCCGAGGCCGATCAGGCGGACGGGCTGAAAGCCCTCGCTGCGGGTGACGCGGCCAAGCATCTCCTCCGCCGCGTCGGCGATCGCCGCAGTCGCCTGGGTGGGCCGATCCAGGGTGTGGCTACGGGTGAGCGTCGTGAAGTCCAGCCAGCGCAGCTTGAGCGTGACGGTGCGGGCGCGCTTGTCCGCGCGTCGCAGGTCCGCGCCAACGCGCTCGGCGTGACGTCGGAGCGTGCGACGCAGCGCGCCGAGATCGGTGACGTCGCGATTGAAGGTGACCTCACGTGAGATCGATCGCGCCGGTCGTCCGCCCGCGCGGACGGCGGAGGGGTCAACGCCGCGCGCTCGATCGTGCAGCATCAGGCCGGACTGCCCGAACCGCTGCTCCAGCCACTCGCGATCCAGCTCGGCCGCCTGCCCAACGGTGCGGATGCCCAGCTCGTGTAGCCGTGCGCCGAAGATCGGCCCGACTGAGGGAATGTCGCGAACGGGACGCCCGGCAAGGAACGCCGCATCGCCTTCCAGCGGAACCTCGATCAGCCCGTCGGGCTTGGCGAGGTCTGAGCCAACCTTTGCGGTCGTGCGCGAACCGGCGATGCAGATCGACACAGCGATCCCCAGCTCGGCGTGTACGCGCTCGCGGATGCGCTCGCCGGCGGTGCGTGCTGCGTTCGGGTTGGCGGTGCCGTCGATGCCTGTGAGGTCGATGTAGGCCTCGTCGATGCCGACCGACTCTACGACCGGCGACGTCTCGTTGAGGATGCGGTGGAAGGCGCGCGACACCGGTTGGTAGCGGTCGAAATGCGGCGGCACCACGGCTGCCTGCGGGCAGAGCCGCAGCGCCTGCGCCATCGGCTGTGCCGAGTGACAGCCGAACTCCCGCGACTCGTACGAGGCGCTCGCGACGACCCCTCGCGGCCCGCCACCGCCGACCAGCACCGGGCGGCCGATCAGCGAACGGTCGTGGACGCGCTCGACCGCGACGAAGAACGTATCGAGGTCGCAGTGGGCGATGCGGCGAGGCAGCCGGGGTCCGGGGCTGGCGGTGGAGGCCGTCGTATTCCTCCTGTGGTAGAGTGAACTGAGAATAGAACGAACGTTCTAGGAAATCAAGGATTCACCTTGACCTGCCGGAGAGCATTCTGGTAGCAAAGGGTAGCTGAATCCCGCTGTCAGGCGGGAGCGGGGGAACCAATTCTTGGGGCGAATCGCCGCCAGTTCGGCGAGGACTAACTACCGGTCTAGCCCGTCAGCTCACCTCGCAAGCACAGGGTAGAACGCGGATCGCTGACGCGACCGCAGACCCTTCCGGGGGTCATGGACAACGAGAGTAGATTTCGAGTGCGCGTTCCGGCGGCATCTGTCGCCGGACTGAGGCGTTGTCGGGGGATTGCGTCCCCTCACGGCTGCCCCGGGCTGTTGATAGTTCGCGCACCGGCGATAGAAAAGATGGTCTAGATGACGACGAGCAGCGTGCGCCCGATGGTGCCGATGACACGGAGCGAGTTCAACGATGGTGAGGCGATGCCGCCTGCCGTGATCCTCGCTGCCGGTGCCGGTAGCCGCCTCTACCGCGACGGCGACCCGCCGAAGCCGCTGATGGTGCTGGAGGGGATGACGCTGATCGAGCGCTCGATGCGCACGGCGGCGGCCGCCGGTGTCGACCGCCTTATCGTCGTTGCCGGCCATCGCGGTGATGAGGTCGCGGAATGCGCCGTCACGCTTGGCTACCGCCTCGGTCTGGACGTGGAGATCGCAGAGAGCCCGCAGTGGGAGCTCGGCAACGGCGCGTCCGCGCTCGCGTGCGAGCCACACGTCGATGACCGCTTCTTCGTGCTGATGAGCGACCACATCTATTCGCCCGAGTTCCTCCGTCGCCTCGTCAACCGCGACGATGGTGAGCGCACCTGTGCGCTCGTCGTCGACCGCAATCTGCCGAGTGTCTACGACCTGGACGAGGCGACGAAGGTGCGCCTCGGCGGTACGGATATCACGGCGATCAGTAAGACCCTGACGGACTTCGATGCCGCCGACACCGGCGTCTTCATGTTCCGCCGTCCGCTGTTTGATGCACTGCGTGAGGCAGCCGCCAACGGTGAGCACACCCTTGGTAGCGCCGTCCAGATCCTCGCTGAGCGTCGCGACGCCACGTGGGTTCCGGCCAACGGCCTGCTCTGGCAGGACATCGATACTCAAGACGACCTCGCGGTTGCCCGCGAACGTCTGCTCGCCGACACCGCTGGCCGATCAGAGGCGGCGGTCTCCGTCTAGAGCGCCCCGGACACACGCCGTTCACGGCGAGTAGCCACGCCCCGTTCCGAGCGGTCAGTCTCAAGCCTTCGCTGATGCGATAGATCGTGCCCGACGACGGCTGCGTGTCCGGCCGGCGTGCCTACCCTGTCGGTTGAGCCTGTGAGTCCGGATCCTCGGTTGCGGGAGCCTCAGCTGCCGGGGCCGCTGTCGTCTCGGTCGCATCTTCCGCAGCCGGCGTGTCTACCGGTGCGGCTCCATCTGTCGGACGGCGAGTGCCGTTTGACGACGTTGGATCGACCACTTCGAGTTCATCGGTCTCGTCGGAGACGGTGACCACACGCAGGCCCTCGAGTTCCTCAGACGTGACATCAGCGACCGCGTCGTCGGCGGTCTGGCCGTGGTGCATGCGCCGCGCGACGGCGACGCCCGCGAGGGCGACGAGCGCCGACGAGATCGCCGCTCCACCAGCGATGAACTTGTGCCGGCGGACGAGGTCGGGGAAGCGGTCCAGCGCGTCGTGCGCGAGCCGGATGGCGTCGCGAGAGGTGCGGTCGATGTTCTCGCCGCCAGCCGAGCGGCGCAGGTCTTCAGGAAGCTTCATCGGACGCGTTCTCCATCCCCGGAAGGGCTATTCGGTGGAGAGCTGCGCGAACAGCATAGCCATCTCGACAGCAGCGAGCATCGCCTCGCGACCGGTATTGCGGACGTCGCCGCCGGCGCGAGCCTGCGCCTGCTCGTCGGTGTCGGCCGTGATCACGCCGAACGTTACCGGGAGATCGAAGTCCGCCGCTGCATCCGCGATGCCACGCGCGGCTTCCCCCGCGACGTAGTCGAAGTGGGCCGTCTCCCCGCGCACAACGGAACCGATGCACACGATCGCGTCGTACGTGCCGGATGCGGCGAGCCGGCGCGCGGTCATCGGCAGCTCGAACGCGCCGGGCACGCGGACGAGGTCGAGCGCATCATCCGGGACGTTGCATTCGCTCGCGGCGGACGTCGCACCATCGATCAGTGCGTCGAGGACGTTTGCCTTGTCGAAGCGCGAAGCGATGATCGCGATGTGCAGGCTGGAGCCGTCGCGAGCCCCCTCGATCAGCCGCACGCGATCAGGAACCCGAGTCCGGCACGGTCTTGTCCAGCAGGTGGCCCATCTTGTCGCGCTTCGTGATCAGGTAGCGGATGTTGTGCTCGTTCGGTTCGATCTCGAGCGGCACTCGCTCGACGACCTGCAGGCCGTAGCCTTCCAGCCCCACGCCGCGAATCTCGCCGAAGGTGTCGATCTCCTCGATCTTCGTCGGGTTGTTCGTCATCAGCTTGAGCTTACTGAGGCCCAGATCGACGAGGATCTGTGCGCCGATGCCGTACTCGCGCGCCTCAACCGGGAGGTCGAGCGCCTCGTTTGCCTCTGCGGTGTCGAGCCCTTCGTCCTGCAGCCGGTAGGCGCGGATCTTGTTGTGCAGGCCGATGCCGCGGCCCTCCTGATCCATGTAGACGATCGCGCCACGCCCCTCTTCGGCGATCCGCTCCATCGCCGCATCGAGCTGCTCCCCGCAGTCGCAGCGCCTCGAAGAGAAGACGTCCCCCGTGACGCACTGGTCGTGCACGCGCACGAGCGCGGGCTCTCCGGTCGTCAAGTCGCCCATCACGAGCGCAAGGTGCTCCTTGGTGTCGATCATCGTGCGGTAGCCGACCGCGCGGAACTCGCCGAACTTTGTCGGCATCTCGGCCTCGTCGACGCGCTCGATCAGGCGCTCGTTGGCGAGCCGGTAGGCGATCAGGTCGGCGACGCTGACGATCTTGATGCCGTGCTTGCGTCCGAAGCGCTTGAGGTCGGTCAGGCGGGCCATCGTCCCGTCGTCCTTCATCACCTCGCAGATCACGGCGGCGGGCTCAAGCCCCGCGAGCTTGCAGAGATCAACGGAGGCCTCGGTCTGGCCGGCGCGCACCAGCACGCCGCCCTCGCGGGCTCGCAGCGGGAAGATGTGGCCGGGCTGTGTCAGATCGCGCGGCCTGCTCTCCGGGTCGCTCAGCACCTGGATCGTGCGAGCGCGGTCGGCGGCCGAGATGCCGGTGGTGACGCCCTCGCGGGCCTCGACGCTGATCGTGAAGGCCGTGCCCAGCGGTGCGCTGTTCGCCTGCGTCATCATCGGCAGGTCCAGCGCATCGAGTCGCGCGCCGGAGAGCGGCGTGCAGATCAGGCCCTTGGCGTAGGTCGCCATGAAGTTGACGGTCTCGGCAGTGGCGAACTCTGCGGCGATGCAGACATCGCCCTCATTCTCGCGACTCTCATCATCGACGATGATCACCATGCGCCCGTTCTTAAAGTCGTCGATCGCCTCCGGGACGGTCGCGATCACGGGTGCCGGCTTCTTGCGCTTTGTTGCCACTCTGCTATCCCCCCACCTTGGGTTGTTCGTTGGTCGGCGCCTGATCAGGTAGCCGCCCGCTCTTCCAGCAGTTGCTCAACGTACCGAGCCATGATGTCGGTCTCCAGATTGACCTTATCACCCGGTTCGCGGGCGGTCAGGTTTGTGTGTTCCTGTGTGTATTGGACGAGCGAGACGGAAAAGGACTCGTGATCGCGGGCGACCGTCGTCAATGAGATGCCGTCCAGGCAGACTGGCCCTTTGACGATGATCACGCGCAGGAACTCCGGCTCCGTGAGGAAGCGGGCGATGATTGCGTCGCCCTCGGGCGTCAGGCTCTCAAGTTCGCACGTCGTCTCGACGACGCCACGCACGACGTGTCCCGACATGCGGGTCTCGCTGGTCACCGAGCGTTCGAGGTTGACCACACTGCCCTCGGCCACCTCGCCGAGGTTTGAGCGTCGGAACGTCTCCGGCATGACATCGAAGGTCATCGAGTCGCCGTCCATCGCGCGCACCGTGAGATCGACGCCGTTGACGGCGATCGACGCGCCGAGCTCAGTCTCCGCGAGCACCGTGTGGCACTCGATGATCAACTCGCCACCCTCGGCACGGCGAACGGTGCCGACCTCTTCGATAATTCCGGTGAACATCAGCGCTCCTCGCTGCTCGTCGGTGTTGCGGTTGCGTCGTCGTGCGGCCAGACGGGTGTGCCGGAGATCAGCGTATCGTCGCCGAGCCGTTCGACGCTGATGTCGCGCAGCCTCGGTGCCTGCGCCATGCGCTCGATGCCGCGCCCCGCGACGGCGGCCGGCGCGTCAGCCGCACCGACGATGATCGGAGCGATCACGGCGTCCACGCGGTCGACGAGGCGGCGATCGAAGAGCGATCCAAGCACCACGCCGCCCCCCTCGAAGAGCACGGTGAGCATTCCCCGGTTCCCCAGCTCCGCGATCAGCGCTTCGAGGTCGACGCGGCCATCGAAGGCGGGCAGCACCAGCACCTCGGCGCCACGCGCTGCCATGCGCTCTCGCCACTCGGCCGGCGAGCCGTCGGTGGTAGCGACCAACGTCAATGAGTCGCCGGTCAGCACGGCTGCGTCGTCCGGCGTGCGCCCGCGCGAGTCGAGCACGATGCGCATCGGTTGGTGTGCGCCCTCGGTCGTGCCGCCGGGCCGCGCGGTGAGCTGTGGGTCGTCGACGACGACGGTGTTCGAGCCGACGACGATCGCGTCGAGCCCCGGTCGGTTGGCGTGGGCCCACGCCAGCGTCTCCGGCCCGGAGACCCAGCGCGAGTCGCCCGATGAGGCAGCGATGCGGCCATCGAGTGAGGCGGCGTACTTCACGACGACGAGCGGCAGCCCGGTCGCCTGGTGCTTGAGGTAGCCGGAGAGTTGCCGCCGCGCCTCGTCGGTGCCATCGTCACGACCGACCTCGACGCCGGCCTCGCGCAGCAGGCGCTCACCTACGCCGCAGACCTCCGGGTTGGGGTCGAGCAGCGCGAAGTGAACGGTCGAGACGCCGGCGGCGATCAGGGCGTTAGTACACGGCGGGGTGCGGCCGAAGTGGCTGCACGGCTCGAGCGTGACGTAGACCGTCGAACCGCGTGCCCGCTCGCCCGCCTCGCGCAGCGCGCCGATCTCGGCGTGGTCGCCACCGGGCGGCTGCGTGTAGCCGCGTCCGACGATCTCGCCGTCGCGAACGACGATCGCGCCAACGGACGGGTTTGGTGACGTGGTGCCTTGCCCTCGGATCGCCTCCGCGAGCGCGCTCTGCATGAACTCGGAGGCGGGCACCCCTGTCAGCGCTTCCCGGCCTGGTAGTCGGTGAAGCCGCGGCTGGCGGTCGGGCCGGTCTGGCCCTGGTACTTGGAGTGCAACTCGCTGGAGCCGTACGGGTGCTCGGCGGCGGTGGTTAGCTCCAGGAACGAGAGCTGGCCGATCTTCATGCCGTAGTAGAGGCGGATCGGCAGGTTGGCGACGTTCGAGAGTTCCATCGTCAGATGCCCGTCCCAGCCGGGGTCGACATAGCCGGCGGTCGCGTGCACGAGCAGGCCGAGTCGCCCGAGCGAAGACTTGCCTTCGACGCGGGAGACGAGGTCATCCGCGAGCTTGATGCGCTCCAGCGTGGAGCCGAGCACGAACTCGCCCGGATGCAATACGAACGCCTGATCGTCCTCGATCGTTTCGACCTCGGTGAGGTCCTCGACCGGCTCGCGGACGTCGATGTACGAGTCGCGGTGGTTGCGGAAGACGCGGAACTGGCGGTCGAGCCGGATATCGACGGACGCAGGCTGCAGCGCCTCTTCGCCGATCGGCTCGATCACGAGTCTGCCTGACGCAAGCGCTTCGGCGATGGATCGGTCACTGAGAACCACGGTGCACCTCATGAGCGGGGGAGAGGCCGGTTGCCGTATGCCAAGGATACAGTCTGCCGGGATTGGCAGGGAGGCTACGGCTACTTGATGTCGTACACGATGGAGACGGAGAGCGAAAGTTCACTCTCTCCCGGCGAGAGCGAGGTCGGCGCGGGTGCCGCTCGGAGCGCCGAATCCTGGAAGGCGCGCGCGGCGAAGATCGAGCCGCTGCTCTCCGAGATCGAGCGCACGCCGCCGAGTTCGACGCCTGCGAGGGTCGCCAGCTCCTCGGCGCGCTGCCTCGCGTCGATCATCGCCTCCTCGCGCACCGCATCGAGGTACTGCTCCGGCTCATCGACGGCGAACGCGACGTTATCGACGCGCGCCGCATCGCCACCCGCCTCGATCGCGGCGTCGAGCACCTGCGAGGTGGAGTCGATGTCGCGGATCGTGACGACGAGCTGGTTCGTGACCGTGAATCCGGAGATGCGCGGCAGGTCGAGGGCGCAGGGCACCGCCTGCGCGGCCGACTCGTCGTCTTCGGTATCGGGAGCGGGCTCCGGGGCCGCGAGAGCCGACGATGTCGCGACGGACGGCTCGCTGGTCGCGGCAGACGTCGATGGCGACAGCGGGGCGGGGACTGGCGCGGGGACGGGGTCGACGAGCGGAGCGGGGAGCGCGCGGGGCACTAGTTCGATCTCGCTCTTCGGGCATGGCTCAAGCGGCGCGTAGCGGGCGTAGATGCGGAAGTAGCGCGTCGCGATGTCGTTGCCGTCGACGCGGTTCGCGCTGAGTGCGTCGTGCAGCCGCGTCGCGACGGTCGCCGCCTCGTCGCGCGCCTCGGCGATCGACTGGCCGGTCACTTCGATGCCGATGTTCAGCGTCGCGATATCCGGCGCGACCGTGACGGTGCCGGTGCCCGTGGCGGAGATACCGGTCTGCTGCTGGCCCTGATCGACGGTGATCGTTGTCGTGCCGCCGCCGCATCCGACGAGCAGCACGGCCGCTGCGAGCAGCGCCGTCAGCAGTAGCGATGAGCGTGTTCCGCGACTTCGCATTGGTGGCCCCCGCTAGTCGATGTCGTAGACGACGAAGACGCTGAGCGAGATCTCCGCCTCACCGGGGGAGATCGGTGTTGGCCCGCGGGAAGCTGCGGAGAGAATGGCGCCGCCGAAGCCGCCATCGAACGAGGACCCGCCGAAACTGCTCTCGGAGACCGACCGCGCCTTGCCGAGCGTGACGCCGGCGAGCGCGGCGAGCGTCTCTGCCCGTTCGCGCGCGTCCTCGACCGCGAGCTGCCGCGCCTCGCCCTGATACTGCTCGGGCTGATCGACGGTGAACGAGATGTCGTTGACGCGCACCGTATCGCCGCCGGCATCGACGGCGTCATCGAGCACCGTGGAGATGGTGTCGATGTCGCGCACCTTGATCACGAGGCTGTTCGCGACGCGGTAGCCGATGATCTCCGCCGGGCCGTCGCGTCGGTAGTCGTACTGCGGCTGGATGCTGAATGACTGCGTCTTGATGTCGGTCGCGGCGACGTCGTTGGCGGTCAGCGACGCCTGGATCGCCGTCATCGCGTCGGCGGCCTCGGCGCGCGCGTCGCCGACGGTCGCGAGCGTGACTTCGACGCCGAGCGTGAGCACGGCGATGTTCGGCGTGACCGCGACGGTGCCGCGCCCGCTGACGGAGATGCCGGACTGCGAGGGCTGGCTGAGCACGACGGTGGTGTCGGCGGCGGTGCACGCAGCGGTCAGCAGGGCGATGCCTGCGAGCGCGAATGCTGCGAACTTCTGGCGGTTCACGTCTGTCCTCCTCGGTGGGGCTTCCTCTAGCATGCCCCTCGGGGAAGTCGCGCGCTCGTCCGACGCGCACCGGAGGTGGCCAGTGCCGCTGGTACCGGGGATCGAATTACTGAACGCCGCGGAGCGCGGTGGCTTCGCTGTGCCCGGCTTCAACGTCTCGAACATCGAACTCGCGCTCGGCGTGATCGATGCCGCCGAGGCGCGCCGGGCCCCGCTGCTGCTGCAGTTCAACGCGTCGAACATCGAGCACTTTGGTGGGTTGGCGGTTGCCGCCGCGGCAGGGCGCGCGATCGCCACGCAGGCGAGCGTGCCGGTGGCGGTGCACCTCGACCACGGCGCAAGCGTCGAACTGCTGCGGGCGGCCGTGAGGGAGGGCTTCACGTCGCTGATGTACGACGGCTCGACCTACCCCCTGGAGCGCAACGTCCTCGAGACTCGCGAGGCGTACGCGGTCGCTGCTGCGGCCGGTCTGGCGCTGGAGGCGGAGCTGGGGCACGTCGGCGGGCGCGAGCCGGGCGTGATCACCTCCGAGTCGGTGCTGACCGAGCCGGAGGCCGCGCAACGCTTCATCGATCAGACGCAGGTCGACGCGCTTGCCGTCTCCGTCGGCACCGCGCACGGGCTGGCCGGCGAGGTGCGGCTAGACCTCGTGCGCGAGCTGCGCGCGGCGACGCTGGCGCTGCCGCTCGTGCTGCACGGCGGCTCGGGCGTGCGGCTGGCGCAGCTCCGCGACGCCGTCAGCGCGGGCATCCGCAAGGTGAATGTGAGCAGTGAGCTGCATGCCGCCTTCGCGCGCGCGCTCACGGAGACCAGCGGCAACGACCCTCGGCCGGCGCTGCAACGGGCGCGTGCGGCGGTCGCCGAGGTCGCCGTCAGCCGCATCGACCACCTCGGCGCGGCGCAGCGCGCATAGCGGACCGCGCGGCTCGGCTACGGGCGTGGGGCTAACGGGGCCCGTTGCTATACTTGGTGCAATGCTGGAATCAGCTTCCGTCGGCACCGCGTCCCCGTTCGATCTCCCGCCGGCAGCGCCTGTCGCTGCCGCGAGTCACGACGGCCTGAGCGAACTCGATCCGTGGTTCTATCCGCCGCCGCTGCCGCAGTCGCGGGGCTTCGCGTCCCCGATTAGCCTCAGCGCGGCCGCCGAGACGCTTGAGGTGATCGCGCTCGCGCTGATCATGTTCCTCGGCGTGCGCACCGTGGCGCAAAACTTCGTCGTCGATGGCCGCTCGATGGATCCGACGTTCTCGCACAGCGACTTCTTGATCGTGAACAAGCTCGCCTATCGCTCATTCAACCTCGCGTGGCTGCCGGGAACCGACAACGAAACGTGGCGGCCGTTCGGCGATCCCCAGCAGGGAGACGTGATCGTCTTCCACGCGCCGGGGCGGGGTGATCGAGACTTCATCAAGCGTGTCGTCGCGATTCCCGGCGAGACGGTCGAGGTGCGCGATGGGATCGTCTACGTCGATGGCGTCGCCGTCTATGAGCCGTTCATCGCGGCCGCGCCGACCTACAGCTTCGGCCCGCAGTTAGTGCCCGATGACAAGCTGTTCGTGCTCGGCGACAACCGCAACAACTCGTTCGACTCGCACTCGTGGGGCATGCTGGAACGCAGCGAGGTGATCGGGCGCGCCGAGTTGCTGTACTGGCCGCTCACCCGCGTTGGTCGTGTCAGCCACCAGGAGGGCGAACCGGTGGGTTCGCCGCAGCTATCGGGAGCACTCTCATCGCCGTAGACGCTGAAATCCTCAAGACATTCGAGGACGCCGGGGCGTACCTCTCCGGTCACTTCCTGCTCACGTCCGGGCGTCACTCCGATCGCTACATGGAGAAGTTCAACCTGCTGCAGTGGCCGGAGAAGACGGAAGTCGTCTGCCGCCGCATGGCCGACGCGATGCGCGAACACCAGCCGGTCACCGTCGTCGGCCCGACCACTGGCGGCGTGATCCTCTCCTACGAGGTGGCGCGCCAGCTCGACCTGCGCGGCGTGATCGCGGAGAAGAACGACGCGGGCGGGCTCTCGATTCAGCGCGATTTCACGCTTGAGCCCGGCGAGCGGGTGCTGGTCGTCGATGACATTCTCACTACCGGCGGCTCCGTGGTGCAGACGCTCGACGCCGTGCGCGAGGCCGGCGGCGAGGTGGTCGGCGTCGCGGTGATGGTCGATCGCACCGGTGGCCAGGCCGACTTCGGCGTCCCCTTCTTCGCGGCGACCGAATTGAACATCGATAGCTGGGAACCCGCCGACTGCCCGCTCTGCCGCGACGACGTGGAACTGACGAACCCGAAGAAGAAGTAGCACACCGCACGTTCTCGGGAGGGCACTCCGCGATGCTCGATCACCTCGTCTACGCCACGCCCGACCTCGATGCCGCTGTCGACGACCTCGAAGCGCGTCTCGGCGTGCGCGCGGTGCTCGGCGGACGCCATCCGGGGCGCGGAACGTACAACGCGCTGATCTCGCTCGGTGCCGATCACTACCTCGAGATCATCGGGCCCGACCCGGAGCAGCCCGAAGTGGCGCAGCCGCGCGGGTTCGGACTCGACGACCTCACGGTGCCGCAGCTGCGCACGTGGGCCGCGAAGGCGCCCGACATCGACGCGCGCATCGAGCGTGCGAGGGTCGCGGGCTACGACCCCGGCCCGGCGCTCGCGATGAGTCGCGAGCGGCCGGACGGCGTGACGCTCGCGTGGCATCTCACGCCGTCGGGTCAGTCCGAGGGCGGTTGGCTGGTGCCGTTCCTGATCGACTGGGGTGGGAGCCCGCATCCTGCGCTGACCGCGCCCGGCGGCGTGACGCTCGACTCGCTGCGCGCGGAGCATCCGACGCCCGACGCAATACGCCCGCTGCTCGCGGCGCTCGATGTCGCACTCGACGTCGATGCGGGGCCGGAGCCGCGACTGATCGCGCGGCTGCGCACCGCAGGTGGTGTCGTCGAACTGCGCTAGGCCAGAGCCGCCCGCAGCACCGTCGAGAGGTTGCCGCGACGGCCGACAGTGACGCCATCGAGGTCGAGCCAGCCAGCCATCGTCTGCAGCTCCGCCGCCAACTCCGGCGCGACACGGTGCGGGTCGCGGCCATCCTCGATGAACGCCGACTGCACACGCAGCGTGCCCGCGGCCCGATCCGCCTTCAGGTCGACCCGCCCCACCAGCTCATCGCCGAGCAGGAACGGCAGCACGTAGTAGCCGTACTCGCGCTCAGGCTCGGGGACGTAGATCTCGATGCGGTAGTGAAAGCCGAAGAGCCGCTGCACCCGCTCGCGCGTCCAGATCAGCGGGTCGAACGGCGTCAGCAGCGCCCGCGCCTCGGTCCGCCTCGGCAGCTTCGCATCGGGGTGCAGGTACGCCGGCTGCTTCCAGCCCTCGACGCTCACCTCGCGCAGCTCGCCGCTGTCGACGAGGTCGCGCAGCAGCGGCCCGGCGCGCTTCACCATGTAGTAGTGGCCGAGGTCCTGCTGCGTGCCGATGCCGTGGTGGCGCGCGGCCAGCAGTAGCAGCTCGCGCTGCGCCTCCTCCGACGTCGGCACCGGCGCGTCGAGCACCTCGGCGGGGAAGACGCGCTCCGGCACGTCGTAGATGCGGGCGAAGTTCTTGCGGTCGCTGACGGCGACGGCACCGCGGCCGAAATGCCACTCGAGCGCGATCTTGCCCTTGCCGTAGCCCCACCACGGCCCGGTGCGCTCGCCGGGGTCATCGAGCGTCGCGACGTTCAGCGGGCCGTGCTCACGCACCTCGTCGAGCACGGCCGCGATGTAGCCCGGCTCGCGCACCTCGAGTTCACTGACGCGCTTGCGACGGCCGCGCTCCTCCATGCGGTGGCGAAAGAGCGGGTAGCGGCTGGTCGGGATGAACGAGGCGGCGTGGCCCCAGTACTCGAAGAGCTCACCGCGGCGGTACGCCATCTCATCGAGCAGTTCCATGCGGTAGGGGCCGAGCCGCGAGAAGAGCGGCATGTAGTGCGCGCGCACCAGCACGTTGACGGAGTCGATCTGCAGCATCCCGGTGCGGTCGAGCACGCGTCGCAGGTGGCGCACGTCGACGCGACCCGTCGGGCGCGGCTCGGCGAAGCCCTGCGCGGCGAGCGCGATGCGACGAGCCTGTGCGAGCGAGAGATCAGCCGACGCCATGGCCCGCGACGCTACATCGCCGCCGCGCCGCTTGCCAGCCTCAGGCGTCACCGTCGATAGCGGCTGGCGGCAGCCGGTGCCGCTGCGCCTGACGGCGGTCAGTGCATAATGCGAGCGACCGACCGGCTCATGCATGAGGACGCCAGCGATGGACGCGCCACCAGTCCAGTACACGCGCACCGAGGACGGCGTGAGCATCGCCTACTCCATGCACGGGGAAGGACCGCCGCTGCTCTGCTGCCGCGTCTACAGCCATCTCGATGCCGCGTGGGACGTCCGCGAGACGCGCGAGTGGTTCGAGCGCCTGGGTGAATCGTTCACGGTGATCAGATTCGACTTCCGAGGCACGGGGATGTCGGAGCGGGGCGTCGATCCTTGGACGGATCCGGCCGCGGACGCTAGAGCTGTGCTGGAGAGCGTCGGGGTCGAGCAGGTGTTCCTATCCGCTGAGGGGTCACCTTCTACTCCGTTTGCGCTTGTTGCGCTGCATGGACTTGAAGACCGGATCGAGCGCGCCGTTCTGTGGAACCCCGCGGGACGCGAAACGCCTCACGTGCTTCAGGCGCTTCAGGCAGTTCGTGAAGTGGATGAGGAGCTGTACTCGGATACGATCTTGCTGTGGAGTGGCTGGCAAAGTGAGGAGTCGCGCTCTGCGGTACAGCGGGTACGGCAAGCGTCGGACCTAATCAGCCAGCTCGAGCAAGGGACGTTGGCCATTGGATCCGTCTCGGAGCGGACGACCTCAGCCCAATCAGACCTAGGGAATCTCTCTGTTCCGCTGCTCGTCGTCCGGAGCTCTCTTTGGGTGCTTGGCCCCTCGAAGGAAAACGACGAACTCGCGCGAGCTGCGAAACATGGTGAACGGCGCGCGCTTCCGGTGAAATGGGAATCACCTGAGCTCGGACTCGCCGACGGTACCGCTGAGCTGATGGAGGAGTTTCTCCTCCGTGACGCGGTGGATGCTGCACCAACTTCCGCTGATTCGGGCGCCTTCCAGACGATTCTCTTCACCGACCTCGAAAGCTCGACCGCGCTCACACAGCGCATCGGCGACGAGGCGGCGCAGGAGGTGCTGCGAGGGCACAACACGGCCGTCCGAGGCGCGCTCGAAGCCAACGACGGCCGAGAGGTGAAGCACACCGGCGACGGCATCATGGCCAGCTTCCCGTCGGCGGTCTCAGCCGTCGAAGCCTCGCTCGCGATTCAGCGCGAGCTCGAGGGCGGCGAGGTGCGGGTACGCATCGGCATCAACGCCGGAGAGCCAATCGCCGAGGACGACGACCTCTTCGGCACGGCGGTCCAGCTCGCCGCACGCATCACCGACCGCGCGGAGCCGGGCCAGGTACTCGTCTCGCGCGTCGTGATGGACCTCTGCGCAGGCAAGCAGTTCGCGTTCACGTCGGCGGGTGACGCGACGATGAAGGGCTTCGACGAGCCCGTCGCGCTGTATCAGGTGACGGGCTAGACGCGGCTAATCCGGGGGCTTGCCGAAGAACTCCCAGGCAATGCCATCCGGGTCGTAGACCGAGATGTACAGAGCGCCGGAACCCTTGAAGACCTGGATGCCGTTGTTGCGCGCTCCCGCCTCGTCGAGCATGGCGACCAGCCCTTCGAGCGCGTCGTTCTCGACGCCAAGAGCGAAGTGGTCGAGCCCCACTCTGAAGGGATTGAACGAGTCGCCCTCGGGAGTCTCCGCGTCCACGAGGACGATCGGCGTGCCGTATGCGTTCATCAGCGCAAAGCCGGGCCGTTCGCGCTGGACGTCGAAGCCGAGGGCGTTCGCATAGAACTCGGTCGATCGCGCTACGTCCGTCACGCGCAGCGTCATGTGGACGAGTCCAGTCGATTCAATTGCCATTGCGAGTCCCTCTCTCAGCCGTGATCAGGGGCGAGTATCGACGATCGGAGCCGGCGGCGCTGCACGCTGTCCTAACGTGGCGGTCAGTCCTGCCAGTTGTAGACGGTCTGCAGGGTCTCCCCCATCAGCGCTGCCCGTTCGCTGTCAGACAGCCGGTCAGTAACGCGGAACGCCTCGACGCCCTCCGTGTAGGTGAGCAGGTCGACCGCGCGGGTCCAGTCCGTACCCCACATGCAGCGGTCCATGCCGAACGCCTCGAAGATGCGCTCCAGCGGATCCCAGATGTCGTTGAACGGAAACGGCTCGTGCGAGAGCGTGCAGGCACCGCTGATCTTGATCGTGACGTTGGGCAACTCCGCGAAGGCAAGGACGCTCGGCAGGTCACCGAAGGGGTTTTCGGGAGCGGGGGGTTCAAACGGTTGTTGCAGCCCAAGGTGATCGATCACCACTGACGTATCGGGGTTGGCTGCGGCCAGCTGCCTCGCCTGATCCAGCCGACCCCAGCTCAGCAGGTTGACCGGCAGCGAATGCCGCGCTGCGCTGGCGAGCACGTGATTGAGGCCGGGATCGGCCGGGTCTTCAGTCGCGGTGCGGTTCAGCATGATGCGAATGGCGACGGTACCCGCAGTCGCGGCCCAGTCGGCGATCGTGTCAGCGACGCCGGGGTCTGACGGGTCGACCGGCTTGATCAGACGGAACCGTGTGGGGTGCTTCGCGTAGACGTCGAGCGCGTAGCTCGCGTCGTACTGGTACATCGTGAACGGCGAGACGAGGAGAGCGCCGTCCACTCCGACGTCATCCATCGCGGCGACCATCTGGTCGCCGGTCGCCTCGGGCGGGCCACGGAGCACCGCGGTCCACGGGCGGTCCGGATGGTCGCGTTCGTAGGCATGAACCTGAGAGTCGATCGTCGCCATCGCCTGCCGCCTTCCGTCGGATCGACTGGAATCCTATGCCGCAGTACTGCGCTTGAACAGCCACGTCCTGCGTGGGGTGCGTGCCTCTCACTGATGTGTTCGCGTGTAAGCTCGCTCCGAAATGCGGAAGCAGCTCGAAGGCGGGACGATGAAAGCGGCATACATCGAAGAGCACGGGGGCCCTGAAGTGCTCAAGTACGGTGATGTTCCGGACCCGATAGCGGGCGCGGGCGACGTTGTCGTCGACATCCACGCCGCCAGCGTCAACGGCGCAGACTGGAAGGTCCGCGCCGGGGGAGCGAACCCGAAATCCGACTTTCCGTACATCCTCGGACGGGACTTCTCGGGGTTCGTGAGTGCCGTTGGTGAAGGCGTGGACGACCTGAAGATCGGCGACGAGGTCTTCGCCGTGTGCGATGCCGGTCAGGAGGGCGCCTACGCGGAGAAGATCGCGATCAAGGCGTCGATCGCGGCGAAGAAACCGTCCGACGTCTCGCACATGGACGCCGCCGCGCTGGGGCTGGCCGGACTGACCGCGCTGATCGCAATCGAAGACACGCTGCACGTTGAATCGGGCGAAACGATCCTGATCCAGGGCGGCGCGGGAGGCGTCGCGGGCGTCGCGGTCGAGTTGGCGAAGCACTTCGGGGCACGGGTGATCGCAACGGCGAGCGCCGCCAACCACGACTACCTCCGTCAGCTCGGGGCCGACGAAGTGATCGACTATCGCGAACAGGACTTTACGCAGGTCGTCTCCAACTGCGACGCGGTGTTCGACACCGTCGGCGGTGAAGTGGCCGAGCGCTCGTTCGAGGTGATCAGGCCGGGCGGGCGAATCGCCTTCATCGCTTCGGGGGCGACCGGACTCGAATCACCTCGTAGCGATGTCACGTCGCTCCGTCCGAAGGTCGACCGCGATCGTCCCCATCTCGACCGCATCATCGAGCTGTTCCAGGCAGGGGCGATCCACGCCCCCGAAATCACGCGCTACTCGCTGGCAGATGCCGAGGCAGCTCACCGTGTGAGCGAAGGCCGCCATCTGCGCGGCAAGCTGGTCTTCGAGGTTCGATAGCGAAGCGGAGGGCCGACATCCGAAGTTCGGCGACGCTGCATGCGGTGGCGATCTGGCGGGACGCCGCTGGCGTCGATGGGATGGAGCAAACCATGAAGCGACTCGTACGCAAGCTCGCGCTTACCTACGGCCTGGTCGAGCTGCTGCTCGTCGGGCTGGCGGCCGTGGTCAAGCTGCGCGCGCGTTCGACTACCGATGTCACCAGCGATCATGTGCGGCTGACGGCCGCGCTCGGTGGCGAGGTCTTTCGCAGCGAGGCTGCCGCGTTCACGTCGGCTGAGGTGACCACGGTGTATGGTGGCGCCTCGCTCGACCTGCGCGAGGCGACGCCGGGGGCATCGCCGATGACCGTCGTCGTTCGAGTCTTCCGTGGTGGCGTGAACATCGCCGTGCCGCAGGGGTGGGAGATCGAGGTGGCCGCGAGGGCGATTTCGGGGGGAGCCGCTGACCGCACGGAACCCAGCGAGGACCCTCAGGCCCCGCGGCTGATCGTCAGCGGGCTGCTCGTGATGGGCGGTGTGATGGTGCGGCACAGCGACGGTCCGTTGGGCGAACATGAGATAGAGGAATTGATCAACGAGCGGAGCAACGGATGACCACCAAGGCCGAGATCGAAGCGGCGATCACCGCGATCGATGAGCGCGTCGAGGCGCTGCGCGACCGCATCATCGAGGCGCCGGAGACACCGATTGCCGACAGCGAGTGGCGGGTGCGTGACGCGCTCTCGCACCTTGCCGCGCGCGCGAACGGCGTGCAGCGCGTCGTCGACCGTGCCGAGGCCGCCGCGAAGGGCGAGTCGCAGCCCGCGCCGCCGACCAGCATCGACGACATCAACGCCGGCCAGGTGGCCGTACGCAGCGACCGCATCGTGGAGGCGATCCTCGACGAGATTCGCGACGGGCACGCGGCTGCGATCGAGGCGCTCGCGGAACTCTCGGACGAGCTGTTGGCGACGGAGATCGCGATGGGCTTCCGGCCGGGCGAGATCGCCGTCGCGGACATGATCTTGCGCGGCGGGCCGGGACACGACAGCAACCACTTCGACGGTATCGAGGCCGCCCTCGGCGGGTAGTTCCTCGGCCGGTAGCCCGCTCGCGCTGCTTGGTAGCCGCTGTGAGACAATCCGCGGTGAAGTATCGAACTGACTGAGGGGGCCGCGATGCTCGGAAGCCTACGCAAGCTGTTTAGTTCCGGGCCGCAGGAGGCGTGGAAGCCAGCGGCCTACCGCGTCGTCGAGACCGATATCGGCGCGAACGTGAACTACGACTGCTACTGCGGCTGCGATGCCGGCATCGCCGTCGATCGCGCGCAGGACGACCAGCCCGCTTCGAGCTGCTGCTGCGGCAACCTGATCGCCGTCGGCGATGACGCGCATCAGCGGCTACACGCCCAGATCGACTCGCCGGACGCGTTCCGCATCGACGTGCAGCAGATCGCGGTGCCGTGGGGCGGCCAGACCGACGTCGCCGTCGCTATCCCGGCGGACGCCCAGACTTAGACACGCTGACCTAGTCGCCCCGACCCCGCTGGCACCGTTCGCGGGCTCCGCTCGCGGTTGATCGACCCTCGCTGACCCGGCGCGCCGCGCCGCGCGGTATCTTGTCGCTGCGTAGCGGAGGTATCGAGATGGCCGAGCAGAGCAGCGCCGAGCAGAGCAACGGCGAGGGGACGGACGCTGTCCTCTTCGCCGTCGATGACCACGTCGCGACGATCACGCTCAATCGCCCCGAGGCGCTGAACGCGATGAACCGCGCGGTCAGCCGCGGCATCATGGACGGCCTGCGACGGATCGAGGACGACTCCGAGATTCGCGTCGGCATCATCACCGGGACGGGGCGCGCCTTCTGCGCCGGTGCCGACCTCAAGGAGCGCGCCCAGAACGAGGCGGGTGGGAGCGGCGTACCGCTGCTTAACGTCGTCGACCATCGCCCCGGCGCGGACTTCGCGACGTTCCATCCGAAGAAACCGATGATCGCGGCCGTCAACGGACACTGCCTCGCGGGCGGCATGGAGCTGGCGCTGATCTGCGACATCCGCGTCGCGTCGGTCGGGGCGTCGTTCGGTCTGCCGGAGATCACGCGGGGCTTCTTCCCCGGCGCAGGCGGACCGCAGCGACTCTCTCGCGCGATTCCGCAGGCGCTGGCGATGGAGATGGTGCTGACTGGCGACCCGATCGATGCGCAACGCGCGCTGGAGAGCGGGCTCGTCAGCCGCGTCGTTGCGGCGGATGAGCTGCAGCTCGTCGCGCGGCAGATTGCCTCGCGCATCGCCGGGCACGCCCCGCTCGCCGTGCGCGCAGTGAAGGAGGTGGCCGCCAGCGCCGCCGACCTCACGCTTGCCCAATCGCTGCGCCTCGGCGGGTCGCTGCGCTGGATCATCGGCGAGACCGACGACGCGAAGGAGGGTCCGCGGGCCTTCTCGGAGAAGCGCGATCCGGAGTACCGGGGCGAGTAGCCCGGCGACCGCCGGACGGGGCTGCAGAGCCGGGCGCGAATCCAGCGTCCGGGCACGTCGAAGCTAGAAATCCGGCATCAGGAAATTGCACCTCTTGTCACAATCGTCTATTCACGATAATCTAACTCAAGTTAGTTGGATTCCCTGAATCGCAACGAGTGGCCTGGGGGCGCGCATGACGGCTGAGACGGCGGAAGCGACTGAGGCGGCGGCGATTGCAGCCGGCGCGACCGAGCTCGACAACGCCGACCCTGAGGCGGTCCTCGCCTGGGCGTTCGAGCATTACGGTGACGACGTCACGCTCGCCTGCTCCTTCGGTGGGGCGTCCGGCATGGTGCTGATGGACATGGTCCAGAAGCTGAATGCGAAGAGCGAAGTCTTCTACCTCGACACCAAGTTCCTCTTCCCCGAGACCCTGCAGACGCTTGAGACCTCCAGGGCCTTCTGGCCCGCGGCGAGGATTACCGGCTACAGCAGTGCTATCAGCGTCGAGGCGCAGGCCGCCGAGCACGGCGAGGCGCTCTGGGAGCGTGACCCGGACCTCTGCTGCGAGATCCGCAAGGTCGAGCCGAACCGCGAGGCGCTGGCCAACAGCCGTGCGTGGATCTCCGGGCTGCGGCGAGACCAGTCCGAGGACCGCGCAACCACTCCCGCCATCCAGTGGGACGAGAAATTCGGGCTGGTGAAGATCAACCCGCTGATCAACTGGGACGAGAAGCGAGTCTGGGCCTACATCGCCGAGCACAAGCTCCCCTACAACCCGCTCCACGACCAGGGCTTCCCGAGCATCGGCTGTTCGAACTGTACGAGAGCGGTGCAGCCGGGCGAAGACCCGCGCGCTGGCCGCTGGGCGGGCACCGACAAGATCGAGTGCGGTATCCACGTTCAGTAGCGCTCTCCACCGACGAACAGCGACCAACGACCACGACCCAGTAGTGACCACCGCCTGAAGTTTCAGGCTGCCTGACACCGACACGTATTGCCTGAATGGAGCACTGATATGACGACGCAAGGATTTGTCCTCTGGTTCACCGGCCTCTCCGGCGCGGGGAAGTCGACGCTGGCCGAGGCGCTGACGCCAGAGCTACGTGACCGTGGCGTGCCGATCGAGGTGCTCGACGGCGACGAGATCCGCACGAACCTTTCCAAGGGACTGGGCTTCTCCAAGGAAGACCGCGACACCAACATCCTGCGCATCGGCTACGTCGCGAAGTTGCTCTCGCGCAACGGCGTCGGCGTGATCACCGCCGCGATTTCGCCCTACGGCGAGATTCGTGATCAGGTGCGAGCGAGCGTCGATACGTTCGTCGAGGTCTATGCGGAGTGTTCGTTGGACGCGCTTGTCGAGCGTGACCCGAAGGGGCTCTACAAGAAGGCACTGGCCGGCGAGATCGAGAACTTCACCGGCGTCTCCGATCCGTACGAGGCTCCGGAACAACCCGAGGTACGTGTCGACACCGGCACCGAGAGCGTTGAACAGTCGGCGGACGCGATCCTCGCCTACCTCGAGCAGGCGGGACTGATCCCCGCGGCCGTCGAGGCCTAGCGTGGCAGTAGACAGTGCGGCCCTCGCGGCTCCGGACACACGCGGGCGGAGCATCATCAAGGCGTTCAGCTGGCGCACGATCGCGACGCTGATCACCGGGCTGCTCGCGTGGCGACTCACGGGCCACATCGAGACCGCGCTCGCCCTCGGATCGCTCGATGCGGCGCTGAAGCTGGCTGCGTTCTACGGGCACGAGCGGGTGTGGCAACGCATCCAGTTCGGACGCTAGCAACCGGTCCGTCGCCCCCTCGTCACTCGTTTACTGCTGTACCGCAGTCGGCCGATCGCGCTACGCGATAAACCAATAAAACACCACGTTATCGATAGGATGGGCATCGATTAGGCGTCGTGTGTCCAAATTCGTTGACAGCTTTGAGACGCGCGGATATCTTAAGTGACATTCTAGCGCGTTAATAATGCTTCTGATGCACTTACTAGTGAATCTCGATCTGCCTTCGACTGCGACCACCGGTCGAGGGAGTCAGCACCAGTCCAAGGGCCCAGGGGAGGCGACCTGTGACCACTGAGATCTTCACCGAACGCAATGACCGACCGGGCTGGGTGCTGCCGATCATCGAGGAGGAGTTCGACGATTTCGAGACCGAAGCGACAGCCTTTCTCGCTGGCGAGCGCGACGAGGCGAAGTTCATCGGCTTTCGGCTGAAGCAGGGCGTCTACGGCCAGCGCCAGCCGGACCGCCAGATGATGCGCGTCAAGCTGCCCTTCGGCGGCACGAGCGCCGACCAGCTCGATGCCTTCGGCGAGATCGCGGAGCGCTACACGCCGCTGCGCAGGGGCCACATCACGACGCGCCAGAACATCCAGTACCACCACTACCCGCTCGACAAGGCGGCAGACATGCTGCGCCTGCTCGCGGATAGCGGGCTCTCGACGCGTGAGGCCTGCGGCAACGTTGTGCGCAACGTGACCGGTGACCCGTGGGCCGGCGTGCTGCCGGATGAGCCGTTCGACATCTCGCCGTACGCCGGTGCCTTCGCACGCTACTGGGTACGCCACGAACTGACTCAGCTCCTGCCGCGGAAGTTCAAGGTCTCCTTCTCGGGCAACGACGACGACGCAGCGATGTCCGGGATCCACGATCTGGGCTTCATCGCGAAGAAGCAGGTGATCGACGGCGAAGAGGTGCTCGGCTTCAAGCTCGTCGTCGGCGGCGGGCTCTCGACGATGGCCACGCAGGCCGCCACGCTGCGCGAGTTCGTCTCTGTCGACGAGTACCTGCGCGTCTCCGAGGCGGTGCTGCGCATCTTCAACCGCACCGACTGGCTGCGGAAGAACATCGCGAAGGCTCGCCTCAAGTTCCTGGTCAAGCAGGAGGGCGAGGAGAACTTCCGTCGGCTGGTGGATGAGGAGTTGAAGGGTGATTGGGCGCAGAAGGAGTACGACCTCAGCGAGTTGATCTTCGCGCACGACGAAGAGGCGGTCGCGCCGCAGCCATCGGCGAGCGCCACGCAGCCAACCGACGCCGATCGCGCCGCGTTCGATTCCTGGACCGCGGCGAGCGTGCGCCCGCAGCGCCAACAGGGTTACGCCTCGGTCGAGGTGAAGGTGCCGCAGGGCGACCTCAGCCCTGAGCAGTTCCACGGGCTGGCGACAGTCCTGCGCGACTTCGGTTCCGGCATGGCGCGCACAACGGTCTGGCAGAACATCGTGCTGCGCTGGATTCCGAACGAGAATCTCTACGCCGTCTGGACGGCGCTCAGCGAGATCGGCCTCGGTGACGCCGACGCGCAATTGATCAGCGATGTCGTGAGTTGCCCGGGCACGGATAGCTGCAAGCTGGGGATCACCTCCTCGATGGGGCTGAACCGCGCGGTGCAGCAGCAGATTATCGACCTCAACGTGACCGATCCGCTGACGAAGCGGGTGCTGGTGAACATCAGCGGATGCCCGAACGGGTGCGGCCAGCACCACCTCGGCAACATCGGGTTCCACGGAGCGTCGCTGAAGTCGGGCGACCGCCAGATCCCCTCGTACAAGGTCTTCGTCGGCGGAGAGCGACGGGACGGCGAGCCGCTGCGCAGGGGCCAGATCCTGAAGGCGACGATCCCCGCCAAGCGCGCACCGACGGTTGTCGAGCGCTTCCTCGCGCTCTACGAGTCGCAGCGCGCCGATGGCGAGGAATTCAACTCGTTCGCGGACCGCGTCGGACCGGCGGTCTTCACCGAGGCGATCGAGGATCTGGCGGCGAAGCCCGAATTCTCGATGGATGGCATGCAGGAGTTCATCGACTGGGAGCGCGATGACCTCTACGTGTTGGAGCGCGGCGAGGGCGAGTGCGCCGTCTAGGCGAACGGTCGTCTGGACTCTGACTACTCACACCGCCCGGCAGACGCCGGGCGGTGTTGCGCTCCGCAGCGGATGACGATCGCTGACTGCCGCGGAGTGGCTGCCATAGAGTGATGCGATGAACATCCTCGCTATCGACGTCGGCACCGGGACGCAGGACATCCTCGTCTTCGACTCCAGCGGCCCGATTGAGAACTCGCCGAAGCTCGTCATGCCCTCCCCGACGGTGCGCGCCGAGCGGCTGATCCGCGAGGCGACGCGCACCAGTACCGCCGTCGTGTTGAGTGGCGTGCTCTCCGGCGGTGGCCCATGTCACTGGGCGCTCGGCGATCACTTGCGGGCGGGCCTCCCCGCCTTCGCGACCCGCGACGCCGCGCGCACCTTCGACGATGACCTCACGCAGGTAGAAGCGGACGGCGTCACGCTGGTCGCCGACGACGAGCTGACCGGCATCGAGGGCGCGCACGTGACGCTGCGCGACCTCGACCTCGACTCCGTGCGCGCGGCGCTCGATGCGTTCGGTGCGCCGACCTCGTTCGATGGCCTCGCGCTCGGCGTGCTCGACCACGGCGCGGCGCCGCCCGATGTCTCCGACCGCATCTTCCGCTTTGAGCACATAGAGCGCGTGCTGAGCGCCGAGCCCGACCTGCGTGCGTTCGCCTTCCTGCCTGAGGACCTGCCTCCGACGCTGACGCGCGCCCGAGCGGTGCTCGATTGCGTCGACGTCGATGCGCCGACCGTCTTCATGGACAACGGCCCCGCGGCGGCGCTCGGCGCGCTGCACGACAGCGTTGTGCGCGAGCGTGCTGCCGTGCTCGATGCGGCAGCCGAGGGGCAGCGCATCTTCGTGCTCAACGTCGGCAACATGCACGCACTCGGCTTCGTCCTCGCCGGCGCGCACGTCGAGGCGGTCTTCGAGCATCACACGGGCGAGGTCACGACCGAGCGGCTCGCGGCGATGGTCGCGGAGCTCTCAGCGGGGACGCTCACGAGCGAGGCGGTCTTCGACTCGCAGGGGCACGGCGCGCTGTACGTCGGGGACCCGCCGTTCGACGCCGCGATCGTAGCGGTCACCGGGCCGCGTCGCGCGGCCGTGCTGCCGCTGCTGGAGCGAGCACACGCTGCCGCGCCGCACGGCGACATGATGATGAGCGGCGCGTTCGGGTTGCTCGATGGCTTCGCGTACCGGGTGCCTGTGGCGCAGGAGGCCGTCGCGCAGATTCACAAGAGCTGACGATCCGAACCTGAGGACGCGAGGCGCTATCATGCGCCGGTACGAGCGGGAGGTTCGACGATGGCAAGCGCACTGGACGGCATACGGGTGATCGACTTCGGGCAGTACATCGCGGGGCCAATGGCCGCGATGTTGCTGGCGGATCAGGGTGCGGACGTGATCCGCGTCGACCCGCCCTCGGGGCCGCGCTGGGATACGCCGGCGAACGTCACCTGGAACCGCGGCAAGCGCTCGATCGCGCTCGACCTGAAGTCGGACGCCGACCTCGATGTCGCACGACGCCTGATCGCGACTGCCGACGTGGTGATCGAGAACTTCCGCCCCGGCGTGATGGACCGCCTCGGACTCGGCGCGGAGGCGACGAACGCGGTGAACCCGCGCGTCGTCTACTGCTCGATGCCCGGCTTTGCCGCCGACGATGAGCGAGCCAACGTCCCGGCGTGGGAGGGTGTCGTCGCTGCCGCGACGGCGAACTACCGGGGCGCGGATCCGGACGCGCAGCCGGTCTACAACGCGATCCCAACGGCATCGGCCTACGCGTCGTTCCAGTCAGCGGTCGGCATCGCAATGGCGCTCAACGCACGCGACCGTGACGGTGTTGCTCAGCGCGTCGAGGTTCCGCTGTTCGACGGCATGTTCACCGCCGTCGGCACGCGCGGCCTGCGGGTGCACAATGACCCGCCCGGCGGCGTCCCACGCGGGCTCTCGTGGACGACGCAGTTCTTCTGCGCGGATGACAACTGGACGTACTTCCACACCGGCAACACGCGCACCGAGGACGTGGCGAGGGCAGCCGGTGTCAGTGAGTGGTACGACCGCGGGCTCTTCGACCGCGTGAAGCTGGCCGAGGACGATGACCTGGCGGCCCAGCAGGTGACCCTCTCGAAGGAGCTCTTTCGCACACGCACGGCTCAGGAGTGGGAAGACCTCGTGGCCGAGGCGGGCGGCGAGTGTGGCGTCTGCAACTCAAGCGCGACGTGGATCGACCACGACCACGCCCGCGGCTCGGAGATCATCATCGAGTCGGAGCATCCGACGCTCGGCAAGCTGCGTCAGCCGGGAATCAACGTGCGCATGTCCGGCACGCCGGGGGCGATTAGCGGCCCCGCGCCCGCAACCGATCAGCACCGCGACGAGATCCTCGCTGAGCTCAATGCGCAGCCTGAGCCGGCTGCCGCGCCAGATGTCCCCTTCGACGCCGAGATGGCTGCCGTCCTCGATGGCGTGAAGGTGCTCGACCTCTGCATCGTGCTCGCCGGCCCGACCTGCGGTCGCACGCTGGCGGAGTTTGGCGCCGAAGTGACGAAGATCGATGACCCCAACCGCCCCGCCGGTCCGTTCCACAACGACGTGAACCGGGGCAAGCGCAGCATCCTGCTCGACCTCAAAAGCGAGGACGGGCAGGCGGTCTTCTGGAAGCTCGTCGATGACGCCGATGTGATCGTCCAGAACTACCGTCGCGGCGCGCTTGAGCGACTGGGCATCAGCTACGAGGAAGTGAAGAAGCGACGCCCGGACATCGTGTTCGCGTCGCTCAACGCTTACGGCCACGTTGGTCCGTGGGCCGACCGGCCGGGCCACGAGCAGCTCGCGCAGGCGGTCACCGGCATGCAGGTTCGCTACGGCGGCGAGGGCGACCGTCCGACGCTGCAGCCGTTCGCGATCAACGACTACGGCACCGGCCTGATGGGCGCGTACGGCGTTGCGCTGGCGCTGCTGCATCGCGACCGCACCGGCGAGGGCCAGCACGTCGACAGCGCGCTCACCTACACCGCCACGATGCTCCAATCGCCGTTCATGCTCGACTACGAGGGCAAGAGCTGGGACGAGCCGCAGGGCCAGACCGCGCTCGGCTCCGGGCCACTGCACCGCGCGTATCGCGCAAGCGACGCGTGGCTCTTCATCGGCGCTCGCGAGAGCGACCTGCCGCGGATTGCCGCCATCGACGGTCTCAGTGGCGTCGCGGGCCTCGCCGGTGATGCGCTGATCGCCCAGTTGCAGTCGTGCATCGGCGAGCATCCGGTCGACGTCTGGGTGAGGCGGCTGGCCGCGGCGGACATCGGTGTCTCGCCCGTGGTCGGCGACGTTCGCAAGCTGATGGACGATCAATGGGTGATCGACCACGGCATGAGCGTGACGCGCGAGCACGATGAGATCGGCGTCGTGACGACGAACGGCCCGGCCGTGCGCATGTCGCGGTCGCCGGTGATCCCCGGGTTCGCTGCGCCGAAGCCCGGCTCGAACGCGCCTGCGATCCTCGATGCCTTCGGCCTCGGCGATCGCTTTGATGCGCTCGTCGAGAGCGGCGCGGTGCGCTACGAGGCGGTTGCGGGGGACTAGCGGCGCTGGCCGTGTGATCTGCGACACGGGGCGACCGTCAGGCGTTGCTATACTTGCGCCGCTCTGACCCCGGCATGTCGCGCCTGCGGCTAGATACGGATTGAGGCACATGACTGCGCACAGCGGCCCTCGGCTGACTGAACTCGCGGCCCTCGCCGGCTGCACCGGCAAGGCGGGAGCGGAGGCGCTCGCGGGCATCATGGCGATGTTCGGCCCCGGCAGCGGACAGGCCGCGACAGAGGCGGGCGACCCGAACCTGCTCGTCGGGCTCGCGAAGCCGGATGACGCGGCGGTCTACCAGGTGAGCCCAGAGCTTGCGGTCGTCGTCACCGTCGATTTCTTCGCGCCGATCGTCGATGACCCGTACGCCTATGGCGCGATCGCTGCCGCGAACGCGCTCAGCGACGTCTACGCGATGGGTGGGGATGTCACGATCGCGCTCAACATCGCCGGCTTTCCCGCCGAGATGGACAGCGAGGTCGTGGCAGAGATCCTGCGCGGCGGCGGCGAGAAGGTTGCGGAGGCTGGTGGCGTGATCGCCGGCGGCCACACGATTATCGACGCCGAACCGAAGCTGGTGCCGGTGCCGAATCCGATCAGCGCGAGTGAGCCAGCCATCAGCGCCGGGGGAGCATCTTCCGCCAGCGTCGCGAGCAGGATCGCGGCACCGACGACCGCCGCCGCCGTCCCCACGAGTACCGGCAATCTGCGGCCGTAGACGTCGGCGAGCCGCCCGCTGATCGGCGCCATCACCGCCATCAGCACGAACATCGTGCCGAGCAGCATCCCGGTGCGACCGCTGCCGGCTCCTTGCACCTCCTTGATGAAGAACGGCATCGACAGCAGCGTCGTGTACATCACCAGGTTCATCAGCAGCACCTGCATCGACGCGGCCGCGAATGTCCTGACGCGGAGCAGCGACCATGCGACGGCGGTGACCGCCGTGCGCGACTGCGCGACCACGAACACCGTCGCGATCGCGATCGTCGCTGCGACGGCGATCACTCCGCGGGTCTCCGTCAACCCCTCGCGGCCGCCGTTGAGCACGGCGGTGATCGCCGCCAGCAGCGCGGCAAACAGCAGCGCGCCGACGACATCGACGGGTGCGCGTTCTGTCGTCGACTGTTCGTAGCGCAGGCGCAGCACCATCAGTAGTGCCAGCAGCGCGAGCGGGATGTTGAGCACGAAGAGCAGTTGCCAGGAGCCGATCGTGAGCAGCAGCGAGCCGAGGATCGGCCCCGACGCCGCGGAGATGCCCATCGCTGCGCCGTGCAGCCCGTTGATCTGTCCCAGTTCGTGGATCGGGACGCTGCTGCGCAGCATCGCCATCCCCGTCGGGATCAGCGCCGCGCCGGCCATCGCCTGCCCCGTGCGCATCACGGCGAGGAACGCGAACGTGGGCGCGAAGATCGCGGCGATCGAGCAGCCGAGGAAGGCAACCAGAGAGATGCGCAGCACGAGCGCACGCCCGGACTGGTCCCCCAGCCGGCCACCGAGCGGCTGAGCCACGGCCATCACGATCAGGTAGGACGAGATCAGCCACCCGATCGCCGCGTGCCCCACGTCGAACTCACTGCGGATTTCCGGCAGCGCCACGGCAAGCATCGTGGAGTTAAGCGGGCAAGCAGCCCGGCGAGCGCGACCGTGGCCAGCAGATAGATGCGGCCGTGTACGCGGGTGGCTTCTCGATCGGACACTCAGCCTCGCGAATCATGCTCGGCGCAACTCGGTCGCTACGTTCGAGGAGTGGCAGACAGGGTATCCGCTGCGGTGCGCGCCATGATGGCGGGCACGTGACTGTCAGGTTGCTACCGCGTAGCCTTGGCGCGCTGCAGGAGGGGATTCTGTGAGCGAGATTCTCTGGCTCGGCGACGAACGTTGTCACGACGTCACCCTCGTTGGCGCGAAGGCTGCGAACCTCAGCCAGCTGGCCGAGATCCACCTCGTACCGCCCGGATTCGCCCTCACCGCCGTCGCCAGCTCGGTCGGTCTCACCGACGAACTCGCGACCGCCGTGCGCCGCGCCTACCGCACGATCGCCGAGCTCAGCCGGCTGCCCAACCCTCGCGTCGCGGTGCGCTCCTCGGCGATCGATGAGGACGGTGCAGGGGCGTCGTTCGCCGGTCAGCACGACACGTACCTCAACGTGATCGGCGAGGACGATGTAGTGGACGCGGTCGTCCGCTGTGTCGCCTCCACGCAGTCGCCGGAGGCGCTGGCGTATCGCGAGCAGCAGGGCCTGCAGTCGGAGGACCCGTCGATCGCTGTGCTCGTGCAGCAACTGGTGGAATCCGATGTCTCCGCGGTCGTCTTCAGCGCGAACCCGATCACGCAGGACCTCGACGAGGTGTTCATCAACTCAAGCTGGGGGCTCGGCGAGAGCGTAGTCAGCGGCACGGTCACGCCCGACACGTATGTGCTTCGCAAGTCCGACTTCAGCCTGATCAGCCGCCAGGTCGCGATCAAAGAGAACATGACCGTGATGGTTCCCGGCGGCGTCGACGAGGTACCGATCCCCGCTGAGGATCAGGAACGGTCGTCGCTGAACACCTCCGAGGCGATCGAGATGGCGCGGCTGGCGATCAAGCTCGAACGCGTGATGGGCTGGCCGGCGGACGTGGAGTGCGCGATCGCCTACGGCGAGCTGTACCTCTTGCAGTGCCGGCCGATCACGACGATGGGCTAGCGGTCGCTCTCATCTGTCCACGCCCGCTCGCGCCGGGTCGCGCGAAAGCACCGTGCGCGCTAGCGTTTCAAGCTCACTGTCTCAGATTCGATTGCTGGAGCGTCGATGGTTGCCGAGCCTTTCTTCACGCTGGACGGCCAGCAGTTTGCGCCCACGCCGCAGGCTCGCGGGCCGTGGGATCCGAACTCGCTGCACGGGCGCGTGCTGATCGGACTGCTCGCGCGCGAATTCGAGCAGCAATACGGCGACGCGGACTTTCAGTTCTCGCGCCTCACGACGGACCTCTTTCGGGTGCCGCCGTTCGCGCCGATCGAGCTGACGACGAGCGTGGCTCGCGAGGGCAACCGCATTCGCGTGATCGACGGCTCGGTGACGGCGGGCGGCGTCGTGGTCGCGCAGTCCCGCGCCGTGATGCTGCGTCGCGCGGAACAGCCGGAGGGCGAGGTCTGGGCACCGCCGCCGTGGGACGCGCCGGCGCCGGACGAGCTCGCTGCGCCGACCGAGCGAGAGCGTCGCGACGGGCGGACGCCGATGTGGGAGACGCGCCCGATCGGTGGCGCATCGGACGCCGTCGCACAGAAGCGCGCCTGGGTGCGGGAATCGCGGACGCTGCTTGACGATGAGCCGCTGACGCCGTTCATGCGCGCCGCTATCGCCGCGGACTTCACCAACCCGTTCGCCAATTCCGGCGAGTCAGGCCTCAACTTCGTGAACGCTGACGTCACGCTCTATCTGCACCGCCTCCCCGTCGGCGAGTGGGTCGGATTCGAGGTCTCGGGCCACCACAGCGCACAGGGCGTGGCGGTTGCTGAGTGCACGGTGTACGACGAGGAGGGTCCGATTGGCCGTAGCACGGTCTGCTCCGTGGCAAATACTCATCGTCGCTAGTCTGACCACTTGATAACTCGCGATCGCTGCGAATTACGCCCGCGCGCATGTCCCGAACGTCCCGTTTCGGGGGGGACGCAGGACTCTGTGGGCTGTAGGTTTGTTGAGATAGATTCAGATCGGATGCTGCGGAGAGATCGCAGCCCGCGTGGGAGGCAAGGGAAATGTACGACAAGATTCTCGTCACGCTTGATGGTTCCGACCTTGCCGGGACGGCGCTGCCCGAGGTCGCTCGCGTCGCCGGGCCGGACACCGAGGTGATCGTTGCCGAGGTGATCGACAGCGTCGGACAGATCCTGACGCGCACATCGGGGGGTGCCGGCTTTGCCCTCAGCGAGGCTGGTGAGACCACGATTGATGCCGCCGACGTGGTGATCGCGCACCAGCGCACGGGCGCGGAAGGGTATCTGGAAGCGGCTCGTGAGCTGCTGCTCTCGCGTGGCATTGCGAAGGTGACGACGCGGGTGCTCGAGGGCACCGCCGGTCCGATGATCGTGCGCCTCGCCGATGAAGAGAACGTCGATGTGATTGTGATGGCGACCCACGGCCGCTCGGGAGTCAGCCGTGCGCTGCTCGGCTCGGTCTCGGATCACGTCGTACGGCACACGGAGCGCGCATCGGTGCTGCTGGTGCGTCCGAAGGAGAACTCAGGAGCATCGACCAAGGGCGACGCGGTCGGGGCGTCAGCGGGCAAGAAGTAGCCGCCCGGCGTTCCTGAATACGCTGCGGGTTCGCGTAGGTTCGATTTTCGCGCCCGGTCGCATCCGGTGTACGCTCCTGATTGCGAAGCAAGCTGTTGGGGGAACGCGCTGATGTGCGGCATCGCCGGGATCGTGGCACTGAACGGGGCAACCGCGCCTCGGGACGCCGTCGAGCGGATGGCGAACTCGATGCAGCATCGTGGCCCGGACGATCACGACTCGTGGTCGCAGGGCCCCTGTGCGCTCGGACATCGCCGGCTGACGATTATCGACCTCAGCGAGCACGGCCGGCAGCCGCTCAGCAACGAAGACGACACCATCTGGCTCACGTACAACGGCGAGGCCTATAACTACCTGGGAATCCGCGAGCGGCTGCTTGGCAGCGGCCACAGCTTCCGCTCGGAGACGGATTCTGAGGTGCTGGTTCACCTCTACGAGGACAAGCAGGGCGATGTCGATGCGGTGCTTGAGGAGATCGAGGGCATGTTCGCCTTCGGCCTCTGGGATACGCAGCGCGAGCGCCTCGTGCTCGCTCGCGATCGGCTGGGCATCAAGCCGCTCTACTACGCGATTTCGGATGGCTTCCTTGTGTTCGCGTCGGAGGTCAAAGCGATCCTCGCCAGCGGGCTTGTGCAGGCGCGTCCGAGCATGGACGGCGTCGCCAGCTACCTGACGTTCCGCCATGCCGTCGCCCCGGGCACGATGTTCGAGGGCATCTCGGCGCTTCCCGCCGGACACTACCTGACGACGGAAGACGGACAGGTGCGCGTCGAGCGCTACTGGGATCTGACCCTGCCTGAACGGCGCGCCGACCGAGGCGAGGAGTACTACCGCCGCAACGTGCGCGAGATGCTGACCGACGCCGTGCACAAGCGTCTGATGTCGGACGTGCCGATCGGCGCGTACCTCTCCGGTGGGCTCGATTCCAGCATCGTGGTCGCGTTGATGGCGCAGGAGCTTGGCGACCGTCTGAAGACCTACTCCGTCGGCTTCGGCGACGAGGCGCTGGACGAATTCCCCTACGCGAAGATGGTCGCTGACCGCTACGAGACCGACCACCACGAGATCCGCGTCGACGAATCCCAGTACTTCGAACTGCTGCCGGAACTGATCGCCAAGCGCGACTCGCCGCTCGGCGTGCCAAATGAGGTTCCGCTCTACCAGATGTCGAAGATGCTGAAGGAGGACATTACCGTGGTGCTCTCCGGCGAGGGTGCCGACGAGATTTTCGGCGGCTACGGCGACTACGTGCGCATCCCCTTCGACTACTACAAGGCGCGGGCGACGCGCTGGATGCCGGAAGTCGTGCGCCACCCGCTGCTCGGCGGGATGGAAGAGAAGTACGGCGGCGGCCTGGACAGCGCTGACCCCGTCGATCATTTCTTCTCGGGCTACCGCTGGTTCTCACCCGAGGAGCGCCGTGAGTTGCTGAGCGAGAGCACGCTCGCGCAGTCGAACAGCGGCGGCAGGGACGCGTTCGCGGCACACTTCGCGGAGGCGTCCGAGCACGACTACTACGACCGCGTGCTTTACGCCCTCGAAAAGGTGCACCTCGTGAACCTGCTGGGGCGCGTCGACTCGATGACGATGGCGACGGCTGTCGAGGCGCGCGTGCCGTTCGTCGATCACCGGCTGGTCGAGTTCGTGACCGCGATCCCGATGCACTACAAGCTGCGCTGGCAGTCGCCGTTCCACCGCGCGCGGGCGATGCTTTCCTACTCCGACGTCTTCCGCGAGCGCGACGACACGACGAAGTACATCCTCCGTCGAGCATTCGACGACATGCTGCCGAAGGAGATCGTGGAGCGCCGCAAGGTCGGCTTCAAGGTTCCGCTGGAGCGATGGTTCGGTGGTGATCTGATGCCCTACGCACGTGAGTTGCTGCTCAGCGACGAGTCCCGCAGGCGCGGCGTCTTCAACATCGATGGCCTCGAACGCTGGCTCGATCGCGGCGATGCGAATGGCGGTGAGTTCGGGCACCGCGTCTGGATGCTCGTGAACCTCGAGCACTGGTTCCGCATCTACTTCCCGGATTCGACCGTGGCCTTCCCGACGGCCGCCGAGGGGGTCGCGTCATGACCACTGGTACAGAACTTCCGACGAAGCGCACGGACCTCCAGAAGACGAGCGATGGCCCGATCTCGCTGCTGATCAACCGCCGTGTCTCGACGATGATGTCGGGGCCGCTCTCCCGCATTGGCGTGACGCCGAACATCGCGACGTTCATCTCGCTGCTGATCGGCCTCGCCTCGGCGGCGGCCTACGCGACGGAGCTGTGGTGGGCCGGGGGGCTGCTGCTGCAGTTCTCATCGATCTACGCGGGCGTCGATGGTGAGATCGCGCGTCGGACGGGGAACGCGAGCAAGTTCGGCGACTTCTTCGACACCGTCTCGGATCGCTTCGTGGAGTACCTCTCGCTGATCGCGATCTCGTACGGGCTCGCCCAGACCACCGAGTGGGAAGACTGGGCGTGGCCCGTCGGATTCTTCGCGCTCGGTGCGACGTTTGTGCTGGCGTCGGCTTCGGAGAAGTACCGCTCCGTGATGCATGAGAACTACCCGAAGCGACAGCTTGAGCCGTTCTTCGCCTACCTCGTCTCCGGGCGCGACGTGCGGGTCTTCTACCTCTCGGTTGCCTCCGTCGCAGCGACGTGGAACATCGACATCCTCTTCTGGTCGCTGGTGGCGATCACCGTGGCCGTGCATCTGAACTTCGTCTTCCGGGTCGCGACCCTGCGCACCCGCATGCACTAGTCCGCGCGATGAGTGGCACCGACGGCAATACCGACGCCGGCGCCGCGCCGCGACTGCACTATGACGTCCACGACGGCGACGGCCCCTACCTACTGCTGCTGCACGGCATGCTGTCGAGTCGAGCGCAGTGGATGCCGAATCTTGATGCGCTCTCGGAGTTCAGCCGGCCGGTCGTCGCCGAGCTGTGGGGGCACGGCCGGTCGCCGGTTCCCGATGAGGCACACCACTACTCGCCCGAGTCGTACGTCGAGCAGCTCGATCTGATTCGGCAGGACCTTGGCGTCGAGCGTCTGCTGCTCGGCGGGCAGTCGCTCGGGGCGTCGTTCACGCTGCGCTACGCCTTCGAGCGCCCGCAACGGGTGATCGCCCATGTCTTCACGAACACGAACTCGGGGCTCGGTCAGCCGCGCAGCCCGGAGCGCATGGCCGACCTCGGCGAGCAGATCGAGCGCGTGCACGCGGCAGGCACCGACGCGATCCGCGAGCATCCGATGGTGCCGACGCGCAACCGCAAGCTCTCGCCGGAGGTGCGCGCCGCGTTCGAGGCCGACATCAACGGCATGACGGTGCAGGGCTACGCATCGATGGTCGAACACACGCAGCCGGATGCGCCGATGGGCCACCGCCTCGGCGAGAACACCGTGCCGACATTGCTTGTCGTTGGAGAGCGCGAGGAGCGCTTTGGCAAGCTACGCGAGCACGCGGAGCGCACGATGCCGAACCTTGAGATCGTGGGCCTCGATGCGAACCACGCGGTGAACATCAACCAGGCGGAGGGCTTCAACGTCGCGGCGCGCGACTTCTTCCTGCGCGAGCTGGCGAACGAAGCGGCAGCGACCGGCTAGGTTGCCTGGTGGCGGGCCGTCCTAGAAGAGCAGGCTGCTCAATTGCTGGCGGTAGTCCTCCGTCAGCGGATGGCCGTTCCCGAGCACATTGAACAGATCGATCATCTTGCGACGTGCGCCATCGTCGTCGATCTTGCGGTCGAGCCGCACGGTCGCGATCAGGTGCTCCAGCGCGCCGTCCCACTCGCTGGCCGCGGCGTGGATGTTGGCCAGCGCGTAGTGCGCTTCGGCGTCGTTCTCGTCGGCGGCTAGCCGTGCCAGCAGCGCGTCACGGTCGCCCTCGTCGTCGCCGCTGGTGCGCAGTCGCGCTAGCGCGACGATGCGAGCGCCCTCGGGATCGCTCTCCCACTTCGACGCGAGTTCGGTGGCGCGCTCATTGTCTCCGGTCTCAATCGCGATCTGGGCGAGCCCGAGCGTGGCGGTGAGGTGGTTCTCGTCGAGTTCGAGCGCGGCCTCGAACTTTGCCGTCGCGGCCTCGGTCTCGTTGCGGATCGCGGCTTCGACGCCCTCGCGGGCGATCGTGTCCGCCTCGTTCGGCACGAGCGACTGGAAGAAGTCGCGCGCCTGCGGCTCCGGCACGGCGCCGACGAACTGGTTGACCGGCGCGCCGTCGCTGAAGGCGACGACGGCGGGGATGCTGCTGATCTGGTACTGCGTGGCGACGGCCGGGTTCTCGTCGACGTTGACCTTCACGAGTTTCACGCGGCCCTCGTACTCGCCCGCGAGCTGTTCGAGGATCGGGCCGATCACCCGGCAGGGGCCGCACCACGGCGCCCAGAAGTCGACGACCACGGGCGTCTCCTGCGACTGCGTCAGGACATCGGCCTCGAATGTGGCATCGACTACGTCGGTGAAAGCTTCGGTCGTCATCGGTACTCCTTCGCGGCTTCCATTGTACGCGGTACAGGACCGCGTGAATCGGCGTCAGGCGGTGCTCTCGCCTGCGCCGTCGCCGCTCCCGACGCGCGTCACGGCGGGAATACGGCTGACGCCGAGCCACGCGGCGACGGCGATCGCCGCGCCTGCGAGCAGGTCGACGACGTAGTGCTCGCCAAGGTAGACAAGCGCCAGTCCCATCGTCAGCGCGTAGAGCGCGCCCACGACGCCGAGCGCTCGCTGTTGAGCCCACATCGCAAGCGCGACGACGACGGTGATGCCCATGTGCAGCGACGGCATCGCGCCGACCGGGTTCGCCCCAGCAAGCGCGTAGCCGACGTCGCGCGCGCTCGCTTCGACATCGGATGTGACCTCGACGATCACGCGGAAGACCTGCGGCAGGTGGCCCTCCTGCCCTGCGAGCCACGGCGGGGCGGTAGGCAGGATGAAGCTGATCAGCAGCCCGCTACCGAACGTGACGAGCGTCGCTGCGACGTAGAGCCGGAAGCGCGTGCGGTTCGAGCGCCAGATGAGGATGCCGGCGAGCTGCGGGACGATGAAGTAAGAGATGTAGACGGCGAACATCGCGACATCGAAGGCGTCTTCCTGCCCTCGGACGAACCATTGATCCTGCATCCAGACCGTCGGTACCACGCCGCCAAGCCGTTCGATGTCGATCACGTATCCGTACTGCCACGGGATGCCGGTGTCGTCGGCGAAGGTGCGGATCAGCGCGAAGCTCATGAAGCCGAGCACGTACACGCCCCACCAGCGCAGATCCGCCAGCCGTCGTGCGCCCGGCCGCGGAGAGCGACCTGCGACAACGAGGGCGACGGCGCCGGCAGCGAGGGCGGCGACGTAGCCGATCTCCTGTGCGCGCAGCCGCAGGATGCCGACCGCGATCACGATGGCGATGATGGCGACGAGGATGGCCGCGCGGCGCGCGGCGACCCGGAACCCCGCGACCGATAGCGGTCCGCCCGGACCGGGGCTCACGCGGAGGGCAGCTCGTAGCTGTCGCCGATCGCTCCGTCGCGCTGCATCGTCGCGATCTCGTCGGCGGAGAAGCCGAGTGCCGAGAGCACCTCGACGTTGTGCTCGCCGACGGTGGCGCAGACGCGGTCCCACGTCGCCGGGTCCTCGGCGATCTGCCAGAGGAACCCGCCCATGATGTTCGTGCCCGCATAGCGGTGCTCGACGGTGTTGAACCACTCGCGAGCATTGAGCTGCGGACTGGCGAGCGTCTCCGGTGCACGGGTGACGGGCGCGGCGATCGCGCCAGCCTCCTGGATCGCGTCGGCAGCTTCAGCCGGCGTCCGCTGCGAGGCGTACTCGCCGATCGCGGCGTCGATCTCCTCGCGCGCGCGCAGCCGTCCGACGACCGAGGCGCGCGGGTCATCGCCGGCCGCCCACTCAGGCTTGCCGATCACGCCGGCGAGCGCGGCCCACTGCGCGTCGTCTTCGGCCGCGATCGCAACCCACTGCTCGTCGCCGGCGGCGCGGTAGCAGCCGTGCGGGACAATGTGCGGGTCGCTGTTACCGAGGCGCTGCGGACGTCGCTCGTTCATCGTCCACTCGGCGAAGATCCCCGGGAACTGCCAGCCCATCGCCTCGATCTGCGACATGTCGATGAAGCAGCCCTTGCCGCTCTTCTCGCGTTGTCGCAGCCCCGCGAGCGCCGCGAAGATCACGGTCAGCGCGCCGGTCGCGTCGGAATGGAAGATCGCCGGCACGAATCCGGTGTCGTGCTGCGGGTAGCCGCGCACGCTGACGTGCCCGACGCCGGCATCGAGGCCCGAGCCGAGCGTCACGTATCCGCGGTAGGGCCCCTCGACGCCCCAGCCGGGCATCGAGATCATCACGATGTTCGGATTTATCTCCTTCACGACATCCCAGCCGAAGCCCAGCCGCTCCATCGTCCCGGACGAGTAGCCCTCGAAGAAGACATCCGCGTCCGCGATCAGGCGGCGGGCGGCCTCAGCGCCGGCCTCCGAGCGGATGTCCATCGCGATGTTCCGCTTGTTGCGATTCGCCAGGTGGTGGATGCCGCTCTGCTCATAGGGCGGGCCATCGTTGCCGCCGACCGCCTGCCCCTGCGGCCCCGGCGCGACGCGCAGCGGGCGGGTCATTGAGGAGCGCGGGAACGATTCGATCTTCACCACGTCCGCGCCGAGGTCGCCGAAGAGCGATCCCGCCATTGGTCCGGCCCAAACCTCGCAGGCTTCGACGATGCGCAGTCCATCAAGCAACTTCGTCGTCATGCCGTCACCCCCGCGCGGAATAGCGCGATCTGCTCGTCGGCTGAGTATCCCAGCTCGCCGAGCAGCTCCGATGTGTGTTCGCCGAGCCGGGGAGCCGGTCGCGCCTGCCATGCGTCGCCAAGGCGGAAGGGCGGGCCGGCAAGCGTGATCGCACCGACGTCGGGCTGATCGACCTCGACGAACGAGCCGCGCGCGACGGCCTGCGGGTCGGTGAGGGCGTCTGGCACTTCGAGGATCGGGGCGACCATCACGCCGACGTCCTGGAGCTGGGTGAAGACCTCCAGCTTCGTGCGCTCGTCGAGCCACGGCTGGAGGTAGGTCATGAAGTCGTCCCAGTGCAGCGGCTTTTGCTCCGGGTCGACGAAGCGCGGGTCGGTCTTCAGCTCGGGGTGCCCGATGCCATCGCAGAGGCGCGAGAAGAACGGGTCGTTCCCGGCGGCGAAGAGCACGAAGCCATCTTTGCACGGGTAGTTTCCGGCGACGTACGCTGCCTTCGAGACACCGGCGGGACGCGGCAGGTCGGCCCCGGTCATCGACCAGATCGTGAAGAACGAATCGACGTTGCCGGTCATCGCCTCCACGCCCGCGATCTCGATGGTGAAGCGCTCCCCCTCGTGGCTGCGACGCCAGATCGCGGCTGATCCGGCCGCCGCGGCCGTCGCGCCGACCTGGATCGTCCCGGCTTCCGGCGCGTAGCGCAGCGGCTCCTCACCCTCGTTCGAGTGGCGCTGCATACGCGTGGTCCACGCCAGCGTCGTCATGTCGTTCTCGATGCGGTCGCGGTACGGACCGTCGAGCCCGTGTGGCGAGATCGTGACGGTACTCGGTGCCCGATCGCTGAGTCTGGCGAGCAGTGCGTCAGCGTCTGCCGGGGGCTGCTGCTGGATCAGCAGTGCCGCGTCGTCGGCGAGCCTCGCGACGATCTCACGCCCGGATGCGGTCGTGACGTCGAGGGCGATCGAACGCTTGCCGGTGTCGAGCGCGAGGTGGAACGAGCCCCGGTCGAGGTGCGGGATGTCGTTCGGAAACGGTGGCAGCCGTCGTGCGGTGCCTCCGTCGATCGGTTCGATCTTGATCACGTCGGCGCCGAAATCGGAGAAGGTCTTCGTCGCTGCGGCTGCGGAGACGGTGCCGCCGACCTCGATCACGCGGATGCCTGCGTATGGTTGCGTCACGTGCCGTCCTCGCTACAGGTTCTCGGCGAAGAAGTCGCCGACGGTGTTGCTGATCTGGGACTCAAAACCAAGCCAGAAGTGGTCGGCCCCCTCGACGATATCGGTCGTCGCCCGGTCGATCTCGGAGCCGAGTTCTTCGAGCGTCCCGGACTCACCGAACTCGTCGAGGTCGCCCGTCATCAGCAGCAGCGGGCTCGGATAGTCCGCGATCGCGTCGGCGCTGTCGAGCCGGCGCAACGGCATCGAGACGAGCGCGAGCACGGGCGCAGAGCCTACCGCAGTCGATGCCACAGACGGAGCGGCCTGCGCCGCCATCCCGGCGCCGAAGGAGTATCCGGCGAGTCCGATGCGGTCGCTATCGACCTCGGGCAGCGTCGCGGTATGGGCCAGCGCCGCGCGCACGTCGTCCTGCTCCGCTGCGCCGCCGTCGTGGCTCCCCTCGCTGCCGCCAGAGCCGCGGAAGTTGAAGCGCACCGCCGCGATGCCGCGTTCGACGAGCCCCTCGACGATCGCCAGCACCACGTTGTTGTACATGTCGCCGCCCATCTGTGGATGGGGGTGGCAGACGACTGCTGCGACGAAGGGGCCATCGCCATCGGGCGTGTGCAGCGCGCCGACGAGCGTCAGCTCGCCGCACGGGATTTCGAGGGCGGTCAGGGGCACGCTCGCTCCTAGATGCGGCTGTAGCCGGTTCCCGCGATGTCGATGCCGTAGCCGCTGCCGCCGTCCGTCCAACCGAACTCCTTCAGCACCTCCTGTGAGTAGGTGACGCGGCCGGAGATCTTGTCGACAGGTTCGGTCGCCAGCAGCAGGATCGAGTTCGCCATCGTGCGGATCGGCTCGCCCTTCGGGTCGTCGAGCGAGTCGTGGAGGTTGTGGAAGACGGTGCCCTCGGTCGGCACGCCGACGGACGGCGAGACGCAGGTGACGGAGATGCCGTGCTCGTAGACCTCCTGCGCGAGCCCCTGCGTAAACCGCTCCAGCGCGGCCTTCTCGGCGCCGTACATCGTGCCGCCGCGCTGCGGGGGGCCGTCGTACGGCGCGCGGCCCGGGCCGACCGCACCCATCGACGAGAGGTTGACGATCGCTCCCGATCCGCGCTCGATCATGTCAGGCAGCACGCCGCGTGAGAGCAGGAATGGCGCGTGGACGTTGACCGCCCATGAGCGCATCCAGCGATTGGTGGGGAAGTCGATGATCGGGATGAAGTAGGTGAGTGCGGCGTTGTTCACGAGCACGTCGATCGGCCCGTACGCGGCCTTCGCGGCTGCGAGGAGCTGCTCGCACTCCTCCTCGGTCGATATGTCCGCTTGCACGGCCGTCGCTTCGCCGCCTGCGTCGTTGATCTGCGCGACGGTGTTGGCGAGCGAGCCGGGGAGCTGGTGGTCGCCCTCGTTCAGCGTGCGAGCGACGGCGACGACCTTCGCGCCCTCTTCGGCGAAGAGCACCGCGATCTCCTTGCCGATGCCACGGCTGGCACCCGTGATCACGGCGACCTTTCCGTCGAGTTTGCCCATGGATCGTTCCTCGCCTCTTTGACCAGTGATGCGGCGGGAGACTACCACAGCCTCCGCACCGACGAAGGTCGTATCAGTGCCGTCGCCGGTTGCGGCGCTCGCTAGAGCGAGAAACCGCGAACGCCCTGCAGGCCCTTCAGCACGGCGATCTCGCCGGCGTGTCCGTGGTTGTGGCTGATCACGCGCCACAGCACGTGGCTCACCGGCTGGGGCCTGCCGCCGAACTCCACGGCGTGCGCGAGGTCGCCGTTCGCGAGCGTGGCCGCCCAGCGGTCCGTCTCCGCGTGCACGGCATCGACGTAGCGCTCGAACGAGTCGAGGTCGATGCGCACGCGGCGCGCCCAATCGGCCCAGCCGGGCCCCTGCACCATCGGCTCGCTGACACCGATCGAGGTGGCCCATTCCGCCTCGAAAAGCGGCGCGTTTCCGCGCAGCTCGTGGTTCACGAGCACGTCTTCATCGACCACGACGTGGGCGTACGTGGCGCAGATCGGATTGGCGTTCCCCGGCGGGATCCAGTGGGCCTGCTCCGGCGTGATGCCATCGATCGTCTGGCGCAGCCACCCGTGGGAGTGGCGCAGTTCCTCGCGGATCATCGAGGCGGCGTCCATCGGCGGTCTCTCGGCGCTCTGCTCGCTGGTGCGGTACGTGCCGAGGTCACGTCCGTCGCGCGAATCCTGCTCCTCGTCAGCACGACTTCGCAAGCGGCCCTCGCCGCGTCGGGCCGCTAGACGGCGACGGGCAGCGTCGTCAGGCCTCGCAGCGTCACCATCTCTCGCCACCGGGGTTCGGCGTCCAGCAGCGAGGTCGCGGGGAAGCGTTCCAGCAGCGACATGATCGCGGTGCGCGCTTCCAGCCGTGCGAGTGGGGAGCCGAGGCAGTAGTGGTTGCCCAGCGAGAAGGAGAGGTGCCGGTTCTCCGCGCGGGTGACGTCGAGGCGATCCGGGTCGGCGAACTGCGCGGGGTCGCGGTTCGCCCCGGCGAGGCTGAGCACGATGAATTCTCCCGCGCGCACGGCGCGTTCGCCGATCGTCACGTCCTCCAGCGCGACCCTCGACGTGAGCTGCACCGGTGCGTCGAAGCGCAGCAGCTCCTCGATCGCCGAGTCGGCCAGCGAGGGGTCGTCGCGCAGCAGCCGGAGCTGTTCCGGCTGCTGGTGCAGCGCGAGGAAGCCGTTGCCGATCAGATTCGTCGTCGTCTCGCTGCCCGCGCCGAGCAGCAGCACGCAGAAGGCGTACAACTCGTCCTCGGACAGCCGGTCGCCTTCCTCCTCGGCGCGCACGAGCGCAGAGATCAGGTCGTCGCCGGGGGCGCGCCGTCGCGCTTCGACCAGCGGGCGAAAGTACTCCGTCAACTCGCGCACCGCGCGGTCGGCGTTGTCGAGGATCTGCACTTCGAAGAGCGGGTCGAGCGCCCGTGCCAGGTCGTACGACCAGCGTCGGAACTGCGCGTGATCCTCGGATGGCACGCCGAGCAACTCGGAGATCACCGTAACGGGGAGCGGCTCAGCAAGGTCCTTGATCACGTCGATCTGGCGGCCGTTGTGCATCGCGCGCTCGGTCGCGGCATCGAGCAGTTGGTCCGTGATCGCCTGGACGCGCGGCTCCATGGCGGCGATCACGCGCGGCGTGAACGCCATGTTCACGAGGTTGCGCAGGCGGGTGTGATCGGGCGGGTCAAGGCCCAGCAAGTTCTCGCTGAGCATCTTCACGAAGGCGCTCTGCTCGACGATGTCGTGGTCGATCAGGCCGGTGTCTGGCGGATCGCGGTCCGCAGAGAATCGAGGGTCGCGCAGGATCCATGCGACGTCGGCGTAGCGAGTGACCTGCCACGTCCCGGTCAGCTCCATCCGGTGCACGGGGTCGCGTTCCCTCAGCTCGCGCAGCTTCGGGTACGGATCCTCGCGGTACCGCACCGAGAGCGGGTTGAAGGTGACGCCCGACTTCAGGCGCTCCTTTAGCAGCAGCAGTTGGATCGCGAGCGGAACGACGCCGGGAATGCGACGGATGTTCAAGCGGTCGCCGCCCTCGCTGCTGCTGCCCGCGGTGTCATTCCGACTCGTCGAGGGCGGACAGGCGCGAGTGACTGACTGGGGCTAGCCGAGCAGCGGACCGCCGGCGTCGATCACTGCCTTGTCCGTGCCGATCACGGCGGGACGTTCCTCGCAGTAGATGCCGTCCTCGCACTTGTCGAAGGTGAACGCGGAGCGCGCCTTGTCGTAGCGGATCGTCCACGTGCCGATCACGTGACCGTCCTGGCCTTCAGTGAGCTGTGTCTGCAGTACGTCGATCAGCGCTTCGAGTTCTTTCGTCCCCAACGTCGGTCTCCTCGCGGTGCTCTGGAGTGTTCCCTCTCAGTATATCGGCCCCTGACGGCCACACTGTGATGCGGGTCCCGTGACGCAGATACCGCGACGCATGTCCCTTCGCTGCTGCGCCCCTACAATGGCCGGGCGAAAGCGCGAGGGAGGTGCGACGTGAGCGAAGCGATCGACGGCGATACAGCGTCTGGCAAGGCAACCTCCGGCAACTTCTTCGAGGACTTCACGACCGGGCTCCAGCTCGACCATTCTGTGCCGCGCACAGTCACCGAGGGGGACGCCGCCCTCTATATCGCGCTTACTGCCGACCGCTATCCGCTGCACTGCGATGCTGAGTTCGCGCGCTCGCTCGGCTTCGAGCGCGAGACCGTCAACGACCTGCTCGTCTTTCACACTGTCTTCGGGAAGTCCGTGCCCGACCTCTCGCTGAACGCGATCGCGAACCTCGGATACGCCGATATGCGCTTCGGCGTGCCCGTCTACCCCGGCGACACGCTGACCGCGAAGAGCGAGGTGCTGGGGCGTCGCGAGTCGAGCCGGGGCGACACCGGCGTCGTCTGGGTGCGCACGATCGGGCGCAACCAGCGCGGCGAGGGCGTGCTGACGTTCATACGCTGGTTCCTCGCCGCCAAGCGCGACCCGGAGACGGTGACGGGCATCGACGACGCACCCGAGACACCCGAGTCGGTCGGCGTGGAGGCTCTGTTCATCCCCGACGAGCTGCGGCTGAAGCAGTTCGACCCCGCGATCACCGGCGGGCGTGCGTGGTGGGGTGACTACGGATCGGGCGAGCGCATCCACCACATCGAGGGCGTCGCGGTCGAGGAGGCGGAGCAGCAGATGGCGGCCCGCCTCTATCAGAACATCGCGCGCGCCCACTTCAATGCGCACGCGCTGAAGGACAGCCGCTTCGGGCGTCGGGTGGTCTATGGCGGGCACGTGATCTCGCTGGCACGCGCGCTCTCGTTTAACGGCCTGGAGAACGCGTTACGCATCCTCGCCGTCAACGGCGGAACGCACAGTGCTCCCACTGTCGGAGGCGATACGCTCTTCGCGTGGACGGACGTGCTGGAGCGCATCGACCTCGGCCGTCCCGACGTCGGGGCGCTGCGATTGCGTCTCGTAGCCGTCAAGAACAGCGACCCCGCGACAGAGGAACAGCCGTTCCGAGAGAGCGATGACAACGGACGCGAACGCTACCACCCGAACGTGGTGCTGGACCTCGACTACACCGTGCTCATGCCAAAGGTGCCAGGCTCATGACCGCTACCGAGACAGAGACACTGACCAGCGCACGCGCACTCGTTGACGCGTCGAGCGGCGTCGTAGATGCCGCGCTCAACCACGCGGCGGAGGTCACCGACGGCGGCCGCGGCGTCGATGAGCACCAGGTTCACGTCGAGCGGCTCGCCTACCTCACGACGGAGCTACGGGCGGCGACCGAACTCGTCGCCTACGCGGAGCGGCACGCCGCCGATGGCAGCGGCGACGCGCTGACGGAGTCTGAGGCGCTCGTCTACGCCGCCGAGACCGCACATCGCCTGCGCACGGCCGTCGACGCCGCGCCCGACGACTTTGGGGTCGGTGACGCGGCGGCGGCACTCGATACGCCGGAGCTGCTGGCGGCGATCCGCGACGGGCTTGCTGAGGGCCGCATCCGCGAGATCGGGCGCAGCGTGATCACCGCGCAGGGCGTGAACAACATCGCGCTCGACGACGAGGTCGCCACGATGACCCGTGACGCCGCCCGCGAGTTCGCGAAGAACGAGGTCGCGCCGCGCGCGCAGGAAATCCACCGCGAAGATCTGCTGGTGCCGGAGGACCTGATCGAGAAATTCTCGGCCCAGGGCTTCTTCGGCTCGTCGATCCCGGAGCAGTACGGGGGCACCGGCATGGGTGACCTCTCGATGATCATCATCACGGAAGAACTCTCTGCCGCCTCGCTCGGTGCTGCGGGATCGCTGACCACGCGCCCGGAGATCCTCTCCAAGGCGCTGCTGGCCGGCGGCACCGAAGAGCAGCGCCAGACGTGGCTGCAGAAGATCGCCGAGGGTGAGATTCTCGTCGCGATCTCCGTCACCGAGCCAGACATCGGTTCGGATGTCGCCTCGTTGCAGACCCGTGCCGAGCCCGCGGAGCACGAGGGCCAGCGAGGTTGGCGCATCAATGGCGCGAAGGCGTGGAGCACGTTCTCCGGGCGCGCGGATGTGCTCTCACTGCTCGCGCGCACCGACCCTGACAGTTCACTCGGCAATCGCGGTCTCTCGCTCTTCATCGTGCCGAAGCCGGCTTACGACGGGCACCAGTGGCGCTACGAGCAGCCAGAGGGCGGCGTGATCAGCGGCACCGCCAACCCAACGCCCGGGTACCGGGGCATGCACTCGTTTACGCTCGCGCTCGAGGATGTGTGGGTGCCGCACGAGAACCTCGTTGGCGGCGATGACGGCATCGGCCAGGGGTTCTACCTGCAGATGGGCGGCTTCGCCGCCGGGCGGCTGCAGACGGGGGGCCGCGCGCTCGGTGTCGCGCAGGCGGCGATGGAGAAGGCGTGCCAGTACGTCTCGCAGCGCAGCCAGTTCGGGCAGCCGGTCGCCGACTTCCAACTCACGCAGTACCGCATCGGCCAGATGGCGGCGCGCATCGCCGCCGGACGTCAGCTCACCTACATGGCGGCCCGCACGTTCGACTCGCGCGCGGTTGAGCCTGCGATGTCGAAGCTGCTGACCAGCGACATCGCCGTGGATGTCACGCAGCAGGCACAGCAGTTGCACGGCGGCTGGGGCTACTCCGAGGAAGACCCGATCTCGCGCCTGGTCGTCGATGCGCTCGTGCTGCCGATCTTCGAGGGCGTGAAGCCGGTGCTGACGTTGCGCATGATCGGTCGTGCGCTGCTGGCGTCAGCGGCGCAGTAGCTCCACCCGCTCGGGAAGTCCGTTCGCTCAGGCCCCGGCCGTCGACTGCGGCATCGCCTGCTCGCGCTCGGCTGACCAGCGGCGCAGTCGCGAGGCGACGGCAAGACCGAAGAGCGCGATCAATGCGCCGGCCAGTGCGTCGAGGAAGTAGTGATTCGCGGTCATCACGATCGCCAGGAACATCAACGTCGGCACGAGCACGCCAAGCGTGCGGAAGATCGCGGTCTTCGCCTCGCGGAAGAGAGCAATGCCGATCAGCAGGTTCCAGCCGAAGTGCAGGCTCGGGAACGCCGCGTACTGGTTCGTGAGCTGCGGCGGCTGCAGCACGTGGTAGAAGTTCGAGTTCTCGACGACGGTGTCGACGAAGCCGAGGGCCGCAAGTCGTGGTGGCGCCGTCGGGTAGAGAAGGAAGAAGAACAGGCCGATGCCGCCGGAGATCAGAACCGCGTTGCGGAAGAGCGAGTAGGTCCGCGGTCGGGCCATGTAGAGCCAGATCGCGACCAGGCCGATGTACGGCCAGTGGCCCCAGATGTAGATCACGTTGAAGAGATCGACGAGCCACTGCTCGCCGACGATTGCTGCCTGCCACGCCGGCTCGACGAAGAACCCGAGCGAGCGCTCCAGGTCAGCGATGTCGTAGGCGTTGGCGAGCGCGTGCATCAAGCTGCCCTCGGTGATATTACGAACGATGTGATAGATGAAGAACGCGGAGAGAACCAGCGTTACCTCGCGGAGGAACGCTGAACGCCGGTCGGCACCGATGCCTCGACTGGCAAGGGCGACTACGACCGCGATTAGGACGAGAACCGAGCCCAACAGGACTCTGGGTGACCCAGGCACCTGTGTTCCCCTTCAACCGGCCACATACGAGGCTACCGTCAGGCGTCCGCTTTGAACAGTAGTGTAGTTCACAATCCGTCAAATTGGTCGTGACCGAACGTTCCGACCACGTCCGGACAGACTCAGATGTGTGATTGGTCGGGCAGCTCGGCTGGTGGCAGGCGTGCTGCAGCGCCCCTTCCCGCCAGTCTGCGATTGAAGCTACGGCCCGGTCCTGTCGTCGATCGGCGCAATGATCGCGATCCGCGTCATGACGCGGATCGCGATCAACGCGGACTCCTTGTGCGCGTGCATCTCGGATGTCGCGATCACGGCGTTGCTGTCTGTCAGGAGCATGAAGTAGTAGCCGCCTGCGGCCGAGCGCCTCAGTTCAAACCTCGAAATCATTTCGCTCCCTGCGCCGGCCGGCATCATCACACGCGCGATTTCGGCCACGCTGACAGAGTCTGTCAGGAGAAAATACATCAGGTCTCAGGGGGCCAGTAGCACGCCACAGGCGAGTGCTCAGCGGAACGTCAGGGAAGGTGCTGCGGAGTTCCGAGGAGGAGATCCGCGAGGGGCTGCGCATCGCGGGCGATGCTGCCGATGCTTCTGGTGATCGCGTGGTGCTCGCACCTGCCCCCATGACCTGCAGGGTGGGTGCGAGTGCTGCGCGTTTCCTTGCTTCGCCCGGCGGCAGACTACGCCGTCTGTCCGCCGACCTGTCGACGCTGGACTCTTGTGGCGCGCGAGTCGCTACTCCAGGTAGAGCTTGACCACCTGCACGCGCTCGCCGGCCGCGCCGATGCAGAGGTCGCAGAGCGTGCACTCATCGAGGTTCTCCTCGACGGTGCCGACGCGCCCCGAGTCGTCCACGGCGAAGATGTCGACGGGGCAGACATCGGCAAGTTGCTTGCAGAGGTCTGCGTCCGCCTGCACGGCGTCATCGATGTCGACGCGGATGAACATCGCCATTAGTTCGTGCCTTCGATCCGCTTCTTCAGTAACTCGGGAATCTCCTCGATGCGCTCCGCGACATCGATGCCGGCGGCGCGGAGGTTCGTGATCTTCTCGGCGGCGGTGTCCGCCTTGCCCTCCACGATCGTCCCGGCGTGGCCGAAACGCATGCCGGGCATCTCGTCCATGAAGCGTCCCGCCATGAAGGCGACGACCGGCAGTGTTGAGCCGCTGGCGGCCATGTAGTCCGCCAGCTCGTACTCGGCACGCCCCCCGGGCTCGCTGTAGATCGCGATGCCCTTCGTCTCGGGGTCAGCGTCGAAGAGTGGCATCAACTCGGCGTAGGTCGAGCCGATCATCGCGTCACCGCCGATCGAGACGGCGGTCGAAATGCCAAGGCCGGCCTGCGAGAGCGAGTTCGCGATCTCCGTCGTCATCCCGCCGGAACGCGACATCACGCCGACCATGCCCGGCTGAAACGCGACTCGCGTCGATTCGGCCGCGCCGCCGACGCCGCCGAGGCGGGTCTTGCCGGGGCTGATCAGCCCGAGGCAGTTTGGCCCGATCAGGCGCACGTCCTGCTGCTTCGCGTAGTCGAGGAACTGCGCGACCTGCTTCCGTGGGATGTTCTCGGTGACGACGATAATCAGCTTCACGCCGGCCTCGATCGCCTCGTTCACCGCGTCGGTGGCGAAGGCGGGCGGCACGGCGACGACGGTGCCATCGACGCGCTCACGCTCGGTGAAGGCGCGGACCGTGTCTTCGACCGGCACGCCGTGGACCTCGCGGCCCTTGCGGCCCGGCGTAACGCCGCCGATCAACTTCGAGCCGTAGTCCAGCAGCTCGCGGGTCATCGTCACGGCCTCGCGGCCGGTGATGCCCTGGATGATGAACGTCGTGTCCTGGTCTACGAGAATCGACATCGGCTACCCCACAACCTTCGCGACCGCGCGGGCGGCGGCCTCGTGCATGGAGACGGAGCGATCGACGTACTCGACGCCGTACTTGTCGAGGATGGCGACGCCTTCTTCCTCCCACGAGCCGGGGATGCGGAAGATCGCGATCGCGTCGGCGGGGTCGCGCCCGGCCTCGATGCAGCCCTTGATCACGCCACGCGCGACGATGTCGACGCGCGTGTTCGAGACAATGCTCATCATCACGGCGATCCTTTCGACGCCCGGCTGCTCCAGCACGATGCGCGTCAGCCCGGCGGCCTTGCCGACGGACGGGTTGCCGCCGATTTCGCAGTAGTTCGCGGGCTTGCCCCCCGCGCCGCGCACCGCGTCGAAGAGTGTCAGCGAGCCACCGCCGGCGCCGATGATCAGGCCGATGTCGCCATCGAACTCAACGAGGTTGCCGGCGATCCCTCGCGGGTCGCCTTCGTCGTTGGCGGCGGCGTCGAGCTCGAACTGCGAGGGCGGTCGCGCCTTGCGCTGCTCCGGGTCGTCGATGCCGAGGTCCGCAAGCAGCGCTCCGTGCGCGCCGCGCGCCTCGTCCTCCATGTCCATGTGCGAGTCGAGTGCGAGGAAGGAGCCGTCATCGAGCCGGCCGATCGGGTTGATCTCCGCCAGCGTGAGGTCGTACTGGATGAAGGTGCGGGCGAGCGCCGCGACGATGCGACTGAGCGCGTTCAACTCGCCGCCGGTGATGCCGACCTGTGCGACGGCAACCTTCGCGGTGAAGTCGGAGAACGGCCGCACCGGCGAGAAGTGCACCCGTGCCACGTGCTCCGGGTGCGTCTCGGCGACCTCTTCGATGTCGATGCCGCCCATGTCGCTGAAGATGATCACCGGCTGCTTCTCGCGTGTGTCCCACGTCACGGCAGCGAAGTACTCCTGCGCGACGGTTCGCTTCTCCTCGACGAGTACGCCGACCGCTTTCAGGTCGTTGATCTCGAGCGGGAGGATCTCGGCGGCGGCCTGCTTCGCCTCGGCGGGCGTGTCGGCGAACTTCACGCCGCCCGCCTTCATGCGCCCGCCGGAGAGCACCTGCGACTTGAGCACGACGGGGCCGTCGAGCTTCGTCGCGGCGGCCTCGGCCTCCTCGGCGGTCGTTGCCAGCTCGCTCTGCGGCATCGGGACGCGCAGACGCGCGAGCAGGCGCTTCGCTTCAAATTCATAAAATCGCATTGGTAGTGCTCTCTAGCTCGTGAACCCGTAGGCGTCTGCGAGTTCGGGGTCGCGCTCAGCCATCAATTTCGCCGCAGCAACCATCACGGCCGCCTGCTTGAAGGTGGCATCGTCCTGCATCTTGCCGTCCACCATCGCGACGCCGGAGCCATCCGGCATCGCCTCCATGATGCGCACGGCGAACTTCACCTCGTCCGGGTCGGGGCTGAAGACTCGCTTCGCGATCTCGATCTGGCTCGGGTGCAGCGACCACGCGCCGACACAGCCGAGCAGGAACGAGGCGCGGAACTGATCCTCGCAGGCGACCGAGTCATCGATCGCGGTGAAGGGGCCATAGAAGGGGAGGATGCCGGCGGCGGCGCAGGCATCGACCATGCGCGCGATCGTGTAGTGCCAGAGATCCTGCTGCGCCGTGACGCGCGGAGCGTCCGGGTTGTCCGGATCCGGGTCGTTGCGCACGAGGTATGCGGGATGTCCGCCCCCGACGCGCGTCGTCTTCATGCGTCGCGAGGCCGCGAGGTCGGCGGGGCCGATGCTGATGCCCTGCATGCGCGGGCTGGCGGCGGCGATTTCCTCGACGTTCGAGACTCCGGATGCGGTTTCGAGGATCGCGTGTATCATCAGCGGCTCGGTGAGGCCGTGCCTCGCCTCGAGCTGCGCGAGCAACTGGTCGACGAAGTGGATGTCCTGCGGCCCCTCGACCTTCGGGATCATCACGACGTCCAGCTTCGTCCCGATCGTGGAGACGAGGCGCATGATGTCGTCGAGGAACCACGGGCTGTCGAGGCTGTTGACGCGTGTCCAGAGCTGAGTCTGACCGAACTCCATACCGCTCGCGAGCTCGATCAGGCCTTCGCGCGCCTCTTCCTTGCTGTCCGACGGGATCGCGTCCTCGAGATTGCCCAGCAGCACGTCGACCTGTGGCGCGATATCCGGGATCTTGGCGCGCAGGCTCTCGATGTGGGGCGGGAAGAAGTGAATCATGCGTGATGGGCGCACGGGAATCTGCGCCAGCGGCTGCGGTGCGCCGATCGCGAGGGGCTTCATGAAGTCACGCGGGTAGCGCATAGGTTCCTCTGAACCGGCCGTGGACGCCTGTCGTCGCTCGCAGACTCGAAACGCTATCGGGCGGCTGAAGCAGCGTCAACGGCCATGATAGCCCCGAAGCGATCTGTGCTGAACTGAGTCGAATTGCGCCCGAACTCAGCTCGCAGCGTCACTCGCCGCATCGCCTGACTGGGGTCGACGGACGGAGTTCTCGAACATCGCGTTCACGATCGCGACCGGGACGACGATCGCGAGACCGGCCCCGGCGGTCCACATCGCGTTGCGGATCGGCAGCGACGTCAGTTGCCGCGCGATCGCGACGAATTCGTCGACGACCGGGTCGCCCGAGTCGGGCGCGAGCATCGTCAGGCCAAGCCGTAGTGCGTAGCCGCCGATCAGCACTGGCGCGGCACCGACGACCATCGCGACGCCGAGCGCGATCAGGCGGCCGAAGCCGCTGCCGGTGGCGAGCAGCAGCGCGCCTAGCGCCAGTGCCGTCGCGCCCAGCGGCCAGAGCCAGAAGGATGCGGCGCTGTGGTTGTCCGAGGACAGCAGGTTCAGCAGCGTCTTGATGCCGCCCGCAGCCGAGAGCACGGAGGCGTCCACGGCGATCTCCTCGCCACCCTCGAAGGCAGCGACGCCGCGCGTGTAGATGCGCCGGGCGCTGCGGTCGAGCAGCGCGTCGCGCAGCAGCGTGACGTCGAGCGTCCCGTCAGGCGTCACTGCGCTCGTCGGCACATCGACGTCGCGCAGCGGGAAGCCCGGCAGCGTGACTGTGTCACCGGCCGACGCCTGCGCGGCCAACGCGTCGCGCTGCACGTCGAGCAAGGCATCGAGGTCGGTCAGCGATGTCACCCCACGCTCCAGCGCCGGCAGCGCGACCTCCTCGCTGGTGGCCTGTGAGGCGCTGAATACCGTCAGCCAGGCAGCGATCGCTCCCGCGAGCAGCAAGCCGAAGAGCCAGATCGCTGCGATGCGGAAGCCTCCCGCCGGGTCGTCGAAGTCATCGAAGATCGGCGGGCGCGGCTCGCCGATGATGCCGCGCTCGGTCGCGACGGCGGCCGGTGGGATCGGGTCGAACTGCGGTCGCGGCGGTACGCGGAGCTCTTCCCCATCCAGATCGCGAGCGGGGCCACCATCCGGCTCGCTCGAACCCTCGACGTTTCCCGTGCCGCTCATCGGTTGCCCGCGACCGGCGTGAGGTGCGTGCGTGCGAAGCGGTCGTGGATCGCCATCGACTGCGGGCGCATGAGCAGCAGCGTGAGCGTCGTTAGCCCGCCGCCCGTGACGGCGAGCACGACGAATAGCGGCGCGAGCCAGAGCCACGGCAGGCCGCTGAGCAACATCGTTAGCGTGAGCCAGCCCCACAACGGCAGCGAGAGCGGGTGTGCGGCCAGGCGCAGCAGCCGTCGCTGCGACGCCCCGCGATGCGAGTCGGGGTCCGACGTCACGGCGAGGTTCGCTCGCCGCTGCCCGGGCGTGGTCGCGTCCTGCCAGACGCCAGCGATCAGCCAGGCGGCCCACGCCGGCACCGTCGCGGCAACGAACGAGACGACGAGCATCGCGTCGACGCTGGCGACGTCGTCGCGGCCGGTCGCCGTGCGCAGCAGCAGCCACGCGGTCGCGAGCGCGACGGCTGCCGCCGCGACAAGCAGCGCCGATCCGACGTCGATGCCGGCCGCGCGCAGACGGGCGCTGCGGGTGGCTCTGGTGCTGCGATCAGTGCGGGGAGTCGCCATGGATCTCACTATAGCGGCGCATAGTGGTTGCGCCCTGCGAGGCGAGATCGATGCCGTTGGGGATGCCGCTGGGGATACGGTAGGTGCATGTTCAACCTGAGCCGCCCCGGTCTGCGCATCGTCGCCGTGCTACTCGCCGCTACCGCGCTGTGGGCGGGGCTCTTCGCGCTGCGCGAGGCGCGTCGCGGCGACGAGTTCGACGCTGTTCGATTTGAGCTGTCGACGCTCGCGAACAAGTGGCTCTTCGCGCTGGGCGCGCCGCTGCGCGGCGACCCCGCAGCCGACGCCGCGATCGTGGCCTACTTCGAGCGCCGTGACCGCGGAGACAGCGAGGGTCAGCGTCTTGAGAATGTCGTCGAGGCCGCGATCGAGGGTCGGCTCGACGCGGTGCTGCGTGAGTTCTCGGTCGGCGGACGCTTCGCGATCCCCGGCCCGCTCGCGGTCTGGCCGCCGGTGGACATCGAGCTCGGGCGCTCACCGCGGGTGTTGCTGACGTCGCCGCGTGCGCGCATCGAGCGGCTCGAATCGACGTTGCTCGATGCCGAACTGACGTTGGAGCAGGCGGTGGCGCTGGAGGTGGCGGCGGAGGCTGGCGATCCGACACTCTCGGCGCTCGCTCAGTCGACCGGGGGCATCGCGTTCTACCCCTCGGTGGTGCGCGACGACCGCTCGTTCGCGACGACCGTCGAGACCGCCGCGCACGAGTGGGTGCACCACTACATGAGCTTCTACCCGCTGGGCTTCGGCCTGCCGTCGGGCGACCGACGGGTGATCAGCGAGACGGTCGCGGATATCGCCGGCGACGAGCTGGGGGCGGCGATCCTCGATCGCTTCGGCGATCCGACGAACAGCCGCCGTCTCTCCGAGGGCGCGCAGGAATTCGTCTCGACGCGGCTGCGTGATCTGCGCATCGAGGTGGACGCGATGCTGGCCGGCGGACAGATCGAGGCGGCCGAGCGTCGCATGGAGGAGTTGCGCGGGCAGCTCGCCGCCGCCGGGTTCACGATCCGCCGCATCAACCAGGCGTACTTCGCGTGGACCGGCACCTACGCGGCGCGGGCCGATGCGATCGATGCGCTCGGCGACGAGCTACGTGAGCTGCGGGAGCGTTCGACCTCGCTGGCGGACTTCATGCAGCGCGTGCGCGGGGCGACGACGCGCGACGACGTCGCACGCCTGCTCGCGGCGGCGGACTAGCGACCGCCGCCGCGTGCGTTGCCCGCGCCTTCCGCGTCGCGCTCGCGCCGACGCCGTCGCTGCCAGAGGTAGTAGCCGAAGCCGACCGCCATCCACGGGAATCCGATCGCCCACGAACTCGGCTGCGTGAGTACGACGACGAGCCACGCGAAGGTCGTCGCTGCCCCGCCGAGCAGCGCCGTGATCGGGAGCCTGCGCCCGCGGATGTGCCATTCCCACGGGATGCGGAAGGGTCGCTCCAGCGAGGGCTCGCTGATGCGCAGGCGCACGATCGAGGCGTGCGCGAAGGTGAACGAGAGCATCGCACCGAACGAGTAGAGGCTCGCCAGTACCGTCACCTTGCCCGGCAGTATCAGCACGGAAGTCAGGATCACGGTCACGATGATTGCGTTCACGGGCGTTCGTCGCGTCGGGTGAAGCTCGCTGATGCGGGCGGGCAGCATGTCGTTGCGTCCGAGCGAGTACGCGAGGCGCGAGAGACCGAGCATCCCCGCGTTCGTCGCCAGTACGAGGATCGTCGCAGCCAGCAGCCCGACCCAGATCTCTAGCGCCTCCTGCACGAATCCACCGAGCGCGAACTCGCGAACGATCCCGAGCACCGGGTCCTCAAGGAACTCGGTCGCCAGTCGCGTCTCGAAGACGCCGGGGCGGACCTCCTCAACGGGCATCGCGGAGAGCGCGACGATCGGGATCAGCGTGTACATCACGATCACGGTGACGAAGGTGAGCAGGATCGAACGCGGCACGGTGCGCGGGACGTTGCGCGTCTCCTCGGAGAGATTGGAGACCGTCTCGATCCCCGTGTAGGCGATCATCGAAATCGAGATACCCAGCAGGAACTGGCTGAACGTCGGGGCGGTGCCGAAGTCGATGTTCGAGGTCAGCAGCTCCGGGTTGAGCACGATGATCAGGCCCATCACCACGATCAGCGCCTGCGTCGCGAGGTCGACCACGGCGAGCGAGATGTTGATCCGCGCCGACTCCTTCGCACCGACGATATTCACGATGCCGAGCGAGACAGTGACGATGATGCCCGTGATCACGTTCGCCGGGTATGTCTTCAGCGTCGGCCAGAAGACCGACAGATAGCCCGCAACCGCAAAGGCCGAGATCGCGATCGTGACGACGTAGTTGAGGATCTGCGCCCACCCCACGAGGAAGGCGAAGCCGCGGCCGAAAGCGCGCCGCGCGAAGACCGTCGATCCCCCCGCCGCCGGCATCGCTGCAGTGCCCTCGGCGTAGGTCAGTGCCGTGAAGAGGAAGAAGACGCCCGAGATCACGAAGACGAGCGGTGTCAGACCCAGCGCGTAGAGCGCGGTTACACCGAGCGCGTAGTAGATCGACGAGCCGACGTTGCCGTAGGCGGCCGAGAAGAGGGCCGGCACGCCGAGTACTCGAGAGAGCCCGCGCTGAGGGCGGCGACGGATCACGCGTACGTCGCCCTGGCGTCTGCCGCGACTGATCCGCAGTCTCGGTTCGCGAGGCGACTGTCCGCTCACCGCTGCCTCCAGCGCTGCCGACGAACTCGCGCGCTACACGGCCTTACGGGCTGTCAGTAGCGGACTCGTCGACCTCGTTCTTGACGGTGACGATCGACCTCAGTTCGGTACTGCCAAGTCTGGTATCCGTCACGGTGAGGCGCAACGTGTATGTGCCGTCGGGAACCTCCACCGTGTCCCAGACCGCGAGCCGCTGATTGACCGTGGAGTTCGTCACCCGCGCCAGTTCGGTCCACTGGCCCGGCGCGATGCCGCTGCCAACCTCGATCACGGCGTCTCGCATCGCTCCGGAGACGGCGCTGGCCTCGATCCGCACCTGTCCGCTGACGGTGCTGCCGGCCGGCGGGGAGACGATCTGGCCCCACGGCGCGAGGTCGACGTCTGCGCCATCCTCCCCGTTGTCGACCACGATCGGGATCTCGAAGCGCAACATGCCGCGCTTGCTGTCGTGCAGCACGGTGCGGATCAGGTAGTCGCCGTTCGGGACGGTGCTCGTGTCCCATGTCGCGAGCACGCCGTCCTCGACGGGACGTTCGCCGCTCCAGTGCTTGATCCACACGCCCGGCGCGGCGGCGCGCGCCCACTCGACGGCGTAGCTGACGAAGTCCTCGGATGCGGCGCGGCCGATCACCGGCAGCAGACCGGAGACGGTCTGCGTCGCGACCGGCGAGACGACGCGCAGCAGGGCGCCGGCGGTCGTGGCCTCCTCGGTCGGGGCGAGCAGGGCGGAGATGCCGTTGCGCTCGGCCCACTCGCTGAGGCCCTCCCAGACGCCGACCTCCTCGCCGTCGTCGTCCTTGGTGTAGATCTCGTCGCGTGGCAGCACCAGCCGCACTTCCTCGGTGACGAATGCGGCGGGGGCGGTCGGGGCGGCGAGCAGGCCGGTGCGCGTGTCGATGCGCACGAGCTGCCACCAGCTGTCCTGCAGCGCAGAGAGCGACTCCTGGTCGCGCGGCAGCACGTCCTCGGCGAAGAGGCCGGTGTAGCGGTTGATGTTGGGGCAGAGGTCTGTGGGGAGCCGTCCCGACGGCCAGCAGAGCTCGCGCTCGACGATCCCCGTCGCCGGCCGCACGAACTTCGATGGTTCGATCTCCAGGTAGTCGTGCGCGAAGACCATGAAGTCGCGCCAGGAGCGCCACGAGATCGACGTCGAGAGGATGTTCACCATCGGCGAGTTGTCTGAGTTGCCCGCCCAGACGCCGGCGACGAGATCGGGCGTGAACCCGAGCGCCCAGGTATCGCCGATCTCGCGTAGCTCCTTGCCTTCCTCGTAGTCGAACGGCTCGCTCGTCCCAGTCTTCGCCGCCGAGGCGCGTCCCGGCAGCGCCAGCGCGTTGCAGACGCCGAAGGTGATGCACTGGTTCTCGCCGTTCGAGAGGATCGAGGTCACGAGGTAGGAGAAGTTGCTGGCGATCACGCGCCGCTCATCAGCGACCGTGAAGTCGTAGAGCACATCGCCGTCAGCGTCAGTCACGCGCAGCAGTGCGACCGGCTCCAGGTTGCGCTCGCCGGGGTCGTACGGCGTCACAACGTCCTGCCCGCGCATGATGCCCTCATTCGAGAAGACGCTGTACGCGAAGACGATGTCCTCCAGCGTGATATCGACGCCGCCGAGCGTGAGTGCCGGGCCGTATCCCAGCGGGTTGTCCAGCGTCGTGAAGCCGACCTCCTTCAGTACCGAGACCGTGTTGGCGACGCCGGCCGAGAGAATCGCCTTGAACGCCGGCACGTTGAGCGAGTTGCCGAGCGCCTTCTCGGCGGTGATCACGCCCTGGAACTCCTTGATCGGGTTGCGCGGAGCGAACGGCTCGCCGGTCGCCGCATCGACGATCTGGAACGGCGTGTCGATGATGCCGGTGCCGGTGCTCCAGCCCTGCATGAAGGCGGTCATGTAGGTGAACGGCTTGAGTGTGGAGCCCGGCGAGTTCTGCGAGATGATGTTGTCGTTGCGACCCTCGATATCATCACGGAAGTAGTCGCGGCTGCCGACGTACACGAGGATCTGGCCGGTCTTCGGGTCGAGCGCCAGCATCGCGCCGTTGTGGCCGTCCGACTCCTCTTCGAACTCCGAGACCCAGTGCTCGACGATGCTCTCCGCCTCCTTCTGGAGCGTGAGGTCGAGCGACGTCGTGACTTCGAGGCCATCGTCGAAGATCGCGCGCTCACCGAAGCGGGTGCGGATCTCGCCGGCGACCCGCCCGAGTACGAAGTGCGCGGCTTCGATGTCGTAGCGGCCGGTCTTGAACTCGATGTCCTCTACGGCGGCGGCGTTCGCTTCCTCACTGGTGACGTAGCCGGCGCGCACCATCGAGTTGAGCACGGAGCGCTGCCGCGCCTTCGCCGCGCCGGTGAGGTCGCCGTTGGCGTCGAGGTTGAGGAAGGGGTCGTAGAGCGCGGGCTGCTGAGGGATGCCGGCGAGTAGCGCGCCCTCCGCCAGCGTCAGGTCGGAGGCTGCCTTGTCGAAGTAACCCTGCGCCGCGGCCTCAACGCCGACGTAGATGCTGCCGTACGAGATCGAGTTGAGATACCACTCGAGGATCTGCTCCTTGGAGTAGAGATTCGTCAGCTCGACCGCGATCGCGGCCTCCTTCAGCTTGCGTTCGACGCTGCGGTCGGCACGCTCCTCGCGCGGGATATAGACGTTCTTCGCGAGCTGCTGGGTGACGGACGAGCCGCCCGACCCCTCGAAGACCGCGCCACCGAATGGCGAGAAGTTCTCGTAGGCGGCGCGCGCCAGTCCGCGGATGTTGAGGCCGTTATTCGTCCAGTAGTCCGAGTCCTCGGTGGCAACGGTGGCGTCGATCAGGAAATCGGAGATCTCGTCCAGCGGGACGGGCCGTCGCAGGCCGCTCAGCTCGTCGATGAACTCATAGAGCAGCGTGCCGTTGCGGTCATAGATTCGCGCGCCGCCACGCGGTAGCTCGCCGATCAGCTGCTCCGGTGGCACGACCCCGCTCACGAAGTCGTCGTACTTCGTCTTGCCGTGGATAGCGCCGCCGCCGGCGGCGGCGACGGCGATCACGATCAGCAGCACCAGCGCGCCGCCGAGCCCGATCAAGCCCTTGTTGCGCCCGCCCTGCTGCGGCCGCGCGCTGCCCTTCTTCCGACGTCTGCGCCGGCGGGCGACGGTGGAAGCGGTCATCTCAACCTCGGCGTGGTGCGCATTGCATGCGTCGCTCGGTCGGGGGTGCGGTGGAGCGCGGAGGGCGCGGCGCGGCAAACGCGTGCGGGTATGGCGTCAGTGATCGTGGAACCTCCGCCCGCCATCTGGATCGTATCTGCTTCGCCATGCGGTGGTCGAGCCGTCCGCGGCGCAACGATCCCTATGGTGCGGTGGTGGGGGCCTGCCTATAGTCGCATAGGCAGGCGAAGTAGGCGGACGAAGCGCCACGGGGGCGATCGATGACGTTGAGTGCGGACGAGGTGCGGTACATCACCCAGCTGGCGCGCGTGGCGATGGACGATGACGAGGTCGAGCGCCTGCGTGGCGAACTCTCGGACATCCTCGACCACTTCGCGATGCTCACCGAGATCGACACTGACGACGTCCCACCGACCGCCCAGACCTTCGAGATGACGAACGTGAAGCGCGCGGATCAGTCCGCGCCGTCCGCGATGCCCGACGAGGCGCTCGCGAACGCCCCCCGACGCGAGGACGACTACTTCCGCGTGCGTGCGGTACTCGAGTAGCTGGCGGCGGAGCGATGACCTCGGACGCAATCGACCTCGGGCGCACGGCCCACGAGCACGCTGCGGCGCTGCGTGACGGCGAGTACTCGGCGCGCGACCTCGCGACGGCTACGCTGGCCCTCGTGCAGGCGCAGGAACCCTCGCTCAATGCCTACATCTCGATCCTTGGCGACGAGGCGTTGGCACAGGCAGAGGTCGCCGACGAGCGGCTGCAGGTCGGCGACGCCGGACCGCTGACCGGCATCCCGATCGCGGTCAAGGACCTGCTCTCGACGCAGGGCGTCACGACGACGGCCGGGTCGAAGATGCTTGAGAACTTCGTCCCGATCACCGACTGCACCGTCGTCTCCCGGCTGCGCGAAGCGGGCGCAGTGATGATCGGAAAGGCGAATCTCGACGAATTCGCGATGGGTTCGTCGACCGAGCACTCGGCGTTCGGCCCGACGCACAACCCGTGGGACCTTGAGCGCGTGCCGGGCGGCTCATCCGGCGGCTCAGCTGCAACGGTTGCTGCTCGTGGCGTCCCGATCGCGGTCGGCACCGACACCGGCGGTTCGATCCGCCAGCCCGCCGCGCTGACCGGCGTGCTCGGCCTGAAGCCGACGTACGGCCGGGTCAGCCGCTACGGCGTCGTCGCCTTCGCCTCCTCGCTGGAGCAGGTCGGACCGTTCGGGCGTGACGCAGAGGACATCGCCAACCTGCTCGGCGTGATCGCGGGCGTCGACGGCTACGACTCGACGACCGCGCCGCTTGAGGTCCCCGACTACACGGCCGAGTTCGATCGCGGCATCGAGGGGCTGCGCGTCGGCGTGCCGGTCGAGTTCTCCGGCGGCCAGGGCGTGGAACCGGGCGTGCAGGCCGCCATCGAGCAGGCGATCGCGGTCTTCGAGGCGAACGGGGCGGTGATCGACCGTGACGTCTCGCTGCCGACCGCATCGGCGGCGCTGCCGGTCTACTACCTGATCGCGCCCTCGGAAGCCTCGGCCAATCTCGCCCGCTACGACGGGGTGAAGTACGGGTACTCGTTCCACGACGGGCAGTCGATGTGGGAGGAGATGGAGCAGTCACGCGGGCGCGGCTTCGGCGACGAGGTGAAGCGCCGCATCATGATCGGGACCTACGCGCTCTCCGCCGGCTACTACGACGCCTACTACCTGAAGGCGCAGAAGGTACGCACGCTGATCCGTCGCGAGTTCGAGTCCGCGCTCAGCGACCACGACGTACTGATTACGCCCACGGCGCCGACCACCGCGTTCAAGATCGGCGAGAAGACCGCCGATCCCTACGAGATGTACCTGAACGACCTTTTCACGATTCCCGTCAACATCGCCGGGTTGCCCGCGCTAAGCATCCCCTGCGGATTCGACGCCGGCCTGCCGATCGGACTGCACCTGATCGGGCGGGCCTTCGACGAGAGCACGCTCTTGCGCGCCGCTCATGGCTACGGCCAGCTCACCGACTGGCACCAGCAGCCGCCACCGGCGCTCGACTGAGGGCGCAGCGGCGAGGGCATCTGCTACCCTGCTGCTCCTATGACGAGCGACGCGAGCGACCAGCCTCCCGACGAGCCGCCTGCCGACGATCTGCAGCTCTCGATTCTCGGCGTGCGCACGCGTCCGGAGGACAGCAGCGCGGGTTCGATGGTCGTCGACCTGAACACCACGCGCGGCATCATCGAGACGCACCTGCACCCCTGCGAGGGCAAGACAGGCGCGGCGATCTTCATCAGCGGTGCGGCGGGCGGTATCGATGGACCCGCGAACAACGTCTTCCAGAGACTCGGTGGCGACCTGGTTCCGCGAGGCGTCACGTCACTGCGCGTGAAGTGGCGGGAGCCGGGTGAGTTCGAGGAGTGCGTGATGGACACGCTGGCCGCGTGCTCGTTCCTGCGCGGGATCGGCGCTGAGCGCGTCGTCCTCGTCGGCCACTCCTTCGGCGGTGCGGTCGCGATCAAGGCGGCGGAACTGGGCGATGTTGTCGGGGCGGTGGCCGCGATGTCATCGCAGCGGCATGGCACGCAGAACGTCGGCGCGCTCGAGAAGCCGCTGCTGCTGGTGCATGGCTCGAACGACGACGTACTCGACCGCGCGGCGTCCGACGACATCTACGAGCGAGCGACCGAGCCGAAGGAGCTTGTGATCCTCGATGGTGTCGGTCACTCGCTGGCGGAGGGCGCAACCGAGGTCTATGACCTGCTGACCGGCTTCATCTCACAACACGCCGCAGGCGAAATCGGGTAATTCGCTGACGAACCCGCTGTGATGCCGATACTCACCGTCAGCTTCCCGTATAATATCCGCGCGATGAAGGCAGCCGATTCGGGCTGATTCTGACCGATCAGTCGACGTGTGCTGGAGGTGGACAGCAGGCACGGACGCGATACCACGGTTTTCAGAGAGTGCCTGCGGGGCGGCAGAGTCCGGTTGCCGCGGGTGAGGAGGTTACAGATGACGTCCGACGCACCGGCGATGAGTCCGGGACTCGAAGGCATTCCGATTGCCGAATCATCGGTATCACTGGTAGAGGGTGAGGCGGGACGCCTGACCTACCGCGGCTACTCAATCGAGGATCTGGCCCTGAAGGCTACCTTCGAGGAGATCGTCGCCCTGCTCTACGACGGCGAACTGCCGAATCAGGCACGACTGGCAGAGATCACCGCACAGCTTGAGCGCGACCGTGTGCTCACCGACGCCCAGATCGAGCACGCGCGCAACGCCGCAACGCTCGCCCACCCGATGTTCGCGCTCCAGGGCGCGACCGCGATCCTCGGGCCGGCCGATAACAACTTCGAGTCGAAGGTCGACGACGCGACCGCGCGCGGGATCGCGACGATCGCCAAGGTCGGCCACCTCGTCGGCGTGATCGCCCAGGCCGTTGACGGCCGCCCGTACGACGGACCGCGCGAAGGCGAGTCGCACGGCTCGATGATTCTTCGCATGATTACCGGCAAGGAGCCGTCGGAGGCTCACCTGCGCGCGATGAACGCCGTGCTCGTGCTGCAGGCCGACCACTCGGCCGGCAACGCATCGACGTTTACCGCCCGCGTAACGGCCTCCACAAAGGCCGAGCCGGAAGCGGTGATTTCGTCGGCGATCGGCGCGCTCTCCGGTCCCGCCCACGGCGGGGCGAACGAGGGCTCGTTGCGGCTCTTCCAGGAGATCCGCGACCCCTCCCGCGCCGAGGCTGAGATCACGAGCCGGCTCGAAGACCAGTTCAAGATTCCGGGCTTCGGGCACCGCGTCTACCACGTCAAGGACCCGCGTTCGATCGTGATCCAGACGCTGGCGAAGGAGATCATCGAGCCGGGTACGGAGGTCGCAGACCTCTACGACATCGCGCTCACCGTCGAGAAGGTCGCGACCGAACGTCTCGGTTCGCGAGGGCTTTTCCCGAACGTAGACCTCTTCTCGGGCTGCATCTTCGCGGCGATTGGAATTCCGACCGACTTCTTCACGCCGATCTTCGCGGCCTCGCGAACGCTCGGGTGGGCGGTCCACTTCCAGGAGCAGTGGGATTCGGGCAACCGCATCTTCCGGCCGACGCAGATCTACACCGGTCAGTCGCACCGCGAATTCGCGGAGCTCGGCGACCGCTAGAACTCAGCCGCTCGTTCACCCAAGAAGCCGCCCATCGGGCGGCTTCTTCGTTCGGTGCTCTCGCGAGGAATGCGTGACCAGACTCGTCGTCTGGCGCGCTACTTGTCGAGGTAGTTGAGCTTCAGCGCCTCGCGCACGTCGGCCATCGTGCCGTCGGCGACCTCGCGGGCGTGCGCGCTGCCCTGCTCCAGTACCTCGCGGACGTAGTCGGGGCGGGCGGCGAACGCTGCCCGGCGCTCGCGGATCGGGTCGAGCAGGTTGTTGAGCGCGATCGTGAGCTTCTCCTTCACCTCGACATCGCCGACCGTCCCCTTCACGTAGCGGTCCTTCAGGTCCTGCACCTCGTCGGTGTTGGGGTTGAAGGCGTCGTGGTACATGAAGACGGGGTTGCCCTCGACGTGGCCCGGGTCGGTCGCCCGCAGCCGTGTGGGGTCGGTAAACATCCCGCGCACCTTCAGCATCACCGTCTCAGCGTCGTCCTTGAGATCGATCGCGTTCTCACGCGACTTGCTCATCTTTGCGTCGCCATCGAGTCCGACGAGGCGGGGCACATCGCCGGTGATCCCCTTCGGAACCGGGAAGGTCTCGCCAAATCGCTTGTTGAAGCGGCGCGCCACCTCGCGGGTCATCTCGACGTGCGGGAGCTGGTCATCGCCGACCGGCACGGCGTGCGCCTTCGGCATCAGGATGTTGGCGACCTGCATCACCGGGTAGTTGAAGAAGGCGACGGGGACGGAGTCCATCTTCGCTTCGACATCGTCCATCTCGGCCTTCAGCGTCGGATTGCGCTGCAGGCGCCCCATGCCGATGAACCAGCTCAGCCACGTGGTCAGCTCCGCGTGCTGCGGGACGAGGCTCTCGATCACGTAATGGCCCTTGTCGGGATCGAGTCCGACGGCGAGCCAGTCGAGGGCGACCTCGAAGACCGAGTCACGGACGCGGTCGAGGTCATCGGCGTAGTCAGAGACCTGGTAGTCGGCGATCAGCCAGAACGATTCAAACTCTTCCTGGAACGCGATCCACTGCTCCAGCGCGCCAGCGTAGTGACCGAGGTGCAGTGAGCCCGTGGGGCGGACGCCCGTGAGGATGCGAGGACGTTCCGCCATCACCAGCTACATCTGATCCGGGGCGCTGAGGCCCATCAGGCCGAGCGCGCGAGCGAGCACGACCTGGGTCGCTTCCATCAACAGCAGTCGAGCGCGGCTGAGCGCCTCGTCGTCCTCGTCGATCACGCGGCACTGCGTGTAGAAGACGTGGAACGCGGCGGCCAACTCCGTCGAGTAGTGGGGCAGGGGTTGCGGCTCCAGCGTCTCGGCGACCTGCTGCATCACCTCCGGCAGCAGCATCAGCTTGCGCAGCAGCGTCTGCTCCGCCTCGTGCTGCAACAGCGAGGCGTCGGCACCCTCGGAGGAGAGCCCTTCCTCGGCGGCCTTGGCCAGCACGCTGGCGATCCGCGCGTGCGCGTACTGCACGTAGTAGACGGGGTTCTCATCGGACTGCGTCTGCGCCAGCTCAAGGTCGAAGTCGATCGCGGAGTTCGGCGAGGTGGCGAGGAAGAAGAAGCGGGTCGCGTCCGAGCCGACCTCTTCGACGACCTCGCGCAGCGTCACGATCTCACCGGCGCGTTTGGAGAGCGGCACTACCTCGTCGCCGCGCCGCAGCGAGACGAGCTGGTAGAGCAGCACCTCGAGCTTCGACGAGTCCTCGCCGAGGGCGTCGATCGCCGACTTCAGCCGCGAGACGTGGCCCTGGTGATCCGCGCCCCAGATGTCGATCACGCGGTCGAAGCCGCGCGTCGCGATCTTCTCGTAGTGGTACGCGATGTCGGTCGCGAAGTACGTGGGCGCGCCATCCGAGCGGATGATCACGTTGTCCTTCGACTCGCCGAGCTGCGAGGACGCGAACCAGACGGCGCCGTCACGTTCGACGATGTGCCCCTGCTCGCGCAGATCGGCGAGCACGCGGTCATATGGGCCGCCCTCGACCTGCAACTCGCGCTCCGAGAACCAGGAGTCGTAGTCGACGCCGATCAGCGTCAGATCCTTGCGGATCTGGCCGATCATCGCCTGGATGCCGGCCTCGCCGAGCGCCGGGTCCGCGTCCTGGCCTTCCGGCCCGAGGAACTGCTCGCCGACCTCGTCCTTGATCGCTTGGGCGACCTCGATCATGTACTCGCCGGGGTAGCCGTTCTCCGGAATCTCGACCTCGCGGCCGAAGAGCTGCTGGTACCGCGCGTAGAGCGTGCGACCGAAGATGGCGATCTGGGTGCCGGCGTCGTTGACGTAGTACTCCTCCTCGACGGCAAAGCCTGCGGTGCGCAGGACGTTGGCGAGCGTGGAGCCGATCACGCCACCGCGCGCGTTCGCGATGTGCACCGGGCCGGTCGGGTTGGCGGAGAGGTACTCGATCTGCACCTTCGCGCCACCGCCGAGGTCGCTCGCGCCGTAGTCGGAATCAGTGGCGATCTCCGGAGCGCGGGCTGCAAGCCAGTGCGGGTCGAGATAGAAGTTGAGGAAGCCCGGCGGCGCGACCTGAATCTCGGTGACCGCGTCGTGCGAGGGGACGTGACCGCGCAGCACCTCGGCGACCTCGACCGCCTTCATGCGGGCGAGCCCCTGGATGCGCAGCGGCAGGTTGGCGGAGAAGTCGCCGTGCTCGGGGCGCTGAGGGTGTTCCAGCTCGACCTCGGGCGCGGCGAACTCGGGCAGATCGCCGGCCGCTTGCGCGGCAGCGAGCGCCTGTTCAACCAGCGAGGTGATGTCGTCGCGGATCACGTCAGTTCCGTCACTCGGTCTCGTCAGCCGTCGGAAGAGTCAGTGTAGCGCGGAGTCGGCTGAGGCGGCATCAGTGCTGCTCGTCGACGACCAGCTCGGCGATGCGGATCACCTGGGCGCGTAGCTCGCGGTGTTCGATGGCGGCAAGTTCCGGGTCCGCCTCCAGCAGTTCCTCGGCTTCGCGGCGCGTCGTTTCGATCATCTTCGCGTCGAGCAGCGAGGCGATGCGCAGCGTCGGTACGCCCGACTGACGCGTGCCGAAGAGCTCGCCCGCGCCGCGCAGTTCGAGGTCGGCCTGCGCCAGCGCGAAGCCGTCGCTCGTGCGCTCGACCGTCGAGAGCCGCTCTTCCGCCTCCGGGCCCGGGTCATCCGCGAGCAGGAAGCAGATCGACGCATGCTCGCCCCGTCCGACGCGGCCGCGGAACTGGTGCAACTGCGCGAGGCCGAAGCGATCGGCGCCCTCGATCAGCATCACCGTCGCGTTCGGCACATCGATACCCACCTCGACGACAGCGGTGGAGACGAGGATCGCAGCCTCTCCCGAGGCGAAGCGCTGCATCGCGGCGTCCTTGGCCCGCCCCGACATACGCCCGTGCAGTAGCTCGATGCGATCCGCGAGGTCGGGGTACTGCTCCGTGCGCAAGCGCTCGAACTCCTCCGTCGCGGCGCGAGAGAGCACGGCGTCCGAGCCCTCGACGAGCGGGCAGATCACGAAGGCCTGCCGCCCGGCGTCGACCTCCTCGCGCAGCGTCTCGAACGCCGCGTCGCGTTGGTCGGGCGGCAGCCAGTGCGTGGTGATCGGTGTGCGGCCCGGTGGCATCTCATCGATCACCGTGAGGTCGAGGTCGCCATACACGGTGAGCGCGAGCGAGCGCGGGATCGGCGTCGCCGTCATCACCAGCAGGTGCGGGCTGCCATCGACGCTCTTGCCGCGCAACGCGGAGCGCTGCATCACGCCGAAGCGATGCTGCTCGTCGACGACGGCGAGGCCGAGCCGCTGGTATTCGATCGCATCTTCGATCAGGGCGTGCGTGCCGACGATCAGGTGCGCGCCGCCGTGGGCGATCGCCTCGATCGCGGCGCGTCGTTCCTTCGCGCGCGTTGAACCGGTGAGCATCACGATGCGCAACGGCAGCGGCAGGTAGGGCACCGGCACCATGCCGTGCAGCGGTGGCTCCGGGTCGCCGGTGAGGATCGTGCAGATCGTGCGGAAGTGCTGCTCTGCCAGCACCTCCGTTGGCGCCATCAGCACCGCCTGACGTCCGGCCGCGACGGCGGAGAGCATCGCGGCCAGCGCCACGACCGTCTTGCCGGAGCCGACATCGCCTTCCATCAAGCGCGACATCGGTACGGTCGTCGAGATGTCGTTCTGCACGTCGTCGAGCGCGCGCCGCTGCGCGCCCGTGAGCTCGAAGGGCAGCGTGGCGAGGAACTCGTCGGCGGTGCTGCGCTCATCGATGGCGGGCGCGTCGCCGTCTTGCTGCCAGTCGCGCTTGCGACGCACGACGCCGAGCTGGATCGCGAGCAGCTCGTCGAAGGCCAGCCGCCGTCGCGCCTCGCGCAGCGTGTGTTCGTCGTCCGGGTAGTGGAACTGGCGCGTAGCTTCGACCACGTCCATCAGCTTGTGGCGGGCGCGCAATTGCTCCGGCAGTGGTTCGAGCAGGCGGTCGGCGAAGTCATCGAGCAACTTCGACGTCAACTCGCGCACGGTGCGCTGCGGCAGCTTCTCGGTCAGCCGATAGACCGGCACGATGCGCCCGGTGTGCCGCTGCCCCGCCTCGTCGGTGAGGATCTCGAACTCCGGGTTCTGAAATGACGCCTTTCCGCGATACGCACGAACTAGCCCCGCGACCGCGATCTCCGCGCCCTCGCGCATCGACCGCGCGAGGTACGGCTGATTGAACCAGAGGATGCGGATGCTCGCCCCCGACGCGTCGGAGATCTGCACCTCCGTTGAGCGCATGCGACCGCCGCGCCCCATGCGAATCTCTCGGGAGCGGTCGATCGTGCCCCGGATCGTCTGCTCAACGCCCTCGCGCAGCTCGCTGATTGGAACCGTCAGCGAGAAGTCGTGGTGGCGACGTGGGTAGTTGCGGATCACATCGCCGACGGTGAAGAGCCCCAGCTTCTCCAGCCGGTCGAACGTCGCGCCGCGCAGCCCGGTGCGCGCCTGCCGCAGCGGGACATCGAGGGCTGCGGCGCCCGGCGGGATCTTCGTCGTCGAACTCGCCGCTGCAGCGGTGGCGCGGGGCTTCGCCGTGACCGGGGCTTTGCGCGGCGCAGCCTTCCGACGTCGGCTGGTGCCCTTTCCGCTGCTGGCCTTCCCACCATTGGGCTTCGCGCCGGACGACTCTTCGAGCGCGATCGTCGCCATCGCGCGACGCGCCCACTTGCGGCGCTCGCTGACGTCCAGCGCCCGGTAGCCGTGCGGCGGGAGCGCGGCGATCATGCGCAGCAGCGCGGATCGGGGCTGCTCGCCGCGCGCCTGCTGCCGCAGTAGGTCGTCGAGCCCGCCCTCGAATGCGGCGTCGTTGCACCCGGCCTCCAGCTCCTGCTGGAGAACCGCCTTGAGCTGGCCGAGGTCGGCACTCACCCGTCGGGCGAGGGGGAGGAGATCACTGCGAACGCTAGCGTGCCGGGTCCGCAGTGCGTGCCAACGGCCGGACCGAGCGTGCTGGTGATGATGGAGACGTCTGGTTGTATCTCACGCAGCCGCGCCGCGATTGCGTCGGCGCCGTCGGGAGAATTGGTGTGCATCGCCGCGGCAAGCTGGAACGGAGCCTGTGCCTCCGCCAGCTTCAGGCCCGCCGCGATCGCCTTGCTCTGCGTCCGCGCCTTGGCGAGCGGAGCAACCTCGCCGTCCTCAAACGTCAGCACCGGCGTGATCTTCAGCAGCGACCCGAAGAGGTGTCCCGCCCGGCCGATGCGACCGCCCCGCCGCAGGTACTCCAGCGTCTCGACGATGATGAAGATGTGCGTGCGCGCGAAGAGGTCCTCGGCCAGTACCTTCGCCTCGTCGAGCGAGGTGCCGTCGTCGATCGCGTCCGCAGCGGCGAGCACGCCGAGCCCCAGCGCCATCGACGTCACCTGCGAGTCGACGTGGACGACGCGGACATCGAGGCCCTCGGCGCCTTGCCGCGCGGAGTTGAGCGTGCCGCTCACCTTCTCCGAGACGTGGATCGAGAGAATTTCGGTCGCGCCTTCAGCCGCCAGGCGCTCGTATATCTCGCGGAACGCGGCCGGCGAGGGCTGCGAGGTCGTCGGCGGTTGCGGCTCGTCGGGCAGGCGGTGGAAGAACTCGGCCGTGTCGATGTCGACCCCGTCGAGGAACGAATTGTCGCCGAACATCACCGTCAGCGGGACCACCGTGATGCGGCGCTCTGCGGCCAGCCCGGCGGGCAGGTCCGCGGTCGAGTCGGTGACGATGCGGATACTCATGCGAGGAGTCTACTCGACGCCCAAAATGTAGGGGTAATGGGGCTGCCCTCCGTGCACGATCTCGATCTCGATCTCGTCATACGTCTCGCTGATCAGCATTGCGACGCGGTCGCGTGCGTCGGCCGGGGCGTCGCTGCCGAGGTAGACGGTGGCCAGCTCAGCGTCACCAGCGACGCGACTGAGCCCGTCCATCAACGCCTCTTCCAGCGACTCGGCGCGGGCGACGAGTGTGCCCTCGACGATCGCGATCGCGTCTCCTCTCGCGATCTGGATGCCGTTCACGCTCGTGTCGCGGACGGAGTGCGTGACCTCGACACAACTGACGCCCTCGATCGCGTCGCTCATCGCAGCGGCGACCGCATCCCGCTCGCCCTCGGGCTCGTACGCGAAGGCGGCACCGAAGCCTCCGGCGACGGAGCGGGTCGGGATCACGGTGATCAGATCGGGAGCCTCGGCGGCAGCCTGTTCGGCAGCCATGATCACGTTCGCGTCGTTCGGTAGCACGATCACGTGATCGCGCCCGGCTTGTCTGGCCGCAGCCAGCAGTTCGCCGGCACTCGGATTCGATGTCGGGCCGCCGTCGACGATCGCGGTCGCGCCCAGCTCGCGGAAGGCTGCGGCGATGCCGTCGCCCTGCGTCACGGCGAGCAGGCCGATCGACGGCAGATCGGCGGCGTCCTGCGGTTGTTCCGCGCTCGACCACTGGTCGTGCTGCGACTGCATGTCGTCGATCTTCACCGACTGCAGTGAGCCGGCGGCCGCTCCGACGGAGAGCGTCGGTCCGGGGTCGTCCACGTGAACGTGAACGTGCAGCGCGTCGTCGTACCCGACCACCAGCAGCGATTCGCCGCCGACCGCATCGAGCGCCGCATGCAGCGCACCACGGTCGAGCTGAGCGCCGACCACGACGAACTCCGCGCAGTAGCCGTGGCCCTCGTGCTCGACCCCGGTCATATCGACGTCGGCGGCTGTGTACTGCTTCGGCTCCGGCAGCGACTCGCCTCTCACGGCGTAGCTGATCCCGGCCAGTAGTACCGCGACGCCGAGCCCGCCCGAATCGACGACGCCCGCCTCGGCCAGCGTCGGCAGCAGGGAGGGGGTGCGTTCCACGCTCGCCTCCGCCTCGCTGGCCGCAGCACTGATGATGTTCACCAGGTTGCTGTCGCCGGCCCCACTTGCCGCAGCTTCGGCGGCCTCACGGATCACGGTGAGCATCGTGCCCTCGACCGGTTCGGTGACGGCTCCGTAGGCGGCCTGCGCTCCGGCGGTGAGGGCTGTCTGGAGCAGTGGCCCGTCGATCACGTCAGCGTCGCCGACGGCGTCCGACACGCCGCGAACGATCTGCGAGAGGATCACGCCGCTGTTGCCCCGCGCGCCGAGTAGCGCGGCGCGCGCGATCGCCTGCATGTAGGTACCCGCAGCACCGTCGACGTTGTCGCCGGCATCGAGTGCGGCGCGCAGCGTCAGTACCATGTTCGTGCCGGTGTCGCCATCGGGGACGGGGTAGACGTTGATCGCGTTGATCGGCTCGCGATGGAGCTCAAGCCAGCGCTCGGCGGTGCGCAGTATCTCGTGCAGGGCGGAGGCTGTGAGCGACCCGGGCCCTGCTGTCGTCATGGAAACCACCGCTGGGCGATAGACGCTTGAGCGCGCCCGGTGCTAGCCTTCGTACACACGTACTCTACATGACGAATCGAACGTAAGGCGGCGGCGATGGCTTCCGGGAAGTGCGATGTCTGCGACAAGCGGACAGTCTTTGGTCGCAACATCCGTCACCAGGGCCGCGGGTCCGCGTGGGTGCGCAAGGCGCCGCGCACAAGCCGCATGTTCAAGCCGAATGTGCACAAGAAGCGCATGATGATCGACGGCAAGTGGAAGCGCATCAACATCTGCACGCGCTGCCTCCGCACCACCATGAAGATTCGGGTCTAGCCGAATCTCTCCTCCTCTGGCCTGCCGCTAGTCTGACCCGCTCTCGAGGGCGTCTCGCAACGCCTGCAGCGCTGCCTGCGGCGTCTCCGTCTTATTGAACACGGCGGAGCCGGCCACCAGCGTGTCCGCGCCGGCATCGACGCACTGCATCGCGTTGTGCACCTTCACGCCGCCATCGACGGTCAGCGTGAGGTCGAGCCCTCGCTCGTCGGCCAGCGCGCGGAGCTGACGCACCTTCGCCAGGTGCTCGGGCTGCATCTCTTGCCCGCCCTTGCCCGGCACGATCAGCATCACGACGACCTCATCGAGCGAGTCGAGCAGTGGCTCGATCGTCTCGACGCTGATCTGCGGGCTGATCGCGACCCCCGCCTTACAGCCGGCGTCGCGGGCGAGCGCGAGCGTGGCCGCGGGGTCGTCGACGGTTTCGACGTGGAAGATCACGGTCTCTGCACCGGCAGCGGCGAGCGCGGCGAAGTGGCCGGCGGGGTTCGCGACCATCATGTGTACCTCGATCGGCAACTGCGTCGCGCGCCGGATCGCCTCTACGACCATCGGGCCGAACGTGAGTTGCGGGACGTAGTGCCCGTCCATCACATCGAGGTGCCAGAGGTCGGCACCGCCCGCTTCGGTAGCCTGTGCGACCTCGGCGAGCCGGCCGAAGTCCGCCGTGAGGATCGAGGGGGCGACGCGAATCGCCTTGGTGCTGCTCACTGCGCACGCTCCTTGTCGAGTCGCGAGCGTGCCGACGCGAGTTGCGCGGCGACCGCCTCCGGGGCGGTGCCACCCTCGGCAGCGCGGGCAGCGAGGGCGGAGTCGAGCCCGATCGCGAACACGTCCTCCTCGAACGCCTCGTGCGCCTCGCGGTAGTCCTTGAACGTGAGGTCGTCGAAGGTCTTGTCCTCGCGCTCACACTGCGCGACGAGTGCGCCGACGGCTGCGTGCGCCTCGCGGAAGGGGACGCCGCGCTTCGCAAGGTAGTCGGCGACATCGGTCGCGAGCGCGAAGTCGGCGACGGCCATCGCGGCGCCACGTTCGGCGTTGAACTTCAGCGTGGGGAGCATCGCGCTCATCACGGCGAGGGAGATGAAGAGCGTGTCGACCGTGTCGAAGAGCGATTCCTTGTCCTCCTGCATGTCCTTGTTGTACGCGAGCGGTTGCCCTTTGATCAGCGTGAGAGCCTGCACCAGATTCCCCAGCACGCGCGCGCTCTTGCCCCGCGCCAGTTCCGCCACGTCCGGGTTCTTCTTCTGCGGCATGATGCTCGACCCGGTCGAGAATGCGTCGTCGAGCTTCGCGAAGCCGAACTCTGCCGTCGACCAGAGGATGATCTCTTCCGCCATGCGCGAGAGATGGACCATCGCCAGCGCCGCCGCCGAGTGGAAATCGACGACGAAGTCACGGTCCGAGACGGCGTCGAGCGAGTTGCCCGCGACGGCGTCGAATCCGAGCTCGCGAGCAACGAAATCGCGGTCGATCGGGTAGGTGACGCCGGCGAGTGCGCCCGCGCCCAGCGGTAGCACGTTGGCACGCGCGCGGGTCTGCGTGATGCGCTCCGTATCGCGCGCGAACATCGCCTCGTAAGCGAGCAGGTGGTGCGCGAACAGGATCGGCTGCGCGCGCTGGAGGTGCGTGTAGCCCGGCATCACCGTCGACGCTTCGACGCCCGCGAGCTCGACTAGCGCTCCTCGCATCTCGCGCAGCCGCGCAGCCGCCTCGTCGCACGCAGCGCGCACGAAGAGCCGCATGTCGGTCGCGACCTGGTCGTTGCGGGAGCGTGCAGTGTGTAGCCGCCCGGCGGCTTCGCCGATGCGTTCCGCGAGCGCGCCCTCGATGTTCAGGTGGATGTCCTCGCGATCGATGCGAAAGCGGAACTCCCCGGCGTCGATCTCATCCCTGATCGCGAGCAGCCCTTCGACGATCGCGGTGCAGTCTTCTGCGTCGATGATCTCCTGCTGCGCGAGCATCTTCGCGTGCGCGATCGAGCCCTCGATGTCCTCGCGGTAGAGCCGGCGGTCGAAGTCGATCGACGCGTTGTAGGCCTCGACCAGTTCGTCGGTCGCGCCCTCGAAACGGCCACCCCAGAGCTTCTGTTCCGCAGTCGCGCCCGCTGCGCCCTCATCACTACCACCGGTCTCGCCGGAGACTTCATCGAGAGCTGAGAGGTACTCCCGACGTCCCCTCGCGTGTGGCAGGGTGTCGCGGTGGCCGTTTTCGAAGTCGGAGATCGCGGAGACGGCGGCGCCAAGCACCGCGCCGACCTGTCGCTGCGTGACGCCGAGCCGCTTGCGGCGGACGGCGAGGTCGAGGTTGTCGGCAGGCGTGTTCGTCACGTCGAAGACTCCAAACGAGAAGAATTTCTTCTCGAAATGTGCCTCTTTAGACTCGAACCGTCAAGCGGATGCGATAGATCGCTCGGTCTTCGTCGCGAAGCCGATGTATTGCAGCCGGCGGTCATGCGAGAGCCGGAAGCCGCCGAGCCGCCGATGTCGGAGGTACCCCCACGCCGCCAGTGACGCCGGGCGATTGAGCGCGACACCGAGCGTCTCGCGTACGTCGAGGCCTGCCAGCGCGGCGCGAGCGGTGAGCTCCGACGGAGTGAGGAAGCGCGAGTAGTCGTGCGTGTGTCGCGGCGCCCAGCCGAGCAGCTCCGCGCCCCAGACGAGGCCGAGGCGGGCGAACCACGTGCGGTTCGGCGTGCTGAAGAGCAGCAACCCACCCGGCGCGAGCACCCGCGCCGCCTCCGCGAGTAGCGCGTCCGGGTCATCGAAGTGCTCGATCACCTCGGAGCAGACGATGGCGTCGAACGCGCCAGCCGCGAACGGCAGCCGCGTGCCGTCGCCGCCGCAGTAGGCGGGCGCGGGCGGCGCAGGTTGCCCTAGCCCGGCGTGGTCGCGGGCGGCGCGCAGCGAGGGTAGTGAGGCGTCGAGACCGACGACCTCGAGACCAGCGCTCTCGAGCGCCTCAGCGACGAGCCCGCCGCCGCAGCCGAGGTCGAGGACGCGGGACGCGGCCGGCCGCTCCCGTCGCAGCCGTTCGACGAAGTAGCGAATGCGCAGCGGATTCAGCTCATGCAGCGCCGCGACAAGCCCCCGCTCGTCCCACCACTCGTCGTCGAGCCGGTCGTACCAGCGATTGTCGATCGGCACGTCGGAGCTACCTGAGAAGCGTGCCCGTCAGCTACTCGTCGTCGGGTGCCGCGAGACGCTCAAGGCCGCCCGGCTCGTTCAGGAGCTGGATGCCCGCCTGCACCTGCACCGGCAGGCCCCAGAGCTTGATGAAGCCCTGCGCTGCGGCCTGGTCGAACTCGTCGCCCTCGCCGTAGGTCGCCAGCGCGTGGCTGTAGAGGCTGCGCTCCGAGCGCCGGCCCATCGCCGTTGCGGTGCCGCGCCAGAGCCGCATGCGCACGTCGCCGGTGACGTGGCGCTGCGAGGACTGCACGTATGCCGCGAGGTCCTGGTGGTGCGCCGTGAACCAGAGGCCGTTGTAGATCAGGTCCGCGTACTCCTGCGCCACGCGCTCCTTCATGCGGAGCTGGTGCTTGGAGAGCGTCATCGCCTCCAGCGCGCGGTGCGCTTCCAGCAGCGTGACGGCGGCCGGGGCCTCGTAGATCTCGCGCGACTTGATGCCGACGAGACGGTTTTCGACCATGTCGATGCGCCCGATGCCGTGCTCGCCAGAGAGCTCGGAGACGCGGTCGACGAGCGAGACCGGATCGAGCGCATCGCCGTCGAGCGCGACCGGGACGCCCTGGTCGAAGGAGATTTCGATCTCCACCGGCTGGTCCGGCGTCTTGTCGAGCGGGTTCGTCCATGTGAAGACATCTTCCGGCGGCTCAAGCCATGGGTCTTCGAGGTCGCCGCACTCGACGGAGCGGCCCCACATGTTCTCGTCGGTCGAGTAGGGCGAGGCGAGCGTCGTGGTGACCGGAATCTCGAACTTCGCCGCGTAAGCGATCGCCTCGTCGCGGGTCATCAGGTTCTCGCGCGCGGTGCCCACGATCTTCATATCGGGTGCGAGAGCGTTGATCGCGACATCGAAGCGCACCTGGTCGTTGCCCTTGCCGGTGCAACCGTGCGCGATCGCGGTCGCGCCGACGGCATGCGCCTGGTCGACGAGCATCTTCGCGATCAGCGGACGGCCGAGGGCCGTGGCGAGCGGGTACTGCCCCTCGTAGACCGCGTTCGCGGCGAGCGCTGGGAAGGCGAAGAAGCGCAGGAAGTCCTCGCGCCCGTCGATCACTTCGAGGCCCTTCGCGCCGGCGGCGAACGCGCGCTCACGCGCCGCATCGACATCCGGCAGGTTGCCGAGGTCGATCGTGACGCAGATGACGTCGTAGCCGTACTCCTCCTGCAGCCACTTGGTGGCGACAGAGGTGTCGAGTCCGCCTGAGTAGGCGAGGACGATGGTTTCAGCCATGGGGGAGCTCCGCTCGGTGGGCAGTCCGGAAGGTGTTTCGCGGGCCGCTCTTAAAAGTTACGCCGTTACCTCGTTGAGGGCCTCTTCGATGATTGCGACGGCGCGGTCGATATCGTCGGCGGTCACCGTCAGCGCGGGCATCAGCCGGATCGCGTTCGGGCGCACCGCGTTCACGAGCAGGCCGCGCCGGAACGCCTCCATCGCCACGTCGGGAGCGTTGTCGTCGGTCAGCACGATCGCGCGCAGCAGGCCGAGTCCGCGCTGCCCGGCGACGCCTTCGTGGCGGTCGGCAAGGCTTTCGAGGCGTTGCTCAAGCTGCTCGGTGCGCTCCTGCACGTTCGTCAGCACGCCGCCCTCGGTGAGGCGCTGCATGACGTGAGTGCCGGCCGCGGTCGCCAGCGGGTTGCCGCCGTTGGTCGTGCCGTGGTCGCCCGGCTCGAAGACGGCGGCATGCTCCTTCGCGAGCACGCAGCCGAGCGGCACGCCGCCGCCGATGCCCTTCGCCAGCGTCATGATGTCCGGCTCAACGCCCATCTGCTCGTGCGCCCAGAGCGTGCCGGTGCGGCCCGTCCCGGTCTGCACTTCATCGAGGATCAGCAGCAGGTTCTTCTCGTTGCACCACGCCCGCACCTGCGGCAGGTAGTCGTCGGCGGGCACGTTCACGCCACCTTCGCCCTGCACGGGCTCAAGCAGGATCGCGACCGTCTGGTCGGTCGTCGCGGCCTTGATCGCGTCGAGGTCGTCGTATTCGACGAAGACGAACCCGGGGAGCTGCGGCCCGAAGGACTCGCGGTAGGCGGCGGTACCCGTCGCGGAGACGGTCGCCATCGTGCGGCCGTGGAACGAACTGTTCGCGGAGATGATCTCGAAGGCGCCATCGCGATGGATGTTGCCCCACTTGCGGGCGAGCTTGATCGCGGCCTCGTTCGCTTCCGCGCCGGAGTTGCTGAAGAAGACGCGGTCCATCGACGAGTTCGCGATCAGTAGCTCCGCCAGCTCGATCTGTGGTCCCGAGTAGAAGATGTTCGACACCTGGATCAGGGTGCTCGCTTGCTTCGCGATCACGTCTGCCAGCTCGCGGTCGCCGTGGCCCAGCGACGTCGTCGCGATGCCGGCGATGAAGTCGAGGTACTGCTTGCCGTCCTCGTCCCAGACATGCGAGCCCTCGCCGCGTACGAGGGTGACGGGCAGCCGCCTCGCTGCCTGCATGTAGAGCACTGCTTCGCGGTCCTGAATCTCGCTCATGGTTCGTTCCTCACGCTGTTCGTTGCGGTGTCTCCGCTGTCGTCTCGGTCTGGACTGGTTCGCTGAAGGCGGGGCGGCAGTGCTACTGCTGCGCTCGGATCGCCTCCAGCGCCTGACGCAGACGGTCGAGCTGACTCTGTGCCGCGGCTGCGGCCTCTTCGGCCTGTGACAGCAGCTCTTCAAGGTCGCCCGTCACCGGCGTCGTTGCCCCCGGCGAGGGCGTGGGCGTCGGTGCTGGCGCGGGTGTCGTGGCGTCGAGGATGCCGCCGGTCGCGAGCGATGATGCCTGCTCGCCGAGGACGACGGCGAGCGACTGCTCGAACGTCTGCTCCATCGCGATCTGGTTGCCGTTGGCGACGATCACACGCTTCAACTCGGGCAGCCGACCGGTCTCGGCCTGCAGGTAGATCGGCTCAACGAAGAGGAACGACTCGCCCAGCGGGATCATCAGCAGGTTGCCGCGAATCACCTCGGAACCGGCCTGATCCCAGAGCGTGAGCTGCTGCGAGATCGCCGGATCCTGGTCGATCCGAGCCTCGATCTGAGCCGGTCCGAAGACCAGGTCGTCGGTCGGGAAGCGGTAGGCGCGGAGCGCACCGAGGTGTTCGCCGTCGGAGCGCCCGGCAAGCCAGGCGACGGTGTTCTGTTTGTTGCGCGGCGTGAACGGCAGGATCAGCACGAATTCGGAGTCGACCTCACCGGGGAGCGTGAGGATCACGTAGTACGGCTCGACCGGCTGCTCTTGCTGGCGGAACTTCTCCGTGGGGACGTTCCAGAGGTCCTCCTTGAGGAAGAACACATCCGGATCGCTGATGTGGTAGCGCAGGAAGAGTTCTGACTGAAGTCGGAACAGGTCCTCCGGGTAGCGCAGGTGCGATTTGATCGAGTCCGGCATCTCCGACATCGGCGTGAAGAGCGTGGGGAAGATCTTTGCCCACGTCTGCACCACCGGATCGGCCTCATCAACGAGGTAGAACGTCATGTCGCCCGTGAGGGCGTCGACGGTGATCTTCACGCTGTTGCGGATGTAGTTGATGCCGCCTGACCGCTGCGCGTACGGGAAGTTCTCAGCAGTCGTGTAGGCATCCTGAATCCAGAGCAGTTGCCCGTCATCGATTACGAGATAGGGATCGGAGTCGAGTCTGAGGAATGGCGCGACCTCACCGATGCGGGCGCTTAGTGACCGGTTCATCAGCAGCTGTGAGCCCGAACCGATCTGACCCGAGATCAGCAGGTTGGTGTCACCGAGATCCCACGCGAGCAGCAGACGCCGGAAGATGTTCGACAACTTGATGCCGGCCGAGCCGTCGTAGTTCGTCTCAAGGAATTCGTTGCCGACGGGGTAGTCGAACTCGGGCTCGTTCGTGTTCACGATCACGTAGTGGGTGGTGAGCTCGCCGAAGTAGATGCGAGCGCCATCCTCGGAGATCGGGACCTCGTCGCCGACCGGAGGAATGTCGCGCGTGAAGAATTCGGGCAGGCCCTCGGAGTCGACCCTGTTCACGGGCGCAACGACGGCACCGTAGCCGTGGGTGCGCTTCAGGCGGTCGTTGGTCCAGTTGTTGTCGGTCGCGCGCCTGATGTCCAGTTCGCGCCCGGAGAGCATGACCTGCGTCTGCACGCCGTCGATGTCGTAGCGATCGACGTCAACATCGTTGAAGAAGTAGAGCGGCCGGATCGACTGCACCTGGTTAAACGTGTCGCGGGACGGTCGGGCGTCGAGCAGGCGCACGTTGTTGATCGTCGCGGGGTTCGCCTCGATCTCGGCGATCGAGACCTCCGCTTCGGCGGCGAAGTCCGTCTCCTCGATGCCGTCGAGGCCGTAGGCGAGCTGGGTGAGGCGGATGTTGCGGTCGATGTACTGGCGCTCGCGGTCGAGCTCGTTCGGCACGACGATCGTGCGCTGGATGATCGAGGGGTAGATCGCGCCGCCACCGATACCGGCAATCACCCACAGCCCGAGGGCGAAGAGCGGCAGCCGGAAGCTCGACGAGGTGAACGCGTTGACGATCGTCGCGAGGCCCGCGAAGGCGCCGAGCACGATCAGTACGTACCGCATCGGCAGCCGCGCGTTGATGTCGGTATACGTCGCTCCGGCAACGAGGCCGGTCGGCGACGTCGCGAGGTCGAAGATGCCGATGGCGATGCCGACGATGACGACCAGGAAGATCAGGCCGACCAGCACCGAGAGGTGGATCCGCATTCCGCTGGTCACGTTCAGTTCAAAACGCTGGAGCGAATACGTCAGCCCGTAGACCGCTGCGGCACCGGCCGTCGAGATGATCAGCAGGAAGAGCGTCCACGACTGGAGGAAGTGATACGCGGGGAGCTTGAACAGGTAGAAGGAGATGTCCCTGTTGAACGCCGGGTCGTCCTGCCCGAAGGGGACGCTGTTGAGCCATGAGAGGAGCACCTCCCACTGGCCGCCGGCGAAGGAGCCGAAGATCACGCCCATGAACAGCGTTGCGGCGATCAGGGCGACCGTGACGATGCGGCGGATCGCACCAACATCGACTTCTTCGATGAACGACTCTTCGAGACCCTCAGGCGCCAGCCGGCGCGCGAGCCAGATGTTCACGCCGATTACCAGCGCGCTGATGACTGCTCCCGCGAGGAAGAGCGAGACCTTCCAGACGACTACGGTGCGGAAGACGCTGCCGTACTCCACGGAATCGAACCAGAGCCAGTCGACGTACAGCGACTTCGCGACGTTGGCGACCACGTAGAAGATGAGCAGGGCGGCGCCGAGCCCGATCCAGCGGGCTGAGATCGGCGATCGGAATTGGCCGCCACCCCCGATCTGGAATGGATCGGCTGGCTGGCCTGTGTCGTCGCGGTCCTCGAAGAATCCCAAGCTCTCAGCCTCCGATTAGGGTTCCGGCGGGTTGGCCGTCGATGATCTGCCGCAGAATCCCCGGCATCAGTCCGTTCGCAATCTGGGCGACGGTTCCGGTCTCCGCAGCGCGCAGGCACGCATCAACCTTGGGGATCATACCACCGGATAGCGTTCCGCCATCCCGCAGCGAATCGGCCGTCTGGCGGCCGATATTCGCCAGCACGCGCCCCTCAGCATCCATCAGCCCGTCAACATCGGTGAGGAAGACAAGCCGCTCCGCGCCGACGGCGCGCGCGATCTCCCCGGCCACCGTATCGGCGTTGATGTTCAGCGGCTGATCGGGCGCTTCGATGCCGATCGGCGCGACGACGGGGATCGTCGCAGCGTCGAGCAGCGCGTTGAGCAGCGTCGCATCGACGTCGGTGATGCGGCCGACGAATCCTAGCCGCTCGTCGTAGCGTTCCGCGTGTACGACCGTGCCGTCGACGCCCGAGAGGCCGGCGGCGCGGCCGCCGAGCGCTCCGATGCTGGCGACGAGGCCGGTATTGACGACGCCGCGCAGCACGCCGATCACGACCCGCAGCGCCTCCTCGTTCGTGGCGCGCAGCCCGTCGACGAACTCGGACTCAACGCCGAGTCGGTCCAGCCAGTCGGTGATCATCGCGCCACCGCCATGCACGACGAGCACGTGCCGGCCCGCCTGCTGTAGCGCGACGAGGTCTTCGAGCGTGGTGTCCCCGGCCCCGAGCGTGGAGCCGCCGATCTTGACGACGATCGGGCCGCTCATCGGTGCCTCACCTGTGTTGCCGTCACGCGTATCGCCGCCATCTACGTCGTGTAGTCGGCGTTGATGTGGACGTATTCCGTCGTGAGATCACAACCCCAGGCGGTCGCGGTGGCGTCGCCCCGCCCGAGGTCGAGGCGGAGCTGCACCTCATCGGCTTCCATCGCAGCCGAGATCTCGGTCAGGTCGACATCGGTCGGCGTGCCGAGTCGCAGCGCGCAATGCTCTCCGATCGAGACCGTGATCGTCTCTTCGACGACTTCCGCACCGGAGCGTCCGGCCGCCATCAGCAGCCGCCCCCAATTCGGGTCGCGCCCCGTGATCATCGTCTTCACGAGCGGCGAGGAACTGACGGTGCGCGCGACGAGGCGGGCATCCGCGTGCGAAGCGGCACCTTCGACGACGACCTCGATCAGCGTCTCCGCCCCCTCGCCGTCGCGGGCGAGATCGCGTGCCAGCGCGATCGCCACGGTCGTGAGCGCGCGCTGTAGCGCGTCGGCGGCGGGGTGGCTCGAGTCGATCGGGTCGCCACCAGCAGCGCCGTTCGCGAGCACGAGCATCGTGTCCGATGTGGAGGTGTCCATATCGATGTCGACCATGTTGATCGAGACGTCGGCGACCTCCTGCAGGATCGACTGCAACCACGCTGCATCGGCGGGCGCGTCGGTGGTGAGGAAGCAGAAGCAGGTCGCCATGTCCGGGTGGATCATCCCCGAGCCCTTGGCCGTGCCGCCGATCGTGTAGGTCGCCCCATCGACGGTGACGCGCACGGCGTGGTGTTTGGCGACCGTGTCGGTCGTCATGATCGCGCGCGTGAAGGCGGTGCCGCCGTCCTCGGTCAGTTCGATCGCGGGGATGGCGGGCTCGACGAGGTCCATCGGCAGCAGGCGTCCGATCACGCCGGTCGAGCCGACGAGCACGTCGGCGGCGTCGATGCCAAGTTGCTCGGCGACGAGGGCGGTCATGCGCTCCGCATCGCGCACGCCCTGCTCGCCCGTCGCGGTGTTCGCGATGCCGGAATTCGCCACAAGCGCCTGCGCGTTGCCGTCGCTGGCGCGCTCACGCGTCAGCCGCACCGACGGCCCGACGATCGAGTTGCGGGTGAAGACGCCCGCCACGCTGCACGGCGTATCGGATGCGAGGATGCCGAGGTCGAAGCGCGGCTCGTCGCCGTAGCTCTTCATGCCCACGTATGTAGCGCCGGCCTTCCAGCCAGCGGGCGAGGTGACGCCGCCACCTTCGATCCACTCGAGTTCCGCGGCCATGGTTCGCTCCATCGCCTGATTCGCGTCAGGATGGCCGAGTATAGGCGAGCGCGCTGCCGGGCACTACGTCGAAATGCGACCGTAACCACCGCGCAGCACCGGCGAGGTAAGGTTCGCGCATGGACCCGAGCGAGCCCACGATCCGACCGGCGACGGAAGCGGACCTGTCCGCGATCAACCGTATCTACAATCACGAGATCCTGAACGGCGTCGCCGCGTGGGAGGAAGAGCCGTGGTCGATGGAACGGCGGCAGCAGTGGTTCATCGATCACGACGAGACGATGCCGGTCTTCGTCGCGGAAATCGACGGCGAGGTCGCCGGGATGTCGTACCTCTCGGTCTACCGCCCGCGGATCGGCTACCGCCACACGCGCGAGAATACGGTCTACGTCGACCCGGCGTTCCATCGCCGTGGCATCGGCTCGCTGCTGCTCGGCAGGCTGATCGAGGCCGCCGGGGAGTTGGGCTTTCGGGTGCTGATGGCGGTGATCGAGGCCTCGAACGAGGCGAGCATCGAGCTACACGCACGCCTTGGCTACCAGCGCGTCGGCACGGCGCATCGCATCGGCTTCAAGTTTGGCCGCTGGCTCGACTCCACCTACATGGAGTACACGTTCCCCGCGCCCGACGACGACGCGAGCTAGATTCCCGCCTCGCGCCGCGGCAGGCCGACGCGCGGGCAACGTTCCAGCAGCGGGCACTCGTCGCATCTCGGGCCGCGCGCGTGGCAGGTGCGCCGTCCGTGCTGGATCAGGCCGATGTGGAACGGGTACACCTCGTCGTCGGCCAGCCTACGTTCCAGCAGGTCGTGCGCCTTCTCGACTGACGTCTTCTTCGGCACCAGCCCGAGCCGTCGTGAGACGCGCTCGACGTGCGTATCGACGGGCAGGGCGGGGCGTCCGAGGGAGAAGAGCAGTACGCAGGCCGCAGTCTTCGGGCCGACGCCCGGCAGCGAGCGCAGCCAACGCTTGGCCTCGTCGAGTGGCATCGCCGCCAGCAGGTTGAGGTCGAAGTCGGCATTGCGTTGCTTCACCTCCGTGAGAATCGCCTGGATGCGCGGCGCTTTTGTCGGCGCGAGGCCGCCGGGGCGGATCGCATCCTCGACCGCGCTCGTCGGCGCCTCGATCACCTCGTCCCACGTCGGGAACTGCTCTAGCAACTGGTGCATCGCTTTGCCTGAGTTGTGGTCAGACGTGTGCTGCGAAAGCACCGTCAGCACCAGTTCGGTGATCGGTGCGTGTGAGAGCTCCTGAGGGGCGCGCCCGTACGCCTCGTCGAGGACGGCAACCAGCTCGGTCGGGGTCCACTTCGGAGGGCGCTTCGAGGGGCGTGCTGTCGCTGCCGGCATGGCGCGATGGTAGCAGCGGTCATGCCGCATTCGTTGCCGCTCGCTTTACAGCGATGCGACGATACGAGGGTCGCGCCGACATCGAGGGCCGCGACGCCGGGAAGGAGGCCGCGAGTGACCCGCGAAGACGTCATCCGTCTCACCGACCTCGCCTCCTGCGCTGGCTGAGCAGGGAAGATGGGTCTCGCGACCCTGGCGCAGGTGCTGCGCCCAATCGAGGACCGGTTCCCACCGAACGACTATCCGGAACTGCTCGTGGGTCTCGAGCGGTCGGACGACGCCGCCGTATACCGGATCAGTGACGATCTGGCGCTGATCCAGACGCTCGACTTCTTCCCGCCTGTCGTTGACGACCCGTACACGTACGGGCAGATCGCCGCGGCGAACGCGATGTCCGATGTCTACGCGATGGGCGGCGAGGTGCGGCTGGCGCTGAACATCGCTGCCTTCCCGGAAGACCTCGACCCCGCGATCCTCTCCGAAATTTTTCGTGGCGGCGCCGACAAAGTGCATGAGGCGGGCGGCGTGATCGGTGGCGGCCATACCGTCTTCGATGAGGAGCCGAAGTACGGACTCTCGGTGATGGGCTACGTCCACCCCGGCGCGGTGCTGACGAAGGGCGGCGCCCAGCCCGGCGACGCGTTGCTGCTGACGAAGGCTGTTGGCACCGGCATCCTGATGACGGCCGCGAAGCAACAACTCGATGGTTCCGAGACCGCGCTCGTTGCCGCCGTCGAATCGATGGCGCGTCTCAACCAGCACGGCGCGCACCTCGCGCGGGCGGCCTCCGTGCATGCGATGACCGACGTCACCGGCTTCGGCCTGCTCGGCCACGCCGCCGAGATGGCGACGCAGAGCGATGCGACGCTCGTGATCGATGCCACCGACGTGCCGGAGCTACCGGACGCACGCCGGTACGCCTCTGAGGGGGCGATCACGGGGGGCGGCGGCCGCAACGTCGATCAGCTCGGAGATCGCGTGCTGTTGCCGCCGAACATCGAGGACTCGATGCACGCACTGCTCTACGACCCGCAGACGTCGGGCGGACTGCTGATCGCCGTAGCCGCCGACGAGGCCGAGCAACTACGAGCGGCGATCGCGGAGCACGAGGGCGAATGCTGGCGCATCGGCGCAGTCGAAGCCGGGCCCGCCGTCGTACGTGTCCGGTGAGCCGTCGCGCGCTCGTCGTTCTCGGATTGTTCCTCGCCGTGCTGCTACTCACTGCCTGCGACGACGCGCCGGACGTGCCCCTCGATGGCGTCGACCCCGTGCTGCTGCTGAGCGCGGCCGCCGAGCGCACGGAGCAGGCGACGAGCTTCCACTTCGCGCTCGAGCATGAAGGCGGGACGACCGAGATCGTGCGCGGCGTGCAGATGACGAGCGCCGAGGGCGATGTCGTCGGTACCGACCGGCTGCGGGCATCGATCGAGGGTTCGGTCGGGCCGCTCAACCTCAAACTCGAGATCGTGATCCTGCCCGACGAGTCATGGATCACGAACCCGCTGACCCAGCGCTGGGAGCGGGAAGAGATCTCGGTCGACGACCTCTTCGATCCTGCCGTCGGCGTGACCGCGCTAATGCGCGCCGTGAGCGAGCCCCGGCTGACGGGAGCCGACAGCATCGACGGCGTCGCGGTCTACCGGGTCGCGGCCAGCGTCGACTCCGGCGACGTGCAGATGTTCGGGTCGGCGAGGGCCGGTCGCGAGCTGGTGGCGACGGCGTGGATTGGGGTCGATGACCTGCTGGTCTATCGCATCGAACTCCAGGGCCCGCTGAACTCCGGCGAGCCCGACGACCTGATCCGCCGCATCACGTTCAGCGACTTCGACGTTGCCGTCGAGATCGTCGCGCCGCGCTAGCGCGATGGCCGAGCGGCGTAGCTGGCTCCTCCTTGCATCGGTCGCCGGCGGTGTCTTCGTGGCTGCCGACGATCAGACCTCGGTTGTCACCGTGCTACCGGCGATCATCCAGCACACCGGCGTCACCGTGGACGACTTCTACCGCTCGTCGTGGGTCGTCAACGGCTATCTGCTCGGTTACCTCGTGGCGCTGCCGATCGTCGGCCACGTCGCCGACCTCTACGGGCATGCGCGCGTCTACGCAGCGGCGATGGCGGTCTTCATGCTCGGCAGCATGCTGGTTGCCGCCGCACCGACGTTTGAGTTGCTGGTCGCGGCGCGCGCGCTGCAGGCCGTTGGTGGTGGCGCGGTGGTGCCGGTGGCGATGGCGATCGTGATGCGGGAGCTGCCGGTTGAGCGTCGGGTGATGGGGCTGGGCGCGATCGCCGCGGCGTCCGAGGCGGGGGCGCTGGTCGGTCCGCTCTGGGGCGGCGCGATCACGGAGCTGTGGGGCTGGCGCTGGGTCTTCTGGATCAACCTGCCGATGGCGCTGCCGTTCCTGCTCGGCGCGTGGCGTTACGCAGGCGACGAGCGGCGGACGGGCAGGATCGATTGGCCGGGGGCGGTGCTGCTGGCCGGGGCGCTGGCGGTGATCACCGTGCTGCTTGTCGATGACCCGCTCGCGCGTCGGTCGCTGGCATCGATGTCGGCGCTCGTTGCGCTCGTCGTGCTGCTGTTGGCCGCGTTTGTGCTGCGCGAGCGGCGGGCGGCCGAGCCGATGATCCGCGCGTCGCTGCTCTCACCGCGTGCGGTCTGGTCGGCGAACGTCGCGATGCTGCTGCTCGGCGGCGGCATGATCATCGCGCTGATCACAGTGCCGCTGTTCGTGAACCTCGTACTGCTCGACAGCCCGCTCGATGGCGGCCTGACGCTGCTACGACTGACGGTGGCGGTGCCGGTCGGCGCGCTGGCCGGCGGCTGGCTTGCCTCGCGGGGGAGCCAGCGTCTGGTCGCGGCCGGCGGCATGTGGTTGGCGGCGGTGGGCTTCGCGGGGCTGCTGACGTGGGATGCTGAGCTGGCGGAGGCCGCGCGTACGCTACCGCAACTGGCGATCGGGCTCGGCTTCGGTCTCGTGATCGCACCGCTCAGCGCGGCCGTGCTCGATCGCGCCGCCGAGAGCGACCGCGCCACCGCGTCAGCGTGGCTGACGCTCAGCCGTGTCGTCGGGATGCTTGTCGGCGCCTCGCTACTCACCTCGCACGGTCTCGGGCGCTTCTACGCGCGGGCCGGGTCGATCGAGTTCGGCTCGCCGCAGTTCGATGCGCTCGTCGAAAGCGCGCAGGTGTCGACGTTCCACGAGGTCTTCGCCGTCACCGCGTTCGTGCTGCTCGCGGGCGGCGTCGTGGCGCTGCTGACCGGTCGCGGCGAGCGAAGTGTCGGCGAGCCGTGGTGGACGGTGACGTGAGCAGCCGAGGGCTGTGCGACCGAGCTCCGCAGCTAGTGAACGAAGAGGGGCGCTAGCCGCGTCGCCTCCAGGGCCGGCTCTCCGCCGACCCCACCGCGTCTCCATCAGCGTTCTCGAAGGCGATGCCGTGCCGCTCCAGGAACGGGGCGATCTGGCCGGGATTCGGCTCGGTCAGCATCGTGCCGCGGTCGACCGCGCGTGGACCGCGACCTCCCGGCAGGGGTGCAGGCTCCTCGATCGGGTCGACGCCGTCGTCTGGCGCGATCACGAGGGTGGGGACGGACTCATGCCCGGTCCACGCGAGGACCTTGTCGTAGGCCTCCGCGTCGTGGTCGATGTCGAACTCGGTGTACTCGACCGGATGGTCAGCGACCCAGCGTCGCCAGCGGGAGACGTCCGGGCAGAACGATGAGCGCAGATAGACGACGAGACGTGACATGGGAGCCCTCCGCGATCAGGGTAGCGGCTGACGGCGCCGGTGCGACGTGATGCCGAATACGCTACGTTGGGATGGGTCCACCGCTAGGCGCGGATTGTCCACTGCGTCTGGAACCCCTCGCCGCCGCGGATCGCGTCCTGCGTGAGGTGGCGCTCGTGCTCGCGCAGAAGCGACAGCACGCTCTCGATGTCGTCGCTGAGGTCGATCCCGTGATCGTTCATCGCGCGCTCGCGGATGCGGCTGAGCACCCCGACCCGCTCCAGCAGCCCGGCCGAGTGGGGCCAGGGGATGAAGACGGAGTTGTCCGGTGGTCCGAGCGACGGCCGCCGCCCCGCCAGCCACACGGCCCGCTCCTGCGGGTTGGCAAGCGGCTCCACGAGCTCAAGGATCGGTGGGGTCGCGTCGTCGCCCCGCAGGTCGGCGAGTAGCCGCATTGGCGTGGCCGCGAGGCCGATGATCACGACCTCCGCGTCCGACACGACGCGGACGATCTCTTCAATGTCGACGACGGGACCATCTTCCCCGTACATCACGTTCCCATCTGCCACTGCGCGGTCTCTGTCGTCCGGTCTCTGTCGCTCAAGCGGAGAGCGTCTGCTGCGAGCTTCCTCGCAAAGGCTCTCAGGGGAAAGCAAGGAGGCTGGCCTCGCGGCCAGCCTCCTTGGTAGTTGACTCGCCTCTGGGGCTAGTACATTTCCGGGGCGGCTGCCATGGGCGCGGCGGCTCCGCCGGCGTCGGCCTCGTCGGTGACGAGACAGTTCGTCGTGAGCACCATGCCGGCGATGGAGACGGCGTTTTCAAGCGCAGCCTTCGTCACTTTCGTCGGGTCGATGATGCCGAACGACAGCATGTCGCCGTACTCGTCATCAGCGGCGTTCCAGCCGTGACCCTTCTTCAGGTCCTGCACGGAGCGGACGATCACCGAGCCATCCTCGCCGGCGTTGGCGGCGATGCGGCGCATCGGCTCCTCGAGTGCGCGACGGAGGATGCGAAGGCCGGTGGCCTCGTCACCTGCGAGCGCGACCTTGTCCAGCGCCGGCAACGCGTTCAGGAACGCGACACCACCACCGGGAACCATGCCTTCTTCGACGGCCGCGCGGGTCGCCGAGAGGGCGTCCTCAACGCGGTGCTTCTTCTCGTTCAGCTCGACCTCAGTGGCGGCACCGACCTTCACGACGGCCACCGAGCCGGAGAGCTTGCCGAGGCGCTCCTCCAGCTTCTCGCGGTCCCAGTCGCTCGTGGCCTGGTCGAGTGCGGCGCGGATCGACGAGATGCGGTCATCGATCGACTTCTTGGTGCCCTTGCCCTCGATGATCGTCGTCTCTTCCTTGCCGACGACGATGCGGCGGGCGGAGCCAAGGTCTGTCGGCTCGGCGGTCGAGAGCTCGCGGCCGACTTCCTTGCTGATCACGGTCGCACCGGTCAGTGCGGCGAGGTCGCCCAGGTTCTCCTTGCGACGGTCGCCGAAGCCCGGTGCCTTCACAGCGCAGACGTTCATGTTGCCGCGCAGCTTGTTCACCGCCAGCGTCGCCAGCGCCTCGCCGTCGACGTCCTCGGCGATGATCACGATGTCCTTCGACTTCTGGAGCTGCTTCTCGAGCATCGGCAGGATGTCGTTGACGGAGGACAGCTTCTGGTCGGTGATGAAGATGAACGGGTCTTCGATCACCGTCTCCATGCGGTCGGGGTTGGTGACGAAGTAGGGCGAGATGTAGCCGCGGTCGAAGGCCATGCCCTCGACGTACTCGGTCTCGGTCTCGATGCCGCGCGACTCCTCGACGGTAATCACGCCGTCCTTGCCGGCCTCTTCCATCACCTCGCCGATCAACTCGCCGATGGCGGCCGAGGCAGCGGAGATCGAGGCGACCTGCGCCATCTGCTCGCGAGTCGTGACACGGGTCGAGTTCTTGTCCAGCGCTTCGGTGATGGAGCGTGCGCCGGCCTCGATGCCGCGCTTCAGCGCCATCGGGTCTGCGCCGGCAGCGACGTTCTTCATACCCTCGTGGACGATCGCCTGACCGAGCACCGTAGCGGTGGTCGTGCCGTCACCGGCGATGTCGTTCGTCTTGGAGGCGATCTCCTTGGCGAGCTGGGTGCCGATGTTCTCGAATGGCGCGCCAAGCTCGATGTCCTTGGCGATCGTGACGCCGTCGTTGGTGATTGTGGGAGAGCCGAACTTCTTGTCCAGCACCACGTTGCGACCCTTCGGCCCCAGCGTCATCTTCACCGCGTCGGCAAGCGCGTCGATGCCGTCGCGCAGCGCCTGGCGTGCTTGCTCGTCGAACAGCAGTTGCTTCGCCATGATGTTCCTCAGTTTCCGCGTACTCTCGGTACACTGTTGGTGGACGTTCGGATAGCCGCCACGGGCGGTTGCGTTAGCACTCTCGTGTCCGGAGTGCTAATTGCGTGCAGAACGTGTTTTACCGAATTACGGACGGTGACGCAAGCGGTACGGCGCACGTTCGGTACCTGTCAACACCGAAATACGGTGTAAGCGACTCCTCCGCTACGCTTCGCACATAACAATCGAGCGCATGGCGCTCCGTGGAAACGAGGCTCCGATGCGCCAGATTAGGCGGCTCAGTCAGCGGCTCTCCGCGGTCTCGCTACTGGTGGTGGCGCTCACGCTGGCGGCGTGCAGCGATGACGGAGGCGAACCACTGGGGCCGATCGTCGACCCGCTGGTCGGCGCGACGGCGGATCAGGTGATCGCACTCGAGCTGCGAGACGTGAGCTTCAGCGATGATGAGTTGACCGTGACGTCCGGCATGGTCGTCGCCTTCGACCTGAACAACGTCGGCCGGCTGGATCACGACTTCACGATCAAGGAAATCACGGCTGATGTCTCAGCCGTGGGCCAGCAGCGACGCGACAAGTTCGATGTCTACGCTCCACTCGACGGCAAGAGCGAGACGCGGCTCCTGCTCCGCGTGAACGAACCCGGCGAGTACGAGTTCTTCTGCTCGCTTCCCGGCCACCGTCCCAGCGGCATGCTGGGTACGCTGACCGTCGTCGCCGCGAACCCGTAGCGCTCGCACCGGCAACGCTCCGCTCGGGCGTCCTCATCGGCGGAAGCTCAGCCGCCTGGCGCGTCGGATCCCTCGATGCCCGTGAACTCGCGTAGAGGCCGGCGCAGCAGCCCGATGCGGCCCGGCGGCCAGTAGCGCAGCGCGGCGACCCCTTCGATGCTCGATGCGCGCACGGGACCGAAGTCGCGGCTGTCGGTGCTGGCGTCGCGGCGGTCACCGAGTACGAAATGCTCGTCCGGCCCGAGCCGCTCGACGCCCCGGTACTGCGCCGCTGGCGTGACGCCGTGCGCGTAGCGTTCGACGAGCGCCCGCCCGTTGATCTGCACGTCTGCCCCTGCACGCAGCGACTCTCCCGGCAGCCCCACGATGCGCTTCAACAGTAGCCGTCCGCTCTGATCGTGCAACGCGACGATCTGGCCGTAGGCCTGCGCGCTGTCCGCGAGCGAGCCGCGTCGCAGCAGCAGGTACTCGCCCGGCAGGAGCGCAGGCGTCATCGACTCGCCCGCGACCTCGACGGCGACGAACGTGCGTCGCAGCCAGCTGGCGGCGAGCGCAGCGAGAGTGGCGAGCAGCACAACGGCCGCGACCAGCGTTGTGAAACGCATCGGTCGCGGCCGTCAGCGATCTGCTACGCGCGGTGCGCTAGCGGGTGGCTTTCACCTTCGCGAAGATGTCGGCGAACTCGTCAACCTTCGTGCGCAGCGCGGCGGCGTCGGCGACGTCGGTGCCCTGTCGGCAGGCCGAGCCGAGGCGCATGATCTCCCACACGACATCGTGCAGTTCAGGAGCGGTCTCCATGTCCGGCGGCTTCATGAAGTCGCCCCAGATGATGCGCACCTCGTGCTTCACCAGCTCGGCGTGCTGCTCCTTGATCGCGATGTAGCGGGACATCGAGTTGATGTTGCCCGCATCGGCAGCAGCCATCAGCGTCATCATCTTTTCGACGGTCTCCGCGCCAAGCTGCGCGGTTGCCGGGTCGTAGATCCCACACGGAATGTCGCAATGGGCGTACGCCTTCTGGGACGGGCGCAATGCACGTTGCATCAGCGTTGAAATGTTCAAGCGAGTCTCCCTCAAGGTGCCTGAAATCGATTGGTCGGCAATCCTGCGAGCGTGGCTCGCCGCTGTCAACCGCGCGGCAGTCTGGGACGCGTCGCGGATGCGGGCCGGGTCGAGAAGTCGGCGGCTACTGGCGGGCCAGCGGGTGGCCGCCAACGAGGCGGTTCGGGTCGTCGAGCCCCTCGTACGGCGGGAAGAGCGACTCGAGCTCACGTCGCAGGGGGTCGCCGTCCGGGAGATAGGCGGAGAAATCACCGCGCGGTTCGTTGCGATCGGGCGCGCCGTCCGGTCCGACCTCGCGGATGCGATCCTGCAACATCATCAGCCCGTGCAGCAGCGACTCTGGACGCGGCGGGCAGCCGGGGACGTAGACATCGACGGGTGTGATCAGGTTGACGCCCGGCAGCACGGAGTAGCCGTACGAGAATGGGCCGCCCATCGTCGCGCAGCTTCCCATCGAGATGACCCACTTCGGCTCGGCCATCTGGAGGTAGACGCGGCGCACGGCCGGGGCCATCTTCCAGGTCACCGTGCCGGCCACGATCATCAGGTCGGCCTGTCGCGGCGAGGGCCGGAAGACCTCTGAGCCGAAGCGCGCGATGTCGTAGCGCGAGGTGGCGGTGGCGATCATCTCGATCGCGCAGCAGGCGAGGCCGAACATCGCCGGCCAGAGTGACGACGAGCGCGCCCAGTTCAGAATGCCATCGACCGACGTCAGCATGACGTTGCGGCGCACCTCTTCGTCGAGATCGAACGTCGAGAGGTCGTCCACCAGCGAGAGGGGCGCAATGCCCGGGGCGGGGGTCAGGTCGCCGGTCAAACGAAGCTCCTGCTTGCGAAACCGCCGACGGAATGGCGACGGATCACGCTGGCGCGCATCGTAGCCGAGCCCCCGGCGGGCGGCAATCGTCTCTGTCGGCTATCACTGCCTGATTGGCGTCAGTTCGCGAGCCACGGCCGCCAGTCGTCCGGCGGCTCCGTGGTCGGGATCGGCGAGAGTGCGCGCATGCGCTCGACGATCGGCGGCAATGCGTCGAGCAGCCGTTCGATGTCGGCCTCGCTGTTCTGCCGTCCGACAGTCAGCCGCAGCGAGCCTCGTGCCAGCTCGGACGGCATGCCCATCGCCACCAGCACGTGGCTTGGCTCGACCGACCCGGTCGTGCATGCAGAGCCAGAGGAAGCGGCGATGCCCGCGAGGTCGAGCGCGAGCAGGATCGACTCGCCCTCGACGAAGCCGATCGCGATCGAGACGGAATTCGGGAGGCGCTGATCGACGTCGGTCGGGCCGGTGACGGCGATCATCGGGATGCGCCTCGGTAGCTCATCGAGCAGCCGCTGCTGGAGCGCGCCGTCGTGGCTGAGATCGGCCTCGCGCTGCTCGGCGGCGATCCGCACGGCCGCAGCCATGCCGACGATCGCGGCAGTGTTTTCGGTGCCCGCGCGCAGGTCGCGCTCCTGCCCGCCGCCGAGGATCTGGGCGGCGATCGGCGTACCGGCGCGGACGTACAGCACGCCAGCGCCGCGCGGCCCGTAGAGCTTGTGTGCGGTCATCGTCAGCAGGTCGACGCCGAGGCGGTCGACGTTGACGCCGAGGTGCGCGACCGACTGCACGGCGTCCGTATGAACGACGGTGCGTGGGTTGCGCTCGTGAACGCGGCGGGAGATCTCGGCGAGGTCGTTGACCGTCCCGACCTCGTTGTTCGCGTGCATCACGGAGACGAGCACGGTGTCGTCGCGCACCGCCGCCTCGACGGCCGCCGGGTCGACGCTGCCGTCGCTGCGCACGTCGAGCACCGTCACCTCCGCGCCCTCGCGCTCGAGCTGCTCGACGCTGTCGAGCACGGCGTGATGTTCGACCGCGGTCGTGATGATGTGACGCCCGCGCTCGACGGTCGCATCGACGACCCCGCGCAGCGCCAGGCTGTCGGACTCCGAGCCGCCGGAGGTGAAGATCACTTCCTCGGCCTGCGCGCCGATCGCGGTGGCGATCGTGGCGCGGGCCTCGTCGATCGCGTGCCGGGCCTGCTGCGCTTCGACGTAGATCGAGGAGGGGTTGTGCCACTGGTCGCGGAGCAGCGGCAGCATCGCTTCGATCACGCGCGGGTCGGGCGGCGTCGTCGCCGCGTGGTCGAGATAGACCCGGTCGTCGCGATCTGCTGCGGTCATGTGAGCGTCCCCATCAGTGTCATGGTACCGGAGGGCCGGTAGGTGGCCGGGAGTTTCTCTCACCAGATAAGAGAAACGTTGACGCGCCCGCCGCCCGCTCGATACGCTCGATGGCGATGGTTATGAACGGCGGGGGCCGCGTCGAGGGGACCCGCGAAGCAATCCTCAGCATCCTGCGCAGGCGGGACGGCGTCTCTGTCGATGACCTCGCCAGTGAGCTCGGTCTGGCCGGAGCGACGGTGCGCCGCCACCTCGATGTGCTCCTGCGCGATGACCTCGTCTCCGTGACACAGGTGCGAGGTCGCACCGGCCGCCCGCGTTACGCGTTCTCGCTCACGGAGACCGGCGCGGAGTTGTTTCCCCACCACTACGTGCGTCTGACGCATCGGCTGCTCTCCGAGATCGTGAAGCTCGATGTTGGCGAGACCGCGGGGCAGGACGGCACCGCGATCGCTGGCATGCTCTTCACGAAGATGGCGCAACGACTGGCCGATGAGTACGCCTCTCGCGTCGAAGGCGAGACGCTGGAGGCGCGAGTGCGATCCGCTGCCCTTCTGCTGGCGAACGAGGGGATCGATTTCGAGGTCGACGCCAGCGACGGTGGCGTGCAACTCCTCGGACGTGGCTGTCCCTGCGGACGGTTCACCAACGGCGGCGCAGAGACTGGCTGTGATCACGACCGGCAACTGCTCGAGGTGATGGTGGGTGCGGCTGTACAGACGCTTCCCGACGACCAACTCCCGAGCGAGTTCCTGCGCGGATATCGCGTGATCGCTGACGGAAGTCAGAACTCCAGTGCTCGCTAACTCCGTGCCCGCGAAGAGATTTGCGCGCTATCAGTAAGCGAAGCGACCGCCTGACTATGGACTTGGCTTGAGGTGAACGATTACGATGGCGCCAGCAAAATTGCGGACGCACCGCTGAGGAGCGACGATGACGACGGAAATTTTCAACGAGAAGAGCGCGACACCGAGCCTGCAGATCCCGACTCCGGCCGGGCCGCTGGTGACGATCACGCCGAAGGCCGCTGAGAAGGCTACGGCACTGCTCTCGGAGAAGGGCCAGCCCGAAGCGTCGTTGCGCGTCTTCGTCGTCGGCGGTGGCTGCTCCGGTTACCAGTACGGCATGGCAGTCGCTGAGGCTCCTGAGGCCGACGACATGGTGATTGAGGACAACGGCGTCCGCATTCTCGTCGACAAGGACTCGCAGTCGCTGATCACTGGCGCGGAGATTGACTACGCCGACGACCTGATGAAGTCCGGGTTCACGATCTACAACCCGACCGCCGTCTCGTCCTGCGCCTGTGGCAACTCGTTCCAGACCGCTGACGGCTCCGGCTCACCGGCGGCCTGCTAGCGCTCGTTTCGTTCAGAGACACCTCGCAAGGGCCCCGCGATGCGGGGCCCTTGCTGTATCCTGCGAAACTCTTCGCACCGTATAGCGAGCCTGAGGGGCCCCACTATGCAGCCGTGGATCGTTGTCGGATCAGCGGACAATTTCGAAATCCTGCGTGAGCGCGGCTTCGATGTCTGCGCCTTCAAGGAGTCTCGCCGCAAGCAATCGGGCGAGATGCGGCCGGGCGATCGCATCGTCTTCTACCTCACCGGCGTCGTGCAGTTCGGCGGCATGGTCGAGGTGACCGGCGAGATGTTCGAGGACACGTCGGACATCGGACTGCGCTCCGGCGGCAAGCCCGGCGAGGACTACCCGTTCCGCATCGCGACGAAGCCGGTGGCGATCCCGGAGGTCGGAGACTACATCGAGGTTCGCGAGATCACGGATCTGCTCGACAAGACGCGCAAGCTCGGGCCGAAGAAGCTCGGTATGGCGTTCCGCGGGAACCTGCACAAGATCACGGACGCGGACTACGCGGCGATCGATCAGCTCCTCAGCGAGCGGGTGCCCGCCTAGCGGGGATCATGCCTTCGACCTGTCGAGACCAAGGTTGCGGAACAACTCGCGCGTCGCCTGCGAGAAGTTCAGCGTGTAGATGTGCAGGCCGGGGGCGCCTGCGGCGACGAGATTCTCGGCGAGCTTCGTCGCGTACTCCACGCCGATCACGCGCGCTGCGGTGCGATCATCACCGACGGCCTCAAGGTCCTTCGCGAGCGAGTCGGGGAACGTGCCCCCGGCGAGCCCAACCATGCGCTGCACCTGTCCGGCGTTCAGCACCGGGATGATGCCCGCGATGATCGGCCGGTCGACGCCGAGCTTCGCCATGTCCTCGACGAGCCCCACGTAGTGCTCAACCTCGAAGAAGAACTGCGTGATGCCGAAGTCCGCCACGCCCAGTTTTGCCGCCTGGTGCTCGCGATCCTCGCGGTGGCTCGCGGCCTGCGGATGCCCCTCGGGGTGCATCGCGACGCCGATCGAGAAGTCGGTGTGCTCGCGCGCGAGTTCGACGATCTCGATCGCGAGCTTGAAGTCACCGATGTCGATGTCCGGCTGATCGCGCGGCGGGTCGCCGCGCAGCGCGAGCAGATTCTCGAAGCCGAGCGCCTGGTAGTCGGTCAGAATCTCGATCACGTCCTCGCGGGTCTGGGCGACGCAGGAGAGGTGCGGCATGGTCGTCCAGCCGATCTCATCGGTCATCCGTCGCACGACCTCGCGTGTGCCCTCGCGGGTGGAGCCGCCGGCGCCGTACGTGACCGACGCGAACGAGGGGTTGAGCGGCCGCAGTCGCTCAACGGCGCGCCAGAAGCGCTGCTCGACTTCTTCCGTGCGCGGCGGCCCGAACTCGAACGAGTACGTGGTGCCCTGCGCGAGGAGGTCGGGAATGTGCACGGGGAGGGTCCAATGACTGCTTCTCAAGAGTAGTCCGCGAGCCCGTCCCAGTGTCCAGCGCGAGCGCGAGCGGGCGTCTCAACTCCCCGCGTTGCAATGGGACGAAGTGCGATAGAGTCCGCAGACCGAGGACTGGTGATCGGAGCAGCCCATGCCTGACGGCCTGACGCAGCAGCAGTACCTGACGCTCTTCATTGACCGCATGATGAACGGTGTCTGCGAGGCAATCGATGGCCTGACCGACGACGAGCTGCACTTCCGCGCGCACGAGAATTGCAACTCGATCGGCTTCGAGGCGTGGCACGTCTTCCGCACCGCTGACAACATCGTTCACTTCGTCTTCGAGCGTGAGCAGCCGGTCTGGCTCCAGCAGGGCCTCCACGAGGCGTGGGAACTACCGAAGGTCGCGCAGGGCACGGGTATGGACCCGGCGGACGCACACGCGCTTCGGTTCCCCTCGTCGGCCGCGCTCGTGCAGTACGGGCGGGATGTGCTGGCCGCGGTCGTGCCGCGCGTGGAGGCGATGGACGACGACTACCTGGCGGTCGTTCAGACCGTGACGCCGTGGGGCGACATCACGCGCCTGGAGGCGATCGGCCAGACGTTGATCTCGCACGGCAACGCGCACCTCGGCCAGATCGACATCGCACGCACGATCGTCGGCAAACAGGGGCTGGGCTTCTAGCGGCCTCGGGCGGGGCGAGCGCGCCGCGTTGGCCGGCGCGCTGCGTGTACCGACTGCGTCTGCTCCTGCAGCGTGTAGAGCTTCCACATCGAATCGAGGTCGCGCTCGTTGATCTCGCGCACGTACTGCTCCACGGAGATGTCGCCGCGGAAGTCGTGGCTGCCGAAGTGGTCCCACGCGGCCCCGGCTGTGCGCAGCGTCCAGACCATGTCCTCGCGCATCGTGGCGAAGTCCCACCAGAGCTCCTCGACGGGCATCCAGCGATAGTCCTCTTCGTCCGGGCCGTGGTAGGCGCGGCGCTCCTCGATGTGCGCGCCATCGCGCGCCAGCATCGCCTGCACGTTGCGCAGGTCCTCGCGTTCGCTGTCGCGCAGGAATCCGACGATCTCCGTGGCGCACCACTGATCGTCGGCCGGTCGCCATGAGAGCTGCTGCTCGTCGAACTCGACGACGGCGCCTTCCATGCGTCGTGCGACCTCGCGCAGAGCCTTGGTCAGGTAGCGCTGGTTGGTCCCGTACTGGCGGCTTCCGTACTGCACGAGGGCATGGTCGGGCGGTGCATCACGCCTGTCAATCGGCATCTGGCGACGCGGAACGGGCCACGATCGCGGGTGGCGGCAGCGGTCGATTCGGGGCGCTGTTGTGCCCCACCGTCGAGCGTGAAGCGATTGCCTCCGGCCACCTCACTACCTACGATCGGTCGCTGTGAACGGCACATCTCTCCCATACACGCTGATCATCGTGCTCGTGGAACTCGCTGCCGGGTCCCTCGCCTTTGTTGTCGTCGCCGACGCCCGCGCGATGGTGACGCGTGGCTACATGAAGGTGGCCGCGGTGGTGGTCGCCACGACGATCGTCTTCGCGCTCTGGACGTACGCGGCAATGGGCGAGGATCGCTCGATCGATGGCTATGCGCTGAACGAGTCGTGGCTCGCTGCATTCAGCGGGTCGATGGTGGCGATGCTCGTGCTGGTGTCGCTCTTTCTCGTCGCGACGCTCCGCGAGCAGCGAGGGGCGACGCTGATGTTCGGGGCCGCCGGCGCGATCGCTGGGCTCGCCACGCTTGTCACGCTGAGCGCGGTGATCGCCCCACCGACGTGGTCGTACGCGGGCGCGCTGGCGAGTCTTGTTGTGGCCTCGGCCGCGCTCGGCGGGTCGCTGATGGCGATGTCCTGGGGGCACTGGTACCTGACGAACTCCGGCCTGCCGAAAGAGCCGATGGAGCAGATGTCGCTCTTCGTCGTGGTCGCGCTGGCCGTGCAGCTTGTGCTCGTCATCGCAGGCTCGGTGCTGCCCGTGCGCGAGGTGCCGCTTACGGACGCCGCGTTCGGCGTAGTGCTCGGGCGCAACCCGGCGTTCTGGCTGCGTATTGGAGTCGGGCTCGCCTTCCCGCTGGTGACCGCCGCGCTCGCATGGCGATCGGCGACGATCCGCGGAATGATGTCGGCGACTGGGCTGCTCTACCTCGCGACGGGCGGCATCCTCGCTGGCGAGGTACTGGCACGAGGTCTCATGTTCGCGACGGCGGCGACGGTCTGATCATCGGCCATAACCGGCTCCGAGGCGGTACACTGCGCGCATCGCCCCCTGCCACCCAGTGGAGGCACGCTCGTGCCTGATTCGGCCCCCCGTCCGGGAATCCGCGAACTGATACGCGACGTATCCAGATCAGAGCGTTCGGACACGCCCGAGACGATCACCGACCAGGAATTGATGGTCGGTCTGAGCGAAGGCGAGGTCGAGGCGCTTGAGCGGCTGTACGACCGCTATTCGTCGCTGGTCTTCTCGATCGCGGTGCGTGTGTTGACGGACCGCCAGCTTGCGGAAGACGTGACGCAGGAGGTGTTCCTGCGGCTCTGGCGTCGACCGTGGTCGTACGACCCGGGGCGCGGCAAGTTCCGTAGCTGGTTGATGTCGGTGACGCGCAATCGCTCGATCGATGAGCGCCGGCGCGTCGTACGACGGCTGCGGCAGGAGGATCGCGACGACGATGGGATGCCAGAGATTCCCGCACCGGGGCGGTTCCATGACCCGCAACTGGAGGCGGTGCTGGCAGATGAGCGACGAGCCGTGCGTGAGGCGATGACCCGCCTGCCGCCAGCACAGCGCGAGGTGATCGAACTGGCTTACTTCGGTGGCCTGACCCAGGTGGAGGTCGCGGCGCTCACGGGTGAGCCGCTCGGCACCGTGAAGACAAGGATTCGACTGGGAATTCAGAAGCTGCGTGTTGCGCTGGTGGGGCTACGCGCCGAGGATTCAAGAGACGCGGAGGGGCAGCGGTGAAACCAGAAGAGCGAGAAGAATTACTGTCGGCGTACGCGCTGGGCACGCTCAGCGAGCCGGATACGGCCGTGGTGCGAGACCTCGTACGTTCCGACGGCGACGCCGCCGAGGAGCTGGCCGGATATCACGAGATCGTCGACATGATCGCGCTCTCCGCGCCGCTGCGACACGCCGACCCGGCGCTACGTTCGCGCGTGATCGCCGCTGCGAGGCGTGAGCGCAGTGGTGCGCGCCACCTGTTGCACCCGCGTCGCTGGTTGCCGTGGGCCGCTGCCAGTGCTGCTGCGCTGCTGCTATTCGCGTGGGGCTGGGGCCTGCAGCAGGATCTGAACGCGCTGCGCACGGACAACGCGATCCTCTCGGCGGTCGTCGAGGGCGAGGCCAAGCGGCTGGAATCGCTCGTGCAGGCAGATGGCGCGCTGAGCACGCAGTCCTTGCAGTTGCAGGTGCAGGCTGCGACATCCGAGTTCCAGATGGCGCTCGCGGTCGCGACGGCACCGGACGTTCGCCAGTCGGCGCTGGAGTCGACCGCCGCCGGGCACGGTGCGCGTGGACAGTTCCTCTGGAGCACGGAGACCGGCGCGGGCTGGCTGACGGCGACCGGATTGCCGCAACTGGGTCTGGACCGCGTGTATGAGGTGTGGCTGCTCGATGATGAGCAGGTCGTCTCCGGCGGCACGTTCATCGCGACTGCTGATGGTGGCGTCGAGTCGCTCGTCGCGCCCGGCGTCATCATCCGACCGACCCGCATCGTGATCGGCGTCTCCCCCTTCGGCGGGGCCGATGAACTCACGCTGCCGGCGGTGCTCGACGGATCGATGCTGCGCTAGCGTGAGCGCGCCCCTGATCGGGCGCTCCGAGCTGGTTGGCTCAGGAAGGTTCCGCGTCGGCTTCGACGTCGGCGGGCGGTACCGTACGCGGTCGCAGGCTGCGCTGCGCGATGATGCGGAAGAGCAGCGGGCGCTGGCGCTGATGGCCGTGCACCACGTCGTGGGTTGCCTCGAACGCCACCTCGGCACTGACGCCGCTGAAGCGGCGATCCGCGTACCAGAAGAGTTCGCGCAGGATCGCGGTCAGGGGCACGATCACGAGCAGGCCGATGAACCCGAACGCTGCCCCCGCGAGCACCAGCAGCATGATCACCATCGCCGGATGGATATCGACCGCCTGCCCCTGGATTCGCGGTACGAGGAAGTTGTTCTCGGCGATCTGTACGCCGAAGTAGAGCGCCCCGACCCAGAGGATCTTGTCGGGGTCTGTCGCAGCGACGATCAGTAGCCCCGGCACGGCACCGAGCCACGGCCCGATGATCGGGATCAACTCGGTGATGCCCGCGATCACGCCGAGCGCCAGCGAGAGCTGAATGTCCATGAACGTCAGTCCGACGCCGACCGCGACACCGACGATCACGCCGAGGATCAGCTGTCCTCTGATGTAGCGGAGCAGGATGCGGTCGCCGATCGTGAGCACGTTGTCGACATCGGCCTGGAGTGGGCCCGGCACTGCCGTCATCAGGTTGTTGCCGGCGATGTGCCGGTCGCGGAGCGCGTAGAACATCCAGATCGGCACGATCAGGAAGCCGAAGACGAGGCCGAGCGTACCGGTGAGCGACGTGATGAAGTCGCGGGCGATCCCCGCCACGCTGTCGGCGACCGAACCGCTGACGTCGGCGGCGTAGCCATCGACGCGCTCCTGCACGTTCTCGGGTACCTGTTCGCGGTATCGCGTGGCCCAGTCCGAGACCTGCTCGCGGGCCTCATCGACGAGCCGCGGCAGCTCGTCGACGAATTCGACCGTCTGGTCGATCGCCAGTGGGACGACCACCGCGCCGCCCGCGAAGAGCCCGTAGCCGATTACGGCGTAGACCAGCAGTACCGCGATGCCGCGGCGGAACACCGTCGTCTGATGCGGCGTGTGCGCGATCACCCGGAACGGAGTCTCCGGCAGCACACGCGTCACGGTATCGACGACAGGCGTGAGCATGAAGGCGAGCAGTGCGCCGACGGCAAACGGAACCAGCGCCGATCCGGCGCGCAAACCGATCCAGGCGACGATCGCGAACATCGCGAGCCAGAGCGCGATTCGCCAGCGTATCGGCGTCACGGGCGCTCAATCCGATCGGGGGCCATCTCGTTCGTCATCGGACTCATCGGCCTCATTGTGCCTCAGGATCGACAATCGCTGCACCGCAGGTCGCGCAGCATGCTGCGTTGCGCGTTGACAGGCGGCAGGGCAGATCCGACGATTGAGCCGTGGTATCGGTTGAGATCCTCGAACGTCGGCTCACACGGAGCGGCCATCGCCTGACGCGCCCCCGGCGCTCATTGTTCGCGGCGATGCAGCAGCTCGACGATCATTTCACCGCCGAGGGTGTTGTCGCGGCCGCGCCGGGCGTCGGTCGTGCCACCGTCTTCCGCACGCTGCGGCTGCTGCAGGACATCGGGGCGCTCTGCCAGGTCGTGCTCGATGACGGCACGCTTGAGTACCGGCTCACCAGCGGCGGCCATCACCACCACATCGTCTGCTCTGAGTGCGGATCGGTGACCGACTTCGAGCCGTGCGATATCCAGGATCTGCTCAGCGAGCTGTCCGAGCGCACCGGCTACGACATCGCGTCCCATCGCCTCGAGGTCTACGGCCGCTGCGGCGTCTGCCGGGCGGCGTTCCCGGCCACGGCGGAAGGCCAGCTTTCGACGCCGACCACTCACCAGTCCGCACCATAGCATCTTCCGCTCGCGGCCTCTGAGGTCATACCGTTGCGCCGTACAGACTCGCTCTGTATCATTCGGCATCGGTAGAGATACTTCGTATCAATTCTGGCCAGGATTCCCGTGCAGCTTCCGCGGATTCGCCTCGTTCGTCGACAAGCGGCACTCGGTGCCGTGTTGTTCGCGAGCGCGCTGCTGGCGGCGTGTACCTCCGGCGACTCGGATCGCACCGCAGGCAGCAGCGATAGCGCGCGCCTCAGCGTGGTCGCGTCGACGTCGGTGATCGCTGAGTTCGCGCGCAGCGTCGCGGGTCCTGACGCGGACGTCGTGACGCTCGTGCCGCCGGGCGCTGACCTCCACACCTACGACCCGCCGGTCGACGCCGCGAAGAAGATCGCGCAGGCGGACGTGCTGCTGGTGAACGGGTGCGATCTGGAGCACAACCTGCTGGACGCGATCGTGCTCAACCGTAGTGACGGCTCCGTGCTCACGGTGGTCGGCACCCTCGAGGGCGACGAGATCACCGGGGGTGATGCCGCCGCCGTCGCCACTGCGCGCTGCGATCCACATCGCTGGCTCGATGTGAGGCACGCGGCGCGATACGTCGACGCGATCGAGCAGACGTTCGCCGCTGCCGATGCGATGCACGCGGGCGGCTATCAGGAGCGCGCCGGGGCGGCCCGCGCGGCACTGCTCGCGCTCGACGACGAGCTGAGGGAGACGCTGGCTGTGATCCCGGCGGAGCGACGTCGCATCGTGGTGCTACACGACGCCTTCAGCTACTTCGCCGCTGCCTACGACTTTGAACTTGTCGCGTCGATCCTGCCCACGGGGTCCGGTCAGGAACCAAGCGCTGGGGCGGTTGCGGACGTGATCGAACTGGTGCGTGCGCAGGGCGTAGGCGCGGTCTTTGCGGAGCCGCAGTTCCCATCGCGGGTCGTCGAGCTGGTGGGCGAGGAAGCTGGCGCTCGCGTGCTCGTGCTCTACAGCATCCCGCTGCCGGGCGAGACGGAGACGTACGCGGCGATGATGCGGGCGAACGCCCAGGCGCTGGTCGCGGGGCTGTCCGAGTAGGGCGGTACACTCCGGGAGAGGAGTCGCAGTGGCGCAAGAACATGTTCCCGCGCGCGAATCGCTTGCGCCTGAGCACCCGCACCAGGAATACGCGCTGGATGTCACTGACCTGTGGGCGGGCTATCCGGGCCAACCGCCGGCGATCGAGGCGATCGACCTGAAGGTCCCCGTCGGCGAGATCGTGGGCCTGATCGGGCCGAACGGTGCCGGCAAGTCCACGCTCTTCAAGACGATACTCGGCCTGATTGAGCCGATCCGCGGTGAGGTGCTGGCGTTCGGTAGTCCCGTCGCCCGGGCGCGCAGTGAGATCGCATATATGCCGCAGGTCGAGGAGGTCGACTGGGAGTTTCCGGTCTCGGTCGCTGACGTCGTGCTGATGGGGCGCTACGAGAAGCTGCGACCGTTCCAGCGCTGGTCCCGCGCCGATCGCGATGTCGCGCATGACGCGTTGGAGCGGGTCGGGCTCGCGGACATGGACAGTCGCCAGGTCGGACGGCTCTCTGGCGGCCAACGTCGACGGGTGCTGATGGCGCGGGCGATCGCCCGCGGCGCGCGGCTGCTGCTGCTCGATGAGCCGTTCGCCGGGCTCGACGCGGGGGTGCAGCACGACCTGATCTCGCTGCTCGACGAACTGGCGAAGGACGGGCACAGCATCCTGCTCGCCACCCACGACCTCTCTTGCGTTGCCAGTTCCTGCGACGAGGCGTCATGCATCAACCGACGACTGATCGCGTCTGGCCCACCGGCGCAGGTGCTGACTGAAGAAGTACTGGCGAAGACGTTCCAGCACCATTTGATCTCGGTGGTCGCGGACAGCGGCACCGTGCATGTCGTCCGTAACGGTCGCCGCGGTGGCTGATGTCGTCGGCTGGTTGCTCGACCCGTACGAGTTCGAATTCATGCGCCGCGCGTTGATCGTGCTTGTGATGATCAGCGTGGTCGGTGCCGTCGTTGGGGCGTTCGTCGTGCACAAGGGCCTGGCCTTTTCCGGTGATGCGCTGGCTCACGCCACGCTTGCCGGTGTCGCCGTCGCCTTCGTGAACGGCGCGAGCGTCGGTCTCGGCGCGCTGGTGGCGGGTGTGCTGACGGCGCTCGGCATCGGCTGGACGCAGCGACGGACGCGCGTCTCCTACGACACGGCGATTGGCATCCTCTTCGTCGGCATGTTCTCGCTCGGCATCCTCGTGATGTCTCGCCGTACCTCGTACACGCCCGACCTCTTCTCCTTCGTCTTCGGCAACATCCTCGGGGTTTCGAACTCGGATCTGCTCGGGGCGGGCGTGATGGCCGCTGCGGTGCTGATCTTCGTCAGGGCCTTCTACCGCGAGCTCGTCTTCGTCGCCTATGATCCGGCGATGGCCGCGGCCTCCGGCGTGCGAGCGGCCCCCTTCCAGTACGCGCTGCTCGTGCTGATCGCGGTGGCGGTTGTCGTCGCGCTGAAGGCGATCGGGATTGTGCTCGTGAATGCGATGCTGATCGTGCCAGCCGCGACGGCGGGGCTGGTCGTCGATCGCATGTCGAGGATCATGGCGGTCGGGACGGCGGTCGCGCTCACGTCGTCCGTTGTGGGGCTGCACCTCTCGTATTACGCACGGGTCTCGGCCAGCGCCGCGATCGTGCTCACGGCCTGCGTGATCTTCCTCGCAGCCGCGCTGATCACCGCCCGTCGAGCGCCGCTCGGAGTTGCCGACGCGGAGTCGCCCGCCCCCTAGCGGAGCCGCGAGGCGGATTCGCGGCGCTTGTGGGGCGAGGAGCGGCTGAGGTACGGTTCAGAAGATGTGTGGCGGACGCGGACAGTGATCGAGCGCAAGCTCGCGAGTACCCCGGATGGGGATTACTGCCCGGTACGCGCGACGCTTGCCCTCGTTGGTCAGAAGTGGGTTCCCCACATCATCTACCACCTGATGCCCGGCACCCGTCGTTTCAACGAACTCTCACGCGAGATCGGCGGCTGCAACTCGCGCACGCTGCGCGATCGGCTCGCTGACCTCGAAGACGTCGGCGTCGTCAGCCGGCACCACATCGAGACGATGCCGCCGCGGGTCGAGTACGAGCTGACCGAGCGCGGCCGCGAGTTGGGCGATGCGTTCGGGCCCCTCGCGGGCTGGGGCATGCGCCACATGGGTGACGAGGCGCCGGGCGACTGAGCCGCGACTATCGCCTGAGCTGTCCTGAGCGGTGTGCTGAGTCGAACTGTGGACGGCGTCACACTGCGCTGACGAACGCCGCTGGTCGAACCTCGTTGTACACCGCAGACTGGTTGAACAGGGGACGAGGTATCTCATGATTCGCAGAGTGACGTTGCACGCGATTCCGATTCTAGCGATCGCCGCGCTCTCCTTCGCCGCGATGTCCACGACCGCCTCCGCGGCGGCCCGGTTGGCGACGAGATGACCGAGTCTGCTGGCCCGTTGCAGCAAGGTGGCGATAACAACGGCAGGCCTGATGACGCTGGCAAGCCGGACGATCCCGGTGGCGACAACGGCAAGCCCGAGGATAACGGCAAGCCTGAGGACAACGGCAGGCCAGAGGACAACGGCAGGCCAGAGGGCGCCGGCAAGCCAGATGACACCGGCAAGCCTGAGGACGGCGAGCGCGGTCGCGGTCGCTCGATCGACCGAATGCCGACGCTGCCCGAGCAGGCCTCGGACCGCGCGAGGGCACGCGTGGCGCTCGTCTTCGAGCGCAAGGCGGCGATGCGCGCCCTGATCGAGGAGCTGCGTGACCTGCCGAAGGAAGAGCGCCGGGAGCGCTTCAAGGACCTGATGGCCGACTTCCGTGAGCTGTTCAAGGCGCTGTCTGACGCCGCCGCCGAGGGTGCTGCCGTTGGCGATGACGCCGATGGTGATGACGACGATGGTGATGACGACGATGGCAACGGCAAGAACGAAGGCGACAAGGACAAGGGCGACGACGACGAGGATGAAGAGGACGAGGACGAAGAAGACGAAGACGAGGATGAGGACGAAGAAGACGAAGACGAGGAAGATGACGACGACGCCACGGCGACACCGACCGTGACACCGTAGTCGTGACTGGAACGTTGCTCAGCAGGAGAACGCGATGATCCGGCGACTGCGCATCTGGCCCGCGACGCTGCTTGCGATCGTCGTGGTCAGCCTCGCCGGATGTTCATCGTCCGACGATGGCGCGAATGGCGTGGCTCCGGCGTCGGATGCCGCGACGGCGACATCGGCGAGCGGTGCGGCAGCGACGGCGTCGCCCGGCGCAGAGACCGCGACCGCGACCGCGAGTCCGCAGGCCGCGGAAGATTTGTCCGAGCAGCAGATCTACCTCGACACGGCGGGACTGCTCCTAAATCGACTCGCCGAGCAGTCACTCTCGATCGCAGAGGCAATCGTTGACCCCGCCCTCGGTTCCGACGCCTGGAACGATCAGTTCGCGGCGATCAACGTAGAAGTCCAGGCACTATCGACGGAAGCCAAGCAGCTCGACGGGCCCGACGATTTCGACGCCGTGCAGGTGAAGCTCGTGCAGGCGACTGAGGCGTTTGTGAACGCCGCGTCGCTGATCAGTGAGGCTGTTGTCACCCTCGATGTCGATGCGCTACTCGCCGCGAGCGAGGAGATCACGTTCGGCCTGATCGCGGTCACGGAGGTCACCGCCTCCCTCGACGAGGCGCTGGCGAACCTGGCGCAGAACTAGCCTCCGTCCTCGCTGTCCCGCACCGGCATCGGGTATCGTCGCGGCGATGCCCGATGATCCCGACTACGACCCCGCGCTGCTTGAGCACTACTGCTTCGGTTGCGGGCGTCACAACCCGATCGGGCTGCACCTGGCGTTCCAGCGCGATGGCGATGGAATGACCGCTACGTACCTCCCGCGCCCGGAGGATCAGGGGTTCCCCGGCATCATGCACGGCGGGCTACTGGGGCTGGTGCTCGACGAGGCGATGGGCTGGGCGATGTACGCCGACGAGCTGTTTGCGGTCACGGCGAAGATGGAGACGCGCTTCCGCCGCCAGGTCGGCCTCGATGCGCCGCTCACCGTGCACTCGCGCATCACGCGACGTCGCGGCCGGCGCATTGAATTGCAGGCGACGGTCAGCGATGAGGGCGGTGATGTGCTCGTGGAGGGCAGTGGGCTCTTCGTACGCATGCCCGCAGAGCAGGAAGCGGCCGCGCTCGCCACGTTCCGCCCGGCATAGCGTCTAGTACCGCTGAGACACCGTCGTGGGCTAACCCTCGCCGCCAGCGTCGACGGCTGTTGTGTCGGCGATAGCGGGCTGGGGAGCGATGTGGCGCCTCGCCCCGGCGGTCTCGCGGGCGAAGATCAGGAAGAAGAGCGTGGCGGCGGCGACGACCGCAGCATTCACTGCGAGCCCCCAGCCGAACGAGGTCTTGTCGGCGAGCAGCCCGAGTAGCGGCGGCCCGACCACGAAGCCGAGATCACCAGAGCTGCGGTAGAGGCCCATCGCGAGCCCCCGTGACTCCTCCGGCGCGATGTCGGCGGCGTAGGCGGCAGGGGCGGGGCCATCGATGCCCTGACCGAGCGCGAGGACGGCCGAGGCGACGATGAACATCGTGTACGTCTCTGCGCCCGCGTAAAGCAGCAGGCCAGCCGTGAGCAGCGCGCCGCCGGGGATCAACGACGCTTTGCGGCCAAAGCGGTCCGCAGCGTAGGCGGCCGGCGTGATCAGCAGCATGTTGGAGAACGACATCACAGCGAAGATCCCGCCGAGCACCCCCGGGGACATGTTCAGGCGCGCGACGGAGAGCAGCGGCACCAGCGTCTGCCGGCCCGCCGACCGGGTGAGGAAGATCGACATCGTGACGAACGAAACTGCGAAGAAGTCGCGCGAGCGGATCATGCGCAGCCAGGCTCGCTTGTCGCCGGTGTCGGTGCTCTCGGCATCGTCCTCGACGGGGGCGAATCCGCCTTCGGGGCGCGTCTCAGGCAGTCGCATGAAGGCGTAGAGGGCGGCGATGAACGTCGAGACGCCGACGACGAAGAATGGTGCGCGCAGCCCGTAGAACTCGCCGACCACGCCACCGATCGCGGGGCCGATCGAGACGCCGAGCAGCAGCGCGCCCTGGTTCGTTCCGATGAAGCGGGCGCGGTTGTCGGCGGTCGAGATGTCGGTGATGTAAATCATCGCGCCGGTCATGTACATTGCCGACCCCGCCCCGGCGATGAAGCGCCATGCGAGTAGTTGCTCGATGTTCGCGGAGAATCCGGATCCGAGCATGCCAACGCCGGTGACGATCGGTCCGGCGACCAGCAGCATGCGGCGTCCGTAGCGGTCCGAGAGGATGCCGAGCGGCACGTTCAGCATCAGGCGCGCTAGGGCGAAGCTGGACAGCGTGAGCCCGACCATCGCCGCACCGACGCCGAAGTCCTTCGCGAAGAGCGGGAGGATCGGCGCAATCACGCCCTGCCCGGCCATTACGAGCACGGTCGAGATGCTGATCATCAGCAACTGTTCGTGTTCGAGCAGCGAGCGGACGCCGATCGTGACTCCGCGGAAGCTCACTCAGCGGACCCGATCAGCATGCTCAGCGGCGTCGCGGTACGTCCCAGCGAAGCGGCGACGTCCTCGTGGGTGAGCTTGCCGCGGTAGATGTTCACACCGCGCGCCAGCACCGGGTCCGAGACCGCCGCGGCAAAGCCGTCGTTCGCCACGCGCAGGATGTACGGCAGCGTCAGCCCGGTGAGCGCCCGCGACGACGTTCGCGGCACGGCGCCCGGCATGTTCGGCACGGCGTAGTGAACGACGCCTTCTTCGACGTAGATCGGCTCGAGGTGGCTCGTCGGACGTGTCGTCTCCACGCAGCCGCCCTGGTCGACGGCGACATCGACGATTACCGCGCCGTGGCCCATCGACGCGACCATTTCGCGCGTCACGACGACCGGCGCACGGCGTCCAGCCACGAGCACCGCGCCGATCAGCAGGTCAGCGTCGCGGACGGCCATCGCTACCGCCTGAGGGCTGCTCAGCACGGTCTCGACCCGCCCGGCGTAGAGCTCTTCAAGCTCACGGAGTTGGTCGCCATCGATCGAGAGCACGCTGACGCGAGCGCCCGCACCGACGGCCGCGCGTACCGCGTTCTTGCCCACGTTGCCCGAGCCCATCACGACGACGTGCGCAGGCGGGACGCCGGGCAGCCCGCCCAGCAGCATGCCGCGCCCCGGGCCGGGCTTCTTCAGGTAGTGCGCGCCAAGCTCGACGGCCATGCGGCCCGCGACCTCGGACATCGGCGCGAGCAGGGGCAGGAAGCCATCCGCGCGCTGCACGGTCTCGTAGCCGATCGCGATGCAGCCTGACTTCAGCAGCGCGTCGGTGACGGCAGGGTCAGCCGCCAGGTGCAGGTAGGTGAAGAGGATCTGGCCGTCGCGGAGCAATCCGAATTCCTCCGGCTGCGGTTCTTTCACCTCGCACATCAGTTCAGCCTTCGCGTAGACCTCCGCTGCCGTGCCCACCACCTCAGCGCCGGCCGCGACGTAATCGTCGTCGCCGTAGTTCGAGCCGGCCCCCGCTTTGGTCTCGACCACGACGCTATGGCCCGCCCGCACGATGTCGGCGACACCGTCCGGCGTGAGCGCGACACGGTACTCCTCCAGCTTCGTCTCGCGGACCGTGCCGATGATCACGCGGGCCGCTCGAGCACGTCGCCGACGTTGACGACGTCTGCTGCGGGCACCTTGCGCCCGCCCTCAGGCTGCACGCGGCCGATCGTCAGCTTGCCGCCGATCACGGCGATCTCGATCGCGCCGTCGTCGCTGGCGGTCACCGTGCCCGGTGTCTCCTCCGAGTGCCCTGTGGCGTACGAGGGCGTGAAGAGCTTCAGCGTCTGGCCGTTGAGCGAGACGCTGGCGCCGGGCTGCGGGTCGCAGCCGCGGACGTGGTTGAAGACGACCAGCCCCGGGCGCAAGAAGTCGACGGCCCCATGCTCATCGCGAATTGGTGGTTCGTAGCTGGCCTCGGCCTCGTCCTGGTCGACGCGCGGCGCGTCTCCCTCGCGGACCATGCGCACGGCGTCGACGAGTGCCGTGATGCCCATCGGGTAGAGGCGGTCGAAGTAGAGCGAGCCGACCGTGTCTTCCGGCTTGATCTCGGCCTCGCGTTGCAGCAGCACGGGACCGGTGTCGATACCCTCGTCCACCCAGAAGATCGTGATGCCGGTCTGCGCCTCTCCCTGGATTACCGGCCACGCCATCGACGAGATGCCGCGGTGCCGGGGGAGCAGCGAGGGGTGGTACTGGATCGTGCCGTGCTCAGGCACGTCGAGCACGTTCTTGCGCACGATGTCGGTGACGAAGGCGAAGACGAGCAGTTCCGGCTCCCACGCCTTGTACTGCTCGAAGGGCTCGTCCTTGCGCAGATCCCGCGTGACGATCACCGGGATATCTGCCTCGCCGGCGGCATCAACAAGTGGATCTCCGCGCTCGCCCGGCTTCGGCGCGGAGACGCCGACGATGTCTTCACCCGCCTCCTGTAGGGCGTCGAAGACGTCCTTGCCGAAGGCGGCCTGACCGAAGAGGACGATACGCATCCCTGGTTCCTCTCACACTGTGATGTGGCTCTGACGCAGCCAGGACGTGAACGTCTGGCGGTCGAGCCAGTATAGGTCAGCACACTCTCGACGATTGAGGGCGCGCAGTCACGCCCTGCGGCCAGTGGCTCAGTCGCGCTCGGTCATCAGCGGCACGGTGACGGTAATCGTGGTGCCGGCGCCGAGCGTGGACTCGATCAGCACCGATCCATCGAGGTCGGCGACGCGTTGCTCGATGCTGCGCAGTCCGACGGCGCTGTCCGGGACGGCCGCGCGGTCGAAGCCGACGCCGTCATCGACGACACGCACCGTGAGCATCGAGCCATCGATGCTCACGGCGAGCGACGCGGACTCCGCCGTCGCATGACGCCGGACGTTCGAGATCGCTTCGCGAATGATTAGGTAGAGCTGTCGTCCGAAGGCGGGTTCGATCGAGATGCTGGCGACATCGAAGTCGAGCGACCATTCGGGTCGCGCGCCCTGCGTAGCCAATTCCTGTAGCCGACCGATCAGCACGTCGGACGGCGTGACATCGTCAATGTCGCTGCTGAGATGGTGAATGTAGGTACGGAGGTCCGCGATCACCGCCTGCAGCTCGGCTGCCGCGCGGTCGATCGCCAGATCCTTCTCTTCGCTGCCGCTCGTGCGGCCGGCCCGCAGGCCCAGGCCGACGGCGTAGATCGACTGGATCACATCGTCATGCAGATCGCGCGCGATCGAGTCGCGCAGTGCGTATCGGTCAAGTTCCGCTTGCGTCTCGTTGCGCTGCTGCTCGGCCTCCATCGCCTCGGCGTTGCGGATCGCGATCGCCGCGTAGGGCGCGAGCGATTCCAGCTGGGCGCGATCATCATCCGTGAACGCATCGCCGTCGGGCCTGCGCGTGACGTAGAAGGCACCGAGCGACTGCGGGCCGTAGCGGATCGCAACGCCGAGGAAGGCGTCCATCGCCGGGTGGCCCTGCGGCGTCCCGGCGGACGCGGGGTGCGATCCCAAGTGCGGCACGTTGATCGTCTCGGCGTGGTCGGCGAACTGGCCGATCAGGCCGGCACCGATCGGGGCGTGGGGCAGCGCGGCGTGTTCGTCGGCGGTGATGCCGACCGTCTCGAAGTGCTGCAGCTCGCGGTCCTCGTCGTACGCGCCGATCGCGGCGTAGTCGGCGTCGGTGAGCTTGAGCGCGGCTTCGGCCAGGCGTCGCAGGACGTCGGCGAGCGGCTGCAACTCAACGATCGCGAGCACGATCGAACGCAGTTCTGGCGAAATTGGCGGTGCCTCGGCCATCGAGCGGTCCCCACATCTCGAACGGTCGGCTTGGCTGCCCCGGGATCGGGGAGTTCACGGTATCAGGGCGCGGGCTTATTCACTCAGGTTCACTCTGACGGACTTCTGGCACTTCGCTCGCAAGCCAGCGGGCGGCCTCGGCCGGTGAGCGCAGGTGGATGAAGTCGATGTGCGCCCACTCGGGGTCGGCCATCATCGAACGGTATCGATCGCGCGTCTTGCGGTGCGTCCTGAGGGCGAACAGCAGCAGTGAATCGCGGTGGAAGAAGTGCTTCCAGAGGCGCTCGTAGTTTGTGCCCCAGAGCAACTCGTTGCTGCGCGATCGACGCCACGAGCGGGCGATCAGTCGCCGCAGCTGGGTCACGAGCGAGACCTCCAGCACGATCATCGTGTCGACGCGAGGCCAGATCACGTCCACCGAGATCCGTTGGTAGTTGCCGGCGACGACCCAGCTCTCGCCTGACGTTGCCGCTGCGACCTTCACGCTGAAACTCTCGTCGTCGGACATCACCCAGTTCGGCAGCCAGAAGAGTTCATCGAGTTCGACGAACGGCAGCCCAAGCCGCTGCGCCAGAGTCTCGGCGAGCGTGCTCTTGCCATTCCCGGTACCGCCAACGACGACGATGCGGCGTCCGAGGGCGGGTGTAATGTCGTCTGCCATAGCCACCCTCCCTTGGATGCACGAAAGCCGCCCGCAGGCGGCTTTCGATTCTCTCTCGCAGCGTGGCGGAGAGCTACATGTATTGCCCGCCGTTGAGGCTCATCTCCGCGCCGGTGTAGAAGTCACCCTCCGTGCAGAGGAAGCGCACCGTCTGTGCGACCTCCTCGGCGGTGCCGAAGCGGCCGAGCGGGATGTTGGCGATCAGCGTCTTCTGAATCTCCTCGTCAAGCGCCGCCACCATCTCGGTCTCAACGAACCCCGGGCAGACCGCGTTCACCGTGATGCTGTTGCGGGCCAGCTCTTTCGCGGCCGACTTCGTGAAGGCGATCATGCCGGCCTTCGCCGCGGCGTAGTTCGCCTGACCGACGTTGCCCATCTGGCCGATGATCGACGACATGTTGATGATGCGGCCGAAGTTGCGTTCTCGCATCCCGGCGACGACTGCACTGGTGCAGTAGAACATCGATGAGAGATCAGTCGAGATCACCTCGTCCCACTGCTCGGTCGACATGCGTGCGATCGTGCGATCGCGGTTCACGCCGGCGTTGTTGACGAGGATGTCGACCTTGCCGAACTCGGCCTCAGCGGCTTCGATCAACGTCTTCGCCTCGTCGGCGTTCGAGACATCGGCCTGCACGACCAGCGTCTTCACGCCCTCGGACTCCAGCGCCTTCGCGCACGAGTCGGCTGCTTCCTTGTTGTTCACGTAGTTCACGACCACGTCGGCACCGGCCTTCGCCAGCTCGATCGCGCATGCGCGACCGATTCCTCGGCTCGCGCCGGTTACCACTGCGACCTGTCCGTCCAGAGCACCCGCCATCGGTTCTCTCCCCCTTATCCGCGACCCCGGCTCGGGGTCGATCGTTCTTGCTAAACGCGTTCTTGCTAGACGACTGTTACGGGCGTGTACTCGCCCCACTCCTCGCGCAGCACGCCGCACATTTCACCGAGCGTTGCGTAGGCACGCACGGCTTCGAGGATTGCCGGCATCAGGTTCTCGCTGCCGCGCGCACCTTCGCGCAACCGACCGAGCGCGGCCTGCACCGCGTCGCCGTCGCGCTCCGCCTTGGTGCGATCGAGGCGTTCGAGTTGCGCGATCTGCATCGCGCCCGCGTCGTCCGGGCGGAAGATCGCGGACGGAGCCTGCTCGTGCTCGTCGACGTAGTCGTTGACGCCGACGACGGTGCGGTCGCGGCTCTCGACCTCGTGCTGGTGGCGCACCGATGATTCCTGGATCTCCGACTGCATCAAGCCGGTCTCGATCGAGGCGACGGCCCCGCCGATGTCCTCGACGCGGTCCATGATCGCGTTCGCCTGCTCCTCGAGCTGGTTCGTCAGCCATTCGACGTAGTACGAGCCCGCCAGCGGATCGATCGTGTCGGCGGCGCCGGTCTCGTGGGCGATGATTTGCTGCGTGCGCAGGGCGATCTGTTGCGACTCCTCCGTCGGCAGCGCCAGCGCCTCGTCGTAGCAGGAGAGCGCCATCGACTGCACGCCGCCGATCACGGCGGCCATCGCCTGCAGGGCGGAGCGGGCGATGTTGTTCAGCGGCTGCTGCGCGGTGAGCGTCGAGCCACCGGTCTGCGTGTGCGTGCGGAGCATCCACGACGCCGGCTGCTTCGCGCCGAAGCGCTCGCGCGTCATGTGCGCCCACATCCGACGCAGGGCGCGGTACTTGGCGATCTCCTCGAAGAAGTCGTTGTGCGTGTTGAAGATCCACGAGATGCGGGGGGCGACATCGTCCATGTCCGCGCCGCGTGCCTTGCAGGCTTCGAGGTAGGCGGCGGCGTTCGCCAGCGCGAAGGCGATCTCCTGCGCGGCGGTCGAGCCGGCCTCGCGGATGTGGTAGCCGGAGACCGAGATCGAGTTGAAGCGTGGTGTCTCGGTCGCACAGTAGGTGATCAGGTCGGCCGCGAGCCGCACTGATGGCTCGGGCGGGAAGATGTAGGTTCCGCGCGCGACGTATTCCTTGAGGATGTCGTTCTGCGCGGTGCCGGTGACGACGCTCGCTTCGTGCCCCTGCTTCTCGGCCGCAACGATGTACATCGCGACGAGGATCGCGGCAGGCGCGTTGATCGTCATCGACGTCGAAATCTTGTCGAGCGGGATGTCCTTGAACATCGTCTCGACGTCGGCGAGCGAGTCGACGGCGACGCCGACCTGTCCGACCTCGCCCTGCGCCATCGGGTCGTCGGAGTCGTAGCCGGTCTGCGTGGGCAGGTCGAACGCGGCGGAGAGGCCGGTCTGGCCGTTTGCCAGCAGATCGCGGAAGCGGACGTTCGTCTCGTCGGCGGTGCCGAACCCGGCGTACTGGCGGAACGACCAGAGGCGGCCGCGGTACATCGTGGGCTGCACGCCGCGCGTGAACGGGTAGTCGCCGGGAAAGCCGATGTCGCGCAGGTAGTCGAGCTCAGGGACGTCGAGCGGCGTGTAGACGCGCTTCGTCTCAGCCGACGAGGTGGCGAAGCTCTGGCGTCGCTCCGGGTAGCGGTCGAGCACGCGCGCCAGCGCGCCCTGCTCCCACTCGTCCATCGCGGCGCGAATGCCGTCACCGGAGGTGCCGTTCGTGCGTGCGCTGTCGGTCTGTGTCATCGGATCGCTGGATTCCTCATGCGTGGCCCGACACCGGAATGTGCCGGTCGCCCCTGAATCGTAACCGAACTGCCCGCGGCAGTCGCTGTTACGAGAGCGCCTCCACCATCACCTGTGCCTCGCCGAGGATGACGTCTGTGCCGTCCTGGTTCGTGACGGTCGTCTCAAGGGTGACGCGGCTGCGCTCCTCGTCGACCTCCGTCGCGTTGACGGTCGCGGTGAGCGCGTCGCCGATGCTGACCGGGGCGCGGAAGCGGAGGCTCTGGCTGAGGTAGATCACGACCGAGTCGGGGGCGAGCTGTGTGCCGATTGCCGCGGAGATCAGGCCGGCGCCGAGCATGCCGTGCGCGATCGGCTGCTTGAAGCGCGTGCGGGCGGCGTACTCTGCATCGCTGTGCAGCGGGTTCGTGTCGCCAGAGACGGCGGTGAACCCGGCGATGTCCTCTGCGGTCACTGTCTTCGCGAACGAGGCCGTCGTGCCGACTTCGATCCCCTGAACGTCTGCCATCACACACCCTCGCCACTGCTGCTCGAAGTTGAGCCGCCGCATCGTACGGGTGACGGGGCGGGGGGTTCAACTGGCCGTCAGATGCGAATGTCAGAAATTAAAGAAGTTAATGACTATGAAATGGATTTAATATTGACATAGCGCTTCTAGCTTGGATAATGAAATCCGGCACAAACGGCGGGGTTCATGGAACGTACACGCGACCAGGTGGTGAGTCTGCTCCAGGAGCAGGGTTCACTCCCGGTTTCCGCACTCGCGAGCGCGATTGGCGTCAGCCATGGCGCGATTCGTCGCCATCTCGACATCATGGTCGGCGAGGGGCTGCTTGAGGCCACACTAGAGCGCCAGACTCGCGGCCGACCCGCAATGCACTACTCACTGAGCGAAGCCGGCGAGGAGCGATCCTCGCACGCCAACTACTCGCGATTGCTCGATCGGCTCTTCCCGGCCCTCGCGGGGCTGCCGCAGGAATCCGTGGAGGGACGCCCCGGCGTCGTCGTGCTTGAGCAGGTCTTCGAGGCGGTGGCGGAGGAGATCGCGGGCGAATACGCGCCGCGGGTGCGCAGTGGCGACCTTGGCGAGCGCGTGAAGCAGGTAACTGATGCCCTCCGCGAGGAGGGGATTCTGAACGATTCTAGTGAGGACACTGCGGAGTTCCGGCTTCGCAACGTCGGCTGTCCCTACCGGTCGGTAGCGGAGGGGGAGCACATGGCCTGCATGGCGGATCGTCGCGCGATTGAGCTACTGCTCGATGCGCCGGTCTCTCAGGTCACAACCATTGTCGATGGCGCGGCGTGCTGCGAGTACGTCGTTTCGAAATGACGCGAAATAACGAGGGAGAGGTCCGCCGGTGAGCGACCCGATTCTTGAGCTACGTGATCTGAAGGTCAGCATCGCGGCGCAGCGGGAGACACAGATTGTGCGCGGCGTCGATCTGAAGATCGGACCGGGCGAGGTGCATGCGCTGATGGGGCCGAACGGCTCAGGCAAGAGCACGCTCGCAAGCACGATCGCCGGCAGCCCGGAGTACATCGTCGACGGCGGAGAGGTGATTTTCAAAGGCGAGGACGTGACCGTGCTGCCGCCCGACAAGCGCGCGCAGATGGGGATGTTCCTCTCGTTCCAGTACCCGACCTCGCTGCCGGGCGTGACGATGGTCAACTTCCTGCGCGAGGCGCTGAAGGCGCGACGCGGCGAGGATGTGCCGGCGCGCGAGTTCCTGCAGGAACTGCGATCGACGCTGGAAATGCTGAGGATGGACGAGGAGTTCGCCCGCCGTTACGTGAACGATGGCTTCTCCGGCGGCGAGAAGAAGCGCGCAGAGATTCTCCAGCTCGGCATGCTCAAGCCCGACCTCGCGATCCTCGACGAGACCGACTCCGGCCTCGATGTCGACGCGCTGCGCACCGTCGCGGAGGGCGTGAACACGCTGCGCACGCCGGAGATCGGAATCCTGATCATCACGCACTACCAGCGCATCCTGAATTACATCGAGCCGGACTTCGTTCACGTGCTCGTCAACGGCCAGATCGTGCAGAGCGGAGACTCTGATCTCGCACGCCGCATCGAGGAAGGGGGCTACGACCCGATCCTCGAGTCGCTCGGCATGCTGGAAGGGGCTTCCTCATGACCCAGACGGCTCCGGATGCGAAGCCGAACGCGAAGCCGGATGCGGCCGTCGCGGGTGTCGTCGGCGACTACGAGTGGGGCTTTCACGATGACGTGCAGCCGCTCTACATGGCCGAGAAGGGGCTGAACGAGGAACTGATCCGCGACATGTCGGCGCAGAAAGACGAGCCGGAGTGGATGCTCGACTTCCGCCTCGACGCGCTGCGCACGTTCTACGAGAAGGAAGATCCGACGTGGGCCGGTGACGCTGAGCTGCTCGGCTCGATCGACTTCGACAGCATCCGCTACTACGTGAAGCCGACCGACGGTGACGTCGCCGACTGGGAAGACGTTCCTGAGTACATCAAGGACACCTTCGACAAGCTCGGCATTCCGGAGGCGGAGCGGCAGTTCCTCGCCGGGGCGGGGGCGCAGTACGACTCCGAGGTCGTCTACCACAACATCCGTGAGGACCTTGCGAAGCAGGGCGTGATCTTCCTCAGCATGGATCAGGGTCTCGCGGAATATCCGGAGCTCGTGAAGGAGTACTTCGGCACTCTGATCCCGCCCGGGGACAATCGATTCTCGGCGCTCAACTCCGCCGTCTGGTCGGGAGGCTCGTTCATTTACGTGCCGCCGGGGGTGCACCTCGATGTTCCGCTGCAGGCGTACTTCCGCATCAACACGGAGAGCATGGGGCAGTTCGAGCGCACGCTGATCATCGTTGACGAGGACGCGTACCTGCACTACGTCGAGGGCTGCACCGCGCCGATCTACAGCTCGGACTCGCTGCACTCGGCGGTGGTCGAAATTGTCGTCAAGAAGGGCGCACGCATGCGCTACACGACGATCCAGAACTGGTCGAACAACGTCTACAACCTCGTCACCAAGCGTGCCTACGCCCACGAGAACGCGGTCATGGAATGGGTCGATGGCAACATCGGCTCCAAGCTGACGATGAAGTACCCGTCCGTGTACCTGATGGGCGAGGGTGCGCACGGCGAGATCCTCTCGCTCGCGTTTGCCGGCGACGGCCAGTACCAGGACACGGGCGGCAAGGTCGTGCACGTGGCGCCGAACACCTCTTCCGCGGTCGTCGCGAAGTCGGTCTCGCGTGGTGCCGGCCGCACCTCCTATCGAGGGCTGCTCAAGGTGTATGAGGGCGCGAAGCAGTCCTCATCGACCGTGCGCTGCGACGCGCTGCTGCTCGACGAGCACTCGCGCTCCGACACCTATCCGACGATGGAAGTCGACGAAGAAGCGGTGAACATCGGGCACGAGGCGTCGGTCTCGAAGCTCGGCGATGACCAGCTCTTCTACTTGATGTCGCGCGGCATCTCCGAGGAAGAGGCCGCGAAGATGGTCGTGAACGGCTTCGTGGAACCGATCGTGAAGGAACTCCCGATGGAGTACGCGATCGAGCTCAACCGGCTGATCGAGCTGCAGATGGAAGGCTCGGTCGGCTAGCGCATGGCAAGTACCGCGACGGACATCGAGGGCTACGGCGAGGCGTCGATCGTTGCGGTATCGGCCGCGCGCAGCGAGCCGGACTGGCTGCGCGACCGGCGCGTGGAGGCCTCGCGGGCCTTCGCTGCAGTCTCGAATCCCACGCCCGCGCTGCGGCCGTGGAAGTACACGAACGTCACCGACCTTGATTTCGCCGCCTTCCCGCCCGCAGAAGCGGCGATCGCGATCAGCGGTGACGTGCCCGCCGGTAGCGGATCGCAGAGCGGCGCCGCATCGACTCTGGCGACGGCGGTCGATCAGTCGCCTGAGACCGTTCAGAGCGATCTCGGCGCGCTCGTGCCCGCGACTGAGGGCAAGTTCATCGCCGCAAATGCGGCACTCTGGAGCTCGGGCGCGATCGTCGATGTCCCGAAGGGTGCCGTCTGCGAGCAGCCGATCGAGATCGAGGTCAGCGGCGTGGGTTCGGCCCCGTCGGCGATCTTCCCGCGACTGCTGGTGAACGTCGGCGAACAGGCCGAGGTGACGATCGTGCTGCGGCTGCGGTCGGAGGATGTACCGCTGCTTGTCGCCGGTGTGATCGAGATCAACGCACGCGACGCCTCGCGAGTCCGCCTGCTGATCGACGAGCGCTGGGGCGCTGCAACGCAGGACTTCACCACGATCCGCAGCAAGCTCGGACGTGACGCAGACGTCACCGTCGCCACGCTGGCGATCGGCGGCCAGATCGTGAAGCACACGGTTGAAGCGTTGATCGAGGGCGAGGGCGCGAATTCCGTGATCCGCGGCGTCGCGCTTGGCGACCGTGAGCAGCATTTCGACTTCGTGACGCTGCAGGACCACCAGGGCGCGCGCACGACATCGGACGTCGCGATCAAGGCGGCGCTGGCCGGTGCGTCCCGCAACATCTACTACGGCATCACGCGCGTGGAGGAGACGGCGAAGGGGGCGGAAGCGAACCAGGTCAACCGAAACCTGTTGCTCTCGGCGAAATCGAAGGCCGACTCCGACCCGGTGCTCGAGATCCTGACGGCGGACGTGATTCGCTGCGGCCACGGCGCGACGGTTGGGCCGGTCGATTCGGCCGCGCTCTTCTATCTCCAGTCGCGCGGCATGGATTATCGTTCTGCCCTGAAGCTGCTGGTGCAGGGCTTCTTCGCCGACGTCCTGCGGGGCATCCCCGTCGACGGCCTCGAAGAAGAGCTCCAGGAGCTGGTGGCTGCGAAGCTCACGACGGCTGAGCTGTAGCCGAGCGACGGGAAGCAGCGGGGAGCGACGTGGCACGAGAGCGCATCGGCGATGGTTCGGTTGTCCCTGAGGGCGAAGTGCGGGTCGTGACCTGCGCTGGTGGGCGTCGGGTCGCGCTCTGCAACATCGACGGTGACTTCTACGCGATCGACGATCTCTGCAGTCACGACGACGGGCCGCTCGGCGAGGGCACGCTGCGCGACGGCAACGTGGTCTGCCCGCGCCACGGCGCTTCCTTCGACCCTCAGACCGGCAAGGCGCTGACGCTGCCGGCGATTCGACCCGTCAACACTTATGTCGTCACCGTCGAGGGCGGCGACGTCTACATAGACTGCGAGGCCTCCGAGTGAGCGACTCGCTGAACGGCGGGCTCGATGTGACGTCGATCCGTCGCGACTTTCCGATCCTGGCGCGCGAGGTGCACGACGGCACGCCGCTCGTCTACCTCGATAACGCTGCCACGTCGCAGACGCCGGTGCAGGTGATCGCGGAGATCACGCGCTACTACCGCGACTCGAACGCGAACATCCATCGCGGCGTGCACACGCTCTCCCAGGAAGCGACGGCACTCTACGAGGGCGCGCGAGAGAAGGTCGCGGCCTTCATCAACGCGCCTTCGCCGGAGGAGGTGATCTTCACGCGCAACACGTCGGAGTCGCTCAACCTCGTCGCGCACTCGTGGGGTCGTGCGCACCTGCGAGAGGGCGACGAGGTCGTGCTCTCGGAGATCGAGCATCACTCCAACATCGTGCCGTGGCAGATGCTGCGAGACGAGCGCGGCATTGTGCTGAAGTTCATCCCGATGCTCCCGGACGGCACGCTGGATCTCGATGTCGCGGCGGAGCTGATCACGGAACGCACAAGGCTGCTGGGCGTGACCCAGATGTCGAACGCGCTGGGCTCGATCGTTCCCGTGAAGGAGCTGGCCGCGCTTGCACACGAGCAGGGCGCGATCGTGCTCGTCGATGGTGCGCAGAGCGTGCCGCACATGGCAGTCGACGTGCAGGACCTGGGTGCGGACCTCCTCGCCTTTTCGGCGCACAAAATGCTGGGGCCCACGGGCGTCGGCGTGCTCTGGGGACGAATGTCGGTGCTGGAGGAGATGCAGCCATTCCTCGGCGGTGGCGAGATGATCCTCACCGTCACGCTGGAAGAATCGAAGTGGAACGAGATCCCGGCGCGCTTCGAGGCCGGAACGCCGAATATCTCCGGCGTGGTCGCCTTTGGCACCGCGATCGACTACCTCTCGCGGCTCGGCATGGATCGCGTGCGGCAGCACGAGATCGCGATGCTCGACTATGCGCTGCCGAAGCTGGCCGATCTCCCGGGTGTCACGGTCTTCGGCCCGCCTGACTCCTCACAGCGGGGCGGCGTGATCTCGTTCGACCTCGAAGGCGTACACCCGCACGACATCGGGCAGGTGCTCGACAGCCAGGGTGTGGCGGTGCGTACCGGCCACCACTGCGCGCAGCCGGTGATGGCCGCGCTGAACGTGACGGCGACGGCGCGTGCCTCGTTCTACGTGTACAACACAACGGCAGAGATCGACGTGCTCGCTGACGCCATCCAGGAGGCGGCACGGTATTTTGGCGGCGATGCTGGGAGCGGCGATGCCTGACGGCCCTACCCCTGGATCCGACATACAACTCGACGACCTCTATCGGGACATCCTGCTCGATCACTATCGCAACCCGCGTCACAGCGGCGAACTCGGCGAACGGGCGACCCACGCCGCCGACGGCGCGAACCCGCTCTGCGGCGACGAATTGCGGGTCGAACTCACCGTCGAGGATGGCACTGTCACGGACGTGGCGATCGAGGGCCGCGGCTGTTCGATCTCGCAGGCCTCGGCGTCGATGATGACGGTCTACGTCGACGGCCGTCCGGTCGCGGACGCGCTGGCAGCGGTGGAGACGTTCCAGCGCATGATGCTGAAGAGCGAGACACCCCCCGACGAATTTGGCGACATCGAGGCGCTCACCGGCGTCCGCAAGTTTCCGGTGCGCGTGAAGTGCGCCTCGCTCTCGTGGAAGACGCTTGAGCAGGCACTCACTGCGGACAATGACAGCGAGCGAGTTACGACGGACAGCAGGAGTTGACCATGAATAGCCCGCAACACCCCAGCGCGGACCAAATCCTTGAAGTGCTCGGTGATGTCGAAGATCCTGAGCTGCGGATGAGCGTGACTGACCTCGGTCTGATCTACAGCATCGACGTCGACGACGAGGGCGTCGTCACCGTCGAGATGACGCTGACGAGCCCCGCCTGCCCCGTCGGACCGATGTTGCAGGGCCAGATCTACCACTCGGTGATGCAGATGGACGGCGTGCTCGACACCGAGGTCAATCTCGTCTGGGAGCCGCCGTGGGATCCGAAGACGATGGCGTCCGAGGACGTGAAGCTCATGCTAGGTATCTGGTAGCGACTCTTCGGCGCGTTGGCGTCAGCTTCCGTAGCTTCCTACGATAGTCTTCCCCCGATCGTTTTGGCGCTGGAAGACGAGCGATGCCCCCGACCCCGCCTCAGCGACCTCAGCGACGTCAACGCACCCGCCGGGACGTGCTGCGCCTTGGCGCGGGCGTACTGGGCGCGGCGTTTCTGCTTGCCTGCACTAGTGATGAGGACGAGGAGGCTCCCGCCGCGACGGTGACGCCCGTCGCGGGGCTCTCGCTGCTCGACGAGTATCGACGCCCGCTTGGCGATCCGGGAGGCGTCCTGCGCCTCGCGTCGATCGCGGGCGAGGGGCGCGACTCGGCGATTGAGCCGCTGATCTACTCGACGCTCGTGGGGTTCGATCGACGGACGAATCTGCTCTACGGCGACCTCGCTCAATCGATCGAGCTGCGCGACCCGTTGACGGTCGCGTTCACGCTGCGCCCGGAGCTGCGGTTCCACCCCAACGATCGCTCGCTCGCCGTTGCGCTCACCGCCGAGGACGTGCGGCGCGAGTTCGCACTGCGCGCTGCCGGCGGGGACTTCGTCTTCAGTGACGTCGTTTCGCGCATCGACGCGCCCGACCTGCAGACGGTCGTGCTTGAGCTGCGCGCGCCCTTTGCGCTGCTCTTCGAGACGTTCGCGGACGCGCGCGCCGCCGGGATCCGCTCCGGCCAGATTTCTCCGGCGACGGGAGAGCCGCTGGGCAGCGGCCCGTTCGTCTCGGCCTCCCGCGAGCCCGCCGGCGACACGCTGGCGCGCAACCAGCTCTACCATCGTCCCGACCAGCCACTGCTCGACGGCGTCTCCGTGCGTGAACTCGAAGACGAGGCGGCTGTCAACGCTGCCTTCGACGACGGGACGATCGACGTCCTCGCTGTGCGTCCGGCGGGCGACGACATCGCTGCGTTCGAGCGTCCGGGCACCACCGTCAGCGCGCGACCGGGGTCGGGCGTGCTCGGCATCGGCCTCTCGCTGCTGCCAGGGCGACTCGGGCAGAGCGTCCGATTCGTTGAAGAGTTCCAGGATCCTCGCGTGCGGCGTGCGCTCTCCATGGCGATCGATCGGGCGGCACTGGCGGAGCGCTTCTCCGGCGAGATCAGCGGCCCGGTCGGCCCGGCGCACGAGGCCGACGCGCTGCCGGCGTCGGAGCTCGCGGCGCATCCGCTCTACCAGCACGATGTCGCGGAGTCACGGAGGCTGCTCTCAGCAGCCGGTGCGATCGGACTCAGCTTTCGTCTCCACACGCCGACCGATGATCGAGCGCGTGCGCTGGCCGACGTGCTGCTCGACCAGTTCGCCGGAGCGGGACTCAGCCCACGACTGCTTGTCGAAGAACCGGCGGCGTGGTCGCAGAGCTTCGAAGCCGGCGACTTTGAAGCGTCGATCTTCGATCTCACCGGACTCACGACGCCTGACGTTGGGCTGCGCCTGCACACGTCATCCGGCCTCGCCGGGGGGTTTTCGCAGTGGGGCTACTCGAACCCGCCGTACGACTCGGCGGTGCGAACGGCGCTCAGTCAGATCGACCCCTCATTGCGCGCCGATCGAGCACGCGAGGCTCAGCGACTGCTGCTCGATGACGTGCCGGCGATGTTCCCGCTGGTCGTGCCGCTCGAGCGCGCCGCGCTTGCAAGGGACGTCGTCGGCTACGAGTTCGACGCCTACGGCTTCAACGAGGGCTGGCTCGCGCCGCGCTGGTCCGTTGGCGGTGGCTAGCTAGCGGGCAGCATCACCGGCGCGGTAGGACGCGTCGAGCAGTTCGATCACGTGTTGCACGTCGGTCTCGCCGGCCAGCACGTCGCTGCGACGCACCCCGAGCTCAAGCTGCAGCGTACACCCGGGGTTGCAGGTCGCGATCACGTCTGCGCCGGTCGATTCGACATCGGCCATCTTCGTAGCGAGCACCGTGCCGGACATCTCCGGATGGGCGACCGAATAGAACCCCGCGGAGCCGCAACATCGATCGGGTGCGGCCATCTCGTGCAGGCGAAGACCGGGGATCGCGCCGAGGATGGCGCGAGGTGCCTCACGGATGCCCTGCGCGTGCGCGAGGTGGCAAGCGTCCTGCAGCGTCACGTCGCGGTCGAGGGCGCCGAGGCCCCGTTCGAAGTCCTGCGCGGCAACGAATTCAAGCACGTCCTGCACGGATGCGCCGAACTGCTCGGCTCGCTCCGCCCACTCGACGTCGTTCCGCAGCAGCTGACCGTATTCCTTCATCGCCGCGCCACAGCCGGCAGCGTTGACGATCACCGCATCGATGCCGGCCTCCGCGAAGGCGTCGATGTTGCGACGCGCGAGCGAGCGAGCGGCGTCTGCGTCGCCGGCGTGGCTGTGCAGTGCCCCGCAGCAGCCCTGCTCGGGTGGCGCGACGACCTCGAACCCTAGCCGCGCGAGCACGCGGATCGTCGCTTCATGCGTCTGGGGGTACATCTCGCCGTGCACGCAGCCGGTGAGCAGCGCGACCCGCCCGCGCGGCTGCGACGGCGTGGCCAGCGGCCCGCTGCGCCTGAAGGGGCGGCGATTGACCGTCGGCGCTCGCGAGTCGAGTTCGCGAATCGCCCGCGGGACGACGCGGCGCAGCGGACCGCGCACGACGCGCTGCAGGCACGCGGAGTACACGCGCAGGAGTGAGAAGGCCGCGCGCAGGACGCGAGGTCGCGCCACGACGTGACGCAGCATCAGCGCCTGAGCGCTCCACGCGCGCGGCCGCTCGCGTACGCCATGCGCCACCGTCGAGGCTCGCGCGTCCTCCATGATTCGCCCGAACGGGACATTCGAGGGGCACGCCGTCTCACATGCCCGGCACTGCAGGCAGAGGTCGAGGTGGCCGAGCAGCCGGTCGCTCGCTTCCGCTCGACCATCGAGCGCGGCGCGGATCAGGTGGAGGCGGCCGCGCGGGGACTCCAACTCCTGACCGGTCGCGATATACGTCGGGCAGACCGGGAGGCAGAAGCCACAGTGGATGCAGTTCTGGAGGTCGGGCAGCGCGGGAATGTCGGGGCCGACGAACTGCGCCGCCAGCGGCACGGGCGGAGACTCTGTCACACGCCCTCCATCCAGCGGCCGCGGCTGAGCGTGCCGGTGGGGTCGAACTGCGCTTTCAGGCTGCGCACGAGGTCGGGTTCGCCGACGTTGAATGGGTCGACATCGCCGCGTAGCGACGCCGAACCGGACTCGATCTGGAGCGTTCCGCCAAGCTGCTCGGCGCTCGTGCGCAGTGCCATGATCGTTGCCGCGTCGGCGTCGGGTGCGAGCGCGACGACGCTGCCTGCGGCGAGATGGCCCCAGGCCGCGCAGCCAGCGCGGGTCGCGTCGTCGATCGTTTCGCGGACGGCCGAAGCGGGGACGGTGAGGCGCAGAACAGTGGTGCCGTCAGCCTGGAGCGTTCGCAGGTCGTTCCAGAGCGATGCTGGCCCCTCGACGACATGGCCGAGCCCCGCCGTGACCTCCGCGCCGCGCTCGACCGCGCTCGCGACGCCGGCCAGTTCAACGAGGACGTGGGGTGACTCTGAGAGTTCGAGCCTGGCGGCTGCGGGAGCGGAGAGCAGGGTGAGCGCGCGGGCACCAGTCGAGCGGTTCCAGAGGTCGAACACGAGCGCTTCAGCGGCATCCGTGTCGTCGCAGCGGAGCACGAGCGTGCGCGTCGCTGCGGGCACGGGCGCAAGCTTGAACGACGCCTCGACGATTACGCCGAATGCTCCGAGCGCGCCCGTGTGCATGCGATGCAGGTCGTAGCCACTGACGTTCTTGACGACGCGCCCACCGGACTTCACTAGCTGACCATCGGCGAGCGCGACTTCGATGCCGAGCACGAGGTCGCGTGCCGATGGCAGGTGTCCGCGCCATGCGCCGGAGCGCGCAGTCGCCAGCAGGCCGCCGATCGTGACGTGGTCACCGGTCGGCGGATCCGTCGAGAGGTACTGGCCGTGGGAGTCGAGGTGCGCTTGAAGCTGGCTGAGCGTGACGCCGGCCTCGACGGTGATCGTGAGGTCGTCGGCCTCGTACGCCACGATGCGATCGAGCGCGGTGAGGTCGAGCGCGACGTCGTAGCCGGCGAGCGGGCGGCCAAGTTCGAGCGCGGTCCGTGCGCCCTGCGGGACGACGACGAGCCCCGCACTGGTCGCAGCCGACAGCAGTGACGCGACCTCCTCGCGGTTCTCCGGGCGGGCGGCTCGTGACGGTGTGACGCCATCGATGGTGTAGCGGTCCGGCTGCTGCCAGCGTTCGGCGGGAAGTGCGAGGAAGATCGCGTCGGCGGTGGAGGATGCCATGCGCGTTGCTAGGCGTAGACGCCGGGCGTCGCGATGAAGCGCCGGATCTCCGCCTCGTGCCCCGCGCCGCAGCCGCGGCCGGTTGGCAGCACCTTGCAGGGGTTGAAGAGATCGCCGCTGCCGAAGGCGACGCGCACCAGCTCCATCGCCGCGAGGTCTTCAGGCGTGAAGATCCACTCCATGTAGGAGCGCTTCTCCAGACCGACCCCGTGCTCGCCGGTGATCGACCCCCCGGCGTCCACGCAGAGACGCATGATCTCTCCCCCGAGGTCGAGCACCCGCTCGATCGCGCCCTCCTCAAGCTCATCGAACATGATGTTCGGGTGCAGATTGCCGTCGCCGGCGTGGAAGATGTTCGCGCAGCGGAACCCGTACTTCGCCGAGAGATCGAGCACCCCTCGCATCACCTCCGGCAGCCGCGTGCGCGGCACCACGCCATCGAGCAGGTAGAAGTTCGGCGAGACCGCGCCGATCGCGCCGATGCCGGCCTTGCGGCCCTCCCAGAGCTGTTCGCGCTCCTCGATGTCGTCCGCGACGCGGATCTCGCGCGCGTTGTTCGCCTCGCAGGCCGCGACGACTGCGGCGGCTTCCACTTCCACGCTCTCCGCCATGCCTTCAACCTCGATCAGCAGCACCGCGCCCGCATCGGTCGGGTAGCCGACGTGCATCGTCTGCTCGACGGCAAGGATGATCTCGCGGTCCAGCATCTCCATCGCGACGGGAATCACGCCCCTGCGGATGACTTCCGAGACCGCGCCTGAGGCGTCATCGACGCTCTCGAAGACGGCGAGCATCGTGCGCACGGCCTCCTCGATGCGCACGAGTCGCACGCGAATCTGCGTGACGATGCCGAGCGTGCCCTCGGAGCCGACGAAGAGCCCTCGCAGATCCGGTCCAGGCGCATCGAGTTGCTGGCCGCCGAGCCACGTGACACGTCCGTCGGGCAGCACGACTTCCACGCCGAGCACGTGATTCACGGTGCTGCCGTGGGCGAGCGTGTGCGGTCCGCCCGAGTTCGTCGCGATGTTGCCGCCGATGGTGCAGATGCGCTGCGAGGATGGGTCGGGCGCGTAGGTGAGGCCGTGTTTCGCGGCCTCATCCTGCAGCGCCAGGTTGATCACGCCCGGCTCAATCACCGCAGTGCGGTCGCGCGCATCCAGCTCGACGATCCGATTCATCCGCGTCATCACGCACATCACGCCGCCGCGCACGGCGAGCGCGCCGCCGGCGAGGCCTGTACCCGATCCGCGGGGGACAATCGGAACGTCATGACGTCGCGCGATCTGCACGACTTCGGCGACCTCGGCGGTACTTGCGGGGAAGACGACGGCGTCCGGTGCGGCGCGATCGACGGTCGCGTCGTACTCGAATCCGATCAGGTCTTCGGGCGCGTGGAGTACCTGTCGAGCACCGACTGCCAGCGCCAGTTCATCGATCAACGCACGTATGTCGGGAGTCGTCGTCATCGCCGCCCGAGTGTAGCATCGGGATAGCTTCGAGAAACCGCGAGGCTCGGGAGGGGATCATCGGGTGATCATCGATCGCATCATGGATTCGGCCACTGGTGGCGAACAGTCGCCGGCCGGTACTTCACCGCGATAGTGGTCGCCCCGCTCTCGTTCGACATTGATTCCGTTCGCGATGGGCTGGAGTTGGCCGTCGATGCTGCGGCAGAGGCGATCCGTGACGTGCTCAAGCGAGACGAGATACGGGTCGCCCACAAGCCCGGCGAGGGTCCGGTCACCGAAGCTGATCACGCTGCCGACGACGTACTCCACCAGCGACTGATGCCACTGATCGAGGGTTCGCACTGGCTCTCCGAGGAGTCACGCCAGGACGCCCCGCTGATCCATGGCGAGCCGACGTGGGTCGTCGATCCCCTCGACGGCACGCGGGAGTTCCTGCGCGGCATCCCGGAGTACGGCGTCTCCGTGGGGCTGTTTGCTGGCGACGAACTCGTGCTTGGCGCGCTGGCGCTGCCGGTGCAGGGTGATGTGCTTTCCGGGCTGACGTTGGGCGATCGCAGCGAGTTTCGTCGTGATGGCGAATCCGCGGACGCGCTCCCTCCGTTTGAGGCGGTCGAGCGCGTGGTCGTCTCAAGGTTCGACTACGAGCGCCGACGGATTCACTACCAGATTCCGTATGACGTCTACCCTTGCGGATCGGCCGCGGTGAAGCTTGCGCACGCTGCGGAAGGTGAGGCGGATGTCTACTTCTCGACCGGACCTCGCTCCGTGTGGGACGTCGCCGGTGGTGCCGCAGTGCTGAACGCCGCAGGCGGGATGCTCGTCACGTTCGATGGGCAGCCGCTGGAACTCTCGCCACAGGAGATCGGCGTGCCCCCGTACATGGCGGGGCGACGCGACGCCTGCCTCGCGCTGCTGCGGAAGCTGGGTGCCGAGGTCTGAAGCCATCGGCTCGCCGCTACGGCGAACGGGTCCGCAGCGTTAGACGACGGTCGCGATCCGCGCCAGGTGAGTGCTCGCCACCGCGCAGAGTGCTGACAGTTGGTATGGGATTCTTACAGTAGGTACGCCAGGCGGGAATGTAAGTCTGGTTGGCTCTGTCAGTTCAGTCGAATCTGCTGACATGATCTGACGTGCCTCTGACACCGTGGCGAGTGTGTGGCGAGAGCCACGGCGCGATCATGGCTCGGTCGTCGATCGTGGCGACGAAACGGTGACAACGAACTCGGTGACGATCGGCTCAACCCAGCGGAGACCGACGATGCAGCTAGACGCCACAGATCACATGTCGGCTCCCGTGACGGGTCGAGTGCTGGTCGTAAACAGCAACTCAAGCGAGCGGGAGGCGGCGATCAGCGCGCTCCAGCGAGCCGGGCTGGAGGCCGTCGGTGTCGATGGTGCGCGGGGAGTCGATGGCAGCTTTGATCTCGTCGTCGTCGCGCCGGCGGAGCACGAGCGCCTCGGTGAGCTGGTGCGCAGCGTCAGGGAGATGCAGGTGGAGGCGATGCGCGAGGGCGCGGACGGGTCGTTGGCCGGTCCCGGCGGGCTCAGGCTGCTTCCACGTTCGCGTGAGGTGACGTACCAGGGTCGAACTGTCTCGCTCTCGCCCAAGGAGGCGGAAGTGCTTCGGGTGCTGCTGGAGCGGATGAATGAGGTCCTGTCGCCGGACGACATTGCCTCCGCCGTCTGGGGCTACCCAACGTTTGGATCGCCGAACTTCGTAGAGGCGCAGATCTCCAGGCTTCGCTCCAAGCTCTCGGTAATCGGTGCCGCTGAGATGATGCAGACGATCCGCGGGGAAGGCTACGTGGTCTTCGCCTCCCGCTCCCAGCTCCTCGCAAGCTGAACAGCCTCTTCGCTACGGAGCGCTTCGCGTCGCGAAGACGCACCACAACGGATCAGCGCCGGCCGGAGAGCGATCGACGAGCTGCGGTTCGTCCCAACCCATCGACAGGTTGAAGTAGGCGGCGACGAGGCGCACCCGCTCCTCGCTACTGATCGATTGCCAGGCTGCCACGGCCTTCGTCGGGAACATCCGATGCGAGATCATGACAGCGTGGAGCCCGCCGGGTTTGAGCACTCGTCCTACCGCGTCGAAGACCTCTACCGGCCGCGTGAGGTACTGCACCGAGACCGCGTTGACGACGGCATCGAACTCTCCTTCGTCGTACGGGAGGTTCGGCTCGCGGTTGAGATCGTGAACGACGAAGTCGTCGAGCTGTGGGTTACCCGCCAGCTCCTCGTGGTTCATGCCGAGGCCAGCGACGCGGCCGTAGTCGACGTCCGTCGGCAGGTGCGAGATCCACGAGGACATGAGATCGAGCACGGTACCGCCGTCCGGCAGCATTTCGCGGTACAGATTGGTGATCGCTGCGATCGTCGCATCGTCGACGTGCGTGACGAACCGTGGCTCGCGGTAGAACTGGTCGTCGGCGGCTTCGTCAACGCGCTGGAAGAATTCCGGCGGGAATGGCGAAGACGACATCAGCGGTCAGGGGAACAGGTTCGGAGCCGCAGCAGCCGGGCGTCAGCGTGCGCTGACGACGTCCGCCGGGGTTTCGGAAGTGGCGCCATCGACGGCATCCGCCGCTGGCGCTGGCGTTGATGGTTGCCCCGGGTCTTCCGGATCCGGCGTGAAGTCGGTACGCGTGCGTCGGAAGTCGCGGGCGAACGTGAACATGGCGAATCCGCCGACGGCGCAAATCAGGCCGTAGACGATCTGCGCTGGCTGGACGCCGGCGCTGTCAGCGAGGAATCCGGCAAACGCCGCGCCGCCCGTCATCAGCGCACGATCCAGCGAGAGCAGGCTGATCACCCGTCCGCGCATCTCCTCCGGAGCGGAGTGCAGCATCATCGCTCGTGTGAGCGAGAAGTAGCTGGTCTGGATGCCGCCGACGATCATGATCACGATCAGCGGCGCGACCAGACCGGCCGGTCGCGGCAGGTAGGTCGTCGCCGAGAACAGGATCAGCATCAGGCCGAAGACGCCGGCGAGGAGCGGCAGAATGATGCCCAATCTCTCGGGCTGCTTGTTCGCAATGAAGAGCGCTGCTGCCAGTGCGCCGAGGCCCGTCAACGACGTCATGAACCCGAAGCCGAAGCTGCCGATGTCGAGCACCTTCTCCGCGAAGAGCGGAGCGAACACCTGCATGTACGACATGCCGAACGTGAAGTAGATCAGCGAGAGAATCAGAATCCCGCGGATCGCCGTGTGGCTCCACGCGTAGCGCGCGCCTTCCATCAGCCCCTGCGCCATCGCGCCGGCGCTCGTGTCCGTCGGTCGCACGTGCGTCGGTACCTTGAGCAGGTATGTCGAGACGACCGCACCGACGTAGATCACCGCGACCGTGACGAACGCGCCCTCGGCACCGAGGGCCGCGTAGACGAACCCGCCAGCGGCAGCGCCGGCGATGCGCATCGTGTTCTGGGTGGCACTCATCAGCGCGATCGCGTTCGTAACGCGATCGGCCGGAACGATGCTCGGGATCAGCGCCGAACGCGCGGGCTGGTCGAACGCCATCATCGACCCGCGGAGGAACGCGTACGCATAGATATGCCACAGCTCGAGCGCGCCGGAGACGATCAAGATCGCGAATAGCGTATTCAGAATCAGTACCGCGGTCTTGTCCAGCAACAGCACGAGGCGGCGATCGAACCAGTCCGCGATCACGCCGGCCCAGACTCCGAACACGAGCTGCGGCAAGGTCCGCATCGCGATCACGCCACCGACGTGGGTCGCCGAGCCATCGGTGATATCGAGAATCAGGAAGGGGCGGGCGATCTGCTCCATCCAGAGCGCGCCGGCGTGACTGATCTGTCCGAGCCAGAGGAGGCGGAAGTTGCGATCGCGGAGCGCGGCGAATGTGCCCAGGCGCCCGGAGGGAGGCGTGTCTGTGTGCTCTACGCCTACGACTTCGGTGGATTCGGGACCACCGGTACCATTCGAACTTGTGCCGTTCCCGCTGCCGTTCTGCTGAGCCAAGACCGCTCCCGATACCGTTCCGACTCTAACGCCGACGTGAAGGCAGGTCTAGTCGAGGTTCCCCTCGCGCTCAGCTTCGAGCAGATTCGCTAGCGCGGTCAGTTCACTGACGCGGGTGACGCCATCGACGAACGGTAGCCCCCGATTGCGCGGCCAGTCGCGCAGGAACACCCGCAGCGCTCCGGCCTCCGCCAGTAGCTGCACCGTCCGCGGGTCGTCGTCGATGTGCTCGGCTGCTCCCAGCTCGGCCGATCGACGCAATTTGAAGTGAGCGCTGCGTTCCTCGGAGGCGTTGAATTCGATGTCGTCGATGAATGCGGCCATCCCGTAGCGCCGGAGCCAGGACTCCGGCGAACTGCGCCGCCCCGTGAGGATCGTGAGTCGACGCAGCGTCGAGAGTCGACTGAGCGCCTCGCGCACCTCCGGTAGCGGTCGCCGCAGGTCGAAGCGGAGGTGATCCAGCGGGTCGGCGTACCAGCGAGCAGGGACGAAGGCGCGCCGAGGAGGTGCGGAGGGGTCGAGAAACTCGCGGCTGATGCCCCCGTTCCTGCCGAAGAGCGGCGCGCAGATCACGCCATCGAAGTCGAGCGTGAGCAGTGGGCGTGCGTCGGCCGGGGGAGACGTCGATGGCGTGTCGCTGATGTGTCGGCGACCTCGCTAGACGCTGATCGGCGGTTCGGGCGGCTGTGGCGGAATCCCCGGTGGTACGGCCGGTGGCACGGGGGGAGCAACGGGCGACGGCGTCTCGGCCCCGCCGGCTTCCCGGTGCTCGGTGATCGCGTGATAGAACTCGTCCAGCCGATCCTCGACCTTGCGGTAGATCGTGCCCTCCGCAAACCGGCCATCGGCCGCGCGTTCGCCTGCCGTGACGCCGGTGAGCACCTCAACGCCCTCCTCGATCGTCTCGACCGCCCAGACATGGAACTGCCCTGCGGCGATCGCCTGTTCGACTTCCGGTCGCAGGGTGACGGTGGGGACGTTCGTCTTCGGGATCATGACGCCCTGCTTGCCGTTCAGCCCTCGCGCGCGGCAGACCTCGTAGAAGCCCTCGATCTTGGCCGTCGCGCCACCGATCGGCTGCACTTCGCCGCGCTGGTTGACGGAGCCGGTGACGGCGACTTGCTGGTCGATCGGCACTTCCGCGAGCGAGGAGAGCAGCGAGTAGATCTCCGTCGAGGAGGCGGAGTCGCCGTCGATGTCACCGTACAGCTGTTCAAAAGTGAGACTAGCATGCAGAGATAGCGCCTTGTCTTGACCGAATGTATCTGTGAGATAACCGCGAAGTATCATCCAACCTTTATTGTGGATATTTCCTGCCATATTTGATTCTCGTTCTACGTTGACGATTGAGCCTCGGCCGGCGGAGGTGACACAGCTGATTCTTGAGGGGCGGCCGAAGGTGATGTCGCCGAGGTCGTAGACGGAGAGGGCGTTGATCTGGCCGACTTTCGCGCCTTCGGTGTCGATGAAGATCGAGCCGTCTTCGATCATCTGCTGGAGGCGGTCGCGGACGAGCGATGAGCGGTAGTCGTGCTCCTCGAGCGCCCGGTCGACGTGCTGGGGTCCGACGGCTGCGTCGCCGTCCTGCGTCGCCCAGTAGTTGGCCTGGCGGATCAGGTCGGTGAAGGCACCCATGTTGGCGGAGAGGCGTCGCTGGTCCTGCACAACGCGCGAGGAGTGCTCGACGAGCCGGGCGACGGCGTCGCGGCTGAAGCAGAGCAGGTCGCCACGCTCGCACTGGAGTCGGATCAGGGCGGCGAGGCCGATGATGTTGCCAGCGTTGCGTTCGACGTCGACCTCGAAGTCGGCTTTGACGCGGAAGAGTTCGCGGAAGTCGGGGTCGATGCGGAAGAGGTATCCGTAGAGCCCGGCGTCGCCAACGATCACGACTTTGACATCGAGCGGCATCGGTTCGGGGCGAACGGCGGTGGTGGGGACGAGTCCGGCGACTTCGCTGAGGTTTTCGATGGCGATCTCCTGCGTGAGCAGGGCGCGCTTGAGGCCGTCGTAGGCGATCGGGTTCTGGATCAGGTCGCGGAGGCGGAGGACGAGGAAGCCGCCGGAGGCGGTGGCGAGCGATCCGGCCTTGATCAGCGTGTGGTCGAAAGCCATGCCCCCGAACTGACCGGCGTATTCCACGCGGCCAAGCAGGTTGTAGTAGGTGGGATGGCGCTCGGTGATCAGGGGGGCGCCATCGGTCGGGTCGTTGGAGATCACGACGTTGACGGCGTAGCGATGGAGGTCGGGACCCTGGTTGTTGCCCCGGCCAAGCTGGGCGGCGGCGGCTTGCTCCTGCTGTGCCGGCGGCTGCCGGAAGCGGTCACGTTCCTTGCGAATGTCGTCACGGACGCTCTTCAGAAAGGTGACGATCTCTTCTGATTCCTCGTGCTGGTCGAGCAGCGGCTGGAAGAGGTGTTCGATGGCAAAGCTGGCGACCTGTTCGTCGAGGCTGTTCAGTTCGTCCTGCGCGTCGCGCTCCAGTCCGCGCATCTGAAGCATGGCGTCCTGTACGACGCTCTCAAGCTGATGGGCGCTCTCTTCGATCGCCGTGCGCTGTTCCTCCGGGAGGGCCTGGAAGGCTTCGTCGTTGAGTACTTCGTCGTTCACGATCGGTGCGGAGGTGACGCCCTGCGGGGACATCTGGAGGTGGAAGCCTCGCTCCTTCGCGTCTGCGCTGAGCTGTTCGAGGAGGGCCGAACGTCGTTGCTCCATGCGCTGGCCGAATTCGCCGCGCTGGCGGGCGTAGGAGTCGGACTCGAATGCCTGCTTCAGTTCTCGGCTGGCGGCCTGGACGGTGCGCGCGGTGCGTTCCGCAAAGATGCGGCCTTCCCCTGCGGGGAGGCCGATGCCGACGGGGCGGTCGGTGTCGGCGAAGTTGTGGACGTAGATCCAGTCCGGGGGGGCGGGGAGCTGGGCGGCGCGTCTGCTGAGGAACTGCTGGACGATGGTGGATTTGCCGATGCCGTCCGGGCCGGAGGCGTAGAGGTTGTAGCCGCGGTCTTCCATGCCGAGCGCGAAGTCGATGGAGCGGACGGCGCGTTCCTGTCCGTAGATCGCTTCGATCGGCATGAGGTCGTCGGTGGTGTCGAAGGGGAGGTCTTCGGGCTGGCAGTGGCCGACGAGGTCATCGGCGGCTATTTCGAGGCGGTCGCGGATGTCGCTCACGGGGAGGCTCCTGACGGATGCGGCGTCGGCCGAACTCAGGTGGCGGCTGGTCTGAGCAGTATATGTGGCGATGCGCGGAGGGCGAGGTAGTGCGTGTCTCGGTTGGGCGTGGTGTCATCGATGGGCGTGGCAGTTGGAGGTGGACCCACCCACCCGCCCTTCTTCTTTCGGGGGCAGAGCCCCCGCGCCCCCGATTTGGATTGAGGGGACTGGAGGCGGGCGTGGAGCCGTCCGCGCGCTCTCGGCCGTCGATCGCTTCGCTTCCGCGTGGCGGGTGCGGGGCGTCGGAGGTTAGCGCGCGCGAGCTTTTCCGCCGGGCGCTCCAGCGATCATGCCGATCAGGGTGTCGGTGATGTTCGGCTCGAAGCCCTCGGTGTGGCCCTTGTCGAGGCGCACGATGTCGGCGATCACGCGGCCATCCCTCGCGTCCGGGAAGACGGAGACCTCCGCGGTCCCGGGCAGGGGGAAGAGTCCCCACGCTGGTGTGGAGTGGCCTTCGCTAAGGGTGTCGTAGATCTTGCCGGGTTCGTCGTCGATGACGTCGGGGAGGCGGGTCTTGGGACCGGCGCCGTACCGCTCGGCCAGCGGCGAGGTGTCGGGGATGGAGGCCATCTCGTGCTCGCCGACGGAGAAGATGAAAGACATGTCAGTGTCTGGCGTCGGTGTCTCTGCGATGCGCGGACGATCCGCCGCCGACGGCGTGTCCGGGCGTCCTGAGGTCGCGGAGCGTTCGAACTGTCCGATGCGCCCGCCGGAGAGGCTGAGCCAGCCGTCCACGCGCTCCATGAAGAAGTCGGTGCCGAGTAGGCGGCTGGAGGTCGACCCGCCCTGCGAGTGTCCGATCAGCCAGAACGCTCTGATGCGTTCGAGCCCGTACTTGTCGAAGACGAAGTTGACGATGTTCTGCAGGTGCTCGTCGTCGGCTTCCTCGATCCAGCGTCGGGAGGGCTCCTTCGTCGCTGCCGAGGGGGTGGCGATCACGAGCCGGTACTGCTGCTTGTAGTCGATGGCGGGGAAGTACGCCTGCTGCCACGACCCCGCGGAGCCGCCGCCGTGGAGGTTGAGCAGGAAGACGACCTCTTCGTCGGGTCGCAGGTCGTCGGGATCTTCGAGGTAGAACTTGCGTCCGGTCTGTTCGTCGACGGCGGCGATGCTGCCCATGGGTCACGCTCCAATGCTCGTCCGCATGATGGCGCACGGCGTCGCACTGCGCCATGTCGTGGGGGGTGGGGGGGCATCGGAGGGTTGCTGGACGTCGGAGGGTGGCAGGTTCGTCGGGCGGTGGTTATGTGCGGTGCGCTGGCCACCGCGTGAGGGTGCTCCTATAGTCGAGCGCAGGTTCATCAGGTTCCGGAGGCATGCTGTTGCGGACGACGATTGGCGTTGAGGGCATTGATGCGTTGATCGAGGGCGGTGTCCCTCGGGGCGCTGCAGTGCTGGTGTCCGGCGAGGCTGGCACCGGCAAGTCGGTGCTGTGCATCCAGTTCATCCTGTCGGGTATCCGCGAGGGTGAGCCGGGCGTGTTCGCGACGACGGATCACCCGAACCGCATCCTGGAACAGGCTGCATCGTTGGGCTGGGACCTACGCGGGGCCGTTGAGGACGGGTTTGCTCGTGTGGTGCAAATTGGCGCGGACGCCGCTCCGATCGCGCCGCCGGCTGCTGCCGAGTCGGGCGATGCTGAGGGCGCAGGTCCGGGCGAGGGCGCTGGGTCGGGTGCTGGCGGCGGGCCGGGTGCTGGTGGTGAGCCGGGTGCTGGCGGCGGGCCAGATGCCGAAGCGCCGGGGGGCGACACTGCTCCTGCTGGCGGGGCCGTCGATCCGGGCGAGCGCGTGGCTGCGGTGATCGCGGCGGCTGCGTCGGAGATCAACGCGGAGCGGGTGGCAATCGATCCCCCGTTGCTGGCGGGGTCGCCCGACGTGAGCGCGGACTCGTCGTTCGTGGCGTCGCTGCTGAGGGCGTCGATGCGTGCGACGCATGCGACGACGCTGATCACGGGGCTGCGGGTGCACGGCGAGACGGGGTTCACGCGGCTGGGCATCGAGGAGCAGGTGGTGGACGGGATCGTCGACCTGCGCATCGATGAGTCTGCCGGACGTCGGACGCGCGTGGTGGCGATCCACGAGATGCACGGGACGCGCACGAATCTGGATGATCATATGTTCGCGATTCTGCCGGGTCGCGGGATGGTCGTGGGCGAGGCCTAACGGCTCGCTGCTGGTGCGCGTGTAGCGCCGTTCCTGTCACTGCTGGCATCGATTGATCTGTGAGCCTTCGCGGGCTGGCGTTGCTGTGCGCGCGGTCGGGCTGCGCTTCGCGCGCCGGCGTCGAGTGGTGGCGGGGGCGTCGCTGGGTTTGAGGGCGGGGCGTTGTGATGTGGAACCCGCCCACTCGCCCTTTTGTATTCGGGGGCTCTGCCCCCGCGCCCCCGATCTGGATCTCGACTCGGATCGGGATCGGAATGAAGGGGAGGGAGTCGATCGGCTCGTCGGACGCTTTGCGCGTCGGCGTCGAGCGGTGGCTGGGGAGGCAGACTCGCTAGCTGCGGCGGCTTCGGCGGCCGCGTCGACGGGGGCGGCGTCGGCGTCGCTGGGCGTGGTCGGGGCGCTCGGTGGTGGGTTCGGGCGGCGGGAGCGGCTCGGGCGGGGGCGTGCGGAAACGGTTGCCGAGGGCGACGGTGACGACGTTGGTGGCGCGCATGGTGAGGAACATGATCGCGAAGAAGACGGGGAACGAGGTCGCTGCGGACCGGACGCTGGTGTCGCTGAGGACGATGTTGAGGACGGAGAAGCCACCGGCGAAGAGGGCGGCGGTGATCAGGTGCTGTTTGACGCTCTGCGATCGCATGAGGGGATGCTACTCCGTGCGTCGGGTAGTTGCTCCGGGCGCGGTGCTGTGCTGAGGGGGTGTCGCCTCAGTCGCCAGCGGTGGCATCGGGGATCGCGGTGCCGAGCCAGTCGCTGAGCGCTTCGATAAAGCGGTCACGTCGCTGCATCTGGTCGCCGATTTCGCGTTCGATGATCAGGTTCTTGAACTCCTGCGGCTCGATGTCGTCGGGCGTGTGGAAGAGCTCGTCGACGTCGGCGGCGACGGTCATGTCGCGGCCGAGTTCCCAGTGCTCGTTGGCGGGGAGGCCGAGGTCGCGCGCCGCGAGCGGCCAGGTGGCGTCCACGGTCATCCATGCGCCGTCGGGGGCGTCGCGGTCGCTCTCGACGCGGAGGAATTGGTGCACGTCCGGCATCGGACCGTCAGCGAGGTGGGCGAGTAGCTCCGGCGGCAGCCACGGCGAGTTTTCGGCCGTGAACTCGTGCGTGCAGGCGATCAGCGTGGTGGCGAAGCCGAGCTCTTCGAGCAGCGCCTTGAGCAGGTAGTGCTTCCCGGAACAGGTGCCGGTCCACTCCCGGGTGGTGGTCTCGGGCGCGCGCGACGAGGCGCGTCGGTACGGCATGTCACGGACGAGCTGGAAGGCACGGGCGGCGTCGATCCCGTCGCTCTCGGCGATCAGGCCTCGCTGCTGTGCTTCGGCGCGGAAGGTGGGGATGAGTGGCATACGTCGATGGTAGCGCGGGGCGGTTGAATGGGAACCGGCCCACCCTCCCTTCTGCTTTCGGGGGCAGAGCCCCCGCGCCCCCGATCTGGAGCTTGAACTGGCGTCGGACGGGTTACGTTTCGCGGGTCGGTGGGGCGTCGATTGGTTCGGGAGTCGATGCTGTGATAGTCATGGGCGGCGGTGGATCGCCGGAGTCGGGGAGGCGAGCGGCATGCGACGAACGAGTCTCGGGCGAGCGAGGGTGGTGCTGTCCGGCGTCGCTCTGCTCGCGGCGCTGCTGCTGGCGTGCAGCGACGACGCGAACGACGCTGCGCCGCTGTCGACGGCCGTCGCGGTCGCTGACCCGATGCCCGTCGGCGATCCGGTCGCGGGTGGCGGGCACCCGCTGGGCACGCTGACGCGGTTCGACGCGACGGTCGAGATGGATCTCGGCGAGTGGTTCGTGTCGACGGAGACGCCGTCGGTGTCGGCCGGGCTGATCCGGTTCGTGGCGCGGAATGTCGGTGGCGAGGTGCACGAGTTCGCGCTGGTGGAGGGCACGTCGAAGGATGGCCGTGAGGTGATCGAGATCGAGGGCATCAGCGCCGGGGACGGGCGTGAGATCGGCGCGCGGTTGCAGGCGGGTCGCTATTTGTTGGCATGCCTGATCGTGGAGGTCGAGGACGGGGCCGTCGAGGACCACTTCGCGCTGGGGATGTGGACGGAGTTCACGGTCGAGTAGACGGTTGCGCGGAGCGGTGTCGCGTGGCGGCGCATTCTGGAGTGGAGCCCACCCACCCACCCGTTCATTGCGGGGCGAACCCCCGCACCCCCGATCTGGAGTTGGCGAAGATGGGGAGCCGGGAGTCGGTCTGGCACCCTTCGACGGGCTCAGGGTGAGCGGATGGTTGTCGAGGATGGGCCGCCGCGCGCCTCGGTCGGGGCTGTGCCCCTCAGGCGTCGGTCATCTGGCGGTAGGCGTAGGCGACGCTGTCTTCGACGCGGTCGAAGCCTCGCCAGCCACCAAATCTTTCGCTGAGGCGGTCGGTGACGTTGGTTGCCGTCGTCGCCTCGTCCTGGCCGTCGCTGATGGCGAGCGCGGTGGTGTCGACGAGTTCGGCGATGAAATCGCGGGCGGCTTCGAGCGCCGGGCGCTCGCCGATCGGGCCGTGCCCTGCGACGAAGCGGTCGGCGTCGAGTTCGACGAGGCGGTCGTCGGTGTGTACCCAGTCGCGGAGGTAGCCGTCTTCCATGAAGGGGACGCCGCCGTCCTGCGCCACGTCGCCGGTGAAGACGAGGCTCTCGTCTGGCAGGTGGATGAAGATGTCGCCGCTGGTGTGCGCCCTGCCGAGGTAGCGGAGGTCGATGCGGTGGCCGCCGAAGTGCAGTTGCATGCTGTCTTCAAAGGTGATGTCCGGCGGGGTGACGCGGACGAGCTTCGCTTCTTCCGCCCACGGGTCGCCCGACGTGACGACGCGGTTGCGCCACCAGTCGACGGCTTCAAGGTCGAGCATTTCGGTGCGGCAGTTGGCGTGGCCGATGATGGTGGAGTCCGGGAATTCTTCGTTGCCCCACGCGTGGTCCCAGTGGGAGTGGGTGTCGATGACGAACTGGATCGGCTTGTCGGTGAGATGCGCGATGTCGGCGATCAGGTCGCGGGCGAAGGAGGGGACGCGCAGGGAGTCGATGATGAGGACGCTGTCGTCGCCGATGATGATGCCGGCGTTGGTGAGGCCTTCGTGCAGGCGCGCGTAGACGCCGTTGGCCATTTCGACGAATTCGGTGCCGGGGGTGACGGTGGTCATGGGGTGCTCCGTTTGGTCGTCGTCGGGTTGTGTCGCGGCGTGATGATACGCGAAGGGTTCGCGTTGTTCGTGCGAGGTGGTGTCCGGCAGGGGTTGTCGTTCGCTTCGCTCTGGGGCTGTTGAGGACTGAGGGGTGTGGACCCGCCCACCCGCCCGTTCCTTTCGGGGGCTCCGCCCCCGTGCCCCCGATCTGGATGTCGAGAGGGGTGGAGTTGAAGGACAGCTCGAAGGTGGGATGGTCGCGCACCCATCGACGGGGTCAGGGTGAGCGGACGTCAGACGGCGGGCGTGCCGGGGTACGTAGGCTAGAAGGCCTGCATCGGTCCGCGGTGGGCGTTGAGACCGTCTTTGATCAGGTTGGCGGCGTGCGCGATGTGGGCGCAGTCGTGGGATGCGATGTGGTGGATGATATCGGCCGCGCTGATTTCGCCGACTACGCTGTGCGCACCGGTCCTCGCCAGTTGCTCGGGCGAGAGCGCGCGGATGTAGGCGACGCTGGCTGCTCGCCGGTCGTTGAACTCGCGGAGGATATCGGGGAGCGGTCGCTCGCGCACGCCTGATGCCGCCAGCAGTTCGTGCTCGTCGATGTTCTCGATGGCGGGGCCGTCCTGTTCGACGATGGCGCGGACGCGGTCGATGAATCCCGACGCTTCCACCGTGAGCACGTGGCCGACGAGGTCGCGCGGCGACCAGCCTTCCTCGCCGGGGGCTTCGATCACGCTGGCGGGCAGTCCGCCGAGCATGGAGTGGAACGCCTCGGGCGCGTTCGCGAGCACGTCGATCGTCTCGGGGCGCAGCTCGGAGGTCGATTCGGCCATGGCTAGAACGCCTGCATCGGGCCGCTGTTGACGTGCAGGCCCGCCGCGACCATGTCGGCGATCTGAGCGATGTGCAGGGCGTCGTGATAGGCCTTGTGGTTGAGTAGCTCGGCGGCCGTGACGTCGCCGACGTGCTGGTGGTGGCCGCCCCGATCGAGGACGCCGTCGGCGAGCGCGAGGATGAGGTCGAGGCTGTCGGCGCGGCTGTTCGCGAAGCTGTCGAGGAGCGTGGCGAGCGGCTGCGCTCTCAGTCCGGAGTCATCGAGCTGTTGCTGTTCGTCGATGTATCCGAGCTCGGGGTGGTCGCTGTCGCGGATGGCGGTGACGCGTTCCGCGAGCCCGGATGCCTCGGTGGCGATCATGTGCGCGACGACATCCTTCGGCGACCAGCCGCCTGCATCGGCGGTGGTGATGACGTCGTCGGGGAGCGCTTCGAGCAGGACGCGGAGGGTGACGGGGGTGTTGGTGAGGACGTCGATGGTGTGGGGCTGGAGCGCGGCTGGCATCGGCGCAGTCTAGCAGGACGTGTTGCCGATCGACTCCTGGCCGGCGGCCCATTCAGGGGTGCCGAGCAGGACGCAGCCTTCGCCGTATTCGATCAGCCACGCCCACTTCTGGATGCGGAGCATGGAGCGGATCTCGGCGAGGTCGGGCGTCGGCGTGACTTCAGACTCGGCGATGTGGGCGGCGCAGGCGGATGCGAGCAGGGCTAGAGGTACGACGACGAGCAATGCGAGCCGGTATGCGGTGCTGCGCATATGCGGATTGTAATCTCGCTGGCAAGCCGTTGAGCGTGAGCGCGCTGCGCTTCACGCGCACGTCGGGTGGTGGTGGGGCGTCGGGGGGTGCGATGGCGCGGCGTTGAGAGGTGGACCCGCCTGCTCGTCGAAGGTGGGGGCGGGTTATCTGTCGTCGAGCGGGACGTAGGTGCGGTCGAGTTCGCCTTCGTATTTGAGCAGGGGGCGAATCAGGATGTTGTGTTCGAATTGCTCGATCACCTGGACGGTCCAGCCGGGGATGCGGCCCATGGCGAAGATCGGGACGAAGAGGTCCTCGGGGATGCCGTGCAGGTAATAGACGACGCCCGCGTAGAAGTCGACGTTGACGTTGACGCCGAGCCGCGCGTACGGGCTCATCGCCTCCACGGTGGCTTCGAGGATCTGGTACCACTTCGGCTGGCCCATCTCCTCGGATAGTCGCTTGACGCCGTCGCGCATGTGGCGCGCGCGGGGGTCTTCCGCGCGGTAGACGCGGTGGCCGAAGCCCATGACGGGCTTACGGTCTTTGCGCAGCGCTTTGACGTAGGCCGCTGCGTTCTCGGGCTCGCCGATTTCCTGCGCCATGCGCATGACGTTCTCCGCCGCGCCGCCGTGCGCCGGGCCGCTGAGTGCGGCGATGGCGGCAGTGACCGTGGCATGGAGGTTGGCGTCCGTGCCGGCGACGACGCGCGCGGTGAAGGCGGAGGCGTTTGAGCCGTGGTCCGCGTGGAGGATGAAGTCGGTGTCCATGAGGGAGGCGGCGTCATCGGACGGGGTCTTGCCGTGGAGCATGTGGAGGAAGTTGGCGGCGTGGGCGAGGTTCGGGTCAGGGTCGATCGGGTCGCGGCCGTTGCGAATGTGGTGGTGCGCGGTGACCAGCGTCGGCGCCTGCGCGGTAAGGCGGTTGCCCTTGCGCAGTGTGGCCTCTGGTGAGTTGTCGCCGACCTCCGGGTCGAATGCGGCGAGCGCGGAGACGGCGGTGCGTAGCACGTCCATCGGATGCGCGTCCGCGGTGGCGCGGATGATGTCGATCACGCCGCCGGGGAGGGTGCGCGCGCCTCTGAGGTCGGAGTCGAAGCTGCGCAGCAGTTCAGCGGTCGGTAGTTCGCCGTTGAGTAGCAGGTAGGAGGTCTCTTCGAACGTCGATTGCTGGGCGAGGTCGTGGATCGAGTAGCCGCGGTACTGGAGCGTGCCTTCGCGCCCATCGATGTGGGTCGTGCTGGTGCGGTCGAAGTAGACGCCGTTGAGGCCTCGATGGATCTGCTGTTCGTCGTCGGCCATGTCGCCTCCTCGCGTCGGTTGTGGAGTATATGCCGGGGTGCGCCGAGGCGCTGTTCGAGCGCGGAGCGATCTGGAGGTGGACCCGCCCGGCTCGTGCCGGCACCGTCTCCGACTAGAGGTGCGCCGCGAGCCAGTGTTCGAGGTCGGCCATCACCCGCGAGTGGTCCTGCTCGTTGAAGATCTCGTGCTTCATGCCCTCGTAGACCCTGAGCGTCTTGTCGTCGGAGCCGACGACGTCGCAGAGCGCGGTGCTGCGTTCGCCGTCGGGGACGTCTGCGCCGGCCATGATCAGGATTGGCAGCGTGATCTCGTGCACCCGCCCGGGCAGTGCTTCGCGCATGCCGGCCATCGCCGAGGCTCGCCCCGTGGGGATCGGTCCGCGGTAGACGAGCGGGTCGTTTACGTAGGCTTCGATCACGACCGGGTCGTGGCTGAGGAAGTCGGTCGGGAGCGGAGCGCCAGCGGCGCGTGGCGGTGGCGGTGCCGCGCCCGGCGGCGAGATTCCACCTCCGGAGATTGCCAGCCCCGCCAGTTCCTGCTGGTGCTCGAGGACGTAGCTGAGGCTGATCGAGGCGCCCATGCTGTGGCCGACGACGAAGATGTCCCGTCCCGGCTGTGCCGCGCTGACGAGGTCGAAGAAGGTCTTCAGGTCCTTTGTGTAGTCGGTGTAGTGATCGACGTGCACGCGTTCGCCATCGGATCGCCCGTGCCCTCGATGGTCGAGCGCGTACATGGCGTAGCCGAGCGGCAGGAAGTGGTCGACGAGGTTGCCGTAGCGGCTGCTGTGCTCGGCGAAGCCGTGCGCGATCAGGAGGACGGCGAGCGGTTCGTCGTCGGGCAGCCAGCACTGGTAGTAGATGTTGAAGTCGTTGAGGCCGCTGAACGACGATTCGTGATGTTCCACTCGCTGCCCCTCGATTTGGTGCGTATCGGCGTTGGTGCGCGTCGTGAGTGATGTGCGGTGGGGTTGTATCAGGCGTCGGTTGGGCGGGGCAAGGGGAGGTGAACCCACCCGCCCGCCCTTTGTTCGTACGAGGGCTGAGCACTCGCGCTTCGCTTTCTGGAGGTCTCTGGAAGCTGGACAGACGTGGGCGTGGCGTCGCTGGCTAGAGCGCTGCGATGGCCGCCGGCAGGTCCGCGATAGTGCTGATCGTGGCGTCGACGGGGTGGGCGACGCCTGAGGGTTCGGCTTCGATCAGGACGGTGGCGGCACCGAGCGCGGCCGCAAGCGCGAGTTGGTGCGGCTGGTCGTCGACGACGACGGATGCGGCGGGATCGGTGCTCGTGGCGTCGAAGACGCGCGGGTAGAAGTCGGGGCCGCCTTTGCGGGCATCGACGAGGTCGGCTCCGAACTTCATGCCGACCTCGGAGCTGACGCCGAGACGTTCGAGCATGACTTCGATCATGTCGGAGCTGTTGCCGGACGAGATGTGAACGTCGTAGCTGGCGGCGAGGGTGCGGATGACGTCGGCGGACTCGGCGAAGAAGAAGTCGCCGTTGCCGCGGACGTAGATGTGGAAGTCGTCGTCGAGGCGTCGGCAGGTGGCTTCGTCGGGTGGGGCGATGCCGAGGTGTTCGGCCATGCCCTGGATGTTCGCGATGGCGACGCGGTTGACGAGTTCGTCCTGGTCGTTGGTCGAGTCCTTGAGCTGCTCCCAGACGCGCGGAAAGACGATGCCGTTGGCTCGCCCCCAGTCCTCGGGCTCGCCGCCGAGCGCGGGTGCGAGCACGTCGCCGAGCAGGCGGATGTACTCCTGCGGCAGTTTGACGGCGTCGACGATGACGCCATCGACATCGAGGAAGACGGTGGTGGGTGGCATGGGCTGAGGGTTGTATCAGGCGTCGGTTGGTGGGGCAAGAGGGTGGAGCCCGCCCACCCGCCCTTGGTTCGTGCGAGGGCTGCGCCCTCGCGCTCCGCTTTCTGGAGGGTGGAGTTGGAGCGGGTCGAGGCGTCGCCGTGTTCACCCTTCGACGGGCTCGGAGTGAGCGGGTGTCGGACGAAGGGCGAGTTCCTTGCTAGTCGTCCTCGAGCGTTGAGATGTCGCCTTCGTCGAGGCCTAGTTCGCGGGCCTTCAGGAGGCGGCGCATGATCTTGCCGGATCGCGTCTTCGGCAGGATGTCGATGACATCGATTTCGCGTGGGGCGACGGCGGGGCCGAGGCGGTCGCGCATGTGGCGGTTGATCCCGCGCAGCAGCTCCGGCGTGTTCTCGAAGGCGTCGTTGAGCGTGATGAAGGCTTTGACGATCTCCATCGCGACGTCGTCGGGCTTGCCGATCACGCCGGCTTCGGCAATTGCCTCGTGCTCGATCAGGGCGCTCTCGACCTCGAAGGGGCTGACGAGGTGGCCGGCGGTGTTGATCACGTCGTCGTCGCGACCGACGAACCAGTAGTAGCCGTCGGCGTCGCGCTTGGCCTTGTCGCCGCTGAGGTACCACTCGCCCTGGAAGCGTGAGTCGTAGCGCTCCTTGTCGTTCCAGTAGGTGCGGAACATCGAGGGCCACGGGTGTCGGATCGCGAGCGCGCCTTCAACCATCGGCTCCGTGATCTCGTTGAAGTCGTCGTCGATGATCGCCGGCTCGATGCCGGGGAAGGGGCGGCCCATGGAGCCGGGGCGGACGGGCATGTTGACGTAGTTGGCGATCATGATCGAGCCGGTCTCGGTCTGCCACCAGTTGTCGTGGATCGGCATGCCGAAGGCTTCCTGCCCCCAGACGACGGCTTCCGGGTTGAGCGGCTCGCCGACGGATTCGACGTAGCGCAGCGAGGAGAGGTCGTAGCCTTCCGTCGCCTTCGCGCCCGCCCGCATCAGCAGTCGGATGGCGGTCGGGGCGGTGTACCAGATGTTGACCTTGTGCTTCTGGATGATCTCGTACCAGCGGTTCGCGCCGAAGGCGACGTTGTCGATCACGCTGGTGAGGCCGTTGCTCCAGGGGGCGAACATGCCGTAGCTGGTGCCGGTGACCCAGCCGGGATCGGCGGTGCACCAGTAGATGTCGTCTTCCTGCATGTCGTGGACGTATTTGCCGGTGGCGTAGTAGCCAGCGACCGCGCCGTGGACGTGAGCCGCGCCCTTCGGCAGGCCGGTGGTGCCGCTGGTGAAGTGCATGATCGACCAGTCGTCCTCGCTGGTGGGGACGATGTCGAAGTCTTCGGACGCGCCATCGACGATCGACGAGAAGGCGATGTCCTCGTCGGCGACCGCTGCGTCGTCGCGGGAGTCGATCACGATCACGTGTTCGACGGACGGGAGCTGCGAGCGGATGTCGTTCACCTTCGGGAGCAGCTTGGGGACGGTGACGATCACGCGGCCCTCGGCGCGGTCGACACGCTCCTTGATCGGCTCGGGACCGAAGGCGGCGAAGAGCGGGGCCATGACGGCGCCGATCTTGAGGCCGCCGAACATCGTGAAGTAGAGCTCCGGGATGCGGTCGGCGAGGATGAAGACGCGGTCGCCCTTGTTGATGCCGAGCTCGGTCAGCGCGTTGGCGACCTTGTTTGACTGGGCCTTCATGTCGACGTAGGTGTAGCGCTCCTCCTCGCCGCTGGGGCCGTGCCAGATCATCGCGTCCTTCGTCGCGCGGTCGCCGTTGGCGTGGCGGTCGATGCACTCGTGGGCGAGGTTGACGAGGCCGTCGGGCAGGTCGAGTTCGGCGGTGACGTCGTCCCACGACCAGTTCGCATAGGTGGCGTCGTAGTCGCCGATGTTGGCGGGCTTGGTCAGGCTGGCGTCGTCTTTGCCAATTTCGTCGTATTGCGTGCTGGTCACGTCGGTGCTCCCTCGTCGAGTCGGTGTCGGCTCGCGGAGTATAGCGAGGGGGCGGGGCTGGTGGCGCGGGGTGATGCTGGCGCGGCGTCGGGACGATCTGGATTGGAACCCGCCCGCCCACCCGTTCTTCCCCGGGGGCTAGCCCCCGGACCCCCGATCTGGAAGCCGGAGGGGTGAACAGGGGAACTCGGTTCGCTATCCGCTGACCGCCACGAGTACCCCCGGGCGCGAAGGGCGCTCTTTCTGGAGGAACGCACGACCGGAGTCGGTGACTCTGACCATCAACCCGAGGTCGTCGGAGAACTCACGAGCGACGAAGCCGAGGTCGACGGTGTCTTCCCAGATCGGTAGCCGTGGGCAGGAGGTGCTCCACGCGTCGATCACCTGCGCGTACGTACGAGGCTGGGCGTCGATCCACTCGATCAGGTCGAGTACGAGTGCCTTGTTCGCGATCACCATCGGGGGTTTCCGAACTGCACGGCTAGTTTAACGCAGGACGCGGCCGCCGAGCATGCCACGTCGGAGGCCGGCATCGAGGTAGAGCGCTACGCCGAGCAGCCACGCGCTGCCGAAGGTGAGCAAGCCGAGTTCCTCGCGGAATGCGATCACGCCGGCGGTTGCCGCGAGCGTGAGGAGCATCGATCCGACGAGTGGCCGGGCCCTCGTCAGCCACGCGCCGAGGACGAGCGATGCCCAGACAGCGGGGATCGCGGGCCACGTCCACCAGAGGTAGTCGATGTCGTGGCGGAGGCTGCCGTCGATCATCATGACGAGCGGGATCAGCGCGCCTGCGGTGCCGATCGCGGCGGCTGCGAGGGCGAGGCGGTCGCTCTGCATGCGTTGATCTTACGTGTGCGGTCGACCCTTCGACGGGCTCAGTGTGAGCGAGCTGGAGCGCCCTCCTCGCTAGCCTTTCAGCGCGGCGGCGGCTTCGAAGGTGCTGCGGATCGAGCCGGCCTGCATCGCGGCTACGTCGTCGGCGCTGACGCTTTCGTTGAGGAGCCACGGCACTTCGAAGGTCGGGACGGCGAGCCACGCGTCGGGGTTCGGGGGCACTCGACCGCCCCAGCAGCCGTAGGGGGTGGCGTCGTGGCCGAGCGAGGTTTGCGCGGCGAAGCCGTTGTCGACCATAGCCTTGGCAAGCTTGGCGCGTCTGACCATCTCTTCCTCGCCCGCGCGGCTGAAGTAGCGGTCGAAGCCGACGTTCGCGCCGCGCCTGGCGAGGCCGAGCAGGTAGTCAAGGTCGTTCGTGTCGTTCGAGTGGCCGATCGTGACGGCGGCGAGGTCGAGGCCCTCGTCCTCGAAGATGTCGAGCAGCGGGATGCCGAGTTCGTCGACGGCTCGAGTGTGGCAGGAGATCGGGACGCCGGTGGCCTTCGCGGTGCGCGCGGCGGCGCGGGCGGTGGCTTCGAGCATGCCGCGCGGGGTCATGATGCCTTCGTCGAGGCGGTACTCCATGTCCCAGGCGAGTTTGATGATGCCGGCTTTGACGTCGGTGCCTTCGATGCCGTCTTCGATTTCGCTGATGAAGTATTCGGCAATTTCGTCGGGCTCCTTGCGGAAGAAGTAGGGCGGCACCCAGCGGTAGACGCCGGTGGCGCAGACGACGTTCGCGCCGTGCTCATCGGTGCGAGCGGCGACCTTCTGGAAGAGCGAGACCTGCCGGCCGAGGTCGAGCGGCGTGAGGTCGATGATCGTCTCGATGCCCGCCGTCTTGACCCGCTTGAGCGCCTCGACGTTGGCTTCGAGGGCGTCGGCTTCGTCGTAGAGGCCGGGAACGCGCTCCATGCCGCCCATGCCGTTGGTGAGGTGTTCGTGCGAGAGCGCGCGACCGAGGTCGGCGCTGTCGATGGTGCCGGTGATGGTGTTGACGTCGGTCATGTGCGGTCTCCTCGCTGATGTGCCGTCGGGGCCGATGTATCACGGGCGGGGGTGCGTAGGGAAGCGATCCCGCCCGCCCGCCCCTGTTTATGCGAGGGCTGCGCCCTCGCGCTCAGCTCTTGGTGGACGTTGTGGAGGTGGAGCAACGATGGACCGGTGGCGGTGCGCGCGATGCGGGTGCGCGAGCCTTGTGAGTTGGCGTGGTTGCGGTCCAGCCCGTTCGACTATCATCGCCTCGCCATGAGTTCCACCGCGAAATTGGAAAGGACAACAGCGTGAGTACGTCCCAGCAGGAGGCTGATATTCAGGTCATTGAGAGATTCGTTCAGGCCGAGAACGAGCGCGACATGGACGCGATGGATCTGCTGTTCGCGGACGACGTGAAGATCTGGGCAAACGGGACGCTGTTCCAGAGCTCTTGGGCGGACTACCGACCGATTGTGGCCGCGACAATGGCGGCCTTCCCGGACTCACATCGTGAACGCCTGCTGACGGTTGCGGATGAAGCAGTGGTGGCGTTTCGCTGGCACGTGACTGGCACTCACCTCGGGGTATGGAGCGGCATTCCCCCGTCGGGAAACACGATTGAGTTCAACGGAACAAGCTGGGTACGTATCGAGGATGGACGTATCGCTGAGGGCTGGTTCGACATGGACCTCGCCGGTCCATTGGCCCAAATCGCTGCGCGGGACTAACTTGCTGCGATGTTTGGCGCCGGTGACAAGCTTGTCGCGCGTGTTTCGCGCGGCCAAGCGCTTCTCCTGACTGGACGTTGTGCCGTGCGAGCGCTGTGCCCTCGCGCTCTGTTGACTTGAAGCGCGTCGGCTACTCGAAGCGCTCGATCAGGTGGATGTCTTCCGGCTCTTTCGCGAGCAGGTTGGGGTCGGGCTCTGCGGCGAGGGTCGCTCCTCGACCGAGGTAGAAGCCGACGGCTGACTCTGATTGCGTGGCGGAGATGTAGAGGCCGCGCGCGCCTCGCTCTCGCGCATGCTTGCTGATGGCGTCGAGCAGGCGGCCCGCGAGGCCGCTCCGGCGGTGCGGCTGACTGACGTGTAGCAGTACAAGCTGGAGCAGATCTGCGTCGGGGCCGAGCGGGCGGTTGCCGAGTACGGCTACCGCCGCGAGTCGCCCATCCGCTTCGCTGCCGAGGAAGAGGCCGCCCGCGTCGAGTTCCGGGGTGAGCATGGTCGCCATGGCGCCGATGTCTTCAGCGGTCCACGGCTGGGCGTGCCAGTCGACGTCGCGTGCTTCGATGCGCCCGTCCACGACGCGGTAGGCGCGGCGAATGTGCTCGGTGCGGTCGATCTCGGCGAGCCTCGGCAGGTCGCTGACGTCGAGCGTGCGGATGGTGGCGTTGGTGTCGGTGGGCAGGTCGCTCTCCCGATGGTCGTTGGTTCGTGCGTCGAGCGTAACGCTGCGAGGGGGTGGAGCCCGGCCACCCGCCCGTTGTTCTCTGGGGCACGCCCCCAGACCCCCGACCTGGAATCCCGGTTGGAGTGAGTCGGGCGGGAAGCGGGGCCTTGCCCCCTAGTCGCCGGCGGCGTCGGTGGTGGCGGGGAGTTCGCCGAAGGCGCCTTGTTCGCGCAACGCGGCGATGTCGTCCCAGCTGTAGCCTGCATCGACCAGTACTTCCTCGGTGTGCTGGCCTAGTTCTGGCGCGAAGTGGCGCACTGAACCGGGCGTGCGGCTGAGGTTCACGGGCGGGCCGACGGTGGGCATGGTCTCGCCGTCGCCGATCGGGACTTCGGTGAGGTAGCCGTTGGCCCACGCCTGCGGGTCCTTGGCGATTTCGAGGTAGCTGCTGACGGGCTGCACGAAGTACTTCGGCTGGAGGATGTCGAGCCATTCGTCGCGCGGCTTCTGCTTGAAGGCGACACGCAGGCCGACGATGGCGCGCTCGCGCACGTCGGCGTCGCGCATGGCGGCGGTGTAGCTCTCTTCGTGGAGCTCCGGCACGCCGAGCACGTCGCAGAAGTCGTTCCACCAGCGGTCGGCGACGGGGCCGCCGACCATGATCAGCTTGCCGTCGCCGCACGGGTAGGCGTTCCAGTGCGGGCGTCGATGTTCCGGGGCGACCTGGGTCTGGTCGCGGTCGAACCACATGGCGCTGGTGATGTTGAAGCCCTGGATGCAGAGCTGCGAGCCGTAGAGCGAGGTGTTGACCTCCTGGCCCTTGCCGCTGCTCTGGCGCTCCCAGAGCGCGACCATCATGCCGTACGCGGAGACGAGCGCGCCGACGTGGTCGGCGAAGGGGACACCAACGGGCAGCGCGCCGGTGTCGGGCGTGCCGGTGACGCTCATGATGCCGCCGCGCGCTTGCGCGAGGATGTCCATCGACCCGAGTTGCGCCTCCGCGTCGGGCCCGAGGTGCCCCCAGCCGGTGGCGCGCGAGACGATGATGCGAGGGTTGCGCGCCGCCATCACGTCGTAGGTGATGCCGAGCCGCTCGAGCACGCCGGGCCGCATGTTGTTGTGAAAGATGTCGGCCGTCTCGACGAGTTTGAGCAGGACTTCGCGTCCCTGTTCGTTGCTGATGTCGATCGAGATGCCGCGCTTGTTGCGGTTGAGGTGGTGGAAGTAAGGCCGCATGCCGTTGGGTGCGTTGTCGAGGCCCGTGCCGCGGCCGGGATCGGGATGGTCGGGCGATTCGACCTTGATCACGTCGGCACCCATGTCGGCGAACATCGCCGAGGCGTAGGTGCCTTGCTGGAAGACGGACATGTCGAGCAGGCGGATGCCTTCGAGTGGGAGTGCCATCGTGCACCTCCGTGTTGCGGGGAGTACGACCGCGGTTGCGGTGGTCGATCGCGGACATCCTACTCGGTTGAGCGCTGTTCGGTTGCCTGTTCCGCGTGATCTCTGCGGGGCGTCGGTCGTTGAGTGAGGCGATCTGGAGTTGGACCCGCCCGCCCGCTCTTATTTGTGCGAGGGCTGCGCCCTCGCGCTCGTCTGTTGGTGGAGGGGAGGTGGATGGGGGTGGAGCGGGCGAGGGGGCCACTTGGGCGGCGGGCGGTGCCGAATTCTGCCGAGGCAGCAGATTGTCAGAAGTCCATGGGACGCCGACGGGACGGCGGAGGATACTGGTACATCTTGCGGCGCTCAGAGACGCTGCGGGCGGGGGATCCGCGCCGTGCCGGCAGGCAACTCACTTACGTCAGAAGAACTGCAGCAGGTCCTCGAGGGCCTGCAGAGTGGCATCGTCGTGTGGAATGCGCGTGGCGAGCACGTGATGGTCAACGAGGCCCTCTGCGCGATGGTTGGATTGACGCGCGAAAAGCTGATGGCGTTGCCGGATCTTCGCGGCATCGTGCATGCCGAAGAGCGGAACGATGCCGTAGCGAACAACTCCGACTACCGGCCGGGACGAGAGCTGCCGAGCGGCGTAACGTCGCGTCGGCTGCTCCGGTCGGACGGCGTGACGGTTCACGCGCAACTCTCCTCGCAGCGGGTGCCGTTCGCTGATGGCACGGCTGGTGTTGTGATGGAGATCTGGGACGTCACCGAGCAGGTCGAGGCGCGGACCGCCCTGGAGCACAGCGAGGATCGGTTCCGCACGCTCTTCGAGCGCTCGACCAGCGGCCTGGCGCTGTTGGACGAACGGGGACAGGTCAGCATCTTCAATCCCGCGATGTCGCGGATGCTCGGGTATTCACCGGATGAGATCGCATCGGGGCCGTTCTCGCAGATTCTCTTGCCCGATGCGCGCGAGACGACGTTCGCGTATATCAGCGCGGTGCTGGCCGGGGAGCCCGTGCCTGAGCGGGGGGAATCGAGCTTCGTGCGCAGGGACGGGGTCGTGATCCCGGCGGAGGTGTCCGCATCACGCGTGGCATTGGCGGACGGGAGCGTCCGCGTGCTCGCGCAGGTTCGCGATCTTACCGAAGAGAAGCGACTGACCGCCGACATGATCGCCGCGCAAAAGCGCGACGCGCTGGGGACGCTGGTCGCCGGGGTGGCGCACGACTTCAACAACCTGCTGACAGCGATCGGCGGCAGCGTCGAGATGGCGGCGAGTGATCCGGACAACCCTCGCTGGTTGACGAACGCGCGCGTCGCCATTGCCACGACCAGCGAGGGATCGCTGCCGCAGGTCGAGGCGGATGCCGGGCAGATGCAGCAGGTGATTATGAATCTGCTCGTGAACGCGCGTGACGCCGTGATGGCAAGGGTCGAATCCGAGGGGCATGAGGGCGACTACCAGCCTCGGATCGATTTGCACATGCAGGTGGATGATGTGCTGGTGCCGGGCCACACCGGCAGCAGTTCGATGGTGTGCCTCTCGGTCAGCGACAACGGCGCCGGGATGTCGCGGGAGATCGTGACCCGAGTCTTTGACCCCTTCTACACGACGAAGGATGTGGGCGTTGGGTCGGGACTGGGGCTCTCGATCGTCGGCAATCTCGTTGAGCAACACGGCGGTGTGATCGATGTGGAGTCGGAGCCCGGCAGCGGCTCGACGTTCACCGTTGGGTTGCCGGCCGCGGCGGTCGCCGACCCCGATCCAGCCGATGCGGCCGAGACGGGCGACGATGGTGCCGTCTCGCCGGAAGGCGCGGGGCGGACGGTGCTGATCGTCGATGATGAGCCCCACATCCTCGAAATGAGCGAAGCGGCGCTGAACGAGGCGGGATACCGCGCGTCTGTGGCGTCCAGCGGTCACGCCGCGCTGCGTGCGCTTGCGAGCGAGTCGTTCGATGCGATCGTGCTGGACATGGCGATGCCGGCCCCAAATGGATGGCAGATCCTGGAAGAGATCGGGCGTGCGGAGTCCGCGCCGGCCGTGGTCGTGATCAGCGGTGAAGCCGCGCGCCCGGACGTGCTGGAAGCGGGGGCGACATCCTTCCTCCCGAAGCCGTTCGGGCCCAGTCAGCTCGTGAACGAGGTCTGGCGAGCACTGGAATAGACAGCCCGCGGCGGCCCGTCGGTACGTCGACGGTCGCGCGTGGCGCTGCGTGGGTGGAGCCCGCCCACCCGCCCTTGTTTGTGCGAGGGCTGCGCCCTCGCGCTCTGCTCTCTGGAGGTCTTGAGCCTCGTCGGTGTGTCGATCCTGCGGCGGTGGGCGTGGCGGATCGCGTGATTGGACGCCGTGCTCACGAGACGGCAGCGCCACAGCGCCCTGTCGGGGCGGTGTATCGTACGGTCGCCGCTTCGCATGGGGCGGCCTGCGAGGGCAATGGCGGGAGGCTGCGATGACTGCGGAACGTGAGAAGAAGGATCCGGTTGTCGGGCAGGATCTGGGGTCGCTGACCTACGAGGTGAGCGAGCAGGCGGTCGAGCACTATTTCGAGGGGCTTGAGCTGGACGGCGCGCTCTGCGGAGCCGATTCGCCGTTCGGCCAGCCGATCGCACCGACGATGCTGGTGACGTCGCCAGATAACGCATTCATCGGACGCGGCTCATACATCAATGACCACGGGCACCTGTGGATGCGGCAGGAGTGGGACCTCGTGAGCCCGCTGCTCGTCGGCGAGACGTACGAGGCGGCCGGTCGCATCGTCGATATCTATCGCAAGCGCGACCGCAATGTGGTGCAGTTCGCGATCGATGTGCGCAGTGCAGGCGGCGAGCTGATGGCGTCGTCGATGCATCACCAGAGCTACCTGGCGGAGCAGTCCGAGGGCGAGGTGAAGCTGCGCGATCCGAACGCGAAGGAGGGGGCGCGGCTCTACGAGCCACCTCGCGGTGAGGAGCTGGAGCCTGTCGACCGCACGATCTCGCTGGAGATGTGCGGGACGTTCTTCCATGGCGCGGCGAGCTACCACACGGACCAGGCCGCGGCGGAGTCGCTGGGGTTCCGCGAGGTCGTGGTCGGTGGGCGCATGACGATCAGTTACATCGGCGAGTTGATGGAACGTCGTTTCGGTCGCGGCTGGTGGGCCGGCGGCAAGCTCGATACGAAGTTCGTGAATGTGGTGACGCCGGGCGATCACGTGACGGCGCGCGCCGTGCTCACCGATCGCGAGGCCGACGGCGACGCGACACGTGCGCATGTCTCCGCGTGGATCGAGAAGGACGACGGCACGGTGGTGCTGGTGGCGTCGTCAAGCGCGCTCGAGGGGTAGCTGTCGGGCGTCGCTCGGTCGTTGCTGCGCTTCGCGCGGTCGTGCGGGGTGGTGCTGCGGGGGCGTCGATTGTCGGTTGGTTGTGACATTGGGTGGAGCCCACCCGCCTGCCCTTAGATTGCGGGGGCTTCGCCCCCTGCTCCCCCGTCTGGAACGGGAGTGGAGGTGGGCGCCCCTAGTCGAGCGCGATCATGCCTTCGACGATGGCGAGCGCTGCGTTCGCGTGGCGGGCGACGCTTTCGGCGTTGAAGGCGCGGTCGACGGTGTCCTGCGGGCTGTGGAAGAAGGCGTGCCCGCCAAGCAGTGAGACGTAGCGCCCGCCCGCCTCCGAGATGTTGCGCGCTTCGCCGCCTCCGGGGCTGCCGACGGGAAGGACGTCGCGCTCGTCGGCGCCCTCGGCGCTGAGCGACGCGAGTGCGAGGTCGAGCAGGTGCTGGTCACTCGCGCCCATCCGCGGCACCGGGTAGCGGGCACCGATCGATGCGCCGAGGTGGAGCCACGCGGCCGCGTCCTTCGCGATCGCCGGATGCTGCTTCAGGTAGGCGCTGAGTCCGTAGTGGTGCAGTTCATGGCCGGCGCTGGCGACCAGCTCGATGCTGCGGCGGCGCGGGGTGGCTGCCATCGCTTCCGCGATCGCGAGCCAGACGGCGATGCCGCCGCCGCGCTCCGCCGCGCAGGTGAACCAGCCGGACTTGGGTGTCATGACGCCAACGGGGGCGGCGTCCGCGTCGGTGCCGGGGATGGTGGCGACGACGTTGGTGGCGGTGGAGTCGAGTCGCTCAGCTTCGATCTCAAGCGTGCCTTCGACGTTCATCAGGATCGCGGTCGCGAGGTCACCGGCGTCCTTCATCGCGATCTGAAGCACGGGCAGGTCGAACGGGTGGTCGATGCGTTCGGCGTTGCGGACGATGATCTCGCCGTCTTCGTCGCCGCTGACGAGGATGGCCGCGACGACGCCGTCCTCCTCGAGCTGCTGGATCGTGGCCTGCGTGGCCGGGCCGGTGAAGCCCTCGTCGTGCGGCATCGCGACGACGATGTTGCCGAAGCGGTCGCTGTCGGCGACGGCGACGAGCTGACCGCCGAGCCCGCCCGCGGGGGTCGAGCCACCGTCATACATCGGGAGGCCCTCGATCACGCCATCGGGCGTAGTGAGACGGGCGGCGCGGTGCTCGATGCGAGGGAAGGTAAAGCGCTGCGTCTCCGCTTCGACGCCGACCGATGCCAGCTCGGAGACGAGCCAGCGGCCGGTCTCGTCGTCGCCGGGCCAGCCGGTGCGGTGGATGCCGAACGATTCGAAGGCGCGGATCCGGTTCTCGATCGTGGTCGGGTCGAATCCGTCTGGCATGGGGCGGCCTCTCTCGCGTCCAGTGGTGGGGGGATGGAAGTACGGACGGGGGTGGCGCGTCAAGTGAGGTCGTGTCCGTGGGAACGCTGTTGCGGAATCTGGGGACAGATACCACATTGGATGCACGCACCGCTGAGCACGTCGGGGGCCTCACCTGTCTCGAACACGTCGTCGCCTGACGCCTGCGATCCTCGCTGTGGGGGCGCTGGCCCTCGCTCTCTGGCTGCTCGCGAGCGTCGGCTCGGCGCGCGGCGACGATGGTGGGTGGATCCCGTATGACGGCGGCATGGTGCGGGTCAGCGCGGATGGGCCGAGCGGAGAGCCGCTGGCGCTCGCGATCAACTACTTCGCTGACGGGGTCGCGCCACAGCCGGTGAAGTGGGGGGCGCAGAACATCCCAGTCGAGCTCTGTACTTATCAGAACAACCGGCCGGCCTCGATCTCAGCCGAGGAGTTTCGCAACTCAATTGCGAGCGCGGCAGAGATCTGGAACGGGCTCGCCGTGGCTGTAGGTGTCCGCTATTCAGGTGACTGTCTGACCGGATTCCGCTACGAGACGCTGAACGACACGAACGAGATCGGTTTCGACGACGGGCGCGACCTGGTGACGGGTGCGCAGGCCGGGCAGACATTTGGCGCGTGGCCGATCTCTGGGCCGGATCGATTCACGTTTCGCGAGACCGATATCGTGCTCGATAACGAGGATCATCCCGAAGTTCCGTTGCAGTGTTTCGAGTCTACGATAACACATGAGATTGGTCACGCACTGGGGCTCGGTCATAGTAGCGACGAGAACGACATCATGTTCCCCTCCTTCAACCCGAACGACGTCTCGACGTGCCTCACTAGCCCGAGCGTTGCGGAGGAGGCTCGGCTGCAGGAGTTGTACGGCGTCGATCGTGCGCCGATCGTGGTCGCGGGTAGTGGCGTCAATGTCGATGCGCAGTCGCTGGTGCGGCTGACGGCGCAGGGGACCGACCCTGAGGGCCTGGCGCTGACGTACTCGTGGACGCAGCTCTCGGGTCCCTCGGTGGTGCTCTCGCCGGACAAGTCGACGCTCAGCTTTACCTCGCCAGATGCCTCGAGCGCGACGCTGGTGTTCGAGGTGACGGCGTTCGATCCGTTCCTGCACAGCGCATCAGCGACGGCCAGCGTGACGGTAGCCGAGGCCGATCGACCGCCGACGGTGCCACCGGGGCTGGACCAGTTCCGACGCGGCACTGGACTGCACGCCGAGCTGGAGTGGACGGAGACGACCCGCGCCAGCAGCTATCAGTTCTGCAGCGAGCTGCCGGGCGATTCCTCCAACGTGACGTGCAGCGATCTGGCGAATCCCGTGATCAGTATCGACTGGGATTTGACGTTCAGCACGATCGGGGTCGCCAGCGATACCCGAATCGTGACGAGCGGCGTGCGGGACACGTCGATGCGCGCGTGCAACTCGCAGGGGTGCTCCTCGCCGGGCATGGGCCCGCTGGCGGGAGGGTTGTTCTGGCCTGCCTGGGAGATGGACTACGACTTGTTCATGATGGCTATGAACTTCGGGGGGCGAGAGTTCACCTTCGTCGGCGTCGTGAACGTGACGGGGCCGAGCCGCGCGTTTGAGTTCTACACCGGCCCGGCCGACGACCCGAAGCTGCAGCGGATGCACCGCTGCGGGCTGATGCGCGAAGGCGCGATCTGCATCGCGTTTCTGTGGCCGGAGGATGAGCACTTCGAGACGACGACGGTCGCGAGTTCGCGGTTCGGCACCCCAACGGTGGAGCACCGCATCAAGATCCGCTGATCGTTGACAGCAAACGACTGCGCGGCATTTAGCGCTCGCTGCTCATATACTGCGTCGGCCGGGACACTCGCTCGGCCTCTCTCTTTTCGGCGCTTCGAGTTGTCGGTATTTCGAGCTAGATATCTGAGGTTGCACGCGTGATGGATGAGGTTGCCGCGGGCGCGTTCGTCGAGCGAGTTCGCGAATTGCGCGAACTCGGTGGCCCGAATGCCTTCGTCGGCGTGCGTCTGCCGTCTACGTTTTCGGCGCTGGCGCTGCTGTCCGACTACGACGAGCACGGCGTGGTCGCCTCCTACGAGCGCCCCGACGTCGAGTTCACGCTGGTCGCGGTTGGTGAGTCTGCGCGTGCGGAGCTGGCACCCGGCGGTGCCGCATCTGACGTGCGCGACGACGCCGCGCGGCTGTTCGGCCCTGTCGAGACTGAAGCGGAGGCGCTGCGTCCCCGTGTGCTGGGTGGATTCGCGTTTCGGCAGGACCGCATCTCCGCCAATCCATGGGCCGGATTCGGCTGCGGCTCGCTGCTGCTGCCGGAGCTGTTGTTCGTGCGCGATGGCGATCTCTCGGGCGTAGTGATCGCGCCGGGAGTCGATCCACTGCGCGCGACGGCGCTGGTGGGTGCGAGGCGCGCCGCTGGGCCGTCTGGCGTGCCGCTGATGGTACTTCGGGACGTCGATCGCGACGGCTGGCGCACGAGCGTGGGCGAGATCGCGAAGGAGGTTCGCGACGGGCTCTACGAGAAGGCGGTGCTCGCCACCTCGCGAGAACTCGGCGGCGACGGGGCGATCGACGTCGGTACGACGATGGCGCATCTGCGCAAGGACTACCCGCACTGCCACCTCTTTACGGTCAGCATGGATGGGGCAACGTTTCTGGGCGCGAGCCCGGAGCTACTCGTCGGCCTCAACGCTGGCGACGTGCGGGCGCTCGGTCTCGCCGGCTCGGCACGCCGGGGGGCGACCGTCGAAGACGACGATCAGGCGGGGCAGGCGCTGCTGGACAGCGCGAAGGATCGCATCGAGCACGAGACGGTGGTGCGCGCGATCCGCGAGGCACTGACGGACGCGACAACGAATCTGCGCGCGCCGAACCAGCCGGTGTTGCGCAAGCTGCGCAACATTCAGCACCTCTCGACGGAGATCTCAGGCCAGGCGCTTCCTGACGTCGATGTGCTGGGGCTCGTCGAACGGCTGCATCCGACGCCGGCGGTGTGTGGGTGGCCGACTGATGCGGCACGCAAGGTGATCGCGGCGCACGAGCCGATGGACCGCGGCTGGTACGCGGGACCCGTCGGCTGGATGGACGCGGCGGGCGATGGTGAGTTCGCCGTGGCGCTGCGCTCCGCGCTGGTGCGCGAGACGCGCGCGTGGCTGTTCGCCGGGAACGGAATTATGGGAGACTCGGACGCAGCGGCGGAGCTCGCAGAGGTCGAGTTGAAGTTCAGCCCGCTGGCCGAGGCGCTCTCCGGGACGCCTGACTGAGCCGCGGGCCCGTCCGCCTGTGAAACGGCGCGGGATCAATGGGTCTGATTCGTGATGGTCTTGGAGTTGGGACGCGGCTGCGCCGCGGTTCTGCTTGTGTTCCACCCGCCCGCCCTGGGATGAAAGGGGGGAACCCCCTTTCGATCCCCCTGGATGCTTCGGTCGGGGAACGTGCTTCTGAACGTGTTGCGGCTCCGCGATGACTGCCGAGGCTGATCGCTACGTTCGGCGGTTCGCGGCGCAGCTTCGGCGTGGCGGCGTTGCGAATGTGGTGATTTGCCCCGGGTCGCGGTCGACGCCGTTGACGCTGGCGTTCACTGACGATTCGACTGGCATCAAGCCGTGGTTGCACCTCGATGAGCGGTCGGCCGGGTACTTCGCGCTGGGGCTGGCGCGTCAGCTCGACGAGCCGGTGGCGCTGGTCTGCACGTCCGGGACGGCGGCGGCGAATTTCCTGCCGGCGGTTGTCGAGGCGTGGCTCTCGCGCGTTCCGCTGGTCGTGCTGACGGCTGATCGACCACGGGAGCTACGCGACGTTGGCGCGTCGCAGACGATCGATCAGGTCGACCTCTATCGTGGGCACGTGCTGTGGAGCGTCGACATGCCGGTCGCCGACGGCAGCGAGGCCGTGGACCGCTACGCCGTCGGTGTGGCGGCGCGAGCGACGGAGCTAGCGACGGGGTCGCCGGCCGGGCCCGTACATCTCAACTTCCCGTTCCGCGAGCCGCTGCTCGATCAGTCGACGGCGCAGACGACCGCAACGCTGTCCGCAGAGGCGGCGTCCCCGTCGGTGGCTGGGACGGCGGTGACCGCCGGCGTGCTCGATCTCTCGTCGGAGATGGCGACACGCCTCGTTGCGGCGTTCACCGGGCGTCGCGGGCTGATCGTCTGCGGGCCGGAGTCGCAGGGATTGCCGGCGGAAGAGCTCGTTGCCCTCGCGGGTGCGCTGGGCTGGCCGCTGCTCGCCGATCCGCTCTCGGGACTGCGCGTCGGGACGCACGAGCTGACGTCGGTGGTCGAGACCTACGACGCGCTGCTCTCCGACGAGGCATTCGCCGCGAGCGTTGAGCCGGAGGTAGTGCTGCGCTTCGGCGCTGCGTTGACGTCGAAGCCCGCGAACCAGTGGATCGCCACGCTGACCGATGCCGCGCACTACGTCGTCGATGCCGGCGGCTGGCGCGACCCCGATGCGCTGGCGACCGAGGTCGTGCGGGCCGAGCCAGCGGCATTCGCGCGCGCACTGCTCTCGCAGGCCGGCGCGTCCGCGGACGACGCGTGGCTCGCGCGATGGGTCGCGGCGAATGAGGCGGCGCGCGGTGCGCTGCGTGACGCGCTCGCTGCGCTCGACGAGCCATTCGAGGGTCGCGCGAGCGTCGAGTTGCTCGATGCGTTGCCGGACGGTGCGACGCTCGTCGTTGGCAACAGCATGGCGGTGCGAGACGTCGACACGTTCCTGCCGTCGCAGGGTCGCGACGTTCGCATCGTCGGGACGCGAGGGGCGGCGGGCATCGATGGCGTCGTCTCTACGGCGGTCGGTGCTGCTGCGGCCGGGCGCGGGCCGGTGGCGCTCCTGATCGGCGATCTCTCGTTCTTTCACGACCTCAACGGGCTGTGGGCGCTGCGCCGCCACGGGCTCGACCTGATGGTGCTGCTGGTGAACAACGATGGTGGCGGGATCTTCCATTTCCTGCCGCAGGCTGAGCTGGTGCCCGATCGCTTCGAGGAGTGGTTCGGAACTTCGCATGGACTCGAATTCCGTAGTGGGGTCGAGATGCACGGGGGCACGTTCGTGGCGCTCGAAGGTCACTCCGGCTGGGGTGACGAGCTAGCCGGCGCGCTGGGTGAGAGCGGGCTCGCGGTGCTTGAATTGAGAACGGAGCGCGTGCGCAACGTGGAGTTGCACCGCCAGATACGAACCGAGGTTCAGGACACGGTGCGGGATGCGCTGAAGTCGGCAGGGGTGACGTCATGACGCTGATCGATGTCGACGGGCTGCGATTGAACGTCGAAGAGGCCGGAGACGGGCCGCCGCTGGTGCTGCTGCACGGATTCACGGGCGCGGCCGCCGGCTGGGCGCCGGTCGTCGAGAGCCTCGGCCCCGGGTTCCGCACGATCGCGATCGATATCGTGGGTCACGGCGCGTCGGATGCGCCGGAAGCCGTCGATCGCTACGCGATGCGGCGATGCGTCGATGACCTTGTGGCGGTGGTGCGATCGCTTGGGCACGAACGCGCACACTGGCTCGGCTATTCGATGGGCGGGCGCACGGCGCTGCAGGTGGCGGTCCACCGGCCGGATGCGGTCTCGTCGCTGGTGCTCGAGGGCGCGACGCCCGGCCTCGATGGCGAGGAGCGCGCGGCACGGATTGTGAGCGACGAGGGGATGGCGGATGGCATCGAGCGCGACGGCGTGCCGACGTTCGTCGACTTCTGGGAGTCGATCGCGCTCTTCGAGACGCAGCGGTCGATGCCGCAGGATGTACAGGACGGCGTGCGAGCCGGGCGGCTGGCGAACAGCGCCGTCGGGCTGGCGAACAGCCTGCGTGGCATGGGTGCCGGGGCCCAGGATCCGGTGCACGATCAGTTGAGCGCGGTGACGGTGCCGACGCTGCTGGTGGCGGGCTCGCTGGACGCGAAGTTCACACAGATCGCCCACGAGATGGCCGCGAAACTGACGGACGCGACGGTGGAGTTGATTGCCGATGCCGGGCACGCGGCGCACCTGGAGCGGCCATCCGAATTCGGCGATCTGGCCGGGGCGTTCCTGCGTCGACAGGTTGTCGCGACCGCGTAGATCGCTGAGTGCGCTGGCGTCGAGTCGTGGCCGGGGCGTCGCTGTGTTCGACAGCGGTGCATTGAGGGTGGATTGGACCCACCCGCCCACCCTTGTTCGTGCGAGGGCGCAGCCCTCGCGCTCCACTCTTCGGGGGCTCTGCCCCCGTGCCCCGATCTGGAGGGACGCTGCCTTGGGGAGCCTCGGATGGAACGGGGGTCGAGGCTGCCAGCCACCGACGAGCGCTGCTGATTCCGGGTTCGATTTGTGCGTCGTTGGTGCGCTGTGGCGATTCGGGACGTGATAGTTCGCCGGGTTAGCGTATTGTTCCTAGATTCAGAAGTGACTGCTCGCGGTCGCGGGCTCTCGATGCTCGCGTCGAGATGCCGTACACAGGGTGTACGTCGAGCGCGGGCGCGGGAGGAAGCATATGAGCATCGAGTGGCAGTCCGCCGGGGACTATACCGACATCCTGTACGAGAAGGCGGAGGGGATCGCGAAGATCACGATCAACCGTCCGGAGCTGCATAACGCGTTCCGACCGCTGACGACGGAGGAGATGCACCACGCCTTCCTCGACGCCGGCGCCGACGCGGATATTGGCGTCGTGCTGCTGACCGGTGCCGGTGGGCGCGCGTTCTGCTCCGGCGGCGACCAGCGTGTGCGCGGCGACGGCGGGTACGTGGGCGACGACGGCGTGCCGCAGCTCAACGTGCTGCCGCTACAGCGCTACATCCGCTCAATGCCGAAGCCGGTGATCGCGCTCGTCGCGGGGTATGCGATCGGTGGCGGCCATGTGCTGCACGTGATCTGCGATATGACGATCGCCGCCGATAACGCGCGCTTCGGGCAGACGGGGCCGAAGGTCGGATCCTTCGACGCCGGGCTCGGGTCGACGCAACTCGCTCGCATCGTGGGCCATAAGAAGGCGCGCGAGATCTGGTACCTCTGCCGCCAGTACGACGCGCAGGAGGCGCTGGAAATGGGGCTGGTGAACACGGTGGTGCCACTGGACCAGCTTGAGGACGAGGGCGTGAAGTGGGCGCGCGAGATCCTGGCGCACAGCCCGACCGCGATCCGCTTCCTGAAGGCCGCATTCCTTGCCGACACGGACGGTATCGTCGGGCTGCAACAGCTCGCCGGTGACGCGACGTCGCTCTTCTATCAGACCGCCGAGGGCAAGGAGGGCCGCGACGCCTTCCTCGAGAAGCGCACGCCCGACTTCTCGAAGTTTCAGCGACTGCCGTAAGGCGATCGATGGCTGAAGCGCTCTCCGCATCGCGTCCGGGTCCGTTCCGCATCTGGCTGCTGGCGATCCGGCCGCCGACGCTGACGGCGGCGATCGCTCCGGTGCTCGTCGGCACGGCGCTGGCGATCCACGATGAGGTGTTTGCCGTTGGACCGGCCGCCGCCGCGCTCTTCGGCGCGCTGGCGCTACAGGTCGGCGCGAACCTGGCGAACGATGTCGCCGACTTCCGTCGCGGGGCCGACACGGAGACGCGGCTCGGTCCGCCGCGCGTGACGCAGCAGGGGCTGGTGACGGAGCGCGGGGTGACGGTAGGTGCTGCGGTCGCGTTCGGGCTGGCCGCCGCAGCGGGTGTCTATCTGACGGTGGTTGCGGGCTGGATCGTGATCGCGATCGGTCTCGCCTCGATCGTCGCGGCGATTGCCTATACCGCCGGGCCGTGGCCGTATGGCTATCGCGGGCTGGGTGATGTCTTCGTCTTCGTCTTCTTCGGTCTGCTGGCCGTCGGCGGAACGTATTTCGTGCAGGCGGGCGAGTTGAGCGGCGAGGTGCTGTTCGCATCGATTCCGGTGGGGCTGACGGTGACGGCGATTCTGAATGTGAACAACGTGCGCGACATCGATACCGACCGCGAGGCCGGGAAACGGACGCTGGCGGTGCGCCTGGGGCGTCCCCTGGCGCGCGCGCAGTACGTGGTGACGGTTGTTGCGGCGTACCTCGTGGCCGGTGGGCTGTGGCTCGTCGGTGACTTCCCGCCGTTCGTACTGCTGGCGTGGCTGACGCTGCCGCTGGCGATCGCGCCGGTGCGCGCGGTGATGCACTCCGAGGACGGGCCAACATTGAATGGTGCGCTGCGGTCGACGGCACGGCTGCATCTGGTCTTCGCCGTGCTGCTGGCGATCGGCGTGACGCTGTGACGGGCGAAGGTGCTCCCACGATCGCGTCCGTGCGCTGGCGACCATTCACGCTGCCGCTGCACAGTCAGTTCGAGGCGGCGAGCGGGGCGCTCGACGATCGCGAGTGTGTGGTCGTCGAGATCCGCGACGAGTCGGGGCAGACCGGCATTGGCGAGGCGTCGCCGTTCCCGGGCTTCGAAGCGGGTACACGCGACGACGTCCTGCATCTGCTCGATCAGTTCGGTGGGGCGATGGTGGGGCTGAGTGGGCTCGCGGTGCTCGATGTGTTGCCGGCCGATGGCGACGGCGTCGCCGCGCTGCGCTGTGCGATCGATACCGCGCTGCTCGACCTCGAAGGCAAGCGCGCAGGCGTCGCGGTGGCGGCGCTGCTGGACGAGTCTCCGGCGCAGTCGGTGCTGGTGAATGCGGTGCTCGGGCAGGGCGAGCCGGAGGACGTGGCGCGATACGCGCGCGAGGCGACTGAGGCTGGATATAGCGTGCTGAAACTGAAGGTAGGCGTCGGTTCTCTGGAGCATGATTTCGCGCTGGTCTCTGCGGTGCGCGAGGCCTGCCCGGACGCGGTCGTGCGTCTGGACGCAAACGCCGCATGGGACGAAGAGACGGCGGCCGGTGCGCTCGACCAATTCACCAACCTCCGCGTCGAGTTGCTGGAGCAGCCGGTGGCCGCGGACGAGGTCGAGGCGCTGGCGCGGCTGCGTGACCGCTCACCGTTCCGCCTGGCGGCCGATGAGTCACTCACGCGTGGCGAAACCGCCGAGCAGGTACTGGCGCTGCACGCCGCCGACGTGATGGTGCTGAAGCCGATGCTGCTGGGCGGTATCCGCCCGGCGTTGGCGCTGGCACGTCGGGCGGCTCAAGCGGGCATCGGCAGTTTCGTGACGACGACGTTCGACTCGAGCATCGGCACGGCCGCCGCGTTGCAGCTGGCAGCCGCACTGCCGTGGGACGCGGCGCAGGGGCTGGGCACTGGGGATCACCTGGCATCGGACGTGGTGACGGAGCCGCTGCGGCCCGAGGGTGGACACCTCCGCGTACGCGGCCCCGGGCTCGGGATTGAGCTCGACGAGCCGGCGCTGGACGCGCTGGCGAGCGACGACTGGCACGAGGCGTAGCCACACACCGCGGCGGGCGTTCGTCCGTCGTCTGTCTGTTCTGTCGGCGAAGGTGACGCGGGTCGAACTACTCGGGCGGTGCTACTCGGGTGGCGTGGTGCCGGTGCAGACCTGCCATGCCTGGCTGAGCATGAGCCGCGCGAAGGGCGCGCCGGGGCAGTGGTTGACGACGTCGAGGTCCTCGAAGAGTCCGTAGTGTCGCGTGAAGAGGTCGTGATCCGGGGACATGCTGCTGGTGACCTCGCGGAACGCCGTGATCTCACCGGGTTGCGGCTCGTAGTCGTCGCTGATCAGCGGAACCGACCAGAGCGCCGAGTCGAGGATCGCGCGAACCGAGTCGATGCCGACGCGGATCAGGGCTTGCCGGTCGTCCTCGATGCCGCGTTGCGCGCCAAGCGTGGCCAGCAGGCGGCGCATCGCCTGGTCCCAGACATCGACGCGCAGCGCATCCGCCGATTCCTCGGCGGCGGCGACGGCTGAGTAGGCGCTCGAAATCTCGTCGCCGTCAAAGAGCTCGGGCAGCTCGTCGAGCATCGAGTGCAGGCCGGGGGCGAATCCGGGTTCGAATTTGGAGACGAGGATGCTCTCCGGATCCTCGCGGACGATGCGGCGGACGTCGTCGATGCCGACGTGGTTGTGCAGCCAGACGTTGAGTGCCATCTCGCGTTCGCTGAATGCGGCTGGGTCTGGGGTCGGATCGGGCATGAGCGGCATTCTCACTTCGGGGCGATAGGCGAGGCAAGGGACGAACGTCATGGACCAACGTCGGAGTCCCTGACTCCGCGGGAACTCTGACGCGCATCGCGATCTGTCGGCGGTGTCAGACCGAACCTAGATCTGGGATCTTTCCGGTCGAAGCGAGCTGGCGGAGAGGTCACGGACCGTGCTCGCTGCGACGGCGGATTGACTCGTTGGGCATAGCGAGACAAGAATTGGCGGCCCCTCGACATTCGCGAGGAGGCCGCGAACTGGATTTCACCCATTACGAGCGCTGACGCCTCCCGCCCCTGGTACCTCGACCTGCACTCGCACTCGACCGATGCGTCTGATGACGCAGGCGGGACGGTCGAGGGCTATCTGAAGTGGATCGTCGCCCGTCGCAAGAAGGGCTTCATGGTCGACGGCATCGTGCTGACGGAGCATCGTAGCTTCGACGCGAGCGTCGACTATTCCGACATCGCGGAGCAGTACGGCGTTACGGTACTGCGTGGCGCGGAGGTGGAGACGGACGTGGGCCACGTGCTGGTCTATGGCGTGACGGACCGTTTCACGACTGAATTCGATCTCTCCAACGTCTCGCTGCCATACGAGGATGTCTTCCGAGCCGCGCGCGAGTTCGGCGGCTTTGCCGTCGGCGCGCACGCCGGGCGGCCGCGCATCGGGCTGGCGGAGCACGTGGCGGAGCGCGGCGTCTCGCTGGAGCATGTGACGGCCGTGGAGCAGTTGAACGGCGGCAGCAATGATGACGAAAACGGGAGGGCGCTCGCACTGGCGGAGGAGCACGGACTCGGGCTCGTCGGCGGGAGCGATGCGCACTTCGTAAATGCGGTTGGGCGATGTCTGACGGCGTTCCAGCGACCGGTGACCTCAGTGGAGGCGCTCGTGGAAGAGCTTGCGGGCGGCGAGTTTACCGCCGTACGCGTCGAGGACACGGTACAAGCGGACTAGCCGGAGAGGCTGGCCGGGAGGGGATGACGAATGACGTCTGAGGCTGAGGCTACATTCGAGTACGACGAGAGCGTGATCGGCGTTGATGTCGAGCTGGGGTCGGTTGAAGTGACGGCGGAGATGATCGCCGATTACTGCAAGGCGCTGGACGACAGCAACCCGCTCTTCACCGATGGCGAGATCATCGCCCCTCCGGGACTGATGTCGGCGCTGAGCTTCGGCCAGGGCGGGCTCGACCCGAACGTGCAGTTTGGGAACACGACATTCATGGCGGGTACGCGACTGGAGTCGTACGCGACGGTGAAGCCCGGCGACACGATCACGGCGAAGACGTCCGTGAAGGAGGTCTTCGCGAAGACCGGTCGCAGCGGAACGATGGTGTTCGTGGTGCGTCGCACCGATTTCACGAACCAGGACGACGTCGCCGTCGCGGCGAGCGAAGCGTCGATGGTGCATCGGGAGGTGACCAGTGCCTGAGCAGCGCTACTTCGAGGACGTCGACATCGGCGATGAGTGGGAGGAGTCGCAGACTCCGAGCTCCGACGATGTGCAGTTGTTCCTGGGTCTGAATGCCGGCGGGTCCCGCGGTGACCGTCGCGGGCCGGGCGATGGACGCTTCGACAGCAAGGAGGGCGCACGCAGCCTCGGGCTCGCGTCGCCGATCATCCCGGGCAGCATGAGCTTCGCGATGATGAACCATGTGGTGACGGACTGGGCGGGCATCGAGGGCGTGATGCACTCGATCGATGTCAGCTACCGCCGACCCGTGCATCACGACGATGTGCTGAAGCTGCAGGTGCTGGTGACGGACACGACCGACGACGATGAGGGTCCGCGCGTGAAGCTTGATGTCTACATGGAGAACGAGCGCGGCGAGCGTCCGGTGCAGGGCACTGCCGTGGTGGAGCTGCCGCACAAGTCGTAGCGGTCTCGCTTCTGTCATCTGCTGGTGATCGCTCTCGTGATCGCACGTCTACTCGTGCGATCGAGATCACGTGTGCATCGCTGTTCCGCCGGTAGCATCGAGGTTGGACACGGCCTCGGCTGCGTCGCTGCGGAGTACCTCGATGGACCTGATCACCGAACCATTTGGCACGTCGACGTTGGAGTGGGGCGCTCTGCCGCTGCGCGTCGCGCTCGGCGTGATCTTCGCGCACTCCGGCTGGGGCAAGTGGAGCCGGGGAATCTCCGGCACCGGCCGCTGGATGGAGAGCCTGGGTGTGCCGTTCCCGCAGCTCAATGCGCGGTTGGTGGCGACGCTGGAGCTCGTCGGCGGGTTGCTGTTGCTCGTTGGTCTGGGGACTCACTGGGTGGCGATCCCGCTGGCCGCGAACATGGTGGTGGCGACGTGGGCCGAGAAGTTCAAGATCGGCGCGCCGTTCCAGGGCAATGAGAACGCGCAGGGCTACGAGCTGACGATTCTGCTGGGCCTCGCGAGCGTCGCGCTGGTGCTGCTGGGTGCCGGGACGCTGTCGGTGGACGCGCTGCTGGACTAGGTGGAGCCCGCCCACCCGCCCTGAGTGATGCGAGGGCTGCGCCCTCGCGCTCTGCTGTCTGGAAGCCTGGAACTTGGGTGTCTGCGCGGTGTCTCCGTTGCTGGGGCGTCGCTGTGCTTCGTGCGTCGGCGGTTGCTGTGGCGGGGGCAGGGGTTCGTGCGTCGGCGGTACTTCGCGAGGAGTGGAGCCCGCCCACCCGCCCTATGTGATGCGAGGGCGCAGCCCTCGCGCTCCGCTCTCTGGGAGTTTGGAAGCTGTGATGTGAGGGCTGCACCCTCGCGCTCCGCTCTGTGGAAGTTTGGAAGCTCGGAGGAGGATGTCTGGTCGGTGTTACCCGCCGACGCGGCTCCGTCGCCGAATCGTCGCTGCGCTTCGTGCGTCGGTGGGTCGCTGTGGCGGGAGGGAGTGCCGGGACGTCGGCGGGCGGCTAGGCTTGCGCGGCTCGTCTTGCTCGCTGCTTTGCGCGGTAGGTTTCTGCCTTCGCGGCGGCGCCGCAGCTGCTCATGTCGCACCAGACGCGGGAGCCGTTCTTCGAGCGGTCGAGGAAGGCCCAGCGGCAGTCGTCTTTGTTGCCGCAGGTCTTGATGCGCTGCCACGTGCCGTCGGTCATCGCGTCGTGGGCGAGGCCGAGCATGCGGGCCGCGATGCCGGCGATGCCGGGCGGCGTGCCTTCGAGCGTCGATCGGCCCGCGCTGGTGTCGAGCCGCAGGTGGAGCGGCAGTTCGGCGGCGATGTCGTCGTAGTCGACGTCTGAAGCGACGTATGAGCCGGGGACGAGCGAGTTGATCGCGTCGCGGACACGTTGCAGGAGGCGCGCTTCAGTGGCGGTGACGGTCGCACCGGCGTCGATCAGGCCGACCGCGATTAGTTGGCCGGCGGCCAGCTCGGGCGTCGCGAAGAGGTCATCGGTGAAGACTCCATGCACGTCGTCGGTGTGGTGGCTGTTCATGAAATCGAGCAGGGTGTCGAGCGCTTGCGAATCCATAGTTCGACTATATCACTGGCGATACCGGTGTAAGGGTATTTGGCGGTTGACACCGTAACCGGTGAACGCTATATTACTGGTGTCACAAACCAGTAAAAGGTAATTGAGTGGTGCGGCATGTTTTCTCTGACTGAGCGTTCTCTGGTTGAGGCGTCAGCGCGACAGCATGAGTCGATCTTGAAGTCGGCGTCGGCGGCGCGGAATTCGCGAGGCTGGGATGTCGGGCTGGCGCTCGGGTTCGTCGGCGGTGTCGGATTGAGCAAGATCGGGGTCGTCGCAACGACGATGGCGATCTGGCTGTCCGGCGGCGCGCTGTGGCTGCCGCGGTGGCGTCGAGGGCTCGGCGATCCGCGAGGTGGGTCGATCCGCTAGCCAGGGCTGTGGAGCCCGCCCACCCGCCCTGTGGGATGCGAGGGCTGCGCCCTCGCGGTCCGCTTTCTGGAGGCTGGAGCTGGAGCCGCTTGCGTGTGGCGATGAACCGCACTAGAAGGCTGCGCCTTGTTCGTCGGGCGTGTGCCGTGGCGACACGTCGAGCGGTGGGACTTCGATCCGTGTGGCTAGGAGCCTGCGCCTGCTGCGTCTTCGCCGCTGGCCCGCTCGTCTTTGAGCGTAGCCATGACTTTCTGGAAGGCGTCGAACTCTTGCGCGCCGACGAGGGCGTACTTGTTGTCGAAGATGAAGGTCGGGATGCCGGTGACGCCGACAGAGCGCGCCCAGTCGATCTGGGTGTCGACCTGTTCCGTGAACTCGCCGCTGTCGAGGGCCTGTCGCAGCCCGTCGCTGTCGATGCCGTTCTCGCTCGCGATGCGTAGCAACACGTCGATGTCGCCGATGTTCTCGAAGTCCTCGAAGTTGGCCTTGAAGAGCGCGCGGTGGAAGTCATCAACGTCGAGGCCGCGCGCGTATGCGAACTCAGCCGCTTCAAGCGCCTTGTGTGAGTTGGGTGTGAAGGTGCGTCCGCGCTTGAAGGTGACGCCGCGTGCCTCGCCCATCAGCTCAAGGTGCGACTTCGGGGTGTCATCGTTCGTCTGCGGTTCGCGCGCCTTGCCTTCAGGCGGGATCGAAGGGTTGAGCAGGTAGGGTGCCCAGCGCACTTCGACGTTGTACTCGCGCTGCAGTCGTTCGATCTCCACGAGGCCGACATAGCACCACGGTCAGATGAAGTCCGATACGACGAGGACGGAGATCTTGTCGGTGTCGGTGGCGGTGTCGTCTGTTGTGACCATGCGAGGAGTATACGCGGCGTGTCGAGAGCGTCGTCGGACGGTCAGCCGGCGGGCGGCGTGTAGTCACGCGTGTCGTCGAGCACGACGAGGCCGCCGACCTCAGCCGTGCCGTCCGGGCCGGGGCGGGCGTGGAGGATCGATCCTTCGCCCTGCCGGATCTGGATCGGGCGGGCGAGCTGTGTGGCGAGGCCGACCGCAGCAGCACCGGTCGCGGGGTCTTCGGGGATGCCGAAGGAACCGGCGAAGAAGCGAGATCGGACGTGCCCCTGAGCCTCGTCTTCCCACGCCCAGTAGTAGCCATTGTTGTCGGCGGTCATGGCGGTGACGTCGTCCGGGGTATCAAGCTGGGTGTAGATGATCTCGCCGATCCATCCGGCGCGACCGCGAATCCAGCGTTCGCCCTCCTCGATCCACGTCGGCACGTCGCCCGCGGGCGGGCGGAGCGGGTCGGGGAGGCGGTCGAGCGTGTCGAGCAGCCAGGCGGTGCCGACGAGCGGGTGGCCGGCGAATGGCAGTTCGTTGCCGGGCGTGAAGATTCGCAGTTCACCGCTTGCGGTGTCGTCGACGAAGACGGTCTCGCTGTAGCCGAGGTCAGTGGCGACCGTCTGGCGCTGGTCAGCGGGCACGTCGGTGCCGTCGACGAAGACGCCGAGGGGGTTGCCGGCGCTGCCGTCCGGCGCAATGAAGACGCGGAGGACGTGGAGTTGTGGCATCGGGTGACTCTCTCGATCGGTGCGTCAGGTCGGCGGCTGGCTGCTCAGGTTAGTGGATTGGAGCCCACACGCCCGCCCTTATCTGTGCGAGGGCTGCGTCCTCGCGCTCCGCTCTCTTGAGGCTGGCGGACGGTGTCGGTCTCGTCCGCGCGATCTCGTGCGGCGCTTGGAGGAGAGGGTGGAGCGGGCTGTGGCCGCTGCCTAGTCGTGCGTCGTGCGGCGCGTCCACCAGACGCTGAAGGCGACGCCGAGGATGGCGAAGACGGCGGTCTCTCCGGCGACGCCGCCGGGTTGGTCGACGACGAAGGTGGCGGTTGAGGTCTCGTCGAGGGCGACGAGCAGGAACCAGCCGGCGGCGACTGCGGCGAGCCCACCGAGGGCGGTGGCGATCGTGTCAGCGCGCGAGAGCGGCGGGCCACTGAGCCGCGACATGACGCCCAGCGAGGCGGCGACGACGAACGGGAAGAGGTGGTAGGTGGTGCCGGTGCGCGCGGTGAGGGCGACCCAGACGGCGACGGCGATCGGGGCGGCGAGCGCACCGAGCCACGGGGTGCTGCCTTGCGCGGTGTGCTGGCTGTCTTCGGTCATGCGGTCCTCGCTGTCTGCGTTGGTCGGCTGTTGGCAGTGTGTGGTGCGTCGGTGGTTGCGGTACGCAACGGAGATCACGTTGCGGCGCGTCGGAGGTGTCGACGAACGGCGGCTGTTGCGGGGTGGAGCCGGCCGGGACCCTGTTCGTGCGAGGGCTGCGCCCTCGCGCTACGCTCTCTGGAATCTCGATCTGGAGGGTGTACGTCGGCTGTCGAGGGCGGGCGTCAGTCGAGCAGCGAGATGGCGTCGAGGTCGAGCAGCGCTTGCGAGACGCGGGTGAGGGCGCTGTCGCGCAGTGGGTAGCCAGCCTCCGGGTAGGTTGATGCGCCGGCGGTTTGAATCCAGAAGCCGAAGACGAGTAGCAGTCCGGTGATGTAGTCGTTGCGGAAGACGTCGTAGCTGTACTTGGCGTCGATTGCGGCGATCGTGTCGTGGTAGCGGTGGAGCAACTCGTCTTCGTGCGCCTGGCGCAGCTCCGGGGTGAGGTTGGTACCGAGGAAGTAGGCGAGGTCGTATCCGCCACGCCCGGCAGTCGTGAGCTGCCAGTCGATGATGGTCGGCGGTGTGCCGTCAGCGGTGAAAAAGATGTTGTCGAGGCGGAAGTCGCCGTGCACCAGGGTGCGCGGGGAGTCCCCGGCGTCGCCGACGAGGTCGACGTAGTAGGGCCCGAGGCGTTCGGCGAGCGGCACGATCTCCGGAGGCAGGATGCCGGCCATCAACTCCTGCGCGACAGGCCAGTTCCGCTCGTAGAACCCCGCCCAGAAGTCGGCACGCTCGATCGAGCGCACGGCCCCCCGACGTAGCCAGCCGAGGTCGTCGAGCCGTCGATCGTTCCACCACGCGGCGTGGATGCGCGCGAGTTCGTCGATGGCGACCTGGGCCTGATCCAGGGAAGCGCCGGCGATCTGATTGCCGACGGTGCCGCTGGTGATGTCTTCCATCAGCAGCACGTAGTTCAGCTCGTCCGGCGCCATCGCGGTGAAGTAGCGGCGAGGGGTGCGCGTCCCGAAGTTGGGTGCGATCTCTTCGTAGAAGCGAATCTCGGTCTCGTACCAGCCGAGTCCGCTGAGCGCGCGGCGCATCGGCAGGGCGGTGGCGGGGAGCTTGGCGACGAGCGTGGCGGGTGCGTCCGGCTCGTCGCTGTCGTAGCGCAGGCTGACGCGCAACGGTTGGCCGGCGAAGGCCTGGTCCGCGCCGATCGCGGCAACCGACGCCTCGACGACTGTGGCGCCGTCGATCACGCCGCCCTCGCGCAGGGCGTGCGTCAGCCAGGCGGGGGTGAGGTCTTCGGCGGCAGCAGGGACGTCGATGGTCGTTCGCTCCTCGGCGCTGGCGGAGGGTATCAGAGCGGCGACGAACGGCGGCAGTTCAGGTGGCCGGCTCCAGAGGCGTCCACGACGGTTAGTGCGTGCGAATCTCCTCGCCCACGGCGGCGAGCATTGCGGAGCTGTCGAATGGCTTCTGAATCAGCCGTCGTGCGCCTCGCTCCATGGCGTCGGCGTGGTGCGCGTAGCCGCTGACCATGATCACCGGGAGGTCGGTGTGCGTCTGTCGCAATTCGGCGAGCACCTCCCAGCCATCGATGCCGGGCATGTTGATGTCGAGCAGTACGAGGTCAAACGTCTGATCGTTGGCCAGCCGCAGAGCTTCTCGACCGCCGATCGCGCAGACGACTTCGTATCCAGCGGCGCTGAGCACGCCGTCCAGAATCTCGCCGATCACGACCTCGTCATCGACAACGAGCACACGCCCGCCCGGGTCGGGATGCTGGACGGCTTCTATGGCGTGGCCGCCATCGTCGGCCGTCTCGCCGTTGAAGAGTGGCGTCGGGAGACGAACGGCGAATTTCGAACCTTCTCCCGGCGCGGATTCGACGCTGATCGATCCGCCGTGATCGCGCACGATGCCGTACGCGGTGGAGAGCCCGAGTCCGGTTCCGCGATCGGTCTCTTTGGTCGAGAAGAACGGGTCGAAGATGCGAGCGCGCACCTCGGGTGAGATGCCGATGCCGTTGTCCGATACGGACAGCTCAACCCACGATGTGGCTTCGCCGTCGGCGGGCTCCCACTGATCGAGATGGCGGATGGCTACGTTGACCCGCGGTTCGTATGAGTCGTCCGCCGCCGCTTCGAGCCGCTCGGTGACCGCATCGCAGGCGTTGAGAATCAGGTTCATCAGCACCTGGTGGATCTGAGTGCGGTCCGCTGCGATGTGTGCCGTGGTGTCGGGGGTGTTGAGCAAGATCGAGATTCGGCGATCGACCGTCTCCCGCACCAGGAACACGGTCTCCGTCGCCAGTTCTCCCGCGTCGACGTCGGTGGGACTGGCTTCGATCTGCTTTGAGAACCGCAGCAGTTGTTGTACGAGATCCGATGCTCGGTCGGTGGCGACCGACGCCCGGTCGAGCCACGGTGAGTCCCCGTGCTCGGCCGTCGCCCGTTCGATGCTGCCGCCGATGCCGGTGAGCAGGTTGTTGAAGTCATGCGCGACGCCGGCGACCAGTGTGCCGACGGCCTCCAGTTTCTGCGACTGGAGCAGTTGATCTCGCAGGCGCAGGATCTCGGTCGCGTCGATCCACTCAACATGGATGCCGGTTACTTCGCCACCTTCCCGGTAGAAGGAAGAAGTGACGTGCACGGTCGCAGCGGTGCCATCGACCCGCCGCAGAGGCCGCGCGAGCCCGGCCTCGGAGAACTCTCGGTCGCCCGAGAGGAGGCCATCAAGCAGTGATTCGACAGACTCGCGCTCGTCCTCCCGCACGAACTCGCTGTAGGCCTTGCCGATCAGGTCGTCTGGCTGGCAGCGCAGCATCGCGGCGGCCGCCTGATTGGCGAATCTGACCTTCCGATCGTGACCGATCACAACATTGCCAACGTGCGCGGTCTCAAAGAGCGTCCGATAGTGTTCTTCGCTCTCCAGTAGCGCGGTCATGTCGGTCCACTCGAAGTGCAGTCCGGTGACCTCGCCGTCCTCTCGGTACAGCGAAATCGTGATGTCGACGGTGACGACGCTGCCATCAGCTTTCAGCAACCGTCGGATACGCCGTGGTGATTCGCGTAGCGTTTGACCCGCGGGCACGTTGAAGACCGCTTCAACCGCCGATAGCGCCTGCTCACGCTCATCTGGGTGAACGAGCGAGCCATAGTCCATGCCGACCAAGCCCTCGTCCTCGCGCCCGAGCAGCCGAGCCGCCGCCGCGTTGGCGAAACGCAGTCGACCATCGCGACCAACGACGATGTTGCCGTTCTGCGCGGTCTCGAAGAGCGTACGGTAGTGCTCCTCGCTCTCCTGAATCGCTGTCTGAGCCGCGCGCTCGATGGTCGTGTCGCGTGCAGAGAAAAGAACCGCGACCCGCTCGCCAGCAACCTCGATCGTCGACGCCTGGCCCTCGGCATCGATCACGTGACCGTCTTTGTGCACAAAGTGTCGCGTGTACGGCCCTAACGCACGCTGGCTCCCGTCGAGCATGCTCTGGAGGAGCTCCGTCGCCGGTTCCATGTCGGAGGGCAGGATGAACGCACTCCGAGGAAGGTCGGCGATCTCCTCTGACGTGTACCCGAGCATCGCGGCGTATGCGCGGTTGCGCGTGGTATGTCCGGTTGCGGCGTCAGCGAGCGCGAGCGGCGTGAGCGAGTCTTCGAAGACCGCGCGGAACCGTTCCTCGCTCTCTTGTCGCGCTTGTTGAGCGGCGCGCTCTGCGGTCACATCACGGAGCGAGACGAGGACGCCGACGCGTCTCCCCTCGATGTTCAGCAGCGAGAGCTGAACCATCGTGTCGATCGAGTGCCCGCTCTTGTGGAGGTAGCGCCGCGGATACGCCTTTGTGGCGACATCATCACTGTCGAGCAGGCGTTCAACGCGCTGTTCGGCTTCCTCCTGATCAGCGGGTGCGAGCATCTGATCTCGCGGGAGCCTTGCGAATTCCTCCTGGGAGTAGCCGAGCATCTCCGCGAAGGCCTGGTTGCGGGTGGTTCTCAATGTCCCCGCATCCACGAACGACATCGGCGTCAGCGAATCCTCGAAGACGGCGCGAAAGCGTTCCTCGCTCTCCTGCAGGGCGGCGAGTGCGGCACGTTCCACCGTGACATCGCGGAACGAGGCGAGCGCGCCCACGCGTTGGCCGGCGACGTTCAGCGGCGACGCCTGAACTACGACATCGACGAAATGTCCATCGCGGTGCTTGTAGCGACGCGGGAAGGGTTCCGCTTCCGTCTTGCCGCTGACGGCGTATTCGGCGAGTCGCCGGTTGGTCCCGTCTGAGTCATCGGGAAGGATGAACGCGGCCCGGGGGAGGTCTGAGATCTCGTCTGCGGGGTAGCCGAGCATCTCGGCAAACGCACGGTTACGCGTCACCTTGCTGGTACTTGCGTCCATGAGCACGAGTGGCGTGAGCGAGTCGTCGAAGATGGAGCGGAATCGGTCTTCGCTCTCCTGGAGCGCCTCGATGGCAGCCCGTTCCGCTGTCACATCGCGGAGCGAGGCCAGCACACCCGTTCCCCCTCCGTCGGTACTGAGTTGCGACATCTGGACAATGACATCGACCATTCGCCCGTCGCGATGCTGGAGGCGACGGGCGAATGGATCCGGATCAACCGGCATGCCATCGGCGGTGTAGTTGAACCGGCGGTTAGCTGTCTCGGCGTCATCGGGCGTCATCAATGCGCCCGGCGGGACTTTGGAGATTTCGTCGGGGGAGTATCCGAGCATGTCTGCGAACGCTCGGTTCCGCGTCGTGTTCCGGTTCGGGATGTCGACGAACGCCATCGGCGTGAGCGAATCCTCGAAGATCGAGCGGAAGCGATCCTCGCTGTCGCGCAACGCCGCTTGCGCCACCCGTTCGGACGTGACGTCGCGAGTCGAGAAGAGGATGCCGACGCGCTCGCCGTCGACGTCGAGTACCGACTCCTGAACCATCACCTCGACCGGTTGGCCGTTCCGGTGTTTGTAGCACCGCGCGTATGGCTGGGGATCAGGGTCGCCGCCGGCAAACAGGCGGTCGAGTCGTTGGTCCCCGGCGTCCACGTCGGCGGGAATCATGAACGCGCCGCGCGGAAGTTCACCGAATTCCTCGAGCGTGTAGCCGAGCATGTCAGCGAAGGCCTGATTACGCTGCGGTAGCCGTGTCTGCGCGTCGATCAGTACGAGTGGGGTCTGCGAGTCGTCGAAGACCGCGCGGAAGCGTTCGTCGCTCTCGCGTCGATCGCGACCGGCATCGACGCTGTCCGTGACGTCCCTGTAGACGACGATGTTGCCTTCAGTGTCGTCGAACGTCCCGCGCAGGGCGGACGATGTCTCGACGGTGATGCTGGAACCATCCTTCCGCACGAGTCGCATCAGGTAGCGCTCCGGCACGGCTTCTCCCGCGCTGCGGCGCTTGCGCTGGTCTCGCAACCACTCGACATCGTCCGGGTGGATGATGCGGAGCACGTCCTCGCCGATCAGCTCATCGGCCTCGTATCCGAGCATGCGGCAGAGCGTGGCGTTGCAATCAAGGATTGTGCGGTCCAGCCGTCTGAGAATGATGCCGTCCCGAGACGCCTCGAATGCCATGCGGTACTGGCTGTCGTGCTCGCGCTGCGCAAGGTCTGCTTCAAGATTGGCGTCGGCAGGCAGCGGCATCTGGCGTCCTCGTGGCACGGATTCGGGTTCGGCGAGGTCACGCAGTATGGACGTGGATGCGCGATGGATGCGCGCTCAAACCTTACGAGGAACTGACGATGCCCGTGACGACGGTGGAAACCGGAGATGACACGCGTTTCACTTCGCTAATAGGTTCCACAGACGTTATCGCACGGCGTGTTCGTGCGTCGTGTGGTTGCGTCGACGCCGTCGGTCGGTGGTGGAGGAAGCGGCGCGGTGAGCGGTGGCTGTGGCGGTGGAGTTGGTGGACCCGGGGGGACTCGAACCCCCGACCTCTGCATTGCGAACGCAGCGCTCTCCCAGCTGAGCTACGGGCCCACGTTTCGAGTATAGGAACGCGGGCCGACGAGCGGCAATCGGCAAGCGCTACCGGTCGAGCAGCCCGGGCAGCGGGTCGACGGTCATGCGGCGGTTGCCGAGGTCGACTTCCGTGACGACATCCGCGATCGCGGGGATCAGGATGTCCTTCTGGCCCTTGAGCCGGACGACGTAGACGTCGTTGGCACCGGTGTGCAGGATGTCGCCGATGCGGCCGAGCTTTTCGTCGTCGGTGGTGTAGACGGTGAGGCCGATCAGGTCGTGGACGTAGTACTCGCTGGGCGGTAGCTCGGGGAGGTCGGTCTCGTCGATCTCGATCATGGTGCCTTTGAGCGAGTCGGCCTTGTTGCGGTTGGTGATGCCCTCGAACTGGACGCAGGGGTAGCCCTTGGGGCTGGCGACGTGAAGGATGCGCGCCGGTTCGCCATCGATCAGCAGCACCTGGCCGGGGGTGAAGCGCTCGCGGTTGGAGGTGAAGGGGGTGACTTTGACGTGCCCTCGCAGCCCCCACGCGCCGTTGATGCGGCCGACGGTGATGCGCGCGGGAGCGTTCGGGTCAGCGGGCTTGCGTGCCATGCAGCAAGGGTACCTTGCGTGCCCGGTTCGGGCTGCTGTGTGGCGGTGCCGTCCTCGTTCGCTGCGCTCTGGGGGTGTTCGACGACTGAGTGGTGTTGAGCCCACCCGCCCACTCTTGTGGGTGCGAGGGCGCAGCCCTCGCACCCCGCTCTCTGGAGGCTGGAGCTTGGAGGCGGAGATGGAGTCGGCGGGTCCGGGACTGGAGCCAGAGGTCGCGGCTAGTAGCGGATGACGACGAGTTGGTCCGCGGCGGACTCCGCGCCCCACACCTCGCCGTCCCGACCGAGCAGCTGACGCACATTGGCCGGGTTTCCGAAGAGGGGGAAGGATTCGAAGTCTTCGCTCTCGGGATTGAACCTGACGAGGGTGTTCGCGCCGAAGTCGCTCAGCCAGACGTGATCGAATTCATCGACGTAGACGGAATAGGTGCGCGGTGCGTTTCCGGGTAGGTCCCACTCGCGCCAGTCGCCAGTGGCCGGGTCGTATCGGGCCACCGCGCCGGCGTTCCATTCGCTGACCCAGATGCGGCCCTGCGAGTCGGGCCAGACGCGGCGCGCTCCCTGCGCATTCGTCGGCGGTTCGAGCACGGTGATGGTGTCAGTCGCGACATCGATGTGGCCGACGTAGCTGCCGGCAAGCGACGCGAAGTAGACGTCGTCCCCGGTGGTGGCCGCGATGCCGTACGGGCCCCGACCTCGCGGTGAGTCGAAGACGGCCATCTCCCCGGTTGCCGGGTCGAGGCGACCGACGATGCCGCTCTGGCCGGTGAACCAGAGCACGCCTCGGGCGTCGAAGGTCGCGGTATTGAGGTTCGCTCCCGGGCGGTCGGCAGGGAGCGGGTAGACGGTGACTTCGTGCGTCTCGTCTTCAACGCGGACGATCGCGTTGAGGCCACTATCGGTGACCCACGCGTCGCCGTCGGCACCGACGATCACGCCGTGCGGACGTGATCCCGCGCCGAGGGCAACGTGCAGCGTCTCGCCAGTCGAGGGGTCCAGCCAGCCGAGTGCCGCCGCACCTTGCGCTGTGTACCAGACGCCACCGTCGACGGCAGGGGCGACATCGTGTGGTCGGGAGCCGGACGGGACGGGGAAGGCTTCACGCGTTGGCGCTGCGCCTGCGCTGGTTGGGATCGTCGTTGCGGTGGCGGGCGGCGCGCCAGTTGCCTCCGCTGCTGGTGTGGCTGCAGCGGTTGCCGTGCCGGTCGCCGTAGCCGTGGGGCGAGGTTCGGTTTCGCCGTCGCTGCTGCACGCCGCAGCGAGCAGCCCGCAGGTCGTGGCAAGGAGCAGGAGTCGGTTCACGGATACCACGCTTCTCGGTGGGAGGAGCACGGGATCAGGCTACTGCAAATGGTCGTCGACTGAGACCAGGGGGGAGCGGAGCGTGCGCGCTCGGGGTAGGGCTCAGGTTCGATGGGCGTCGTTCGCCATCTCCAGCAGTTTCGCGACGGTGCGCCAGTTCCTTCCGGTTGCGGTCGTCCCGAGCGCGCGCTCGACCCGATTGATGTTGAGCTTCGAGCGACCGGCTCCGTTCGGGTAGTGGATGAACATTTCGCGACCCTCGATCGTGAATGTGTCAGGTGCGAACTGCGCTGCGTCGAGATTCGCGATGGCGTCGGCGGCTGGCGCGTCCGCGAGGAACATGACGTGGAGCTTCGCTTCGTCGCTCTCGACGGCAGCGAAGGGGTGTTGCTCGGCCACGGCTGCGAGTTCGTCGCGGTTGCGGACGATGACAGGCACATCGAGGTTGGCACGTTCGTGTAGCGCCTCTTCGATGCCTCGGCTCAGCGCGTCGTTGGCGAGGTCGCTGTTGAGGACTACGTTGCCGCTCTGGATGTAGGTCGCGATGTTCTGGTGCCCGAGGCCTTCGAGCAGCGCGCGTAGGTCGGCCATTAGCAGGCGCGTGTCGCCGCCGACGTTGATGCCGCGCAGCAGGACGACGTAGGTGGTGCGCATGGGCTTCCCGTTTCGTTGGTGCGTTGGGCGATTGTAGCCACGTGCTGCCGCTCGGCGGAGGTCGTCGTTCGCTTCGCTCTGGGGGCGTTCGATGACTGAGAAATTGGGGACCCACCCGCCCACCCTTGTATGTGCGAGGGCTGCGCCCTCGCGCTCCGCTTTCTGGAGGCTGGAAGGGAGAGCTGGAGGCTTGATGGGGAGCCGTCGTCAGCGTCCAAGGGCACGAAGAAGGGGCGCGACGCGCCCCTGTTGTGTGTTCGCGGTCGGATGTCGCTATTCGATGTCGAGGCTGGCGCGGACTCCGGTGCGGACGGCGGCTACGTGAAGCAGCGAGCGCATGGCGTTGGCGACGCGGCCGTCGCGGCCGATCACGCGGCCCTTGTCTTCTTCGTTGACGAAGAGGTGGATCACGACTCGGTCGTCACGCTGCTCTTCTTCGACACGGACGTCGTCCGGGTGGTCGGCGAGCGCGCGGGCGAGGTATTCGATGAGCGACTTCATGGGCTATTCGGCCTCTTTGTCTTCTGTGGCGGCATCGTCGGCGTCGGCGGGTGCTTCCTCGGGTGTGTCGTCGGATGCAGCTTCTTCCGCGGGAGCGTCCTCAGAGGGAGCGGCGTCCTCGGCGGGTGCGTCTTCGGAAGCAGCGTCATCGCTGGATGCTTCGGCTTCGGCGGCTGCGCTGGCCTCGGTGGCGGCGGCTTCGGCCGCTGCTGCGGCCTCGGCGGCGGCCTCCGTTGCGCGCTCTTCGGCCTTCGAGGGCTTGGTGTCGCGCTTGCGCGGCTCCGTGTCGATCAGGCCTTCGGCGTGGAAAAGGCGGTGGACGGTCTCGGACGGCTGCGCGCCTTCGCTCAGCCAGTGCTTGACGCGATCTTCCTTCAGCACGAGCGTCTTCGGCTCGGTGCGCGGGTTGTAGTGGCCGATCACTTCGACGAAGGCACCATCACGCGAGGCGCGCTGATCAGCGACGACGACGCGGTACTGGGGCTGCTTCTTCTTGCCGGTGCGGCGGAGTCGGATTCTTAGCATGGCTCTCTCAGGCTGGTCGGGTGGTGAATGCCGTGCGGCAGTCGTGACTACACAGTCTAGCCAACAGTGTAGTTACATGCCGAGGAAGCGGCCAAGTTGCCCGGCTCCCTTGCCGGTCGTCATGGCCTGCATCAGTGTCTTCGCTTGCTTGAACTGGTTCAAGAGGCGGTTTACGTCGGCGGGCTGAGTTCCCGAGCCCTTGGCGATGCGTCGACGTCGCGATCCATCGAGGATGTCGGGGTTCTGGCGCTCCTCGACGGTCATCGAGGAGATGATCGCGCCGCCCTGCTCGAACCCGGCGCTGGCGAAGTCCTGATCGCCGATCTTGTCCTTCATGCCCGACATGCCGGGGATCATGTCGACGAGGTTGGAGAGCGATCCCATCTCCTGTACCTGTTCCATCTGGGCCTGGAAGTCCTCCAGGTCGAACTGGCCGGTACGGGCGCGGCGTGCCATCTCCTTGGCGTCGCGCTCAGGGACGACTTCTTTCGCCTTCTCGACCAGCGAGACGACATCGCCCATGCCGAGCACGCGGGAGGCGAAGCGGTCCGGGTGGAAGGCTTCCAGCGCCTCAACGCGCTCACCGGTGGTGATGAACTTGATCGGCAGGCCGGTGACCTCGCGGACGGAGAGCACGGCACCGCCACGGGTGTCGGAGTCGACCTTACTGACGACGATGCCGGTGCCCTCGATCGCCTCGTCGATGTCGCGGGCGAGCGTGACGGCTTCCTGCCCGGTCATCGCGTCGACGACGATCAGCACCTCGGTGGGGTCGATCTCATCGGCGAGGGCCGCGAGTTCGTCGGCGATGTCGTCGTCGAAGGCGACCGCGCCACGGGTGTCGAAGACGATGGCGTTCGCGCCCTGCTGCTGCGCCTGCGCCATGGCGCGCTTGGCGACGTCGGCAGGTGGCGCTTCGTGCTCCTCGGCGTAGACGGGCACGTCAATGCTGTCGCCGAGCGACTGGAGCTGCTCGGTGGCGGCGACGCGCTCGAAGTCGGTGGCGACGAGCAGCGGGTTGAGGCCCTGCCCCTTGAGGTGGAGGCCAAGGCGGGCGGCGAGCGTGGTCTTGCCGGAGCCCTTCATGCCGCAGACGAGGATGGTGGTGGGAGCGCCGCCGCTGCCGCGCTCGAGCGGTTCGCCTTCCGGATTGTCGCCGCCAAGCACCTCGACGAGTTGCTGATGGACGATGCCGATCACCTGCTGGCCGGGCGTGATCGACTGCATCACGTCGGAGCCGAGCGAGCGCTCGCGGACCCGCGCGACGAAGTCGCGGACGACGGCGAAGTTGACGTCGGCCTCGAGCAGCGCGACGCGGACCTCGCGCAGGGCCTCATCGAGGTCGCCCTCGGAGATGCGGCCGCGCGAGCCGAGGCGTCGGAAGGTGTTCTGCAGGCGGTCGCTAAGTGCGTCGAGCATGTGGCTAGTCTAGGGGGTCGGGGAGTTAGCTTGCGTCCACACCATCGAGGATGTGATGGAGCAGGCTGGCGAGGTGTAGTGAGTCCAGTGTGAAGTTCGGATCGCGTCCGGACTGCCAGTCAGCTCATTCACGACCTTAGATCAGGAGGACGCGAAACAGAAGGACAAGATCACCGTGCTAGCCAATGCAGGCCTCGCACGCGGTGACATCGCGATCGCACTCTCGACCACACCGAACACCGTCGGAGTGGCGCTCGCTGATCTGAGAAAGCAGGGCAAGGTCAAGAAACCATGACCGGACGAGGGGTGCGAAGTGAATGACGCGCGAGTCTTTGAAGTCCTTGAGCAGATCAATGAGCGTCTGGGCCAGTTGATAGCGCTGGAAGCCGCTGCGGCGACGGAGGGCCTTAAGCAGAGTGACGCGGTGAAGAAGCTCGGTGGACTCGGAGTCGACGCGCGGTCGATATCTGACGCTACTGGCTACAAGCTGACGTCGGTCGCTCCAGTGCTTTCGCGGTTGAACGCAGAGAACTAGAGCCGGCACCAACGAACCTCACCCCCGGCCAAACAGCGTCACGCGAGGTGACGGTCACCGAGGAGATGGTCGAGGCCTATTCGGCGTTGACCGGTGACCGTAATCCGCTGCACTTCGATCAGGCGTTCGTCGATGGCACGCCGTTCGAGGGGCTGTCGGCGCAGGGCGGGATCGCGACGGGGCTGCTGCACGCGCTGGTCGCCGAGGACACGCCGGGGCCGGGCTCTGTGTTCATGCGGCAGAACTGGCGCTTTCCTCGACCGGTCTACATCGACGAGACGATTCGCGCTGAGGCAACGGTGACGCGGGTGCGCGCGTCGCGAGAGATCGTGGAGCTATCGGTGGTGGTGGCGACGTCGGATGGCGATGTGGTGCTGGAGGGCGAGGCGGTGGTGATGCAGGTGGGGAGTTAGAACCCCCCCCCCTTGTTCGTGCGAGGGCTGCGCCCTCGCGCTCCGCTTCTCTGGAGGCTGGAACTGGAACCCTGACTCCGGGAGGGGACTGGAGTTCTCGGTTGCCGCGCGTGGGGCTCTGGTGGCGTGCACGTCGGATCCAAGAAGGGCCGCCCGATGGGCGGCCCTTCGGGTGTTGCGGGCGGCTGGCGTTAGTCGACGCCGCGCTCGGCGATCATGGCGATGACGTCGGTGAGGCGGCAGGAGTAGCCCCATTCGTTGTCGTACCAGCTCATGGTCTTGGCCATGCCACCGTCGAGCACCATGGTCGATGGCGCGTCGAAGATGGATGAGGCTGGGTTCTCCTTGAAGTCGCTGGAGACCAGCTCTTCGCGTTCGTAGACGAGGTAGCCCTTCATCGGCCCGTCGGCGGCGCTGAGGAAGGCCTCGTTGATCTCGCCCTCGGATGCGCTCTGGCTGAGGTCGGTGACGAGGTCGACGACGGAGACGACGGGTGTGGGTACTCGGTAGGCGATGCCATCGAACTTGCCCTGTAGCTCGGGGATGACGCCGCCAACGGCCGCCGCCGCACCAGTCGACGTGGGGATGATGCTGAGACCGGCGGCGCGGGCGCGCCTGAGGTCCTTGTGCTTCGAGTCGACGAGGTTCTGGTCGCGCGTGTAGGCGTGGATCGTGGTCATGAAGCCACGGTCGATGCCGAAGTTGTCATGCAGCACTTTGACGACGGGGACGACGCAGTTGGTGGTGCATGAGCCGGCGGAGACGATGTTGTGCGCGGCCGGGTCGTACTGCTCGTCGTTGACGCCCATGATCACGGTCCAGTCTTCGTCCTTGGCCGGGGCGGAGATCAGGACCTTCTTGACGCTGCCGCCGAGGTGCCTCGATGCGCCAGCGCGGTCGCGGAAGGCACCGGTGGAGTCGATCACGAGGTCGATGTCGAGCGATGACCAGTCGATGTCGTCTGGCTGTTCTTCCTCGAAGACTTTGACGGTGTGACTGTTGCCGTTGTTGTTGACGGTGAAGGAGTCGTCGCCATTGACGACTTCCGCGGGGAACGCGCCGTAGTCGCTGTCGTGGCGCAGCAGGTGCGTGTGCATGTCGACGGGGGTGCGCCCGTTGATGGCGACGATTTCGAAGTCGTCCTGACGTCGCTGGTACCAGGCGCGGAAAGCCTGACGTCCCGTGCGGCCGAAGCCGTTGATGCCAACGCGGAGGGTCATGGTTTGCTCCCAGGCTGCGAGGGGAGGAATGCGACCAGTGCCCGCCTGCGGGTACTCGGAGGCGCCCCAGATTCTAGCGAGTTCAGGCGTCAGTGTCCCCTTGGCCCCTGCCGAACGGTAGTGACCGTAGTCACGGCCGAGTGGGTCGTTTGGGCGTCGCTGGTTGTGGCGGCGAGGGTGGGATGGCGCGGGGTTCGGTCCGTCGCCGTTAGTTCGGGGTGTTGGCGGACTGAGACCCCTGGGAATTGGAGACCGCCCGCCCACCCTGTTCGTGCGAGGGCGCAGCCCTCGCGCTCCGCTTTCTGGAATCTGGAGGTGGACCCGGGGAGTGGAGTGGAGGAGGTGGGGTGCGCTCGTCGGTTGCTGCGCTTCAGGGCGTTGGCGGACTGAGGCCCTTGGAATTGGAACCCGCCCGCCCACCCTGTGTGTGCGAGGACGCAGTCCTCGCGCTCCGCTTTCTGGAGGTTCTGGAAATGGGGACTGGAGCAGAGAGAGGTGGGGTGGTGTGCGCTCGTCGGTTGCTGCGCGCTTAGAAGAGCAGGCGCTTTGTGGCGTCGCGGGGCTGGCGGCGGAACTGGGTGATCAGGTGGCGGGCGTGGCCGTTGTCGTCCTGCCACTGTTCGACGCTGCAGCGGTCTTCGTCGGCGAGTAGCGCTTCGACGTCGGCGACGTGCGCGACGACTACGTTGCGCAATTCTTCGTCGGCGGGGAAGTGGTTGCGCGCGTGCATCGCGAGGTGGAGCTGGCTGATGCCGAGGCGGAGCAGCCAGCCGTGGAGCAGTTGCGCGCAGCCGAAGTGGAACGCTTGACCAGCGAAGACGAGCGGGTACCGCTCGTGCGTCGCGCCGTCGGCGACGAAGAGGGCGGTCGGGCCGAAGTTGGGGCGTCCGAAGTCGGAGACGACGCGGTAGATCACGCGCAGGTGTTCGTCGCCGGCGATCGTCTCCCCCGAGAAGTAGTGGCCGAGGCCGATCTCTTCCGCTTTCGCGTCGGCGTTGCGGCCGTAGGCGCTGTGCGCCCAGCGCTTGAATTCGTCGAGGTCAGCGCGAAGGCCGTATTGCCCGGCGATGAGTTCGACGCCCTGGCGGATCAGCGGCAGCGCGCTCTGGTAGGAGCCACGTCGGATCAGGCCGGCGGCGTCGGAGCTGCTTTCGAGGGCGCGGCTCCACAGCGAGGCGATGGCGGCCATGGGCATGGTACGCGCGCCGGGGGTGCGGCCGGTGGCGGCCATGCGCGCCTGCAGGTCGAGGTTGGCGGCGATCAGCCTGAGGTCGTCGGCGAGCACGAAGCCGGTCTGACGCCACGCGTCTTCGGCTTCGGCGCCCAGGCCGTCGGGTTTGCCGGGCAGCGTCCAGCCGTCCGGGGTGCGCATGCCGGAGACGCGCTGCGGCGGCGGCGCGATCGCGAGGTCGGGCTCGACGAGGAGGTCGTCGCCGGGCGTGGGGTCGTCGCTGTTCGTCATGGCGTCGATTGTCGCCTGTGCGGGGCGTTTGTGCGCGGTGGGAGTGGAGCCCGCCCGCCCGCCCTGTGTGTGCGAGGGCTGCGCTCTCGCGCTCCGCTTCCTTGGAACTCGGGAAGTGGAGCGAGGAAGCTGGGGAGCGCGTCGCCCTCGTTCGTCAGCCGCGCGTGAAGGCGGCGTGGCCGGCGTAGATGGCGGTGTCGCCGAGCTCGCGTTCGATCCGTAGCAGCTCGTTGTACTTCGCGGTGCGGTCGGTTCGGGCGGTGGCGCCGGTCTTGATCTGGCCGGCGCCGGTCGCGACGGCGAGGTGGGAGATCGTGGTGTCTTCGGTCTCGCCGGAGCGATGCGAGATGACGGTTGTCCAGCCGGCCGCGTGGGCGGTGCGGATGGTGTCGAGGGTTTCGGTGAGCGTGCCGATCTGGTTGAGCTTGACGAGGATGGAGTTGGCTGCCTGCTCCTCGATGCCGCGCTGCAAGCGTTCGATGTTGGTGACGAGCAGGTCGTCGCCGACGAGCTGGACGCGGTCGCCGAGGCGCGCGTGGAGGGCGCTCCAGCCGGCCCAGTCGTCCTCGTCCATGCCGTCCTCGATCGAGACGATCGGGTAGGCGTCGCACCAGTCCGCCCAGAGCGCGATCAGTTCATCCGAGGTGACGTCGCGGCCCTCGCGTTCGAGGCGATAGACGCCGTCTGCGTAGAGCTCGGAGGTGGCAGGGTCGAGCGCGATCGCGAGGTCGTCGCCGGGGCGGCGGCTGGAGGCTTCGATCGCCTGCATCAGCAGGTCCATCGGCTCGCGGTTGGTGGCGAGCGTCGGAGCGAACCCGCCTTCGTCGCCGACGGTCGTCGGCAGGCCGCGTTCGGCGAGCAGCTTCGCGAGCGCCTGGTAGACCTCGGCGGTCCAGCGCACGCCTTCGCGGAACGTCGGTGCGCCGACCGGGACGACCATGTACTCCTGAAAGTCGCTGGAGTTGGTGGCGTGCGCGCCGCCGTTCAGCAGGTTGCACATCGGCACAGGGAGTGTGGCCTGGTCTGCGCCACCAAGGTAGCGGTAGAGCGGCTGGTTTGCGGCTGCCGCTGCTGCGTGCGCGGTGGCGAGCGAGACGCCGAGGATAGCGTTCGCGCCGAGCCGCGCCTTGTTCGGCGTGCCGTCCGCCGCGATCAGCGCACCGTCGACCGCCGCCTGCATCGTGGCGTCCATGCCGAGCACCGCCGTAGCGAGATCACCATCGACGTTGGCGACTGCGGTGAGCACGCCCTTGCCTCCGAAGCGGGTCGCGTCACCGTCGCGCAGTTCGACTGCCTCGTGCGCACCGGTTGATGCGCCGCTGGGGACGGTGGCGCGACCGCCGGCACCGCCCTCGAGCGTGACATCGACCTCGACGGTCGGGTTGCCGCGGGAGTCGAGTACTTCATGCGCGGTGACGGCGGTGATCGTGGTGGCTGCCATGGGGGCTCCCTGGTTCCTCGGTCTGTCGGTGCGCTCGTGGGGGCGCTTGGCTGGTGACGGGCGGCGATCATCGCGCTCCTCGTGGTGGCGGACAACCAATCAATCGATGGGGTGGTGCGCCCGTTCGATACGAGGGTGTTTCCGAAGCGCCGACTGTGCGATGGGTCGACTCTCACCCCCACGTAACAGCTGACGCGGTATTGTGCTCGACAGCCCTTACCACGTGCGAGGGGATAAACTACCAGTGCGAGGGGACGTACCACCATCAACAATATTCCGAGGCCGGATCCCGCTTGTGTTGTCGCCAAGATGATCGCTCCGGGGCGGGGCACAGCAAGTTTCAGGACGTCAGAGACGCCCACCGTCCCCCTGCGGGACGAGTGACAGAATGAGCCCCGTGAGAACGTACGCGGTTGCCGTAACGGTACTGCTGGTGGCTTCGGCCTGCAGCGGTGGTTCAGACGCCACCACGCCAGCAACGACCGTTGCCTCCGCGACAACACAGGCACCAACGACGACGGCGACACCGACAACCACCGTGGCACCCAGCGGCAGCGTTGCCACAACAACTACGACTGAGCTTGTTCCATTGGAATGGCCCAATGCCGTTGGTGCGAGTCGCTTTGGACATCTCAGCGCTGGTTGGGACGCGGGTCCTGGAGGCTGGCGTAGGCCGCACCCAGGTGTGTTCTCGTGGGGTCTCATTGAGACGGACCCAGGGAACTACAACTGGCGAAACACAGACAAGATGGTTCGTGTCATGCAACAGGACAGGGTTGCTGTCATTACGACTCTCTGGCCGTTTGCCAACTGGGACCAAGAGACTTGCCACGGCGATCAGCCCAAGGCCAAGCCCACCTTCCCGGAACTCGGTGACTCCCTCTATGCGCCGTGCGACATTGGGGCTTACACGGCCTGGTTGGAAGCCACAGTTGAGCGTTATGACGGCGACGGTGTCAACGACATGCCAGGACTCGAGTACCCGATGCGCCATTGGGAGGTCGCCAATGAGCCTGAAATGCAAGAGCCTGGCCTTACGTTCTTCCAGGGAGACTCTGCGGCCTATCTCGAACTTCTTCGCGAGTCCCACAGGGCAATAAAAGCCGCGGATCCCTTGTCGGTGGTGCTGCTTGGCGGACAGGCAGGCATGTTCGACTCCATGGTGGAATATTGGGAACCTGTTCTCCAGGGAGCCCACGAGTTTTTCGACGTGGGCAATATCCATTCCATTTCGAGTAGCAACACCTTTTTCTCCGCCGAATACCGAGCCTTCCTAGATCGGCACGGACACCAAGAGAAACCTTTCTGGGTCACCGAGGCACTGATTGGCGAAAGGTCTCTTCGGGGTGGTTCGGAGGAGGAACTAGCCCAGATCGCATTTACAGGCTCGGTGGTCGCGTTCGTCAACGGTGCCGAAATCGTAATCATCGCTGGGGCCGCTTACGACCGCCCGAAAGTGTCCCAGAAAGTCAGGGAAACTTGGGAGGTCGTCATTTCGACAATCGGGAATTTCGAATCAATCACTGGACTTACAGAGAACTCGAGTCGGTTCGACATGCCAGACGGAACAACTGTTTACGCGATCTGGGGTGGCGCTGGGTTACCTGCTGAGGTGACGGGAACTGTCTTGACTCGGCTCTACGACGGATCAGAAACAACTCTCGATGCTTCACTCGTCACTGCAGAGATCCCGACATTCGTCCTTATCAACTGAGGCAACAAGGCTTGAGGTTTCAGTAGCGCGTATCTATACGTGGGGGCTCCGATGTCGCCCCGCCCCCTTGCGGAGGGGGGAGTCAGGCAAGAAGCACCTTCCGAAATATCGCGCGCAACAGACGGCAAAGACCAGCGAACAACGTTGTGAGTGTCACCAACCCGATGACCATTTCTATGGTCGCGAGGCTTACTTCGATGGGACTGCCTTCGGCAGGCTGGCAGTCGGGCCGCGTCAGCGCGCGCGCGGGTGGATCTGCTCGTAGACCTCACGTAGGTGGTCGTCGGCGAGCTGGGTGTAGACCTGCGTCGTCGAGACGTTGGCGTGACCGAGCAACTCCTGTACGTCGCGGACGGATGCACCGCCGCGCAGCATGTGCGTCGCGAAGGAGTGGCGCAGCGTGTGCGGCGTGACGTGCGCGCCGATGCCGGCGGAGCTTGCGTAGTTCTTGAGAATCAGCCAGAAGCCCTGTCTGGTGAGGCGTTCGCCTCGTCGGTTGACGAATAGTGCAGCCTGCGCGCGACTCTTCAACAGGATCGCCCGAGAATCGTCCAGATAGCGTGATATCGCCTTCGATGCCTGCTCATAGACAGGGATCGTGCGTTCTTTCGCGCCCTTGCCGAGGCAACGGACGTATGCGGGGCGCGGGTCGAGGTGGATCGAATCGAGGTTGAGCGAGACGAGTTCGGTGACGCGCATGCCGGTGGCGTACATCAGCTCCAGCATGGCGGCGTCGCGGATCGCTTCCGGCGTCTCGTTGCAGAGGGGCTGCTTGAGCAGAATATCGATCTGCTCGGTCGTCATCGGCCGCGGGACGGGCCGCGGTGCGCGCGGCGAGGAGACGGAGGCGGTCGGGTTGGTCGTGAGGTCGCCGTGGTCGAGCAGGAAGGCGCAGAAGGATTTCACGGCGGCGACCTTGCGGGCGACGGTGGCCTTTGCGTAGGGCTTGTCGTTGAGCCAGCCGATGTACTGGACGATCAGCTCGCGGTCGATCTCCGTCGCCTCGGGGTGGTGGCCGTTCTGGCCATTCGCGAATGAGCGGAAACCGCGGAGGTCATTGCGGTAGGCGTCGATCGTATTCTTTGATGACCCGCGCTCGGCGGACATGTAATGCAGGAAACCGTCGACCTGTGTGTCCACCGACATGCCCCCCGCCACTGGCTGTTGATGGAAGGACCCACCGACAGCAGCGCGGGAAGTATACACATCCGTCCAGCCCCGAGCGCTTACACCCAGAGATCGTCTTGCTTGACAGATCGCGACGGCCGTGGGCGGGGTCGTTAGCGGGGCCACCGCCCCGATGCGATGTGGTCCGGGTAGCCGCCCGGTCCGAGCAGCGGAACGAAGCGGCAGGGCCCGAGCCGCTCCTCGTCGCTGCCGTCGGCGGTGCGCGTGATCAGTGTCAGCTCCTGCTCCTCGATCGGTCCGAGCGGGATCACCATGCGTCCGCCGATGCGCAGTTGCCCGAGCAGCGCGGACGGCGTCTCGGGGGCGGCGGCGGTGACGATGATCGCGTCGTACGGGCCGTGCTCCGGTGCGCCCAGTTCGTCGCTGGCGGCGAGGCTGCGGACGTTGTCGCAGCCGAGGCGGGCGAGCGTCGTGGCGGCGCTGGTGCGCAGGGCGTCGATGCGTTCGACGCTGACGACGGTGGCGACGAGGCGGGCGAGGACGGCGGCCTGGTAGCCGGAGCCGGTGCCGATTTCGAGCACGTGAGCGGACGGTTGGAGGTCCAGCGCCGCGGTCATGATCGCGACGATCAATGGCTGCGAGATCGTCTGCTCATGGCCGATGCGGAGCGCCGAGTCCTCGTAGGCGAGATGACGGAAGTCAGAGGGGACGAACTCGTGGCGGGGGACGTCGCGCATGGCATCGAGCACGCGCTGGTCACGCACTTGCGAGTTGATGTGCTGGACCATGCGGTGGCGTGCACTGGAGGTCATGACGGCCTCTCTTGAGCGGCCTCAGGGGCATCGATTCAGATTCAGATCGAGCGTTTCACCGTCTCGGCGAGGCGGCGTGTGAAACCGACGGTGGCGGCGACGTCATCGACGCTGGCCTCGCGGACGCCCTTCACCGAGCCGAACTTGCGGAGCAGCGCGCGTTTTCGCTTGGGGCCGATGCCAGAGATTCCGTCGAGCACGGATCGCGTCGCGGCTTTGCCGCGCAGGTTGCGGTGGTAGGTGATGGCGAAGCGGTGCGCTTCGTCGCGGGCGCGCTGAACGAGGTAGAGCGCCTCGGAGGTGCGGGGGAGCACGATCGGCTCGTCCATGTCCTGCACGAAGATCTCCTCCTCGCGCTTGGCGAGGCCGCAGACCGGGATGTCGCTGAGCCCGAGGTCACGCATCACGTCGAGGGCGGCGCTGAGCTGCCCCTTGCCACCATCGATGATCACGAGACCGGGGACGGCGTCCCACGGCGAGGCGCTGCCATTGGCGGTCTCTTCCTCGGCCTGCTCTGCGTCGACAGCCGGCGCTTCGTCGCTGGCGGTGGCGGCCTCGCGGGCCTCGCGACCGGCGGCCGACATGCGCTTGAAGCGGCGGGTGAGCACCTCCTTCATCGAGGCGAAGTCGTCTTGTCCCTCGACGGTCTTGATGCGGAAGCGGCGGTACTCGCTGGTCGCCGGAGCACCGTCCTCGAAGACGACCATGGAGGCCACGGTGTTGGTGCCCTGGATCGTCGAGATGTCGTAGCACTCGATGCGCTGCGGGGGGGCGGGAAGGTCGAGTTCGTCCTGCAGCGTAGAGAGCGCGGCGTGGGTCTTGTCGCGGTCGGCGAGCCAGCGGGTGTGGTGCGTCGTCAGCGCCTCCTGCGCGTTCTCCTCGGCGGCGGCGACGAGCCCTCGCAGCTCACCGCGCGCGGGGATGCGGATGTCGACGGCGCCGTCGCGGCGGGTGCGCAGCATCTCGCGCAGATCGTCGCGGTCGCTCGGAGCGGCGGAGAGCAGGACGTGTCGGGGGACGTAGATCGCCGACTCGTAGAACTGCGCGAGGAAGGCGCTGAGCACCTCCGAGTCGCGGGCGTCCTGTGTGCCGTCGAGCATGAACGAGTCGGTGTCGGCGACCTGCGTGCCGCGAACGAAAAAGACCTGGACGCAGGCCTCGTCGCCGTCGCGGGCGAGCGCAAAGACGTCGGCGTCGAGCGGCGAGGTGGTGGCCATGCGCTGGCGCTCCGTGATGTTGCGGATCGCATCGGCCTGGTCGCGGAAGCGCACCGCTCGCTCGAAGTTCAGCTCTTCGGCGGCCTCGCGCATCAGCGTCTCGGCGTGGTCGAGCACCTCGCTGCTGCGACCTTCGAGGAAGAGCACGGTCTGGCCGATCACATCGCGATACTCCTCGGGCGTGCAGGCGGCGGTGCACGGGGCGATGCAGCGCTTGATGTAGAAGTCGAGGCAGGGGCGCAGGTCGGTGCCGGTGATCGCCTTCGTGCAGGAGCGCCACGGGAAGAGCTTCTTCACCATGTCGAGCGCGCTGCGCACTGAGCCGGCGGAGGCGTACGGGCCGAAGTAGCGCGCCCCGTCCGTCTCGACGCGGCGGGCGATCGTGACGCGCGGCCACGGGTTCTGCACATCGACCTTGAGGTAGGGGTAGTGCTTGTCGTCCTTCAGCCGGACGTTGTACGTCGGCTGGTGCCGCTTCACGAGCGAGGCTTCGAGGTGGAGCGCCTCGGCCTCGGTGGCGGTGATGATGTGATCGATCGTGACGACCTGCTCGGCGAGTGCCCGCACCTTCGCCTCGAGGCTGCGTGAGGAGCCGAAGTAGGAGCGCACGCGGGAGCGCAGGTTGGTCGCCTTGCCGATGTAGATGACGTCTTCGCGGGCGTCGTGCATCAGATAGACGCCGGGACGCTGCGGGAGCGCCCTGACCTGCTGCATGACGGCGCGCGGTGAGGGTGTGGCCACGAAGGTCATTGTAGCGCGGTGGCGTGCGCGTGATGCGTCGTCGAGGGGTGCTCTGGGGATCGCCCGGTCAGACGGGCCCGGGCAGCGATGCGCGGGCGGATGGGGCGCGGTGAGCCACCGAGCTCAACTCGGTCGGTCGGTCCACGCGCTGGGCGTGCGTCGGGCCGGCCCCGGTGAGGGTCGGCCCGCGCGGTACCCGTTCGCCGCTGGGAGGGGGACCTATGCGGCGTCCTGGTCTGTCGGCAGTGCGGTCTGCGTGATGCCGTCTGTCGCGATCTGCTCCGCGAGCTCCTGGATCAGTCCGCCTTCAGCGGCGATCACCTGGAGCAGGGAGTCCATGTTGTCGTCGGTGATCACTGGACTCTTGCTGAGGCCGGTGGCACGCAGTGCCTTCTGGATGATCTCGTGTGCCCGCTCGATCGTTGTCACGGTCGTTAGCTCGAGCGAGAGGTCTGCAATCGCCTGTCCCTTGTTCATCTTTCTACCTCCTATGCCGCCATTTGGCGGAGTGAGTGACTCCAGTTTCGCGAGTTGGCGATCGGTGTCGCTCAGGGGATTCCCTCGATCATTCGTGGCGCCGCCCTGATTCGCCGCTGACACTCGGCTGACGCAGGTTTGGGGCGAGCGGGCGCGGCGTTTGTGCGCACAGTCACGTGAGCTGGTGAGCGGCCGGGGTGAGCAGTCGCTCCGATGCATGTACGATGCCGCGGCTGGACTGGAGGCTGAGATGCGGTTGGGGATTAGAGCTTCGATGGGCAGCGACTGGAAGCAGTCGCTGGAGAAGGTACAGATCGCCGAAGATCTCGGCTTCGAGATGGTGGCCGACGGGGAGGCGTGGGGAACGTCCGCGATCCCGTGGTTCACGATCCTGGCGCTGAACACATCGAAGATTCAGATCGCGTCGTCGATCCTGAACAACTTCTCACGCACGCCGGCGGCGCTGGCGCAGGACTTTGCGGTGCTCGATCAGCTCTCGGATGGTCGCATGATCCTCGGGCTGGGCTCGTCTGGCGAGTTTGTGATCGAGCACTTCCACGGCATCAAGTTCGAGAAGCCGTTGCAGCGACTGCGCGAGTACGTGGAGATCTTCAACATCCTGATCTCGGGCGAGAAGCTGAACTACGACGGTGAGATCTTCAAGATGGAGCGCGGCTTCCAGCTCGCCTACGAGCGGCCGCGTAACAAGATCCCGGTCTACATCGCGGGCATCACGCCAAAGTCGATCTTCCAGACCGGCGAGGTGGCAGACGGCATCATCCCGATCCACTGGCCGAAGGAGCACTTCGGCACGCTGCGCTCGGAGCTGGCCGCGGGCGCCGACGCGGCCGGTCGCAGCGTCGACGAGCTGACGATCGTGGCGCAGACGAACACCTTCGTGCTCGATGGCGACAACGACGAGGAAGTGTGGCAGTCGGCGCGTATGCCGCTGTGGCACTACATCAACCGCATGGGCGTCTTCTACTGGCAGATGCTGGAGCGCAACGGTTTCGGGGCGGAGGTCGCGGCGTCGAAGGCGGCGTGGGCGGAGCGCGACCGCGAGGGCGCGATCAACGCGATCTCGGACGAGATGGTGCGCTCGATCGAGCCGATCGGGCCGGTCGAGTCGGTGCGCGAGCAGTTGCAGGAGCGAGCGGAGCTGGGGGCGGACGTGCAGATGCTGTACATGCCGCCCGGCGATCCGGCGGACGTCGGACACCGGCTGGAGGCGTTGATCAAATAGCGCGGGTAATACGCGGCGAGTTGCTTGCTGCTGTGGCAGAGAGAACACGACAACAGTCAGCGAGGGGATGCGATGACTCAGGAACAGACGGCGCAGGAGATTCAACAGCAGGCGGGGATGCTGCTCGGTCACGTGGCCGGGCTGGTTGGCACGCAGACGATCGCGATGGGCCTGGAGCACGGGCTGATCGAGGCAGTGGCGACGCATCCGGACGGTATCGGCGCGGATGCGCTGGCGGCCGAGGCCGGGGTCGACCCGTATTACACCGGCGTCTGGTGTCGTACGGCGTACGGCGTACGGCGCTTCGGTACTGGAGACGTCGGACGATGGCGCCACGTACACGCTCGCGCCACACCTTGAGACGCTGTTGCTCAATCGCGACTTTCCCGGCTGGATCGGCGGCCTCTTCAAGGTGGTCACGCAGCCCGAGATGACGACCGGATTCTCGGATCGCCTCGCGACGGGCGAGCAGCTGTGGTGGGATCGCGTCTCGCCGGACTTCATCCAGGGTGTCGCCGGGACGAGTCACTCGTTCTACACGCGGCTGTTCGGGAGCGGCTTTGCACAGGTGCCGGGACTCGTCGAGAGCTTCGAGGGTGGCGCGAACGTGCTCGACCTCGCCTGCGGCGTTTGCATGGGCATGGGACGCGTGGCGGAGCGGTTCCCGCAGTCGACGTTCGTCGGCCTCGATGGTGACGCGCACTCGCTGGAGCTGGCGGCGGAGCACCTGCAGTCGATCGGCGTCGGCGATCGCACATCGACGGTGCTGAGCACGCTCGAAGACCTCGACGAGAGCGAGGCGTACGACGTGGTGGTCATTAACGTCTCGATGCACGAGTGCCGTGACATCGACAAGGTGACCGCGAACGTGCTGAAGGCGTTGAAGCCGGGCGGGCACTTCGTGATCTCGGACTTCCCGTTCCCGGCGACGCACGAGGGTATGCGCACGGTGCCGGCGCGGGTGATGTCCGGCATCCAGTACTTCGAGGCGCTGATCGGCGACCAGTTGCTGCCGACGCAGGCGTACGTGGATCTGCTGAACAAGCACGGGTTCTCGAACGTCGATGCGTTCGACCTGACGCCGGTGCATGCGGTGACGTACGGGGTGAAGTAGCGACTCACTCTTCGCGGCGTCGAGGTCGGCGGGAGGCTACGTGGGCCATCGCGTTCTCTTCTGCACCCTCGGCTATGCGCCAGAGCCCGCCGGTGGGGCGGAGCGGCAGGCGCAGTTGCAGGCCGATGCGCTGACGAGGCGGGGCCACGACGTCACCGTGGTCTGCGCGACGCTAATCGGTATGAAGAGCGGTCGTGTTGGCGACGTGCAGGTCGACCGCCTGCGCACGTTCGACGTTCGCCGGCTGCCGTATGTGCGGCACCTCGTCTACGCGCTCTCGTTGATTGTCTATCTGCTGCTGAGCGTGCGTCGCTACGACGTGGTTCACGTGCATCTCGCGAACTACCAGGCGGATATCGCCGTGGTGATCGCAAAGCTGTTCGGGCGACCCGTCTACGTGAAGATCGCGGCGGGAGGCTTCCGTGGGGACATCGATCGCATGTCGGGCATCGCGCGGCTGACGCGACGTCGAGGGTTGCGCGGAGCGGCCCGCGTGCAAGCGATCTCGCGCGAGATCGCCGAAGAGGTGCGGGCGCTGGGCATCCCCGAGCAGCGGATCGTCGCGATCCCGAACGGGATCGAGCTTGAGCCGTTCCAGTCGATGGTCGCCGCGCCCGACGCGCGCGCGCAGCTCGATCTGCCGCCTGAGCAGTTGCTGGTGCTCTTTCAGGGGCGGTTCGCGGCGTACAAGGGGGTACCGGACCTGCTTGTTGCGTGGCCCATCCTCGATGCGCCGGATGCTTCGCTGTTATTCGTCGGCGAACTCGCGACCGACGAACCGCTGGCGCGAGTGCCGCAGGGTGATCGCGTGATCGTGCACGGCTGGACCGATCGACCACGCCATTACCTCGCTGCTGCCGATGTGTTCGTGCTGCCGTCGCTCGCGGAGGGGATGTCGAACGCGCTGCTGGAGGCGATGGCGAGCGGCCTGGCCGTGGTCGCGACGCGGGTTGGCGCGGCCGACCAGATGATCGAAGACGGCGTCGACGGCCTGCTGGTCGATGCCGGTGACGCGGTGGGGCTGGCTGGTGCACTGGGACGGCTACTCGACGACGCGGCGCTGCGGCAGCGGCTCGGTGACGCGGCGGCGCAGACGGTGCGTGAACGCTACGGCATCTCAGTGGTCGTCGATCAGATCGAGGAACAGTACGAGCACCTGATCAACGACGCCTGATCGTGGGGGCGCATCGGGGTTGTGCTGGTCGAGGCGGCTAGAGGCCCAGGTCGCTGAGCACATCGGCTGAGGCTGCGGCGACGGCGCTCTCCGTCCACGGCTCGAACAGCGCGACGTCAACGGCATCCGCGTGCTCCTCGACGATCTCGCGCACCGCGGACGCGAGCGCAGATCCGTCCGCCGGCAGGATGGCGATCGGAGCGCCCTCGATCTCGCGCAGGCCGGGGACATCGGTCGCGACGACCGGGACGCCCGCGGCGAGCGCCTGGACGACGACCTGCGGGACGCCTTCCGTGACGGAGGTGAGCACGAGAACGGCGGCGACCGCCAGCAACTCGTCGACGGCTTCGACGTGACCGAGCAGCCGGATGCGATCGGCGACGGCAGATTCGCGCGCGGTGCGATCGAGCTGCGCGCGTGCCGGGCCGTCCCCCGCGATCAGTAGCCGGTAGCGGCCTTCGCCGAGCAGGGCGGTGAGCCGGAGCATCGCCATCTCGTGCCGCTTGCGCGGCTCAAGCGAACCGATCATCACGATCACCTGATCGTCGCTGCCGACATCGAAGCGCTCGCGCGCCGAGGCGAGCTGTTCGGCGGAGAACGCACGGACGGCGGTGAAGCGATCGACGTCGATCGGTGAGTGCACGACGCGATACTGCGACGTCCGGCCGACGCCGCCTGCTTGGTACTGGGCCGCGAGATCGTCGCCGACGGTAACGATCAGGTCGGTGAATCGCGCGCAGAGGCGCTCCAGCTCGCGGAAGATCGGCGAGACGAGGCGCGAGTAGCCCGGCCCGAACGATGGCATGTGGACGGTGTGCGCGATCGTCGGTGCGACACCGCGCGCTGCGAACCGCCCGATCACGCCCGCCTTCGACTGGTGCGTGTGCACGACGTCGTAGCGTTCGCGGCGGATCAGGCGTCGCAGCGCACGGTAGGCGAGTAGATCGGAGAGCGGTGCGACCGCGCGTACGAGGCGCGGGATCGTGTGCACGGTGACGCCCTCGGGCACGTCGGCCGTGTCGCTGTCGCCGCCGACGGCGAGGTGCGCCTCGTGCCCGCGGGCGCGCTCGCGGGCGAGCGTGGCGAGCACGTTGCGCTCGCGGGCGAGCGTGGCGAGCACGTTGCGCTCGGCACCGCCGCGACGGTGGCGCGTCTCGATGTGGAGCGTCTTCATCGGGATGCGGTCATGAGCGGGTGCCGAACCAGCTCTCGTGCCAGAGCTGGAACTGGAGCAGCAGTCAGAGCTTGCGTCCGTGGTTGGCCTTAGCGGTGGTGTGCTCGTCGACCAGTGGCGCCACCGCGTCGGCGTCGAAGAAGCCGAGCGCGCGGATGCGATCGCTTGAGAGGTGCTCGTCGAGCAGCGGGCGCAGTTCGTCGCGCAGCCAGGCGTCGATGGGGATGCCGAAGCCCTGCTTCTTGCGGTCGAGCACTTCGTCGGGGACGCGGCCTCGCATGGTCTGTCGCAGCAGGCGCTTGCCGGTCAACCGGTGGAGCTTCATCGAGTCGGGGACGGTCGCAAGGAAGTCGATCAGGCCGGGGTCGAGGAACGGCGAGCGGACCTCCAGCGAGGTGGCCATGCTGGCGCGGTCGACCTTGACGAGGATGTCTTCCGAGAGGTACCCGCGCATGTAGCTGGCGATCGTGCGGTTGGGCGAGGCCTCGATGCCCGAGACGCCGTCGAGCAGGCCGTCGGGCGACGCCGGTGTCGCGGGCAGGCTGCGCAGCAGGTCGGGCGAGAGCACGGAGCGTGCATCGCCGCGGTAGCTGCCGAGCGCTCGTAGCAGGCGATCTTCCGGGCTGCGATCGAGCAGCGTGGCGGCAAAGCGGCTGCGGGCGTTGCTGCTGAGCGGGGCCTCGGGAGCGCGTCGGGTGGTCGCCGCCGCGAGTCGCCGCAGTGGCCTGGGGACGCGGTCCAGCTCCCAGAACGCCTTCATCCACTTGTACGTGCCGTACCCCATCAGCAGCTCGTCCGAGCCATCGCCGCCGAGTGCGACGGTGACGCTCTCGCGGGCGAACTGGCTGAGCAGGTGCGTGGGAAAGATCGAGAGGTCGCCCATCGGCTCGTCAAGGATCGCCGGGATCCGCGGCAGGATGTCGAGCAGTTGCCGGCTGGTGGAGTGCTGGACGTGGTGGGTGGTGCCGAGATGCGCGGCCGCCCGCGAGGCGTACTGCGACTCGTCGAACGTCGGATCGTCGAAGGCGATCGAGAACGACTGCACGTTGTCGCTGTGGCGTCGCATGTAGTACCCGACGGCGGTGGAGTCGAGGCCGCCGCTGAGGAAGAGCCCGACCGGCACGTCGGCGACCATGCGCGCCGCCACGGAGCGGTCGAGAAGGTCGTCGAACTCGCGCATGACGCTGTCGGGTGACGTGTCTGTCTCGCTGAAGGCGAGCGTCCAGTAGCGCTGCACATGGATCTCGTCGGCGCTGAGCAGTGCGAAGCACCCCGCGGGCAGCTTCTGGACGCCATCGAGCATCGTGCGTGGGCTGAGGATGTAGTCGAACGCGAGGTACTGCTCCAGCGCGATCGGGTCGACCGTGGGCTCGAATTCGGGGTGCTCGCGGAACGCCTTCAGTTCGGAGGCGATGGCGATCCCCTGCGACAGCTTTGCGATGTAGAGCGGCTTCTGGCCGGCGCGGTCGCGCGCGACGACGAGTTGCGCCAGCGCCTCGTCCCAGATCGCGAGCGCGAACATGCCGTTCAGTCGACGGAAGAGGTCGGTGCCCCACTCCGCGAACCCCTCGACTACCGCTTCGGTGTCGCTGTTGTGGGTAGTGAAGGAGTGGCCGAGCTGTTCCAGCTCCGCGCGCAGAGCGGGTGCGTTGTAGATCTCGCCGTTGAAGACGATGCAGTAGGAGCGGGTCGCGTCCCACATCGGCTGCTGGCCGCCGGCGAGGTCGATGATGCTGAGGCGGCGCATCGCGAGCGCGACGCCTGCCTGCGGGAGAGCGACGTGGCCGTCATCGTCCGGCCCGCGATGCTCGAGCGCGGCGTTCATGGCGGTGATCGTGCTAGTGAGGGCCGGGGCGTCGACGTTCCGCGGGTCGGTGAGGGTGGCGACGATGCCGCACATGGGGGCAAGTGTAGCGTCGAGCCGCCCGCGCGACTCAATGCTTCTTGACGGCGTCCTTGATGTACTCGATCGCCGGGACCGGCGTGGGGTCGACGTCGTTGAGCATCGCGAGGTAGAGCGAGACCCAGTCGCCGAGGTAGCACGCGCTGACGATCGATTCGAGCGCGCTCGCGCCCTTCGCGGTGACGTCGACGTGCGGGATCGTCGCCGCATCGAGTAGTTCGGTGACCGCGCGCACGCGCAGCAGTGATTGCGGTGGCGTGACCTCGGACTGGAGCAGGATCGCGGTGAGCGAGTCACGGATCGCGGGTGGGGCAGAGAGACCGACCACGAGGTTGTGGTCGATTTCCGGCAGCGCGGCATGGAATGCCCACTGGCTGGCGTTCTCGTTCACCTGCGTCGCCCAGCGTCGTGCGGCGACGTGCAGAAAGTCGGCGGCGATGATCACCGGAGCGCGTCCGGCGAGCTGAGAGGCGATCTGCTTCGCGAGGTTCGATTCGTGCGGCGACTGCAAGCCCCATGCCTTCGCGCCGTACTCAAGGGCGCCGAACGCGCACTCGACCTCGGATCGGTCGACGTCGAGAGCGCCGATGCGGCTGAGCAGGCGGAGCAGCGAGAAGAGGCCATAGCCGAACGTGGAGCGCGGCGGGCCATCGAGGGTGTAGGTGAAGAGCGGGCGGTCAGCCTTGCGGGCGGCCTTCGCGAGCAAGCCCCCGGTGGTGATGGCGAGGCACTGCCCCGGCCGGGAGGTTGCTTCGCGGAATGCGGTCAGGGCCTCCTCCGTGTTGCCCGAAAAGGAGCTGGCGACGATCAACGTCTCGGCATCCGTCTGCGGCAGCTCGAATCCGCGCACGATCTCGATCGGGATCGTCGATCGGCTCGCGGCGATGGAGGCGATGATCTCTCCGCCGATTGCGGATGCCCCGGAGCCAGCGACGACGACGCGGGACGGCGGGGTCAGCGAGTCCGGGATCTCCCACTGCTCGCCCTGCGCCCAGCCCTCGCGCGCCTGCGTGGGAAGCGCGGCGATCAGGCCGCGCATGTCGGACGGGTCGAGCCGTGCGAAGAGGTCAGCGTCGTCCAACAGGCTCATCGCGCAGCTCGGCTCCTTCGGCTTCGTGACAGCATGGCGTCATGCTCCCGTACGCGCACTGACCGAGCACGTTCTCGGGCGGGGGAGCTTCTACGACTGATCGGTCATCGATTCGATCAGCACTTTCGCGACCTCCGGCCGCGTGAACTCTTCGGGTGGAGCTTCGCCCGCCACCAGCATCTCGCGCACCTTCGTCCCGGAGAGGAAGACGTGCTCGGAGCCGTCGTGGGGGCACGTCTTGGCACTGGCCATCGAGCCGCAGGAGCGGCAGAAAAAGGAGTGCTCGAACTTGAGTGGGATGATCGCGAGTTCGTCTGATGAGAACTGGTCAAAGATCTCCTGCGCGTCGTAGGTGCCGTAGTAGTCGCCGACGCCCGCGTGGTCGCGTCCGACGATGAAGTGGGAGCAGCCGTAGTTCTGCCGCATGATCGCGTGTGAGATCGCCTCGCGCGGTCCGGCATAGCGCATCCATGCGGGCAGCACGGAGAGCACCACGCGGTCCGCGGGATAGTAGCCATCCATCAGCACCTGGTAGCAGGCCATCCGCACGTCAGCGGGGATGTCTCCCTCTTTGGTCTCGCCGACGAGCGGGTGGAGCAGCATGCCGTCCACCATCTCCATCGCGACCTTTTGCAGATATTCGTGTGCGCGGTGCACCGGGTTGCGGGTCTGGAAGCCGACGACCGTGCGCCAGCCGAGGTCGGCGAAGGCGGCACGTGTCTGGGCCGGCGTCAGCCGGTGCGCGGGGAACTCGGGATCAGCGGGCAGTGCGAAGACCTCAACGCTGCCGCCGAGCAGCACGTCGCCCTGCGCGTTCAGCGCCTGCACACCGGGATGCGCCTCGTCCGAGGTGCGGAAGATGCCTTCCGCCTCCGCCGCGCGGTCGTACCCGTACGCCTCGCTGACGGCCATGATCGCGAGCGGTTGTCCCTCCGGCGAGGTGAGGCAGACCGACTGGCCGGTGAGCCCGTCCGACTGCTCGCTGGTCACGGGGAGCGTAGTCGGCACGCCCCATGCGAGGCCGGAGGCGAGCCGGGTGTTGCTGATCACGGACTGGTAGTCGGCCTCGGTCATGAAGCCGTCGAGCGGGCTGTAGGCGCCGATCGCGAGCAGTTCGAGGTCGGTGGTGCGCTTCACGTCGAGCGCGAGCTGCGGAAGGGAGGTGGCACGCTCCGCGAGTGAGGTGGCGGCGGCGCCCGTCGCGAGCAGTTCGCGCAGTTCGCCGCCGTGGGGTGAGATCAGGCCGTTGGCGTCAGGCACTCGCGGCCGCCGGGATCAGTTCAGCTTGCTCGAGGAAGGCGAGAATTTCCGCCATCGATTCCTCCACGGTCTGCATTTCGCTGTTCACTCGTATCTCTGGATGGTCTGGGGCCTCGTACGGATCGGAGGCCCGGTGAAGTCTTCGATCTCGCCAGCCAGAGCCTTCTTGTAGAGGCCCTTCGGGTCGCGTCGTACCAGTTCGTCGAGCGAGCAGTCGACGTGCATCTTGATGAAGCTGCCGACGCTCGCGCGTACCTCGTTGCGGATCGCGGCGTACGGCGAAATCGCTGCGGTGATCACGCCGACGCCGTTGCGTGAGAGCAGCCGGGCGACGTAGCCGATGCGCAAGATGTTGGTGTCGCGATCCTCTTTCGAGAAGCCGAGCCCCTTCGAAAGATTCGTGCGCATCCCATCGCCGGACTAGCGCATCTGATCGCAATCCTAGACGTGAATGCGATTCGGCTGCTGAGTACCGTCGCCATGGTACGCCATGCGGCAATGGCGCGAAGGCGGCGTGGCGCGGCAATGGTCGCCGATGCGTGGCAGCAGATGCTCGATGAGGGCGTAGCCGAGAGCCGCGTCGATCTCGTTCGGGAACCGACTCACTCGCGGGCGCGAGTGAGTCAGACGCTCGGGCGCGCGGCTCCCCAATTCACCTTCTCGCCTGAGGACCGCGGGACTGTCCGATGTCATGCCGGGTTCCGCTTGGCTGTCCTCTGTTTGGTCGCGTTGCAACCAACGATCCAGCGGAGCGAAGCGGAACTCCCATTCGCTGATGGTCTCGTGCGTGACATCGAGGCCGCGCGCGACGAGCACCTGGGCGACGTCGCGGAAGCTCAGTTTGCGGCGCGATCACGACAGCACGGCGAGCGATGCAATGTCGATGGGGTATTCGAGAACGTTGCGTGGGCCCGGTCTGCTCGTTGAAGATTCTGTGGCAGGAACCGAAATCGGAAGTGCGATAACCAAGCGAGCTGCGTCGTCGTCGCCGGCTGGCTTCTTCGGAGCAACCGTGTGGGCAGGCCGCGGGCAATCCTCAATGGGTTGATGGTCAGCGCGACTCTGGTAGAGGGCCCGTGTTCTGAGACGTAACGGAACTCGCTTACCGAGTCACCTCCCACCACGATGGCCCGGGCGATTTGAGTTGCGTCCGAGCCCGTTCGCACACCGGCGCGCTAGATCTGGTACGCGTCCGGTTTCCAAGGATCGTCGCCCTCTGGCATGAGGATCATGCCTGCGCCGACGGTGTTGTTGGTCACCTCATCGATGAGAATGAAGCTACCCGTCGTGCGGTTGCCGGCGTACTCGTCGAACATCAAAGGCGACATCGTGCGGAGGTGGACACGTCCAATTTCGTTCAGACGCAGGCTCGTTGCTGTCCCGTCGATGTGTAGGCTGTTCACGTTCGTGCGATACCGAATCTCTCGCACCGTGGCTCGGGTGCGTCTTGTCGTGTGCTTGATGGCAAGTCGTAAGCCGGGCGTGAGATCGCTATCTTCAGCCATCCAGCACACCATTGCCTCCAGCGACTGCGATATCTGCGGCCCGTTGATGGCGCCGCAGATCATGTCGCCGCGCGAGACGTCCAAGTCGTCTGCCAGACGCAGCACGACGGACATCGGCGGGCACGCCTCCGCGACCTCGCCGTCGAAGCTGTCGATGGCCTCCACGCGCGTGCGGACGCCAGAGGGGAGTACCAGCACTTCGTCGCCTGGATGGAAGAGGCCTCCGGCGACGGTGCCAGCGTAGCCCCGATAGTCACGGTGACTATCACTGACAGGTCGTACGACGTACTGAACCGGGAAGCGTGGCCGCTCGAGATCGGCCTCAGGCGCCACATCAACCTCCTCCAGATACTCGAGCAGCGGTCTTCCTTCGTACCATGGAGTTAGTTCGGAGCGTTCCACTACGTTCGCACCGTGAAGCGCTGAGATTGGGATGTAGCCGACATCGGGTACACCCAGCCGCTCCGCGAACTCCGTGAACTCCTGACGGATCGCATCGAATTGCGACTCCTCGTAGTCCACGAGGTCCATCTTGTTCACACACACCACAAGGTGGCGGATGCCCAGCAGCGAGGCCAGATACGCATGCCGCCGCGATTGCTCGACGATGCCGTTGCGCGCATCGATCAGGATCAGCGCCAGGTCGGCGGTCGATGCGCCCGTGACCATGTTGCGTGTGTACTGCACGTGTCCCGGTGTGTCGGCAATTATGAACTTGCGACGCGGCGTCGCGAAGTAGCGGTAGGCGACGTCAATCGTGATCCCCTGCTCGCGCTCGGCGCGCAGTCCGTCAGTGAGCAAAGCGAGATCGACGTAGTCATCACCGCGGTTCGTGCTGACACGCTCGATCGACGTCCATTGATCTTCGAGGATCGCCTTTGAGTCGTATAGCAGACGACCGATCAGCGTGCTCTTGCCGTCATCGACCGAGCCGGCGGTCGCGAAACGTAACAGGTCCACTAGAAGTAGCCCTCGCGCTTGCGGTCTTCCATCGCTGCCTCGCTGAAACGGTCATCGGCGCGTGTTTCCCCTCGTTCGGTGACGCGAGTGGAGTCGTTCTCCCTGATCACTTGATCGATCGTGGTCGCCTCCGAGCGCACGGCCGCCGTGGAGTCCATGTCGCCAACGGTGCGGTATCGCACCGTTGCCACGACCGACTGCTCGCCATCGAACAGTTCCGTCGACGATCCAATAGCCATCAGCATGCCGTCGCGTTCGACGACCTCCCGCTTATGGGCGAAGTAGATCGAGGGGATCTCGATCTGTTCCCGGCCGATGTACTGCCAGACGTCCAGCTCGGTCCAGTTCGAGATTGGGAAGACTCGGAAGTGCTCCCCTCGACGGCTGCGAGAGTTGTAGAGCGACCATAGCTCTGGCCGCTGATCCTTCGGATCCCACTGTCCGAACTCGTCCCGGAACGAGAAGACGCGCTCCTTCGCGCGCGACTTCTCCTCGTCGCGGCGTGCTCCTCCGAGCAGCGCGTCGAGCTCATGATCCTCGATCGTGTCCAGCAGCACCTGCGTCTGAAGGCGGTTGCGTGTCGCTCCGCGCCCGCGCTCTTCCACCACCCGACCATCGTCGATCGCTCGCTGCACGGAACCAACCACCAAGTGCACACCCAATTCCGCGACGCGACGGTCGCGGAAGACCATCGCCTCCGGGAAGTTTCGTCCGGTGTCGATGTGCACCAGCCCGAACGGTATGCGCTGCGGCCAGAAGGCCTTCTCCGCGAGCCGCAGCATCACGATCGAGTCTTTGCCACCTGAGAAGAGCAGCACCGGCCGCTCGAACTCTGCGGCGACCTCGCGAATGACGAACATCGACTCGGCCTCCAGCGCGCTGAGGTGATCGAGGCGCTGTGCGGCTGGGGTCGAAGCGCTCACGTCGGCACCTCGTCGCGCACGTTGAGCGAGTGGGGGCTGCACTCCTTCTTCGTTGCCTCTTTCCACCACCATCGGCTCTCTGGCTCGAGCCCCGCCACGCGAAGCTGGATGCCCGCGGCATTCGCCATGTGGATCGAGGTTGCGTCGTCCGCGCTACTGAACGAGATCGCGACATCGGGGGCGAGCTCGCGCAGCGTGAATGCGACGGCCGCGACGGGCGCTAGACTTTCGATTGAAGGGAGCGCCGAACGGGGGGCGCTGGTCACGACTCACTCCTTGCTTCGATGGGATTTCTAAGTTACTTGCTCAACAAAGGCGGAAATTAGCGTAAGCCGAGCGACTCCTGTTCGCCAGTCCGCCGTGTCCCATGAGTCGCTTCGAGCGCATCTTTCCGGTCCTGTCAGGCCTCAGGGCTCGCCACCTGATCGAGGCCCTGCCCATCATGACCTCCGATGACCGGGGAGTCTTCATGAGGCGGTCAGCAAATTTCGCTGGACCGTCTCGCCGCGCGTGCCGCTCCCGGTTAACCCAGAGAACGCTGCGCCAACGATGCGTCGGTCACGTCGTGACGGCCACCGGCGGCGCGCGAAGTGGTATGAATGCGCCTGCGATGCTTGGCCGAAGGAGAATGAAGATGGCTGATTCAGACGGCGGGACCCACGAGATCACGACAGAGGATCTGGAGCTGGTTGCCGCTGACGGCAATCGCTTCGCCGCCACAATCGCCCGCGCCGTTGATCCGCAGGGCCCTGCGGTGGTGATCCTCCCGGACGTTCGCGGGCTGCACCAGTTCTACGAGGACCTCGCCTCGCGCTTCGCGCGGCAGGGCTACGACGCGATCGCGTTCGACTACTTCGGTCGCAGCGCCGGTGTCGGCAGGCGGGACGACGAGTTCCCCTACATGGATCACGTGCCGCTGTGCACCGTCGACGGCATCTCCGCCGACGTGCGCACATGCGTCGAGCAGTTGCGCGGCGTCGAGGGGCAGGCGGAACGCAACATCTTCACGATGGGGTTCTGCTTCGGCGGCGGGAACTCCTGGATCATGGCCGAGACCGTCGAGGGGCTCTCTGGCGTCGTCGGCCTCTACGGGCACCCGACGCGCGAGCAGCGCGACGGGACGCCGGCGGTGATCGACCGGGTGCAGGATTTCGGCATCCCGCTACTCGGGCTGCTCGGCGGGGCCGACCAGGGCATCCCGGCCGAGGAGGTCGCGAAGTTCGACGAGGCGCTGACGAAGGTGGGCATCGAGCACAAGCTCGTGACCTACCCCGGGGCTCCCCACTCGTTCTTCGACCGCCACTACGAGGAGCACCCCGATGCCGCCGAGGACGCATGGAAGCGCGTCCTGGACTTCGTCTGGGGTGGCAACTACTGGTCCAGCTAGCGCGCTAACCGCGCCACCGGTCGCTGTCGCTGTTCCGCTACCCGGTGTCCGGCGGGGTCGCCTCGATCAGTTCGATGTGGAAGTTGAGTGGCTGCCCGGCGAGCGGGTGATTGGCGTCGAGCGTCGCGGTGTCGCCGTCGATCGCCGTGACGCGACCGGGCGCACCACCGGCAAGCTGCACCTCCTGGCCGACGGTCAGGCCCTCCGGCGCATCTGCCAATGGCACGCGGTAGGTGCGGTCCTCCCGATGCGGCCCGTAGGCACCTTCGATGTCGATGCGCACGTCGATCACCTCGCCCGGCTGCATGGTGAGCAGGGCGCGCTCGAAGTCGGGGATCAACTGTCCGCGCCCGAGCACAAAGGTCCGGGGGCGCTGCCCGTCGGATGAGTCGAAGACCGAGCCATCGTCGAGCGTGCCGCGATAGTGCACCTTCACGACCGTCCCGTCCGCCAGCATGTCGCCCCCTAGTCCCGCGGGTCGTCGAGCGGGCGAGGGAGGCGCGCCTGCAGGTACTCGGCGACGTGCAGAACCTGCAGATCGAGTCCGGCGGCGTCCGCCGCGCCGCGCAGATGCAGGATGCAGCCGGGGTTGTCGGTGAGCAGGTAGCGCACGCCGGTCGCCGCGACGTTCGCGAGCTTGCGTGCGACGACGCCCTCGCTCATCTCCGGCGCGAGCGCGGAGGTTGATCCTCCGAAGCCGCAACAGACCGCAGTCTCGCTGAGCGGCACGACATCGACGTCGCAGAGCCGCGCGACGAGTTGTTCCACGGCGTCGCTGCGATCCAGTTCGTTCGTCGCCTGGCAGAAGCGGTGTACGGCGACCGGCGGGAGCGACGGCTGGCCGTCCGCGGTCGCGAGCGCGCCATCGGCGAAGTGTGCCGGACCTGCGAGGTATGCGGTGACGTCGTAGACACGCTCGGCGACTCGACGGCCGCGCTCCTGCCATGCGGGGTCGTCGCGCAGGATCTTGTCGTAGTCGCGCAGCATCGCGATCAGGCAACTGGTTGCCGGCGTGACGATGTCGCCCGCGCTCTCGAGCGTCGCGATCGTCTGCCGCGCCATCTGCGCCGCGCTGCGTCGGTCGCCGGCGTCGAAAGCCGGCAGGCCGCAGCAGTGCTGGTCGTCGGGCACGACGACCTCGCAACCAGCCGCGCGCAGCAGGGCGGCGGTCGCGATGGCGATCTCGGGCGCGAGGCGGTCGGTGATGCACTGCAAGAAGAGCGTGACGCGACGGCCGCTGGCCTCCGTGGGTGCGAGCGTCGGCTGGTGCGCGTGCAGTTCGGGGCGCGCCCGCGCGGGGCGTAGCGGAACCGCCGGCGGCGTGCGCCAGCCGAGGTGGCGGCGGAGCGGGGCGAGCGAGGGCAGGCGCGTGAAGCGCCCGCGTCGCCACGGCGTCGTGAGCAGCGCAAGCGTGCGATCTGCCACGTCGACGATGCGCCGCGAGGCGTAGGCGCGCAGCGCGAGCCGCGTCAGTCCTCGCACCGGCGCGGCGTCGGCGACGCGCTGGCGCACGGCGATGATCTGGCGCGCTAGCGGGATCGCGACCGGGCAGACGGTGGCGCAGGCACCGCAGGAGAGGCAGAGCGACTGCGGCCCCGCCGCCGCCTCGATGCCGTGGTGGAAGGGGGTGGCGACGAGTCCGATCGGGCCGGTGTAAATGTGGCCGAAGGCCTGCCCGCCGACGACCTGGTAGGGCGGGCAGACGTTGGCGCACCCGCCACATCGGATGCAGCGCAGGGCGGCGCTGAATTCGGGGTCGGCGGCCATCGCACGTCGGCCGTTGTCGAGCAGCACGATATGAAGCTCGTGGCCGGGCGTCGGTCCGGTGATGAATGTCGTGTAGGTGCTGATCGACTGTCCGGTCGCGGAGCGCGCGAGGAGGCGTACCTGCGCGATCGCCGTCTCGAAGTCGGGCACGATCTTCTCGACGCCGACGATCGCGACGTGCAGCGGGGGCAGGCTGAGACTGAGCTGCCCGTTGCCCTCGTTTGTGACGAGCATGATCGACCCGGACTCGGCGATCAGCGCGTTGCCGCCGGTGATGCCCATCCCGGCCGCGAGGAAGCGTTCGCGCAGCGCCGTGCGCGCGCTCTGCACCATCGCCGGGATGTCGTCGCCGTCGAACTCGCGGCCGAGCACGCGTCCGAGCAGCGCGGCCACCTGCTGACGTCTGAGGTGGATCGCCGGCATTACGAGGTGGCTCGGTCGGTCGCCGTCGAGCTGCAGGATCCACTCGCCGAGGTCGGTCTCGACTGCCTCGATGCCTGCTGCGGCGAGGGCGTCGTTGAGCTCGGTCTCCTCGGACGTCATCGACTTGCCTTTGACCGCAAGTTCGATGCCGCGCTCGTGACAGAGGCTGGCGATGTAGGCGTTCGCCTCTTCGGCGGTCGCGACCTCGACGACGGTCGCCCCAGCGGCCTCCGCCGCCTCGCGGAAGGTGCTGATGCTGCCGTCGAGGTCACCGACCACGGCGTCCTTGGCAGCGGCGAGCTGATCGCGCAGTGCGGTGAACGCGTAGCCGGTGTCTGCCTCCAGTTCGGCGAAGCGACCGTCGCGGGTCTCGCGCCACGAGCGCTGGAAGTCGAGTAGCCCGGAGGAGACGTTCTCGTCGACCAGCGCGGCCCGGTAGCGATCCGCGAAGGGCTTCATCCGAGCGCGACCACATGCACGTCGCCGGGGCCCTGCACGCCGATCGTCAGCGAGCGCTCGATGTCGGCCGTGCGAGACGGGCCGGTGACGAGCGAGGCGTAGCCGGGGCCGCGCCCCTGCGTCGAGAGCCAGCGCGCGACGTCGTCGAGCCGCTCGACGAAGCGATCGCGGTCCACGACCTGCACGACGGTGCGCGCGAGCATCGAGACGGAGCGGTCCGCGAGCGCGTGTGCCGAGATCAGCACGGAGCCGGTCTCGGCGACCGCCAGCTCGCCGCGCACGATGCCGACGGCGATGTCTGCGACTTGCGCGACCGGGTCGTCGGTCGTCGGCACGAGCGCGTGATCGCCAAGCGGCTCCAGCAGTTGTGGCTCGTCGGTAGCAAGCGAGGGCGCGATCGCCACGCGGTCGGGGCCAGCCAGCGTCAGTGCCAGAGCCGCGACCTCGTCCCAGCCGGCGTACTCATGCACGACGGAGCGAGATTCGTCGCTGTGGGCGCGGAAGCGGTCGAGGGTGGTGTCCATCGCAGGGACTGTAGCGCCCCGCCCTCGCTGGCGTCAGATCGCGGAAGCGCGGCCGGGCCGTCTCGCTATCACCACAAAGGCGAGTATGATTCTCGTCAATACCGATCACACAGCCAGCGGGAGACGTTGATGGCCACGATGCATGCCGATTACCAGGACCGTGAGCGCATTGTGTTCACGTCGCGCGGGCGTTCCTTCGTCAACGTCCGCACGAAGCTGGACGACGGCCCGATCGGGTATTCGTCGACCGAATTGTTGCTGCTCGCACTCGGCAACTGCACGCTCGGCGCGCTGCTCAACCAGCCGCTGCTGACGGACGTAGCGGTCGGCCGCGCCGAGGCCACGCTCGACGCCGAGATGGTGCCGAACCCCGCCCGCGTCGTGAAGATCGACATCGATATCGACGTCGAGGTCGAGGATGCGTCGCTGCTCGACCACCGCGACGAGCTTGAGGCGCTGGCCTGCACGTGCCCGATCTGCAACACCCTCGGTAACGTCGAAATCACGACGAAGCTCAACCTCACCGCCCGCGAGCCGGTTCCCGCCTGATCGCCGGCATCCGCCTGCAACGAGCGTCCACCGCGCCGCGGCTCGCACGCTGCGGTCTGACGCCGCCCTGGATGCACGGGCGCGGCTGCTGAGGTGGCGGCCTCGCTGCGTGCGCTGCATTGCTCCGACCTGCATCTGCACGAGGTGCAATTCGAGCACGGCATTGAGACCGCCGGCATGATTGCGACCGCCGCGCGTTGCCAGCAGGCGGACGTCGTGCTGCTCGCGGGCGATCTCTTCGACGCCGCCACCCAGCCCGCCTCATTCGTCTCGCGGATCGCCGAGCAGCTCGCCGAGGTCGACGCGCCGCTGGTCGCGATCCCCGGCAACCACGACATCGCATACAGCCCGCGCGACGGTGACGCGATCGGCGACCTCTTCGCCGCGCTCGGCGGATCCTCGACGCTGCTGCGGGCGGACGATGGCGAGAGCGCGCTGGTCGCGGACGGGCGGATCCGCGTCTGGGGCCGCGGCATGCTGGAGCACACCCGCGCCAACGATCCGCTCGGCGGGTTGCCCGCGATGCCGCTGGACGGTGCATGGAACATCGCGCTCGCGCATGGCGAACTGACGCGGTCGCTCACGTCGCCGTTCAGCTCGCCGATCGTGCTGGACCGCCACGCCGAGGTGCTGGGCAACGTGAGCTACCTCGCGCTCGGCCACCACCACGCGCCGGCCGCGCACGCGATTGGCGCGACGGCCGTGCAGTACAGCGGTTCCGCCTCAACGGTGGTCGGCGCGGGTACGGTCGCCGTCGTCGACTACGACGGTGAACAGACGGTCTCGGCTGTCCACCAGTTGCCGGATCTCGTCGACTGCTAGAGCCGCGCCAGCGATGGTCTCGGTGATCCGTGCATCGCGTCGTGCTTGCCGTCACGCGGATGTCAGCCGCCGTCACGCGGATGTGATGGGATTCTGAGGGGGTGCTGCCTACGTTGGGTTCATGCAGGTCAGGTCTCAGTCAGAGTTATCGCAACGGTTCGCGGGCTTCTCGCCATGCCGTTGATCGAGGATGCGGAAGCGTCACTGCGCTGGCGCGTCAACGTGACCGACGCGGATTTGTCCGGTGTCGCCGCTATCTGGCTGCGCGACGACATCATCGAGGTTGCGCGCTGGGCGACCGGCCATGGCGTGAATCAGCTCGATTTCTCAAACAGCGGGCTGTGGGCAGGGGCGCTGGTTGCGGCGATCAACCTGCCACCGATGCCAGCAGGTTCGCTTGAGTGCACGCTCTACTTCCAGGGCTGCGAACTGAGCGTGATGCTACAGACCGCCTCGATCCGAGGCCGCGTCATCGAGTTCGTGGGAAACGACAGCTTCCCGTTGCAGCTCGCCTGACGGGCAGCCGCCGGGGAATCGCCGGCTAGGGTGCCGCGACCGCCGGCACCGCCTTCAGTGCTTCCTCGATCTGCTCGGCCGGGTACTCGTAGTCCTCAAGCTCACCAGCGAAGTACTGCTCGTACGCGCCGAGGTCGAGCAGGCCGTGCCCGGAGAGATTGAAGAGGATCACGCGCTCTTCGCCCGCCTCCTTCGCTGCCAGCGCCTCGTCGATCGCGGAGCGAATCGCGTGCGCCGACTCTGGCGCGGGGACGAGTCCCTCTGCCTGCGAGAACTGCATGGCCGCGTCAAAGACGCTGAGCTGCGGGTGCGCAACGGCCTCGATGTGGCCTTCGCGGTGGAGCTGGCTGATCAGAGGGGCCATGCCGTGGTAGCGCAGCCCACCAGCGTGGATGGCTGGCGGCACGAAGGTGTGCCCGAGCGTGTCCATCTTGACCATCGGTGCGAGACCAATGGAGTCACCAAAGTCGTAGGTGTACGTCCCCTTTGTCAGCGTCGGGCAGGAGTCCGGCTCCGTGGCGACGAAGCGGGTCGTGGCACCCTCCGTCAGCCGCGCGCGCATGAAGGGGAAGGCGAGCCCGCCGAAGTTCGAACCACCGCCGACGCAGCCGATTACGACGTCCGGCTGCTCGCCGGCCATCTCCATCTGCAGCATCGCTTCCTGGCCGATGATCGTCTGGTGCATGAGCACGTGGTTGAGCACGGAGCCCAGCGAGTAACGGGTGTCCTCGCGGGTGGCGGCATCCTCGACGGCTTCGCTGATCGCGATGCCGAGTGAGCCGGTGGTGGTTGGGTCGTTGGCGAGGATGCCGCGACCGGCCTCGGTCGTGTCGGTCGGGCTCGCGACCACATCGGCTCCGTAGACGTTCATCATCGCCTTGCGGTACGGCTTCTGATCGAAGGAGACCTTCACCATGTAGACCTTGAGCTCGATGCCGAACATCTGGCAGGCGTAGGCCAGCGCGGTGCCCCACTGGCCGGCTCCGGTCTCAGTGGCGATACGCGTCACGCCCTCCTCACGGTTGTAGTAGGCCTGCGGGATTGCGGTGTTCGCCTTGTGCGAGCCGACGGGGCTGGCGCCCTCGTACTTGTAGTAGATGTGCGCGGGCGTGCCGAGCGCCTCTTCCAGCCGGTGGGCGCGGAAGAGTGGTGTGGAGCGGTAGGTGCCGTAGACATCGAGCACGGGATCCGGGATGTCGATCCAGCGCTCGGCTGAGACCTCTTGCTGAATGATCGACATGGGGAAGAGCGGTGCCAGGTCGGCGGGCCCGATCGGCTCCCCGGTTCCGGGGTGCAACGGTGGCGAGGGTGGGTTCTGGAGGTCGGCGGCGATGTTGTACCACTGCCTCGGGAGCTGAGACTCTTCAAGCATGAATTTGTGTTGTCGCGCCATGATGCCCTCCAGGCCGAGAAAGACGGATGCTCTTCCGATAGTGAAGAGCCGCACAGTGACGAACGTCCCGACGGGAAAGTGACTTTTCGGACGGCGTCGCAGCGAACGTCGCGTGGCGAATCTGCGTCGTCGGCCCGGCGACCAGCTAGCGGGCGCGAATGTGCTCGTTCACGGCCTCAAGTAGCGCGGAGCTGTCGAACGGCTTCTGGATCAGTCCGCGCGCGCCGCGCTGTGTGGCCTCGGCATGCTGGGCGTAGCCACTGACCATGATCACGGGGAGGCCCGGGTGGCTCAGCAGTAGTTCGTCGAGCACCTGCCAGCCGTCGATGCCGGGCATGTTGATGTCGAGCAGCACGAGGTCGAATGACTCGCTTCCGGCGATCGTCAGCGCCCGGCGACCACCAACGGCGGCGACCACATCGTATCCGGCGTCGGCGAGCACGCTGTTGAGGATCTCTCCGATGATCACCTCGTCGTCGACCACGAGTACGCGGCCGACCGTGTCAGTGGTCTCGTCGGTGCTTCCCTGCCGTTCCCCGACGTCCTGTCCCGGTGTGTCGGCTACCCGGACGGGCAGCCTGACGATGAATGTAGAGCCCTGCCCGGGAGCGGAATTGACGCTGATCGAGCCGCCGTGATCGCTGACGACGCCGTAGACCGTGGAGAGGCCAAGGCCGGTCCCCTTGTCCGTCTCCTTGGTCGTGAAGAAGGGGTCGAAAATCCGCTCGCGCACGTCGGATGTCATGCCCGTGCCATTGTCGGCAACGCGAATTTCCACCCACTCGTCGCCTTCGCTGGTGACTGCTCGCTCAAACTCGGATGGGTGCTCGCTGACCGGCGTGACGGTGAGCGTCAGATTCGGCTCGTACCCGGCGTCGGCGCTGGCGTCGCGCAGTTGATCGCTGACGGCGTCGTTGGCATTAAGCAGCAGGTTCATCAGCAGCTGGTGCAGTTGTGCGCGATCGGCCCAGATCAAGGCCGCGGCATCGGATCGTTCGACGTCGATCGTGACCCGTCGATCACTAGTCTCGCGGACGAGACTGGCGGTCTCTTCCGCGAGCGCTCGGACATCGATCATGGCGCGACCATCGTCGGTGCGCGTCGAAAATCGCATCAGTTGTTGGACGAGGTCTCCCGCACGGGCAGTGGCGACGGATGCGCGATCGAGCCAGGGTGAGTCGCCGTGTCGTTGATTCGCCTGCTCAACGCTGCCGCCGATCACGGTCAGCAGATTGTTGAAGTCGTGGGCGACGCCGGCGACGAGCGTACCGATGGCCTCCAGCTTCTGAGAGCGGGTCAGTTGTTCGCGTAGCCGTTTTTCGCCGCGCAGGTCCTGGTATTCGGAGAAGGTCGCCCACGGCTCTCCATCGCGCCGCAGCACGGTGAGGGAGACGGCGACATCGATCTCGGCACCATCACTGTTGACGCGGACGGTTGGTATGCCGGAGAGCGATTCCCCGTCTCGGAACATTCGATCCCGCGTCGTTTCCCGGAGCTCGCGCTGCTCCGGCGGGTAGAGGATGCTCATCGGCTGCCCGACCAACTGCTCGCGGGTGTAGCCGAACATGTCGCAGGTCGCGTCGTTGCCGAGGGTGATCATGCCGTCCTCATCGGCGAGTAGCAGGCCGTTCTGGGAACGATCGACGAGCACCCGATAGCGTTCCTCGCTGTCACGCAGACCGCGAGCCGCGAGGTGCTCCTCTGTCACGTCCTGGACGAATCCGACCGCGTGTGTGGGCGTGCCTGCGGCATCGCGAACGACCCGGGCCTCGTCATGGATCACCCGCTCGCTGCCGTCTGGCAGCGTGAGATCGTGGTTCGCGCTCGCCGGAACATCGATGGTCGCAGCGAGCACGATATCGTCTTGCTTCGCGCGGTCGTCCGGGGCGACGCGCGCGAGAAACGCCTCGAACGAGGGTTCGATCTCGCCTGGCTCGTAGCCCATGAGCCGGAACATCTCGTCGGACCATGTGCGTTCTCCGGTTGCCAGATCGACTGACCAGTTGCCGATGCCGCCGACCTCCTGTGATTGATGCAAGAGTTCTGCGCTGTCGCGTTCGACCCGGCGAGCATGCTCCATCTCGGCGTTCAGTCGGGCGATACCCCACGCCGCGGCGGCGGTGATGATCAGCACGGCGACGGCCCCAGCCATCAGCACGCTGCGCATGCGTGCGTTCGCGGCAGCACTCTCTTCCGAGAGTCGATCGAGCAGCGCGTTCGCGTCGGTCGTGAGCCTCATGACGGCTGCGGAGAGACGCTCCCCTCCGTCGGCCTGGGTCGCCGGGCGCACCGCGTAGCCAGCGAGGGCGTTGAAGTTGGCCATCACTCGCTCCCCCGAGGGAGCCGGGAAGGTCAGCTCTACGCGGGCCTGGGTATCCTCAATCGCGTTCTTCGTGTGTTCGCGCGCTTCGTCGATCAGGACGGCGAGCGGTACTGACTCTTCGGGTTCTCGCAGGACCGAATTCTCGATCCTGGCCGCATAGGCTCGAATCTCCCCGACTTCGTTCGCGGCGACCGTGTAGTCATCGATCTGTCCCAGCGCGACCAGCAGGTAAGAGGCGACGGCCAGTGTGGCGATTCCGGGAAGCAGCCAGAGCCAGAGACCGCGCGAACTGCGACCTCTGAACGAGTCCGGGATGTGGGGATTACGTAGCAAGGCTGCGTTCATTCCGTCTAGCGAGTCCACCCCGACGATGAATCGGTAGTGGCAGGCGCGATCTCAACACGGCAAGCCGAGCGAGCATTGCGGTTCCTGACGGATCTCAGTCTGAGGAAAGTCTGACGACGGTCCCGATTCGTGCGCAGATCACTGTGGAGACCGCGGTTCACCCCCACGATTCGCCTCGGTGGCTCCGATCCGCGTCTTCGCACAGCTTCGGAGCGCGGTGATCTGCGGCTGGCTGACTTGCGTATGATCAGGGACGACGGGGGGCCCAGATGCGAAGAATCGTGCTGATGTTGAGTGTGCTGATCGCCGCGCTGGCGGTCGCGTGCGCCGACGACGTCGACGATTCGGGAACAGATGCGACCGCATCGCCCGCCGTGGCGACAGCGACGACGGCGACGGGTAGGGCGACGCCACTGCCCGATCCCGGTAGCTGGCGCGTTCCGGATGGCACCGACATCGGCACGCTCGAGCGTGCGTGGCAGGTGGGGACCGCGACGCGGCTCTCGCCGTACGTTGAGGCGAGCACCAGCGAGACGACGGGCTACGCGTATTTCGTCTTCACTGCGGCGCGCGACGAGATCCAGGTGGTGGCGAGCGCTGCGCGCGGGGGCGGGAACATCAACGCCGTGCACCTCTACGAGCGCGCGTCGGGTGGCTTCGGTGATGAGCTGGTACCGACCCGCGCCGACCCCACCGGCGGAGCGTGGGATCTCACGATCGGAACGAAGTACATCGTCGAAGTCGTCGGGCCGAACGGCACCTTCTTCTGATAGCGCGACCAGCCGCCCCGTGCGGGCGGGCCAAGGCGCAGCACTGACGCATCGCACCCGATCGGCGGGTGACCGGCGAAGCAGCGAGGCCCTCGACCGTGGCCCAGCTGCGGCTGTGCGTCTGACCGACGTGACCGCGTCGACGTGCCGCTTAGGATCTTGCGTTGACACGAACGCCTGTTCGCCTGTTAGCCTGCGTTAGCACATATGTACGAGGAGGCTGCGTATGGGACTCGAACAGGCGATTGCCGCGTTGCGCAAGGACGAGGCGGTGGCGGACGGGTTCGTCGCGTGGCGGTCGTTCGACGCGCGTGAGCCGCAGTACGCGGCCTGGCCGTCGGGGGTGGACGAGCGCATCGTTGGCGCGCTGGCGAAGCGAGGGGTGAGCCGGCCCTACAGCCACCAGGCGCAGGCGATCGAGGGCGCACTCGCCGGACGCGATCAGGTGATCGTGACGCCGACGTCTTCGGGCAAGACGCTCTGCTACTCGGTGCCGGTGCTCGAGTCGATCCTGCGCGATCCGTCGGCGCGTGCGCTCTATCTCTTCCCGACGAAGGCGCTGGCGCAGGACCAGCTACACGAGCTGCACGAGCTGGTGACCGAGGCCGAGATCGACGTCAAGACGTACACCTACGATGGCGATACCGCGCCGGCCGCGCGGCGTTCGGTGCGGGCCGCCGGGCACGTGGTGATCACGAACCCGGACATGCTTCATACGGCGATCCTGCCTAACCACACGAAGTGGGTGCGGCTCTTCGAGAATCTGCGCTACGTCGTGCTCGACGAGTTGCACACCTACCGCGGCGTCTTCGGGTCGCACGTCGCGAACGTGATCCGACGCCTGCAGCGCATCTGTCGCTTCTACGGCTCCGACCCGATCTTCATCTGCTGTTCCGCGACGATCGCGAATCCGGCGGAGCTGGCGCGCGATCTCACCGGCCACGAGGCGAACCTTGTCGACGACGACGGCTCGCCGAGCGGCGAGCGGATGATCGCGATGTTCAACCCGCCGGTGATCAACCCGGAACTGGGCATCCGCCGCGACCTGGTGCACTCGACGCTCGACATCGTCGCGCGGCTGCAAGAGGCCGACGTGCAGACGCTGGTCTTCGCGCGCACGCGCAACAACGTGGAGCTACTGACGCAGTACCTGCGCGAGCAACGCTGGTCGCGACCCGGCGCACGTCCGGAGGTGCGCGGCTACCGCTCCGGCTACCTGCCGAAGGAGCGGCGAGCGATCGAGGCCGGGCTGCGCGATGGCGAGATTCGCACTGTCGTGGCGACGAACGCACTAGAGCTGGGCATCGACATCGGCGGTCTCGACGCGACGGTGCTCGCGGGCTATCCGGGGACGCTGGCGAGCATGCGGCAGCAGATGGGGCGGGCAGGGCGACGCGGGGACCCCTCGCTCTCGGTCTTCGTCGCGAGCTCAGCGCCGCTCGACCAGTTCGTCGTGCAGCACCCCGAGTACTTCTTCGGCGAGAGCGTCGAGGCGGGGCTGATCAACGCCGACAACCCGATCGTGGCCGCCGAGCACCTGAAGTGCGCGGTCTTCGAGCTGCCGCTTGAGCCCGACGAGCACGAGGTGATCGGCCCAGATACGGAGACGATCCTCGAGGTGCTGAAGGAGGACCTGATGGTCCACCGCACGCCTGAGCGCACGTACTGGTCGAGTGAGGCCTACCCGGCGCAGGAGATCTCGTTGCGGCTCGGTGCGGAGCAGAACGTGGTGATCGTCGACCAGGGGCCGCCCGCGCGCGTGATCGGTGAGGTCGACCGGCCGGCAGCGATGGTGCTGGTCCACGATGAGGCGATCTACGTCCACGACGGCCGTCAGTACCACGTCGACGTACTCGACTGGGAGGAGCTGAAGGCCTACGTGCGTCCGGTCGACGTCGACTACTACACGGACGCAAATATCGCGGTCGACCTGAAGGTGCTCGACGAGTGGGACGCCACGAAGCGGCCGACGGTCTACGGCCACGGCGAGGTCTCGATCACCTACCTGGCGACGATCTTCAAGAAGATCAAGCTGCACTCACACGAGAACGTCGGCTGGGGCAAGATTCGCCTGCCGCAGGACGACCTGCACACCGGCGCGTACTGGCTCTCGTTGCCGCATGCGGTGACCGACGGTGTCTCGACCACGGAGGTTGAAGGCGCGCTGCAGGGGCTCGGGCAACTGCTGGTGAACGTCGCGCCGCTGCTGCTGATGTGCGACCCGCGGGATCTGCACCTCGCGACGCAGGTGAAGTCGCCGCACACGGAGCGCCCCACGGTCTTCCTCTGGGAGTCGGTGCCGGGCGGCGTCGGCTTCGGGCAGCATCTCTTCGATGTCACCGCGCAGCTGATCACGGTGGCGAGCGAACTCGTCGACGGCTGCGCATGCATCGAGGGGTGCCCGGGCTGCGTCGGTCCGCCTCCCGCGCCGGGCCTCGGCACGAAGGCGCTCGTGCGTCGCGCGCTGGCTGCGCTGGCCGATGACGCAGCCGCTGCGGGCACCCAGGTAGCCGACGTGGTCGCGAGCGCCGCCGCGTCGTGAGCCGCGCCGTCACGACCGGGCTGCCAGCGAAGCCGCCACTGACGCGGGATCAACTGCGTCGGCTGATCCGGCGCGTCGAGCAGCGCGCAGTGCCGCCGCCTGCGCCTGCCGCCGAGCCCGCGCCGACGCTCGGCGATCTCTTTCCGGACTTCGTGACGCGTGAGACGGACGGTGGGTCGTGCGTCTACCGCGAGGTTCGCACCCCCCTCGACGAGCACGTCGGCGACCGCACACTGGAGGAGCTGCCGGACGTGCGTGGCGAGAGCCTCGCGGTGCTGGCCCCCGACGAGGGGCTCGATGTGGTCGCTCCGTCGGAGCTGCTCTATCTCGACATCGAGACGACCGGGCTCGGCGGGGCGGGGGCGATGGCGTTTCTCGTCGGCACGGGGCGGCTCGAGGGCGAGCAATTCGTGTTGCGCCAGTACCTCGCGCTCAGCCCCGCGGACGAGGGTGCGCTGCTCGACGCACTACTGGAGGACTCGCGGTTCGGCGAAGAGCCCGTGCTCGTCAGCTACAACGGTCGTCGCTTCGACGCGCCCGTGCTCGACGAGCGGGCGACGATGCACCGCCGTCGTGCGGGGTTCGACTCGCTGCGGCAGCTCGACCTGCTGCACCCGATGCGAGCGGCCTACGGCGGGCTGCTGCAGTCGTGCCGCCTGGCGGTGGTCGAGGCCGACGTGCTCGGCCTGACGCGCCACGATGAGGATGTGCCGGGAGCGCAGGTGCCGCAGTGGTACTTCCAGTTCCTGCGCTCCGGTGACGGGCGACATCTGCTGCCGATCATCAACCACAACGCGCAGGACGTGGTCTCGCTGGGGGCGCTCGTTGCCCGCCTCGATGCGGCGATGCGACGCACGAAACTCGTGCCGTTCGACGAGATCGCGATCGGCAGGCTGCTCGCACACCGGCGCGACCCGCGAGCGGTGCAGTTCCTCAGCGGGGCGCTCGACGACCTGCCGCAGTCCGAGGTTCGACGCGACGTGCTGACGCGGCTCGCGCTCGCGCACAAGCGGGCGGGCGATCGGTCGCTCGCGGAGCCGCTGTGGAGCGAGCTGGCGGACGTTGCCGGGCAGGGCGGGCTGCGGGCGCACGTGGAGCTGGCGATCTACTACGAGCACCACGTCCGTGACTTCGCGCGTGCGGCCGAGGTCGTGGAGCGGGCGCTCGCGAGCTTCAGCGCCACCGTCGCGCCGTGGGATCGCGCGGCTGCCGCATCATGGCGCGCCTCGCTACAGCATCGGGGCGCGCGCATCGAGCGTCGGCTGGTCGCGTCGACGGGCTGAGCGTCCGCGTCCTACGGCGTCAATCAGCCCACGCGAGGAACTTCGAGCGCGCCCAGCCCTCGATGCCGTTCGGCGTGCGGACGTGGATGAACCACGCGCCTGCACGTTCGCGGTCGTTGCGGGTCGCGCTGGTGCAGAAGTCGGCAGAGTCGCAGCCCGGAGGCCACGCGCCGGGTCCGGCGTCGGTCACGGTGACGGCTGTGCCGTTGGCGATGGTTGCGACCGCTGCGTCGCCAGCGACCGGCACCGCGAGCAGCTCAAGATGCGAGATGCCCGCGACGCGGAGACGAACGCTGTCCGGGAAGGGAGGCTGCTCCAGACGCGCGGGCAGGCCGAGCGACGAGAGGCCGCCGGGGCCGAAGTCGCGACCGGGCGGCTGCCAGCGGGCGATGCGAATCTCGTCGCTGGTCTTGCCCCATTCGTAGGTGCCGCCACTCCACCAGCGCCCGTCCCACGTCGGGGTCGTCGCGCCGAGCACGCTGCCCGCTGCGTCGACGGCGCGACCATCGAAGAGGAAGCGAGACGCGTCGTCGGGTGCCGGAAGTGGCAGAGCGTCGAAATGGCCGACCGCGCCGAGCGGGAGCGGATCGAGCGCGCCGTCCTGCGCCGAGAGCAGTGCATAACCATCGGGCGTCGCGACGACGATCGCGGAGCTGTCGGCGAGCCACGAGAGCGTGCGGATGCCGTTGGTGAGTGAGGCGCGGACAACACGGAACTGCAGCTCGCCTGTCTCGGCGTTCGCGACGGTCACGATGGGCCAGTGCTCGCTACCGCCCAACCCGACCGGAATGGCAAGCGGAAGTCTGGTCTGCCAGGCGACGCTGGAGGCGTCCGGCGAGACGAGGATGCGATGGACCAGTCCGCCGCTGGGGTCGGCCGTGATGCGCACCGCCGCCAGCAGGTCACCCTGCCACGAGTAGCGGTCGAGCTGGATCGTCGCGGTCGAGCCGTCCTCGCTGGCGGAGATCAGTAGCACGCTCTCACCGTCGCCGGACGACTCAAGCCTGCCGCTTTCGCCCTCAGCGATTCCGAGTGCGACGATCGCGCCGCTGCCGACCGCGACTGAGAAGAGTTGCGCCTGCCCGCGGCTCCCGGGGCCATCGACGAGTAGGTACGCGACGTCGAGGTCGGGCGAGAAGCGCACCACGGTCGGGCCGCATGAGCGGTCGCCCGGTGGGAGCACGAATTCGGAGACGGTCGCGACCGTCGGGCCGTCGAGCTGCACGAACGCGAAGCTGCACTCGTTGCGCTGCGACTCGAGGAGCAGCAAGCCCGAGTCATGCGGCCCGCCCACGAGTCGATGTTCCTGCGATTGCCAGCCATAGATCGCGCCGCTCGTGCGGTCGAGCAAGAGCTGTTCCACGCGTGCGTGGGCGAGCACCCAGCGTCCGTTGGGCGACCACGCGTAGCCGAAGAACGCAGGTTCGGCGAGCGCCACCAGTTCACCCTCGCCGCTGGTCGAGCTGACGAAGAGCGCGCCCTGCTCGGCCTCGATCAGTTCGCCGGAAGCGATGGGCTGGCGCACCCACTCGTCGCTGGTGCCGACTCTGATCGCGAAGGGGACGGTCGGTACGCGCGTTGGTGGCTGAGAGGGCTCGGGGTCGTCGGCTGGAGGCGCTTCTGGCGTTGGGGTCACCGTCGACGTGGCGGTGACATCGGTGGGTGCGGTCGTCGCCGTGACGGTGGCGGCAAGTGTCGTTGCGGATGCCGTGGGGGAGAGCGCGGGCGGCGCCTCGGTCTCGCTGCCGGAGCACGCGACGAGCAGCAGAGCGACGGTCGCGGACGATGCTGCGAGGGAGCAAAGGCGTCGCAAGAAGGTCATTATTGCCATGCTATTCGAGCGCCGTCGGAAGCGTTGTTGTGCCACGGAAGACCGTCGGAACTGGCACGACTATTGAACGCTCGGTGCTACGGATATGGCACTAACAGCGTGATAGCATACGCGCGGCGCGCGGGGCTCTGCACAGCATGATTGCGGCGTGACTGACGTCGCCCTGGGAGGAGAAAGAATGAGTGAATCGCCGGCTGATAGCGCACGAGCTTGGCGGCTCGTCGAGTTAGGTGGCCTTGTCATCAGCGGGATCGCGATCCTGTTGATCATGGTGATCAATCTGGAATTCATCGTGCCCGTGCTCGTCTTTGGCGTGGGCTACTTCGCCGTAGCCGCAGCGCTCTGGCATTGGATCGATCGCCAGCGAGTAGCTCTAGTGGCGGCGGTGCTTGCGCTACTGGGATTCCTCGCCAATATCCCGTTCTTCATGGAGGATCTTTCACACATCGGATCGTGGGGTCGTTCGGGCCCGGTCTCGTCATCACCATCGCGTCGCTGACCACGATCGTTGCGGGCGTGATCAGCTTCTTCGCGCCGACGATGCAGGGCAGCCGAGGGCTGGCGGTCGGTGCGGGGTCGGTTGCGGTTGTGCTGGTCGTGGCAAGCGTCGCCATGTCGCTCTCAGCGAGCAGCGAAGCGGCGCAGGCAGGCGACGTGACGCTATTGGCGGAGCGCAGCGAATTCCCCGAAACGCTTGATGCGAGCGCGGGGCTGATCGGCTTTCACGTGGACAACAAGGACGCGGTGCGGCACACGTTTGTGATCGAGGGCACTGATGTGAAGCTGGAACTGCCCGGGTTCACACAGCGGCGGGTTGAGGTGCAGTTGGCCGCAGGGGACTACCCGTACATCTGTGATGTCGTCGGACACGAGCGCATGGCAGGCGTGATTACGGTCCGGTAGCGCTCGGTCGGGCGCAGCCCGACGGCGCTCCCAGCTAGGCGACGACCCCCTGCTCGCGGAGCTCCGCGACCTGTTCGTCGCTGACCTGCAGATCGCCCCGTAGCACCTCGTCTGAGTGCTCGCCCATCAGCGGGCCGCGCTCGATCGGGACGTCGCTCTTCGAGAGGCGCGGTGCCCAGCCGAGCAGCTTGATCTCGCCTTGCGTCGGATGGTCGATCGTGTGGATAAAGTCACGCTCGTTGAGATGCGGGTCGTGGAAGAGATCGTGCGTGTCGAAGTTCGCCGAGCAGGGCACGCCGGCCTTGCCGAGGATCTCCATCACCTCCCACTTCGTGCGCTGCATCGTCCAGCCGGTCACGATCTCTCGCAGCTCTTCGGGGCTGCCGGTGCGGTGCTCGCCGCTGGTGTAACGCGGATCGTTCGCCAGTTCGGGGCGGCCGATCGTGACGCAGAGCATGTCCCACATGCGCGAGGTGCTGCACATGATGTACGCGTAATCGTTCGGCCCTCCGCCTTTGCAGGGGTAGAGGTTGACGAAGGCCGCAGGCCCGTTTCCGGAGCGTTCCGTGACCGACTCACCCCAGTCCGCGCCGTTAGCGACGCGGGTGCGCATGTAGTAGGTCATCGCCTCCTGCATGCTGATCTCAATCACCTGGCCCTCGCCGGTGCGCTGCTTCTGCACGTAGGCGGCGGTGATCGCGAGCGCGAGCTGCATGCCCGTGCCGGAATCGGCGATCGTCGGTCCGGGGCGCATCGGAGTGCCGTCGGCCTCGCCGGTGACGGAGAAGGCGCCGGCTGCGGCCTGCGCGACCATGTCGTAGCACTTGTAGTCGGCGTACGGGCCGCTGGTGCCGAAGCCCTTGAGGCGGGCGTAGATGATGCCGGGGTTCGCCGCGGACATCACGTCGTAGCCGATGTCGAGCTTCTCGACGACGCCCGGGCCGTAGTTCTCGACGAACACGTCGTAGTGGGGGGCCATTTCCAGCAACAGCTCGCGGCCGCGCTGCTGGCTGAGGTCGAGCACGATGCTGCGCTTGTTGCTGTTCCAGTTGAGGAAGTAGGGCGAGTTGCCGTCGCCCTGTCGCGTGCGCCGGCCGGGGTCGCCGTAGAGCGGGGGCTCGACCTTGACCACGTCGGCGCCGAGCCACGCGAGCGCCTGCGTGCACGAGGTCCCCGCTTCGTACTGGGTCATGTCCAGGATGCGCATCCCGTCGAGTGCCGGCATCGGTCGCTCCTCTCTATTCGCGATGTAATGCGGACATCCTAGCGCCCGTGGCAAGGGCCGCGCGCACGACGTGGCCGGTCTGCCGCTACACTCTCGGCGCTGAAGCGGGTGGCGACGTCGTCGTGGCGCGAGGGTGAGGCACCGATGGCTAAGTTGACGGTGGAGATGCGGAGCCGGCGATGACGGATGCGGCGCTCTCGCACCTCCGCATCTGCGACTTCACGGGCCAGCTCGCCGGTGCGGGCGCGACGAAGTTCCTCGCGGCCTTCGGTGCGGAGGTGATCCGCATCGAGGATCCGACGAACGAGGGGCGCTGGGACATCCTGCGCGGCGGTCGCCCGTACGTAGACGAGCGGCGCGGCATCGAACTCGGCGGCTCCTTCAACAACCACAACGTCGAGAAGCTGGGCGTCACGCTCAACCTGCGCGCCGAGCAGGCGCGCGAACTGCTGACGGAGCTGGTCGCCGTCTCCGACGTGGTGACAGAGAACTTCGCGGCGGGCGTGCTGGAGCGGCTCGGCTTCGGCTACGAGCGGCTGAAGGAGATCCGGCCGGACATCATCTATGTCTCGAACTGCGGCTTCGGGCACAGCGGGCCGTATGAGAACTACAAGACGTGGGGGCCGATCGTGCAGGCGCTCTCCGGCCTCACCTTCGGCTCCGGCCTCCCCGATCAGCCGTCGGCGGGGTGGGGCTTCTCGTACATGGACCACACCGGCGGCTACTACATGACGATGGCGATCCTGATGGCGATCCACCATCGCAACCGCACTGGCGAGGGCCAGCACGTCGACATGGCGTCCACGGAGGCGGCGGCGGCGCTGAACGGCCCGGCGATCCTCGACTACACCGCCAACGGTCGAAGGCTGCGGCGGGAGGGCTCACCACACAGCAACCGCAACCAGTTCCCGGCGATGGCGCCGCACGGCATCTACCCCGCGAGCGGCGACGACGCGTGGGTCGCGATCGCCAGCCGCAACGACGACGACTGGGGCGCGATCTGCGAGGTGGTTGCGCGTGATTGGATCGCCGAGGCGCGGTTCGCCAGCCTCGATGCCCGTCTCGCGGCGCAGGACGAGCTCGACGCGCTGATCGGCGAGTGGACGAGCGAGCGCGCGCCGCACGCAACGGCGGAACTGCTGCAGGCGGCGGGCGTGCCGGCCTCGGCGGTGCAGACGCCGCGGCAGCGCGTCGATCAGGATCCGAACACCTCAGCGTGGGGGCTCTGGCCGACGGTCGCGCATCCCGAGATGGGCGACGTCCGCGTCGACGGCCTGGCGGTACACCTCTCGGAGACCGACTGGACGATCGAGCGCGGCGCACCGCTGCTCGGCCAGCACAACGAGCGGGTCTTCGGCGAGCTGCTCGGCCGCAGCGACGCGCAGATCGAGCAATTGCGGGCGGACGGTGCGATATGACCTCGGCTGACGCAACCGGGCCTCTTGAGGGGCTGCGCGTGATCGAGTGGTGCGACGAGAAGGGCACGTACGCCGGCAAGCTGCTCGCCGACGCTGGTGCCGACGTCGTGAAGATCGAGCCGCCCGAGGGCGATCCGACGAGGGGCTACGAGCCGTTCCTGCACGATGAGCCGGGTCGCGAGCGCAGCCTCTGGTTCTGGCACTACAACACGAGCAAGCGCGGCATCACGCTCGATCTCGAAGCGGAGAGCGGGCGCGATCTGTTCCGTCGGCTCTCCGCTGAGGCGGATGTCGTCGTCGAGAGCCAGCGGCCGGGCCGGATGGCGGAGCTTGGCATCGACTACGACGACCTGAAGGCCGCGAACCCCTCGCTGCTGTGGGTCGCGATCACGCCGTTTGGGCGCGAGGGGCCGCGATCGCACGAGGAGGCGACGGACCTCACGCTGCTTGCCGGCGGCGGCCCGTGCTGGAGCTGCGGCTACGACGACCACTCGCTGCCGCCAGTCCGCGGCGGCGGCAACCAGGGCTATCAGACCGGTTGCCACTACGCCGTGATGGCGCTGCTCGTCGCGCTCGTGCACCGCGACATGAGCGGCATCGGTCAGTTCATCGACGTGAACATGCACGCTGCCGCGAATGTGACGACGGAGGCGGGCTCGTATTCGTGGCTGGTCGCGCAGGAGACGGTGCAGCGCCAGACCGGCCGCCACGCCGCCGTCAGCCCGTCGATCCCCTCGCAGGTGCGCTGTACGGATGGCGTCTACGTGAACACGGGTTTCCCGCCGCGCTGGCCCTCGCAGTACCGGCTGGTCTACGAGTGGCTTAAGCAGGAGGGGCTGGTCGAGCAGTGCGAGTCGGCACCGATCCTGCTCGTCGCCGCCGAGGGGCCCGAGGTGCAGCTCTCGCGCATCGACCAGGACGGCGACGTGCTGGCGAAGTTCGCCGCCGGTCGCGAGGCGATGCGCGTGCTGGCGGAGAACCTCACCGGCATCGAGTTCTTCAACGGTGGGCAGTCGCGCGGCTTCCAGCTCGGCATCGTCTATGCGCCTGAGGACGTGATGGAGGACCCGCACTTCCGGGCGCGCGGCTTCGTGGTCGACGTCGATCATCCCGAGGTCGGCGAGACGTTCCGCTACGCCGGCGCGCCGTACCAGTTCGAGAAGTCGCCGTGGCGGCTGACGCGTCGCGCGCCGCTGCTCGGCGAGCACAACGGCGAGGTGTACTCGGAGCTGGGCCTGAGCGGCGCAGAGGTCGATGCTCTGCGGGCCGAAGGCGTGATCTAGCGCCGCGGTCTAACGACGCGGCGCGGGCTTACCAAACGACACCACGCTCTCGTTGCCGCGATCATCGATGGCGGCGACCCCGAAGACGTAGTTGTCGATCACGATGCCGTCGAGCGTGTGCGTCGTGTCGAGGTCGATATCGCGCTGCTGGCTCCACTGCGGTTCGGTCGTCAGCCGCCAGTAGAGCTTGTAGGCGGCGAGCGCATCCGATGTCACCGGCTGCCACGTCACAGTCGTCGCGCCGGTGCCAGCGCCGCTGATTTCGACGCTCGTCGGTGCCGGCGGCGCCCAGCCGAGGGTTGCGAGCGCGGCGACGTTCACGGAGGTGACGAGCGAGGCGTAATCGAAGTCGACGGCGTCGATCACATCGCCGTACGCGACGCCGTTCTCCGTGCGTACGTCCTCGTGCTGGCGGTCGAAGTGCTCGTGCGCCTCCATGATGCGGACGGCGGGGAAGCCGGCATCGTTGAACGGGCGGTGATGGCCGCCCCGGCCGAAGCGATCGAGGCGGGCGATCATCATCGGGTCGCTGGCGGGCACGTACTGGCGCGTCACCCGCTCGATGGCACGAGCGAGCTGGCGCGAGGGTCCGTCGACCTCGCCGCCGAAGGCGCGTCGCGCCGTGCGCTCGTCGTCGGCCTCGGTCACCGGCGTCGGCTCGGAGAAGATGCGGAACGCTCGGTTGTCCGTGATGCCGTCGATGCCGTTGGTGTTGCCGATCATGTCGTTGTTGAGCACAGCATCGATCGCCCAGCCGTCGGCGCGGGCCTGCTGCGCCATGTGGCGGCCGCCGACGAGGCCCTGCTCCTCGCCGGAGAGCGCGGCGAAGACGAGCGTCGCGCCGAAGCTGTGGGATGAGAGCACACGCGCCGCTTCGAGCACCGCCGAAACGCCGGTGGCATTGTCGTTCGCGCCGGGGGCGTCGGTGGTGGCATCCATGATGTCGGTCGCGCGGGAATCGACGTCGCCGCTGATGATCAGGTAACGCGGCGGGTCGTCGCTGCCCGGCAGGATGCCGAGCACGTTGATGATCTCGACGTCGTCCGGGATGCGCGGCAGGCGGCCGCCGGGCTCGGTCCATGCCTGCTCGTGAATCTCTAGCCTGCCGCCGGTCGTCGACGCGATGCGCTCGAACTCGTCGCGCACCCAGCGCCGCGCTGCGCCGATGCCGCGGGTCGGGGAGTCGGTCAGCGAGAGGGTGTGGCGCGTGCCGAAGCCAACGAGCGTGCGGACATCGGACTCCATGCGCTCGGCGGAGAGCGCGGCGAGGACATCGCCGATCCGCTCGTCGTCAGTGGTCATCAGGCTGCCGTCGTGCCATCCGCTCGCCTCGCGCGTCGTACTTGGTCGCTGCCGTTGCGCGGCATCGTAGCAATACCGCTAGCGCGCGCGTCTCAGGTCCGGGATTGCCGACGCCATCACGACCATGCTGAGACTGAGCAGCACTCCCGCCGCGACGGTCGTGGAGACGACGCCCGCCGCGTTGGCGATCGCGCCCTGGGCGAGCATCGCCAACGGCAGCACGCCGATCGATAGCATCAGCATGCCGCTGATGCGGCCGCGTGCGTCCTCGGGGGCGAGCAGCAGCGTCAGCGTGCTCTGCATGACGCCAAACCCGGCGCTGGCGATGCCTCCCGCGAACATCAGCACGACGGCCAGCGGCATGATCTCGGTGAGCGCGAACGGCACGAGCAGCACCCCGAAGATGCCGGTCGTCACGAGGAAGAGCTGCCCCTTGCGAGGGAAGTCGCCGAGCGTGGCGATCGCGATCGCGCCGACCAGAGCACCGCCACCCTGCGCGGCGACGAGCACGCCGAGCCCGCCCGCACCGACGTCGAGAACCTCCTCCGCGAAGACCGGCATGAAGCCCTGGACCACGGGCCACGCGAAGAGGTTCGCCGCGACGCTGACCAGCAGCACGCCGCTCAGCGCGCGACTGTTGAGCGCGATGCGGAAGCCGTCGGCGAGGTCGGCGAGCACGCCACCGCCGGTCCCACGTCGGTCGTGGCCCTGCCTCGGCTCGACGACGCGCCAGACGAGGCAAATGGCGGGTAGGTACCAGAGCGTCGAGAACCAGAGCGCGATGTCAGCGTCGTACGTCGCGATCAGGGCACCGGCGGCGGCGGGGGCCGCGATGCGGCTGCCCATCATCGCCGCCATGTTCAGGGCGTTCGCGCTCGAGAACTGTTCGGGTGGGACGACGTCCATGATCAGCGTGAATCGCGTGGGCTGAAGTGGGGCCTGCGTCATGCCGATCAGGAACCCGGAGACGAGCACGTGCCAGTAGGCGATCACGTCGAGTGCGGCGAGCGACGCAGTGACCGCGCCAATCAACAGAGCCGCGAAGTGGCTGAGCATGAGCAGGCGCGGCCGGTTCGTCGCGTCGGCGATCACGCCACCGATCGGCCCGAAGAGCAGTGGCGCGAAGCGCGCGGCGGTGAAGGCGGCGACGGCGAACTCCGAGCCGGTGAGGTCGAACGCCAGCCATGCGAGCACGACGGTGTGCGCCCAGAAGCCGCTGAAAAAGACGACGCTGCTCAGCCAGAGCAGACGGAACTGCCTGTTGTTGCGGATCGGCGCGGTGGCGAGCATCCCGCCGAGCGTACCGGATCGTGTCCGCAAGGCCGTCGACGGGCGCGCTGCTCGCGATCGAGTGGCTACGGCGCGGTGAAGGCGCGCGCTCGCGATTTCGCCAGCTCGAGCTGGGCCGGTTCTGGCTGCAGTTCCGGGCGGAACGAGAAGCACGCCTGCGGGCAGAGCTGGGCGCAGATGCCGCAGTCGATGCACCAGTCGATGTCGACGCCGTACGCGACGCTGCCGCCGACGCGCTCGCCGATCGCCTCGGTGGGGCAGTACGTGGCGCACCACCCACAGGAGAAGCACGCACCACGGTCGATCACGTATGCCACGAAGCCACGATAGCCGTTCTCGTGTACGTCGCCACCGGGCGAGAGACGTGGCGGCATTGTTCTCGCATCAGACTCAGTGTCGTTATAAGAAATAGTGGACAGAAAGACCGATATTTCATACTGTAAGCATGAATTGCACGACCTGCTGTCGTACGCAGGTTCGCAAGGACGGGGGGCACGCTCGTGTCAGTACTGATTTTCGGAGCGGTTGCAGCAGCCGCGCTGGCAATTGCAGGGGTCGCATTGCGGGTACTTCTGCCGGCTCGGCAACCGGCGGACGGGGGTAGCGGTGTCGGGCACACGCCCATGGCACCCATGCAGAAGCACGCCTGGTGGAGCCTAGGGGTCGGCATCGTCGTCTTGCTCGCACTGGTGGTGATCGTGTCTTCCGCTGGTGCCACGTCGGTCGATGAAGACGCAGGGACGGCACTGGCGGTCTGGGGGCTGTTCGCCGGCGGGCTGGTCGCGCACGGAATTTCGCTTCACTTCGTCCGCCGCAGCATGGACGAACGAGACCGCGAGATCATGAACAGGGCACCGACGATCCAGTCGATCGCCATCCTGGTCACGGTCGCGATCTGGTCGGTTCTGCTCCCTGCGGCGTACCGGGACGAGGGCAGCATTCCGCTGGTATATCCAAGCTTGATCTTCGGATCGACGTTCGTCGTGAACGTCCTCGCCCGTTCGGTCGGCGTGCTGCTGGGCTACGCGGGGTGGTCAGGGTGGGCCGGTGCCGAAGGATAACGTCAAGAATCAGGTTCGGAAGCTGCGGTTCGAGCACGATGAGATGACGCAGCAGGAACTTGCCAACCGGGTGGGCTGTACCCGGCAGACGATCGTCGTGCTCGAGCAGCGGAAGTATGTGCCTTCGCTCTCTCTGGCGATGCGGATTGCCCGCACGTTCGGCGTCACCGTGGACGACGTCTTCGAGCTTGAGTGACGTCGAAGGCCGACAGATGCGGTTGCGCGTCGGCTAGGATGCCTCGGCGGAGAGGTGGAACCATGACCGACGACAGCAACACTGCGCCGAGCCACGAGACGCGGCTGCTCGTGCAGCGCTATTCCGACATCGACGAGGGCGCGTCACGGGGTGCGCTGAAGGTTCGCCGCATCTTCGATCCCGGGGCGGTGCCGTTTGAGAGTTCGCTTCAGTTCATCCTCCACAACCGGCTTCCGGCGGGCGGGAAGAACGAGCGGCACATCCACGAGGATGTCGAGAAGGTCTACTACTTCCTCAGCGGCAGCGGCGAGGTCTCGTGCGGCCCGTGGACGTCACGCGTCTCGGCGGGCGACTTTGTCTTCTTCCCGGCCGCGATCGAGCACGAGATCCAGGCCGACGACGGCGAAGACCTTGCCTTCATCGTCTGCGCGGCCCAGACCAGCGGCGAGCCGCGCGGCGAGGGCTAGCCGCTACTCCGCTGCTAATCCGCCCAGAGGTCGGCGGGCGGGCGGGCTTCGTAGCTGACCTCTTCGGTGATCTCGTCGCCCTCGTCGAATCGCGAGATGCGGAAGGGCGTGATGTCGACGGTCGAGGCGGAGCCATCGAGGATCAGTTCCGCCATGCACATGCCGACGGCAGGGCCGGTCTTGAAGCCGCTCCCACCCATGCCGGCCGCGACGTAGAGCCCCTGCACCTCGTCGGTCTCGCCGAGCACCATGTGGCCGTCTGCGGTGAGCCCGTCGACCTCGGTCCAGGTGCGCCTCCAGCCCGCATCGGCCATCGCGGGGATGCGCCGCACCATGCGCGCCGCGCCGGCGGTCAGCCAGTCCTCGGGGATCATCGGGTCGTCGGCACCGAGGTCGACCTGCGGCCGCCGCTCCTGCACCTCGGCTGGCCCGAGTCCCATCATCGTTGTGGCGCCCGTGTCGGGGTGGAAGTAGGTCCCGACCGAACGGTCGATCGCGGTCATGTGGCCGTCCTTGAGCACGTCGGGGCGCTCCAGTGCGCCCGCGAAGAGCCGCGTCGCGCCGACGGGCAGTTCGACGCCAGCCGTGCGCGCGAGGTCAGCCGACCATGCGCCGCCAGCGATGCAGACCGTCGGCGTCTCGATTCGCCCCTCGGTGGTTTGCACCGCGACCACGCGCTCGCCCGCGACCTCGATCGCCGTCACCTCGACGCCCTGCCGCACGGTGACGCCGAGTTCGCGCGCCCGACGCGCCATGCCGGTCGCCGCCGAGTAGCCATCGGCGTACCCGCCCTGCGGCTCGTAGGCGGCACCCCCGATGTCGTCGACGCGGTAGAACGGCTGCATCTCCAGCACGTCCTCCGGGCCGAGCACCGTCGTGTCGACGTCGACGCCCTGCAGCATGCGCACGTTCTGCTCAAGGTTGGCGCGGTCGTGGTGGCCGACGATGAAGAGAAAGCCGGTGTTGTTGAAGCCGGCATCGCCGCCGATCTCGTCGTCCCAGTTCGCGAAGACCTCGCGGCTGCGCAGCGCGAGCATGGCGTCGTGCGGGTTCGTGTAATGCATGCGGATCAGGCCGCCGGTCTTGCCCGTGGCGTGCTCGGCGACGGAGTCGCGCTCCAACAGCACGACGTCGGACAGCCCCTTCGCGGCGAGGTAGTGCGCGATGCTGGTGCCGACGATGCCGCCGCCGATCACGACGGCGGCGGCGGTCGCGCCCGACGAGGTCATGCGACGCGACTCAGCCAGTCGCGGACGACGTCCTGCGCCTCGGGGTAGCCGGTGATGCCGTGGTCGGCGTTCGGGATTGCGTGGAACTCGATCTCGCCGATGCCGTCGCGCAGTGCTTCGGCGTCGCTGAAGGGGACGGTGTTGTCCGCCTCACCGTGGACGATCACCTTCGGCGCGTCGATCGCCGCGATCTCGCCGAGCCGCGACGTGAAGTCGAAGCCGATGAACGCCGCGTAGTTGTGGACGGCGCCGAACCAGTAGCGAAAGAGATCCTCGTCGGAGACGCTCTTCACCACCTCGGTGTAGCGCAGCCGCGTTGCGGCGGCCTGTGTCGCCAGCGGCGACGGGAATTCGCGCGCGGGCGGCTCGCGCAGAGCGGGCAGCGCATCCGCGAAGACGGCATCGGGACCCTCGGTCTCGACGCGGTCGACGAGTGCGGTGAACTGCTTGCCCCACGGCGTTTCGAACATCAGCCGAGGCCCGGTGTTCAGCAGCGCCAACGCTTGAACCGCGCCGGGGAAGTTGAGCGCAAACTGCTGCGCGACCATGCCGCCCATCGACGAGCCGACGATGATCGCCCGCTCATGGCCAAGGTGCGCCAGCAGCGCGCGCGCGTCGGCGGCGATCACCTCAAGGTCGTAGGCGTCCTCGACGGTGTAGTCGCTCGCGCCGGCGCAGCGCCGGTCGTACGTGATCAGTTGTACGCGGTCGAGCGGCGCGGCATCGAGCATCGTGATCGGTCCGGGGGTGAGCGTCGTCTGCGTACGGCCGAAGCCGCCGTGGATGAAGAGCGTCGGCGCGCCCTCGCCGTGCACCTCGTAGTGCGTCTTCACTCCGTTGATGTGCACTTCCGGCATCGCGTTGCTCCCTCGCTGCGGTCGTCCGTCGCTGTCGTCGTTCGCGTCGCCGCGCCAGTCTAGCGCGCACGGCGGTGGGCGCGACGGGGACTGGGGTCGCAGCTAGCCCGCGCGCACCTGATACAGCGCGGCCGGCTCGTCGAAGCCTTTGAGCGTCGCGTCGCCCGCACCGCGTGCCCGACGATCACCCGGCGTTCTACGGCGCGTTAGCCAAGTTCAACTCTGACGTAATCAATCACTGAACGGAGGAACTCGACGTACGCGAAGTCGTCGTGGGACGTGGCCCACTTCAGGCCGTACACCGCGTCTAGCAGGCAGATCAGCCGAAGCTGGTGCTCCTCTGCGGCTGTCAGCTTCCGACCGTAGCCCTCGAAGAACGCGTGCCTGCGCCACGGTTCCGTCCGCCAGTGGTCGTAGACCATCCGCTGCAAATCCTCCAGCCAGTACGACTCCTGCGCACGCTCCCAGTCGATCAGCCCGAGCACAGGCTGCTGCGTCCCCGTACCTACCAGCCAATTGCGTGGAGAGAAGTCAGAGTGTGTTGGCACGAAGACGAGGCCGTCGAACTCGCCGGGGACCAGAGCGACAGATCTGATCCAGTGCACTGTGTCCGCGTCGAATAGCTCTTCTGCGCCTTCCAGGGCACGGTCCGCTGCGTCGTCGCCGAGGTCGCGAACTGCCGCGATCCCCTGAGTACCGACATCCAGTTCGTGAATCCTTGCAGCCAGCCAGCCGGCCGTGCGGTACATGCTCAGTTCAACGTCCCGATCGACACGCTGATCCTCAAGTGGTTCGCCGTCCAATGCGGTCATGATCATCGCGCCCTGATCTGATGAGACTGAGATCACCTCAGGCGACGCCCAGCGATCGTTGCTCTCGATCATGGGCGCCCATTCGGTCAACGCGAGTAGCTCGGCATCGAACTGCTGACGAACCTCGTGGCGCTTGGCGAAGAACCGCCTGCCGTCCTTCGCCGTGACGCGCCATGTGAGCGACTTCTTCCCGAAAGGGCGTGAGCGATCATCGATGATAGACCCAGCACCGAGCGTGGCTTCGACGAACGTTCTGAGGTCCGCTGCTTCAGGGCTCTCGTCGTTCATGACGGTCAGCGGCACCGAATCGGTGGCACGTCCATCGCTGCTACACGCCCACCGCGTACAGCGCCACCGGCTCATCGAAGCCCTTGAGCGTCACGTCACCTGCGGACGTGAACCCGAACGTCTTGCCGAGCAGCAGCTCACGAACAACGTTCGATACCAGCACTTGTCCTGGCTCGCCCCAGTCACCGATGCGCGCAGCAAGCGATACCGAGAGGCCGAAGAGGTCGTCGTCCTCTGCGATCGGTTCGCCCGCGTTGATCCCAAAGCGCACCAGCAGTTCCTCGCCCTCGTGGGTGTCGTTGTAGGTCTCGATGTCACGGCGCACGGTCAGAGCGCAGTTCACGGCATCTGCGGCAGAGCCGAACGCGGTCATCAGCCCGTCGCCCGTGTGCTTAATCTCTCGTCCGCCAAATTCTTCGATGGCGGTGCGTACGGCAGCGTTGTGGACGCCCAGCACGGTGTGAGCAGCTTCGTCGCCGAGACGCGACTGCATCGAGGTGGAGCCAGCGAGGTCGGTGAAGAGGATGGTCTGGAATGCGCCTCTAGCGGCCTCAGCGGGTACGGACTCCACGTCTGAGCCGAACACGCTGTCGATGGCCGCGAGCGCCGGTTCCTGGCCTTCGAGTGGAAACACGCCGTCGCCAGGAATTACCACAAGCTCAGCGTTCGGTAGCGAAGAAGCGAGGCTGCGAGCGGACTCGACGCTGAGGAGAGGGTAGTCGCGCACGATGATGAGCAGCGTCGGCACCGCGATCGTCGAGAGATCAACGTCAGCGGCAACTTCGCTCTCGATCTCATTGAGCCGTCGCATGACCGTATCGACGCCGGGTGTCACTCGAAATTGCGCTTTCGATGCTTCAACGAAGTCCGGTGGGGCGCTGACTCCGACCATCACTGGCACCACGACGTCAACCCACAGATCGAAATCCCGCTCGGCTAGACCTCTTGCCTCTGTGATGGCCGATGCCTGGGCCACCTCATCGAACGACTCAAAAGAATTGAGCAGTATCAGTCCCGAAACTTCTTGCGGATTCCTTGCGGCGAATCGCAACGCGGCTGATCCGAAAGAGTAGGAACCGAGGATGACAAACTTGCCCGGGGAGGTGGCATCGACGATCGCCCGGATGGCGCCGCCGAGTTCCGTCGGTGAAAACGGGTTCGCCTCGCCGACGAGATCGGACATTCCGAGCCCAAGTGGATCGAAAACGATCAGTCGGAACCGATCGGAAAGCGCATCAATCCATCGTGCGTACGACGGATGCTCAGCAATCGGTCCCGTGAACCCCACCGACGGCATGATGAGCGTGGGGCCGGCACCGACTTCCCCGTACGCGACCCGGTGCCCTTGCCCGGTGACCGCAAACTGCACGGAGAGCGATGAAGTCATGCCCCCACCGCATACAGCGCGACCGGTTCGTCGAAGCCCTTCATGGTGGCGTCACCCGCCGACGTGAACTCGAACTGCTTGCCTGCGCAGAGGTTCATCACTACGCGCGAGACCAGCACCTGCCCCGGCTCCGCGCGGTCGGTGATGCGCGCTGCGAGCTGGACCGCCGTACCGAAGAGGTCGTCGTCCTCCGCGATCGGCTCACCGGCATTGATGCCGATACGTACGCGTACCTCGCTGCCCTCGAGCTCCCGCTGTATCGCCAGCGAGGCTTCGACGGCTGAGACCGCCGACGGGAAGCTGGCCATGATGCCGTCGCCGGTGTGCTTCACCTCGCGGCCACCGTTTGATTCGAGCGCGCCTCGGACGGCTGTGTTGTGTCCTCGCAGCACCTCCTGCGCGGCCTCGTCACCAACGCGCTGGGTGAGCGCGGTCGAGGATTCGAGGTCGGTGAAGAGGATGGTTTGGAAGCTACTAGCCGCGACCTCTGCGTCATCGACCGCCGCGCCCTCCAGCTCGCCCAGGAAGTCGACGATCGCGGCCGTCTGGGCATCGATGTTGCCGTTCTCGTAGCGACTAGAGGCCGTCGGTATCACTCGCATCGTTGCTTTCGGGATCACGGCTGCGACTTCGGATGCCAGTTCGTGGAGAAGGTCGGGACCGTCACCGGGGTACATGATGAGCGTGGGAGCCTCGATCGTGGCCGCCTCGTCCGTCACGTTCATACCCGCGTAGGATTCGATTCCGGGCCCCCACTCCTCGGGCTTCGACCTCTCTAGCTGTTCCGCGAACCGCTGACCTTCCTCCGTGAATCCGTACGCCTTCACCGCGACCAATTGCGAAATCTCTTCATGAGTGAGGGCCGGGAGTGCGCGCCGCAGGAAGCCGAACCCCTCGGCATCTTCACTCCGGAGGTGCGGGCACCACAGGAGGAGCGCGGAGACGCGCTCTGACTGACGGTGGGCGATGTCGATCGCATTCACCCCCCCCTTGCTGCGGGGTCATGAGTGCAAATCGATCGAGGTTCAGCGGATCGGCGACCGCGATCACATCAGCGTCCGCACTTCTTGTCGGGTCGATGTGCACCGAAATGACAGTGGCGTGAACGCTCAGCGCCACGAGCGCGGCTTCGTTTGTTCCCCACATGTCCTCGAGATAGCGAGGCCGCACGGTCACACCGAGATACACGATCGGCGGCCCGCTTCCGAGCGTGAAGAAGCGCAGCGTCTCGCCATCCTCGGCGCGCGCGAACTGGATCGGTGGCATGTCCATCGCTGCTACTCCGCCGGCCGCGCTAGACGATCACGACGCGGGACTCGGTGAGGCGCTCTAGTTCGGCTTCCATGTCGACGTCCGCGAGGATCGAGCCGGCGTCGGAGCCGAGCGCTGAGGCTGCCGTACCGGGGCCGACGGGGGAGCGGGAGAGCCGAGGCGCGGGGCCGGTCGTGGTAACGGTTCCCACGCCGCCGTGCTCGCGCGTCACGCTGAGGCCGTGGTCGATCACCCACGGGTCGTCCATCAGGTCGCGCGTGTCGTTGAGCACGCGATGCGCGCCGAAGCCGAGCTGCGTGAAGCGCTCGACGCCCTCGCTGACCGTGCCGCGGGCGACGCGCTGTGCCAGCTCCGCTTCCAGCGCGGTGTCGTCGAGCGTTGCGACCGACTCGAGGCCGTCGAGGGTCGCGAGCGCATCGAGGTCGCTGCGGCGACCGCCGAGGAAGAGCCAGCCGTCGCTCGCCTCGTAGGCGCGGTGCAGCGGCCCGCTGCCGAGCGCGCTCTGGCCGCGCGGCTCGTCCCAGACCTTGCCCTCGAAACTCTGCATGAACTGCGATTGCAGCGTCGTCGCGGTGAAGGCGAGCGCCGCATCGACGTGCTGACCCTGCCCCGTGCGCTCGCGGTGCAGCGCGGCCAGCGCGACGCCGAAGGCACCCATGTAGCCGGTGCCGTAATCGTTGACGGCGTAGCGCTGGAGCTGCGGCTGCTCGTCGCCGCCGTAGCGGAGCTGCATGCCGGTCGCCGCCTGCGCGATCTGCTCGTGGCCGGGGCGCCCGTCGAAGGTGCCGACGTGGCCGTAGGTGTTGAGCGAGGCGTAGATGATGTCCGGCTTACGCTCGCGCACCTGCTCGTAGCCGATGCCGAGTTTCTCGGCGATGCCCTTGCGGAAGTTCTGCGCGATGACATCGGCGTCTTCGACGAGCCGCCAGAAGATCTCGAGACCATCCTCGCTCTTGAGGTCGAGCACGATGCTGCGCTTCCCGCGGTTGATGTCGGGGTGGAACATCGTCGACGGCGGGCGGTCCGGGGCCTCGATCTTGATCACGTCCGCGCCGTACTCGGCGAGCGTGCGCCCGCAGGTCGGACCGGCGAGCACGATGCAGAGGTCGAGCACGCGCAGGCCATCGAGGGCGGCGAGCGTCGTCGCGCCGTTCCCGGCGGGAGCTCCCGTCACCGGCGCGAGGGTCTCGAGTTCCGCGAGGATCGCGTCACGGTCCGCGTCGAGCTGATGGGCCGGCCCCTGCACGGCTCCGGGCGTGAGGGACATGCGAGCGGGTAGTCCCGGCTGGCGCATCTTGCCGTAGCGGTGGTCATCGACCTCGACGATCGTCTGGGACGAGAGCGCGTGGTCGTGCTCCAGCCACTCGGCGCTGGGGCGGCTGACGGCGCACTCGCCGCCTGCGTCCGCGACGAGCTGCTCCCACTCGGCGGCCGTGCGCGTCTTGAAGAGATCGCGGGCCGCCTGCTGTGCCCGCTTCGCGAGGTCGGGGTCAGCGGAGAGCCGGTCGCGGTCGAGGAAGCCCTCGGCGATCCACGACTCGACGCCCGCTGCCTTGAGCACGGTCTCGTTTCGCGAGTTGCCGGTCATGAACATGACCCAGCGGCCGTCGCTGCACTCGAACTGGCCTGAGATGCCACCGCCTCGCAGCGGCGCGCTCGTGTCGTCGTGGATGCGCAGGCCGTTGTAGCCGACGGCGCCGAACATTGCGTCGAAGAGCGGCACCTCGATGCGCTGGCCGAGCCCGTCTCGGTCGCGCACCTTGAGCGCCATCGCGACGCTGACCGCTGTCTGGATCGCGGCGTACGAGGAGGCGAGCGGGAGCGCCGTGTAGACGGGCGTGCCCGGCGCGTTGCCGACGCGCGCGTGGCGATAGGTCGCGGCAGCCGCTCCAACGACACCCTCCCACGCGGGAACCTCCGCGCGGGGGTCGTCCGCGGCGAATCCGGGGAGCGAGCAGTAGATCAGCCGAGGGTTCGCCTCCATCGACGCTTCCGCACCGAGGCCGAGGCGGTCCATCACGCCGGGGCGGAAGTTCTCGACGACGACATCGGCGGTCCCGATCAGGCGTCGGGCGGTGGCTTGGTCCTCGCTGTTCGCGAGGTCGAGCGCGATCGAGCGCTTGCCGCGGTTCCACGTCGCGTTGGCGGGCGTGTCCCAGCGCGGGCCGCCGGGTGGGTCGACGCGGATTACGTCGGCGCCCTGATCGGCGAGCAACTGTGCCGCGAGCGGCCCCGCGATGTACTGCCCGAAATCGATTACGCGGGTACCTTCGAGTGCGCCTGCCATCTGAACCTCCCGGTCGTGCTCGCGCATCATAGCGCCAGATCGCGTGGCGACCGGCGGGCATGCCGCAGTGCGTCGGGTATGATGCCGCCGCGGAGGACCGATGCCAGACGAGGCACTCGACGGGATGCGCGTACTCGACCTCACCAGTGGGGTCTCCGGCCCGTACGCCACGAAACTGCTCGCTGATCATGGTGCCGACGTGCTCAAGGTGGAGCCGCCGAGCGGCGATCCGTCTCGCGCTTACGGCCCGTTCCTGCGCCATGAACCGCATCCTGAGGGCTCTGCGCGCTTCCTCGTCCTGAATACGAACAAGCGAACGATCACGCTCGACCTCGACCACGCGGAAGCGCAGGAGATCGTGCGCCGGCTGGCGGCGGACGTCGACGTGGTGCTCGAGGACTTCGACCCCGGCCGGATCGCGGAGCTGGGGCTCGGCTACGACGTGCTGGAGCAGGGACGGCCCGGCGTCGTCCTCGTCTCGATCACGCCGTGGGGCCAGAGCGGGCCGTATGTCGACTACCGCCAGACCGACATCGTCGTGCAGGCGATGGGCGGGCCGATGCTGTGGACGGGCAGCGATCAACGCGAGCCGACGAAGCTCGGCGGCGAACTGGCGATGTACCAGGCGGGTTCCGTCGCCGCGCTGGCGACGATGATGGCGTTCTACCGGCAGGAGCTGACCGGCGAGGGCGACCACATCGATCTCTCGATCTTCGAGACGCAGATCGGGTCACGCGATCGCGCCGCGCCGTACCTCACCGCGCACGGCTACAACGGCGTTGAGCCGAAGCGGCACGCGAGCGGAATGACCATGGCCTCGGGCGTGCGTCCGGCGCAGGACGGGTACATCAACCTGAGCGCGGCCGGTGGTAGCCGACTCACCGGATTCCTGGAGATGATCGGGCGCGAGGAGTTGATCGGGGATGAGCGACTGGCGGGCCCGGCCACGCTGGTCGACCCGGAGGTCGTCGCGGATGTCGAGGCGTCGTACCTCGGCTGGTTGATGCAGCGCACGAAACACGACGCCGTCGCCGAGGGGCAGCAGGCGCACGCGCTCGCCGGCGCGATCAACACGCCGGAGGACCTGATCGCCGATCCGCATTACCGCGGACGCGGCGTCTGGGAGACGATCGATCACCCGCACACCGGTCCCGTCGAGTATCCGGGACGGCCGTTCGTGCTCTCCGAGACGCCGCGCGCCCCGGCCGAGCGCGCACCGATGCTCGGCGAGCACAGCGACGAGGTGCTGGAGTCGCTCGGTTTCGACGCTGAGGCGCGGGACAGCCTGCGTGCCCGCGGTGTCGTCGATGCGCCCGCGAGGAGCGACTGATGGCGGGACTGCCGCTGGAGGGCATTCGCATCGTCGATGTGACGGTGGTTTGGGCCGGGCCGTACGTCACGCAGCTGCTCGCGGAATGGGGCGCGGAGGTGATCCGCGTCGAGCCGATTACGCGCGTCCAACCGGCGACGCGCGGAGCGGACCGCCTGACGTCGAAGGAGCAGCAGATCAGCATCGCCGATCAGGGCATCGCGGCGGGGGGCGGCTTCCCCGGTCACGAGCCCGGCGCGGACCCGTGGAACCGCAACTCCGGCTTCAACAGCCACGCGCGCAACAAGCTCTCGGCGACCGCCGACATCATGAGCGACGAGGGACGCGACCTCTTCCTGCGCATCGTCGAGCAGGCGGACGTCGTGATTGAAAACAATGTGCCCGAGACGATCGAGAAGGCGCACATCACCTACGAAGAGCTACGGCAAGTCAACGAGCAGATCATCATGCTGCGCATGCCGGCCTTCGGGCTCTCTGGGCCCTACAAGAACTACCGCGCGCTGGGCACCCACATCGAGGGGATGATCGGCCACCACCACATCCGCGGGTATCCGGATGGGACGCCGGAGGAGGCCGGTGACGTCTTCACCGGCGACGCTGTCGCAGGGATCCAGGGCGCGTTCGCGGTGATGATGGCGCTGCGCCATCGCCACCGGAAGGGCGTAGGCCAGCAGATCGAGCTCTCGCAGGCGGAGAACTTCCTGCCGATCCTCGGTGAACAGATCCTCGACTGGACGATGAACCAGCACGACGCGGGTCCGCAGGGCAACCAGCACCCCTCTCACGCGCCCCACCAGGCGTACCCGTGCAGCGGCGACGACGAATGGATCGCGATCGACGTCGGCAGCGACGCCGAATTCGTTGCTCTCTGCGGGGTGCTCGGCACCGACGCGCTGACGTCGGACGAGCGCTTCGTCACCGCCGAGGCGCGCTGGCAGCATCGCGACGAGCTCGACCCGCTGATCGCCGATGCGACGCGCGGGCGGGAGAAGCTGCCGCTCTTCCACGCGCTACAGGCTGAGGGCGTCGCCGCTGGGCCGCTGCACAACGCCGCCGAGCGATTCGAGGATGCACAGCTACTGCATCGCAACATGTTCGAGGAGCTTGAGAACGAGAGCGTTGGCCGGCAGCGCTACGTGCGCCCGCTCTGGCTGATGGAGCGCACGCCGAACCCGCTGCGCCGCGCGCCGGTCACGATCGGGCAGGACAACGAGTACGTCTATCGCGAGGTGGTCGGCATGGACGAGGCCGAGTACGCGAGCCACGTCGCGTCCGGCCAGATCGGTGACACCTATTCGTCGGACGTGTTGCCCTAGCTCTGCTCAGTCCGCGAGCAGCTCCGCAGGCGTGTTCTCGAACGCGCCGGTCGCGTAGAGCCGTTCGATCTCCGCGTCGTCCTTGCCGAGGAACTCGCGCAGTACGTACTTGGTGTGCTGACCAAGTTGGGGCGCTGCCGAGTAGACCGCGCCGGGCGTGCGGCCGTACTGCCACGAGACGCCAGCGACGCGGTGCTGGCCCGCCGACGGATGATCGACCTCCGGCCAGAAGCCGCGTGCGATGAGGTGAGGGTCGTTCACGACGCGCTGGTTGTTCGCGCAGACCCCTGCGGCGACGCCGGCCTGCTGGAGTAGCGCCATCGCGTCGTCGGCCGTGCGGGTGACCGTCCACTCGTTGATCGCCGCATCGATGTCGTCGTGGTGCTCGGCGCGCTCAGCCTGCGTCGCGTACTGCGCGGCCATCGCCTCGCGTCCGATCGTGGTGCAGAGGCCCTGCCACTCGGCGTCGGAGCCGACGGCGAGCGCGACCCATGAGTCCTCACCGTCGCAGCGGTAGACGCCGGAGGGGGCCATTACCGCGTCGCGATTGCCGATCTGCCGGGGCTCGGTGCCGTCGAGCTGGTAGTCGAGCACGGATTCGCCGACCCAGTTGATCGCCGCTTCGCGCTGCGAGAGGTCGACGTACTGCGAGCGCCCCGTCTTCCGGCGGTGCATCAGCGCGGTCATGATGTACCCCGCCGTATGCACGCCCGCGACCGGGTCGCCGTAGTTGATGCCGGTCTTCATCGGCGTTGGGTCGCCGAGGTAGCCGGTGCGCGCCACGATGCCGCCGAGCTGCTCGATCGCCACGCCGTAGCCGACGTAGTTCGCTTCCGGCCCACCGTTGCCTGAGGGCGGCATCGAGATGAAGACGATGTCGTCATTGATGGCACGGATCACGTCGTAGCCGTAGCCCATGCGCTCGAAGACGCCGCCGCCGAAGTTCTCGATCACGACATCGGCCAGCGCGGCGAGCTCCATGAAGATCTTGCGTCCCTCGGGGTCGAGGATGTTCATGCAGACGCCGAGCTTGTTGCGGTTCGTCTTGTTGAAGTAGCCCGCGCGGTTCCACGGGTCGTCGCCCGGGTCGTCGCCGGCATACGAGGAGAGCGCGACCGCCGGTGGGATCGCCGGCCCGCGCACGGAGTCCATGTGGGAGTTGACCTCGATCTTGATGATCGTGGCACCGAGGTCGCCAAGCAGCTTCGTCGCGTACGGCCCGGCCCACACCATCGAGCAGTCGAGCACGACGACATCGGTCAGCGGGCCGCGCTGCCCCTCGCGCAGTGTCGTGCTCATCGTGCACCTCCCGCGCTGAGACGCGACCGAGTCGCGGCGTCGACGCCGAGCTCATCGAGGAGCTCGTTGCTGTGCTCGCCGAGCAGGGGAGCGCGGCGCGACTCCCAGAGGCCGTCCTCGAAGTGGGCGGCGACGGAGGGGTAGCGCAGCTTGCCGGCGACCGGGTGGTCGAGCTCGTGAAAGAACTTGCGGTACTGGAGCTGCTCGTTCTTGAAGAAGTCGGCGGGCGTCGAGACGTAGCCGAAGGGCAGCCCGAGGGCCTGGGCGCGCTGGTAGATGTCCTCCTTCTCGTGTGTCACGAGCCACGGCAGCATGTGGGCATCGATCTCGTCGCGTAGTTCACTCAGCGATCCAGGCTGCTGATACCGCTCCTCGGCGAGCGTCGGGTTCTCCATCAACTCGGCGACGTTCGCCCAGCGACGCGGCGGCCCCGAGACGACGCCGACGAAGCCATCGAGGCAGGGGTAGATGCCCCACGCGGCGCGGGCACCGTTGCCGGAGCGCGGGTAGATCGCGTCCCCGTAGATGTAGGTCATGTCCGTCATCTCAAGCAGTGACGCGACATGCTCGTGGATCGAGACGTCGATGTGCTGCCCGAGGTCGGATGCGCCGCGCTCCCACAGCCCGGCGAGCATCGCGACGTACGCGCCCTGCCCGGCGCCGTACTGGCCGATGTAGCCACCGTTTTTCAGCGGCTCGCGATCGGCCTCGCCTGTGATGTGCATCAGACCGCCAAGCGCGTAAGCGGTGATCTCCCAGCCCTCGTACTGGGCGTAGGGGCCGTCCTGCCCGAACGGCGTGACGGAGGCATAGAGCAGTGAGGGAAACGCGTCGTGCAGGTCGTCGTAGCCGAGCCCGAGTTCGCCGAGCCGGCCCGGCCGGAACGACTCGACGAGCACATCGGCAGTGGCGATCAGTTGGCGCAGCACGTCGCGGTCGTCGTCGCGCTCGATGTCGAGCGTGAGCGAGCGCTTGCCCTGGTTGAGGTAGAGGTGTAGCGACCCGGCCTCCGGGTCGGGCTCGTCGTCCTTGAACTTGCCCCACTGTCGTACCGGATCGCCGTCTGGTGGTTCGACCTTGATTACGTCAGCGCCGAACCCGGCCATGACGCGGGTCGAGTAGGGCCCCGAGATGTATTGCGAGAGATCGAGCACGCGGATCCCGGTCAGTGGCCCTTCCATCAGTACCTCCAGTGCGGCTGCGCGCTCGTCGCGAGCTTTGACGCATCTTACAGATCAGGGCGTTACGGGATGCGACGCTGTCGCTCGGTCGGGCCGCGAGCGGTCGCGGAGCGACCGAAGGGCGATCGGCGGCGTCAGGCGGGTTGCGCTGCTCGGTACCGCTCGTCGATCTCGTCGAGCACCCGTCGGCAGTGGGCGAGCATGAAGTCGCGACGGGCGGGGCTCATCTGCGCGAAGCAGGCGTGCATCATCCGCGGCTGCACGTGTTCGATCATGTGGGTGATCAGCCTGGCACGCAGTGGCGCGGCGGCCCCGCGGGAGAGGGCGAAGCCGAGCCCAGCCGCGAGTCCCATGAGCAGCAAGCGGCGCATCTGCCACCTCCCGGAGATATGTCGGTAGCGACGGCCTCGACGCTGTCACGAGGCGGAGGGCCGTGCCAGAGCAGAACGTCCCGTCACCGCCGCGACGTCGACTGAGCGGGCCATCGAGGGGCTCGTGCCCCTTCCCCGCGCGGTGGGGTACGCTCGGGCGAATCGCTGCTGCGTCGGAGGCCCCGCGATCATGAGTGCGTTGTTGAGTTCGCTGCGGGTACTTGAGATCGGCGGCCGTGGCGCGGCGGTCTGCGGTCGCCTCTTCGCGGAACTCGGCGCAGACGTCCTGAGCATCCGCGCCGCCGCTGACGCCAGCAGCGACGGCGGCGACTCGAATGAGGCGCTGATCTTCGACGCCCGCAAGCGCGTCACGGAGCTGGACCTGCTGACCTCGGACGGTCGGGAGCATGCCGATCGACTGTTCCTCGACGCTGACCTGCTGGTCGTCGATCTGCCGTTCGCGGAGCTCGCCGAACGTGGCCTCGATCCCGAGCGACTGCGCCGCCTCAACCCGCGCGCGGTGATCGCCGCGATCACGCCCTTCGGGCTGACCGGTTCGCACCGCGAGTACAGCGGCAGCGATCTGATCGCGTTCCATTCGAGCGGAATCGCGCGGCTGCTGACGGGCCGCGTCGAGGATGCCGCCGCGGAACCACCGGTGCGCGCAGCCGGCGAGCAGTCTGACTTCGCGACTGGTGTCACGGCGGCATGCGCGTCGATGCATGCGATCTACGCGCAGCAGCAGCAGGGCGTGGGGCAACTGATCGACGTCTCCGCGCAGGAGGCTCTCTCACTGATGGCGGCGCGCGAGCTGGCGATGCCGGGCTTCGGCGGCCAGCCGGTCGCGCGCGTTGGCCACATCCGCGGCGGCGGCGCGGTGATCGCAGTACTGCCGACGAGCGACGGCCACGTCGCGGTCTCGCCGCGCGAGCAGCACCAGTGGGACCGCTGGCTGCACGTGATCGGCGACCCCGACTGGGGCGCAGAGCCGCGCTTCGCGACGCGAGCCGATCGCACCGAGCACTTCGACGATCTCTACGAGTTGATGGCGCAGTGGAGCCGCCAGCACACGGCGAACGAGATTGCCGACACCTGCCAGCAAGCGCATGTACCGTGCTTCCCGTTCGGCAGCCCCGGCGACATGATCGGGCTGGCGCAGCTTGAGCATCGCGGCTTCTTCACGCCGGTCGAGCGGCCCGGCGCCGCGCCGCTGCTGGCACTACGTCCTCCGTTCGGGTTCGATGACGGCGACTACGCTCCGCCGCTCGATCCGCCGCTTGATGCGGCTCCCGGCACCGTCGACTGGCTGCCGCGCGAGGACGGCCCGACATCGACGCCCGCGCACGGCGAGGCGGGGCTGCCACTGGCGGGCATGCGCGTGCTCGACCTCTCGTGGGTGATCGCCGGGCCGACGAGCACGCGCTACCTGGCGGCGATGGGCGCGGAGGTGATCAAGGTCGAGGCACCGGACCGCCCGGACACCGGCCGTGTCTCCGAGCTGCACGACGTGCTGGGGCAGTCCAAGCTCGCACTTGCGCTCGACCTGAAGGCGGACGGCGCGCTCGACGCGTTACGCCGCATCGTCGAACGCAGCGACGTCGTCGTCGAGAATTTCGCGACGGGCGTGATGGAGCGCCTCGGGCTCGGCTACGAGCGGCTACGCGAGATCAGCCCGGAGATCATCCTGCTCTCGGCTTCGGGCCTCGGCCGCTCGGGCCCGGACGCTGAGAAGGTCGCCTACGGGAACCTGCTCAGCGCCTACACCGGGTTCTCCTCGCTGAACGGCTTTCCCGGTCGCGAGCCGCGCACCGGGCTGGCGTGGGCCGACCCGCTCTGTGGCCTGCTGATCGCTTTCAGCGTCGCCGCGGCGTTGCGCGATCGCGATCTCGGCGGCGGCGGGCGGCACATCGACTTTTCGATGCTGGAGGCGCTGCTTTGGACGATGCCGGGAGCCCTCGTCAACCGGCAGCTCGGCGAGGCCGACGACGAACCGGCGGGCAACGAGCACCCCGGCCACGCGCCGCACGGCGTCTATCGCTGCGCGGGCGACGACCGCTGGCTCGCGATCGCGGTCACGAACGACGTGCAGTGGCGCGCGCTCTGCGCCGTCGCTGAACCGCTCGCCGACCTCGCGACGCTTGGCGAGGCGGAGCGCCGCGCGGCGCGGCAGGAGATCGACGATCGGCTGGCTGCCTGGACGGCCGACCGCGACACGATCGAGACGATGGACGAGCTTCAGGCCGCCGGCGTGCCCGCATCGACGTCGTACTCGACGCTCGACCTTTTCGGCGACGCACATCTCTGGGAGCGTGACTTCTACAAGATCGTGCGCGAGCTGGATGGCACGGAACGCTTCCTGCCCGGGCTGCCGTGGCGATCGGCTGACGGTGCCGTCGATGCTCCGCGTGCCGCTCCCGCGCTCGGCCAGCACTCGGAGCAGGTGTTGCGCGACGTCGCGGGCCTCGACGACGCGGAGATCGCGGCCCTGCGAACTGCGGGCGCGTTCGGCTAACCGTCTCGGCGCTGGCGACTACTCGTCGGCGCGCCGCAATTCCTCGAACCGCGCCCACTCCTCGGCGGTCGGCTCCTCGTACGGTTCGCCGCGCTTGCGGAGCTGGCCGGTGAAATTTGGCGGTCGTTTCTCGTTGAAGGCGCTGCGCCCCTCTTCGCCGTCGGCGGTGAGGTGGATCAGCATGTCGTTCATCATGTGCTGCACCTGCCACGCCTGGTCGAAGGGGACGTCGCGGTAGCGGATGATGAACTCCTTCATCATGCGCACGGCCACCGGCGGCATGCCGGCGATCTGGCGAGCGATCTCCTCGGCGCGTGTCATCAGGTTGTCGTGTGGCACGGCCTCGTTGACTAGGCGCATGCGTTCAGCCTCGGCGGCGTCGATTGGCTCGTCGCTGAGCAGCATGCGCATGGCGTCGACGTGCGGAAGCTGGCGGGCGAGCAGCGTCGCGCCGGGACCGGAGCCGACCCAACCCTGCGAGAGCAGCGCGAACTTGAAGCGGCCGTGCTCTGCGCACGCGAGGCGGATGTCGGTCGACGCGAGCGTGAGGTAGAGGCCCGCGCCCGCGGCCCAGCCGTTGACGGCGGCGATCACCGGCTTCCAGAGCTGCGGGTAGTGGTCGCCCATGTGCCCATCGACGCCGATCTTCGCGCCGTTCACGGTGCCGGCCTGCGACCAGAAGATGCGCTGCGTGCGCAGGAACTCTGTCTCCTCGGGCGTGACGCCGGGGCGCGGCGAGATGTCGTGGCCGGCGCAGAAGTGACGGTCGCCCGCGCCCGTGACGATCGCCACGCGCACCTCGCGGTCTTCCCAGACGTTCTTCCACGCCTCGGAGAGTTCGCCGGAGTGCTTGCGGTCGAGCACGTTCGCCTTCTCCGGGTTGTTGATCGTGATGTAGGCGATGTGGTCGCGAACGTCGTAGTCGATGCTCATGTCGGGTGCCTCCGCGATGCTGACGCGCTGCATGGATCAGGCGCGCGCGGAAGATAGCAGCCCGCGAAGATCCTCCGCCAGCCGCATCGATCGACGTCGGATCGCGCACTGCCCTCGTGCAGGGCTTCCGCACGAGGGCGCTGATTCGGCTACGATGCGCGCGCGGATTGGGGAAAACCAACATGGGACACTTGGACGGAAAAGTAGCAATTGTGACCGGCGGCGGTCGCGGCATCGGCCGTGGCATCGCGCTGCTGATGGGTAAAGAAGGCGCGAAGGTCGTTGTTAACGACTTCGGCGGCTCAGTCGACGGGCAGGGCACCGACGACTCGCCGGCCGATGAAGTCGTAGCCGAGATCAAGGCAGGCGGCGGTGAGGCGCAGGCGAATCACGCCGATGTCGCTGACCATCGCCAGGCTGAAGGCCTCGTGCGGCAGGCGATCGACGAGTACGGCAAGCTCGACATCCTCGTCAACGTTGCGGGCATCTTGCGCGAGCGGATGATCTTCAACATGACCGAGGAAGAGTGGGACGCGGTGATCCGCGTGCACCTCAAGGGCACGTACAACACGACGCACTTTGCCTCGATCCACTGGCGCCAGACACGAGACGGCGGCCGGCTGATCAACTTCAGCTCGAGCGCCGGCATCAACGGCTCGGCGGGACAGCCGAACTACGCGGCGGCGAAGGCCGGCCTGATCGGCTTCTCGAAGTCGTGCGCGAACGCGCTGGCACGCTACGGCGTGACCTCGAACGCGATCGCGCCGGGCGCTTCCACGCGCATGACCGACCGAGGGCTGACGAGCGCTGCGGCGACACGCGAGGGCGACGCGCCGAGCGAGCAAGCAGAGATGGGCGAGCGCGACCCGGGCAACGTTGCGCCGGTGATCGTGTACCTCGCCTCCGATGCGGGTGCGAACGTCTCCAGCCGAACGATCGGTGCCAGCGGGTACCAGATCACGCTCTACAGCGACATTGTTGAGGAGCGTCAGATCTTCTCGGATGGTCCGTGGGACCTCGACTCGCTCTTCGAGCGGGCGCCGGAGACGATCTTCAAGGGCCTCGTGCCGCCGAGTGGGGACCGACCGACGGGCGCGGCCAACGCGTAGACGTCGACGTCTCTCGAACGCGTCACTGATTCTGCCCGCCCTCGTCGCGAGGTCCACTCGCGCGAGGGCGGGCGCTGTGAGCGCACGGGATCCGAGATCACGACTGGGAGGTGACTGATGGAAATCAGCGAGTCCGTACGGGCTGTGATGGTGCCCGACGAGAATCCGATGCACCCGGACTTCACGTCGATCTACCTCGTTGGACCGGAGAAAGGGCAGTCGCTCACGATCGACTCAGGTGAGGCGATCGATCGCTACCAGTGGTTCCTCAGGGGCTACCTGGCGGCGACGGAGCAGGCCGAGATCGGCATCGCCTCGATTACGCATCACCACTCCGACCACTCGGGCAACCTGAAGTGGGCGAAGACGCTGCTCGGCGCGGAGGTGGCGATTCCGGACGGATCACGTCGACTGCTCACCGGGCGCATCCCGCGTGAGGTCAACCAGCTCAAGGACGGCGATCAGATCGACCTCGGCAGCGGCGTGAAGGTGCAGGTGCTGGCGACGCCGGGCCACAGCATTGACTCGCTCTGCTTCTATCTCGAAGAAGAGGGCGTGCTGTTCACCGGCGACACGCTGCTCGGCTCATCGACGACGACGGTGTGGGACCTCGGGCACTATCGCAAGAGCCTGCAGCGCCTGCTTGAATTGCCGAACCTGAAGGTGATCTGTCCCGGCCACGGCAAGATCGTGGAGGACCCGCGCGAGCGACTGCAGATGTACGTCGATCACCGCGACATGCGCGAGCGGCAGATCGTCGACGCTCTGCAGGGCGCGGAGCCGGTGAGTAGCTGGGACATCATGCTCAGCATGTACCCGGACATCGACACGCGGCTGCGGCGAGCCGCAGACAACAACGTGCGCAGCCACCTCACGCAGCTCGCGGACGAGGGCACGATCGCCGTGCAGCCGGGCAAGCCGAAGCGGGCGCAGAGCGCCGCGAAGATCGCGCGCGATGTCGAGCACGTGAAGCACGAGGATCACGTGATCCGTGAGGCAGCGAAGATCGAGACCACGCGCCGCCGTCGGGCGATCCGGTCGCAAGAGAACCCGCCTGGCGAGGAGTGGACGCGCCCACCGCTCTACGAGCTGCTCTAGGGAGCGCGCGGCGTAGCGCCAGCGTCCGCGCGGTGCGGCAGTAGCGGAGATCGCGATGACTGACGACTCGTTGATCGAGGTCGAGCAGGTGGAGCGCGTGCGCGTGATTCGCCTCAATTGCCCCGCGAAGCTGAACGCCTTCAACGACGAGCTGGCGAAGCAGTTTGGCGACGCCCTTGAAGCGGCGAACGCCGATCCGTCGGTCGGAGCGATCGTGACGACGGGCAACGGTCGCGCCTACAGCGCCGGGAACGATCGCGCGGAGCCGCTCGGTTCGACGACCGGCGACGATGACCTCTCGTCGGCGCATCGCGCGTTCAATCACGAATACATCATGCAACTGAAGCCGATCATCGCCGCTGTCAACGGCATCTCGATCGGCATCGGCCTCACGTCGTCGCTGCTCTACGACACGATCATCGCGTCGACGGAGGCGCGGTTCTCAATGCGGTTCGCGGCGATCGCCTCGGTGCCGGAGCTTGGTAGCGCGTGGCTGCTGCCGAAAATCATCGGCTTCCACCGCGCACAGGAGATGGTGCTCACGGGCCGCATCTACGACGCGGAGGAGGCGCGCGATCTCGGTCTCGTGCGTCGAGTGGTGGAGCCCGAACAGTTGCTGCCGGAAGCGATCGCGCTGGCGCAGGAGATCGCGAAGAATCCAGAGTCGGCGCTGCGCCGCATCAAGAAGGTGATGTGGCAGGAACTGCGGATCGGTGGTGACGAGGGCACCTGGCAACGCTCGACCGGGTACCTGCGGGAAGCGCGGCAGGATGCCGAGTACCGCGAGGGCATCCTCTCGTTCCTTGAGAAGCGCGACCCTCGCTATCACGACGAGGCGCACATGGCTGCCCTGCGGGCGGAGCTGGACGCGGAGGGAAGCTAGCCGGCGAGCGCCTCTTCGAGGAACCACGTGTCGAGCATGCCCTTGCCTTTGACCTCGATTGGCCCGCGCAGGGAACAGCGGAAATCGCTCTTCAGCAGCTCGTAGGTCGACGGTCCGATCTGGATGCGCCCCGGCTCGCCGTGCGACTCCATGCGGCTGGCGACGTTCACCGCGTCGCCCCAGACGTCGTAGTGGAATTTCGTGGTGCCGATCACGCCTGCCACGATCGGGCCGGAGTTGATGCCGATGCGAAAGCTGAGTTGGCCGCCATCGAAGGTGGCGTTCGTCTCGAGCCAGTCGCGCATGTCGATCGCCATCATTGCAAGCGCCTGCGCGTGGTCGTCGCGGCGTCGGGGGGCGCCGGAGACGACCATGTAGTTGTCGCCCATCGTGCGCACCTTCTCCACGCCGTACTTCTGGGTCAGCGAGTCGAAGTAGGTGAAGACCTCGTTCAGCAGCTCGACCGTCGCGGTCGGCTCCATGCTCGCCGAGAGCGGCGTGAAGCCGACGACATCGGCGAAGAGGATGCTGATGGAATCGAACTGTTCCGCGATCGTGCGGTCTTCGTCGCGCAGGATGTCTGCGATTTCGCTCGGCGGGACGTTGAGCAGCAGTCGCTCCGACTTCTCCTTCTCGACCTCGAGCAGGGAGTGGATGCGCTGGTTCTCACCGACGAAGTAGAAGGTCATGCCGAACGCGATCGCCGAGACGGAGCCGACGTTCAGTGCGAAGAACGCCTGCTTCAGCGCCACCGGCAGGTCGTTGTCGGTGCGCAGCCACGGATGCAGCAGCGCGAGCGCGACGACCAGCACGAGGTAGATGGCGAGCCATCGCAGTGCCGTTTGCCGCTCACCGATCAGGAACGCGCTGATCGGACCGAGCAGCGACCAGAGCACGACCCCGCTTGAGTCGACGAATCCGCCCAGTGCGACCGCAAGGATGAAGGGCACAAAGACGATTAGCACCAGTTGTGCGCGCAGCGCCCACACAATGCCGTCGGTGCGCCGCATCACGACCAGCGTGGCCGCCGACAGGACCGCGTAGGTCACCGGCATCGACGCGGCGAGCGGCTCGCCGAACGCGGCGTAGAGACTGGCCCACGCCACCGCGAGCAGACCGACGACGCTCATCATCGTGACGAGCAGCGTCCTCGACAGCCGCAGATCGTCGGCTTCGTCCTGCGCCAGCCCGATCGCGTGCGAGATGGCGTGCAACCCGTCAGTGCGGTGCTTCGCGAGCTCGCTCATTCGCTGAACCAACATCCCCCCCGTCGATATCGCGCGATGGTAACGCAGATGGTCGCCGAAATTGCGCGCCCCCATGGCTCCGATCGCCGATCGCGTCAGCTACGATGAGACCGCTGACGCGGCGGGGTCCGCGTTCGCGAGGGGGATGAGATGCGGTCGGAAGCACAGTCGGTCGACGCCTACCTCGCCGAGTTGCCCGCGGATCGACGCGAGGAGGTCGCGCTGATGCGTCAGCTCGTCCTCGACAACCTCCCGCCTGGCTACGAGGAGGCAATGGGCTTCGGGATGATCAGCTACGAGATACCGCTCGCCACCTACCCCGAGACCTACAACCGAAAGCCGCTCATGTACGCGGCGCTCGCGTCCCAGAAGCGGCACATCTCCATCTATCTGATGAGCATCTATGCGCAGCCGGACGCCGCCGACACGTTCGAGCAGGCATACCGCGCGACGGGCAAGCGGTACGACGCCGGCAAGGCGTGCGTGCGGTTCCGAACGCTCGATGACGTGCCGCTCAACCTGATCGCGGAGGCGATCGCCTCGACGAGCGTCGAGCAGTACATCGCGCTGACCGAGGCTGCGCGGTCATCGACCGCTCGCTGAAGTTGGGCGCGTTACGGGTCGGTGAGGATGCGAATCACAGCCTGCATCGGCTCTCGGCTGCCGAGGTAGACCGGCGTCGTCGCGTCGAGGTCGGCGGCCGACGTCACGCCGAGCGCGCCGTTGCCGTCCGCGGCCTCGCCGCCTGCCGCGCGTGCGACGTACGCCATCGGGATCAGTTCGTAGAAAAGACGTAGCTTGCCGTCGGGGCGGTCGACGGTGCCCGGATACGCGAAGACGCCGCCGTCCAGCATGATGCGGTGGAAGTCGACCGCGAAGCAGCCCGAATAGCGCACGGAGCGCCCGACGCTGACCGCATCGATCGCCGCCTGTGTGGCTGACGACCATTTGCCGCGGTTGCCCTCGTTCACGGCGTAGGTGGTGCCTTCCGTGGGCATCTGCAGCACCTTCTCGAACGTGTATGCGGAGAGGTCGACCCCGGCGCGGAACGAGTCAACGCCCTCCGAGGTGGCGAGGACGAACGTCGTCTCCCACGAGTAGACCGCGTAACCCGCGGCCACCACGTCGGCGGCGGTCGGTGGCGCTCCGGTCTGCAGCACCACCGCGAAGATCGAGCCAAGCCCGGCACCCGACGCAACGTTCGATGAGCCATCGAGCGGGTCGAGCAGCACGAGGTAGCGGGGACCGGCGGCGTCGCTGGACGCGTTCACCTCGGCGAGTGGCGACTCCTCGCTGGCGACCGCGCCGACTGCCCCGAGCGTGCGCAGCGCAGAGCCGAAGAGGTCATCGGTCAGTCGATCGAGCGGAACCTGAGTGTCGCCGAACCGGTTCTCCCGCTGCGTGCCACGCGGACCGTCCGTGACCCCGTCGCGCAGCAGCGCGGCGATCGAGAGCGTTGTCTCGGCGATCGCCTGGACGATCTCGCTCTGTGCCGCATCCAGCCCTTGGAGCGGCGCGGGGAGCGGAGCGTGCGAAGGTGACTGTCCCTGAGTGACCACTCAGTTCCTCTCTCGGTTCCCTCGTTCGTGCAGTCGCTGCGCACCGCAGATGCGCGCACTTAACGTACCTCATGCTTGGCAGTGCTGCGTGAGCGCACAACGCGCGCACTCCGGAGATTCTCTCGCGGCGCTCCGGGTGTTCGTCCTAGACCGTGGGCGGGGAGTAGTCCTTCTTGCCTTCGGAGACCTCGAATGCCGCGTCGACGGACCAGCCGCTGTAGGTGATCGCGGCGATCGCGTGGGTCATGCGCACCGCCTCTTCGAGCGACTTCTGGTGGATGTTGCGTCCCGTCGCGCTGCCGCGAGCTCCGGAGATGTGGATCTGGTCGTGCAGCGTCTGAAGGAACGCGCGCACGTCGACGCTTGCGCCCCCCGCGGTGATTACGCCGGTGCGGCCGGCGGCGCGCACCGCCTCGCCGAATCCGACCGGATCGGCGTCCAGCGGGTAGTTCACCTTGCAGAAGTCAGCGCCAAGCGCTGCACCGACGCCCGCGGCACCGGCGAGGATGTGCGCATCGCGCTCGGAAGCTACCGCCGCGCCGCGCGGGTAGGCCCAGAGCACGGCGAGCATTCCCGCCTCGTGCGCCTCGATGCAGGCACGCGAGGCTTCGGCGAACTGCTCCGCCTCGAACTTGCTGCCGGGGTAGACCGTGAATCCAATGCCGACGACCTTCAGCCCTCGATCGCGCAGCTTCACGGCGTCGGCGACGCTGCTCCATGCGAGGCTCTGCGGGTCGTCGTCCGGAGTCTTCAGCAGGTGCGTCTTGCTGTTCAGCTTCACGAGATACGGCACGTCGGCGTAGTCGAGGCCGTAGCGGGCGACGAAACCGAGCTGGCTCGCGAACGCGCCGGTCGAGGCGACCGCGGCGATGCGGAAGAGGTGCTCAGGGTCAGCGTCCTCAGCGGCGATCTCGCCGATGTCGGTCGTGCCGAAGAAGTCATCGTTGAGGTGTTCGACCTTCTGGTCGCCAGCGAAGAGGGCGAGCCGTCCCGTTCCCCGGGTGGCGGTGTTCCAGTTCTCTGCGTACGTCGAAGCCATCGCCTCGGGAACGTCTGCTGGGATGCGAAGGGTGACTTCATCCATGACCGAACCTCCACGGGTCTTGCGCCGCCGACGGCACTATACCTCTTGTATCAGAGGGCGGCCTGACGGCGAAGCGAGCGCGACGTTCGGCGTTCCGTCGGCGCTACCGGAACGCCCCGCGGCGGGTCGCGCTAGTCGACGATCGAGGCGTACACCGTCGCCCGCAGCTCGCGGCGGATCGGGTACGAGCTCGACGGCATCAGTTGCGTCAGGAAGAGCATGATCAGGTCTTCCTTCGGCGAGACGAAGAAGGCCGTTGAGGCCGCTCCGCCCCAGTAGAACTCTCCCGGCGTGCCGAGGATCTGGGCGCGTGCGGGGTCGAGCAGCACCGCGAAGCCGAGGCCGAACCCGATGCCCTCCATCGTCGTCTCGCCGAACTGTGGGCGACCCATGCCGGCAAGGTCGCGCCCCTCCGGGAGGTGGTTCGTGGCCATGTACGCCAGCGTGCGGCTGCCGAGGATGCGGGTGCCGTCCAGCTCGCCACCGGCGGCGAGCATCTTGGAGAAGCGCATGTAGTCGGCGGCTGTGGAGACGAGTCCAGCGGCACCGGAGAAGTAGGTTCGCGGTGTCGCGTAGGGGCTCGTTGCCGGCGAGTCGATCAGTTCGAACTTCGCTTCGCCGTCGGGGGTGCGTCGGTAGTTCGCGGCGAAGCGGTCGATCTCCGTTTCACGCACGTGGAAGCCGGTGTCGGGCATGCCGAGCGGCTCGAAGATGCGATCGCTGAGGAAGCGGTCGAAGGGGACGCCAGAGATCCTCTCGCAGAGGTAGCCAACCATGTCGGTGGAGATGCCGTAGTTCCATTGCGAGCCGGGATCGCAGTAGAGCGGCAGTGCGCCGAGCTTCGCCGCCGTCTCTGCCAGCGTGCCCTCGCCGCCGATCGTCTTCACGTTGTCCCGCTGGTAGAGCTGGCCGACCGCTGTCGTCGGGCCCGCGCCGACGAGCCCGGAGGTGTGCATCAGCAGGTCGCGCACCGTCATCTCGCGCGTGGGCGGCCGCACCTCGTACTGGTCGGCGGTGCCGCTGGCGAGCACCTGGAGGTCCTTGAACTCGGGGATGTAGAGGGATGCGGGATCGTCGAGCTGGAAGCGACCCTCCTCGTAGAGCGACATCAGCGCGACGCTCGCGATCGGCTTCGTCATCGAATAGGCGCGGAAGATCGTGTCCGGCTGCATCGCCTTGCCGGCCTCGATGTCCATCTGGCCGTAGGTCTCGAAGTGAACGACCTGCCCGCGCCGCGCGACCATTGAGATCGCGCCCGCGTAGCGGCCGTCGTCGAGGTAGCGCTGCACGAGGGCGGTGACGTTCTCAAGGCGCTGCGACGACATCCCGACGTCCTCGGGAGCGGCTTCAAGCATCTGTGGTGCGGATACGGCGGTAGTCATCGGAACTTCCTTTGATACGGCGACGGCGAGTGCGCCTGCGGGCGCAATGTAGCAGGACGGTCCATGGGCGTGGCTCGTCGCCGGTAGCTATCGCGGTGGTTTAGCCGTCGTTCGTCGGCTGCAGGTAGAGGTGCAGCTCGTAATCGGTGGGCTCGATGGTCTGCGTCGAGATCGCCTCCGGCGTGAGTTCGACGATCGTGATCTTCCAGCCAGCGACCGTGCCCTCGGCAGGTCCCTCCGGCGGCACCGCGATCTGCATCAGCGCCTCGCCCGCCCTCGATGTCACCGTCAGCACCGCGAAGGCTTCTCCGGCGCGGATGCAGTTCACGTCGCCGGGGCAGCGCGAGTCGCCCTCGATGCCGTCGAAGCGGACGGCGAAGCGATCGCCGTTGACGGTGGCTGTCGCGCCGACGGCAAGCGTGAACAGCTCGCCAGCTTCGACGGTGAATGAGGAACCGCGGTCGGGCGTCAAGACCTGAACCGGCACGAGCGTCGCCTCCGTCGACGGGGGGCGCTGCGTCGAGCCACTGCTCGTGCCGCCGGCGGCGCTGAGATTGAGCGTGATGTCGTTGGTCGCGGCGATCGACTGTAGCTCGCTTGCCGCGGCTGCGAGTTGCTGGCCCAGCGCGGTGCTCGACGCGTCCGACGTGAAGGCGAGGAACGCCGCCATTCCGCCTTCGCCCTGCTCTAGCTGTTCGGCCAGGTCCGCGAGCATGCCCTGCACGCCGCGTTCTGCCTCAAGCAGGTCGGCGTGAGCCGACGCGACTTCCGTCGGGGGGGTTGGTGGCCGCGAGGCCATCGACGAGGTCGCCGAGGATAGGTTGGATCACCGCCATCAGCTGCGGAAATACTTCCAGCGCCTGCTCGATCGCGCTCTCGGCATCCGTCGCTCCGCTGAACTGATTCTGGAACTGCTCACTCGCCGCGTCCGTGCGGGTCTCATACGTATCGAATAGCGCCTGCAGTCCGCTGAAGTACTGCTCAAGCGTCTGAGGCTCGGGCGTCGGCTGCACGGATTCGGCGTCGTCGCTGCTGCACGCGGCACCGAGCAGCGCGATTGCGAGCACCGCGACGGCGATGCGTGGGAGGAGACGAGATCGGGCGAGCCGCACGCTAGAAGCCGCCGCCGTTGACGGCGAGGCGCTGGTTGGTGATGTAGCGCCCGCTCTCGGAGAGCAGGTGGGCGACGGTGTTCGCGATGTCCTCCGGCGTGCAGACGAAGCCGAAGGGCGAGTTCTCATCGCGCTCGCGCATGTCGTCCGGGCCCGGCAGCAGGCTGACGAGCTTGCGGCCCATGTCGGTGTCGACGAGGCCCGGCGCGACGATGTTGACGCGCATGCCGTGCGCGCGCTCCTCCTTCGCCAGCGTCTTCGCGAGCGCTTCCATGCCAGCCTTGCCGATGCTGTAGAGGCCCATGCGCGGGCCGAAATTGTCGGTCGCCACGGAGGAGATCATGATCACGTCGCTGCGGTCCGCGCCGCGCAGGTGCGGGACGAGCGCCTTCGACATGTGGATTGGCCCCATCAGGTTGGCGCCGAGCAGCAGTTCGATCTGTTCGTAGGTGGCGTCGGTGATCGTCGGACGGTCGACGTGGCTCGACCCGAGTCCCGCGTTGTTAATCAGGATGTCGATCTGGCCGAAGTCGGTGATCGCGGCCTCCGCCATTCGCTCGCAGGCGGCACGGTCGGCGACGTCGGCCTGGTAGGCGGCGGACTTGCGTCCCATCGCTTCGATCTCGGCGACGACCTCGTTCGCGGCGTCGGCACTGCTGACGTAATTGATCGCGACGTCCGCGCCCTCGCTGGCGAGCTTGAGCGCGATCGCCCGTCCGATGCCGCGGCTCGCGCCCGTGATCAGTGCCGTGCGGCCTTCCAGTGTCGCCATCGCTGTCCCCTCGATCCTGTCGCTGCGTTCGGCAATTGATACCACTTCCGAGGGTAAGGGGGCCCGCCGCTGGGCGGATCCTGCTCTGGCGCGGAATGCGGGCTATGCTCGCGACGGTTCAGTGCTTGATCACCCGAGAGGCTCCTGCGTTGCCCGACACCGTCACCAGCCCCGAGCGCGTGGAGGAGATCGCCGACGCGATTCGCCGCGCCGGCAGCGTGGCGATCGATCTCGAGTTCATGCCGGAGGGCCGCTACGTCCCCGATCTCGCGCTGGTGCAGGTCGGCTGGGGCGACATCGAGTCGCCCGAGGTTGCCGCGATCGATCCGCTGGCCGTCGATGTGCACCCGATCTTCGAGCTCGTCGCCGACCAGCAGGTCGAGACGCTGCTGCACGCGGCGCAGGGCGATCTCGCTCTGCTCGAAGGTACGTACGACGTTCGCGGGCAGAACGTCTGGGATACGCAGATCGCCGCGGCCTTCGTCGGGCTCGGGAGCCAGGTTGGGTACGGACCGCTCGTCGATCGAGTGCTCGGCGTACGTCTCGCCAAAGGTTCGCAGTTCACGGAGTGGCTCGACCGGCCGCTGAGCGAGTCGCAGATCGAGTACGCGCTCGACGATGTGCGGCACCTCGGTGCGCTCTGGGTGGAGCTGCGGACAAGGCTCGAGACGCTGGGCCGCCTCGACTGGGTGCGGCAGGAGTGTGACGCGCTGGCGCAGCACGCCGACCGCCGACCGCCGCCAGACGAGGCCTACCGTCGCATCTCCGGATGGCGTCGGCTGAACGCCGCAGCTGCCGGTTCACTGCGCGCGGTCGCGGCGTGGCGGGAGCACGAGGCGCGGCGCACGAACCGGCCGACGGGGCGCATCCTCAACGACCGCTCGCTGCTGGAGCTGGCGCGTGTGCAGCCGTCGCGCCGCGAAGACGTCGCTGCCGTGCGCGGCGTCGATGGCGGCACCGCGCGCAGGCACGGCGAGGCGCTGCTGGCGGCGATCGAGGAGGGGCGCGAGCAGCCGATCGCCGTGCCCTCGGACGGTCCGCGAGACGCGCGTGTCGAGGTCTGGGCGACCGTGCTGCACGGCGTGGTGCAGGGGAGGGCGCTGGAACTCGATATCGCTCCGCGCTTCCTCGCCACGCGCGCGGAGCTGGAGTCGTTCGTCGATGCGTACGTCGGCGACGCGACTGCGATCGAGGGCGAGCCGCTGCTGAGTGGGTGGCGGGGCGAGCTGATCGGCGCGTCGTTGCTCGACTGGCTGCGGGGCGAGTCGTCCCTGATCGCGGATGGCGACGGCGCGGCGGGGCTGGCGATTCGCCCCAGCTAGCCGCGCGTGCTACTGCTCAAAGCGCGCCGATACCCCGGGCCGCGCTGATGCCGAGGGGTCTGTCAGACTGAACCAGGGTCGGGGGTCGCGGTGCTGAAGCTGATACGACGCCCGTTCTACGGCTGGTGGATCGTCGTCGCCAGCGTCGGTGTTCAGGGGCTGGTCTCCGGCCTGCTCTTTCAGACGTTCGGCACCTACGTCGTCCTGCTCGAACGCGACTTCGGCTGGTCGCGGACATCTCTCGCTGCGGCGTTCTCGCTGGCGCGCGTCGAGGATGGCCTGCTCGGTCCGCTGCAGGGGTGGATGCTCGATCGATTCGGCCCGCGCGCCGTGATGCGTGTGGGATTCCTGCTCTTCGGACTCGGATTCTTCCTCTTCAGCCGCCTCGACACGCTCTACGAGTTCTACGCGACGTTCATGCTGATGGCCGTTGGGGCGGCGCTGGCCGGCTTCCTCTCGGTGACGACCGCGATCGTGAACTGGTTCGACCGCCGGCGGTCGCTGGCGATGGGGTTCGCGCTGCTCGGTACCGCCGTTGGTGGGCTGGCGCTGCCGGGGGTCGTCTGGGCGCTTGAGACCTACGGCTGGCGCACGGTGACGCAGTGGTCGGGGCTGCTGGTGATCGTCGTCGGCTTGCCGCTCGCGCAGATCGTGCGCCATCGCCCGCGCGACTACGGCGAGTACCCCGACGGCATCGCGCCCGACGAGGTCGAGGGCGGCGACGGGTCCGAGGCGCAGCAGGACGAGGCCGTGGGCTACACGGCGCGGCAGGCGATGGGGACGCGCGCCTTCTGGTTCATCTCCTTCGCGCACGCGTCCGCGGTGCTGGTCGTCTCGGTCGTGCAGGTTCACTTCGTCGCCCACGTCAACGAGTCGCTAGGCTACTCGCTGGCACAGGCCGCGAGCGTTGTCACGCTGATGACGGTGATGAACCTGATCGGGCGCGTCGGCGGCGGCTACCTCGGCGACCGCATCAACTCGCGGCTGGTGATCTTCGCCTCGATGCTCGGACACGCGGTTGCGCTGCTCTTCCTCACCTATGCGGTATCGCTATGGATGATCATCGCGTTCGCGGTACTGAACGGGCTCTCGTGGGGTGCGCGCGTGCCGGTGATCATCTCGATGCGCGCCGAGTACTTTGGCGCGAACTCGTACGGCACGATCATGGGCTTCTCGTCGCTGATCGTGACGCTTGGCTCGATCTCCGGGCCCGTACTGGCGGGGCTCTCGTACGACCAGACCGGCAACTACACCGTCGGATTCACGGCGCTTGCGGCGCTCTCTGCGCTGGGCCTGCTGTTCGTCGTCTTCCTGCCGGAGCCGTCCGAAATGCGGGAACGCGCCGAGGCCGGATAGGGCTATTCGGAGGGCTGCCGCGGCTCCGCGTTGACGTCGTCGACGAGCTGCATCAGCCGTCCGAGGTTCTGCAGGCGCTCGTCGATGTTCTCGCCGCGCAGGCCGACGCGTAGCTCATCGATGCCCGCGTCGCGGTAGGCGCGCAGGCGCTGCTTCACCGTCTCCTCGGTGCCGAGCAGGTTCGTCTTGAGTGCGATCTCGATCGGCACCAGGTCCTCCGCCTCCTCGCGCTTGCCGTCGAGCCAGAGCCGGTGCACCGCGTGTACCTCGTCGGCGAAGCCCTGCCGCGAGAACGCCTGCACGTAGAAGTTGCGACCCGGCGTGCCCATTGCGCCGAAGGTGAAGGCGAATCCGACCGCATGGCGCTTGGCGAGCGCATCGAGGTCGTCGTCGAACTCCAGCGTGACCGGCACCTGCTTCTCGATGTCGTCGAAACTGCGCCCGGCGGCTTCGGCACCTGCGCGCAGTGGGTCGAAGAACACATCGGCTGTCTCGGGGATGAAAGAGTTGCCGATCCAGCCGTCGGCCAGCTCGCCGGTCATGCGCAGGTTGCGAGGGCCGATCGAGGCGATGTGGATCGGGATGTGGCGCGCGGCCGCCGTCGAGCGCATCGGGCGCGCCTCGGCGGTCAGCGGGAGCTGCTGGATCTCGCCGTCGTAGATCACGCGCTCGCGCGCGGAGATCAGGCGCACGATCTCGATCAACTCGCGCGTGCGCTGCACGGGGCGGTCGAAGGAGACGCCGTGCCATGCCTCCATGATCTGCGCGGTGGCGGTGCCGAGGCCGAGCACGAAGCGGTCGCCGGTGATCGATGCCAGCGACATTGCCGTCATCGCGGTCATCGCGGGCGTGCGCGCGCCGACCTGGATGATGCTCGTGCCGAGCCTGATCTGTTCCGTGTGCGCGGCGATGTAGGCGAGCGGTGTCGCCCCGTCGAAGCCCCACGTCTCCGAGGCCCACATCGACGCGACCCCAAGCCGCTCCGCCTCGCGCGCGAAGGTCGCAGCGCTCTCCCAGTCATCGCGCCCGTCGCGTGAGAGTCCGACGCCGATCCGCAGGGTCATCTTCGCCGTGTCATCTCTGGACCATCATCGACACTGCCGCCTGCCTCAGGCGTCCGGGTAGCCGTCGGCAGCCTTCGCGGCGGCGATCTGCCCGGCGTGGTCGACGTCGTGGACGCGCTGGAAGAGGTACCACGCCTTGCAGTGCAGGTCGCCGAAGAAGCTGTGCGGCGCGACCGGGTCGAGTGGCGGGGGTTCCGGCAGGCGCAGTGGCAGCGCGGAGAACGCGACGCCGTTGAGCAGGATCTCCTCGTGCGCTTCCGCGATCGAGAGTTCGGCGGGCTCGCGTGGCGGTTCGACTCCCTCGCTGCTCGCGTCCTCACCGGTGGCGAGACGCTCGATGAGCGCTAGGTTGCTGCGGCTGCCCTTGAGCACGTGCTGCGCGACCTCGCCGATGCTCCACTCGCCTTCAGCGGGGATGAACGCGGCCTGCTCGTCGGTGACGCCGTCGAGCGCGTCGAGTAGTTGCAGGCGGGCCGGCGCGACGCGACGCCAGAGCTCGTACCAGGTGTAGCGCTCGCCCTGCGAGAGCAGGTAGCCGCGGACGCGCTGCTGTTCTTCGGTCAGTTCGCCAGTGGTCATTGCGTACCTCGCTGCTGCGGGTGCAGTGTAGCGCCCCGAATGGGAGTTGGCTCGCTCGCCGTCATTGCGCGGCGGGCACGGCGGCGAGGCTCAGCGAGCTGGTGATGTCGACGCCGACGAGGGTGTTGCGGATCGGGCAGCTCCGGCTGACGGCGTCCAGCCGCTCCGCGTGTTCGAGCAGGGTGGGGTCGGCGACGTCGATCTCGATCGCGACGTCGATCTTCGCGACGCGGATCGGGGCCTCAACCATCTCGGCGTTGAGCGTCGCCTCGGCGCGGATCACCTCTTCGTCCTTCAGCAGGCGGTTGCTGAGCAGCCAGCCGAGCGTGCAGTTGCCGAGCGTGATCAGCAGCAGTTCGGTGGAGTCGTAGCCGATCAGGCCATCGTCGACTCGCTCGCGCACGTTGACGATCGAGCGGTCTCGTGCCGTGAAGACGATGCGTTTGCGGTCTTGGAAGTCGGCGTGAACGGTGGCCATCGGCGCTCTCCTGCTGCGGCGCGAGTATATCGACGGATTCGCGTGAGATTGAGTGCTGCGTGTTCGACTGGGCGCGCGACAGGTATGATCGGCGTTCGCTCACACGCTGTCTCAGGAGGCATGGATGATCTGGATACTCGGCGAAGTAGTCATCATTGGCGTAGGGATCCTTGTGATCATCGCCGCGAGGCTGGGGGCGTTCCGCCTACCCGCCCGCACGCAGTTCGATGTCGTGACGGCTGCGGGCAGAGATCTGACGGGTATCGTCACGGCTGCTGCTGTGGCAGTGATGCTCTTCGGCTCCGTCGGGCTCACGCTCTTCACCTCGTACAATCAGGTGCCAGCGGGTCAGGTAGCGGTCATCTCCGAGTTCGGCAAGATCGTCGGGCAGGTCGGCGAGGGGCCGCAGTTTATCGCCCCATGGCGTGACGCTCGGCTGGTCAACATCAAGGTGCAGCGCGCTAGCTTCAACGATGCCTCGAGTGGGTTCGGCTCGATCGCTGCCGCTTCCGCCGAGACACAGAACGTCTTCTTCAACGTGACGCTGAACTGGCAGGTCAGCCCGGACGCCGTGCAGGGTCTGATGCGCGAGGTCGGACCGAACTTCTTCGACACGCTGGTTCCGACGCGCGTGCGCAACGAGTTCAAGACCGAGGTCGTGAAGTTCACCGCCGTCGATGTGACGCGAAAGCGCGAGGAGATTCGCGTGGCGGTCGCCGCTGCGCTGTCGTCGGATCTCGCAACCTTCTCGATCAGCGTCGTCTCGCTGCAGATCGATGACATCGCCTACGAGTCCGCCTTCGAGCAGTCGATTGAGGCGAAGCAGGTCGCGACTCAGGACGCATTGCGCGCGCAGGAGGTGGTCGCACAGCGCACCGCCGAGGCGGCGCAGGCTGAGGCCCAGGCGATTGGTGAGGCGGCAGCGCAGGTCGCCCGTGCCGAGGGTGAAAAACTCTCCGCCATTCTCAGCGCCGAAGGTGAGAAGGAAGCGCGCATCCTCCGCGCGGAGGCCGAGGCTGAGTCGCTGATCCTCGAAGGTAACGCGAAGGCGGAGGCGAACAGCGCGATTGCTGCCTCGCTGACGTCCGACCTGATCCAGTTCGAGGCGCTGAAGCAGCTTGATGGCGTTGAGATCGCGCTGCTGCCGGCGGGCTCGAACTTCTTGCTCGACCCGACGAACATCCTGCGCACTGGGCCGTAACTGAGCCGGGCGCAACGCAGGTAGCTGCAAGATCAGAGAGGGCCGGGGGAGTACCCCGGCCCTCTCGCTGTTTGCTCGCCGCTTGCCTAGCTCGCGGGGTCGGCCGTCGACGTCGCGGCGACCTCGCCCTCGATGCTGATCTCGGGCAGCCACTCAAGCCAGCTCGGGAAGTACCAGTTGCGGTCTCCCAGCAGCTCCATGCTCGCGGGCACCAGCACCATGCGCACGATCGTGGCATCGAGGATGACGGCGACCGCGAGCCCGAAGCCCATCTCCTGGAACATCGCCAGCGGGCCGAGCGCGAAGCCGCCGAAGACGGCGACCATAATCAGCGCCGCGCCCGTGATGATCGAAGCCGTCGTGTGCAGGCCGTACACGACCGAGCCGGAGTTGTCGCCGGTCTCGTCGTACCGCTCCTTGATGTGGCTCAGCAAGAAGACGTGATAGTCCATCGAGAGCCCGAACAGGATGGTGAAGAGGAAGAGTGGAATCCACATTTCGATCACCACGACCTGTTGGAAGCCGAAGATGCGGTTGCCCCAGTCCTCCTGGAAGAACAGCACGACCATGCCGTAGGCGGCGCCGACCGAGAGCAAGTTCATCACGACGGCCTTCAGCGGCACGACGATCGATCGGAAGGCGATCATCAACAGCAGGAAGCTGGCCGCCAGCACCGCCGCCATGATCAGCGGCACGTACTGCTTCACGACCTCGACACCGTCAATGATGCTGGCGGTGTCGCCACCGACGAGAACCTCTGAGTTGCTCACACCCGCGAACGCTGTCGGGATGTAGTCGTCGCGCAGCCGTCCGATGCCATCGATTGACTCCGGCGCGGACATGTCGCCCGCAACGGAGACACTGATGTGTACCATGTCGCCGCCCGCGTTCACGAGGGATTGCGGGTTGCCGAAGAAGTCGTCGCCGTCGAGTGACGCCGTCAGATCTTCCACTGCCTGCTGAACAGCGATTGCGCTGACATTGGGCGCGAGCACGACGATGTCGGCGGTGATGATGCCGTCTGAGAACTTTCCGATCACGATGTCGAACGCGTGTCGCTCGTCCACGTCTTCGGGGATCATGCTCAGGCCACCGTTGCCGAGCGTCATTGTCATCACGGGTGCGGTGAGCGCGATCAGGAGTGCCCCGGAGAGCACGGCGCTGATCAGCGGTCGGGCGGTCACCCAGCCGGTGATCATGCCCCAGAAGCCGGCGCTACTGTCGGCCGAGCGACGCCGCCCGAGGATCGGGATCGTCAACCAGTTGACGCGGTCGCCGAGCAGTCCGAGCAGCGCGGGCAACAGCGTGAGCGCTGCGAGCACTGCCATGATCACGACGGAGATCGCTCCGATACCGAAGCTCTGGAAGAGCGCGTCGGGCATCAGTAGCATGCCGCCGAGCGCGATCGCGACTGCGATGCCTGAGAAGAGCACCGTGCGGCTGGCGGTGGCGCCAGCCTTGGCGATTGCCTCGAAGCGCTCAAGGCCGCCGTCACGTTCCTCGCGGAAGCGCTGCACGATGAAGAGCGAGTAGTCGATGCCGACGGCGAGGCCCATCATGGTGGTCACGATCATCGTGAACTCGCTGAGGCTCCACATCATGCTGATCGCGGCGATCACCCCGACCGCTGCGAAGATCGCGACGATTGCGAGCAGCAGAGGGATCAAGGCTGCGACGACGGCGCCGAAGACGCCGAGCATGATGACCATCGCGGCGAGGATGCCGATCAACTCACCCTTGGCGAACGTCTCCTCGACCATTTCGCCGAACAGTCGCTCGATGCTGAGGCTACCAACCGTGGTCACCCGCAGCTCGGAACTCTCGTTCGCTGCGTCGATCACCTCCAGTATCGGGTCGCCGTCCGCAAGGTCGTCATCCATGGTGAGTTTGGGGTGACCTGGATCAGTGCGTAGCGGCCATCGGGTGTGCGCAGGGATGTCGCACCGTCCAGATAGCTGACCGCCGATGTGACGATCGGAAGCGCGCGCATCTCTGCGACGATCGATCCGACGACGGACTCAAACAGTTGCTCGTCGATCGGCCCTTCGTCGGCCTCGACGAGTACGAACTCTTCGAGAAGAGGCTCGCCGCGATCCTCAAGGACCAGGTCGCGGGCTCGTGCCGCGTCGGTGGTGCTGACGCCTTCTTCGGCGGTGAGGTCCATGTTGCCGGCGAGCAGGAATGCCCCCACGAGCAGCAACACCCAGATGCCCAGCATCAGCCAGGCGTGGCGGGCGCTAAACCCGGCCAATCGCTCCGTGAATCCGCGTTTTCCGTTCATCACTCTCTCCTAGATTCCTGCCCGTCCCTCGGGCTGGTGTCAGTCTTGCGCGCCGTGTTCGCGGCGTGCGTCCCTCATTAGTGGCATCGGTCAGCGGCTATCCCCTCCGAGGTACGGCGCACTGAAGCCTGCCTATCGCTCCATGAGTCCTCGTCTAGATTCGATTTCGCATGCCATGTCCTCTTGCTGTGCGCGGTCAGTCATTTGACTGACCAATTGACCGAATAGGTCAGTTAATTGACTGGTCGGTACAGTCAGTTTATGGCATTGTCAATAATGCCTGGGGCGTAGCAATCGTTCAGGCGCGGCATCGAGGGGCGGTTTCCATGGCGCGAGTGACGCAAGAACACCGCGACGCGCGTCGCCGGCAGATTCTCGACGCGGCGGCTCAGCAGTTCGGCGCGAAGGGAATCGAACCGACGGCGGCGACGATCGATGACATCGCCAGAGCGGCAGACCTGAGCAAAGGCTCGATCTACAGCTACTTCGAAAATAAGGAAGAACTACTGGCTGCGATCCTTGATCGCGCGATCGAGGGCGACACGACGATGTTCGCCGATGTCACTGAGTACACGGCCAACTCCTGGGACGCATTCTGGGAAGTTTGTCGTCGCGTCTGGGGCGGGATGGGCGACCCGGCTCGTCGTGAGGCAAATATGCTCAGCTTTGAGCGACTACTGGTCGAACTTCGCCACGGGGACGTCGATCCCCGCCCTGTCGAGGGACCGGTCGGTGCCCTGGCGGAACTGCTGGAGGGGGCGCAGCGGGAAGGGAAGGTGGCGGCCGACCTCGACGCGACGACGCTGGCGACGATGCTCTGGAACTGCCAGCAGGGAACGCGCGCGTACATCCTTCGCACTGGTGACACCGAGATGGCGGATGCGGTGCTGGAGATGATGCGGGAGCTTGTTGTTCGGAGCGTGGGCGTGGTGGCGGCTGAGTCCGACGCCGGTTCGGCCGCTCGCAGATAGTTTGTCGCGGTCACGGGACGGGAACGCGCGAGCACGCGTATAATGCCGACCGCACGACGCCAGCAGCAGATTGCGCGCGCGTACGTGTTGCAGACAGATGGAGACCCCACAGATGGACTGGCTTGACTCGCCTGAACAGGCAGCGTTCCGCGCGGAAGTGAAGGAACTGATCGAGACGAAGCTCCCCGAGCGTTACCAGCAGGGGCTGGGCAGCTGGGATGAGGATCGCGTCTCGGAAGACGCGGCGATCCGCCAGGCTTCGCAGGACTGGGGCGACGCCCTGTCCGAGCGCGGCTGGTTCGCCCCGCAGTGGCCGAAGGAGTACGGCGGCGGCGGACTGACGCCGATGGAGCAGTTCATCTTCAGCCAGGAGATGTCGATGGCTGATGCGCCTCGCGTCGGTGGGCAGGGGACGGGCCAGCTTGGTGCGACCCTGATCGTCCACGGCTCCGACGAGCAGAAGACCGAGCACCTCTCGAAGATCCTCAACGGCGAAGTGAACTGGCGGCAGGGCTACTCCGAGCCGGGCTCCGGATCCGACCTCGCCTCGCTGCAGACCCGCGCGGTCCGCGATGGCGACGACTACGTGATCAACGGCCAGAAGATCTGGACCTCGGGCGCCCACTACGCGGACTGGCTGTACGTGCTGGCCCGCACCGACCCGGAGGCGCCGAAGCACCGCGGGATCTCGTTCCTGCTCGTCGACAAGCACACGCCGGGGATCACGGTTCGCCCGCTGATCAACATGGCGTGGGACCACAGCTTCAACGAGACGTTCTTCGAGGACGTGCGCGTGCCGGTGAAGAACCGTGTGGGCGAGGAGCACCGTGGCTGGTACGTGGGTGCGACGCTGCTCGACTTCGAGCGCTCGAACATCTCCGGCGCGATTACCGCGCGACGCTCGCTGAACGACCTGCTCGAGTACGCGAAGAGCGACGAGGGTAGTGCGTACGCGAAGCTCGACGAGGAGTCGGGTTCGGTACGCCAGGAACTGGCGCAGACGTGGATCGAGACCGAGGTACAGTTCAACTTCTCGTTCCGCATCATCTCGATGCAGAACAACGGCGAGATTCCGAACTACGAGGCCTCGACCGCCAAGCTCTTCAACTCCGAGCTGAGCCAGAAGCTGGCCCGCGCCGGGACGAAGACCTTCGGCCTCTACTCGAACCTCTGGGAGGGTGACATCGCGCCGCTCAACGGTCGTTTCACCAAGCGATATGTCGGGGCGATCTCGGCCACGATCGCGGCAGGCACCTCGGAGATTCAGCGCAACATCATCGCGACGAGAGGCCTTGGCCTCCCCCGCGGATAGCGTTCAGTCGAAGACAACACAAAGGCAGCGCCGTTACGGCGCTGCCTTTGTGTTGTGGACTGGGTCGGGTTAGCCGACGTCGTAGACCACGTAGACCGTGAGCGAGACATCCTGCTGCCCCGGCGCGAGGAAGGTGTCACCACCATCGGCCCGCGCGGGCATCGCGTACTCCATGTACACGCCGCCGCCACGGTTCGACGACTCAGAGATGCTTCGCAGTGAGCCGAGCGTCGCGCCACTCAGCGTCGCGAGCTGTTCCGCGCGCTCGCGGGCATCGATGATCGCCTGTTCGCGGGCCTCGTCCATGTACTGCTCCGGCTCGTCGACGGTGAACGAGACGTTCTGGACCCGCACCTCGTTGCCACCGGCACCGATCGCGTCATCGAGCACATCCGAGAGGCTGTCGAGGTCGCGAACCTTCACGCTCAGCGTGTTGTTCACGGTGTAGCCGACGATCTGCGGGAGCTGCGGCGGGCACTTCTCCTGGACCGCAATCTGTACGGGTTCCGGCGCACCAGTCGCGTACAGCGTCGGGACCGGCTTCTCGTCCGCCGGGGGCTCCGGCATGCCGATGGCGACCAGGGTCACGACAGGATCAGGGGCCGAGTCGTCTGACGCCGTCGCGACAGTGGACTCGACCGGCGGCAGCGGCTCGATGGTGCTCTGGGTCGATGAGCTGACCGCGACTGCGGCGTTGGTTGCCCCGGATGAGGACGACGTCTCGCCGCTGGTTGGCTCAATCGCCGGCAGCGGAGCGGGCGTCGGCACGAAGCGTGACGCGGGCCCGTCGAAGATCACGCACGGCTGCGGCTCGCCGTAGCGCGGGTAGATGTTGAACGAGCGAGTGCTGATGTCTTCATCGGCGACGCCGTTGCGTGTGAGCGCGTCGTGCATTGCCGTCATCGCGTCGGCCGCGCCATCGCGTGCTTCCGCGACGGTGGGGCGCAGCACCTCGACGCCAACGTTGATCACGGCGATGTCGGGCGTCACGGTGACGCTGCCGGTGCCGTTGACGCTGATGCCGCTCTGCTGTGGTTGGGCGATGGTGACCGAGGTGTCGCCTCCGCCGCACGCACTGAGGAAGAGCGCGAGAGCGGAGACTGCGACGACGGGCTTGATTGCTGTGAACTTCATGGTTGTTGTCCTGATTCCGAGGGACGATTCGCCGTCCCGCTTCATGCATCTGGTTGTCTGTCGTATGCATGACGACGCGGATGGCGATTTGGTTCCCGGGATTTCGAGACAAGTTTGAGACGATGTTGAGGCGAGTCTGGCGCGAGTCTGAGCGGCTAGCGGCGACGCCTGATGAATTGGCCCGCCGAGGCAAGCGCGAGCAGCACCGCGGCCGCGAGCAGCGCGCTCTCGACGCCACCGAGCGCGCGGTCGTCGTCATCGACGCCGCCGATGTTCTCTACCAGAGGCGCCTGATTCGTCGCTAGCACTCGCTGACAGCGTTCGTCGGTCGGCCCTCGCTCCACAGCGAGTGATCCGACGCGACCGACCGGCGAGCGCGCGCCCCTCTCTCATCGTTCCGCGTTCGCGGTTCCGACCCGATCGACGCCACCGGGTGGACGAGTGACCTCACCGACTTGACGATCGCGGCTATCGCGATGCGGGCATCCTGATACGCTCGTCTCGATTTGCCGCCGAGATGGAACGTGAGGTGCGTCGATGGTCGTGAATGATGCTCACCAAGTGGGGGTCTGGTCGTGGATCTGATCCTGACCGAGAGTGGCCCGATCCATTGGGCGCTCGGAGGCGCGGTGATCAGCCTCGTCACGCTGACGTTGCTGTTCGTCGGCAACCGTCGGCTTGGCGTCTCGACCGGCTTCGAGAACATGTGCTCGCTCGTTGTCGACGCGCCGTACTTCAATCGCGAGAGCCTGATCGCGGGCAACGCGTGGCGCCTCCCGCTGCTGAGCGGTCTGGTGCTCGGCGGCGTGATTTCCGCTGTGATGAGCGGCGGGTGGGAAACCACATGGGCGCTCGGACGCTTCGATGCTGAGATCGGATGGGGTCCCGCTGGCAAGGTGGTGTGGATGTTCGTCGGTGGCATCTTCATCGGCTTCGGAACTCGGCTCGGCGGCGGATGCACAAGCGGACATGGCATCTTCGGGCTCTCGAATTTTGAGATTCCGAGCCTGATCACGACGGTGAGCTTCATGCTTGGTGGCATTGTCACCACGCAGCTCCTCTACCGCGTAATTCTCGCGGGCTAGGGGGCTGAACATGATGCGACTCGTATACATCGCGTTTGGGGCGGTCTTCGGGCTGGCCCTCAGCCGCTCTGGCGCGGCCGACTATGACTTCATCCAGGGAATGTTCCTCTTCGAGGAGTTCCAGCTCTACGGCATCATCGGCACGGCGGTCGTGGTGACCGCGCCGGGGCTGTGGCTGCTGAAGCGCCACGGCAGGACGATCACCGGGCAGCCGCTCGTGGTCGAGAACAAGCCGATGCACCGCGGGAACGCGACCGGGGGATGGATCTTTGGCGTCGGTTGGGCCGTCACCGGGATGTGCCCGGGCCCGATCCTGGTGAACGTGGGGGAGGGCAAGCTCTACGCGCTGGCGGCGCTGGCGGGCACGCTGGTCGGCGCTGCGGCGTTCGGTGTGCTCTACCCGAAGCTGCAGGGTCCGTTCCAGCTGCCACCGCTGCAGGTCGGCACCGGCGACGGCTAGGCACACATACGAGGCCGAGACGCGCTCGCCTAGTAGAGCTGTGCCGCCTCGGCCTCGATCGCTCGCATCTCCGCGGCGTCCATCGGCGCGTACGAGGACGCGGTCGCGACGTTCTGCTCGATGCGCGACGGGTAGCGAGCGCCCGGGATCGCGACTGAGACGCCGCGGTTGGAGAGCACGTAGCGCAGCAGGTTGGCCGGCGTGAGCGGACCGTCGTAGCCATCGTCGATGCGACCGCGCATCGCGCTGGTGCGGCCCGATCCGCCGAGTGGACGCATGACGATCACGCCGACATCGTGCTCGACGGCGAGTTCGATCAAGGGCGCGGTCTCAGGGGCGAACGCCGAGTATTCGAGCATCACGGCAGCGAATTCGCCGCTGGTGATCACCGCGCGCAGCACCTCGATGCTGTGTGACGAGACGCCGATGTGGTCGATCAGCCCTCGGTACTTCGCGATCTGGAGGCCCGCGAGCGCGCCGTCCTCCTGCTGCACCTCATGCCAAGCCTCCGGCGTGGAGATGTCGTGCAGCTGATAGAGGTCGATGCGATCGACGCCGAGCATGCTGAGAGACTTGTCGACATCGCGCTGGCTACCGTCGAGTGTGTGGCTGAACGTCTTGCTGGCGATCATGAAGTTTCGTACGGAGTTTCGGCTCGCGTCGGCTTCGATGGCGCGAACGGCGCGACCGATCAGGTACTCGCTGCCCTCGTACTCGCGCGCCGTATCGATGAAGTTGATGCCACCGTCGATGGCTGCGGCGAGCGTCGCGTCGCCCTCGGCTGACTGCGGCGTGTCCATCGCACCGAGGCCGAGTTCGGTCACCATCAGCTCGCTGCGGCCGAGTCTGCGCTGATTCAGTGGGGGCACGTTCAGGGGGGGCACAGTGCTCCTCGGATGCGGCGAACGCGGGCCGTGCGAGGCATCACTATAGGGCTCGATCGCAAGCGAGGGCCGGCCGCGCGAGATTCGTGAACGCGTGCACGAGCACAGCTTTGAATCTGCGGCCTGCTGCGGCGGGCAGTCCTGTCACGCGGTTGTCGCTGTAGCGTCGCCCGCCGCCATGGCACGGTCACATCGCGGATCGATAGTTCCCGTGAAGCCAACCGCACAGACGCGGCGGTGGAGGAACTAACCATGACGATGCGATTCGGTCCACGTCGATACGGAACAAGCTCCAACCAGAAGAACCAATTGCCACGCTCGTTGGAATGGAGCCCGGCCGCCAACGGCCGTCGCCATACGAAGCCCGGGCGACATGACATGCAACGTCGGGACCTACCGCCGCCACTCTGAGTGGGGCCGGTCTCCCGGCCAGGTGAACAACGATTACCCCGTCATACACTGAACCCCGTCGGCAACGACGGGGTTCAGTCTTGTGCTGGTCCGCGGGCCGTGCCCTCACGCATGCCCGTCGCGCGCTAGACTGCGGCCATTCGAAGGAGCGTGCGATGACCACTGAGACTGCCGTAACCGACCACACGATCACGCTGAACGGGCTGAGCTTCCACTACCGCGACTGGCCGAGCGCGAAGGCCGGCGCACAGGATCTGCTGCTGTTGCATGGCTTCACCGGCCACGGGCGCTTCTGGGACTCCTTCGCGCAGGTGATGAGCGCCGACTACCGCGTGCTGGCGCTCGACCAGCGAGGGCACGGCGAGACGCAGTGGGCGGGCCCCAAGCAGTACGGCGTCGACTACATGGTCGGCGACCTGGAGGCCTTTGTCGCGGCGCTGGGGCTCGATCAGTTCGTGCTGCTCGGCCTCTCGATGGGCGGGCGCAACGCGATCCATTACGCGGGCGCACGGCCTGATGCGCTTGAGCGGCTGGTGATCGTCGACATCGGCCCGGAGACGGCGACTGCCGGCTCGGCGCGCATCCGAGATGGCGTGCAAGCGAACGACATCTTCGAGAGCCCCGAGGCGGCCGTGCAGCAGGGGCTGAAGAACAGCCCCAATGCAGACGAGGCGCAGGTGCGCCACCGCATTTCGAACAACGTGATGCAGCTCGATGACGGGTCGTGGACATATCGCTACGACAAGGCGCTGCGTGATCCGAACAACCCTCGACCGCGGCCGACGCCGGAGGAGGGTTGGGCGCTCGTCGGGAAGATCGCCGTGCCGACGCAGCTGATCCGAGGCGAGGTGAGCGATGTGCTTGCCGCCGAGGTGGCATCGAAGATGGTCGAGACGATCGATGACTGCCAGTTCGTTGAGGTGGCCGGGTCGGGACACTCCGTGCCGATGGAGCGGCCGCAGGCATTCCTGGAGGCTGTGCGCACGTTCCTCTAGGGCACGCAGCACCTTGCTCGCCGCGTTTCACCCGCAGCAGCGGGCCGCGTCCAGACGCCAGCATGCCCCGGCAGTGCGGGGCATGTACTTTGAGAACTGGAGACCTGTTGCGGCACTGTGTGCCGATGAGCGAATCCGCTATGCGGCGCTTCTGATTAGGGTCGGTCCGTAGCTCGCGGGCGAGTCATCTTCCTGCAAGGGCGGAATCCCCCTCTCCGGCGCAACTGCTTGTTCGTACATGGAGTATCGGCACCGCAAAGGCCGCCCAGTAGCGGAAATCGGCCCGGCAATCCCGTGACGATCGTCCCCGGCTGCGGCTGATCCGCCGGTCGTTGCTGGGCCGGCGATCGGCGACTGGTTGACTCCGCGCCCGGGGCGGGAGCTTGCGAACGTCAAGCTGTGTCGCGACGCCGTCACCCTCGATCGGTACGCTGGTCGTGGGAATGAAGGTCACCGATGAGGTGGTTCAGACGTCGCAGGGCACCTGCTCCTCGCGCCGACGCCGAGGTCCTCGCGTACCTCAAGGCGACGCGTGAGCTGATCGCGCGCCAGAGCGCCGCGGCGGATCTCTGGGACACTGCCGTCGATGCCGCGCAGTATCGCGGTGGCCCCGTCGAGGCGCTGGGGCGACGTCAGCTCCGCCTCTTCATCCGCGAGTGAGAGCACCTGGCGTCACGTGCCACGCGGATCGTCGAAGCCACGCGTGCCGTCGAGGCACCGCCGGAAGCCGCGCTCGCGTACCGCTCCCTGACGCTGTTCATGGAGCTGTGGCACTCGTGGGCGGAAGCGCAGGTGGGAGCGTTGCGGGCGCGTCAGCGCGGCGACGATGAGCATGACTACGCCAAGGTGCAGTGGATGCACTCACGCGTGGAGCCGCGACGCCTCGTCTACGAGCTCGACGAGCACCACGTCATGAGCGACAGTGCCGTCTCGACGGAGGAGCAGGAGCAGCTCCGGCTGCAGATGCAGCGCGCATACGGCGCTGCGATCGCGGAGTACGAGTTGGAGTCGGCGGGCTGATCGTCTCATTGCGCGTAGCGATGCAGTGCGCGGGCGGTCGCAGCTCGGATCCTGGCTCAGGGGGTCGCCGGTCTGGCGCTCACGTCTTTAGCACCACCGGCTTCTGGCGTTGCGGTTCGGATCCGATGGGAAGCCGACGAAAGGACTCATAGATCGTCTCCAGTTCATCGACCTGCGGCCCGTATGAGGAGTCAGCGTCTAAGTCGAACGAACGATAACGTGCAACGACATCACGTGCCGCTCCGAACCTCTTGTCTCCGCGCCGTCGCGGTGGCCGATGGCGATATCAGACTGTCGAGAGCGTGGGCGGCGGTAGCATCCTGGAGCGGCAGAAGGTGCGCATAGACCCGTTCAGTTGTTGCCGTCGTGGAGTGTCCGAGGCGGCGCGCGACCTCGAATACCGAAGCCCCCGCGGCGATCCACTGTGATGCGGCTGAGTGGCGCAGTGTGTGCCAGTCGATCGATGCTGTGTCCTTGAGGTCGGTCTTCGCGAGCACGGCTCGGTAGTCACGCAGGAAGTTGCGGAAGCTCCAGGGCGTCCCGACTGTCGATGGGAAGACGAGTTCGTCCTGTATCCACTCCACACGTGACGCCGATCGCAATCTGTGTTGAGTAGAACGGTGGCGGCGCATCAGCCTGACTGTTTCCGGCGACAGCGTTATCGTTCGGCGACTCCTGCTCTTCGGTTCGTGAAACTGCGGTCGGCTGTCGACAAAACTCATGGCTCGCCGAACGTCCAGCCGACCCTCGTCAAGGTCGAGGTCGGACTAGCGTAGGGCGAGCAATTCTCCGCGCCTCAAACCTGTGGCAAGGGTGAAGCGAATCGCCGTGTCGTAGCGAGTCCCGTCCGCTCCCGCCAGTAGTGCCACGATTTCGTCCTCCGACAGCGCTCGCTTCTCCCCACTCCCGCGATTTGGGGGCGCTGTGACGTGTTCGGCCGGATTCCGCGGGATGATGTCATTAGCTACCGCATCGTTGAGTGCGTGTCGGAGGACGCCGAGGTTCTTCTTGATCGATGCTGGCGCCGGCGGACCCACATCGTCATCCGTGGCCAACCACCGACTAACCATGTCGGTAATGTGAACTCGCCTCAGATCTTGGAGACGAATCGAGCCGATGACCGGATCGAGATGGACGCGGATCGCGACACCGTATCGAGCGCGCGTGACATCGGTGACATGCCCCCACGCACGCCGACGGCCGAGCCAGCTGGACAGCCACTCGCCCGTTGTCAGCGTCTCGGATTCCGCGTTCGAGTCGTGATCTTGTCGCTGCGGCATGTTGTCCTCGGTTCTTCGCTCACTCCGTCGAGGATGGGAATTCTACCGGCATCGTGCGAGCGTTGCGGTCGCGCGGTCCGACAGTCTGGTGCCGGTCGCGTCAGCCACAACGCGCCAGATGCCACGGACTCCCGGGTCGTGCTGCCTGGCCCCGGACATCTCTTGTCTTGCAGGGCCATGATCTGGACGACGGCTCGGTGTGTGGTCGCCGCTTGGCACACTGAGCGATGCAACTCTCCGGTGGAACTCTGATGCGAAGAGTGCGATTCGCATTCGGAGCGATTG
>DASCQM010000001.1:0-112640 GCA_036013055.1 Dehalococcoidia bacterium | reverse complement strand
GACGGAGTTCCCTCACCGCTTCTTCAACGTAGGCATCGCCGAGCAGAACATGGTCACCGTTGCCGCCGGTATGGCCTCCTGCGGGAAGTTGCCGTACATCTTCACCTTCGCTTCCTATCTCGGGATCATGTGCGCCGAGGCGATGCGTACCGCCTGTGCGTTCACGAACATGCCCGTGCGCTTCGTCTCCACGCACAGCGGGATGTCGATGGGCTACTACGGCACCTCACATCACGCGCTCGAGGATCTCGGCATCATGCGCACGATCGCGAACGTGACCGTCGTCTCCGCTGCGGACACGGTGGAGCTCGAGGCGGTGCTGAAGGCCTCGCTGACGCACGAGGGGCCGATGTACATCCGCCTCGGGCGCGGGCGTGACCCGGAGGTCTACACGCAGCCGCTCGAGGACTTCCAGATCGGCAAGGCGATCCGAGTTCGCGAGGGGCGCGACCTCACCCTGATCACCGCCGGCACCGAGTTGCGACCCGCGCTCGACGCTGCCGAGGAACTCGTGAAACGCGGCATCGATACTCGCGTGGTCGACCTGCACTCGCTGGTCCCGATTGACGAGGACGAAGTGCTTGCCGCAGCCAGCGAGACCGGCGCTGTGATGACCGTTGAGGAGCACAACGTGCGCGGCGGACTTGGTGCCGCAGTCGCGGAAGTGCTGGCCGACCATCGACTCGCAACGAAATTCAAGCGGCACGGCGTACCTAATGAGTACGTGCCGGTTGGCCCACCAACTGCGCTCTACGCGCACTATCAGCTCGACGCGCCCGGCATCACGGAAGTTGCCGAAGCGTTCGTAAACGGCGCTTGACCTCCTTTGGGGTCGACGCATTGCTCGGGTCTGCGTGAGAGCGCCGGTCCGGTGAGTAGAGGAGGGAACAACAGATGACCAAGCGATTCGGATACTTGATCGTCGTACTCTTTGCCGCCCTAGCAATGGCCCTGGTGGCCTGTGGCGACGACGATGACGCGGCAGGCAGCAGTATCTTTACTGCCGCGAGCGATCGCGTCGAGGACGACGATCGACCACTTCTCATCGCTCGCGCGATGGACACGCTGAACGGTGACCCGCACCGCGCGTTCTGTGACACTTGTCAGATCTACATCTCGGCGGTGTACCAGACGCTGGTCGGGCTCGACTTTGCCGACAACACAACACTGATCCCACGGCTCGCGACGGAATGGTCGGCCAGTGCCGACCTGAAGACGTGGACCTTCCAGCTGAACTCGGATGCGGTCTTCTCCGACGGCTCGCCGGTGACCTCTGACGACGTGAAGTGGTCGCTGGAACGACTGGCCAACCTGAAGGGCTCACCGAGCTTCTTCATGGACGGTGTCGCGTCGATCGATGCCTCTGCTGAACACACGATCGTCGTCCACATGGAGGCGGCGGATGCATCGTTCCCGGCCAAGATGAACGCACCGTACACGGCAATCATCAACAGGGAAATCGCGGAGGCGAATGGTGCCCGCGGTGGCGATGACGCAGAGACCGCGGATGACGCGGAGCAGTGGTTCCTCGCGAACTCAGCCGGTAGCGGCTGGTACGTGATGGAGTCCTTCCAGGAGGGCGACTCAATACGACTCGCTCGCAACGAAAACTACTGGGGACCGTCCCCCAGGGCCGCAATCAAGACGGTGATTATTCAGGAAGTCGCGGATGCCGTCGGCCAGCGCCAGCTGCTCGAAGAGGGTGCTGCCGACATCGCGATGCAGATTGACCCGGACACGGCGCGAGGAATCAACAACGACGAGGTAACCATCCTCTCGGTGCCCTCGCTCAACTTCGTCTACGTCGGCTTCATCGTCGGCACAGAGGGAGCAGTCGGCTCCGAGATCGACCTCAACCAGAACATCCGCCAGGCCGTTCAGGCTGCGATTGACTACGAAGGCATGATCGACGTGCTGCTGGGCGGAGACGGACGCCGTCAGGCGACCGCAATCCCGAACGGCTTCGTAGGCACGAAGAACCTGCCGCTGCCGGTACGCGACCTGGACAAGGCTCGTGAATTGCTTGCTGCCGGCGGATACCCGGACGGGTTCGAGATGGACGCGCCGTACTGGAACACCAACGTCTACGGCGTCGACTTCAACTTGATGATGCAGAAGGTTCAGGCCGACTTGGCGGAAGTCAACATCAAGTTGAACCTCTCGCCGCTGGAAGCCTCCGTGATCTTCGGGAACCTGGGCGAGAACAAGGTGCCATTCACGGCCATCTACTATGCCCCGGACCACCCCGACACGGTGCAGTACCCGCAGTACTTCGCGATGATCGAGGGCTCTCGATGGTCGGGACGTGCAGGTGGCAACAAGGGACCGATCGTGAGTGCAGTCCAGCAGGACCTCTACGAGAGTGCGCTGCAGACGGACGACATGGAGGAGCGTGAGCGACTTTACGATTTGCTCGGCCGGGAGATGATCTCGGACGCGTACATCCTGCCGCTCGCGAACCCGAACCTGATTCTTGCGCACCGCACGGATCTGAAGGGGATGCACTACAGCGGCTGCTGTAATGTCGAACTTGGGCTCCTGCACCGCGTCAAGGAATAGTCCGAACGTATAGCATGGGCGCACACCCCGGTCATTGTTGACCGGGGTGTGCGCCTTTTTCGTCTGACCGGGCGCTAACAGAGACGGTGGTGAAACCGCTTGGGTACGTATATCGCCCGCCGTGTTGCTGTGATGCCGCTCCTCCTGCTCGGCGTGATCACGATTGTATTTGTGGTCTCACGAACCGCCGCCGCTGACCCGATCGCCTCGCTTGTCCCGGAGCGGTTGCTCGGGAACGAGGAGGTCGTCGCTGCGGCTCGCGCCCGCTGGGGACTCGACAAGTCGAACCCTGAGCAGTACGCGCTCTACGTCAAGAACCTCTTCCAGGGCGACATGGGGACTTCGTTCCGCACGAAGCAGCCCGTCAGCAGCGACCTCATGCAGCGGCTCCCGGCGACGCTGGAGCTGACCATCACCGCGCTGGCTATTGCCGCGGTGATCGGCATTCCCGCAGGCGTGGCGGCCGCGATCCGACGCGATACATGGGTTGATCATGTCGTGCGGCTCTTTGCGCTGATCGGTTCGTCGCTACCCGTTTTCTGGACGGGCCTGATCCTCTTATATCTGTTCTTCACGCTATTCGAGATCGCGCCCGGCCCGGGCCGTATCGACTTGCGATCGCTGCCGCCAGTGCACATCACGGGGCTCTACACGGTCGACTCTTTTCTCGCCGGCGACTTCGGGCAGACCGTTGATGCGCTGCGACATCTGATGCTGCCGTCTTTTGTGCTGGGATGGGCCGTGATGGGTATCATCGCGAGGATGGTCCGAGCCTCGATGCTCGATGTGCTGAACGAGGACTACATCCGCACCGCGCGCTCCAAGGGCCTGACAAGCCGTAAGGTGATCTTCACGCACGCGCTGCGCAACGCGATGATTCCGACCGTCACCATCCTCGGTGTCTCGCTCGCCGCGCTGCTGACCGGTGCCGTCCTGACGGAGACGATCTTCTCTTGGCCCGGACTCGGGTCGTATGCCGTCGAGGCCACTCGTACGCTTGACCTGCCGGCAGTAATGGGCGTCGCCATCTTTGGTGGCGGGATGTTCATCATGGCCAACCTTCTGATCGATATCTGCTACGGCATCATCGACCCACGGATCCGCGTCACATGACGGTGCCTGACCCAACGCCCGAATCCACGAACGTCGAAGTCGCTGAGTTCCTGGAGCACACCCGGCTACGACGCAGGCCAAAGTGGGCGACACTGCCGGTGATGTTGGGCGGCGCACTGCTGCTGTTCTGGATCATCACCGCGCTCACCGTGCAGTGGTGGGCGCCGTACGACCCGATCACGATCGTGGACGACCGTCTGCTTTCGCCGACGCTCGATCACCCGCTGGGAACCGACGCGCTCGGTCGCGACGTGTTCTCCCGGACGCTCCACGGTGCGCGGGCCTCGATACCCGTGGCGGTAGCCGTGATCATCAGCGCTCTGCTGATCGGCGGCTCGTTCGGTGCGATCGCCGGGTTCTTCGGCGGTTGGGTAGACGCAGTGATGATGCGCTTCACCGACATGGTGATGGCGTTCCCAGCGATCCTGCTCGCGATGGTGATCGCGGCCACGCTTGGGGTCGGCATCCGTAACGCCGCACTCGCGATGACGCTCGTCTGGTGGCCGGGCTACGCGAGGCTGCTGCGAGGCCAGTTCTTAGCCGTCAAGAACCACGACCACGTGATTGCCGCGCAGTCGCTCGGGGCCACCGATCTCCGCGTGATGGTTAGACACATCCTACCAATCGCGTTCACGCCGTTGCTGGTCGTCGCGACGATGGACTTCGGTGGCGTCGTCTTGCTCGCAGCATCGCTGAGCTTTATCGGCCTTGGAGCCGTCCCACCGTACCCTGAGTGGGGATCGATGATCAGCGAGGGCTCCCGACGGTTCTACGACTGGTGGATTGCCCTCGGACCCGGTATCGCGATTCTCACTGTCGTGCTCGCCAGCAACTTCATCGGCGACGGCATTCGTGACCTGCTGGATCCGCGCACTAAGTCCTGAGACGTGCGCTTTCTGGCGGCCGCAGCCTCACAAGCGAGTCGCCCCGTATCCACCTCCTCACCCCAGGTCCGCATGTCGCGAAACTCGTGAACACGGTTCAACCATCGTGCTTCCCAAGCAGAGGCTCTCCACAGATTCAGAATGGGGTGTTGGAGCGGAAGACCGGACTCGAACCGGCGACCTTCTCCTTGGCAAGGAGACGCTCTACCAACTGAGCTACTTCCGCCTGCAACGTGGTCACTGTATCTGATCTGGTGCCCAGGATGAGATTCGAACTCATACGCCCTTGCGAGCACCGCCCCCTCAAGACGGCGTGTCTGCCAATTTCACCACCTGGGCCCCGGCGGTAATGGCAGGAGTGGAGGGATTCGAACCCCCGACCTACGGTTTTGGAGACCGCCGCTCTGCCAGCTGAGCTACACTCCTGCGCCGTTGGTGAAGTCTACCAACCCGCCTCCGGAGGGTGAAGCCAGTCGATGCTAGGCGCTAGCGCGCGATCCCTCACCGCGCCGCCGCCTTCACCTCGATGATGCGGTCGGGGTAGTTCCCGCAGACGCCATCGACGCCCGCTTCCAGCACGCGACTGATGTCGATGCGTTCGTTGACCGTCCACGTGTAGGCCGCGAGGCCGTGACTGTGCGCGTTGCTCACGGCTTCCGACGTGACGAGCGACTGCTCGAAGCTGATGCCCGCGAGCCCCGCGCCATGCGCGAGCGTGACGGGATCGTCGAGCCCGAAGCGCTCCGCGGAACCCTGACTGACGAGCAGCGAGGCCGGGACCTCAGGCAGCGCTTCGGCACACGCGGATGCGACCCACGGGTCGAACGCCCACGTCCAGCACCAGCGCGACGCGGCGGCGTCACGCACGACCGTCTTCAGGAGCTGCTCGATGCGTGACTGCTTGACCTCGATCGCGAGCGTGCGGCGACCGTCGATCAGTGCCAGCACCTCGGCCAGAGTCGGCACGGGTTGCGGCCCTACGGCGTCGAACGGGTCGATCACGCGCAGCGTAGCCAGCTCCGCCGACGAGACCTCTTGCACTGCGCGCGGGTCACCGGTGGTGCGTTCGAGCGAGAAGTCATGCAGCAGCACGGGGACGCCGTCCGAGGTCGCCTGCACGTCGATCTCGATGGCGTCGGCACCGGCCGCGATCGCGGCGTCGATGCCGGCGAGCGTGTTCTCGGGCATCGTGCCCATGTTCGTGCGGTGGGAGATCACGAGCGCGCTCACGGGGCACTCCGGACTGGCAACGAAACGGAAGCGGTACGACTACTCGTCGTCGCGCTTCTCCTTGAGGAAGCTCTCGAGGTCGGAGAGCAGATCGCCGGCCTCCGGCAGCTCGCCGCCAGGGGCCGTTCGCTGCTCGTCGATGCCTTCCTCGATGGCCGGCGTCTGCGGGCGATCTTCGTCGTACTGCTCTTCGAGCTGGCGGACGTACGAGGACGCATCGGGCGACTCATCCATCGCTTCGCGCACCTGATCCTTGAACGCGTGCAGCCGATCCTCGAGCGCCGCAAGCGGCGTGCGGGTGCCGAAGCCGTAGTCCAGCGTCTTCACGAGCGTGATCGCGACGTTTGGGTTCGGACCCATCGTCAGGTAGTGCGGGGCCATCGCGCGCAGATGGGCGTTGCGCCAACCGCGCTCGCGGTGATGTACGTTGAGCACGCTGACAATGCCGACCGGCCCCTGGTAGCGGGAGGTCGCCCGCACCTCAAGGCCGAACTGCTGCTCGAAATCGTTGTCGGAGGCCGAGAGCGTGACCGGCAGCGGGCGAGTGTGTGGCACGGCGGCTGGCTGGGCGCCGAGCGTGATGCTGGTCGTGATCCCGGCGCGCTGCATCATGTCGCCGATCGCGTCGCTGAACGTCTGCCAGCGGAGGCTGGGCTCGGGGCCGGCGAGCAGGATGAAATCGCGGTCGCTGCCTTCCGGCTTCGCGTGGAAGAACTTCACGCTCGGCCAGTCGAGCACGCGCTCGCCGTCCTCGAGGCGCACACGCGGGCGTTGCACGGTGAAGTCGAAGAAGACCTCCGGGTTGATTTCGGCGATCGGTTCCGCGTCCCACTGCTCGATCAGGTAGTCGACGGTGGCGACCGCAGAGCCGGCGTTGTCGCCCCAGCCGGAAAAGCCGGCGATCAGGATGGGATCGCGGAGCGTCCCGATCTCACGCAGTGACTTCAGTGCGTCGTGTGACGGTTCATTCATTGAGGGCTGCTCTCATTCGTCGCGCGCCGGACGGCTCGTGGATCCATTCAGAGGTTAGATCTGCGAGTAGCCAGAGCCGGGTCGTGCCGGGTCGATGCCGGTGCCCTTGCCATCGTCGATCCAGCCGAACTCCTTGAGGATCTGCTGGCTGTAGGTAACGCGGCCGCTGACCTTCTCCAGCGGTTCGGTGGCGAGCAGCAGAGCGGCCTTCGCCATCATCTCCGGCGGCTCGCCGCGCGGGTCGTCCATGCCGGAGACGAGCTTGTGGAAGACGGTGCCCGGCGTCGGCACGACCTGCGAGGGTGAGAAGCAGGCGACGGTGATGCCGTTCTGGTAGACCTCCTGCGCGAGCCCCTGCGAGAAGCGCTCAAGCGCTGCTTTCGACGCTCCGTACATGACGCCACCGCTGACGCGGTCGTCCTCGTACGGCCCGCGGCCCGGGCCAATCGCCGCGCCGGAGGAGATGTTCACGATCGCGCCGCTTCCGGCCTCCATCATGTCCGGCAGGACGGCCTTCGAGAGGATGAACGGGCCGTGCACGTTGACGGAGAACGAGCGCACCCAGCGGCTCGTCGGGTAGTCGACGATCGGGATGTAGTAGTTGAGTGCGGCGTTGTTGATCAGCACATCGACGGGGCCGAAGGCGGCCTTCGCCTCCTCGACGACGCGCATGCACTCGTCTTCCTCGGAGATGTTCGCGGTGATCGCGACCGCCTTGCCGCCGGCGTCGGTGATCTCGGCGACCGTGGTCTCGAGCGAGCCTTCGAGCTGGTGGTCGCCCTCCTTCAGCGTGCGGGCGACGGCCGCGACGCTCGCGCCCTCGGCGGCGAACATCACCGCGATTGCCTTGCCGATGCCGCGGCTGCCGCCGGTGACGATGGCGACCTTTCCGTCCAGTTTGCCCATGGTGCGATCTCTCTCGTAAGCGTTGTTGTCGGTGCTCTCGCTGAGCGTCTGATGGTGTTCACAGATGCGCCGCAGCCCCTGCGACGTGGTCGCCATGATACGCGATAGGTGCCGAAGGAACCCTCCAGCGCTCGCGGCGGCGCAACGAGGGTAGCGAGCTAGCTCGTAGGGCCCTCGCCGGTCGTCACCTCGCGGTCGCGACGGCTCCAGAGCATCCATACGGCGGCAGCGATCACCAGCATCACGGCCATCGCGGCCATCACGAGGTCGAAGCGCTCATCGAGGAACTCCTGGAAGCGGTCGCCCCAGAGGAAGATCAGGCCGCCGAGCAGGAAGAAGCGCAGCCCACGGCCGGTGATCGATGCGAGCACGAATGGGACGCGCGGGACAGCGAAGACGCCGGCAGAGAGCGTGAACACCTTGTAGGGCAGGGGAGTCAGGCCAGCGAGGAAGATCGCCCAGAACCCGTGGCGCACGAACATGCGCTCGACGCGCTCCACCTGCGTGCTGTGAAAGCGCTGCAGGATCGGCCGTCCGATGCGCAGGCCGAGCGTATGTCCGACGAGCCCGCCGGCTACCGACGCCGCCGTCGTCAGTGCCGCGAGCAGCAGTGCCTGATCGGGATTGCGCAGCGAGAGCGCGATCAGCAGCGGGTCGGGTGGAATCGGGAAGACGACCGCCTCGGCGAACGTCAGGATGCCGAGCGCTGCCGGACCGGCCGGGCGATCGGCCCAGCCGACGAGCCACTCGCGAAGATCGTGAAGCATGCGCCACAGCGTGCGCCGGGCGTCGAGTTAGGGGCAACCGGCCACACCGGGCCGGCTCACGTGCTAGGGCCTTGTCGTCGATGTCTTCTGATAGGCGTAGACGGCCTTCGTCGTCGCGCTGCCACCGCCGGTGCCGCCGTCGGTGCCTGCGCTGACGTAGGAGGCTTCCACCTGACGAGCGTCGGCCGCGGAGTCGGCCCAGCGGATGATCCACGAGCCGTTGTCCTTGGAGACCGAATGATCGCGGAAGAGGCGGTCTTCCGGGTCAGATGCGATTCCGACATACCACGTGCGGTAGGAGCCGCCGCGCTGCTGAAGGTACTCGTTGATGTCGCGGACGATGGAGTCTCTTGTGGCCATGATGGCGTCCTGTGAAACGGCTCCGACAGAGTGCGACGAGGCCGAGTCTGCTCTCAGCGATATGGCTCGGAACCGGGGACTCGAACCCCAACCGACCGAACCAGAACATGTTACGGCACGTTCCCGGGCGTCCGAGGACGTGCGACGTGGATATGGTCGCCCTGCGTCGCACATCGCGGCGCGGTAGACTCGCCTGTCTGCGCCGGGTGATGGCCTGAGCGTCGGCCGCAACAGGGACTGCGAGACGCTCGGAGAGGGTCGAAATTGACGCTGTTCGTTCTTGAGTCGATCGATGGGGCGGCCGAGCGTCGGCTGTTCTCGGCGTTCGGCGTCGAGTTTGTCCGAACACGGTTCGCCTGGCTGCACATCCCGCTGTCGGCAGCCGTTGGCGTTGCCGTGGCGCTGCTCGTTGCACCAGTCGATGGCTCAGCCGGCACGGTGGCAGTTGGACTCGCCTATGGCGCGTTGATCATCGTTGCGAGCTTCGCGCACTCGCTGGGCCATGTGTTCAGCAGCCGGATGGCAGGCGCACCCGTCGAGCATGTCCGGCTCTCCGCCACAGTGGCGACAATGCAATACACAGACAGTCCGCTGTCGCCCGGTCGTGTTGATGTCCATCGTGCGCTGGGTGGGCCGGTCGCCAACCTGGCGCTTGGCGTCGGCGCTCTCCTGCTCAGCGCCGCGCTACTGGAGAGTCACCTGCTTCGCTTCTTCGGAGCGGTCAATCTGCTGTTCGGTGCCTTCACGCTGTTCCCGATTCCGTCTCTGGATGGTGTGGTCATATTGCGACACCTGTCGGGCCGCAGTCCCTAGCACCACACAAAGCGACCCCGTCCATATGGGACGAGGCCGTGTTCGAATCTGAAAAGTTGGCTCGGGACCAGGGATTCGAACCCCAATTGACGGAACCAGAATCCGTTGTCCTACCATTAGACGAGTCCCGAGCGGAGCTCGATCCTAGCAAACCCGGCCGTACCGATCACGTAGGGAGCCGCCGCGCTACGGCGGCGCTGCGGCGATCGCGCGACGGGGCTGCGGCGCGTCAGGCGTCGGTGGTGACGGCGCGTAGTGAAGCCTCGGCCGCCTGCAGCCGTTCGACGGTGAGCACCGGGCCGATGATCTCCATCGTCTCGAAGAGCGGTGGCGTGACGGACTTCCCGGTCACGGCGACGCGGCAGAGCATGAAGACATCGCCGGGCTTCTCTTCCAGCTCCTTCGCCAGCGCTCGCAACCGCTCTTCGATCGCCTCGTGCGACCAGCCGCTGCTCTCATCGAGCGCATCGAGCGCGTCGGCGGCGGCGGCGAGGATGCCCGGTGCAGCGTCCGGGCGCTTGCGGAACGGCTTGCCGAGGATCGCTTCCGGCTCGGCCGGCGTGATCACAGAGCGGAAGAAGAAGTCGACCATCGGCGCGAGTTCGGAGAGCAGCTTCACGCGCTCCTGCACCAGCGGCGTGAACTGCTCAACGACCATGCGGTCGAGCGGGCGGGCGATGTCGCCGGGGAGGTCGCGCTCCAACCGCTGTGCGAAGAGCTCCGAGAGCTCGCGCTCCGGCATGTCGCGCAGGTAGACGCCGTTCATCCACTCCAGCTTCTGCGTATCGAAACCGGCCGGGCTCGGCGAGAGATCGGTGACGTCGAAGGCCTCGATCAGGCGCTCGCGTGAGGCGATCTCAGTCTCGCCGTCGAGCGACCAGCCCATCATCACGAGGAAGTTAAAGACGGCCTGCGGCAGGTAGCCCTCCTCGGCGTACTCAAGCACGAACTTCGCGCCGTGGCGCTTGGAGAGCTTGCCGCCGTCCGGGCCGAGAATCACCGGGTTGTGTACGAAGATCGGCGGCTCGTAGCCAAGCGCTTCGAAGAGCCGCAGGTGGCGCGGCGCGGACGGGATCCACTCCTCGCCGCGGATGATGTGCGTGATCTCCATCGCGTGGTCATCGACGACGTGGGCGAGGTGGTAGGTCGGGAAGCCGTCCGACTTCAGAATCACGAAATCTTCCTGCGTACTGTTCTCGACGGTGATTTCACCGCGCAACGCATCGGTGAAGGTGGTCGTGCCTTCGTCCGGCATGCGGAAGCGGATCACGTGCGGCTCGCCGCCCTCGACGCGTGTGCGGGCGTCGGCGACATCGACTAGGCGGCACTTGCCCTCGTAGCCGGTCGGGAGCTTCGCCTTCTGCTGCGATTTGCGCAGCTCGCTCAGCTCCTCGGGCGTGCAGAAACAGGGGTACGCGTCGCCGCTGGCGAGCAGGCGGTCGATGGCTTCGCGGTAGAGGTCGAGGCGCTCCGACTGCACGTACGGCCCGTAGGGTCCGCCGATGTCGGGGCCCTCGTCCCAGTCGATGCCGAGCCAGCGCAGCGAGTCGAGGATGCGCTCCAGCGAGCCGTCGATCGCGCGCGACTGGTCTGTGTCCTCAAGCCGCACGATGAACTTGCCGCCGTGGTGGCGCGCGTGTAGCCACGCCCAGAGCGCCGTGCGGATGTTGCCGACGTGCGGGTCCCCGGTCGGGCTCGGTGCGTATCGGACTCGAACGGTCACGGTAGTTCGCCAATCTCGGATGCCGGCGTGGTGTGGAAGCGCTGTCGCAGGCCGGCGATCACATCGATCATATCGCGCGGGAGCGGCGCTTCGAACTCGCGCCATTCGCCGGTGGTGGCGAGTGTGAAGCCGAGCCGCGACGCGTGCAACGCCTGGCGCTCGATCAGCTCCGAGCCACTGCCGTAGAGCGTGTCGCCGACGACCGGATATCCGATCGCGGCCATGTGGACGCGAATCTGGTGCGTGCGGCCGGTATAGATCTGTACCTCGACGAGTGCCGCGTCATCGCCGTACTGCTCAAGCACGCGGTACTGCGAGCGCGCGGACTGGCCGTTCTCGATCACGGCGCGGCGGCGCGGGTTCGCGGGATCGGGGCCGATCTCCGACTCGATGATCCCCTCGATCGGGTCGACTCGGCCGTCGACGATGGCGAGGTAGATCTTCAGCGTCTCGCGCTCGCGCCATTGATCGCGTAGCACCTGCGCGGCCGTCGACGACTTCGCGAAGACCATCGCGCCGGACGTGTCGCGGTCGAGACGATGTACGACGCCCGGTCGGTTGCTCTCGTCGATCTCCGCGACCGACGGGTAACGCGCGCGCACGACGTTGATCAGCGTCACGCCCTGCACGCCGGGGGCGGGGTGGATGATCATGCCGGGCGCCTTGTCGATCACCAGCGTCTCCTCGTCCTCGAAGATGATGCTGAGCGGCACGTCGCGCGCGATCAGATCGAGGTCGGGGACGACCGGCAATTCGACCTCGATGGTCGCGCCAACGGTCACGGCGTGCGCCACCTTCGTGACGGTCGCGGCATCGACGGTGACGCGGCCATCCTCGATCAGTCGTTGCGCCTGCGAGCGCGACAACTCGGGCAGCGCCCCGGCGACGAGGCGGTCGAGGCGGCCGGCCTCCGTGGCGGCGAAGTCCTGTCGGGTGCCCGTCACTGCGGTGCGTCTTCGGCGTCGGCATGCTGGTCGAGGAATGAGAGCAGGAACAGCGTGACAACGGCGATCACGATCGCGGAGTCGGCGATGTTGAACGCGGGGTAGAACTTCGGATCGATGAAGTCGGTGACCGTGCTGCGCGCGGCCCGGTCGATCAGGTTGCCCGTTGCACCGCCGAGGATCAGCGCCAGCGCGACCGAGTAGAGGCGTCCTCCGAACGGCGCGACGAAGAGGAACGCGATCACCGCGACGATGCCGATCAGCGCCGGAATGATCAGCAGCGTCCCCGCGCCCTGCAGGATGCCAAACGCGGCGCCGGAGTTCTCGACGTGTGAGAGCTGGAGCCAGCCGTCGCGGGTCGGCCAGCTCTCGCCGCGGTCGAGCCAGCCGCGGATCAGTGATTTCGTCAGTTGATCTGCGGCAACGACCGCGAGAGCGATACCGAAGAACGGCAGCAGCCGCGCACGCGAGATCGTCGCGTGCGGCGTCGGGGCTTCTGACGTCGAGGGTTGTGCCACGCAGCACCTCGATCCCAGCGTAGCCCAGCATTCGCTCGGGGGCTGCCGGGACCTCGATCGGTGCACGTCGATCGATGTGGGGGGGCAGTTGAGATGCGCCGCTGCGCGAGGCTACGATGTTGTGACCACTTTGAGCGAAGGGGATGCTCCGTGGCACTCGACCTCACCCGTGATCCGGCGAGCGACGCGCCGCCCGAAGACTCGCGCAAGCGCCTGCCACCCGGTCAGCGACTGACTGACGGCTGGCCAATCCTGCACTACGGTGCGATTCCCCGTGTCGACCTCGACACGTGGCAGTTCAACATCGGCGGTCTCGTCGATCAGGAGGTCTCGCTGAGCTGGGAGCAGTTCATGGCGCTGCCCCAGGTCGACGTTCGCACCGACATCCACTGCGTGACGACGTGGAGCAAGTACGACAACGACTGGGTCGGCGTGCGCTTCAGCGATGTCATGGAACTGGTCGGCGTAAAGCCCGAGGCGAAGCACGTGATGTTCCACTCGTACGGCGGCTACACGACAAACGTGCCGCTGGCCGAGCTGATGAGCGACGACATCCTGTTCGTGCACACGCACAACGGCGAGCCACTGACGCCCGAGCACGGCTGGCCGCTGCGCGGGATGATCCCGCAGCTCTACTTCTGGAAGAGCGCGAAGTGGGTGCGTGGCATTGAGTTCATGGCCGCGGATCGCGCTGGCTTTTGGGAGATGTACGGCTACCATATGCACGGTGACCCGTGGACCGAAGAACGCTACGGCTAGAGAGACTGGGGAGGCCCGAATGGCTGAAGGTGGATTGCGAATCAAGCTTCGCTACTGCGTCGACTGAAACTACATGCAGAGGGCCGTCTGGACGGCGGCCGAGATTCTTGCGGAGTATCAGCCCGACATCGAGCGCTTCGACCTAGAGATGGGTGGCGGCGGCGATTTCGAGTTCTGGATCAACGACGAGCTGGCGTACTCGAAGCGCGAAACCGGCACCTATCCCGAGATGGGTGAGCTGAAGACGGCGGTGGTGTTGGCGCTGGCGGCGACCCCAGCCTAGTCAAGGCAATTGCGAAGAGAAGAAGGCCCGGCATTGCCGGGCCTTCTTTGATCTCTGGAACTGCCGTCGGTGCGACTCAGCCCCTAGATGAAGATCTGCGAGCCGCTTCCGCGGATCTTACCCGAACGCACTGCTTCGGCAGCCACGGCCGAAGCGACACGCGAGACGACCTCTTCATTGAAGACTGAGGGGAGGATGTAGTCCTCGTTCAGCTGCTCGTCGGGGATCACGCTTGCGATGGCGCGAGCCGCGACGATCTTCATCTCCTCGGTAATCTCCGTCGCGCCGGCATCGAAGGCGCCGCGGAAGAGGCCGGGGAAGCAGAGCACGTTGTTGACCTGGTTGGGGAAGTCGGAACGCCCGGTGGCGATCACCCGTGCCTTGCCCTCGATTTCGGTCGGCATGATCTCAGGCTCCGGGTTCGCCATCGCGAAGACCATCGCGTCGTCGGCCATCCCCTCGACGTCTTCCGGCGTGATCAGGCGCGGGCCCGAGAGGCCGAGGAAGAGGTCGGCACCCTTGAGGGCATCGCCGACGTTGCCGTCGAAGCCCTCCTCGTTCGTGTTGTCGGCGAACCACTCCTTGATCGGGTTGAGGTTGTCGCGGCCCTTGTAGATCGAGCCGCGACTGTCGAAGCCGATCACGTTCTTCACGCCGAAGTTCATCAGGATCTTCGTGCACGCGACGCCGGCGGCGCCGACGCCCAGCACGACGACCTTCAGGTCCTCGGGGCGCTTTTCAACGATCTTCAGGCTGTTGATCAGGGCTGCCAGTACGACCACGGCCGTCCCATGCTGATCGTCGTGCATCACGGGGATGTCGAGTTCGTCGCGCAGGCGATCCTCGATCTCGAAGCAGCGAGGGGCGGAGATGTCCTCCAGCAGGATGCCGCCGAATCCCGGCGAAATTGCCTTCGAGATGGCGATGATCTCCTCGGTGTCCTTCGTGTCGAGACAGATCGGCCACGCGTCGATGTCGCCGAAGCTCTTGAAGAGCATCGACTTGCCTTCCATCACGGGCAGCGCGCCCTGTGGGCCGATGTCGCCGAGTCCAAGCACGGCGGTGCCGTCCGTGACAACGGCGATCGTGTTCACCTTCGTTGTCAGCGCCCAGACCGCGTCCGGATTCTCGGAGACCTGCATCGAGACGCGCGCGACGCCCGGCGTGTAGACGTGGGAGAGCTCCTGCATCGTGCGGATGTTCACCTTGTTCGCGACCTCGATCTTGCCGCGACGGTGGAGCTGGAACGTGCGGTCGGATGCGAGTTGCACATCGACGCCGTCGAGTTCATCGATGCTGGCGACGATCTGGCGCGCGTGCGCCTCATCCCGACAGAAGACTCGGAAGTCGCGAATCATCACGTCGGCACTGGCCTCGCTGATTTCGATGTCGCCGACGTCGCCGCCGGCCGCGCTGATCGCGGCCGTCACCTTGGCGAGGTTGCCAATCTCGTTGGCGATCGCCAGTCGCAGCAGCAACGGGTAGTTCGAAACCGGGGCCTGATATTCGTCGGTCGTTCGCGTAGTAGTCATCGCGTCCTCCGCTATGTACGGCCTCTGGCAACGCGGGCAGCGGGCAGGTGGTGTCGCCTGGCGAGGGAACCACTGATGCCCGCAATGACCGCAGATATGCTGAACGGCTGCTGTTGTCATGGCATATGCTTTAGCATATGCCGAAGATGCGAGCAATCGCCGCTTTCGCATCAGGTTCGGAATTCGCGCTGTCGTGCCGATCTGTGCCGCGCTTGCGGATCAGTCCTGCGAAGTCGTTACGAGCGAGTCTCGCGTCACCGCCGGCATCCGCGAGCAGTCGATATCAAGGCGCTCTTCGAGCCTCGTTACAGTCGCTACACGGCTGTCTCGCGCGACCACGCGAATCAGTAGGCGTCCCGCCGATGACCCCACCGATGGCCGCTGCTATCCTCGACGGCGGCTGCCCCCATCGTCCAGGGGACTAGGACGCCACCCTTTCAAGGTGGAAACCGGGGTTCGAATCCCCGTGGGGGCACCAGTGCACGCTCTTTCCAGCCACGGCAGCCGCGCCGATTGCATCCCGCGCCGCGCCGCCTGCGGATCACGATGACCACCCCGCGACCGATGTTTCACACCGACGACGGCATCGATGTGCCCGCGGTGACCGTCGCCGAGATGCGCGAGATCGACCGCGTTGCCGTCGAGGATCGCGGGCCGACCTTGCTGCAGATGATGGAGCACGCCGGCATGGCGCTGGCGATGCAGGCGCTGCAACTGCTCGGCGACGACTGGCGCAGCCGCCGGGTGCTCGTGCTCGCGGGCAGTGGTGGCAACGGCGGCGGAGGGATCTGCGCCGCACGCCATCTCGCGAATCGTGGCGTCGATGTGCTGGCCGTGACTTCCGCGCGTCCCTCGCAGGCAGACGGGGCGCTCGGGCAGCAGTTGATGGCGCTCGCCGAGACGCCGGCGCGCGTACTGAGCTTCGCCGAGGCATTCGATGTCGCCGACAGCGACCTCGTGCTCGATGCGATCGTCGGCTACTCGCTGAAGGACGCGCCGCGCGGACCGACGATGGGTCTGATCCGCGCAGCGGAAGCCGCACCGTCACCGGTGATCTCGCTCGATGTGCCTTCCGGCGTCGATCCCGACAGCGGCGAGACGCCGGGGGTAGCGGTCCACGCCTCGGTGACACTCACGCTCGCGCTGCCGAAGGCCGGACTACGTGAGGAGCACGCGGGCGAACTCTGGCTCGCCGACCTCGGCATTCCGCGCGGCGTCTATGCGCGCGCGGGACTGGTCTTCGAGCCGCCCTTCGGCGCGGTCGACCGCGTGCGGCTGCGCTACCCCGATGCGGTCGACGTCCGCGAGTGACCTACCGGCGCTGCGCCCCCTAGCTCCGCTGCACCTGCGGCAAGATCTCTTTCGCGATCAGCTCTAGCACGTCGAAATCCTCCTGCGCGTGGTGTTGCATCATCACGCCGGAAAGCCCGGCCTCCTCGCGCTGCCCGAGCTGCTCGACGACCTCGCCGGGCGTTCCGACGAGCCAGCCGCGCTCCCTCAGGCCCGCGACCGTCTCCTCAGTCGTCCCGCGCTGAAAGAGTGGATTCGCTTCACGAATGCGCTCTGCGTGCGCGTTCACGCCGGCCTCGTCAGCGCCGATCACGAAGCCGGTCATCGTCGAATGGCGGATCTCCTCTGGGTCGCGACCCACGTCGGCGCAATGCCGTTCGAGAACGGCGCGCTTCTCCAGGTAACGATCGACGCCGCCGCCGGTGAAGTTCCACTCGTTGGCGTGCTCGGCCACGATGCGGAGCGTGCGCTTCTCGCCACTGCCGCCGACCAGCAGCGGGAGCGGTGATTGCGCCGGCTTCGGGTAGCAGATGGCGTCCGCGAGCTGGTAGTGCTTGCCGTCGAAGGTCGCCGGGGCGTCGGACCAGAGCGCCTTCAACACCTGAATCGACTCATCGAGCCGATCCATGCGCTCGCCGACGGACGGGAAGGGGATGCCGAACGACTCGTGCTCCGGGACGTTCCAGCCGGCACCCACGCCGCAGACGAAGCGACCGCTCGAGAGCACGTCGATCTGCGCCGCCATGCGTGCCAGCAGCTCCGGCGGACGGAACGTCATCGAGGCGACGAGCGGACCGAAGCGAATGCGCTCCGACTCCTCGGCGACGAGTACGAAGGAGATGAACGTCTCCAGCGCCTCGCGCTCGCGCGGCTCCGAAAACGCGACGTAGTGGTCGGAGCGCCAGAGCGACTCGAACCCCAGGTCTTCGGCGGCGCGGATGATCCTGCGCCAGCGATCCCACGAGAGCCCGTCTTGGCCCTCGATCATGACTCCCAGATCCATGGTGATTCCAATCGGTTGCGGCGGCGCTGTGTGGTGCGCTGCGACGCGGTGCTCGACTTCTTGCCGCGCATGCTATCGCACGGACGGTCCGACGGTCGGTCGATCTGGGTGCCGGATCTAACGACGCGGGGATTACGTGGTTGGTGCGTCCCGATCCGCGATCCGTGCGGTCAGCAGCAGCAGGATCGCCGTATGCAGTACCGAGACCGCGAACATCTGGATCGCGAGCGAAACGTACGACGCGTCATCGTCGAAGCTCGACCCCACGTACAGCAGATAGCTGACGACGATCAGGGCGACCACCCTCGCTGCGAGCGACCTCGCATTGGAGTCGAGCTCGCGCACCTTCACGCGGTAGAAGTACGCGATGAGCACGAAGATGTGCAGCACGACGAGCGCACCGGCGTAGACGAGAACGGGCACGTCGCTCTTCAGCGAGACGAGCGGGATCAGCAAGAACGAGAGCACAAAGACCGAGACTGTCTTCTTCACGAAGAGCGAGCGGTCGACGAGTTCGATGTTCACGATGCCCTCCGCCTCCGCCCACAAGCTACGAGCCAGCCGGATGAGTCGCAATCACATCGGATCGTGCTCCCTGCCGGAAGCGGCGCGCTTCGGGGCGCGGAAGTAGTGCGGAACCCACTTGAGGGCCACGCGAGGCGCTAGTAACGTGATTGGTCTGCGGCGCCGCATTCGTCTAGTGGCCCAGGACACCGCCCTCTCAAGGCGGAGATCAGGGGTTCGAATCCCCTATGCGGCACCAAGCGATTCGTATCCGAGAGCGGCCCGCGTGGGCCGCTCTCGGTGATCCGGGGATCCTTCGTCTGGCCGAGCCATCCCTGTCGCCGCGGATCCGCTCGCCGATTCCGAACCCGGTGATGGCCAAACGGGTGTGGGACAGGCTTGACCCTGACTCCGTCAGACAGCAGAGTGCCCTCCAAACTTGGAGGGGATGGGAACACAGATAAGGATTGCTCGACTACTACCCGTATTGGCACTCGCGTTGGTACTCACGATCGCGGCGTGCAGCGATGATGAAGCGACGCCAAACGTCGTCACGATCGAGGGGGGAGAATTCTCCTTCACTCTGTCCGGCGAGTTCCAGGCGGGGACCAACGAAATCATCCTGGAAAACGTGGGCGAACAGGTTCACCACGTTCAGCTTGTCCAGATCGATGGCCACACGCTCGGCGAACTGATGGGCGGTCTGGCCGCCGTCGAGGAAGGCGCACCGTTCCCCGAGTGGGCGCGATTCGCGGGCGGAGTGGGTCAGCTCGCTCCCGGCCTCAGCGGTTCGGTGACCGACGACTTGCCAGCAGGCACGTACGCGCTGCTCTGCTTCGTCCCTGACACCGATGGTGTGCCGCACTTCGCGAAGGGGATGGCAACGACGGTCGAGGTCGGCGGTGACGTAGTCGAAGCTGATCTCCCGGAGGCCGACATTACGGTGATCGGGCTCGACGACGGCGCGGGTGTCTCGTACTCCTTCGACGCACCGGCGTCGGTGGATGCTGGCGAGGTCACGATCGAGTTCACGAACGACGGCGCTGAGCCGCACGAGGTGAACGTCTTCCGGCTCGATGGAATCACGTTTGAGCAGTTCATGGGCGCGCTCGCGAGCACGGAAGCGCCCACCGGCCCGCCGCCGTTCGCGCCGGTCGGCGATGTCCAGGGTGTCTTGCCGGGCGTCAGCCAGGTGGGAACGCTGGACCTTGACGCTGGCAGCTACGCGCTGATCTGCTTCATTCCCAGCCCGACCGGAGTGCCGCACTTCGTCGGTGGAATGGTGCGCGCGCTGAACGTCGAGTAACGGATCGCGATCCGTCGACGCCGCCGGCAGTCGATACTCGATCAATGAACGAGGGCAGACATCCAACTGAGGGCGCGGCGAGCGATCTGATCGCGTGGGACCAGTACTGGGGATCGCTGTTCAGCGATCTGACGATGCTGAACGAGGACGACCGGCAGGCTCACCAGCGACTGGCTGAAATCGGCGGCCGCGACCTCGACATCGCGCGTCACATTCGCAGTGCGTATGGCACGGATGCCCCCTCGCGACCGCCGCTGACGATGCGTGATGCGATTGACGAGAGCGGCTTCGATCTCGTCCGTGGCTACGGTCTCGCGCGCTCGTTCGTGCTCGCCTGCGGGAGCGAAGGTGCCGACGTGGCTGAGCACCCGTTCTGGCAGCGCGCGATGGCGGTCGCGGTGCTGTCGTGGCAGCTCGCGGCCAAGCACGGTCAGTACGAGCAGTGGGCGCTGGCGGCAGGACTCGTTGCGGAGATCGGCTATCTGCATCTCCTGAGAAGCGGGCAGTCAGCCAAGGGTGGTGCCGCGACTGCTCATGACCTCGGGCGTGAATTCGTCAATGGCCTGGATCTTCCGCTGCCGCTGCGTGACGTGTTTGATCTGCCGCCGGATGGCGGCCTCGCCGAACTGGTCGGCGAGGCGAGCAGCCGCGCGACAACATTCGGCTACCATCACGTCGGGGCCGCGGACGGCGCGAGCGAGAACGGTCCGTTTGCCAACCCCACTCGCGGGCTCAAGTCAGCGCAGATGCTGCGAACCACAATTCCGAGCTTGCTTGCCTGCGCGGGAATCGATACTGAATCCTAGCGGTTCGCCGTATCACGGCTTTCCCTCGTCTTGACTCGCCCTCACTGCGGCGTACTATCCGCGTCAAGTACGAACGTGATGAAGGGACATTGCGATGCCAAGCTACGCGATCCTCGGGAAGTACACCGAGCAGGGAATCAAGGATGCGAAGAACACAACTGACCGACTGCAGGCTGCAAAGGATGCGCTGAAGGACGCCGGCGGGCGGATGATCTTCTTCTATCTCACGATGGGCGAATATGACTTCATCGCACTCGCCGAAGTGCCTGATGACGAGACTGCCGCCGGGTTCCTGCTCGCGCAGGGTGCGCGCGGCAACGTGACCACGACGACCCTCCGCGCGTTTACGGAGGAAGAGACCGCGTCGATCACCGCCGCGCTTCCGTAGTACCCGGTCGCCGTGTCTGCCCGTCGCTCGCGGTGCCTACGAATCGCCTGTGCGTCAGTCCGCCGCCCGCAGGTACTGGCATGGCACGCCGGTATTGAGGAAGTCGAGCAGATTCGGGTCGTTGGGCAGATTCGCCTCGTAGACCGTCAGCGCCTGCTCCCACGTCTCGAAGTCGCTGCAATTCCAGAGGTCGAGGCCGCGGGTGACGATCGGTTCGCCGAGCAGCAGCGACGGGTCGGGCGTCGGCTCCGGCGTTGGTTCGGGCGTCGGGAGTGGCTGCGGCGTGGACTCGAGATTGACGCGCAGGTCGGCGACTACGGTCGCTTCGGCATGAGCCGACGACGTATCGGCGCGCTCGACTGCGGCGACGCCTGACGCGGCTTCCGATGCGACGGTCGAAGCCGCTTCGACCTGATGGGCGATCGTCTGAGCCGAGGCGCTCAGCTCGGAGAACGACCCGGAGAGCTGCCAGAGCAGCATCGTCCAGATGAGCAGCAACGCGCTGCCGCCCCCGATCGCGAGCGGGCGTCCGAGCGTCGGGACGCGCGCGAGGATGGCAGCTCTGCCGCCGCCCTCCGCAGGTTCCTGGTCAGCCTCATCGTCGGGCGCATCGTCAGTGTCGCCGTAGTTGTTCCTGGCACCAGCCGCGGGCTCTTCGCCCGGCTCAGCAGCGGGTTCCTCGTTGCGCGCGTCGTCGTCGTTTGCCTGGACCATCGTCGTCGCCAACTCCCCGGTGGATACGCATGGATCATCGTCGCGAGTGGGCGATGTCTCCAACCAGCGCCGACGAAGTGACGAATCTCGTTCGAGACTGCTCGCGGCGAACCTCGATCCCGGCGTTCACGCTGGTACGATCGACTGACGGACCGAGGCCCCCACGTGATTTCTCTCGCGCTCTCGAATGTCACCAAATACTTCGGCGCCCGGCCGGTGCTTCAGGGCGTCTCGTGGGAGATCCAGGATGACGAGGTGATCGGTCTCGTCGGCCCGAACGGGGCGGGGAAGTCGACGCTGCTGAAGCTGATCATCGGCGAGGAAGAGACGGACGGTGGGTCCGTGATCCGCTCGCGCGACGTCACGATCGGCTATCTCGCGCAGACGCCGGAGTTCGACGCTGACCGCACCGCTCTCGACGAGGTACTGGCCGCCGACGATGAACTCGCCGCAATCGAGGCGGAGCTACAGCGGCACGAGGCGAGCATGGGGCAGCCCGCGGTCTACGAAGACGAGGAGTGACTGGCCGAGGTGATGGAGGCGCACACGCGACTGCTCGACGACTTCGAGCGTCGCGGTGGCCTGAACTTCCGTGGCCGCGCCGAGAGCGCGTTGCGTGATCTCGGCGTCGGTCCCGATCTCTTCGACGTGCCGACCGGGGCGCTCAGTGGCGGGCAACGCAAGATGGTCGGGCTGGCGCGCGTCCTGGTCACGCAACCGAGCATCCTGCTGCTCGACGAGCCGGACAACCACCTCGATCTCGCGAGCAAGGCGCGGCTCGAGCGCGTGATCTCACGACACCCCGGCGCGGTCGTGATCATCTCGCACGACCGCTACCTGCTCGATGTGCTCGTCGACTCGATCGCCGAGCTGGACTTGAGCGGCCTCCACCCGGGCCGCCCACAACTCACGGTCTTCGCGGGGAACTACTCCGAGTACGCGCACGAGAAGCAGTCGCAGCTCCTCAAGCAGCAGAAGGACCATGTCCTCGAGAATCGCGAGGCCGCGCGTCTTGAGCAGTCGATTCAGCGGATGAAGGACTTCAGCACCAGCGGGCAGAACGTGAAGATGGTGCGCCGCTGGAAGAGCATGGAGAAGCGGCTTGAGAAGATGGATCGCACTCCGGCGCCGGTGATCAAGCGCCGGCAGATGGGGCTGCGGCTCACGTCGGAGCGTGGCAGCCGCAAGGTGCTGGAGTTGATCGGGCTGCACAAACGGTTCGATCAGACGGCGGTGCTGAGCGGGCTCGATCTGCTGATCTCCGCCGGCGAGCGCGTCGGGCTGGTCGGGCCGAACGGGTCCGGCAAGTCCGTGCTGTTCCACACGGTCCTCGGCGAAGAGGAGCCGACCGAGGGCCAGTCGAAGCTCGGCCCGAGCATCTCTGTCGGCTACTACGCGCAGGAGCACGAGACGCTGCGGTTCGACAGCACGCCGGTCGATGAGGTGCGGCGTATGAAGTCGATGTCGGAGGGCGAGGCCTACGGGTTTCTCGGGGGATTCCTCTTCGACCATCAACTCGCGGGGAAGCAGATCTCGACGTTGAGCGGCGGCGAGAAGAGCCGCCTGCAGATGGCGAAGCTGATGCTGATGGGCGCGAACCTGCTGATGCTCGATGAGCCAACGAACAACCTCGACATCCCGTCCGCCGAGTTGCTTGAGCAAGCACTCGATGACTACGCGGGCACGGTCTTCGTGATCTCGCACGACCGCTACTTCCTCGATCGCGTCGTCGACCGCGTCGTGGACCGCGTCGTGGAACTCGACGACGGAGAGCTCACCGAATTCGCGGGCGGCTACGCCGACTATCGCGAGCAGAAGGCGGCAATGCGTGAGGGCGCCTGACGGAACCGTGTGACGCGATCACAGACCGATCAGATGCGGTTCGATAGACTGGATCCATGGTGAGTGACAGCGACGCACGCAAGGCATACAGCGAGGCCTGGAAGGCGTGGCAGACGCAATTGGACCGGTTGCACGCCTTCTTCCTTGATGGCGAGCGCATCGAACCTCCCGTGCTCAAGGGGCTGCTCAACCGCGAGGCGCGCACGAAGGAACAGTACGACGCGGCGCGCAGGCGCCTGCTGGGCATCGAGGAGTGACCGGGCCGCAGTGATGACCGCGCCAGATTTCACAGATTCATAACATCGCTGCGTGAGTGCGCTCACCCGCGAGGGGGTCGAGCGGTACGACAATGGACGTGCGCGAGAGAGATGGCATGGCGACCACAGCGACCCCGGCACCAGACCAGCAGGCGGCGAAGCGCTTCGCAGGCGTTCGCGGCGCGCTTGGTAGCGGCTACCCGCGCTCGTTCGCGATCGGCTCGGCGTTCTCAATCGCCTGGTCGCCGTGTATCGGCCCAATTCTCGGCGTCGTGCTGACGCTGGCCGCGACGTCGGGCAACGCCTACCAGGGCGCGCTGCTGCTTGTCGCGTACTCGCTGGGGCTCGGTGCCTGGTTCCTCGCGTTCGGCGCGTTCTTCGGCTGGATTTCACCTCGCCTGCGGCAGATTCAGCCACACATGTCGAAGTTGATGATTGGTGCGGGTGCGCTGTTCATCGTCGTCGGTACGCTGATGTTGCTCGGCGAGTTCTCGCAGCTCAATCGCTACTTCCAGTCCTTCGGCTTCTTCTTCGGTCAGACCGCGTCCGCCGAGGAAGGCTTGAGCTCCGGCGTTGATGGGCTCGCGGGTCCGGCGATCGCCTTCTTCGGGGGTATCGTCTCCTTCCTCTCGCCGTGCGTGCTGCCGCTGGTGCCGGTCTATCTCGCGAACCTCGCGGGGGAGGCGATGAATGGGACCGGCGACACGCAGGCGGACCGCCGACGTGTCTTCATGCACGCCGTCGCCTTCGTGATCGGGTTCACGCTCGTCTTCGCAATCCTTGGTGCCTCGGTCGGGCTCGTTGGCAACCTCCTGCAGCAGCACCTCGACACGATGACGCGTGTCGGTGGGGCGGTGCTGATCGTGATGGGGCTGCAGGCCGCCGGACTGGTGCACATTCCGTACCTCGATCGCACATACCAGGCGCCCGCGCCGCACTAGCCGGGGCGCGCGAGGCGTTGCCTCCCGGGCACGACGGTCACTACAATCTTCGTCATATGGACTCTGATTTCGGGATCGACATGGATGATATCCGCCGCGTCATCGATGACGCGGAGGTGTTCATCGTGCGTTTCGACCGCGTCGAGCGACGGCTGCTCGTCGACAACCGCACCGCCGAGGGCGACCCGCCGATGATCCGCATCGTGCCGCGCGTCTCGTCGGCGGAGGAGCGCTACCGTTCGCTGCAGAAGCTGCGACCGAACATGCAGCTTCCGGAACAGATCACCGTCTTCAGCTGGCCGCGTCCGGCGCAGGCGATGCGCGATGCCGGTATCTGGTCGCGGATCGAGACACGCCTCGTCGCGCTGGGCGGGGTCGACCTGGCCACGCAGTCAGAGCAGGCGTTCAGCCAGCTCGTGGCTGCCGAGCGGCTGGAGGTCACGGCCGCGATTACCGGTGGCGAAGGCTTTCACACTCTCTGGGAGCGCGAACCTTCCGAGCGCACGTAGTCACGACTCGCCGGGTGGCGGCAAGACGCGGCGCCCTTCATTGTTTCGATAGTCCCCAGAGCGAGCCTGATGAACGCTCGACGCAACACGAGATCGGTGACTGCTCGCATGATTGACCTCCGTTCCGACACCGTGACCCGCCCCAGCGACGAGATGCGACACGCGATGGCGACCGCCGAGGTCGGCGACGACGTGCTTGGGGACGACCCGACGGTGCAGGCGCTGGAACTGGCCGCCGCCGAGCGCATCGGCAAGGAGGCGGCGCTCTTCGTCCCCAGCGGGACGATGGCGAACCTCGTCGCGCTGCTCACGCATTGCGGGCGCGGCGACGAGGCGATCGTCGGCTCCGAGTCGCACATCCTGCACCACGAAGCAACCGGCGCATCGGCACTCGGCGGGATCAGCCTGCGCACCGTCGCGAACGACGACCGCGGGCGCATCGACCCATCCGACGTCGAAGGCGCGCTACGGCCGGTTGGCACGCCGCCGCCGACCGCGCTCGTCTGCCTCGAGAACACGCAGAATCGCTGCGGCGGCGCGGCAATCGCGCTGACCGAGATGCGTGACGTGATCGCGGTCGCACGCGGCGCTGGCGCTGCGGTGCACATCGATGGCGCGCGCATCTTCAACGCCGCCGCTGCGCTGGAGACGGACGCGGCGACGCTTGCTGCCGAGGCAGACACCGTCTCGTTCTGCTTCTCGAAGGGACTCGGTGCGCCTGTCGGATCGGTTGTCACGGGCCCGGCGGACTTCATCGACCGGGCCCGCCCGATCCGACGTCAGCTCGGCGGCGGAATGCGGCAGTCCGGAGTGATCGCCGCGGCAGCGCTCTACGCCCTTGAGCACAACGTTGATCGACTCGCCGGGGACCACGCGAACGCGCGTCGGCTCGCCGATGGCCTCGCGGGTCTTCCGCACGTGAAGCTCGACCCCGCGAGCGTGGACTCGAACATCGTCTTCTACGAGCTTGAGGGCGTCGACGGTCCGGCGTTCCGTGAGCAGTTGGCGGCGGAAGGCGTCGCGTGCAGCGGCACGAGCCCGACGCGCATCCGCATGGTGACGCACCTCGATGTGAACAGCGCCGACATCGATCAGGCGATCGCGGCGGCCAGCCGCGTCCTCGGCTCGCTCTAGCGCATGGTGAACCGTCTGCGCGTGCTGCTCGCCATCGCGGCGGTACTGCTGATCGGCACCGCGTGTGTCGGCGGCTCGTCAGCCGACGGGACGTCGGATGTCGTGCATCGCGCGCCGTTCGAGGTTGGCGAGCGGCTGGTCTACGACCTCATTGGCAGAGACGGGACAGTGGTGGGGCAGGGGACACTTGGCGTTGTGGCCCGGGGTGACTCGCTGGAGCTGACCCAGAGCTACCGTCAGACCGTTGATGGAGCGCTGTCGGACGTCGTCGATCAGGTCGCCGTTCGCGCGGATGCCCGCCTGCTGCCGCACACGCTCAGCCGTGCCGTCACCTCCGAGGGTCGCGATGACAGCTACACGTCGCAGTACAACATCGATGCGACGAGCGGGGTGGCGGAGTCCGTCACGTTTGGTGCCGTCGAAGGCGGCGACATCAGCGAGAAGACCATCGACCTCGACGGCAGCTACTACGACAACGAGACGTCGCTGTGGCTCTGGCGCACGCTCGATTTTGCCGAGGAGTACGAGGCGCGATACGTCTCGGTGAACCACCTCGACCGCAGCCTGCAGACGGTGATCCTGCGCGTGATCGACCAGCAGGAGATCGAGGTGCCGGCCGGCGTATTCCAGACGTGGCGGTTGCAGGTGCGGAACGGTCGCGCGACACGGACGGCATGGGTGAACGTGCTGGCCCCGCACGAGATCGTGCAGTGGGATAACAGCGCGCTGATCTTCCACCTGCGGGAAGTCGCGCCGGCGGGCGACTAGACCCGGCTAGCCGGACGTCCAGAGGCAGCCGCGTCGGGCGTCGCGTGCTTCGTCTTCGAGCGCGACGAGGTGATCGCGCAGCACGCCGTCATCGCGCCACGCTCGCGCGAGCCCTTCGGAGACCATCGCCGAGTCGATCGACAGACCATCGACGGTGAACAGGTAGCGCAGCTCGCGTCCGAACTCGTCCTGCAGACGATCGTCGGGCTGTAGCCGCATCCCGTTCGCCGCCAGCTCGCCGAGGCGGGCCGTCGCCGCGGCGGCGCAGCGCTGATCCAACTCGGGCGCATCGATTCCGAAGGCACGGATGCGCAGTGGCGTCTGCGCGGCAAGCACATCGACGGTGTCGCCATCGATCACTGTCGCGAGCCGCACGAGTGGAAGCGTGGTCGCTGCTGCGGAGTACCAGCCGTCGGCTCGCTGCTCCAGCGCGGGAGTCACGGGGGCCTCCGCCTTGTTGCCGAACGTGAAGACGGCCGAGATCGCGAAGATCAGGGCACCCATCATCAGGGCGACCCTCCCGAGGCGGCGGCGATTGCGCTGCATGTGCCGTGGCCAGGTTGGGACGTAGCGACGGCGCCCACCTGCGCCGCGCGGAACGTCAGGCCGGTTCATCCTGTCGGCGGTCCGCTACCGCGTGGGCGTGGGTGGTCGCCACGCCGCGTCCTCCGGCGTCTCGGTCGCGGCGGCGACTGCCGGGGCTGCCGGGTGGGACGGGGCCGCACTGAACGTTCGTTCTTCCGGCGTCAGTAGCCGGCCGTCGGCGAGTTCCTCGATGCGGTCGACGTGCTCCATGACGAACGGGTCATGCGTCGCGGTGATCACGGTGACGCCACGCTCCGCGACACCACGGAGGAGGTTGAACGTCTGCTCTGCCGTCGTCGAGTCGAGTTCGCCAGTCGGCTCATCGGCGATCAGGATCTGCGGATTGTTGGCGAGTGCTCTCGCGACTGCAACACGCTGCTGCTCGCCGCCGGAGAGCTCGTACGGGCGGTGGTCGGCACGTCCGGTCAGTCCGACCTGCTCCAGCAGCTCGCTCGTGCGCTCGCCACGCTCGCGCAGTCCGACGCCGGCGATGCGGAGCGCGAGCTCGACGTTCTCCGCAGCGGAGAGCAGCGGCAGCAGGCCGAACGACTGGAAGACGAAACCCACGGTGTGACGTCGCAGGCCGGTGAGCTGGCCCTCGCTGTAGCGGGAGATCTCCGCATCTCCGATGAAGACTGAGCCGTTCGTCGGCCGGTCGAGTCCGGCGAGAATATTGAGGAACGTCGTCTTTCCCGAACCGGAACGTCCGACGATTGCGATGAACTGGCCCTCCGGGATCTCCAGCGAGACATCGCGCACCGCGCGCACCTCGAGGTCGGCCAGCTTGAACGTGCGATCGACGTTCACGGCGCGAACCACGTACGACTCGCTGGTCACGGTCGGCGCCACGGCTGCGTGTCTTCGTCTTTCGGGAACTCCGGCCGGATCTCGACGTGGTCATCGACGAACGTGACGCGCGCCCGCTCGCCAATCTCAAGGTCCTCGATCATTTCACGCGGAACCTGCAGCCGGCCGCTGCGATCGACGACGGCGAACTCCTCCGTGATCTCACCCTCGCCGCGGGCGAACGCCGCGCGGCGGATCACCTCTGAGCTGGTGCGGCCGTCGCGCATTGCGATCACGCGATCGACGCGCTCCGAGATCGCGCGGTCGTGGGTGACGACGACGACCGTGACGTTGAGCGCCTCGTTCAGCTTGTGGAAGACGTTGAAGACCTGGTCGGCGGTCGCGCGGTCGAGCTCGCCGGTGGGTTCGTCGGCGAGCAGCAAGGGCGGGTTGTTGGCCAGCGCGACGGCGATCGCGATGCGCTGCTGTTCGCCGCCAGAGACCTGGTCCGGGCGATTGTTGCGCCGGTGCATCAGATCGACTTGTTCAAGCAGGAACTGGGCGCGGCGCTTCGCCTCTCGTCGGGTCGCCCCCTCGAGGATTAGCGGTACCTCGATGTTCTGCTCGGCGCTGAGATACGGGATCAAGTTGCGGCCGGTCTGCTGCCAGACGAAGCCGACCTCTGCGCGCCGGTAGTCGACGAGGTCGTCCTCGGTTGTCGTCAGCAGGTCGCGCTCGCCGACCCGCACCTGTCCCGCCGACGGCTGATCGAGCCCCGCGAGGATGTTCAGCAGCGTGCTCTTGCCGGAGCCCGACGCGCCGACGATCGCCATCATCTCGCCGGTGGCGACCTTCAGGTCCAACCCGCGCAGCGCGACGACTTCCAGCTCGTCCGTCTTGTAGATTTTGAAGAGATCTTCGCAGTGGATATACGGCGTCTCGACCGTGCTGTCGCTCACCATTGCTTAGGCGTCACCAATCCGGAGGGCGCGGTGCACTTGGAGGCGCAAATAAAGTAGCACCACGCCTCCAATCGTCACAACAAACACCGTCCCCAGGATGCCCCAGGCGAAGAACACCGACGGCCACGAGACACCGAGGACGAACGGCGGCAACACTTCCTTGCCGCGTTCGTCGGTGCCGAGGAAGTTCATCATCATGCGGCCGACCTGCAGGCCCACCGCCGTTCCGAGTCCCATCCCGGCGACGATCACGAAGAGGTGCTCAAACGTGACCAGCGAGAAGACCTGCCAGCGTGAAAAGCCGAGCGTCCGCAGGATCGCGAACTCAAGGGCGCGCTGTTGTGCCGTGAGGTAGGAGTAGACGAGGAACCCGATCGCCGACAGCAGCAGGACAGCGCCGAACGCGATCGCGAGGATGCCCTGCCATCCGGCGGCGACCAGCGGGTCGCGTTGCTGGCTCAATCGCGTCGATTCGATGTCGAGCACCTCACCCGCGGCAAAGTGGTCACCTTCCAGCGCCTCTCGGGTCGCCACCGGATCGTCGCTGGAGAACCAGACCTCGGTTGGGGCGTGCGCGACCGCGGCTGGCGATGCGTTCACGGCCGCCATCAAGCGGCTGAGGTTCGCTATCACCAGGGTGCTGCCGTTGCTGCTGATCTTGGCCGTCGGGAAGAGGTCGTAGATCCCGCCGACGAGGCCGGTGGTGAACTTCTGCCCGACCAGGATGTTGACGGCGTCATCGACCTCGACCTCGAGTTGGGTGGCCAGCGTACGGTGCAGGTAGAACACGATCGGAGCGCTGTCGGTGCTCTGCTGGAGGCCGCGAACGTTCGGTTGCCGGAAGCCGACGCCCGCCCATTGCAGTCTCGTGGAGCGTTCATATCCCGGCGGGCTGTCGCTCGTGCTAGTCGCCGTGTCCGCGGCCGGCACAGCCGCGAGGTCCCGGATCACCTCGAAGCCATCGAGGCTCTCGAACGACTTCACAAGCGTCGCGCCCGGGAATGCATTCGTCGCCAGCACCGCCGCCGGCACTTCGGGCGTCCGACCGCGGAACGACTCGGGACGGGCGATGTCCGCGTCCTCTGCCGGTGGTAGCGGTGGTTCCGACGTCGCCAGTACCGCACCGAACAAGAGCTTGCCCGCAGAACGAGCGATCGACCCCTGCGGCGCCGCGAAGAGTGCGTGCAGCGTCAGCGGGGCGATCAGAGGCTGTTCACGCATCGGCCCGAAGCGCTCGACCATGTCCTCGAGATCGAGCGCGATGAAGCGCCACTCGTCGGACGTCGGGTCGTTCGGCACGACCTCTGCAAAGACGCTGTTCAGGTAACGGCCGCCTGCATCGCGCAGGGTGAGGCCAATGCGCACCGGGCCGCGAATGTCGGGCGACTTGATCCACATGCCGAGCTGCCGCGCGTCCACCGGAATCGGCGCGCCGACAAGCGACGTGGAGTTGGCCGCGAGCGTGCTTGTCATCTCCTCTAGCGAGTGGTCGGCAAAGTCGCCGCGGGAGTATGCGACCTCCGTGAACGTCTCCGGGTCGATGCCCATGAACTCCACAGTCGAGATGTTTGCGCCCCGGCTGATACGACCACCGACGCGCGAGACCGGCGAGGCGACCGACGCAGGAACGGTGTTCACAGCGTCGACGAATGCGATGTCGCCGGTTCCGGTCAGCGCGCGCAGGTCGGAGGCGCGGACGTCTGCCCCAACCTCGTAGAACGATCGATCGTCGTACGACTGTGTGAGCGTCTCGCGGAACGACGCGCCGAACATTCCGACGCCCGTTGCGAACATCAGCAGCAGGATCAGGCGCGTGTAATGGCCCGGGTTGCGCACGAGCGAGCGCATGCCGACGAGCACGGCGACACTGCCGGTCAAGCCGACGATGGCGGCGGCCAGCCGCAGGACGATCGGGAAGAGGCGCAGGAAGACGATCCCAACGGTGAGCAAGAAGACCGAGGGCGTGAGCAAGAGGAACGGGTCAGCCTGCATCTCGCCGAAGAACGACTCGGTGAACAGCTCTTCCTGCTGTGAGAGCTGCCAGAAGACCACGGCGCTGATCAGCACCAGTGCAACATCGAGGTAGTAGCGCATGAACAGTGGAGTCGGGCGGGGGCGCGCACTCGCGTGCTTCAACTCGACCATCGTGTTTCGCGTCGCGCGCCACGCCGGGAGCATCAGGGCGAGGAAAGCGATCATCGCGCCTGCGCCGGCAAGGCCGTACGCGAACGTGGAGATGTTCACCTCAAGCAGGCCGCCGCCCGAGAGCAGCTCAAATTCAGGCGTGCGACCGAGGGATGAAATCACGGTCGCGGCGAGCGGAGGTCCTGTCGCCGCGGCAAGCCCCGCGAGGAGCACGCCCTCGATGCTGTACTGCACGAGCAGCTGTGCTGTGGTCGCGCCACGACTGCGCAGCAGCGCCAGTTCCGCCGCCTGACGCTCGATCAACATCGTCGAGACCATCACGAGGTAGTAGGCGACGATGCCGCCGATCTGGAGCAGCAGCACGAAGAGCGGAAGTTGCGTGAAGAACAGCTTCTCGTCGTAGGTCTCGAGCACGTCGCCGAGCGCGGTGTCGACGTGCAGTCGGCTATCGAACCCGGAGAGCCGGCGCTCGAGCGAGTCGAGGGCGAATGCGATGTCGCGACCGTTGCGCGAGTTCAGCGCGTCGAGGTCGACCGTGTAGAGAGTGTCGTAGTCGGCCGAGACGCCGATCGCCATGTCGACCATCGCGCCGAAGAACGTGGTCTCGGGGATCAGCATCGCGAACGTGTCCCAGTTCTGGGTGTGGCGGTCGAGCACCTCCTCGCCGTCTCCCCAGTACCGGGAGCTGGGTGCCAGCGCCTCGACGATGCCGACGACCTCGACGGTGACCGGCCGGGCGGCTGAGTCCCAGAAGGGGAAGAGGTCGAACTGCTGCCCGATCTCGATCCCGGACGTCGTCGCGGTCTCGATCCCGATCGCAACAGGCAGCGGTTCGGCTCCAGCGCGCGCAAGTGATCGGGGGAACTCGCCGATCACGACATCGACCTGCTGCTGCAGTTCGGAACGGAATCGCAGCACTGCGCGATCGCGTCCACTGTCGCTGTAGTCGACCTGCGATCCCGCTGGGGCTGGATAGAACGTCGCGCTGGTGCCCATTCGGATCAGCGTGTCGGCGGCATCGCCCAGAACGGCGGCGATGCCGCCATCCACGCGGTCGCGCGAATCGCGGTACTGCACGCGGTCGACGCCCTGGTTGCTTTGCAGCACCTTCACGTCGAGGTCAGCGACCGGCTGCTGTTCAAGCGCGAAGTCGAGCCCGAGATCGCGGATCGCGTCCGAGTAGATTGCCGTCGAGGAGAGCGTGGCTGCGGCGACGATCGTGCCGATGATCACGCTCGTCAGCAGGCGCCAGTTGCCAAGCATGCGGCGAATGGCAATGACCGGCAGCGATCGGAAATGGATCATTCGGGAGATTCTACGATCGCTGGGCCGCTAGGGATTGTGGGTGGGGGCGACTGGGTGACTATACTGCGTTCGTGGCGGCGAAATCGAACTCGAAAACAGGTTCCGAAGAGAAGCCCCTGCTTCTCATTCTCGACTCGCACGGCCTCATCTTCCGCTCCTACTACGCGATGCGAGACACGCTCACGGCGCGTCGCAGCGGCGAGCCCGTGTGGGCGGTCTTCGGCTACGCGAATACGCTGCTGTACGTCCTGGAGGCGCTCTCGCCGACGCACGTAATCGCGGCGTGGGATGCGAAGGGTCCGACGTTCCGCCACGAGGCCGACGAGGCCTACAAGGCAACCCGCCCTCCCATTCCCGATGACCTGCCATCGCAGATCGACCGCGTGCGCGAGCTGCTGAACGCCTTCCGCATCCCCGTGGTCGAGGCGCCGGGTTACGAGGCGGATGATGTCGTCGGCACGCTCGTCACGCAGGCTGCGGCGCAGGGCGTGCCCGCAGTCGTGATGACGATGGACAACGACATGGTGCAGCTCGTCGAGCCCGGCGTGCAGGTCTACATGTATCGGCCCTACCAGCACGATTACGTGATGTACGACGACGCGAAGGTGCATGAGCGCTGGGGATTCAGCCCGGACCAGATTCGCGATTACAAGGCGCTGGTCGGTGACAACTCGGACAACATCGCGGGCGTGAAGGGCATCGGAGAGAAGGGCGCCAAGGCACTGATCGAGCAGTGGGGCACGCTGGAATCGATGCTCGACCACGTCGACGAACTGAAGCCACCGCGTGCGCAGAAGGCGCTCGCCGCCGGACGTGACGACGCGGTCCACTCGAAGATGATGGCGACGATCGTGCGCGAAGTTCCCGAGGTCGCTCTCGATCTCGATGCTTCGATCGTCCACGACTACGACCGCGACGCGGTGCTGGAGTTCTTCCGTGAGATGGAATTCCGCTCGCTCGTCACCCGCCTGCCTCGCCACTCCGACGACGGCGCTGACCGACAGGATCGGGAGCGCACTGAGTCGCCGACCGACGAGGTCCGCGAGTACCAGGTCGTGACGACCAAGACCGCACTGAAGTCGATGGTCAGCGCCGTGCGCAAGGCCGGACGATTCGCCTTCGAGGTCGTCGCCGACGATCCGCATCCGATGCGCGCCGCCGACTCGCTCGTCGGCATCGGCATCTCGACCGAGACGTCGAAGGGCTGGTACGTCCCGTTCGGACACACGCAGGAGCCGCCGCCACCGATCGAGGGGCAGCAGGAGATGGTCGTCGACGCTCCCGAGCCGCTGCCGCTGCTGAAGCAGCTCGCCGCCGTCGATGCGCTCGCCGCGATCAAGCCGCTCTTCACCGATGCAAAGCTGAAGCGTGTCGCGCACAACGCAAAGGCGGCCGAGGTCGCGTTCGCCGAGGCGGAGGGCGGCTTCACCTTCGATGTCGACATCGACACGATGGTCGCGGCCTATCTGCTCGGCGACTCGAACGTCACCGTGCGTGCCGCCGCCTTCGAGCGGCTGGGGCAGGAACTGATCGAACCGAAGGAGTTGCTCGGCACGGGCCGCAAGGCGATCCCGTACTCGCGCACGACGCCAGAGGACTGCGCGCAGCTCGTGACCGGTGGCGCTGACCTCGCACTGCGGCTCGCCGACGAGCTCGTCGAGGAGATGGAGGCCGGCGGCGTCGACGAGGTCTTCAGTGATATCGATATGCCGCACATCAGCGTGCTCGCGCGCATGGAGCGTCAGGGCCTCGCGCTCGACGTGCCGGTGCTAGAGCAACTGGACGAGGAGCTCGTCGAGGGCATCGAGCGAGCTGAGAAGGCTGTTTTTGACTCGGTCGGGCATGAGTTCCAGATCGGGTCGCCGCTGCAGCTCTCGCTCGTACTCTTCGAGGAGTTGGAGCTGCCCAAGACGCGGAAGACGAAGACCGGCTACACGACCGACGCGAACGCGCTGGAGCCGCTGAAGCATGTGCATCCCGCTGTCGAGGCCGTGCTGGAGTGGCGCGAGCTGACCAAGATCAAGTCGACGTACGTCGATACGCTGCCGCAGCAGGTGAACCCGCGAACCGATCGCGTCCACTCCGTGTTCTCGCAGGTGACGGCGGCGACCGGCCGGCTCGCGTCGAACGACCCGAACCTGCAGAACATCCCGGTCCGTGGCGAGACCGGCGGCGTGGTGCGTCGTGCGTTCGTCGCGCGCGACTGCGGCAAGGACCCGCTGCTGCTCTCCGTCGACTACTCGCAGATCGAGCTGCGGGTACTGGCGCACATCTGCGGCGATGCAGAGCTGCGCGCCGCCTTCGACCGCGGCGAGGACATCCACGCCGCGACGAGCGCGCGCATCTTCGACGTGCCGCTCGACGAGGTGACGAGTGAGATGCGCCGCCGGGCGAAGGTCTTCAACTTCGGGGTGCTCTACGGGCTGACCGCCTTCGGTCTCTCCCAGCGCGAGGGTATCCCGCGCGATGAGGCCGACCAGTTCATCGCGGGCTACTTCGAGGCGTACCCCGCTGTGGCGGGCTGGCGCGATCAGGTCGTCGACGAGGCGAAGGCGCGCGGCTATGCCGAGACGATGACCGGGCGGCGGCGCTACATCACAGATCTGCGGTCGAGCAATCGCAACCGTCAGATGGCGGCCGAGCGAATCGCGATCAACATGCCGATCCAGGGCACGGCCGCCGACATCATCAAGATCGCGATGAACAACATCGACGCCGAACTGACCGAGCGGCAAGAGAAGGGCAAGCTCGCACGCATGGTGCTGCAGGTCCACGACGAGCTGATCTTCGAGCTACCGAGCAATGAACTGGAAGACGTACGCGAGATCGCGCAGCGTCTGATGCCATCGATCGAACTCGCGGTCCCGCTGGAACTCGACGAGAAGTGGGGCGCATCCTGGGGCGAACTCGAATAGTCGCCGCCACCGTCGGAGGCCCCGGTCATGCCTGAGCTACCCGAGGTCGAGACGATCCGACGCGACCTCGAACCGCTCATCGTGGGGCGCACGATCACCGCTGCCTCCATCGCCGGTGGCGCGGAACGGCTGGCGGTTACACACGCGCCGCGGGACCTCGAACGGCAGCTCGTCGGGCGTCGCATCGCCGCGCTGCGTCGGCACGGCAAGTACCTGCTCGCGGAGCTCGACGACGAGCGGACGTGGGTGCTGCACCTGCGCATGACCGGCTCGCTGGTGCACCTGCCCGCGGCCGCTGAGCCCGCGAGATTCGAGCGAGCGCGCGTCGACTTCGACGACGGCACGTCGATGCGTTTCAACGACATGCGTAAGTTCGGCACCTGGCACCTGCTTGAGGACGCTACCGACGCGATGCCGCATAGTGGCCCCGATGCGCTCTCAGTCGAATTCGATCTCGCTTGGCTACGTAATCAGCTCAGCCGTCGCAGTACCGCAGTGAAAGCGGTGTTGCTCGACCAGAAGGTGGCGGCGGGCGTCGGCAATATCTACGCCGACGAGGCGTGCTGGTTCGCCGGCATCGACCCGCGCACCAGCGCGCAGCGGCTGGGGCCGAAGCGCATCGCGCGACTGCACACGGCGATCGTGCAGACGCTGAACGACGCACTCGACGATCGCGGCTCAACGTTCTCCGACTACCGCGACGGGGCAGGGGAGTCCGGCCTGCACCAGGTGCGGTGGCACGTCTTTCGTCGCGACGGCGAACCGTGCGAGCGCTGTGGGCGGGAAATTCGAAAGACCCGCGTCGTCGGGCGTGGCACGCACTTCTGCCCGGGGTGCCAGCGCCGGTGACGGCACTGTGGGCAACATTTGCTCTCGTCGTCGTTGCGGAGCTCGGCGATAAGTCGATGCTGATGGCGATGATCCTGGCCCCTCGCTACGGCGCCGTGCAGGTGATGGTCGCGCTCTCAATCGAGGCGTCGCTGATCATGGCGCTGGCCGTACTCGCGGGCGGTGCCGTCGACCTGCTGCTAACTGAGCAGCAGGTCGCGATCTTCTCGGGTCTGCTCTTTATCGGCTTCGGCATCTGGGCGATGCACGACGACGACGAGGAAGAGGAAGAGATCACGGCGGGTGGTCGATCGGGCCTGCTCGTCATGTTCGCGCTCGCCGCGACACTCTTCGCGTCGGAGCTTGGCGACAAGACACAGGTCGCTGCGCTCTCGCTCTCGAGCACGAATCCATCCGATCGCGTCGGCGTCTGGTTCGGTGCGACGACCGGCATGATCGTCGTCGATGGGCTGGCGGTGATCATCGGTGGATCGTTCTTGACGCGGGTTCCTCGCCGCCTAATGGCGCGAGCTGCCGGGCTGCTGTTCATCGCCTTCGGGGTCGCCGCCTTCGTGTTCGCGCTGGTCTGAGCACGCGTCGCTGCGGTTGTCGGAATGCGACCGAGGTTGTTACGGTCTTCCTACTGTGGCGGGCAAACTCCGAGTAACTCAGCGATGACCGTGTGGCTCATGGTCGGAGCCGTCGCGTCTGTTGCCCTCGTTTACGGCGTGGTCACGCTGTACGTCGCCGAGCGGTTCACACGCTCGCGCCGCCGTCGCGTCGAGGGCACGCCCGAGGTGATGGGCCTGCGTTTCGAGGACGTCCAACTGCTCGCGCCCGACGGGATCATCCTTCGCGGTTGGTTCCTCGATTCTCCGGGCGCACGGGCCACGGTGATCCTGATTCACGACAGCGCGGGGACACGTGCCGACCCCGGCATCGGCCTGCTCTCACTGCAGAGCGATTACGTGCGGCGAGGCTTCAACGTTTTCGCCTTCGACCTGCGTGGGCGCGGCGAATCGAGCGGCGCGCGCAACCATCTCGGCAGCACCGAGCAGCGCGACGTGGCCGTCGCGATCGCCTACGTGCGCGGGCGCGTGATCGGACTGCCGCTGATCCTCCACGGCTTCGGCCTCGGCGGATCGCTCGCGATCTCGGCGGTCGCGGCCGGCGCACCTGCCGACGCGGTGATCGCCGACTCGCCGGCCAGTTCGGCACGTGAGCAACTGCGATTCCACTGGCACCACCTGCCGAACTGGATGTTTACCTCCGCCTGCTGGGTCGCGCGCAGCATCTATCGTGCCGACGTCAACGCACTGTCGCCGCAGCGCGCGATCAACGATGTCGGCGCGATACCAGTACTGCTCGTACACGGCACCGCCGACTCGGAGGTCCCCGTTGCGCAGACGCTGAACGTGGCCGCTTCGACGCTCAACGAGCAGGTCGAGACATGGGTCGTCGATGGTGGCGAGCACTGCCGCACCTACGTCGATGACCCGGACCGATACCTGGCGCGCTGTCTCGCATTCATCGATGAGGCGGTCCCGCGTCGAGTGCTCGTAACCGCAGCGGGGTAGCGGTGGCGACACTTCGCGACGCGATCACGGACGTCCCCGGGATCAAGGTTGGTCACTGGACGAATCGTCGCGCGGCCACAGGCTGCACCGTCGTGCTCTCGATGGCCGGTGTGATGGGCGGCGTCGATGTTCGTGGTGCCGCACCCGGCACCCGCGAGACTGACCTGCTGCGGTCCGAGAACCTCGTCGATCAGGTGCATGCGGTGATGCTGACCGGCGGGTCGGCCTTTGGGCTCGATGCTGCGGGCGGCGTGATGCGGTTCCTCGAGGAGAACGGCTCCGGCTTCGCATTCGGCGGCTCGGTTGTTCCGATCGTTCCCGCGGCGAACCTCTTCGACCTCGGCATCGGCCTGCCGCGACGGCCCGACGCGGCCGCGGGCTACCGTGCCGCGCAGCGCGCGACGAGCGGGCGCGTCGCCGAGGGCTCGGTCGGCGCGGGCACCGGAGCGACGGTAGCGAAGAGCGCCGGGCGCGACCGCATTCTCAAGGGCGGCATTGGCACCGCAAGCGAGGTGCTGGATACGGGCATCATCGCGGGCGCGATCGTCGCGGTGAACGCCGGCGGCTCGATCCGCGATCCGCAGACCGGCGAGGTCGTCGCGGCCCCTCGTGCGGATGGCTCGGGCTTCATCGATCTGGACGCGCACTTGCGTACCGGCCGCGCCTGGCCTCGGGACGACGAGGAAGTCAAAGGCGAGGCCGCAACGCCCGGCCCGGAGAACACGACGCTGGCCGTCGTGGCGACAAACGCTCGGCTCACCAAGCCGCAGGCGAATCGGCTGGCGACGGTCTGCCATGACGGTTTCGCCCGCACCACCTGGCCCGCGCATACCGGCGGCGACGGGGACGCGATCTTCGTGCTCGCGACGGGCGAGGTGGAGGTCGAGCGGCCCGGCGGCACAGCGCTCGAAGCGATGGCGACGCGAGCGGTCGAGCGCGCGCTACTGCGCGGCGTTCAGCTCGCGACCGGCCTCGCTGGTGTGCCGTCCGCGAGCGAATGGGCCGCCGTAGCGCGGTAGCGGATTCTTCCCGGCTGCAGGGTCGTTGACAGGCCTCGGCGCGAACCTAATACTGAGGCAGCCGGATCGACCTATCAGGCGGTCAGGCAATTTGACGAGAGGGCAACGACTCCCCAGACGCACCGCTTGGATCCTTGTGACCGAGACGGAGGGGCATATGACAGAGATGAACTCAACCACACCTCGGCGTGTCCGAGGTGCCTTTGTGTCCGGGGGTGTGTCCTGATGCGCTCCATGCTGCGAGGGAAGATCCACCGGGCGACGGTGACCGGAGCCGACCTTGAGTACGAGGGCTCGGTCTCTATCGACGAGGCGCTGATGGACGCCGCCGGCATCGCCGAGTGGGAGCACGTGCACGTGCTCGATGTGACGAACGGCGCGCGACTGGAGACCTATGCGATCGTCGCCCCGGCCGGGTCCGGCGAGATTCGCATCAATGGTGCGGCCGCCCACCTTGTACAGCCCGGTGACAAGGTGATCATTGTGAACTACGAGACAGTTCCCAACGACCAGATCGCTGATCATCATCCGGCGCTCGTGCATGTCAACGAGCAGAATCGGATCACTGAAAGTCCAGGAGCGAGTCCAACGTCGAGCGTAGTTTCAGCGGAGGTGCAGCGATGAAGCGAGTTTCCGTCACGGCCCTGCAGCGAATGCGGGACAGAGATCAGCGCATCACAATGCTTACGGCATACGATTATCCGACGGCGAAGCTGGCGGATCAGGCGGGTATCCCGATCCTGCTCGTTGGCGACACGCTCGGCATGGTCGTGCTCGGCTATGACTCAACGCTACCCGTCACCGTCGATGAGATGATCCACCACGGCAAGGCGGTCGTGCGCGGTAGCGAGCGCGCGCATGTCGTCGTCGATATGCCCTTCGGCTCGTACCAGACCGGCTGGCAGGACGCCCTGCGCAACGCCGCCCGCATCATGAAGGAGACCGGCTGCGGTTCAGTGAAGCTCGAGGGCGGCGTGCGCGTCGCCGAGACCGTGCACAAGCTCGTGGAAGCGGGCATCCCCGTGATGGGCCACGTCGGCCTCACGCCGCAGTCGGTGAACACCGTCGGCGGGTGGAAGGTGCAGGGCAAGACCCCGCGCGAGGCCGTGAGCGTGATCGGCGACGCGAAGGCGCTCGAAGATGCCGGCGCGTACTCGGTCGTGCTTGAGACGGTGCCGACGGCGCTCTCCCACATGATCACGCAGCGCCTGAGGGTGCCGACGATCGGCATCGGCGCCGGGCCCTTCTGCAGCGGTCAGGTGCAGGTGCTGCACGACATGCTCGGGCTCTACCAGGACTTCAAGCCGAAGCACGCACGTCGTTTTATCGAGGGTGGCGACCTGATCCGGAACGCGATCACCGAGTACCGCGAGCAGGTTGAGGCGGGCGAATTCCCGACGGCCGCCGAGTCGAACTACATGGACGAGCGGGCGCTTGCGCTGATCGAGCGCATGACCGCCAGCCCGTCCGACGACCTGAGTGATGCCGCCGAGGTGCTTGCCGAGTGGGACGCTGACGGCGACATCATCGAGCGCGTCGTCTCCGATTCCGACTCGACCGAGGGTGCCAGTTAGTCGATCAGTCGTAGTAGTCAGCGACAGCGAGCGAACGGACCACGACGGTGATGCAGATCGTCCGCACGATCGCGGAGATGCGCGCCGCTCGCATTGAGGCCACCTCGCCCGTCGGGCTCGTGCCCACGATGGGCGCCCTGCATGAAGGCCACCTCTCGCTCGTCGCTCGTTCCAACGAGCAGTGCGCGATCACGATCGCCTCGCTCTTCGTCAATCCGACGCAGTTCGGACCGAACGAAGACTTTGAGCGTTACCCGCGCGACGAGGAACGCGATCTCTCCCTCTTCGCGGAGGCCGGCGTCGATCTCGTGTTCGCGCCATCCGTCGATGAGATATACCCGGCGGGACTGGTCACGGTCGTGACGCTTTCCGGTATCGCAGAGCGCCTCGAGGGTGAGAACCGTCCCGGCCACTTCGACGGTGTCGCGACGGTCGTGACGAAGCTCTTCAACATCGTGCAACCCGACCGTGCGTACTTCGGCGAGAAGGACGCGCAGCAGCTGCGGGTGATTCAGGCGATGACGCGTGACCTCGACCTGCCGATCGAGGTCATCGGCTGCACGATCATTCGCGAACCAGACGGTCTCGCGCTCTCGTCGCGGAACGTCTATCTCTCAGACGAGCACCGCCAGCAGGCGCTCTCGCTCTCCGGCGGGCTGCGACGAGCCGAGGCGGCCTTTGACGACGGCGTGCGTGACCCCGACGAGTTGCGCGGCATGGTGCGGAGCGGCATCGAAGCCCAGCCGCTCGCCGACATCGACTACGTCTCACTTGCGGACAGCGAGACGCTCGAGGAGCTGACGGGCACGGTGGAGGCCGCTGCGGTGCTCTCGCTCGCGGTCCGCTTCGGCGCGACGCGGCTGATCGACAACACCACACTCGTTCCGTAGCACGGTAGTGGTGTGCGGGTGGGGGCCGAGCTTCACGCTTGTCGATCGCCACTGCTAGCATGGTGGCAGATTCAGCAGGTGGCAGACGGAGGCGAAGTGTCCGGTCACTCAAAATGGTCATCGATCAAGCACAAGAAGGCTGCGACCGACGCCAAGCGTGGGCAGCTCTTCACCAAGCTTGCCCGTGAGGTGAGCATGGCCGCCCGCGAAGGCGGCGGCGACGCCGACATGAACTCACGGCTGCGACTGGCCGTGCAGCGTGCCAAAGACAACAACATGCCCAACGCCAACATCGATCGCGCCATTCAGCGCGGCACGGGTGGCAGCGGCGGGGACGCGCTCGCGGAGGTGACGTACGAGGGATATGGCCCCGGCGGCACTGCGGTGCTGGTCGAGGCGGTTACGGACAACCGCAATCGCACCGTGGCAGAGGTTCGCAACGCTTTCACCAACGGCGGAGGCAACATGGCCGACGCTGGTGCCGTTGCGTGGCAGTTCGAGATGCGCGGCGTGATCACCATCGATGCTTCGACCACGGACATCGACGAGGTGCAGCTCGCGGCAATCGAGGCGGGCGCGCTCGATGTCTCGGCCGATGACGAGCAAGTCGAAGTAATCACCGAACGCGAATCGCTCGAACTCGTTCGGCGCGCGCTCGACGAGTCCGGCATCGACGTCGGACAGGCCGAGCTGGCGCAGCTTCCGAAGACGACGCTTGAACTCGACGCCTCGGCCGCGCTGAAGACGCTGCGCCTGCTTGAGAAGCTTGATGAGCTGGACGATGTCGCCCGCGTCTTCTCGAACGCGGACTTCCCGGAGGAAGCGCTCGAAGCGCTGGCCGCATCCTGAGCGGGGAGGGTCCTCGATGAGCGCGCGACGCCGGGTACTGGGAGTCGATCCGGGACTGACGATCACTGGATTTGGCATCGTCGATGCCGCGCCAGCGGGACGCGAGGCGACGGTCGCCGCCATGGGCACGATCCGCCCGAAGGCGAAGCGATCGCGTGCCGAGCGGCTGGCGGAGATCGCCGATGGAATCCACGACCTGATCGAGGAGCACGAACCCGACGAGGTCGCGATCGAGCAGCAGTTCGTCGCGCAGAACGTTCGCTCCGCGCTGGCGATCGGCGAGGCACGGGCGGCGGTGATGGTCGCGGCCGCATCGAATGGCATCCCCGTCTACGAGTACGCCCCTACGGCGATCAAGGAGACGGTCGCTGGCTACGGTGGCGCGCCGAAGGAGCAGGTGCAGCAGATGGTGATGGCGCAACTCTCGCTCAAGGAAGAGCCATCGCCGCTCGATGTCTCGGACGCGCTCGCGATCGCGCTGACTCGCTGCGCGGAGGCGCACCTCGAGGAGCTGATCGCTCGATGATCGCTGCGCTGCGCGGACTATTCGTCCAGTGGGACGCGGACAGCGCGACGCTATGGCTGGACGTCTCCGGCGTCACCTACGAGCTGATCATCCCGCTCTTCGCAGGCGATTGGATCACGCAGCACGAACCCGGCTCGGAGATGAGCCTCTACACCTACTACCACGTCTCCGACCGCAACCCGATGCCGGTGATCATCGGCTTTCCGCATCTCGCCGAGCGCGAGTTCTTCCGCAAGTTCATCGATGTCCCCGACGTGGGCCCGACGCGGGCGGTACGCGCGCTCACGCGCCCGATCTCCGAGATCGCGCGCTGGATCGAGACTGAGGACGCGAAGGCGCTGCAACAGCTTCCCGGCATCGGTACGCGACTTGCATCGACGATCGTCGCCCAGCTCCACGGCCGTCTGCTGCAAGAGGCACTGTTACGCGACGACATCGACACGCCCGAAGGCATCGCTGCACCAGACCTCCGCGCGGACGCAGTCGAGGCGCTGGTGCAGCTTCAGTACGGCCGGCGCGACGCCGAGTCGGTGGTCGAGGATGTGATGCTGGCTCAGCCGGAGATCGACGATCTTGAGCACCTGCTGCGACTCGTCCTGGAGGGGCAGGCACCGCCCAGCTAGGGATTGCCCTTGCTCGTCCTCGGCTGCCGCTCCGATCGTGAACCCTGATGCCGGACCACCGCATCCGATGTGACCCTGAACCGTATGACTGCGCCGCGTGGGCGTGGATGAGGCGGTTCTGAGGCGGTTCGATGCCCCCGACGCTGAGACGGCGCTGGCCGATGATTGCCGGTCTTGCGGTCGGCACGTTGCTGCTCGCGCTCGCAGGAGTGCATCCGGCGGGAATCGGCCCGGATCGCGGTTGGCCGGCACTGGGGATGGCACTGGCGGCCGTTTCCGCGGGACTGGCCGGACAGCTCTGGCTCGACTCCGCGACCTCGCTGATGCGCGAACGCCGCCTCGTTGAGGCTGGCGCTGCCCTGCGCGAGGCCAGTTCGCGGCTGGAACAGCTTGCGATCACCGACGCGATGACCGGGATTCTCAACCGTCGAGGGCTTGAGAACCGGCTCTCAGCGGAGTTCAACCGCTCCCGCCGCTACGACCGGCCGCTCTCACTGCTGATGATCGACATCGATAGCTTCAAGGCGATCAACGATGGGCTCGGCCACGCGTACGGCGACTTCGTGCTCGCAGAGGTCGCGTCGATGCTGGCGTCCAACGTTCGCGACTCGGACGTCGTTGGTCGATACGGCGGCGAAGAGTTCGTCGTCGTGCTACCTGAGACAGCCTCAGGCGACGCCGTCACTGTTGCGGAAAAACTGAGACTCGCGGTCAGCGAGCACGCGATCGACCGCGACGGCGATCACGTGGAGGCGACGGTCTCAGTCGGCGTCGCGACGTTGGTCGACGTCGAGGCGGGGGCGGACGCGCTGGTCGCGCTGGCGGACCGGGCTATGTACCAGGCGAAGCGGGCAGGGAAGGATCGCGTCGTAATGGCCGAGCCCGCGCGCGCAGCCTGACCGCAGAGCCGTGTTCCGATGCGCGATACAATGATCGGGTAGCGAAGGGCACCCGTGACCAGCACGATCGACGCCAGCAATATCGACGGTGACGACACCGCCGCCGTGGCAGCGGCTGACCAGCCGTTTGAGATCGTCTCCGACTTCGTGCTCACCGGCGATCAGCCGAAGGCTGTCGATGAGCTGCTCGCGGGTCTCAACGCCGGCGAGCGCGTGCAGACGATGCGCGGAGCGACCGGCACCGGCAAGACGTTCACGATGGCGAACATCATCGAGCGCTGGGGGCGGCCGGCCCTCATCATGGCGCCCAACCGCACACTGGCCGCGCAGCTCGTCAGCGAGTTTCGCGAGTTCTTCCCGAAGAACTCGGTCGAGTACTTCGTCTCGTACTACGACTACTACCAGCCTGAGGCGTACATCCCGCGCTCGGACACCTACATCGCCAAGGACGCGGACATCAACGACGAGATCGACAAGATGCGTCATGCGGCGACGAAGTCGTTGTTCGAACGTCGTGACGTCGTGATCGTTGCCTCGGTGTCGTGCATCTATGGCCTCGGCGAGCCGGGCGAGTATCAGTCGTTCGTGGTCAACCTCGCGAAGGGCCGGCACGTCAATCGCAATTCGCTGATCCGACAACTGATCGACATGCAGTACGACCGCAACGACATGAGCCTGCTGCGTGGCACCTTCCGCGTGCGCGGCGACTCGTTGACGCTCTACCCCGCGTACGAGGATCTGGCGGTGCGTGTCGACTTCTACGGCGACGAGATCGAGCGCATCACGACGATCGACCCGCTCACGGGGGAGCTACTGACCGACGCCGACCAGCTTGCGATCTACCCCGCGAAGCACTTCGTGACCTCGAAAGAGCGCATGGAGCAGGCGCTGGTCAGCATCGAGGAAGAGCTCGTCGAACACGTCAAACTGCTGACCTCACAGGGCAAGCTGCTGGAGGCGCAGCGGCTGCAGGAGCGGACGCGCTACGACCTGGAGACGATGCGCGAGGTTGGCTACTGCTCAGGCATCGAGAACTACTCGCGCCACCTCGCTGCACGCGCTCCCGGCTCGACGCCGTGGACGTTGCTCGACTACTTCCCGGACGACTGGCTGCTCTTCATGGACGAGTCGCACATCGGTGTCCCGCAGACACGCGGCATGTACGAGGGCGACACCTCGCGCAAGCGGACGCTCGTCGACTACGGGTTCCGCCTGCCGTCGGCGCTCGACAACCGCCCGCTCAACTTCGATGAGTTCAAGGACCACCTCAGCAACGTGATCTTCACGACCGCGACGCCCGGCCCTTACGAGCTGGAGAACTCGACGCAGATCGTCGATCAGGTGATCCGGCCGACCGGCGTGATCGACCCGGAGGTCGAGGTGCGCCAGACGCAGGGTCAGATCGATGACCTGCTGGCCGAGGTTCAGGCCCGCGCGTCGCGTGACGAGCGCACGTTGGTGACGACGCTGACGAAGAAGATGTCCGAGGATCTGACCGACTATCTGCAGGAGATGGGCGTGCGGGTGACCTACCTGCACTCGGAGATCGACACGCTTCAGCGCGTCGAAATCCTGCGCGACCTGCGGCACGGCGTCTACGACGTCGTCGTCGGCATCAACCTGCTGCGCGAGGGGCTCGACCTGCCCGAGGTCTCGCTGGTTTGCATCCTCGATGCCGACAAGGAGGGCTACCTGCGCTCAGGCGGCTCGCTGATCCAGACGATCGGCCGCGCGGCGCGACATCCGGACGGCCGCGTGATCATGTACGCGGATCAGATCACCCGCTCGATGAAGCATGCCCTCGATGAGACCGATCGACGTCGGGAGTTGCAGACCGCGTACAACGAGGAGCACGGCATCACCCCGCAGGGCGTGCGCAAGGCGATCAAGGACATCACCGACGGCCTGCGCCAGGTCGCCGAGGAGCCCGCGCCCTACACGACGCCAGCCGACCTGCCACGCGATGAGATTGCGCGCATGGTCAAGGAGCTTGAGTCGCAGATGAAGCAGGCCGCAAAGAACCTCGAATACGAGCGGGCGGCGTTGCTGCGCGACCAGATCGTCGAGCTGCGGCGTGAACTGCAGGGCGACGATACGCCCGAGGGGTTGAAGGAATATCTCGGGCGAGCGCAGGATCGCCGTCCGAGCCAGCGCAAGCAGCGAGGCGGCCGCACCCGTCGCGGCCCACAGAAGTAGTCGCTCGTCCCAGCGGCGGCTCCATCAAGCGCCACAGCGAGAAGAGAACGAAGAAAGATCCCCGCCGCGGGGGTCTCTCTCGGTGAGTGCGGTATTCGAGTGAGTCGCTTGCCTCGGCTCCCTGACGTTGGCGATCTCTTGGTTCGGCGTTGGAGCCGATAGGGCAATCCGGAGTTGTTCAGGTGCTCCTGTCAGGGGTGAGTTCAGCCCGTCGTTCGGTTTGGTCGAAGGCGAGGCAAACGGTTGCTATCTATCTTCAACGGCGGACCTCTCCTCCCGGCGGCAACCTCTCTGGCTGGAACACCTACATGGTAGCCACTGCCTGAGCGGACGGGAGCCCCAAACGTCCCGCGTCCACGGACCGTCAGACACTATCGTCGGCGTTGGCGCGAGACGTGGAATCGACGGCCGGTCTAGTCCGAGTCGTCGTCCCAGCCGACGCCAGCCGGTGCGGCCGGTTCGGCGTCCATCAGCACCTGTCGCGATGAGCCGCCGGACTCGGCAGGGCCGATCATCCCTCGCTCTTCGAGGTCGTCCATGATGCGTGCCGCCCGCGGGTATCCGATGCGCAGCTTGCGTTGCAGCATCGACGTCGAGAGGCGGTTGGTCTCACGCGCGAGTGCGAGCGCCTTCTGCATCATCGGGTCGTCGGGCACATCGTCCTCGGACGGTTCTTCCATCTCCTCGACTTGTCGCTCGCCTTCCTGGAGCAGCTCGTCGTGCTTCTCCGGCGAGAGGTCCTCGAAGCGATCGCTCGTCCAGAAGTTGACGATCGCGTCGGTCTCGTCGTCCGACACATAGACACCCTGCAACCGGCGTGGCTTCTGCGAGTCGGTCGCGAGGAAGAGCATGTCGCCCTTGCCCAGTAGCTTCTCGGCGCCGCCCTGGTCGAGCACGGTTCGCGAGTCGACCTGCGAGGCCACGGCGAACGCGATGCGCGTTGGGAAATTCGCCTTGATCAGGCCCGTCACGACGTCGACCGACGGGCGTTGCGTTGCGAGCACGAGGTGGATGCCGGTCGCCCGCGCGAGCTGCGCAAGGCGCACGATTTGACGCTCCACCTGATACGGGTTCGCGATCATGATGTCGGCGAGCTCGTCGACGACCACGACCCAGTAGGGGAGCGGCTTGCCGCCCATCTTCTCGTTGAAGCGTTTGATGTCGCGCACGCCGGCCTGGGCGAAGCGTCGGTACCGCGACTCCATCTCGTTGATCACCGCCTGGAAGGCACCGCGGATCTTGTCGAGGTCGACAACGATCTCCGAGAACGCGAGGTGCGGGATCGGCGCGAACGGCGTCAGCTCGACGCGCTTCGGGTCGATCATCACGAAGCGCAACTGCTCCGGTGAGTAGTTCATCAGCAGGCCGCTAATGATCGTGTTCAGGCAGACTGACTTGCCCGAGCCGGTGGCACCGGCGATCAGCAAGTGCGGCATGCTGCCGAGGTCGGCAACGACCGACTCGCCGGAGACGCCCGTGCCAAGCGGGATCGGCAGCGCGGCCTTCGCCGACGTCTTCTTGTACGCCTTCGACTCAAGCACGCTGCGTAGTGTCACCGTGGTCTGCGTGATGTTCGGCACCTCGATGCCAAGCATCTGCTTTCCCGGCACCGGCGCTTCGATGCGCAGCGAGGGGGCGGCGAGCGCCAGCGCGAGGTCGTTCTGGAGCGCGGTGATGCGGTTCACGCGCACCCGTGTCCGCGAGACCTCGACCTCCTTGTGCTGCTGCTTCCCCTCGTCGTCGAGGATCGCCTTCCCGCTGGCGTCACGCTCGATGATCATGCGGGTGCGGACGTCCCAGCCGGGCTCGATGCCGAACTGCGTGACGGCGTGGCCCTCGTTGATCTGGGTCACCTTCGCGTCGACGCCGAACGACGCAAGCGTAGACTCGATAGCGCGGGCGCGGCGGTCGCTGTCGAGCGCGGCGGACGATGCGCCAGAGCCCTCTTCCAGGATATCGATCGGCGGGAGCTGCCAGCCGTCGCTAGCGTGTCGCCAGCCCTCGGCGGCGGTCTCCATGTCCATCGGGATCTGCGTCGCGTTCTCTTCTTCGTCCTCTTCAGGTTCGGGCGCGAACGGATCGTCGAAGTCGGCTTCATCGTCGACCTCGTCGGCGATCGCCGTGGCCGTCGCGGGCACCGCTTCGGCGAGCGAGGGCTCGGGGTCGCCGGCGAGGGGGCGGAAGTCGGACTGCTGGTCGGACGATGGATCGGGCAAGGGGGCATCGGCGGCCAGCCGTCGGGCGCGAGCGAAGCTACGGAACGGCGCTGCGATCGCGTTGCCGGCCGCTCGATGCAGGCCGAGCCGCCAGAACGCATGCCAGGACGTGGCGAGCCCGCGACCAACGACGCCGGGCGTCGCGCGCAGGATCCGCGCGGCCGTGCGCGGCCAGAGCAGCGCAAAGCCGACCGGCAGCAACATCAGCCAGCCGAGCACGCTCAAGGGTGCCGACGTGAGGAACTTCCCGCCGTCGCCACCTGCGGAGTGCGTCATCAGATCGACGGAGCCGACCTGCGCCTGTGGGTACCAGCGGCCGAGCAGCCCCGAGGCGAAGACCAGCAGCACCAGCACGCCGAGCACGTGACGTCGATGTTGGTTGAGCCACTCGCCACGTCGCAACGCCAGGACGATGCCGGCGAACGTGATCACGAGCGTGAGCGTGAAAGCATGCAGTCCGAGCGATCGCACGATCGCGTCGCGCGCGTCGTCGAGTACTCCGGCGAGCGGCAGCAGGGTAGGTACCCATGCGGCGGCGAGGACGACAAGTGCCGTCCCGACGACTTCCGGGCGGAAGAAGAAACGGCCGACCGTCGTGATGTCCGGGACAGGCTTCGACGCGCGCTTGCTGGCGGTCTGACCTCGACTGCGGCGGGTGCTTGTTCGAGCCATCAGCTCAACTCCTCTAGTAGATGCCCGCGTCCCGCCAGGGCCGGCATCCACGATGGTGCTGGACTACACCTCCATCATCACAGGCAGCACCAGTGGACGCCGATGCGTCTGTCGGTGCAGGTATCCTGCGATGTCATCTTTGAGTGTGGCGTGGATTGATGTCCAGTCCATGCGGTCGCCTTCGCCACCAAGCTCGTCGGTGACAAGCTGAGTGACGCCCTCGAGTAGTTCGGTCTCGTCGTCTGGCCCAACGAAGCCGTGGGACATCACCTCGGGCGGCCGCACCAGCTTGCCGGTGCGACGGTCGACGGCAGCGACCACAACGACCATGCCATCTGTCGCGAGGTGGCCTCGGTCGCGAAGCAGGATCTGGTCGACATCGCCGATGCCAAGGCCATCGATGTAGACGTAGTCCGCGCCGGCCTTCTCGTCGGAAATTGCGGCCGAGTCCTCGTCGATCTCCAAGATGTCTCCGTCGGTGAGCACGAACGCGTCGTTCTCAGCTACGCCGAGCTGCACGGCGAGATCGCGATGCTTCACGAGGTGCCGGTACTCGCCGTGTATGCCCATGAAGTACTGCGGCTGAACGATGCGGTGGACGACCTTCAGCTCCTCGATCGCCGCGTGGCCGCGAACGTGAACGTCGGCGATGCGGTTGTAGATCACGTGCGCACCGGACGCGAAGAGGGTGTCGATGTTCCGGTAGACCAGCTTTTCGTTCCCCGGCACCGGATTCGAAGAGAGGATCACCGTGTCGTCCTCGTGGATCGAGACGTGCTGGTGGTCGCCGTTCGCGATGCGCGTCAGTGCCGCTGTCGGTTCGCCCTGCGAGCCGGTGCAGATCACGATCGTCTTTGCATCAGGATGCTCACGCATCTCACGTACGTTCATCAGCACGTTGTCGGGCACGCTCAGGAACCCGGTGTCGCGTGCCATCCGCACGTTGTTCTCCATCGAGCGACCCGTGACGAAGACCCGGCGGTCGTACTTCACAGCCGCGTCGATCACCATCTGCACGCGCGAGATCAGCGAGGCAAAGGTCGTCACGATCACGCGCCCGTTTGCGTCGCCGATCGCGCGGTCGAGCGCCGCGCCAACTGTTTGCTCGGACGGGGTGTAGCCCTCGACCTCGGCGTACGTCGAATCGGCGGCGAGCAGCAGCACGCCCTCCTGGCCGACCTCAGCGAGGCGTCCGAGGTCGGTATGCTGACCCATCGGCGGGGTGTGGTCGATCTTGAAGTCGCCGGTGTGGACGATCGGGCCGAGCGGCGTGTGGATGATCAGTCCTGCCGCGTCCGGAATCGAGTGTGAGACGGAGAAGAATTCGACGGCGAATGGGCCGATCTCAACGGTGCTCCCGGCCTCGACGGTGGTGACGTGCGTATCGGCGAGCAGCTTGTGCTCCTTCAGCTTCACCTCCGCCAGCCCGCGTGTCAGTTGCGTGCAGAAGACCGGGACGTTCACTTCCTTCAGCAGGTAGGGCAGGCCGCCGATGTGGTCCTCGTGGCCGTGTGTGAGGAAGACCGCCTTCAGCCGCTCCGGGTTCTTCATGATGTAGCTGATCTCGGGGATCACGAGGTCGACGCCGAGCATCTCCTGCTCCGGGAACATCACGCCCGCATCGACGACGATCATCTCGTCGCCGTACTCGTACAGCATCATGTTGCGACCGATTTCGCCAAGCCCGCCGAGCGGGATGGCGTGCAGCGAAGGGCTCATTGGCCCGCGCTCCCGCTGGTCGCGCTCGCATCGAGGGTGCGGCAAGCCGGCATCAGATCGCCTGCTTCAGCAGCTCCGGCAGCCGCGCGAAGTCGGCCTCGATCTCTCCTCGCAGGCTGCCGCGATGCAGTGCGGCGGCGGGATGGTACATCGGGACGATGAATCGTCCGTCGACCTCGATCGGCTGACCGTGCACGCGACCGATCGTCGTGTCCGGGAACCAGGGAGCCATCGAGAAGCGGCCAAGCGTAACGATCACCTTCGGAGAGATGATCTCGATCTGGCGGTTGAGGAACGGTTTGCAGGCTGCGATCTCCTCGGGCTGTGGGTCGCGATTGTCCGGCGGGCGGCACTTCACGACGTTGCAGATGTAGACGGTCTCGCGAGAGAGCCCGATCGATGCGAGCAGATCGTCGAGGAACTTGCCCGACGGTCCGACGAACGGGAAGCCCTGCTCGTCCTCGCGCGCTCCCGGCGCCTCGCCGATGAACATGATCTCGGCTGAAGCCGGCCCGGAGCCGGGGACAGTCTGCGTTCGTTGACGGGCCAGTGCGCAATTCGGACAGTCGGCTATCTCCTCGTAGAGTTCGATGAAGTCAGACCCGATTTCAGACACGGGCGACCCTTCGCTGGGGAGTCATGAGAAGCGTAGCACCGCACGATGCGGGGTCGCAATGTGTCTGCGAATTCGCATATACGGTTTATCCGCTATTAGTCGCGACGTACGAGCCATGCGAGTGCGATGCCAACGAAGTAGAGCACCACCATCGGCACGGCGACGAGCGACTGCACGATTGGGTCGGGCGTCGGTGTCGCGATCGCCGAGAAGGCGAACGCGATCACGATCGCATAGCGCCAGAAGCCGAGCAGCATGCGCGCGTTCACCACGCCGAACTTGGCCAGACCCATGATGAAGATCGGCGTCTCGAAGACGAAGCCCATGACGAAGAGCAGGCGGGTCGTGAGGTCGATGTAGTTCGTCACGGTCCAGTTGATCTCCGCAAAGTCCTGTCCGAACTTGCCGAGAAATCCGAAGGCGAAGCGCAGCACGATGTAGTAGCCGAAGGCCAGCCCGCCGATGAAGGCGAGCGACGACCCGACCACGATCGGGTAGATCCATTTCTTCTCGCCCGGTTCGAGTGCGGGGTGGATGAAGCGCATCACCTGGTAGATCACGACCGGCATGCCGATCGCGATGCCGCCGAGCAGGGCGACGCGGAAGTACGCCACGATGTTCTCCATCGGCGAAATCGCCTGGAGCATGAAGTCGGGGTTCTCCTTGAGTGCCGGCTCCTTTAGGAATTCGATCGTGCCGAAGCCGACCGGTGGGATGAAGAAGACGATCATCCCGGCGAGGACGGCGACGGCCATCCACGTGACGCGGGAACGAAGTTCGAGCAGATGCTCCAGTAGCGACATGCCGCCGCCCGCGGGGGGATCGTTCCCGGGGGCGTCAGCGGCCGGTGCGTCGGTAGTCACGCTCGCTAGCTGTCGCTACTGCTGCCCGAGCGTGCGGAGACGCCGTTCTCTGAGGGTTCATCCGACTCGGACTCGGGCGCGTTCGCGGCAGTCGGCGGTGTAGGGCGCTCGCGGCGCGGGGGCTTGGGTGGCATCTTGTCGGAGCGCGCCGGTGGCCCGACCGTGCCCGACGTCAGCCGCTCGCTCGTCGTTTCGCCGCCGCTCTCAGCGGACTCGTCAGCTTGCGGTGCTGCGGTTGGCGCGGGTGCAGCCTGCGAGGGTTGGGCGTCTGCCGATGCGGCTGGTTGCGCGGTCGGAGGCGCGTTGTCGGCTGCTTCGGGCTCTGTCGGGCGCTCTTGGCGCGGGGGCTTGGGCGGCATCTTGTCCGAGCGTACCGGTGGGCCGGCGGTGCCGGACGATACAGCGCGGCTGGCGCTGGGCGCGGGCGCTGGTGCAGGCGTTGCACCCGTCGACGCCTCAACGTCATCGCCGATGGCATCAAGATCGTCGCCGGTAGCCTGCACACCGGTTTCGAGTTCCTCGCCGATCGTGCGGACCTCCCGGAGGTCGGCGGTCTCGGCCTTCACTTCCTCCTCGAGATCGTCGATCGCGCCGCGCACGTCCTTCGTCACTTCGGCGGTGTAGCGGCGCGCGACCTGATACCACCGGCCGCTCTGGCGAGCGATTTCCGGAAAACGCTGAGGTCCGACGAGGATCAGCGCGATCACAAATACGAGGACGGCCTCAGCAGCACCGACGCCGAACAGTTCTGGTCCCATTGCTAGCTATGATACGCGCCGGTGAGTCGAAAGGACTCCCGGCGCGAGGTTGGGCATGACGTTGGGTGCGGGCCTGACCCTGGCAGGCCAGGCGTGACCCGCGTGCTAGTCGTCGTCGATGCCTGCGTTGTGCAGGTAGTCGATCGCGTCCTGAACGCTCTGAATCTTCTCGGCGTCCTCGTCGGAGATCTCGATCTCTGACTCGGCGTCCGGGGTGAATTCTTCTTCGATCGACATGATCAGCTCGACGAGATCCAGCGAGTCAGCGTTGAGGTCGTCAACGAAAGACGCGTTGGGGGTCACTTCGTCCTCTTCGACGCCGAGCTGTTCGACGATCAGGCCTCGTACTCGCTCGTAGACTGATGCCACTGCTCAGTCTCCTCTCAGGCCCCTCACGAGGCGGATTAGCTACGCTTTGTTCTCGCCGGAGGCAGCCAGCGCGATCGCGCCGAGCACCCCGTTCACGAATCGTCCGGAAGATTCTGTTCCGTATCCCTTGGCAATCTCAACGGCTTCGTTGATCACCGCCCGTAGCGGAGCCGCGCGATTATCAAAGAGCACTTCGTATATTGCAAGACGGAGCACGTTTCGGTCGACCGCCGCCATGTCCTTGAGCGGGAACTGCGTGGCGTGGGTCGCGATCTCGTAGTCGATCTGCTGGTGGTACTGCTGCACCCCGTCGACGAGATGCCGCGCGAATTCCGCGCCGTCGTCGGAGAGTCGTGAGACCTCGATCTGGCGGTCGAGCGCGGCGTCGATGTCGCGGCCGGAGACATCCGTCTCGTAGAGCGCCTGAAACGCGGCGATGCGCGAACGTCGACGTGGGCTGCTCGCCATTACTGCATCACCAGCCCGCCATCGACGTTGAACGTCTGCCCGGTGATGTATGCAGCACTCTCGGACGCGAGGAACGCGGCGAGTGGTGCGATCTCCTCGGGCTGGGCGTAACGGCCCATCGGCACTTGATCGAGGATTGACTGCTTCTGCTCGTCGGTGAGGCCGGATGTCATATCGGTGTCGACGAAACCGGGGGCGATCGCGTTTGCGGTGACGCCGCGCGAGGCGACTTCTCGGGCCACGGAGCGCGTGAAGCCGATCACGCCGGCCTTCGAGGCCGCGTAGTTGGCCTGCCCGGCGTTGCCGATGATGCCGACGACCGAGGTGATGTTGATGATGCGGCCCCAGCGGGCGCGCAGCATGTGGCGCAGGGCGAGCTTCGTCGCCAGGAACGTTCCCTTGAGGTTCGTCTCAACGACGTCGTCCCACGACTCCTCGGACATCCGCATCACCAGGCCGTCGTCTCGCGCGCCGGCGTTGTTGACGAGGATGTCGAGACCGCCGTGGGCCTGCCGCGCCTCCTCGATCATGCGCTCGATGTCGGCGCTGCGTCGGACATCGACCTCAGTCGTCTCGCAGCTTCCGCCGAGCTCGCGGATCTCGCGCGCCACTGCCTCGGCGACTACGCCATTCGTGCGGTAGGTGAGCACCAGCGTCGCTCCCTGGCGTGCCATCTCCATCGCGATCGCGCGACCGATGCCGCGCGCTCCGCCGGTGACGACGGCTGTTCGACCGGCGAGGGGAAGAGAGCTATCGGAGGTCATGGCGTGCGTGCTCCGCCTAGTCTTCGGGCTCGTCGCCACGGGCGTCGGCGACGGTGCCGACGTTGCGCGTGGTGGCGGACCGTTCGATGCGACGCATCGCACCGGTGAGCACGCGCCCCGGTCCGAACTCGATGAAGTTAGTCACGCCGGCGTCGAGCATCGTGCGCACGGAGTCGACCCACGTCACCGGGCTGGTGATCTGCTGCGTCAGCTCCGGCGCGAGTTCGGCGGCGGCGGTCATGGGTGCGGCGGTGACGTTGGAGACGACGGGGATCGTCGGGTCGGCGAATGGCGCGCCTGCGAGCGGTGCGCTCATCGCCTCGCGGGCGCTGTCCATCAGCGGCGTGTGGAATGCGCCGGCGACCTCAAGCGGTACGACGCGCGAAGCGCCGGCCTCGCTGGCGGCCTCGCTGGCGGCGGCCACAGCCTCGGCGGTGCCGCCGATGGTGATGTTGCCGGGTGCGTTGACGTTGCAGAGCGATGCGCCGTGCTGCTCACAGATCGGGATCAGGTCGCCCGGCTCCATGCCGAGGATCGCGGCCATCGTACCCGGCGTCGCGTCGCAGGCTTCCTGCATCGTGCGACCGCGCTCACGGACGAGCCGCATGCCGCTCTCGAAGTCGATCGCATCGGCGACGATCAGTGCCGCGTATTCGCCGAGCGAGTGCCCGGCCATGAAGGCGGGTCGGGACGTGAGCGTGCCCGCCTCGAGCGCCGCTGCCAGTGCCGCCAGCGAGTGGGCGACGAGCGCGGGCTGCGTGTTGATCGTGCGCGTTAGCTCGTCCTCCGGCCCGTCGAAACAGATCGAGGAGAGTGAGACATCGAGCGCGGCGTCTGCGGCGTCGAAGATTGCCTGCGCGGCGGGGATCTCGTCGTAGAGATCACGGCCCATGCCGACGTGCTGCGCGCCCTGGCCGGGAAACAGCCATGCGGTATCGGCTGCGACCGGCAGGTCAGCGATGTTCAGTTCGGGTGCACCGGTAGGAGGCATCTGAGGTTCCGTGATCCGGCGGGGAGGATCGGGTGGGTCTTAGGGCTCGATCGGGTCGAGGGGGCGACCTTTGCTGTCACGATCCACGCTACTGGCGCGATGATTCACCTTCCAGCCGCCACTCCGCGGGTCGCGCACGATCTGCGGGCCCTTCTTGTGGTGGTGGCTGCGACGGTGATGTTGCTTTGCCCGTGGCGTCCTACGCTTGGGTACTCCCACTGGCTTCCTCCGTCTTCAACTGATCCGAAAGCCCCGCGAGCGACGTCCAGCGCTCATCCAGGTCGGCCTTCGGACAGCCGCACGTACCTTCATTCAGATCCTGCCCGCAGGTGGAGCAGAGCCCGGCGCAGTCGGGTCGACACATCGGCCGAATCGGTAACACCGACTGTTCATACTGCCGGACGGCTTCGCTGACGTCGAGATGCTGTCTCTCGTCGATGCTGAAGTCGTCGGGGCCAGCCTCGATCGCATCGTCGGCACCGGGTTCGCTCGGCAAGACGAACTCCTCATCGAACTTCAGTCGATGCTCGTACGTGAACGGCTTCAGGCAGCGCCCGCACTCGATCTGTGGCCGCGCCAGCAGCTTCGCCTGCACGAGGATGCCGCGGTCGGTGCGGAAGAGCGTGACGTCGCCGCTGACCGTGGTCTCGTAGCCCTCGTCCGCGACCGTGACGAACTGCTCCTCCACCGCCAGTTGGCGTGAAGATCCGAGCGACTCGCCGAGCAAGACTGAGACGTTGTAAAGCACCGTGTCCTCCGGGTGCGTTGTCTTCAGGGGCATCGATCGTAGCACCGCTTGCGATGGGGCGGGATATACTTAACGTGTCGCAAGGCGGGTGGTGCGACGTCCCCGGCTTCCGGAGCATGCGATGCCTCCGACGATCGCGCTCGGCTACCTCCGCGCACTGCCCGAACTGCCGATCGACGTGCAGCGAGAGCGGGTCACTGCGTACTGCGCGCAACGAGATCTCGTCCTCGCCGTACCGCTCCCGGAGACGCCGCCGATCGAGGCAGCGAGTGACGCTGACGACACCCTGCTGACGCTTGTCCGCTCCATCGACGAGTCGCAGCGCACCGACATCGCCATCGTTGTTGCTGGTTTCGACGTGCTCGCTGACGACGTGCGGACGCGTGCCCGTCACTACCTCCTGTTGGGTGCGCTTGGCATCACGTTGCACCTCGCTGACGGCACGCAGTCCGACCGCGCACTCGTCGACGGCTGGGACGCGCGAGGGCCGTCGGAACGTCGCGGAGAGCGCGTGCGTGAGGCGATGCGCCGCAAGGCGCTACGCGGGCAGGCGCTCGGCCGTCCGCCTTACGGATATCGCATCGAGGAGCGACATCTGGTTCCGGAGCCGCCTGAGGCAGACGTGATCCGCCGCATCTTCCGAGCCTGCGTAGAGGACGGCGCGGGCGTGCGACGGATCGCCCAGCAGCTGAACGCGAGCGACCTGCGCACCCGTCGCAGGCGGCCGTGGTCGACCGCCTCGATCCGAGACATCCTGCGCAACGCGGTCTACACGGGCACCTACCGTCGGCTCGGCGTGGTGGTGCAGGGCGCGCACGAGGCGCTGGTTACGCGAGGGCAGTTCGAGACCGCCCAACGGCTCACCGCAAAGCGCCGCACCAGCCCCTCGAAGCAGCGGCGGCGTCAGTACCTGCTGTCGGGCATCGCGAGCTGCGGGTACTGCGGCGGCAGCCTGATCGGCATGCGTCGCAGCCGCGCACGCGCGGGCGGGGAGCGCGAGGAGGTCGCGTACTACCAGTGCGCGTCGCGGACGAACCATGGGCGCTGCGACTACCACACGCGTCGCGCGGCTGAGCTCGAAACTCAGGTGCGCACCCAGATCGGCCTGCTGCCGGCACCAGCGACCGGCGGACGGCCGCCTAGCGCATCGCCAGCGGATCAACGCAACGACGACCGCACATCGCAACGAACCCTCGACCACATGCTCGACATGCGGGCGTCGGGGCAGTGGACCGCGCAGCAACTACTGAACGCGGCAACACCGCTCGTGCTCAGCGAGTTCGAGCGATCCGATGTGGGAGTTGCCGCCGTGTCAGTCGCTGACGCGCGGAGCCGACTGACCGAGCGGTGGGACGAGCTGCCGTCGGATGAGCGCCGTGCGCTGCTGACGCGGGTCGTCGCGCGGGCCGTCGTGACTGACGACGAGGTCACCGTCACGCTCGTCGGCTGACCCGGGCGGCGGCTCTCGGTGCGTGGTGCGATACTTGCGACGTGTTCCGCCTGATACCTCTGCTGCTCTCCGTCAGTCTCGTCGCCACCGCATGTAGCGACGGTGGCGGCGCCGCTGATGTCTACGCGGCGTCATCGCTGACGGACGTGCTGCCGAGGGTCGTCGAACGCTACCGCATGCAGAACCCCGATGCCGACATCAATCTGGTGTTCGGCGGTTCGCAGGCGCTCGCGACGCAGGTCGAGGAGGGCGCGCCCGCCGACATCTACATCGCCGCCAATCGCGCGCAGGCACAGCGGCTTGTTGACGCGAACCTGGCAACGCGACCCGTTGTGCTCGCCGAGAGCACGCTCGTGATCGCCGTTCGCGAGGATGCGCCGTGGTTCACGGTCGACGAGATCGCCACCGCGAGACCGCGTGTCGCCGTCGCGGCGGCCGGTGTACCGGTGGGCGGGCTGACCGAGGCGGCACTGGACGCGATGGAACCGTCGCTCGCCGCTGCCTTCCGCGCGGGGATCGTCACACGTGACCCATCGGTGCGGGTGGTGCTGTCGCGCGTCGAACTGGGCGAGGCCGACGTCGCGTTCGTCTATGCGACCGATGTCCCGAGCGCGGATGGCGTCCGTGCGATCGCGCTGGGCGAGCAGCCACCGAGCAACCAGTATGTCGCCACGCTGGTGACAGACGGCGGTCGCGCGCCCGACAGCGACGTGGAGTCGTTCTTCGCCTTCCTCGCGGGGACGACGGCGGAGACCGCGTTCGTCGAATTCGGATTCCCGCTCGTGGCCGGCAACTGACGTGGTTACGCAGCTACGCCGTCTCTGGGTCGTCCCGCCGATCGTCTTCGCGCTCTTCTTCGTGCTGCCGCTCGTCGGACTCTTCGTTCGCGCGCTGACGGACGGCGATGTCGGCAGCGAGCTGGGATCGGGCAGGACGTGGGACGCGCTCTGGCTCTCGGTCTTTACGGCGACCTTCAGCCTCGGCATCTCGATCGCCTTTGGCACCCCGCTCGCCTACATGCTCGCCCGCAGCCGATCGACGTCGATGCGGCTGGCGGCGAGCCTGCTCGACCTGCCGCTCGTACTGCCGCCCGCCGTCGCCGGGATCGCGCTACTGGCGATGTTCGGGCGGCGCGGCTACGCAGGCGAGCCGCTGGAGGGTGCGGGCATCGCGCTCTCGTTCACCACCGCCGGCGTGATCGCGGCGCAGGTCTTCGTCTCCGCTCCGTACTACGTGCGCACCGCATACGCGGGCTTTGTCGCGGCGGACCCGCGTTTCGAGGGCGTCGCCCACACCCTCGGACTCTCGCGCTGGCGCACATTCCGACGTGTGACGCTTCCGCTCGTCTGGCCTGCGCTCGCGGGCGGGGCGGTGCTCTGCTGGGCACGGGCGCTCGGCGAACTGGGCGCGACGCTGCTCTTTGCCGGGTCGTTGCCGGGACGCACGCAGACGATGCCGCTGGCGATCCTCGCGGCCTTCGAGTCGTCGGCGGGTCTCGCGGGGGCGGTCTCGATCGCCGTGATTCTCGTCGCGGTCGCGCTCGCGCTGCTCGTCGTACTGCACCGCTTCATCGGCTCGCAGGGTGCGTACCAGTGAGCCTGAGCGCGTCGTTCACGACGCTGGCCGGTGACTTCGCGCTCGAAATCGCGATCGACGCCGAAGATGAGGTGGTCGTGATCTACGGGCGCTCGGGCTCGGGCAAGACGCTCACGCTGCGCACCATCGCTGGCCTGACCCGGCCCTCGCCCGGCCAGATCGCGATCGGCGGGCGGCAGGTCTTTGACTCGTCGGCCGGCATCGACCTGCCGCCGCAGGAGCGCCGAGTTGGCTACGTGATCCAGGAGTCGACGCTGTTCCCGCACATGAACGTCGAAGAGAACGTGCTCGTCGGCGTTGAGGGCGACGGCGACGCGCGCGCGCGCTGGCAGACGTTGCGCTCGGTGCTCTCGATCGAGGGCCTCGACGAGCGCCGTCCGACCGAGATATCCGGCGGGCAGCAGCAGCGCGTCGCGCTGGCGCGGGCGCTCGTCCGCGACACAGAGGTGCTACTGCTCGACGAGCCGTTCTCGGCGCTCGACGAGGTGCTGCGACAGGACCTGCGCGCTGAATTGCTGCGCCTGCGCAAGGAGTACGGCCTGCCGATTCTCTTCGTCACGCATGACCTGCGCGAGGCGCACCTGCTCGCCGACCGTGTTGCCGTGATCGACGAGGGCGATCTGCTCCAGTTCGATCGTCGCGACGAGGTCTTCCAGCGTCCGTCGTCGCGTCGCGTGGCGGAGCTGACCGGCGTCGGCAACGTCTTCAGCGGCACCATCGACGGCGACCGCGTGACCGTCGACGGTCTCGCGCTGCGCGCGGACGTGCCGTCGGGCGTGAGCGGTGACGTCGATGTCGCGATCCGCGCCGAGCGGTGCAACCTGCGTCGCCACGACCCCGACGGTGAGATGCCGCCAAACAGCTTCGTCGCGTCGATCACGAGCCGGCTCTCGTTCGGCAACACGCACACGCTGCACCTGCAGCCGGAGGGCGCGGGTCCGGCCGTCGAGATCGAGGTCGCCTCGCGACCGTACGAAGTGATCGGCGTCGCCAGCCGCGACCGCTGGGTCGTCGAGCTGCCTCCCGAGGACCTGCATGTGATGACGCGCGAACTCCCGGACGCGTCCTCGTAGAGCCTCTCCCACAGCCCGGAGCCGTCGTAAGATCGATCGTGCCAGGGGGCCGGACGGCCGCCGGTGTCCTCGCTTGCGGGGGCGCGGGAGGAAAGTCCGAACTCCAACGGACAAGGGTGCCGGTTAACTGCCGGGCGGCGTAAGCCGACGGAAAGTGCCACAGAAACAAACCGCCCCCTCGGGGGTAAGGGTGAAATGGTGCGGTAAGAGCGCACCGGCGTCTCGGAGACGAGGCGGCCGGGCAAACCCCACTCGGAGCAAGACCAAATAGGGGAGTATGGGGTGGTCCGCCTCGCTCCCGGGTAGGTCGCTGGAGGCGGCAGGCAACTGTCGTCCTAGATGGATGGCCGTCGTCTCTCCTTCGGGAGAGATACAGAATTCGGCTTACAGGCCCCCTGGCACTACTACTGCCGCGACTAGCGCTCCATCAGCGTCTGGCCGCGAGCGATCACGCGGTCGATGTCGATCACGATCGCCTTGCCGTTCTTCTCTTCGTCGCGGTTCCGCTCGACCTCAGGTGAGGCGTCGTAGATCTTGTCCCGCGCGGCGTCGGACTCATCGATGTGTGCGCGCCCCTGGAACTGCCATCCGAGCTGTGCGCCGGGGTTGCGGTAGAGCAGCGAGAGGCGGGGCCGGTCGCCGATCGCGTTGGGGAGCCCACCGTTGGGGTCGCGCGCCCAGGTCGCGATCTGGTCGGAGCTGTGTACCTGCGCCGTGCCCCGGAAGCTGATCTGCGGCTGTCCGTCAACATCGACGTAGCAGACGGTGACCGGAAGCTTGTCGGCCAGCGCGCTGGCCAGCGAGTCGCGCATCTCATCGGTGAGTTCGATCAAGTCAGTGCCCCCTCGGCGCTACGATTGCGTGCGCAGTAGTTTCTACAGTGCCCCCCCCCCCAGCCCCCCTCAGCCGCAAGACCCGGCGAACTCGCGCAGCGATCGCGTTACGATGCTGCCATGACCGCCCGAGGCGACTGGCGCGAGGGTCTGCCACCCGATGTGCGACCCAACGTACTGTCCGACCTGCCGTCGGATGTCGCCGCGATCCGCCATGACTCGCGCGACGTCGATCCCGGCGATCTCTTCGTCTGCGTTGTCGGCGCGCAGGCCGACGGGCACGACTTCGCTGCCGCCGCCGTCGAAGGTGGGGCGGTCGCGATCGTCGCGCAGGCCGGCCGCGGCGAGGCGCTGATGCCGCTAGGTGTGCCGGTCGTCGAGGTGCCGGACAGCCGTCGCGCGCTCTCCTCGATCGCTGCCGCCCATGAGGGCTACCCCGCGCGTCAGCTCACGGTCGTGGGCATCACCGGCACGAACGGCAAGTCGACGACCGCCTACTTCGCCGGCGCGGCGCTCGAGGGTGCGGGCGTCAAGACAGGCGTGTTGACGACGATCGGCTCACGCATCGACGGCGTCGACGCGCCGCACCCGACGCGCCTGACGACGCAGGAGGCGCCGGTAATCCAGCGGCAGCTCGCGGAGATGGTCGAGGCCGGCTGCACGCACGCCGTCGTGGAGGCGACCTCGCACGGCCTCGACCTGCTGCGGCTCGTGGACTGCGAATTCGACATTGCCGTCTTCACGAACCTGACGCCCGACCATCTCGACCACCACGGAACGCTCGATGCCTACCGCGACGCGAAGCTGCGGCTCTTCACGATGCTCGACGAGCCGACGACGAAGGACGTCTCCCGCGTCGCGATCGTGAACCTCGACAGCGACGAGTGGGAGCCGTTCGCCGCCGCGTCGAGTGTGCCGGTGATGAGCTACAGCATCGACGACCGCTCGGCGAACCTCAGCGCGCGCGACATCATCGCGTGGCCGGACGGATCGACGTTCGCCGTCGCGGCGACCGGCGCGTCGGTGGAGGCGAGCGTACGGCTGCCCGGCGCGTTCAACATCTCGAACGCCACGGCCGCGCTCGCGGTCGCGTGGGCGCTCGACCTCGATGTCGGCGGCGCGGCGATGGGCGTCGCGACCTGCGAAGGCGTCCCGGGCCGCATGGAGCGCATCGGCGGCGCGCCGTTCGACGTGATCGTCGACTACGCGCATACGGCGGACGCGATGCAGCGCGTGCTCGAGACGCTCGCCGAGGTCGTCGATGGGCGGCTGATCGTCGTCTTCGGTTGTGCGGGAGAGCGTTCGTCCGAACGTCGCAGCGGGCTCGGCGCGGTCGCCGGCGAGCTGGCAGGGTACGCGGTACTGACTGAGGAAGACCCGCGGTCTGAAGACGGCGACGCAATCATCGATGACATCGCACGCGCGATGACGGCCGCCGGGGCCACCGAGGGCGAGCGCTTCGAGCGCGTGCCGGATCGGCGTGAGGCGATCGATCGCGCCTTTGCGATCGCCGAGCAGGGCGACCTCGTGCTGCTCGCGGGGAAGGGCCACGAATCGTCGATCGAGCGGGCTGGCGGACCCGTCGCGTGGAGTGAGAGCGGCATGGCGCGGGAGCTGATCGCTGCGCGTTTCGGCTAAGGCGCGGTAGAGTCCGATCTCCCGACGAACGAGGAGGCTGCCGTGGCAACGATGAACGAAGACGCGATTGCGGGTCTGGTCGAAGAGGACCTGGCCCACCTGATCCACCCGCAGTACTACGTACCCGAGCACCAGGAGCCGGTGATCTTCGATCACGGCGACGGCGTCTGGCTCTACGACGTGCGCGGCCGTCGCTATATCGATGGTCTCTCGTCGCTGTGGAATGTCGCCATCGGTCACGGCCGCGCGGAGCTCGCGGACGCGGCGGCGGATCAGATGCGCAAGGTCGCCTTCACCAACAACTACACCGGCTTCTCGAACGTCCCGGCGATCCAGCTCGCGTCGAAGGTCGCGGACCTCGCATACGACGATCTGAACGGCGTCTACTTCACCAACTCCGGGTCGGAGTCGAACGAGGGCGCGTTCAAGGCGGCTCGTTTCTTCTGGAACCTGCAGGGCAAGGGCTCGAAGGTGAAGGTGATCGCCCGCGAGCGCGCCTACCACGGAGGCACGCTCGCCACTGCGTCGCTGACGGGGCTGCCGCCGTTCTGGAAGTACTTCGGCCCGCTGGTGCCCGAGATGGTGCATACCGCGCAGCCCGACAACCTCGAATGTGACTGTGAGCTGAACAGCGACGGCGAGTGCGCGCACTGGCTGGAGGCTGCGATCCAGCGCGAGGGAGCCGATACCGTCGCCGCCTTCATCGCGGAGCCGGTCAAGGGCGCGGGCGGCGTCTGGACGCCCTCCGCCGAGTACTTCACGAAGATTCGCGAGATCTGCGACCAGTACGAGGTGCTGTTCATCGCCGATGAGGTGATCACGGGTTTCGGCCGCACCGGTCGCTGGTTCGCACTGGAGCACTGGGAGGTGCAGCCCGACATCCTCTCGCTGGCGAAGGCGATCACATCCGGCTACGTGCCAATGGGTGCGTTCGTCGTCAACAACCGCATCATGCAGGCGCTGCAGGACCTGCCGAGCGACGCTCGCTTCATGCACGCCTACACCAACAGCGCACATCCGACGGGGGCGGCCGTCGCGCTGCGCAACCTGCAGATCTTCGAGGACGAGAACCTCGTCGAGAATGCCGGCGTGATGGGCGCGCGGCTCGGCGACGGGCTGCGTGCGACGTTCAGCGATCATGCACACGTCAACAACATCCGCAACCTCGGCCTGATCGCCGGGCTAACGCTCGTGCAGGACGCCGAGAGCGGGACGCCGTACGACGCGGCTGATGGCACCGGCGGCAAGGTCGCGCGGCACATGCGCGAGGAGGGCGAAGTGATCACGCGCTTCGTCGGCGACCAGATCGTGCTCGCTCCGCCGCTGATCGTGAACGGCGACGAGGTCGACCACATCCTCGGGGCGCTGGACGCGGCGATTCGCGAGGTGACCGGCGAGTAGGGCTGGGTCGCTATACCGATAGGGGAATTGCGCAATTGACGGCGCAGGGGACCGGCCGCTATCGTCGAGGGCAAGAAAGGAGGTGATGTCTAATGGGTTATTGTTCTAGTCGCAAGGCTGTGAACCACCTGGGCATCTTCTCCACGGAGAAGAGCTCCTAAGCGAGGATGCTCACGGGTTCATAGCCCGTAGACTTGTCAGGACGCCTCGGAATCTTCCGGGGCGTTTCTGCGTCTGGCGACAAACTCTCCGGCACAAAGCAGCGACAGGTATCCTCGACCGCAACGCCATGCCGCCATTTGATCTCGACCGCTATCAGACCCTCCACGCTGCCTCGTCGGGCGGTGTCGTCGGCGCGAACGTGCGCTATCGCGAGCAGACCGCATCGACGATGGACGACGCGCGGGCGGGTGCCGATGCGGGCGCTGACGTTGGTACCGTGTACGTGGCTGGTGAGCAGACCGCCGGACGGGGGCGGCAACGGCGCACGTGGCTCTCGCAGCCGGGCGGCGGGCTCGCCGTCACCTTCCACCTGCGCCCCGCCCACACCGAGCACGCGCCGCTATTGAGCGCTGCGGGCGCGCTGGCCGCGGCCGACGCGATCCGCGAGACGAGCGATCTGCCGACCGACATCAAGTGGCCGAACGATGTGCTGTACGAAGACCGCAAGCTCGTCGGCGTGCTCGCCGAGGCGCGGCACGGGGCCGCGCTCGATGTCTTCCTAGGCATCGGCATCAACGTCCGCGACCTGCGCGATCCGCCAGCGGAACTACTGACGACCGCCACGAGCATCGAGGGTGCAGGCGGCGATCCGCCCGACCTCGAAAGTCTGCTGGCGGCGCTCTCGTACTCGCTGCAACGATGGAGCGATCTGCTCGACGCCGACCCCGCCGCCCTGATAGAGCAGTGGCGCGGCCGCCTGATCACCCTCGGCACGCGCGTCCGGCTCGCGACGCCGTCGGGCGTGGTCGAGGGCGAAGCATTCGACGTCAGCGAGCACGGGGAACTCGTGCTGCGGCTCGCCGACGGCACGACGCAGCCGTTCTCGGCGGGCGATGTGACAACCGCGCCGCCGTCGTCGAGCGGCTAATGGGCGAGCAGTAGCGGTCGCTTGACCGTGTTACCAGTTCGTTCGTACGCTTTCTGGCGATGAAGACACGAACTTCAGTGGTCGCGACTCACGCGCATGCCGAGCGGCGAACCTCGCCGTCGGATGGTCGTGTGCGCCCGTAGTTCCTCGGACAGGGCCTGAATCGACTACCGCGACGGCGATGCCGCCGCGGTTTTTTCTTGCCTGAAACGAACTTGCCCGAGACCAGCCACAATGACGAGACAACCCTGCCAGGAGACCACCGATGCCCCCAGCGAGTAGCGAGACAAGCGACGAAGGGCTGCGCAGCAGCGGCATGCGTGACATGGGTCCCGATGAGATGGCGCGCTTCCGACGCGTGGAGCGCGCGTTCCTCGATGTCTGCGCGCGCAGCGAATACCGCGAGATCCGCACGCCGGCGCTGGAACCCCTGCACCTCTACACCGCCACGGGATCGCTCTCGCCGCAGCTCCTCGACGGCGTCTACTCGTTCCTCGACTGGGATGGCTGGAGCGGGGAGCGGGTCGTACTGCGACCGGACAGCACAGTGCCGGCGGCGCGCTGGTACGAGGAGCAGCAGAACGGTGGCGGCGCGGCGCGGCTCTGCTACGTGCAGCCGGTCTACCGATTCGACCCGACAGGCGACCGTGAGATCTGGCAGTGCGGCGTCGAGCTCTTCGGCATCGAAGCCCCAGAGGCCGACATCGAACTGCTGACGCTGGCGCGGGACTTCCTGATCGAACTCGGGTTCGATGACGTCCGCTACGAGATCGCCCACGCCGGACTGGTGCGCGCCGTGCTCGCGGCGGCCGGGCTCGACCAGCCGGAGCAGGTCGCGGCATACGACCGCCTGCTTGCCGGCGATGACGCGGTGATCGACGAGCTGGTCGGGGCGAACCCGGACGGTGCTTCCGCCGTGCGGCTGCTCTTCGACGTCGATGGCAGCACCCCGGCGTACCTCGCCAACCTGCGCGCCGCGCTGCCCGGGAACGCCGAAGCGGGGCGCGCCCTCGACGAGCTCGAAGCTGCGACGAACGCGCTGCAGCAGGCGGGGAGCGTCGCGCTCGTGCGGCCCTCAGCAGCGGGCAGTTTCGAGTACTACTCCGGCCTCACCTTCGTCGTCAGTGCCGACGAACGACCGCTGGTGACCGGCGGCAGATACGACCGGTTGAGCGGCGCGCTCGGTGATCGGCAGGCTCCGGCATCCGGATTCGCCGCGAACCTGCTGCGCATCGCCGAATTGGTGGCGGACCGATGATCCGCGTCGCACTGCCCCGTGGCGACCTCAGAGACCCGCTGGCGGAGCGCCTCGCGGCGGTTGGATTCGTTGCCGAAGGCTACGGCGAGGGCTCACGAAACTACCGCTTCGACGTCGACGGTCGCCCAGAGGTGCTCGTGCGAGTCTTCGCCGATCGCGACATCCCGATTCAGGTGGCGCTCGGCCAGTACGACCTCGGGATCACCAGTGGCGTCTGGGTTGAAGAACTGCTCGCGCGTTACCGCCACGAGTCGATCGTGACGCTGCGATCGCTCGATGTCGGCACGCAGCGATTGGTGCTCGCTGGTGCGGCTGGCGTTGGATTCGACGACCTCGCGGGGGGCGCCGCCGTGCGCGTCGCGACGGAGTACCCGAACCTCGCGACGAAGTTCCTCAACCGCATCCGTGTCCCGAACTACCGCGTCTTTAACGTCTGGGGACAGGCTGAGGCGTGGCCACCGGAGGACGCCGACTTTGCGGTCTGTTCCGAAGTAGCTTCTGCTGCCGAGGGGCTATCAACCGTCGCCGTGGTGCAGGCGGGCGGTGCGCGACTGATCGGCAACCGCGAGGCGCTGGCAGGCAAGGATCTGCGGCAGGCGCTCGAAGCGCTGATGCAGCTGCCGGCCGGCCGGCCCGAGACCGCGCTGGAGGTACCGCCGACGATCGAACGCAATGGCGGGCGTAACGCACCCGCGATTTCGGCTCGCACCTCACTGCGTCTCGCGGTGCCCGACGGGCACGCGCAACGCCACGCGGTGGCCGCGCTGACCGATGCCGGCATCGCCTTTGAGGGCTACGACGATGCGCAGGCGGTGCGGCGTCCCGCGTCGGGGATGGCCGGCGTCGAGGTGAAGGTGCTCCGCCCGCAGGACATGCCGAGCGCGGTCGCCCTCGGCCTCTTCGACCTCGCGCTGACGGGTCGCGACTGGCTCTCGGCGCACCTTGCGACCTTCCCGACGTCGCCGGTCGAGGAACTCGTGGACCTGAAGCGCTCCAAGTACCAGCTCGGCGCGGTCGTGCCGGACGCGCTGCCCGCCGAGACGATCGACGAAGCGGTCGCGTACTGGCGTCGCGACGACCCCGAGCGGGCGATCCGGGTGGCGTCGGAGTACGCGCCGCTGGCGGACCACTACGCGCGTGAGCGACACCTTGGCCGCTACCGCGTGATCCCGATCTCCGGGGCGTCGGAGGCGTTCGTGCCGGACGACGCGGAGATTCTGATCGAGGGTTCCGAGACCGGCGAGACCATGCGCGCCAACGGGCTGCGTATGATTGACGTGATCATGGAGTCGACCGCCTGTGTAATCGGTTCGCCGGTCGCGCCCGCGGGCGATCGCGGGCCGCTTCGCGACGAGCTGGTCGCCCGTCTGTGGGCGGGCGTGGAGGCGAGTAACTGAGATGCCCTCGCTCGGATCGCACCTCGCAACCGCGCGGATCCTAGCGGATCGGCTCGCGCACACGTCGATCGACGCCGATCGCGGCTCGTTCTATCTCGGAGCAACCGCGCCCGACATTCGCGTACTGACCAGACGCGACCGCATCGAGACGCACTTCTTCTCGCTCGACAACTTCGAGAGCCAGGATGCGATCGCGATCATGTTCGATCAGCACCCCGGGCTCAGCGACGCGGTGGCGCTGGACGTGCCGACGCGCGCCTTCATGGCCGGTTTTCTCACGCACCTGGTGATGGACCAGCAGTACATCGAGCGTGTTTACCGGCTCTACTTTGGCGCGACCGTCTGGAAAGACGATCCGCCGCGCGGCAACGTGCTCGACCGTGTGCTCCAGTACGAGATGGATCGACGTGCCCGTGAGCAGGCGGCGGTGATGGGTGACGTGCGTGACGTGCTCACCGACGACTCGGCGGCCGCCACTGTCGAATTCATCGAAGCGGAGACGCTGGGCCGCTGGGTCGAGGTCGTGCGTGACATCACATCGCAGCCAGCGACGTGGGATCGCTTCCCTCGAATGATCACCCACCACCTCAAGCGCGCCGGGTACTCGGAAGAGGACATCGAGCAGTTCGGTCGCGACGTGCCGGAGATCCTCGCGGAGACGATGGACCACGTCACCGAGGCGAGCGTCGCGGAGTTCCTCGAATGGACCGTCGATCGCTCGCTGGAACAACTGAGGGAGTACCTGAAATGAGCAACACACTGCGCATCGTCGAGGGGGCCGACGAGGCACGTCGCACGGTGCTGCGCCGCGCCGAGGATCGGCTCACCGCGCCGGCGCTACCGGATCACGTCCGCGCCCGCATCGCCGAGATCTTCGGCGAGGAGTTGAGTGCAGCCGAGGTTGTTTCACGCATCATCGAAGACGTGCGCAGCGAGGGCGATGCCGCCGTCCGTCGCTACTCGCAGCAGTTCGACGGCTCCTCGTACGAGGAGCTGGAGGTGACGCACGACGAGATCATGGCGGCGTACGACGATGTCTCGTCAGAGCTGATGGAGGCGCTCGAGGTCGCGCTCGATCGCGTACACCTCTATCACGAGCGACAGATGGAGCACGGCCCTCGATCGTTCACGCACGAGGGCATCGGCATGACCGTGAGCCCGCTACGGCGGGCCGGCATCTACATGGCCGGCAGCGATACCGTGCTGCCGTCGACGGTGATCCACGCTGCGGTGCCCGGCACTGTCGCCGAGGTTCCGGAGATCGTCGGCGTGACGGCTGCGCGCGCCGATGGCAGCGTGCACCCGTTAAAGCTCGTGGCCGCGCACCTGGCGGGCGTGCACCGCATCTTCCGCGCGTCCGGGGTGCAGGGCATCGCCGCGCTCGCGTTCGGCACGGAGACGGTGCCGCGCGTCGACAAGATCTTCGGCCCCGGCAACGTCTTCGTGACGCTCGCGAAGCGGCAGCTCTATGGCATCGTCGGCATCGACGCGCTCTACGGGCCGACGGAGACGCTCGTGCTCGCGGATGCGACAGCCGCGCCGGATCTCTGCGCTGCCGACCTGCTCGCGCAGGCGGAGCACGACGAACTGGCGACTCCGGTACTGATCACGACGAGCCGGGAACACGCGGAAGCGGTCGCGACGGAGGTTGAGCTGCAACTCACCCACCTTGAGCGAGAGTCGGTCGCCCGCGTGGCGGTCGAGAATGGCGGAGCCGTGGTCGCGGCTGACCTCGACGAGGCGGTCGAGCTCGCGAATGAGTTCGCGCCGGAGCACCTGGCGCTTCTGACCGAGAATCCGGAGATGCTGGTGGAGCAGGTGACGAACGCCGGTGGCATCTTCATCGGCGAGCACTCGCCGGAGGTGCTCGGCGACTACGTCGCGGGCCCGAGCCACGTGATGCCGACCGGTGGTTCCGCGCGCTTCGCCGGACCGCTCTCGGTCTTCGATTTCCTGAAGATCACATCGACGATCGATGTCTCCGAGCAAGAGTTTCACGAGGTCGGGCCGTTCGCGGCAACGCTGGCCCGCGCCGAAGGATTGACCGCGCACGCACGAGCGATCGAACACCGCCTGGAGGGCCGTTGATGGCCACATTCGAACCTGCCAAGATGCTGCGCCCGGCGCTGCTCTCGTACGACGACTACGCGACGCTGGACGCGCCAGAGCAGATCGCCGCGCAATACGGCCTTGCGGTCTCGGACCTCGTGCGTCTCGACGCCAACGAGAACCCGTACGGCCCTTCGACGAAGGCGCGCGCGGCGCTGGCAGGCGACTACGCCGCCCACCGCTACCCGGACGCCGAACAGCGCGAACTGCGCGCGGCCCTCGCCGGTTGGCTCGGCGTACCAGCGTCGACGATCGTCGCCGGCGCGGGTTCCGACGAGATGATCGAGGCGGTCTTTCGCTGCTGCATCGAGGCCGGCGAACGCATCGTGATCTCGTCACCGACCTTCGGCATGTACTCGTTCGACGCCCAGCAGTACGGCGCGGAGGTCGTCGACGTGCCGCGCCGCGAGGACTGGGAGCTGGACCGCGAGTCGCTGCTCGCTGCCGCGCGCGACGCGAAAGCGGTCTTCCTACCCTCGCCGAACAATCCGACGGGCAACGCGGCATCTCGCGAGTTGATCGAGGAGCTACTGGAGACCGGCGCCCTGATCGTGATCGATGAGGCGTACATCGAGTTCTCAGCGGAGGAATCCGTGGCGCCGCTGGCGGCGGCGGGTGCCCCGCTCGTCGTGCTTCGCACCTTCAGCAAGTGGGGCGGCCTGGCTGGCATGCGCATCGGCTACGCGGTAATGCCAGAGGCGCTGGCGTTGGCGACGATGGCCGTGAAACAGCCGTACAGCCTCAACGTCGCGGCGGAGGTCGCTGCGCTGGCGTCGTTGCAGGACATCGAAGAGCTCGACGAGCGCGCGTGCACGATCACGGCCGAGCGCGAGCGGCTGCTCGAGGCGCTGCAGGCGACCGGTTGGATCGAGCCGTGGCCGTCCGACACGAACTTTCTGCTCTGCCGACTGCTGCGCTCGGATGGCGCGACGGTGCGCGAGGCATTGCGCAGCCGTGGTGTGATCATTCGCTACTTCGACAGCGACCGCCTGCGCGGCCATATCCGCATCTCCGTCGGCACGGCGGAGGACACCGATCGAGTGATTGAAGCGCTGGCCGAGGTCGCGCAAGAACTGGGAGCAGAGGCATGAACGAGAGTGAGCGGCGCGCCAGCGTCAGCCGTGAGACAGCGGAGACAACGATCGCCGTCGAACTGAACATCGACGGTGAGGGTAGGGCGGAGATCGCCACGGGCATCGGGTTCTTCGACCACATGCTCGACGCCTTCGCGCGCCACGGCCGATTCGACCTCAAGGTCAGTTGCGACGGCGATCTACAGATAGACGCCCACCACACGATGGAGGATGTCGCGCTGGCCGTAGGCACGGCGTTCGATCAGGCGCTGGGGGACCGCGCCGGTATCGTGCGCATGGCAGACGCGACCGTCCCGCTGGACGAGGCGCTGGTGCAGGCCGTCGTCGATATCTCGGGACGCCCGTACTCGGCAGTCTCCTTTGACTTCGCGGGCGACCGCATCGGCGAGGCACCGTCGGAGATGGTCTCGCACGTGATTCAGTCGTTTGCCGTCGGTGGGCGGCTGACGCTGCACGTCACGCAGATCGCGGGCGCGAACGACCACCACATCGCAGAGGCGGCGATGAAGGCGCTGGGGCGAGCGATGGACGCCGCGACGCGACCCGACGGCCGCATCGCAGGGCGCGTGCCATCGACGAAAGAGACGCTGACGACGTAGCGGCGTTGGTTAGGACATAACTACCTAACCAACACGGCCAATTGAGGTTCGAGGAGGATGACCATGCGACTGTTGCTTACCGGCTTCGAGCCGTTCGGCGGCGAGACGATCAATCCCTCGGCGGAGATCCTGCGAGCGCTGGCTGCGGACCCGCCGCGCAACGTTGAACTGACGACGCTCAAGCTACCGGTACGCGGTCGCGTCTCGTTCGAACTGCTGCTGCCGGAGCTGGACGGCGGCAACTTCGATGCGTGGCTTGGCCTCGGCCAGGCGGGCGGGCGCGAACGACTCTCGGTGGAGCGCGTCGGTATCAACGTGTTGATCGACCGCGACGACGAGCATGCGGCACTCGACGAGGCGCTGCTCGTCGACGATGGCCCGGCTGCCTACTTCTCACGTCTGCCGGTACAGGACCTTGCTGCGCACCTCAGCGAGGCCGGGGCAGCCGCTGCCGTTTCGAACACGGCGGGGACGTACATCTGCAACGAGGTGACCTACGTCGTGCAGCACCACCTTGCGGAGACGGGCCGCGACATCCCGAGCGGCTTCATCCATCTGCCATATCTACCCGAACAGGTCGAGGGCAAGACGCCTGCGAAGCCCTCGATGGCACTGGAAACGCAGACGCTCGGCGTGCATGCGGCCGTCGAGTTCGTCCGCGACCTCGTCGAAGCTCGCGCCGCCGTTGCGGCGGGATAGCGGGGCGGAATGACCCGGCCGAACAACGTCGAGGTGCTGGCCTTCGCGCTGGCGCTGGCGGAGGCCGCCGACCAGATCACGATGAGCTACTTCGGTGGCGAGTCCGGCGTGCGCGCGAAAGCGGACGGCACGCTAGTCACGCGCGCGGACATCGAGACCGAGGCGATGCTGCGAGAGCGCATCATCGAGCGCTTCCCTGACCACGGCATCCTTGGCGAGGAGCAGCCGACGATCGAGGGCGCACCCGGCGCGCCGCGCTGGATCCTCGACCCCGTCGATGGCACCCACAACTTCGCGCGAGGCGTTGAGGTCTGGGCGACCCTGATCGGATTCGAGCGCGACGGCGTGCAGGAGGTCGGCGTGGCGTCGGCACCCGCGATGCGCACTCGCTGGTGGGCGGCACGCGGCGGCGGTGCCTTCCGCGGCCCACTGCCAGCCGACAGCGGAACGAGCGAGCGGCTACGCGTCTCCGACCGCGCGACGATCGACGATGCGCAACTGCTCTACGGCTCGTACGCGCGCCTCTCCGGTCGCTGGGGTGACCACGTTGATCGGCTGCTGCGCTCGGCGTGGCGAACGCGTGGGTTTGGTGACTTCTGGGCGCACCTGCTCGTGGCGGAGGGCAAGGCGGAGGCGACGCTCGAACCCGAGATCTCGCCGTACGACATCGCCGCGCTCGTCCCGATCATCGAGGAGGCCGGCGGCCACCTCACGGATGGCGACGGCAACGCGACGATCGACGCCGGCTACTGCATCACGACGAACGCTGCGCTGCACGACGAGATCCTGGCGGCACTGCGAGGGTCCGGCGGGGATTAGCGAGGGCCGAGTGTCATTGCCTGGTCGCTAGGCCTCGGCGGCCGCGACCTCACTGATCTCGAACGAGAAATCCTCGATCACCGGGTTCGAGAGCAGGCGGACGCACATGTCCGTGACCGCCGTCTCGGCGGCGCTCGTGTCGGCTGCGTCGAGCGTGACCTCGATGTGCTTGCCAATGCGCACGGTGTCGACACCGTCGAATCCGAGCGTGCTCAGGCCATCGACGACGGCCAGCCCCTGCGGGTCGTTGACGAGCGCCTTCAGCATCACGTCGATGGTTGCGAGGTAGCGCGCCATCAGCTGTTCTCCGGCAGTGGTTCGCCGGTGATCAGGCGGTAGGCCTCCTGGTAACGGGTCGAAGTCGCCTCGACGACCTCAGCTGGGAGGTCGGGGCCCGGGTCGGTCTTGTCCCAGCCGCTGTCGGCGAGCCAGTCGCGCAGCGGCTGCTTGTCGAACGAGGGCTGGTCGCGCCCCGCCTCGTACTGATCGGCGGGCCAGAAGCGAGATGAGTCGGGCGTCAGCGCCTCGTCGATCAGCGTGACCTCACCGTCGAGGATGCCGAACTCGAACTTCGTGTCGGCGATCAGGATGCCCTTCGCTGCGGCCAGCTCGGCGGCGTAGCGGTAGAGCGAGAGTGACCGCACGCGCAGCACGTTGGCGATCTCCGCACCGAAGATGCCCTCGGTCTCTTCGAAGCTGAGCGGGGCGTCGTGATCGGGCGGATCGGCCTTCGTGGACGGCGTGTAGAGCGGCTCCGGCAGGATCTGGCACTGGGCCAGCCCGGGCGCAAGTTCGATGCCGCTGACCGAACCTTGCTTCTGGTAGTCGGCCCAGCCGGATCCGGTGATGTAGCCGCGCACGACGCACTCGACCTTCAGCGGTTCTGCCTTGCGCACGACCATCGAGCGGCCGAAGAACTCCGACCCGGCATCGATGTGCAGCTCGTCAGCGGTGGTCTCATCAAGCACCGCAACCATGTGATTCGGGACGACATCGGAGGTGCGCTCGAACCAGTAGGCAGAGGTGCGCGTCAGCACTTCGCCCTTGCGCGGAATGCCGTTCGGCAGGACGACGTCGAACGCCGAGACGCGGTCCGTCGCGACGAGCAGTAGTTGGTCGTCCGGCAACTCGTAGATGTCGCGAACCTTGCCCTGGTGGGCGAGCGCAACGCCCGCGGTCTCCTGGCTATCGAGCATGACGTCGCTCATGGCGGTCCCTCGCTAATCGCTATTCAGTTCAGCAGTCCGATGCGCCGGAATGACGCATCGACGTGGATCAGATACGCGTGGTAATCGAAGATCGCGTCGATCTGTTCGGCGCTGACTCGTTCGGTGAACTCGGTGTCGGCTTCGAGCAGGCCGCGAAGCTGGATCTCCTCGTCCCACGCGCGCATCGAGTTGCGCTGCACGATCTTGTAGGCGTCTTCGCGCGAGAGGCCGCTCTCGATCAGCGCCAGCATCACCTTCTGCGAGAAGACGAGGCCCTGCGTGCGCTCGAGGTTGCGCTGCATCCGCTCCGGGTAGACGACGAGGCCCTCCATCACGCCGCTGAAGATGTCCAGCATGTACGCGAGGAAGCCGGTCGAGTCGGGTAGCGTGACGCGCTCCGCGCCGGAGTGCGAGATGTCTCGCTCGTGCCAGAGCGCCACGTCTTCGAGCCCCGTCTGCGCGTAGCCGCGCAGCACGCGAGCCAGTCCGCAGACCCGCTCGCAGAGTTCCGGGTTTCGCTTGTGTGGCATCGACGACGAACCGGTCTGGTGTGAGCGGTCGAACGGCTCTTCGGCTTCGAGAATCTCGGTGCGCTGCAACCCTCGGATCTCGGTCGCCCACTTCTCGAGCGACGAGCCGACGCCCGCGAGCACCGAGAGGTAGTAGGCGTGGCGGTCGCGCTGGATGATCTGCGTCGTGATCGGCGCGACGGCGAGATCGAGTCGCTGACAGGCGTCCTCCTCGACGCTCGGCGGCACCGTCGCGTGGGTGCCGACGGGGCCGGACATCTGGCCGATCGCCACCTGTTCGCGCGCGCTCTGCAGGCGCTGCTCGTGGCGCGAGATCTCGTCGACCCAGACGGCGAGCTTGAGGCCGAACGTCGTCGGCTCGGCGTGTACGCCGTGCGTCCGTCCGACGCAGATCGTGTCCTTGTGCGCCAGCGCCTTCGCGGTCACCGCGGTCTTCAGCCGTGCGAGCAGCTTCGAGAGCTCGTCGATGGCGGCGACCATCTGCAGGCTCGTGGCTGTATCCCAGACGTCCGAGGAAGTGAGGCCAAGGTGCACCCAGCGCGACTCCGGGCCGAGCGAGTCAGCGACCGAGCGCAGGAACGCCGTGACGTCGTGATGGGTCTCGTCGATGTAGGTCATGATGTCGGGGATGTCGATCTTCGCGTTCTTTGCGATCAGTTCGGCGTCCTCGACGGGCACCTCGCCGGCAGCAGCCCACGCCTCGGTGACCGCGATCTCGACATCGAGCCAGCGGTGGAACTTGAAATCGTCGCTCCAGATGCTCTCGATCTGGGGGAGGCTGTAGCGCGGGATCATCGAACGGACACCGGGTGACTAGTCATTCGCGAACTCCTCGCGGACTGGCGAGAAGACCTCGATCAATGTCACGGCGTCGAGCGCCTGGACGTGGTGAGGCAGGTCGCCGGGGATCAGGTACGAGTCGCCCGGGCCGAGTTCGTGCTCCGTGTCGCCGATGCGGAACGTGAGGCGCCCCGAGGCGACGTGCCCGGCCTGCTCGTGCGGGTGGGTGTGCTCGGGGACCTCGGAGCCGGGGGCGATGCGGATCTCCACCAGCGTGAGGTTGTCGCCTGAGACAAGCGTGCGACGAATCACGCCCGGGAACTGCTCGATCGGGTTCAGATCGTCGTAGCTGCGTGCGCGTGGCTCGCTCATCGCCCCGCCTGCTCGTCGCGGTAGCGCTTCAGCGCGACGGCGATGTCGTCATGGCCAAGCGCGAGGATCTCGGCAGCGAAGACGGCGGCGTTGCGCGCCCCCCAAGTGCCGACGGACATCGTGGCGACCGGCACTCCCGGCGGCATCTGCACGATCGCGTGCAGCGCGTCGACGCCCCCGAGCGGCGAGGAGTCGAGCGGCACGCCGAGCACTGGCAGCGCGCTGTAGGCAGCGATCACGCCGGGTAGGGCGGCGGCCCCACCAGCGCCCGCGATGATCACTTCGATGCCTGCGTCGGCAGCTCCGCGAGCGAAGTCGGCGACCTTGTCCGGCGTGCGGTGGGCGGACATCACGTGCTGCTCGTATTCGATGCCGAAGCCGTCGAGCGCCTGACCACAGCCGGCCATCCGCTCTTCGTCGGACGTCGAACCCATGACCACGGCAACCAGGGCGGTCATGTCGTCACCGCCTCGGTGGCGTGTGCGGCGATATCGGTTCGGTAGTGCGCGCCCTCGAAGGAGATGCGGCGCACGTTGTCGTAGACGCGCTCGCGTGCCTCGTCGATCGTCGCGCCCGAGGCGACGACGCAGAGCACGCGGCCGCCGCTGGTCACGAGCTGGCCATCACGCATCTGGGCACCAGCCATCCAGACCTGCACTCCCTCATCAACATCATCGACGCCGGAGATCGGGAGGCCGGTCTCGTACGAGCCCGGGTAACCACCTGACGCCATCATCACTCCGACCGTCGCATCGTCCGACCACTCGACGTTCACGTCGGCGAGGCGATTGCTGGCGACGGCGTCGCAGATTTCGAGTAGATCGCTCTTCAGTTTCGGCAACACAACCTCGGTCTCCGGGTCGCCGAAGCGACAGTTGAACTCGATCACACTGGGGCCAGTCGGGGTGATCATCATCCCGGGATAGAGCACCCCTCGGTAGGGCCGCCCGGCCTCGAACATCGCCTTCACGGCGCGTTCGGTGACCTGCTGCTGGATGAACGTCTGGTCGTCACTCGAGAGCCAGCCGGGAGCCGAGTAGGCACCCATGCCGCCGGTGTTCGGCCCGCCGTCGTCGTCGAAGACGCGCTTGTGATCGCAGGAAAACGGCATGTGCACGACCGTGACGCCATCCGTGAAGGCGTGGGCGGAGGTCTCCGGCCCGCTGGTGCGCTCCTCCACGAGCACGCTCGCCCCCGCGTCGCCAAACGCGCGGCCGGTCATCGTGGCATCGATCGCCATGTCGACTTCTTCGATGGTGTCGCAGACGGTGACGCCCTTGCCTGCGGTTAGCCCGTCGGCCTTGATCACCGGCGGCCGAGCGAAGCTGCGCGCGTAGTCCTTCGCGGCTGCGGGGTTGCTAAAGGTCTGAAAGGCCGCCGTCGGGATGCCCGCGCCAGCCATGATCGACTTCGCAAACGCCTTCGACGACTCGATCTCCGCCGCCGCAGCCGACGGCCCGAAGGCGCGGATGCCCTCGACGGCGAGGCGATCGACGATGCCCGCCGCGAGCGGGTCTTCCGGTCCGACGATCACGAGTTCGACGTTCAGCCGCTTGGCGAGCGCCACGACGCCCTCGATGTCCGTGGCGGCGACGTCCTCGATGTTCTCGCCGAGCGCTGCGGTGCCGGCGTTGCCGGGAGCGGTGTAGAGCTTGCCGAGCAGCGGTGACTTCGCGATCTGCCACGCCATCGCGTGCTCGCGTCCGCCTGAGCCAAGCAACAACACGTCCATGCTCATCCCGCCGTCTCCATTACTGCTACTCCCACTCGCCGATCACTCCCACTCGATGGTGCCCGGCGGTTTCGACGTGATGTCGTAGACCACGCGGTTCACTTCCGGCACTTCGTTGGTGATGCGGCTTGAGATTGATGCCAGCAGGTCATACGGCAGGCGCGCCCAGTCGGCGGTCATCGCGTCCTCGGCGGTTACGCAGCGCAGGGCGATGCAGTGGCCGTACGTACGGTAGTCGCCCTGCACGCCGACGGTGCGGCCCTCGGTGAGCACCGCGAACGACTGCCAGAGGTCGTAGTACTTCGCAGCCTTCTTGATCTCGTCCATCACGACCCAGTCGGCGGCGCGCAGCACTTCCAGCTTGTCGCGAGTCACGTCGCCCATCACGCGGATCGCGAGACCGGGGCCGGGGAACGGCTGGCGCTGTACCATCTCGCGCGGCAGGCCCAGCTCCTCGCCAACCTTGCGCACCTCGTCCTTGAAGAGGTTGCGCAACGGCTCGACGAGCGAGAGCTTCATGTCCTTCGGTAGTCCGCCGACGTTGTGGTGCGACTTGATCACCTTGGCCGCGCCGCCGCCCGCACCGGCGGACTCGATCACGTCCGGGTACGTCGTGCCCTGGCAGATGAAGTCGACCTCGCCGAGCGCGCGAGCCTCTTCCTCGAAGATGCGGATGAACGTCTCACCGATGCGCTTGCGCTTCGTCTCCGGATTGGTCACCTCGGCAAGGTCGCCCAGGAAGCGGTCGACCGCATCGACATGGATCAGGTTGATCGCGATGTTCTCGCGGAAGGTGCTCACGACCCTCGCTGGCTCCTCGGCACGGAGCAGGCCGTTGTCGACGAAGATGCACGTCAACTGGTCGCCAACGGCGCGGTGTACGAGCGTCGCAGCGACCGCCGAGTCGACGCCGCCGGAAAGCGCACAGATCACCTGCCCGTCGCCAACCTGCGCGCGGATCGTCGCGATCGATTCCTCGACGAAGGACTGTGCGGTCCATGTCGGCTCGCAGCCGGCGATCTTGAAGAGGAAGTTCGCGATCAGTTCGCTGCCCTGCGGCGTGTGAACGACCTCGGGGTGGAACTGGATGGCGAGGTGACCGGCGTCGTCGGTCATCGCGGCAATCGGCGAGTTGTCTGACTGAGCGATCGAGCGGAAGCCGGTTGGCATTTCGATGATGCGGTCGCCATGGGACATCCACACGGGCATCGATGACGGTAGATCGGCGAGCAGTGCCGTCGATCCATCCGAGATGTTCAGTACGGCCTGGCCGTATTCGCGGCTGTCCGATGGTTCGACGCGGCCGCCGAGGGCGTGGGTGAGCAATTGCATCCCGTAGCAGATGCCGAGCACCGGGAGGCCGGAGCCGAGGACGTACGGCGGCAGGGTAGGGGCGCCGTCCTCGTAGACGGACGCAGGGCCGCCGGAAAGTACGAAGGCCTTCACCTGCAGATGGTTGAGTGCCTCAGCGGGGGCGTCCCACGCGATCAGTTCGGAGTAGACGCCGGCCTCACGGATACGGCGCGTGATCAGCATCGAGTACTGCGACCCGAAGTCGATCACGGCGACGGCGTCCGGCGCGTTAGGGGCGGGTGTCAGCACCTGGCCGGGCTCACGCGCCTCCGCGATCTCGAGGTAGGTAGCTACCTCGGTATCGCCGGAAGTGCGGATCCGATCCGCCGGTGCGGCTGACTCGGTCGGTTCGACCAATTGAGCCTCGAAGGACTGTGGGGAGCCCGCTAGGGACGCATCGTATCGGGGAGCAATGGTGGCCGCAACGGTGGCCGGTGGTAGCGTTGCGGCAGACGCCTTGTTGAGGAGGCCATTCGGTGCCGATCATCCCGCGCGACCGCGTCGACGAAGTGGTGCAGGCGCTGCTCGATGGCAGCGTCGTCGCGATCCCGACCGACACCGTCTACGGCCTCGCCGCGACCCTCGATCACTCGGACGCCGTGCGCCGGCTCGCCGAGCTGAAGGGCCGCGCCGCCGACCAACCGATCGCGGTGCTGCTCGACACCGCCGAGGACGCGACGCCACACCTCGCTGACGCGAACGCGCTCGACACGGTCACGCGTTTCTGGCCGGGCGCGGTGACTGCGATCGTGCGTGTGGAGCAGGGCTTCGCCGACGTCGTTACCACCGACGAAGGCACGCTGGGACTGCGGGTGCCGGACGACGCACTGGCGCGCTCCGTGATCCGCGCCTGCGGTGGGGCGCTGGCGGTGACGTCGGCGAACTTTCACGGCGAAGAACCGGCGAGATCGGCGGCAGATGTCGCCGCGGCGTTCGGCGAGTCGATGCTGGTGCTCGACGGTGGTACGCGAAACGGCGGCGTCGCCTCGACCGTCGTCGATCTCTCAGTCGAGCCGCCGCAGCTGCTGCGCGAGGGCGGCGTGAGCAGAGCGGATCTGGGGCTGTCGGGCGCGGGTTGAGACCCACTGATCCGTCTTCAGTCACCGGCTCGTGTACGATTTGATCACGAGCGTCGTTCGCTAAGGAGCACCCACGGTGCGCATCGCCATCGGTTCTGATCACGCCGGGTTCGCGCTGAAGGAACTTCTGCGCGCCGAGCTCGCCGAGTCAGGCGACGAGATCACCGACTACGGCACCGACTCCGAGCGGTCCTGCGACTATCCTGACATCGCGATCCCGCTCGCACAGGCGGTCTCTGCCGGTGAGCAGGAGATCGGCATCCTGATCTGCTCGAACGGCGTTGGACCCTCGATCGTCGCGAACAAGATCCGAGGCGTGCGCGCGGCGCTCTGCCACGACACCTTCTCCGCTCGCCGCTCGCGCGAGCACACCGATGCGAATGTGCTCTGCATGGGCGCGTGGGCAATCGGCCGCGGCGCGGCCAGCGACGTGGTGCAAGCCTTCCGCGACGCGTCATTCGAGGGCGGACGCCACCAGCCGCGCCTCGACAAGCTCAACGCGCTCGACCGCGTCGATTAGCCCAGATCCGCATGAGGCAGTCAGCCTGATGGCGGACGTCGGACGGCTGATCTCGCGTGCGTTGCAGCTCGGCGGGCAGGCCGCGGGCGTGGCGAAGGCGCTCGCGATCGCGGCCTGCACCCGCTCACATCCGCGACTGAGTGGGCGCATCGACGTCGCAGGTCTGCGCGCACCGATCGAGGTGCGACGCGACCGCGCTGGCGTGCCGCACATCACCGCAACGAGCGACGAGGACGCGATCTTTGGGCAGGGCTTCGTGCATGCACAGGATCGGCTCTTCCAGATGGACACGATGCGCCTGCTCGCGGCCGGGCGTGTCGCCGAGATCGGCGGGGTGGGGTCGCTGGAAGCGGACCGCTTCATGCGTCGACTGGGGCTTGCCGAGCGTGCGCGTGGCGACCTGCTGAAGACACCGGACGAGGATGCGCTGCTGCTCCGTGCCTACGCGCGTGGCGTGAACGCTGGCATCGACTCGCTGCCCGCGCTGCCGCCGGAATACGCCGTGGTTGGTCGCGCTCCGGAGCCGTGGAGCGCCGAGCACACGCTGCTGGTCGGACGGTTGCTCTCCTTCAGCTTCGCCGGCAACTGGGACACCGAACTGCTGCGCGAGCGATTGCTCGCTGACCTTGGCCCGGAGCGGATGATCGAGCTCGACCGCGGCTACCCGGAGGACGCCGTCACATCGACGCGTGGAGAGCATGCTGACGCGGTCGAGCGACTGCTCGCCGGCCATGAGGCCGCGCAGAACGCCGGACTGCTGGTCGCGCCGGCCTCGAATGGATGGGCGATCTCCGGGCATCGGACCGCCGGCGGAGCGCCGCTGCTCGCGAACGATCCGCATCTGGCTGCGCAGGTACCCGGTCTCTTCCACGTCAGCCACGTGCAGGGCGATCAACTCGACGTGATCGGGGCCGACGTGCCCGGGATCCCCGGCTTCGCGAGTGGCCACAACGGGCGGGTCGCGTGGGGCATCACGGCGGGCGTCGCCGATGTCAGCGACTGCTACATCGAGACCGTCGATCCGGATGACCCTGCGCGCTACCTCACGCCTCAGGGCTGGGTCAGCGGCGCGATGCGTGTCGAGCGCTTCGCCGTGCGCGGCGGCGAGACGGTCGAGGAGCGCGTGCTGGAGACGCGCCACGGTCCGGTAATCGGGCCGGCGATCGCCGGCGAGGGCAGGGCGGTCGCGTTGCGATCGACGGCGCTCGAAGACGGCGAACTCGCATCGGCGTTTCTCGGCATCGCCCGTTCCACCGACGCGGCGACGTTCGAGGCGGCGCTCGATCGCTGGGCAGGCGCGTCATTCAACTTCGTGTGGGCGAGCGTCGAGGGTGGCATCGGCTACCGGCTCGTCGGACGTGTCCCGGAGCGCGCACGGGGGGAGGGCCTGCTGCCGCAGGACGGCGCGCGATCGGCCGGGCCGTCGGCGCCGCTGGTACCGAGCCAGTTGCCGCGACTCGTCGACCCACCCGCTGGCGCCGTGATCTCGGCGAACAACGCGCCCGGGAGCGATCACGAACTCGGCGAGGAGTGGTACGAGCCGTGGCGCGCCGAGCGCATCCGCGAGCTACTCGATGCACGTCCGACGCATGACATCGACTCGATGACGGCGATCCAGATGGACGAGTCGTCACGGCCGATGCTGATGCTGCGCGATCTCCTGCTCGACCGAGGCTCGGTCGACGTCAACAGCACAGTCGGCGGGCATCTCGCTGCGTGGGACGGCCAGCTCTCCACCGACAGCGCGGCGGCGGCGGTGCTGGAACACACCTACACGGAACTGGCGCGCGTGCTCGTCGGACGTGTCGCTGGTCTGCACGCGCCCGTCGTACTCGGCGAGGGCGTCGGCCGCGCGGCCCCATCGTCGACGTTTCACTACCGCCTGCAGGGTCCGCTGATCGACGTGCTGCAACACCCGCGCGAGCCGTGGCTCGCGGACGACGACGATCGCGACCGCATCCTGCGCGCGGCCGTCGGACGTGCGATCGTGCGCCTGCGGCGGGAACTTGGGTCAGACGCGAGCGCGTGGAGCTGGGGAGCGGTGCATGGCCTGCGACCCGCTCACGCGCTGCGCGCCGTGCCGGTGCTGGGACCTCGCTTCTCTCGTGGCCCGTACCCGTATGGTGGGGACATGAATACCGTGAACACGGGTGGCTACACCGTCTGGCATGGGGTGGAGGGGCGCGGCTACACCGCTGCGTACCGGCAGGTGATCGACCTCGCAGATTTCGACCGGTCGGTCTTCCAGTTGCCGACGGGCAACTCGGGTATCCCGGGGCACGCTCGATATGACGACAGCGCCGCCGAGTACCTGGCGGGGGAGTTCCGCCCGCTGCCGTACTCACGTACCGCGATCGAGCTGGAGACCGAGCACGTCCTGCGCCTGACGCCGGAGGCAAGCGGTGCCTGAGTCGCTGGAGCAGCGGATCGAGCGCTACAGGCCGTTGATCGTCGAAGAGATGCGCGCCGTCGTCGGTGAGAGCGACGACGAGTTGTTCCGCTGGATGCGCTACCACCTTGGCTGGGAGACCGAAGACGGCACGCCCGTCGACGCCAGCGGCGGGAAGTCGATGCGGCCCGTCGCACTGCTGATGGCCGCGGAGTTCGTCGGCGGCTCGGCCGAGCAGGCGGTGCCCGCTGCCGCTGCGGTGGAGCTGGTGCACAACTTCTCGCTGCTCCACGACGACATCGAAGACGCCAGTCCGAACCGACGAGGGCGGGCGACGCTCTGGACCTTCGCTGGCACGGCACAGGCGATCAACACGGGCGACGGCATGTTCACGCTGGCGCGGCTGGCGATGCACCGGCTGCTGGACCGCGACATCGCGCCTGACCGCGCGATCGAGGCGATCCGACGGCTCGACGAGACCTGCATCAACCTGGTGCATGGTCAGTATCTCGATATCTCTTTCGAGACCCGCGAGACCGTCTCACGCGATCAATATCTCGCGATGGCGCGCGGCAAGACTGCTGCGATGTTTGCCGCCCCGTTCGCGATCGGTGCGTTGCTCGGCGGTGCGCCGGATGCCCATGTTGCCGCGCTCCACGATTTCGGCGAGCAGGTGGGGCTCGCGTTTCAGGCGGTCGATGATGTCCTCGGCATCTGGGGCGACGAAGCGGTGACCGGCAAGCCGGTCGGCGACGACCTCCGATCGCGCAAGATGACGCTGCCGGTGATCGTCGCGATTGAGGCGGGTGGCGACGAGGCCGATCGGCTAGCGGCCGCCTACGCGACGCCCGGCGCACCCGGCGACGATGTCACCGAGCTGGCCGAGCTGGTGGAGCGGCTCGGGGGGCGCACCGCGACGGAGCGCTTCGCCGAGGAGCGAGTCGGGGCAGCTCTCGGCGCCCTGAGCGCGGTCGGACTGAGCGCCGAGGCGCTGGATGCGTGTTCCCAGTTCGCAGGCGCGGCAGCCGGTCGCAAGTTCTGACGTCGGAAGCGTTGATTTCACTGCCACAGGACTGTTGATATCTCTAGTAGCGCATAGCGCGAGCGTGTCCGTATGGTGCGATCGCGAAGGGGTGTGATCGCCCGATGAAGAAGCAGACGGTCCGCGATATTGATGTCGCCGGGAAGCGCGTCCTCCTTCGTGTCGACTACAACGTCCAGGTGGATGAGGGCGGGGTCGTAGACGACACTCGGCTCCGCGAATCGATCCAGACGATCGAGACTCTCCGCGCGGCGGGAGCAAAGATCGTCATCTGCTCGCATCGCGGACGGCCGCGTGGCGAGGTCGTCGACGCCCAGCGCAACGCTCCGGTGGCGGCGCATCTTTCGCGTCTGCTTGAGGCGCCAGTTGCCAGCGCCGACGAGTGCGTCGGCCCGGCTGCCAATGCGGCCGTCGCGGCTCTCGAACCCGGTGGCGTGCTGCTACTCGAGAACGTTCGCTTCCACCCGGAAGAGACAGACAACGATCCCGACTTCGCGCGCGAGCTTGCGAGTCTGGCCGACATCTACGTGAGTGACGCGTTCGGGACCGCCCACCGCGCCCACGCGTCGATCGTCGGCATCCCCGAGCACCTGCCGGCGGTCGCGGGCCTGCTGATGGAGCGGGAGGTCGACTTCCTGAGTGAGGTAACCCACTCGCCCGAGCGTCCGTTTGGTCTTGTCCTCGGCGGCGCGAAGACGCAGGACAAGCTGCCGATCCTCGACTACCTCTGCGAGGGCGCGGACGTCGTCTGTATCGGCGGTGGCATGGCGAACACATTCCTCGTCGCGCAGGGCCACGACGTACAGGACTCGCTCTACGAAGAAGCGCAGGTCGATCGCGCTCGCGAGGTGCTGGCCTCCGTCGGTGCCCGCGATGACATCGAGTTCCTGCTGCCGGACGACGTCGTCGTCTCCTACGGTGCGCCGGAGAGTGGCAGCGTGACGGTGGTCGCACCCTCCGACGTGCCCAGTGGCTGGCGCATTCTCGACATCGGCCCGGCGACGATTGAGAAGTACGCGCGGGCGCTGAAGGGCTCACGCACCGCCGTCTGGAACGGCCCGATGGGGATGTTCGAGCAGGAGCGATTCGCGCATGGCTCGCTCGATCTCGCCCGGATCTTCGCGACGCTCGACGCCACGACCGTCGTCGGCGGTGGCGAGACGGCTGCGGCAATCCATCGCGCCGGCGTGGGCGACTTCGTCAGCCACATCTCGACCGGCGGCACCGCCTTCATCGCAATGCTTGCCGGACAGTCGCTGCCCGGCGTCGATGCGCTGCTCGACGCCTGAGACCGCACGCAAACGCCCGTGATCGCGACTGACCGCGAGCCTCCGACGCGTTAGCATCTGCTCGTGGACCTTGAACTGATTCGCCGACTTTCCATCCCCGCGGAGACCCGCGTGGTGCTCTGCGTGCTCGACGGGCTCGGCGGGCTGCCCGGTCCGCGCGGACGTAGCGAGTTGGAGACGGCGGCGACGCCACACCTCGACCGCCTCGCGCAGGAGGGGGCGATCGGTCAGACGGTGCCCGCCGGTCACGGCATCACCGTTGGCTCCGGGCCGGGCCACACGGCGCTCTTCGGGCTCGACCCGCTGCAGTTCGACATCGGCCGTGGCGTGCTGGAGGCGACCGGGATCGACTTCGAGATCGGTCCGAACGATCTCGCTGCTCGCGGCAATCTCTGCACCGTCGATGGCGACGGCAAGATCACCGACCGACGAGCCGGCCGAGTCGCGACCGAAATCACAGCCGAGATCGCACAGCAACTGCGGACGATCGAACTGCCCGGCGTAGAGGTCTTCGTCGAAGCTGTGCGTGAGCATCGTTTCGTGCTCGTGCTGCGCGGCGAGGGACTCTCCGCCGCGGTGACCGAGACCGACCCGCAGGTCGAAGGCGAGCCGCCCCTGCCGGTCGAGGCGATCGACGACACGGCGTCACGCACTGCCGAACTGCTCAACCAGTTCATCGCGGCGGGCCGTGAGTTGATCAAGGATCGCGATCAGGCGAACCACCTGACATTGCGCGGCTGGTCGACACGGCCCTCGCTGCCGCAGCTCCCCGAACTGTGGAAGCTCCGCGCGGCCGCCTGCACGGTCTACCCGATGTACCGCGGATTGGCCCGGCTCGTCGGCATGGAGTCCATCGACGGGGGTGACTCGCTGCAGACGCAGTACGAGGCGCTGGAGCGGCACTGGGACGACTACGACTTCTTCTTCGTGCACTACAAGGCGACCGATGCGGCAGGCGAGGACGGCGACTTCAATCGCAAAGTCGAGGCGATCGCCGAGTTCGATCGCCAGTTGCCGCAATTGCTCGCGCTGAAGCCGGACGTGCTGATCATCGCGGGCGACCATTCGACGCCGGCGACACTGGCCGCGCACTCGTGGCACCCGGTGCCCCTGCTGCTCTCCGGCGCGACCGTTCGACGGGATGCCGCCCGCGGCTTCAGCGAAATGCTGTGTGCCACCGGAGGACTCGGCACGATCCCGGCAGCCGAGGTGCTGCCGACAGCGTTCGCGCACGCTGGGCGCCTGGCGAAGTACGGCGCCTGAGATGCCCCGCACGCCGGTTGTCGGCGGCAACTGGAAGCTGAACACGACCCGCGACGAGGCTGCTGCGCTGCTGCGCTCGCTCGCGGAGACGCTCGACGGCCTGCCCGGCGTCGAGATGATCGTCTGCCCGCCCGCGCCGTGGCTCGGCGACGCCGCCGACGCCTTCGCCGGCACATCGGTCGCGGTCGGTGCACAGAACGTGCACTGGCAACCCACCGGGGCGTTCACCGGCGAGCAGAGCGCCGCCGTTCTCGCCGGCACAGCGAGCCACGTGATCGTCGGCCACTCGGATCGCCGCCACGTCTTCGGCGAGAGCGACGAACTCGTGGCGCAGAAGCTGCGATCGGTCCTCGATGCTGGCCTGACGCCGATCCTCGCGGTCGGCGAGCTGCAGGAGGAGCGCGAGGGCGACTCGACAACCGCGGTCCTGCGCCGGCAGCTCGTTGCGGCGTTCGAGGGTATCGACGCGCTGCCCGCCGGCTTCGTCGTTGCCTACGAGCCGGTATGGGCGATTGGTACCGGGCTCACCGCCACACCGGAGATCGCGCAGGAGACCTGCCGGGTCGTGCGCGAGATCATCGCGGACCGCTATGACGCCGCCACCGCCGACGCCGCGCGCATCCAGTACGGCGGCTCGGTGACCGCCGACAACATCGCCGCGCTCGCCGCCCAGCCGGATATCGACGGCGCGCTCGTCGGCGGGGCGTCGCTCGACGCCGACGCCTTCGCGACGATCTGCCAGGCGGTGGCGGAGGCCGCCGGGGCGTGAGCGCGCACGTCGTCGCGCTGCTTGGCCCGACGGCGTCGGGGAAGACCGCGATCGCCGTCGAGGCCGCCCGGCGCATGCCCGTCGAGGTCGTCTCCGCCGACTCGCGGCAGATCCGACGTGAGATGCGTATCGGCACGGCCGCGCCGACCGATGATGAGCTTGCGGCTGTGCCGCACCACCTCGTGGGCGTAACTGCGCCAGATGCACCGTGGACGCTCGCCGACTTCCTCGGCAGGGCGCGCGCGGCGATCGACGAGATCCACGAGCGAGGGCGGACGCCGCTGCTGCTCGGCGGCACCGGGCAGTACATCTGGGCGTTGCTCGAAGGCTGGGACGTGCCCGCAGTCGAGCCGAACCCCGAGCTGCGCGCCCTCCTCGAACGTGAGGTGGATGACGACGGCATAGAGGCGCTGCACGCGCGCCTCGCGTCGGTCGATCCCGCGTCGGCGGACCGCATCGATGCCCGCAACGTGCGCCGCGTGATTCGCGCGCTTGAGATCATCGACGCGACCGGTGCGCCGGTGCCGCCGCTGAACCGTCGCGGGCCTGACTTCTCGTGGTCGGCCGTCGGCGTGCGCTGGGAGCGAGAAGAACTGCACCGGCGCGCTGACGCCCGCGCACAACAGATGTACGCCGACGGACTGATCGAGGAGACGCGAGCGCTCGTCGCGAGATACGGTCGCGAGTTTGGAGCGCTGCGCTCGATGGGCTACGCCGAGGCGCTGCAGGTGATCGACGGAGATCTCACCGAGGCTGAGGCGTTGGGGCGGACGAGAATCGAGACGCACCGCCTGATCCGCATGCAGGCGACGTGGTTCGCAAGCGACGATCAGCGCATCGATTGGTGCGATGTCGCCGAGCCTGGTGCGGTCGCGTCTGCCGTTGTGGCTGCCGCGCGAGCGCCCGTACGATGAATTGACTATGGCAACGGAACTTTCGTCCTTCGACTTCTGGAAGATGCAGGGCTGTGGCAACGACTTCGTGCTCGCCGAGGCCGACAGCCTCAATGCCGGCTGGGAGGATGTCGCGCGCCAGATTTGCGACCGCCACTTCGGCGTCGGCGCTGATGGCCTGATCCTCGTACTGCCGTCGGAGCGTGCCGATCGTCGGATGGTGATGTACAACCCGGACGGCTCGGATGGCGTGATGTGCGGCAACGGGCTGCGCTGCTTCGTGAAGTACCTCCATGACCGCGGCGTCGTCTCGGCGGAGGGTCGCACCGTCACGGTTGAGACCGGCGTCGGCATCTATCCCGCTGACGCAACCTTCGACGCTGACGGTCTCGTCGAGCGCGTTCGCGTGGGCATGGGCGAGCCGATGTTCGAGGCGGCCGACCTGGATGCGCGCGTCGAACAGGCCGCGCCAATCCTCGATCTGCCGATCGAGGCCGCGGGCGAGTCGCTGAATGTCACGCTGGTCTCCATGGGCAACCCGCACTCGGTGCAGTTCATCGACGTGGCCCCGGCGGACTTTGACCTCGATCGTATCGGCCCGGCAGTGGAGCATCACGCTCTGTTCGCAGACCGCACCAACTTCGAAGTGGTGCACGTGCTCGATCGTTCGACGGTTGAGATGCGCGTCTGGGAGCGCGGGGTAGGGGAGACGCTGGCCTGCGGCTCCGGAGCTTGCGCCGTCGCCGTCGCAGCTCGACTGCACGGGCATGTCGATGACAACGTTGAGGTGCGTGTCCCCGGTGGCACGTTGATGATCGAGTGGGACGGCGAGGGACAGACGTTCCTCGAAGGGCCCGCGACGCTCGTCTTTGAATCACACTGGAAGAGCGCCACGAAAGGCACGACTGCATGACCGACGAACCACGCGAGCTGCAGCGCCCGCTGTCGACGATTCGCAACACGCCGATGACCCAGCGCGATTGGAGCGATCTGCTCGACGGCGAGGACGTCGCGGCGATCGAGAGCGACGCGGGCGGCATGGTGCTGGCCCTCGAAGACGGTCAGGTCAACCTGCACTACGGCTTCGCGGATCTGGAAGAGCTGCGCGTGGACTTCGTCCCGATGTGGCAGGAACTGCACTCCGAGCTTGAATCATTTGAGGCGGACTACGTCCGCATCGACCTGATCCAGTTGCCAGATCGAACGTGGATCGAGCCGTTGCTCACGGACATCTCCTTCCAGCCGAATGGCGAGTGGATGGAGATGGTGATTACGGAAGCCGACCCGAACATGCCGCCGCCCGAGTTCCCGGATGGGGTCGCGATGCGTCGCGGCGGGCCGGACGACGCGGACCGCATCGTCGAGATCGAGTCGGAGGGCTACGGCGACTTCTCCGACGGTGAGGCCGCGACCCGTATTCGTGTTGAGCAAGCGGGCTGGATCGGCATCCTCGAGGAGGACGGCGAGGCGGTCGCGTATGCGATCAACGACGACATCGAGAGCGCTCGCGGGCGCGTCCTCTCCGCCGCCGTCGACCCGGACGCGTGGGGCAAGGGGTACGGCGAGTTGATGCTGGCCGCTGCCACATACCAGCTCGTCGCGAGCGAGGCGCGCAGCGTCTCCGTGGTCGTGCGCCCAGAGGTCGGTCAAGCGGTGCGTGCCACGCAGGCACTCGGCTACCGCCCCGGCCTGCGCGGCATCGAGTGGCGTCGCACCACCGACGAGGCTGAGATCGAGGCCCGGATCGCGGATCTCAAGGAGCGCGGCGTGAAGGCCCGCTTCGGGAATTGGCGCTGAGCGAGTGCGACTCGCCAACCGCGTCGAGCAATTGCCCCCGTACCTCTTCGCCGCGATCTCGCGGCTGATCGAGGAGAAGCGCGCCGCTGGCGTCGATGTGATCTCCTTCGGCATCGGCGATCCCGACCTGCCAACCCCCGAGCACGTCCTCGACAGCCTCAAGCAGGCGACCGATGTCGCGGCGAACCACCGCTACCCTGAGTCGGACGGGCTGCCGGAACTGCGGCAGTCGATCGCGCGCTGGTACGCGAAGCGGCACAACGTGCAGCTCGACCCGGACGCCGAAATCGTCCCGCTGATCGGCTCGAAGGAAGGCATCGGGCATCTGCCGCTCTGCCTGATCGATCCCGGCGATGTCGCGCTGATGACGGACCCCGGCTACCCCGTCTACGAGATCGGCACGATGTTCGCTGGCGGTGAGTCCGTGAAGCTGCCGCTCAGCGAAGAAGACGGCTGGCTGCCCCGGCTCGACGAGATCGACGCCAGTGTCGCCGAGCGGGCGCGTCTGCTCTGGCTCAACTACCCGAACAACCCGACGGGAGCGATTGCCGACCTCGCGTTCTTCGAGCGCGCCGTGCAGTGGGCGCGCGACCACGACGTCGTGATCGCGCACGACCTCGCGTACGCCGATGTCACGTACGACGGCTACGTCGCCCCGTCCATCCTGGAGGTCGACGGCGCGCGAGATGTTGCGATCGAGTTCAACTCGCTCTCCAAGGCCTTCAACATGACCGGCTGGCGCGTCGGCATGGCGGTCGGCAACCGCGAGGTGATCGACGCGTTGACGAGGGTGAAGTCGAACATCGACAGTGGCATCCCGCAGGCGATCCAGGAGATGGCGATCACTGCGCTCGATGGGCCGCTCGACAGCGTCGAGAGCCACAACGCGATCTACAGCGCGCGTCGCGACCGTGTCGTCGCGGTGCTGCGCGAACTTGGCCTGCACGTCGAGCCGCCGAAGGCCGCACTCTACGTCTGGGCGCGCTTGCCCGAGGGTGAGCGGTCGTCAGCCGACTTCGCACAGCGGCTGATCGAGGCGACCGGCGTCGTCGTCACGCCGGGCGCCAGCTACGGCGATGCGGGCGAGGGCTACGTGCGGCTGTCGCTGACAATCGCAGATGACCGCCTCGAAGAGGGGCTCAACCGCCTCAGCGAGTTCGCGCGAGGCTCGTAGCCTCACTCGCTGTTCAGCCGTTCAGGTTCGGGATTGTGATATCGTCCCGGCTCACGCACGCGGGATCGATGGAACGGAGCGACCTGTGGTGTCCTGCGAGGACATGGGCGTCGCTTGCTCGTGGGTCGGCACCGAGCCGACGGTTGAGGCGCTGCTGGAGGGTGCGACAGTGCACATGGCGGCGGTTCATGAGATCAAAGCTGTCCCGGCCGAGATGCTCGAGAGCATGAAGCGCGCCGTCAAGGATGTCTGAGCAGCACTGACCCCGGTTCGCTACACTCGATGTCACACCACTGGAGTGACATTGCCCCGTAAGCGACCGCATCGCACCGACAACGGTAACGGCACCGCGTCGCGATCACGCCGCGGTCGCACGTACGACACCGCCCCGGTGCAGGAGCGCGCGTTCCTCGTTGGCCTCGAACACTCGGCCGGGCGTCGCGAGTCGCAGATGTCGGCGGAGGAATCGCTGCGCGAACTCGGCCGGCTGGCACGCACCGCCGGCGCGACCGTCGTTGGCCATGCCCGCCAGCGCAAGCACCATCCCGACCCCGCGACCTACATCGGCTCGGGCAAAGTCGCCGAGGTGCAGGCGGCGCGCGAAAGCACCGACTACAGCGTGGTGATCTTCGACGAGCAACTCTCGCCCGCCCAGCAGTTGCGGCTGGAGTCGGCGCTGGAGGTGAAGGTGCTCGACCGCAGCGCACTGATCCTCGATATCTTCGCCAGTCGCGCGCGCACCCGTGAGGCGTCGCTGCAGGTCGAACTCGCGCAGCACGAATACCTGATGCCACGACTGCGCGGGCAGTGGCAGCACCTCGAACGGCTCGAAGGCGCGATGGGCTCGCGCGGTCCCGGTGAGACGCAGCTCGAGACCGACCGACGGCTGATCGGCGCCCGCATCTCACGCTTGAAGAAGCAGATCAAGACGGTGCGCAAGCAGCGCTCGCTACACCGACGCCAGCGCGAACGAAACGGCGTCCCCGTCGTCGCCCTCGTCGGCTACACGAACGCGGGGAAGTCTTCGCTGATGCGCGCGCTCGCCGGTGCCGACGCCTTCGTCGCCGACGCGCCGTTCGCGACCCTCGATACGTTGACGCGGCGGATCAACGTCGATGGAGCACCGCTGCTCGTCACCGATACGGTCGGATTCATCCAGAAGCTGCCGACGCAGCTCGTTTCCGCCTTCCGCGCGACGCTCGAAGAACTCGAGTCGGCGGACCTGCTGATCCACGCCGTCGATGTCACCTCGCCGGCCGCAGAGGCGCAGGTCGCGACGGTGCTGCAGACGCTCGACGACCTCAACCTCTCGCATCTGCCGGTGATGAACGTGCTGAACAAGGCGGACGAGCTGCTGCTGCCCGCCGGTCGCACCCCCGAGCGCGAGGAAGATCTGGCCGTGCTTGAGGTCGCCAATCCGACCGACGATGGCGATGCGATCCTCGTCTCTGCTCTGAAGGGGTGGGGCATCGACGCGTTGCGCGACCGCATCATCTTCGAGGTGCTGGGCGAGCGCGTCCTGACGGCTCCCGAGGCACCGCCGGTCGCACCCCCGGTAGAGGCCGGCTCCGCCTAGTCGCGCTCGCGCTCGACGATCAACGCGACGCGCTGCTCTCCAACGAGTGTCAGCGCCACCGTCAGTAGCGCCGGGCCACCACCGAGCGCCGCATTGATGCGCCGCTCCAGAGCGTTCGTGTCCACCGGCGAGGCCCTGCGCATGACATCCACCCGGTTCGCGCCGAGCGCTTGCAGCCGTTCGACGAGTGCCCGCTCCGAGAACGCCATCCACTCATAGATGCGGAACCGGCGGACGAACGGCGACTCGATCTGCTCGTCGGCGGTGAGATAGGCCACCAGCTCGCTCAGCTTGTGCCCGCCGATACGCGCGGCGAGCACGTCGATCAGCGACGCTCGGCCGATCCCGGGGTCCGGGTCATAAAGAAACGCTCCCGGCTCACCGATTTCCGTCGCCCCCGTATCGGGTTCCCCGTCCAGCGACTCGACTCGCGTCGCTGTGCCGAGCGGCGTAGCGCTCGAGAGGATCGTGGCGCGACGCGGCGACGTCGCCAGTGCGCCCAACCAGAGCACGCCCTCGACTAGTCGACCGTCGAGGGAGATGAATTCAAGCTCGGAGTCTGAGGCATCGAGCGGTAGGTCGGCAGGGTCGATGCCGGGCGCGAGCTTGATACCCGCAGCCGGTACAGATCGGGCGAGAGCAATCGCGAGCGAGAGCGGCGGCGACCAGCGTTCAGGATCGAAGCTTCGCCCGCGTGCGTCGCGGCGAGCGGGGTCGATCCAGATCGCATCGACACCACCGGGACTCCAGCCCTCGATCTCCGATTCGATGGCAGTGACGTGGCCCGCGACCCCGCGCACGTCCGCGTTCGCGCCAAGCATCGCCAGCCGCGAGGGGTCGCGATCGACCGCCGTCACGTCGGCGTGACGAGCGAGCGCGAGCGCATCGCCGCCCATGCCGCTGCCGAGGTCAGCGACTCGAGCAATCGAGGCGAAGCGTGAGGCCGTGTGGGTCGCCACGACATCGCTGCTCGCCTGTTCAGCCGATTCGCGGTCGCAGAACAGCGAATCAGCGTCGGCGAATTTGGCGCTGGCGGCCTCGCGGCCCTCGATCAGCGCGACGAGCGCGCGAGCGTGGGCGCGGCCGTGATCGTCGCCGAGCCGTCGTTGCGCTGTGAGTTCGCTTCGCTCGGCGAGTAGGGTCGCGGCGCGTTCGGTCGCGGCGAGACCCTCCGCGCTGCGCAGCCAGTCGATGTCGTTGGCGTCCACGGCTGACTCAGCGAGCGGCGCGCAGCGCCCACGTCTCGGGAGACTGGTACCAGTCCGTTGAACCAAAGAGCGGCTGGAGCGCGAGTTGCGTCGCCCGCCAGACGCCGTCGCAGCCGTCGATCACGCGCCGTGCCGCTGCCGCGTCACCCTCGATGGCGCGCGGGATGTCGGCAAGCCACGTGGCGAAGCGCGCGCCGAGGTCCGTCTCCGCCGTCGCTGGCGCGATCCATTGCGCGGGCGGGTACATCCCGGCATCGAGTAGGCAGGCAAGCCGGCTGATAGCGCCGCTCGCCTCGCCGGCAGCGGTGATCGCCTCTGCGAAGTGCGCCGGGTCGGCGCGGCTCACAGCCTCCAGTGCGCGATCGGCATCGATGTAGAGCACGCGGGCGGCGCGGTCCAGTCCACCCTCGGGGATGCGACGTGACGCGCCGATCAGGGCATCGAGACGCCGAAGCGGATCGTGCAGCGCTTCGGCCTGGCAGATCGCCCAGCGCGCCTCCATTGAGTCCTGCGCGACGCCATCGATCAGTTTCTCGAGGCGGTCGATGTCGAAGATCACAAGCTGTGCCCAGCTCTCGTCGGGCAGCGTCGCAAGCGGCTCGTGGATCGCGCCGTGTGCTCGTAGCGGCTCACTCATCCCACGAGGGAAATCGCGCGTCTCCGACATCTCAGTCAGCAGCCACACGACGTGCGTGGTCGCGCCGGATGCCCACGGCACCAGCGGCGGATCGGCGATCAAGGTGGTCAGACGATGTTTGCGGTCAGCCCATGGCGGTGCCGCAAGTTGGGCGTTGGCCCACTGGCGTGCCTGGTTGCGTCGGGCAACGGCGTCGCCATCGAGAATCTCAGCCGGAGATGGCTCCGGTAGCTTCGAGGGCATCTTTGGCCTCCTCGACCGACTTGAACGTCACGCGGCCATCGAGGGAGTCGAAGCCGTCGATCACGTCGTCGCTGACCTCGTTGGCGTAGCAGATGTCGACGAAGTCAGAACGTCCCGCCTCCGGTGTGAGCGAGAAGGTGTGCTCAACCACGGGCTGGTAGTCGCTCCACGGTGCCGGCATGTGCGTTCCCCTTCGATGTAGGTGTGCGTTACGTAGCGAGCACCGTATCAGTGTCGCGACGTGCGAGCCAGCGACGGAGTACGACCGCCGAGTCTGTCTAGCCCTCGGTTCCCGTGCGGTCGGTGACTTCCTGCCGGTAGTGGGTGATGCGCACGGGCTCATCGTCCTCGTCAGACTCATCGAGCTGGTCGCGCGCGCGATCGATCAGCGCTGCGGCACCGCCGTAGGCTACAAACCATTCGAGCCCCTGTAGCACGGCAAAGACCGGCGCACGCACGTCTCGACGGTGTCGCATGTAGCCCCATGCGAGGCCGGCGAGCAGCGCCGCGAAGGCGAACCGGAGTTCTTGCTTTCCGCCCATGCTGCACCCCTCGTGATCTCTGCAAGTCGCGTCGCGTGGGGCAATGCTACGGCCGCCGGCGGCGCGCGTACAGCCGCTGCGCGGAACGCGATTGGCGCATCGTACACATACGTACCGTAGGTTCGCGCTACACTCCGTCGTCATGGGCGAACTGTTCGCAGGTTGGCGTTTTGTGCCGCGTCGGATGTGGTCGTCGTGGCGGCTGCTGCTCGTCACGGCCGTCGGCGTGCTTGTCGCCGGTGCGCTGCTCGCTGCGGTGCCGATCTACTCGACGGCGCTCTCCGACATGGGCCTCCAGTTTCGGCTTGTACGCACACTCGATGACTCGCTGCTGAACACCATCGACGTCGGCGGGCTGACGGCGGGTGATGGCGTCGACGTCGCGCGACGCACGGCGGTCAACGATGTCTTCGATGCCCGCGTCGCGTGGCTCGGCGAGGGCCGGCTCGTCGAGGAGCGGTCAGGCAAGCTCAACCTCTATTTCGACGATAGCGAGCTGCTTGCCGCTCGGGCTGAGGCCGCGGCAGCAGAGGCCACCGATGGTGATGCCGCCGCCAGCGACGACGGTGCCGCCGCAGGCGAGTCTGAGGGTACCGAGGCTGTGGCTGAGGACGCCGAAGACGAGATCGTCAAGGTAGAGGTCGCCGGGACGGACGGCTCCGTCGCGGTGCATCAGAACTGGAATGCCTTCATCTACCGGCTCTCCGACTTCGAGCGGCACGTCACCGTTACGGACGGGCGGATGCCGAACCTCGACAGTGGCGTGGCGGAGGCTGTGCTGCTCGATGGCTTCCAGCCGCATGCGCTGCTCGGTGACGTCGTCTCATTCAACCTGCGACGTTTCGACGACTGTGAATCGCTTCCCGCCGACGAGGACACTGCGATCCGCGACCTCGAGGTGCGCTGCCAGCCCTCGGCGTTCACCGCGCAGACGATCAACCTCACCGTCGTTGGCTTCGTGCGCCCCACCAACCCGACCGACACCCGCTGGGAGATGTACAGCGGCGACCTGACGATCCCCACCGAGCCGCTGCTGCCACACATCTCCCCCGGCGAGGTCTCGAACCCCACGGGCGGTCCGAACATCGACATCTCGAGGGCGCTGGCCGGTACCGGCTCGATGCCGCTCTTCCTCACCGAAGCGCAGCTGCTCGGCCCGTTCGGGGAGGCCGCTCCGTTCCTCTCGCTGCGCTACCGCGTCGGCATGAACGTCGATGTTCGCGCGCTGACGCTCGGCGACGTCGATCGCGGCATCGACAGCACGCGGCTCGTCTCCGCCGATATCGATACGCGACTTGGACTCGCGCCGGTGATGGCCTGGCCCGTCGGTGCGGCGCTCAGCCAGTTCCGCAACGCCCAGTCGTTCCAGCAGGTGCCGCTGCTGATCATCCTGCTGCAGGTGGTCGGCATCGTGCTCTACTACGTCGCCGTCGTCGCATCGATGCTCGTCGAGCGCGAGGCGGAGGAGCTGAGCGTCTTGCGCAGCCGCGGCGCCAGCACCGCGCAGCTTGTCGGCATCTACCTGATGGAGGGCGTGCTGATCGCGGCCGCAGCCGCGGTCGTGGCACCGTGGCTGGCGGGGCAGGGCGTCGCGGCGCTCGGTTACACGCCGACGTTCAGCATCCTCACCGATGGCAACGCGTTGCCCGTCACGGTCTCGCCGTCGGCCTACCTGCTCGCCGTCGCCGGAGCGGTGCTAGCCCTGATCGCGATCCTAATCCCGGCATACGCATCTTCCCGACGCGCGATCATCGACACGAAGACGGATCAAGCCCGCCCGCCGGGTCGCAACGTGATCCAGCGCTACTACCTCGACTTCGCCGTCGTCGGACTGGCCGGCATCCTGCTCTGGCAGCTCGACCAGCGAGGGACCGTGTTCGACCCGGACGCCGTCGGCGGCTGGTCGAGCGATCCGTTGCTGCTCGCGGCGCCGCTGGTCTTCACGGCCGCAGTTGCCGCGCTGGTACTGCGCTTCTATCCGCCGCTGCTGAGGCGCACGGTCTCGATCCTGCTGACGATCGGCGGAACCGCCGTTGCGCTCGGACTGCGGCGCACGGGTCGTGCTCCGGCGGCCTACGCGCGATTGATTCTGCTGCTGATCATGGCGATCTCCGTCGGCACGTTCGCCGCCTCGTATGGTCCGACGGTCGACCAATCGCAGTCCGACCGTGTGCTCTACTCCACCGGCGTCGACCTGCGCTCCACGCTGCAGACGACGGACCGATCGAGGGCCACAAGCAACATCGATGCGCTGCGCGGCGTTCGTGGCGTCGATGACGCGGCGCTCGTCTTCCGTGGCAAGGTGCGGACGACGGCGCGATCATCCGTGCAGGTGCTCGGCGTCGACCCGGAGCGGACGTCCTCGATGCTCTGGTTCCGCGAGGACTTCGCCGACGAACCGCTACCTGAGCTGATGAGACGGATTCAGAGCGCGGTCCCGTCGGGCGGCGGGCGTCCCGCGCTCAGCGCGGACACGACGGCGATCAAGGTCTCGCTGATGGCGACGAACACTCGCTCCTCAAGCGGCTTCTGGGCGCGTTTCCGTGATGCCCGTGGGAACTACGTGAACACGAAGCTCACGAACATCGACTTTGAAGGCTGGCGCGAGTTCGTGGCCCCGCTGCCGGCCGAGGGCGAACGCCCGCTCACGTTCGTCGGCTTCCGCATCACCGAGACGCAGGGCAATGCTGTGCCGAAGACGGGCGCCTTGCATATCGACTCGATTACGGCCGTGCGCGGAAACGGCAGTGAGGAGCTGATCGAGGACTTCGAGCGCGAATCGGATCGCTTCCTCTGGAGCCTCTTCGGCGGGCCGACGGCGAATGAGGACTTCGTGCTCTCGACCGAGGAAGCGGCGAAGGGCACTACGTCCGCCATGTGGTCATGGCCGACCGGTCAGGCCGCCGGCCGTCGGTACCTGCTGATCGACGACCCCAATGTCCCGGTTGCGGCGATCATCAACTCCGCCGCAGCGGCGGCTTTCCGCGTCGACCCGGGCGTTGCTGTAACGGCGGCTCGCGAGGGTAGGCCACTGATCGTCACTGCGGTGATGGAGGACATGGCGGTCACATTGAGCCTGCGCGCTGTCGTCGACATGTTCCCCACGCTCGGTCCCGAGCTACCGCTCGCCGTCGTCAACATCGAGCACCTCAGCGAGCTCGCGCGCCTGATCGATCGCAAGGCGTACCTGCATCCGACGGAGGTCTGGGTCAGCACCGACAGACCGCTCGACGGCCAGGTGGACCTGCTCCACCGCCTGAACAGCTCGCAATCGCCGATCAGCTTCGTGGTCGGCATCCATCATCAGGACGCGGAGTTGGAGGAGGTGCGCGCCGATCCCACGCTGCGCGCATCCGGCAGTGGCATCCTGCTCGCCGCGTTCACCGCGGTGCTGGGGCTCGCGATGCTCGGTTTCCTCGTCAGTCTCGTGCTTGGCGCGCGCGCGCGCGCCGTCGAATTTGCGGTGCTACGTGCCGTCGGCTCGTCGCGGCTGCAGGTGCTGCGCTCGATGGTGCTGGAGTGGGGTGTCGTGCTCGTGATCGGGGTCGCGATCGGGGTGCTGCTCGGACGACGGCTCGCGCAGGTGATGCTCTCATTCCTCGACGTGACGGAGGAGGGCACGAAGGTGATCCCGCCGTTCACGGTACAGACGGACTGGATCACGCTTGGCGCCGGCGTGGGCGCGCTGACTGCCGTTGCCGTGCTCGGGCTGCTGATCGCGTGGGTCTCGTCCGTCCGCTCCGACACAACGACGGAGCTGCGACTCACCCGCTAGAGCTTACCGGTCGGACTACACGAGGCTGCGCTCCTCCGTGCTGGCTTGAGCGGTCAGTCCGAGTCTGAAGTCGAATCCGAGTTCGCATCCGACTCTTCGCTTGCCTGAAGCTCCTCAGCCTCGATCAGCAGCCGGAGCACGCCCGTCGTCCTGCCATTGACGAGTCGTACCAGCGCCACGTCGCCAACGATCAGCGGCGTGTCGGCGAGCGCGATCTGGTAGAGGCGCTTCGGATTGCGGTAGGAGACGGTGGTGGTCGCGCTCGACGACTCGACGGTCAGTTCGCCGTCCTCGTTGGTCGCGACCACGCCGGTGCGGAAGACGCGGCCGGGGAGAGCCGGCAGGCCACCGAAGCCGGTGAAGCCCGCCTCCGAGCGCCCGGCCCACTCCGGGATCTGCTCGTACTGAGATGGGTTCTGAACCACGACGTTCGTCACGCCTTGCTCCGTCACGCCTCCGGCGATCGTCGACCCCGCGTACGCACCACCGACGGCCGCCGCTGTGATCGCGATCAGCGCCAGTACGGCTGAGACGCGGGAACTCACTGCGGTGCCCCGTCGGGCGTGAGCAGCGCGACGACGCCGGTCAGAATCTGCCCCTCGGCCGCAAGGTTCCCGCCGAGGTTGACCGGCGTGCCAATCTCTAGCTCCGCCGGGTCGATCGCGAGCATCTGCTCGACCGGCGTGCCGCTGTTGATGTCGACCGTGACTGTGCGATCCGTGTCGGTGACGATCGTGATCTGCGAATCATCGACGCTGGTGATCGTGCCGGCGATGTACGACTCCGGATTGACGACCTTGCCGCTCGTGACGTTCAGCTCGACGGCGCTGGGCTGTGGCTCATGGGAGTAGACGAAACCGCCGGCGAAACCGCCGACCGCCGAGACGAGGATCAACAGCATCACGACGATGCTGCCTCGGACATTGACGTATCGCATGCGCGCTATTCGCCGAGCTTCGTCGTGTAGCCGAGCGCGAGGATCTCTTCCGTGTACTCCGCGCGCCAGCCCGGCATCGGGATGCGCAGGTGGCGCTCGCGAAAGACGCGATGGTACTGGAGGTATTCATCCTCGAGCTGGTTCCGCCAGTCGGACTCCTCGCGGAACGCATCTGGATTCGCCTGTTCCATCGTCGCCTCGAAGTCATTCTCCTCAAGGTCGAAATCGTCGCGCCAGTACTCGGCGACGTAGTCGAGCGCCTCTTCGAGGTCGCGACGTACGTCCATCATGTACGTCTCAAGGATCTGGGCGGCGGTCACTTCGGTTCCGCGCAGTAGCTCGGTTCGTGCGCACCCCTGGCAGAGCACGATCAATTTGCGCGCATCGCAGTCATCGCCACGCGGGCAGCCGCGGTGGCGCGGTGCGTACTGGTTGTGCGCAGGCTTCCGCGAGTAGCCGGCGATCAGCGTCTCGAAATCCACCTCACACTTTGGGCAGGTGAGGTGATCGGCGAAGATCGAGTTGACTGTCTCTTCCCAGTTGATGCGCATTAGGGTTCCCGCCGCTCGCTGCGCGCTGTCGAGATCGATCGTAGGGCGGCGCTCGTCGGTGTCAACGCGTCAGCCGATCTCCCGCGCGTAGCCGCCGCTCTGGCCCGGCATCTCTTCGACGTCGATCGCGACGTGCGTGATGTTCGCGTGATCTCCACCAGCAAGGGCCGCGACGACCTGCTCCGCGATCCACTCGGCGATCAGCTCCGCCGTCGTGTTCTGGATCTCCAGCGGCACGACATCCGACGCCGGGAAGTGGTACCGACGATCGCCGAAGCGCAGCGTCCAACAGCCGTCCTCCTCCGCGATCTCCAGGTGCGGCGAGTGCAGTTGGAGCAGGAACCGATGATCCAGCTGCTCGCACGCCTCACGCACGTACTGCTTGAGCAGTGAGAAGTCGATCACCCAGCGGTCGTCGGTCAGCGTGCCATCGACGCGCGCCCGCACCGCGTAGTTGTGGCCGTGCAGCGGTTCAAGCTCATCGCCGAGCGTTGCCATGTGCGCGGCGGCGAAACGCAGGCGAACACCGTCGACTGTGACGCTTCGCAGTTCGGGTGTCGGGTCGGGCATGGGGGCGGCCGCGCGCTAGATCACGAGCGCGTCGAGCATCTCCTGGACACTGCGCTCGCGCGGCGTCGAGTTCGCCTCCGCCTCGCGCATGCGGTCCTGCATCGGGACGCTGTCGGGCTTGCGGTAGAGCGTGCCAACGGGGACGCGACCGTTGCGGGCGTGCTCAAGAGCGGCGCTGTAGTCGGTCGCGTCGTGCTCCTCGGGAATCGGGTACGCCATCGGCTCAGTGCCGTTCTTCTCGTCGCCCTTGAGCGCGGCATACGTGTCGTTGAAGTACGTGCACGGCGACTGGATGTGGACGATCGAGAACCCACGGTACTCCATTGCCTCGCCGATCAGCACGGCGACATCCTTCGGACGCGTCGAGATCGCGGATGCGACGTGCGAGACGCCGTTCGCGAGGTAGATCTCCAGCGGGTTGATCGGGTCATCGGTCTTGCCGGCCGGGGTCGTCGCGGTAACGATTCCAAGGTCGGTGGTCGGCGACGCCTGTCCCTTGGTCAGACCGTAGATGCCGTTGTCCATCACAATCGCCGTCATCTCGACGTTGCGACGTGCCTGCGGGCCGATGTGCTCGCCACCGATGCTCAGGAAGTCGCCGTCGCCAGCGACCACGACGACGTTCAGCTCCGGGCTGCTCGCCTTCACGCCCATCGCGATACCGAGCGCGCGGCCGTGGATACCGTGGAACCCGAAGGGCTGAGGCCCTTCCTGCAGATGCACCAGGTTGCCGGAGCATCCGATGCCCGCGATCAACGCGGTGTTCTCGATCGGGTCGTTGAGACGCACGGCGCGGTCCGTCAGCGCGATCTCCAGCGCGCGAACGACGCCGAAGTCGCCGCAGCCGGGACACCACTTGAAGTCGTACTCGGGGTTGCGCTTGCTCATACAGCGGCCAACCTTCCGGACTCAGCGTTGATTCGCTCGCGTAGAGCGTCGACGAGGAACTGCACCTTGAAGGGCAGCCCGGTGTACTGCGTGATCGACTGGGTGTTCACGCCCTGCTGCCGCAGGTATTGCGCGAACTGACCCATGTAGTTGAGCTCCGGCACGATCACGACGTCCTTGCTCCGCAACTCGTCGAGCAGGGCAGGGGGCAGCGGGTTGATGTACATCGTGTAGTACCAGCCGATGTCGTCGCCGGCCTCGCGCAGCCGCCGGTAGGCAGCCTGCACCGGGCCCTTTGAACCACCCCACGGCATGACGGCGATCGAGGCCTCGGTGTTCTCCGACTCGTAGTCGCCGTCTTCGAGTAGCTTCAACTTGCTGAAGCGTCGCTCGGTCATCTGGACGTGGACGTCCGGCAGGTGGGTCGTGTCGCCTTGCTCATCGTGCTCGCTGCCGTTGGCAACGTACGCGCCGGGGCCGCCCGGCACGGGCATCGGCGTGATCTCCGATCCGCGATACCGCAAGTTGCCGTCGCTGCCGTCGGAGACCGCGCGACGCTCGTCGACGACCTGGCTGAGGTCGGGGTGCGGGATGTCCTGCCGTCGCTCCGCCAGCGAGGTCTCGCTGAGCAGCACCACGGGGCCCTGGTAGCGCTCCGCCCAGTTCAGCGCCTGCATTCCCGCCCAGAAACACTCGGTAACGCTCCCCGGCGCGATCACGGGGACGCTCATGTCGCCGTGTCCGGGCGTCAGCGCGACAAAGAGGTCTGACTGCTCGGTCTTTGTCGGCAAACCCGTCGCGGGACCGCCTCGCTGGACGTCGAGGACGACGAGTGGAATCTCCGCCATCCACGCCAGCCCGAGTCCCTCACCCATCAGCGAGAGACCCGGTCCTGCGGTCGATGTCATCACCTTCTTACCGGCGAAGCCAGCTCCGATCAGCCCCGCGATCGACTCGATCTCGGAACTGCTCTGAACGATGGTCTTGCCCTCACCGACGAGGTTCGTTTCCATGAATACCATCGTGGTGGTGGCCGGCGAGATCGGGTATCCGATGAATGTGTCGAGACCACCGGCGATCGCTCCCATCGAGAGCGCCTCGAAGCCGGTCAGCAGCGACCGCGTCGCCTCGACCGTCGGTGGCTCGTCGAGCTGTTCGACGCTGAGGCCGCTCGCGGCAACCGCCTCGTAACCCATCGTCAGCGCCTGGATGTTGGAATCGATGATCGCCTGGTCGCCGTCACGGCCGCGGTCGTAGCGCATGCGCACGAAGTCGTTGAAGTACTCCTGCGGCATTGAGGCGAGCTGTCCGACGGCACCGACCATGATCATGTTCGATGCGCGCGCGTTGCCGGTCTCGCGCGCCATGCGGTCGATTTCCAGGCCGAAGGCGTTCGGCAGGCTGGAGAGGTCGTACTCCTCTGAGTTGTAGATGATGATGCCGCTGTCGCTCAGTTCCTCGGCGTGGTGGTCGTAGGCGTACTGGTCGAGTGCGACAAGCACATCGAGTTCATCGCCGGATGTCAGCACTTCGTCAACGGAGATGCGCGCCTGCGCCCAGACTGGACCACCGGTGATCTGTGACGGGAACGTCGCGAACGTCTGGACGTGATAGCCAACGCGGGCCGCGGGCTGGGTCAGTACCTGATAGGCGGTATCGACGCCATGACCACCTTCGCCTGCGAATCGGACGATCAGGTCTCTGCTCATGGAATGATTCCTCGGTCTCGCTCGCCGGTTGCGCTTCGGCGCGCAAAAAGACGGCTCCCGGATAGCTTCGGCACTCAGTCAGAAGGCGCGCAGTGACTATTCGCACCGCACGCCTAGAGTATCGGGTCCGGAAGTCGTCTCGCTCAGCGCCTCAACAGCTTCGTCGTATGATATCACCAGTCGAGTGTTCGACCAGCGAGGTGCACGCTACACCCTGTAGTGCTCAAGGGGGATACATGATTAAGGCATATGTGCTGATCGTGACGCAGCCCGGGACGACACGACGGGTCGTCGACGAACTCTCCCAGTTCCCCAGCATCAGTGAGGTACATGAGGTGATGGGGCCGTACGACATCGTCGTTGAACTTGAGGCTCCCAGCCTGACCGACGTCGCGCCGATCCTCTCCGACCGCATCCGCACGCTCGATGGCATCCAGTCGACGACGTCGCTGGTTGCCTTCCCCGAGGGAGAGTCGGCCTAGCCCCAGCCTCCCCCGGCGGAGCCCGCCGCCGGACGTGCCTGTGGCAGCTTCCGCAGCTCGCTTGAGAGCGCCAGCAGCAGCACGGCGAATGCGGTCACCGAGAGTGACCCGAGCGCGACCGTCCACGGCGCGCCGATCAACTCCGCCAGCACGCCCGCCGGCAACCCTCCAAGGGTGGCGAGGAACCAGGTCATCGACCAGACGCCCATCACCCGCCCCCGCAATTCGTCCGGCACCAGCAGCTGCAGCGTCGTCATCCCGATGTTCAGATACAGCGAACTGGTGAAACCGGCCGCGAACAGCAGCGCCATCGAGAGCTGCATCGATCGACTGCCCGCGAATCCCGCGATGGAAATGCCGAAGAGGGCCGCGGACCCGAGCATGATCATCCCCGCGTAGCGGCCAGCACCCACCTTGATGATCGCGAGCGTGCCGAGGAAGCCGCCGACGCCGGCGGCGGCTTCGAGCAACCCGAATCCGGTTGAGCCAACGTCGAGGATGTCCTCCGAAAACACTGCGAGCAGCGTCTGGTACGACGATCCGAAGACCGAGGTAAAGAAGGAGAGCCCGATCGTCGCCAGGAAGAGGCGGTTCGAGAAGATGTAGCGCACGCCCTCGAACATGCCGCCGTCGTCGTCCTGCCCGCTGCGGTCGACGGGCGTCAGCTTCAGCGTCGCGAGCAGGATCGCCGAGAGCGCGAAGCCGCCGGCCGTGACGGTGAACGCCTGCCCGGTGCCGATGATCGCGATCATCGCGCCGGCGAGCGCCGGTCCGATGATTCGCATGCTGTTCCAGACGGAACTCATGAACGCGACCGCGCTCGGCATCGCGTGCATCTCGATCAGTCGAGGCAGGATCGCGGACTGCGCCGGGTTGGCGAGTGCCGCCAGCGCACCGACGAGGATGCTCCACACCACGACCATCCAGATCGTGACGAGGTCGCTGACCACCAGCGCGGCGAGCACGAACGTGAGCAGGGCCGTGGCGGTCTGACTGCCCACCAGGATTCTGCGGTTGTCGTAGCGGTCAGCGACGATCCCCGCAGGCACGCTGAGCAGAATCGTCGGCAGTGCCGACGCGAGCCCGACGACTCCGAGCCAGACGGGCGACTTGTCGAGCTCGACGAAGACCAGCCACGACTGCCCGATGAAGCGGAACTGCAGCCCGAAGACCCGCGCCACCATCGAGATCCAGTAGCGGCGGTAATTCGCATAGGCGAACGCGCCCCAGCGCGACGGCTCCTGCTCGGGCACGCCCTGCGGGTTCTGCTCGTCGACGGCTGCCACTAGCGGCGCTCGGTACTGCTCGCCGCTGCCGTCGGTCTAGCTGCCCACCGGGCTGCTGTGCCCGGCGAAGAACTGCGAGGAGGCGGAGAGGAACTCTTCTTCCATGTCCATGTACGTGCTGTGCCCCGACTGCTCAAGGCCGATCGCTCGTGCTGGCTCGATCGCGAAGATCATCTTCTTCAGCGTCTCGGCGTCGAGCAGCCGCGACTGGCCGCCGCGGACGATGAAGATCGGTCGCTCGATCGTCGCGACCTCGTCCCAGAGGTCGGTGGGCGCCCAGTAGTGCTGCGCGTTTGCGTCGCTCTTCGGCTGGTAGCCGCCATCGACCTGCTTCAGTCGCGCGTCCGCCATCAACCGATGGTGCAGGTCCGACGTGAACGGCGCGCCCTCGCGACGGCTCTCGATCCACGCTTCTTTCGACGCGAAGATCGGCTGCACGCCCTCGGGCACGTCGGAGGTCCACGCGGGGTCGCGCTCCATCGCCGGGGGGATGTCGTTGGCGAGCGCGCAGATCACCTGCTCGGGGTGACGTGCCGTGTACGCCATCGTGTTGTGTCCGCCCATCGAATGCCCGCAGAGGATGAAGCGGTCGAGCTCGATCGCCGCAACGAACGCTTCGAGGTCCGCGACGAAGTCGTCGGTCGCGTACGCGTGATCGGCCGGGTGTTCGGATTCGCCGTGCCCTCGCTGGTCGAGCGCGATCACGTGATACGTCTCTCGGTAGTACTCGGCGACGCGTAGCCAGTCGGCCGCCGCTCCGGAGAGGCCATGGAGCAGCAGCAGGGGGGTGGCGTCCTCGTTCCCCCAGTCGAGGTAGTGGAGGTTGAGGCCTCGGATCTCGATTGAGTGACTCGTTGGCTGACCGTCGTTCGGCATCGTGGCTCCCGGGGTTGTTCTGGCGCTCGCGGAAGCAGACACGATAGCAGAGAGCCCTGCGGAGACGAACCCGTTCGCGGGGGCGTTGCGAGGCTGGTCGGACGTGCCTATGCTCGCGGGACTGCAGGCAACCGATGGGGACGAACGATGGCGGTGACACTCCAGGCGGGTGACGCGGCACCTGATTTCGATCTTGAGGACCAAGATGGCAAACGCCAACGGCTGGCGGACTACGCCGGACAGACCGTCGTGCTCTATTTCTACCCGTGCGACGAGACGCCGGGATGCATCAAGGAAGCCTGCTCATTCCGCGACACGCATGACGAGATCACGGAGCAGGGGGCCGTCGTACTCGGTGTCTCCGCCGACGACGCTGAATCGCATCGCAAGTTCCGCGACAAGCACTCCCTGCCGTTCCCGCTGCTCGTCGACGGCGAGACGAAGGTCTCGACGGCGTACGGATCGTGGGGGAAGAAGAAGCTCTACGGTCGTACCAGCATCGGCATGACGCGATCGACCTTCGTGATTGGACCAGACAGAGTGCTGACGAAGGTATGGAAGCGCGCTCGTGCCGCCGAACACGGCGAAGCAGTACTGGAGGTGCTGCGCGCTAGGGGGCGATCCATCGAGTGTGTTATGCGCCCAGAGGCACGGTTATGCCGCGTGCTAGATAGCGCCCAGCGGCCAAGAGTCCCATGCGGGATTGGGTAAAACGAGGGAGTAGGGAAATTAGTCTCAAGCTCACATTAACATCATCTGTCCTCGCAGTATTCGCGTTGCTGACGATAACTTGTGGTGGAGCTACTCAACCAACACCACCAACGCCTGCCCAAGGGGTTCCACTTACGAGCGCATCCGCTATTACTTCACCCCCCGCTAGCATGGAAGGTATCAATACCCATACGGAATTGTACGGAACAGGGGCTGACCCTAATATCATCACGCTTGGCCCCAAGGTTGGTGGCCACCCAAACTCCACTCCCTACTCCAATAAGTACAGTATGGACTTTGAGCTTAAACACGGAGCACCTGTTCTCGCGCCTGTTGATATGATATTTATAGGCTTTACGAATCGAAGTGCCGAATACAAAATTCAATTAGTTAACGGCGATAATGCAAACCAACTGGCTGACGGGCAGAATAAGATCTATATCACCCCATTCAATGATTTGGAATTATGCTTTGAATCTTCAAGTCCCGACTGGCCAGACATGATTATATGTACTTATCATTTATCTACTTCTCCCTTATTGCGTGGGCATAATCATAATCCTGATTGTAATGAAGGTAAAGCGTGGGGACATGTTGAACAGCGGCAGGGCCATTTGTTCTATGCATTCGACGATTATTTCCGAGAAACTAGTAACGTACGTTCATGTGACTCCTTGATTGGACACTCGATAAGACGAGGTGAGGTAATTGGATTCGCTGGTAGCGTTGGCCTCTCCCCTTTAGAAGAGAAGGACGAAGGAGAATATATCACCGTTGGGACTCACTCCATGGCCCCCTTTCGCTTCAAGGTCTCGCATACATCAGTGAACTTTACGGTTCAAGAAGGAAACCGCTATCTGCATTGGGTTCAGCCAGGGTCGTTCTTTTATTGGAAGTGCTATACCCCTGACGCGGATTTTCCCGGCGGGGTACTTGCTTATCCTTTCGAATGTGGCGACTACCAGCTTCCTGCTGAACAGCGTGATGTAGATTTCAAGTATCCGTCAAAGCGACAGTGAAATTGGTGCCCTCCTTCACAACAGCCTCATAAGCCCAATAGCATCCTCGCTATTCGCCTAACAACCACCGCAACACCTTGGACGGCCTCCGCAGTACGGCCCAGGGTCAGACGCGCCTAACTCACCCCCACCCACGTACACGGTCGGGGCTTCGCCCCGACCGTTCGCTGCACCCCGTCACCACGCCCGGTTTCACCGCTCGCTTCACGTAGAGGTGGGGACTAGATTTGCCGCGCGTAGACGCGAACTAGTTCTGAGATCACTCGGGTGGGTCGATCGAGAGCTGGGGAGCGCTGCGGATGTCTCGCTCGATCTGCGATTCGTTTCTGGCTACTACTTCTCCATGACACCTGGCGAGCCGCTGCCGGCCGAGCGCGAACGAAGGCAGGAGGGGATTCGAGAAGCCGTAGCGTCTCTACTTCGTCTGTCGCCGCCGGGAGCTAACCTCAGCTGGTAGCAGTAGGTAGTCGGCCGGCGTCGCATCCATCAACTCGCCTACGCGTCTCGGTGGACGCAGATCGCCCGCCAAACCTCCTGGTAGGCTACCCCTTCCCAACTTCCTTCCGTACTGCGCACTATTAGGGTTATGTAGCACATACAGGCTCAAACAGTGGGGCATTGCCGGAAGTGCTCGCAGACAGCCAGCGTCGGGCGTCGAGCCGTGCGGGCGTCCGGTCGACGGCTGACGGGGCCGCCAGCGCGCGTGTGAGGCGCTCGACAGTCGAGCGCAGTGGCGGCGATGCTAGAATGGTTGCACCGCTGCTCAAGAGACCGATTCCCATACGCTGGCCGGAGCGATCAATCCGGCGTTCGCAAGGAGCACGATCCCGTGGGGTCAGAGACCGGACGTTCAGAGACAGATAGCTCAGACACCGTACGCAATGCGCTGGTGGCGGCGCTTGCCGTGCTCATCGGCGTGCTGCTGGTGGCTGTTGGCTTCCTCGGCCGGCTGGCAACCGAGCCGGCTCCCGAGACGATCATCGAGCAGGTCGTGTCCGAACCGGTCCAGACGACGACCGTCGACTACGCGCTGATCGGCGAGATCCTTGGCATTCTCGACGAGGACTTCGTCGAAAACGACCGTATTGACTACGAATTCCTCTTCGAAGGGGCGATCCAGGGCGTCTTCGACGCGCTCGGCGACCCGCATTCGACGTATATCGACCCCGACACGTGGGCGATTTCGCGTGGCGACTTCTCAGGCAGCTACCAGGGCATCGGCGCCAACGTGGCCCAGCAGGACAACTACGTGGTGATCGTGCGACCGATCCCGGACACGCCAGCCGAGCGCGCTGGCCTGCTGGCCGGTGACGCGATCCTGCAGATCAACGGCGAGGATGCCGAGGGCTGGTCGCTCGACCGCGCCGTGCTCGCGATCCGAGGGCCGCACGGCACGCCCGTCGAACTGCTCGTGCGCCACACCGACGGCACCGAGGAACTGATCACGATCGTCCGCGACGAAGTCTTCGTGGCCTCCGTGACGTCCGACCCGCCCGGCGGGCTGCTCGTCGACTCCGAGGGCAACGAGGCCGCCGACGTCGGCTACGTCGCCATCCGCTCATTCACGCAGAAGACGCCCGGCGAGGTTGAAGAACAGGTCGCAGCCGCGGTCGCAGCCGATGTCAGTGGCCTGATCCTCGACCTGCGTTCGAACGCGGGTGGCCTGCTGATCGAGACGGCGCAGATCGCCGACATGTTCCTCGAGAGCGGCTCGATCCTCACGCAGGTCAGCGCCACCGGCCGCGAGGATCGCATCGACTCACGACCCGGGATGATCACTTCCCTGCCGATCGTGATTTTGCAGGACGAGTTCTCCGCCTCTGGCTCAGAGGTGCTCGCAGCGGCGCTGCAGGAGAACGGTCGAGCCACCGTCGTCGGCAGCAAGTCGTTCGGCAAGGGTACCGTCAACCACGCCCGCGAGCTGAGCAACGGCGGCGCGGTCTACGTCTCGATCGCGCGCTGGCTGACGCCAAACCGCAACCAGATCGAGGGGCTGGGCGTGACGCCCGACGTCGAGATCAAGATCACCGCGGAGGACATCGAGGAACGTCGCGATGTCGCCGTCTTCCGGGCCATCGACGTGCTGAGGGGCGAGGACAGCTAAGAGCGCCCTCCCCTGCCCTCGGCCTCTGCGCCGCGGGCCCGGCGCGCTGCCCTGCTGCCCGCGGAGATGATCGATCGTGGCCGCGCCGAAGAAGAAGCAGAAGCCCCGGGGTTCGACGATCGCCGTCAATCGACGCGCGCGATACGACTACGAGCTGCTGGACACCTACGACGCGGGGATTGAGCTCGTCGGCACCGAGGTGAAGTCCGTGCGCGATGCGCACGTCAGTCTCGGCGAGGGCTACGCCCGATTCATCGATGGCGAACTATGGCTGTATAATGTCCATATCGCGGCATACGCGCCGGCGCGTGACAACCACGAGCCGAGACGGCCCCGGAAACTGCTGCTGCACCGTCGAGAACTCGACCGCATGCAGCGGGAAATGGGACTCCGTCCTCGGATCACCGTCGTCCCGCTCCGACTGTACCTTTACAACGGACTGGCAAAGATTGAGATCGCGCTTGCGCAGGGCCGTCGGGAATATGACCGACGCCAAGCGATAGCGAAGCGTGATGCTGACCGTGCGATCCAGCGCGGGATGCGACAGGACCAGCGCTAGCTGCTGGCTGTACTCGACCGTGCCTGCTCCGTTGGCCGCTCATGGGGACGAGTGGAATCGACAGGAGCTGTACGGACCCGGATTGCGGGCCGAGGTGCCATCACCCTCGTAAAGCAGATGGCAAATTGTAACTGGCGAAAACGAACTCGCTCTCGCCGCTTAAGCGGTGACGTCCGCGATGACCTCTTCTCGACGGGTGATCAAGGGCGACGTTTAGTCGAGATGCTCCCTGTACGTGCGCCTCAGGCGTGCGGGGTTAAGACTTCTGTGGCTGGTCGGCTGACCCCTTGTCGATGGAGGACAGCCGACGAGACTTTCCATCGACTACGCCCGTAGTAGATTCAGGCCGAAAGTTCTCTGGACGAGGAGTTCGACTCTCCTCCGTCTCCACCAAGCCTACCTAGATGCCCTCTGCAGACTCGCGGAGGGCATCTTTATGTCCTGAGCGAAAGGGAGCGGTTGCTCCATCAGTGGCAGGCCCGATCCGCTCGAGGGAGGGCACTCATCTCTGCGGGATCGAGATTCCGTAGGATGCTTCTCGATGGCTTAAGTATTCGCTGGAGACCTGCGCAGAGTCCTGGCGAGCACTTGCGCTGGATAGGAGTTCGTCCGTGCAAACCTATACCGATAGCTGCATTACTGTGCGCGAAGTTCTGGGGCCCGAGCGCCAGCTCGTCGCGCCGCTATATCAACGGCGCTACTCATGGGCAAAGAAGGAGCTCGACCAGTTCTGGGACGACTTGGACAAGCTCGCTGAGGGGGCGTCCGACACCCTCTTTCTTGGCGCCGTGATTCTGAAACATGAAGGTCACAGCGATCCCGGAGCGGCCCGGCTAGAGCAGTTTCTCATCTTGGATGGGCAGCAGCGATTGATCACCCTCTACCTGCTCCTGCTGGCTGCGACGGCCTTCGTGACCGCCGTCTGCTTGGCCGCGCCATCCAGCGCCTCGACGATCTCGTCGACGGTTACGGCCTCATCCGCAGACCTCGGGAGTACGTCGAGGACGCCGCGCTGGGCACCCTGCTCGCGCGC